>CAWGBP010000046.1:0-63830 GCA_963820835.1 Pirellulales bacterium | reverse complement strand
CGATCGGTACAAGCTGAAGATGACGAGCTACGTGATGAACGCGTACCTGACCCCAGAGTACGTCACGGATTTCATCAACTTCAACAAACTGAAGGAAAAATCGAAGACGATCATCATGTTTGAAATTTCGGACGCAAAGGATCCGACGGCGGTTGGCGTCGACCCTTACGACATGGATCACATCCACTCGTTCCTATGGTTCGAGCCGGCCAATATCGTCCATCATCGAGTGATGCAGACGATTGAATCCGACATTTCGACCGATCGTCATAGTGGCGGCACGAACTTTTTGTACGGCGATGGGCGGGTGGAACTGATTTCGGCATCGCGCATCAACGATTGGGCGAATCAACCGTTTGAGTTTCCCAAGCCGCCTGGGCCGTAAGCAATTGCAGCGATACTTAATTCCATTTTTTATAACTCGGAGAGTGCAATCATGAATGTTCGAAAGATTTGTTGGTCAATTTTGGTGGGCATTTTCGTCTGTTCCATTGCCAGGGCCGCTCGCGCCCAGAGTGCCAGTGGGCAGGATGGTGATTTATCGGCCCGCGCCAATGGCGGCAAAATTGTGATGGGAATTTGGGATGACGACAGCAATACCGATCTTGGTTATCTGACGCCGCAGGTTTTGGGCGTCGATTTGGGACCATCCGGCAGCACGTTCATTGCCGCTGAACCGGGAATGAATGCGAGGGCCAATCCGTCGCCTGGAACCGAATTGCCGGCCGGCAATTTGTATAGCGATGGGTTGGTATTCGATCTGCCTGGTGGAACCGTTGCCGCGAACTTTTTTTATTGGAACGGCACTGATACGACACCGGGGGGCGACCCGAATTTTGTTCCCGTCGCCGCCGGAACGTCGCTCAGTATGACGGTCGTGCGCATGGGACAACCAACGACGGCCATGACAGTGGATGGTTCGACCAATCCTGAGACGGGGTTGCATTGGGGCCAGAAGATCGATGGCAATATTTTGCATCAGCATCCTTCTACCTCGTTGCAAGCTGGGGCCGAAACGCCAGCGGAAGGCATTTATTTGTTGGCTTTGCAGTTTCGCCTGACCGACAATACGACTTCGATCGATCCATCCGATCCGGTGTTTCTTCTGTTCGATGCCGATGACGGCAATCCGGCAAATAATCCATCGCCGGAACCAAGCTCTTTCGACAGCGCCATGACGACGGCGATTAGTTGGACTGCGGATAATTATTCGTCGTTTCAAGTGGTGCCGGAGCCGGCGACGTTTTGGCTGTTGATGCTGGGCGGGGCTGGAATAGTTTGTGTTTGGCGGCGCGGACGGCGGCTGTCGGCGGTGGCTTGAAAAGGCCGCGAAGCGATTGAAGAGGTTTGGCCGGTGAGTGTTTGGCAAGAGTCAGATGCTCACCGGCATTTTTGCGCTGGTATGTTGGTGGTTGGGAATTGTTTGGGCGATGGCCGAATTGGATCGAGACTGAACTGGCAAAATTATGACTGCGATTGCACTTTCGATCGTTACATTTTTTTCCACGGCGCTAGGCGGGTTGTTTGTGCTGCGGTGGCGCAGTCGATTGTATTTGATCATGGGCTTCTCGGGAGGATTGCTCATCGCCGCCGCCTTGCTCGATTTAGCGCCGGACGCGCTGCAGATCGTTGCCGAGTCGAACGAATCGTCGGCGGCAAGAGTGTTTCAAGCGATGTGCCTCGGATTTCTGGTGTATTACAGCTTGGAGTTTTTCATTCATCGCGGCGCGGCGGCGCACGAGCGGCGAGAGGGACCTTCGGCGTTTGGCTCGCTGGCGGCTTTGGGGCTAACGGTGCACAGTTTTCTCGATGGCTTTGCAATTGGCAGCGCGTTCCAGGCCAATTCGAAGTTAGGCGCACTCGTGGCTGTGGCAGTGATCGCGCACGATTTTGGCGACGGCGTATCGACGGTTGGGGTTGTACTCGGATCGTGGGGGCGCTTGCGCGATTCGATCGTGTGGTTGATTGCCGACGCTGTTGCGCCGGTGGTCGGTTGCATGGCGGCAAATTCGATCTCGATTTCGCAAGGTGTGATTGCCGATTTACTCGGCTTCTTTGCCGGCTCATTTCTATTCATTGGCGCTGGGCATTTGCTGCCGGAGGCGGAGGAGGAGGGAAACGCGGTGGCGCTATATATTGCGGTAGTGGCGGGATTTGCTTGCATTTTCACGATCAGCCGCTTCGTATAAAATGGTATGGGATGCGTGCAAATGAGTTGCAATAATGAGTTGGTGACTGTTTTCATTGAGCGCTCGGACCTCGAATGCGATTTCCTGCATGTCGCTGAAACGACTGGCAATTCGACTGACGCTGCTTTCGTACGGCGTAATTTCGCTGGCAGGGCAAGGTCTGCACTTGCTGGTGGAGCATGGCGGCAACGATGAGCAGGCTGTCGCGATTGGTGCGCTGCAGTCGGTCGCAGCCGGCGCGAATTTCTGTGCTGACCAGCATGGGACCGGCGAGCACGACTCTGAACACTGCCCGATTTGCCAGCTTCAATCGATGGGGCAGTTATTTGCCGCCGCGCCGCCAGTTGAGATCGAACTGGGCGTGTGCGAACTTCTTTTGCCGCCTGCGCCGGAATCGATTGATTGCCCGGCGCTCTTCTCACCGACTTTGCCGCGCTCCTCCCAGCGTTTAGCGGCCAGAAGTTGTTTCAAACCGGGTGCTCAGCGCCCCGCGGCTGATTAAATCCGCCGGATCGCGCCTAGCGTCCGGATCATTCGAGCTTGCGTATGCGCGCGAGCGCCTTGTTTGATGGGAGGATGTGATGAAGTTGCGGCGCGGATTTACGCTAGTCGAGTTGCTGGTGGTCATTGCCATTATTGGCGTGCTGGTGGCGCTATTGCTGCCGGCGGTGCAAGCGGCGCGGGAGAGTGCGCGGCGGACGCAGTGCAAAAACAATCTCAAGCAAATTGGGTTGGCACTGCAGAACTATCATAGCGCGAAGAAGGTGTTTCCGGCCGGCTACGTATCGCAGGCTGGCGGAGTGATGGGGGCAGCCAATACGGATACGGGAGATGCCGGGCCGGGTTGGACGTGTTTGTGTTTGCTGATGCCGTATATCGAAGAAAAGTCGGCCCAGCAGGCGCTCAATTTGAACGTGCCGTGCTGGGACCCGACCAACGCGGCGGCCGCGACGACGAATGTGGCGACGTATCGCTGCCCCTCGGTGAGCGACGGGACGGCAACCTATGCGGTGAAAGACCAAAGCGGAAATACGTTGGCCCAGTTCGCGAGGGCAAACTACGTGGCCAATGCTGGGCAGTACGACGTGTGGGAAATTACGCAGGACGATGCGCTGGCGAAAATAGCCAACGGCGTGTTCTTCCGCAACAGCCGCATTCACATTAAAGACATTACCGACGGCACGAGCCGAACAATTTTCTTTGGCGAGCAGACGCCGATCCACAGCGATTCGACCTGGGTTGGTATTGTGCCTGGGGCGCAAACGTGCCCAACGCCTGCATTTGCCTTTGCAGGGTGCGACGCGGCGGCTCCGCAAATTAACGTGCACAGTGGGCCGGGTTTAAACGAGACTCCGCCGGTGATTCATCCGCCGAACAACTATGTCGGCTATGTGGACGAAATGTATTCGGAGCACGTCGGCGGGTGCAACATTTTGATGGGAGACGGGGGCGTGCGAACCGCGTCGGAAATGATCAACGAGTTGGTGTGGCTGGCGATGTCGACGCGCAACGGAGGGGAGACCTACAACGATGGGACGAACTAAGAGACAATCGCGGCGGCTGTTGTGTCGCTTTTTGTTTTTGGTTGCGCTGTGGGTTGCTGGCTGCGGCGGGCCGCCGCAAATTCCCAAGGAGAGCCGCAGGCTGATTGAATCGCTGCGGACTGCGGTTTCGGCCGAGCGTACCGATTGGCTGGATGCCAACGAGAAATTGATCGAAAAACAATTCTCGCAGGGCAAGTTGACTGAGGAGCAGCATGCGGCATTTGCGGCCATTATCGCCAAAGCGCGGGCCGGCAAATGGTCGGACGCAGAAATCGAGACGGTGCGGCTGGGAAAAGCGCAAATGGCGAACTAATAACGACATGGGTTGTCTGCTTAGGGGAGTAGGAGAGTGAATCAGATCGTGATATGTTGAATGCCGAAGCGAGGCCATTGGCGCCCCTCGCTTGCGCTTCGAGTTGGTGTGGGCTTGGTGCGACCGCATTGCCGTCTATTGCCGAATTTGCCATGAATGATCTGAAAATCTTTAGCGGCCGGGCGAACCCGAACCTGGCCAACAAGATTTGCGATTACCTGGGCCTGTCGCCGGGCAAGATCAGTATTGGCAATTTTCCCGACGGGGAGATTTCTTGCAAAATCGATGAAGATGTGCGCGGGCGCGATGTGTTTATCATCCAGCCGACTTGCCCGCCGGTTAACGAAAACATCATGGAGCTGTTGATCATGATCGACAGCTTTCTGCGGGCGAGCGCTTACCGCATAACGGCGGTGCTGCCCTACTTTGGCTATGCGCGGCAAGACCGCAAAGATGCCGGACGCGTGCCGATTACGGCGAAGCTTACGGCGAATATTATCGCGCGAGCAGGGACGGACCGGGTGCTGGCGATGGATTTGCACGCGGCGCAGTTGCAGGGGTTTTTCGACGTGCCGGTCGATCACTTGTATGCAGCGCCCGTGCTGAATGAATATTTCCATCGGCAGAATTTCCAAAAGGACGAATTGGTAGTCGTGAGCGCCGACGAAGGTGGCATTAAGAGGGCGCTCGGGCACGCGACCCGGCTGGGAGCGCCCTTGGCGGTGGTCGATAAGCGGCGCATCAGCGCCGAATCGACCAAGCAGGAGAACATTATTGGAGCGTCGGTCAAAGACAAAATCGTGCTGATGTTCGACGACATGATTAGCACGGCCAGTTCGATTTGCGGCGCGGCCAAGGTGCTGAAGGATTTTGGCGCGAAGCAAATTCACGTGGCGGCGACGCACGGGGTGCTGGTGGGGCCGGCCATCGAGCGGCTGACGACCGCGCCGGTCGACAGCGTGGTGATTACCGACACCATTCCGCTGAAGGCCAATCAGATGCTGCCAAAAATCCACGTGCTTTCTGTAGCACAATTGCTTGGGCAGGCGATTAAGCGCATTCACCGCAACGAGTCGGTGAGCATGCTGTTTGTTTGAGGGGTGAGGGACGCGGGGCGAGGGACGAGGGGTTTCCGCTGTCGGCTATGTAGGATGTAGCCGTGTAATCTGAATTTTGCTGCTGATACTCCCGTAGGAATGCGTCGTAAGGTCATTTTTTGGCCCGCAGCCCGAAATTCGAGTATCATGGATTCTGGTGCCAAAACTCCGTGCCTGGAACAGCGTGGAGGCTATTACGATGAGCCATTTTTCCCTAATCGGCGTATTGGGGCGGCGGACAGATTCTAGATGGAGTTTCAAAACACGCCTCGGAAAAGGGAACAGGCACATTTTACTCGGCCGCACTCGCAAAATTGAGCCAGTCCCCGGCGGTTTTGAAACCACTTCTCGTTGTGTTTGCCTGCGCCGATGCCGGGCGCTGGCCCTGCTGATTGGCGGCGCGCTGTCGATCGTGTTGGCGCTTCTAATTCGCGCGCGCCAAATGCAGGTTCCCATTCCGGTCACTGTGCCAGGGCCGGTGGCCGGCGCGACGGGTCCGGGGGGCATGGGTGCTGTGCCTGGAGTTCCGGGGGCGACGCCGCTAATGTCTCGGCGGGTGCCGACTGCGAGCTACTTCGCCACATTCTCGGTGCTGGCCGACGGGGATTACAAGAATGCGCTCGAGGCATATCAGGTCGATTTGCGCAACGGCATCAAGACGCTGCAAAGCCTGTGGCTCGATTCGATTTGTTACTACACGATGGTGGGCGAGAGCTACTATCGGCTGGGAAATTATAAAGAGGCGCTGGCATCGTTCAATAATGCGCTGAATCTCTACGTGCAGTATTCCGACTGGATGCTGCGGGTGCAGTTTCCGCCGGTGGTGGCATCGAAGGGACAATCGCGGGGCACGCCCTGGGGCAAGAGCACGCGCGGAGCACAACTGGGGAATTTTGAATTTCCGACGTCCATGCTTGTGGGTTCGCAGCCGGGAGTGATTCAAAGCGGCCAGCCTTATCAACAGCAGCAGTACATATCGATCGATGCGAAAGAAATTGTGCGCTGCACGTGCTGGTCGATGATGCGGCGGCGGCAGTTGTTGGGGCCGCTAGCGGCTTATGATCCGTTCAGCGATGCACTGGTGAGCGTGACCAGCCGCCGGCAGGGGCCGCCGAACCATTGGACGGAAGCCTGGCTCGATTTGCAGCAAGGGTTCGCTTACGCGGCGGCGGGCAAAACCGGGCAGGCCATGGCGATGCTCAACCGATCGCTGTTGGTGCAGGGGCAGTTGGATCATCCGATGTCGAGCTTGGCGCGGCTGGAGTTGGGGCATTTGGCACTTGAAACGGGCGATATGAAAGCGGCCGCTGCGCACTTTGAAGAAGCGACGTATTCGGCCGTCGATTATCCGGATGCAGCGGTGCTGGAAGAGGCTTTTGGCGGTTGGTTCCTCACGCAGTTGATGGATGGGACGCTCGATAAGTTTGAAAACGTGCTCTCGACTGCGGCGACGTTTGCCAGCCGCGGCCACACACGCGAGCTGCAGGCGTCGCTGGGGCTTTCGCTAGCGGAAAGCATGTTGTTGCGCGGGCAGATTAAAGGGGCATCTAGCACGCTCGATGAATTGAAGTCGGTGCTGGCGCGGCACACGATGGCGCTGTGCGGGATGGGTTCGCGATTCAATTATCTCAACGCCATGTTGCAGTATTGCGCGGGTCGGTATCGACCGGGGATACGGCGCTGGCTTCGGCGTTGGCGTGGCAAAAAGACGGCTCGAAACGGCTGTTTCAGATTTCGCTAGCCGATGAGTGGTGCGTGACCAACCCGGGCGGGCGGTTCCAGCCGCGCACCGCGATGACGATTTACGAGAAGTTGTTGAGCGATCCGGTGGGGGCCGATTGGTCGCTGCGGCCGCTGGAGACGCTGGCTGTCATCTCGACGCCGCACCAAGGGCCGTACGACCATTGGTTTGAATTTGCAACGCAGATATCCGAAGGATCGGCGGCGGCGGTGGAAGTAGCCGATATGGGACGGCGGCATCGATTCTTGAGTTCGCTGCCGATCGGCGGGCGCTTGCTGGCGCTGCGCTGGCTGTTGGAGGGGCCAGAAGACGCGCTACCCAATGCGGCCAAGGTCGAGCGCGGGCAGATGCTGACGCGTTATCCGAGGTACGCCGAAGATTCGCAGAAGGTGAAGATGTTGCGGGCCGATATTTCGCAAAGCTTGAATTCCGATAAGCCCGAGGAGCAGCGCGATTTGGCGAACAAATTCGGGGAATTGGCAAAGCTTTGCAGCGAGCAAGAACAGATTTTGCACGTGATGGCCGTGAGCCGAGAGCCGGCCGAGATTTTGTTCCCGCCAACGCGCAAAATGAAGGACGTACAGCAGAACCTCGCACGGGGCAGGTGCTGTTGGCGTTTTATGGCACGAACCACGGCACTTGGGCATGGCTGTTTTCGAACATCAAGTCGCAGCAGTGGAAGATTGCCAATCCGTCGCTTTTGGATCGAAAAATTGTCGCGCTGTTGCGCGCGGCAGGCAATTACGACGCGCAGCGTGAACTGACCGCGGCTCAAGCCACCGACACATCGTGGAACCAGGCTGCGCGCAGACGCTGGAAACACTGATGCAAGGCTCGAAAATCAGCTTTAGCGATGATTCGGCGGAAGTGATTATTGTGCCTGATGGGACGCTATGGTATTTGCCGTTTGAAATGCTGCCGCTGGGGGCCGAATCAAAGGAGTTCAAGCCGCTTATCAATCGCAGCCGCGTGCGCTACGCGCCCACGGTGGGTTTGGCGCTCCCGATGCGGCAGGGGCGAACGTCGAGCGGCGAATACGGCATCGTGGAAGGAAAGCTGTATCCGACCGATAAGCCGGACATCGAGCGGGCGGCCGTGGAGGAGGTGCGCCGCGCGACGCCTAACTCGGTGGTGCTGCGCAATCCGCTGCCCGGGCCTTCGCCTTTGGTGGGGGCGATGTTCGACGGTTTGATTGTGCTGGACGATTTGACCGACACGCAAAGCGGCTACGATTGGTCGCCGATTCCGCTGGAGCGCGGCAAAGGGGCCGGGTCGCTGGCGGCTTGGATGACGCTGCCGTGGAAAGATGTCGATCAGTTCGTTTTGCCGGGATATCACACCGCGGCGGAAAACGCGCTTAAATCGCCAGGTTCGTCGCCCGGAAACGAGCTATTCCAAAGCACGATGGGAATGATGGCTTGCGGCGCACGAACGGCGCTGGTGAGCCGCTGGCGCACGGGGGGGCAATCGGCCATTGAATTGACGCGCGAGTTCGTGCAGGAGTTGCCGTTTGTGACCGCGGCCGAGTCGTGGCAGCGTGCGGTGCAGCTAATCAGCCAATCGCCCTTGGATGCCGATAGCGAACCGCGGTTGGCTGCACACAAAGCCGGCAGCGCCGAAGCCGAAGCGCCGAAGGGGAGCCATCCGTTCTTCTGGGCCGGGTATATGCTCGTCGATTCAGGCACGACGCCTGAGCAAAAAGAGAAACAGCCCGACAAGCCGGTGCTTAAATTCGTCGGGGGGAAGGCGGGGGACGGCAACGGGGCTGGAGGTGCGGCTATTGGAGGCGGCGCCAATGGGGCGGCGGGAAATCAGCCCGGCGCGAATGCGGCGGGGGGAAATCAGGCTGATGGGAATATGCCTGCGGCAGGTGGAGGCAATATGAAAGATGGCGACGCGAAAAACGCCGGCGGAGAAAAGGCGGGCGACGATAAGCCCTCCAAAGAGAAGCCGCCCGAACCGCAGCCGGCAGAAATGGGTCCGGCTCGAACGGGGAATGGGCCGGGATGAGTTTCGGCCCGCGAGCAGGGGCAGACGTTGCTTGCGCGTGCCACCGGCCGACGGGCGCGCGAAGGATAAAAAAGCACTCAGAAGCGCATGGGAAGAAACGCCGGCGGCGCTCGATCTGGCCTCGCTGGCGCATCGAGTTAGTATCTTTTCAGCCGCTGGCGGGCTTCAGCGGCCCAGGGGCTTTCGGGGGCCAAGCGCAGGATTCGCGCCAATGATCCGCAGCGGCATCTTGGCGATTTAGCTCGTCGAGCGTGCGGGCTAGATGAAAATGGGCATCGGCATAATCGGCATGGAGCGCGAGCGCGCCTTCGAACGCGGCGACCGCCAGTTCGCGATCGCCGAGCTCGGCCAGCACGCAGCCCAAATTCGCGCGGGCCTCGACATAGTTTTCATCGAGTTCGATGGCCGTGTAGTAGCGTTCGCGCGCCGCCGGCACTTCGCCCAAACAGTACAGGAGCTCGGCCATGGCGAAGCAGACGGGCGCGGTCGGTCCGGCCGCGGCGGCGTGGGCGCGGTAGGCTTCGACCGAGGCGGCGAGATTGCCTTCGTCTTCCAATTCGGCGGCCAGGGCGAGAATTTGGTCGGGGGCCAGAGGCGCTTCGGTCGAGCGCAGCGCTTGGGCGAAGGAGAGGGTAGCGTGGGGCGAGGCGCTCGACGGAGGCTCGAACGCTTCGGCGGCGGCTTCGGCGGCGTCGAAATCGAAAAACAATTGCCCGCCGGGGGCGACCAGCCCGTCGCCTTGCCGCAGCAGCAACCGGCTTCCTTGCACGATGACGGCCAACTGCGCCAGCGGCCGTTCGACGCCCGGAACATAGCGCCGCAATTCAGCGAGCTTTCGCTCCAAGGCCGCGGGCGATACCCCTGCGGCCAGCAGTTCCGCTAAGCGGCGGGCAGTGGCCACTTCTTGAAAATCGAAGTACGGCAGCCGGCGCACTTCTTTGGCCGGTTGAATGAGCCCGCGGCGGTGCCAGCGGCGCACGACGGCCAGCGGAACGCCCAAGAGGTCGGCCAGCATGGCGGGCGTATACAGCCGATGGATGTTGTGTTCTTCGTCGAGCAATCCCAGGCGCTGCCAAAGTTGGCTTTCGCTAATGACTTCAGTTTCGCCGGCTTCGATGGCGGCTTGTGTGGGCTCGTCAAAGAGCGTCGCAGAGCCCGGTTCGGCGGCCAGCGGCAGTTCTTCGCCGATCACGATGAGCTGAGGCAGCGGTGGAAGCTCTCTATCCGTTGCCGCGATTTCTTCGGCGCTGGCGTGCGCGGTCGATAGCTCGACGGCCACTCCGCCCGATTGGCGGATGAGTTGCTGGGCGTCGCGCTTGGGCATGCCGGCGAGACGGCCGACGATGGCGATGCGCAGCCCGGCCAGCCTCGCCGTCGGTTCAACTTCTTGGGTAACGATCGACATGGCCGCATTGTAGCGGATTGGCAAGAGCATGCAGACGGGGGCAGCAGAGCAGGTGTCTTGGCTGCGTTTGACCCCGCTCTTCGAGGACGCAGGGCGTGCCAGCCAGATTGCACTTGTCGCATGTGGATAATCTGTCGATTACCGAATTAGGTATCGCTCATTACTTCGCGCGGGATGACCGGATGCGAGGCGAGGAACACGCTGCAGGGAGCATTTTGCAGCACGGTGCGCACCCATTCGCCGGCCGGCGTGCCGGCAATATCGCGCGATTCTTCGGTCCAGGGGAGCACAATGACGTTGTATGAGCCTTCGCGCGCAATGCGGACCATTTCCAGGCCGCTGGGGTTGTCGTCGGGAAGCCGGCGGATTTCGCGCCCCAATTGTTCGGCGTGCTGAGCATCTTTGGCCAGCATGTCCTCGGTGAGAGGGGCATGCTGATCCAAAGGGGCGATCGCAACTAGATCGAGCGACACTTCGGGAGCAAGCATGGTGAGCAGCCACTCGAACACATCGCGGCTGCTGGGGGTGTCGTCGTGAGCCATGAGCACCTTGCGCACGCCGATGCCTGCCGCGCGCAACTCGGCGACGCTACGTGCTTGCCGCTGGGCGGCTTTGGGAATGCGGTTGCCCCCTTCGAGATCGAAGGTGACGTCGCGGCCGGCGCTCACGAGGTGGACGGTCAATCCTTTCGGCTGGCCTTCGTTGAGGCTGATCCAATAAAGCGCGATCTGATCGAGTTGCTCCTCGGCGGTAAATTTGTTCGATGCGCCAACCATGACTTCTTGAGCTTGAATATCTTTGGCCGTCGTTAGGACGGCGCTGAGCGGATTGTTGGTCGGGACAATGAGCGGCAGCACTTTTTTTCCCAAACGTTCGGCGCGCTCGACCACGGCGGTCATTAGTTTGCGGTCGTAGGTGTCTAAATCGATTTCGTCGGCGCGGCTGGGACCGCCGGGGGGCTCGACCTTGGCCGTCATCACGATCACGTCGGTCGTGAGCGGATCGGTATCGGCCAGCGCTTTTTCGAGCATGAACAGGTTGTGCGGCGAGCGAATGGCGACCAATTTGCGGTAGGGCTTTCGCAAGCCCAGCGAATCGTCGCTAATTTGCTCGACCGATGCGCGGTTGAACTGCTCTTGGTGTTCGTGCGCTTTGCCGCGGCGCCGACGATGATGGAGAGCTTCGGTGACGGTAAACACTCCCAGGAAAAATCCGGAGAAGCAAACGCCGCTGATCGTGGCGATCGGCTTGGTAACCAAGTTGGCCAGCGCCGAAATGAGCACGATCAGGAAAATGATCCCCAGGCCGATCGGCACTTGCACATCGCGCCAGCGAATGTTGAAGGGGACGGCGAATTCGCGCGGCTGCCGCTTTTTGAAGCGCAATACCACCATCGACATGGTGTTAAAAACGAAACTCCAAACGACGCCGAATGCATAGGCTTCGCCCAAGAGGATGACATCGCCGCGGCTGACGAGAATGGTGAATAACTGCAGTGCGGTAATCAGAAACAAAATGCGATAATTCGTGCCATAGCGGCGGTGCGGCTTCAAAAACCAATCGGGGAGCACGCCATCCTCGGCGACACGGCTCAAGACGCCATTGGAGCCGACGATCGAAGTGTTCACCGCGCCGGAGAGGATTAGAAAGCCGACGAATACGACCAAGCCGTTGAGCAGCAACTGCATCCACAGCGGGCCGACCATGTGCATTGCCAGGCCGCCGATCCAGTTGTCTTTATATTCGTTGAGCCGCTGACCTTGCGGAATGAGCAGCACCGCCAAGAAATTCGTGCTGCCGGTCAATAGCAAGCTGTAGGCAAACACGATGAACCCGACTTTTTTGAAGTTGGGGAGCTTGGGCGATTCGACTTCGCGATAGACTTGCGCGAGCGTCTCTTCGCCGCTCATCGCCAAAATCGAATGGCCAAAGGCGATGGCAATGCCGATAGCGCCAATGAGCGAGAGCCAATTGGTGGTGTGCCGCAGCGGTTCGGCAATGGAGGGCATGCTGCCAAGCCAGCCGAGCGGATCTTCCTGCTTGCCGGTAATGGGGTTGATCACCGGAATAGGATTACCATTTTCGTTGACGCGGGGCTTGCCATGGTTGTCGAGCTCGACTTTCTTCTCTAAATCGGGCTGCCAGGTAGCAATCGAATTGATTGGATGATTTGGGTCGGGATGCAGCGTGCGCTCGAGCACCGTAACGCCTGACCAAGCGAGGACGATTACAGCCATGATTGTGGTGATGATCATGATTTTGAGCGCTTTGCCGCTCGATTCATGAATGCCCAGCAGATTCTGGCGGAAGAAATAAAGCGTGACCACGCAGGCGATGACTACTGAGCCCCAAGACTTTATTGTTTGTTGGGTGGCTGGATCGATTTCGAAATGCGGCATCGTCCAAAATAGCCTTGTCCTTATCAGCGTTTCCAAAACGAGGCCGATAATGTATTGCCCGGCCGATACGCCGCTAATGGGGCCGGTGAGCACGTAGTCGAAGAGCAAAGCCGATACGGCCGTTTTTGCGAAAAAGCCGCCCAGCGCCTCTTTCACAATGCGGTATACGCCGCCGCGCACAAACAGCGAGCAACTTTCGATATAGACGGCCCGCATGCCATAGCTGAACAACAGCACTCCCAAAATGAACCAGGGGGCGGCGGGGCCGATGGCGCTTTCGACAATGGCGCCGATGTAGTAGGCCGTGCTCGACATGTCGCACAGCACGATGGCCGCGACACGCCAATACGAAATGAACGAAAACATCACACTGCTGACCACGATGGTCTGCGTGCGACTTAACTTACGCCCCGACCAAGAACCGCTATCCAACGACGCAGGCATGAATGCCGACCTAGGACTTAATGTCCGCGAAGGAACCTGGGCAAGTGCGTGGGTTGAACCGCGTCTCGCACGCGCCGCGACAAGCCGCTGGCGGGCGGCTTGGTGAAGCGAAGGCTGCCGGCCAGACTTCGACCGGAAGGAATTCTATGGCGCAACATACGCGAGCAACGAAGTGCCCTTTCACAATCAGATTCGAGCAACGCACTCGAATCGGCCGGCGAGGTTAGCTGACGGGCTAGGGCTGGAAAGTGCCCCGATTCGTGCGCCGCATTGGCACGGCTGGTCGCTTTAAGGGCGATTGTAGCCGCGCAAGTGGCAGGCGTTTGCGAATCTGCGCCCTGGAATTCCGACGGTTCGGGATTCCGGAGTCCCGACTATCTCGGGATCGTTGGGTTCCCCGCTCCCGCACCCATGGGGCGCGAGATTAGGCTGCACGGGAGATTACTATATAATCGGCATCGAGAGTTAACAAGCAGCCGATCGAGGACCCGTGCAGTATGTCGAAGCGTATAACCAAGATACCGATTATCGGCAATTCTGGAAAAATGCTGACTGGCGCAATGCAGTTTCAAGATGACTGGCCGGGCTTATGGATACGAGGAGAAACTGCAATCCCCCTGATGTGCTGCATTCGAAACCTTCAAGAACGGCTCGCTGACAGCACCGACGTCGTCGTAATTTCCGCGCTAAGCAAGCTTCAGGCGGTGGCCGATGTAATAGAGCGCGACGTTATGATTCAAGAGCAGTAGTGCTGGAATCAATCGTCAGCAGTTTTTTCTGCGACTTACTTCGGCATGTTGTCCGGGCCGGGCGTCGGTGAATTCGAATCCAAGTCTGGCTTGGTCAATTTGTCGGCCGATGAACTCGGCGATGAATTTGTGCCGCTGTTGGAGTCGGTGCCTGAACCAAGCGAGCTCTTGCCGCTGGTGGTCGAGGAACCAGAGCCGTACGGACTGGCGAAATCGCTGGTGCTGGGGGCGGGCGGAGTGGTCTGCTTCATGACCGACGACGTGCCCGGCTGATTCGAACTGGAATTACTCGACGATTTGTTGCTGTCGTAGGTCGAGCCGGAACCCGAGCCGGGGGCAAAGGTCGACGGGGCGCTGCTCGATGAGCCATTCGTCGGCGTGGAGCTAGACGGCGTGGAGCTCGATGGCGCTGAACCCGACGGGCTCGCGCCCGAGTCGTTCAGCGACGGCCGCGAAATGCCGCTGCCGTTTGCGCCACTCGGAGTGCCGCCGCTTGGAGCGCCATACGGACTGCCGTTCATGGAGGGGGCCGTCATTGTGCCGCTGGGCGCGGGGGGATACGTTCCTGCCGCCGACGGAGCGCTGTACATGGTCGTGGCCGGCATCGCTTGCACTGCCGCCAAGGGGGCGCCGGTGCAGGGATCGACGGGGATCTTCATGACGACGGTGCGGGGCACGCTATAGGTGTATGTGACTGGAATGCGCTTTTCGACGCATTGGGGCACGCGCACTGTTTGCTCTTCGGCCACCATGCGGCACACCTGCACCGGAATCTGCTGTACGCGCTCTTCGGTCGTCATGCGGCAGGTGGTGACCGGCACCTTGCGCACTTGCTCTTCCGGGACCATTTTGCACGTGGTCACGGGCACCTTGTTATCGACATGCTCGGTTACTTGCCGGCAAACCGTAATCGGAACTTTGCGAACTTGTTCTTCGGTAACCATGCGGCAAGTGGTGACGGGCACTTTACGAACCTGTTCTTCGGTGACCATGCGGCAGACTTGCACCGGCACCTTTTGCACGACGGTGCGCGGTACGTAGCAGGTTTGCGGGATTTGCTCAGCGACAATGTTCGGCTTCCACACGCGGTTCACCGTGACCGTGGGCGGAGTCTGCACTTGCTGATAGCCGGTAGTGGGAGCGATGTACGTGGTCAGGCCGGAGCAGGGATCGGTCGTGCAGCCGCCGGGCACGCAAACTTTTTGCGCGACGACGGGGCCGGGCGTGACGATTTGCTGATCTTGAAATCCGCCTTGATCGACATAGCGCGTGGTGTAGTTGGTTTGCGCTTCCATCACCGTGCTGTACTGATCGCGCTCGGCAGTTTCCATGACTGGCCGTTGGACAAGGTAGCGTTCCTCGCGTTCGCTGGTTTCATATACCGGGCGAGCCACGGTGTAGTGCTCTTCGCGTTCGGAGGTTTCCATCACATCGCGAATGCGGTCGTAGCTGTTGTCGACGATGGTTGTTTCTTGCACGGGCCGCATCACCGTGTAGTGCTCTTCGCGCTCGGCGGTTTCATACACCGGCTTCAGCACCTGGTAGCGGCGCTCTTGCATTTGCGTTTCGTACACCGGGCGCATGACGGTTTGCTTGTGCTCGGTGTAAACCGTTTCGGTTTCGATTTTGTACGCGGTCACTTGCCGCTGGTCGTAAACGGTTTGGCAACTGAGGCGATAGGCTTGCGTGGTGACGCAGCCGCCGCACGAATCGCAACTGTGGGCGCGCATGGCGGTGGTGCAGACGAGTGCGACCGCCGAGAGGAGCGAAAATCCGGCGAAGGTTTTCATGGTAGCTCTCAGGGAATTGTGATTTTTTTGGCGCACACACCGCAGGCGTGGGTCGCACTGCCCGCGGTAGGTTGCAATAACATGCAAAAATCGCACCGCGGCGTGTGCGCGCACCTTACACACGAATGTGGCGGACAGACTTGCGCCGTGCAAATCGCGAAAATGAAAGTCGTTCCCGAAGGCTAAGGCCGCTAAGTACTTGTAAAAATCGGAAATATTTGAAGTTCTTTCCGGTGCTAGCCGAAGGCCAAATCGTGGTCCGTCGCGCAAGTTCGTGCCGCTACGACCGTTGCAGTAGGAAGTTTCGCTAATCGGAAAAGTTTGCCAGCAGTGGCGGCACAGCGCAGGAGTTTGAGCTATGGACAGTGAACATTGAGCAGCAAGGTCGGTCGCTTCACATTCTGCGTGCGGTGATCGCTCGTCATCGTCCAGAGGTTATTCACCCCTTCTTGTACTCTTTCAAGAAACCTTTGAAGAGCACTAGGTGTTCTTCCTCATCGCCCAGCAAAGTGACGCACAGATCTTGCGTCACGTAATCTTCTCCTTCCGTGGCCTTGATGATTTTCTTGTACTGCGCACGCGGCTTCTTCAGCTTCGATGGTCGCTTCAATGACGCCAATCACATCGGTCGTGTCTTCGGTCGGCTGTTTTTGTTTGCCGAACTTCACGCCCAGCGAACCGGGAATCAAACCGCCCAACTGCTTGATGCGCTGCGCCAATTGCGTGGCGTGGCCCAGTTCGGCGGTGATATCGGCGGAGAGCGATTTTTTGATTTCTTCGGCGCGCACGCCGTCTAAATTTGTGCTGTGGGCCAAATAGCTAAGCACCGTTTCCAATTCCATTGAGTAAGCGGTTTTGAGCAGATCGATAGTTTCGTTTTTGGTGGCGGCCATTTGAGGGCTCCATGCGGATTATTGGTTAATAGAAAACTGTCAAGCTATTTTCATTTCATCGCTGGGAGGGCGAGGCTCTTGCGGAGCCGAATCAACAACGCGCACTGCGCAGCTCAGCAGGAGCTTCGCCCTGTCGGTTATTTCGCGGCGGCGGCCGGGCGCTTCTCCAACATCTCCTTCGTCGCCATCGCATTTTCGCGGATTTCGGGAATATCGGACTTCGCCAGTTTATCGACCGCTTCGAGCGCTCGCGACAAATCGACATCTGGCTTCGCGGCGGCCAAATCCAATACAGCGTGCAGCGCAGTCACATTCACTTGAATTTGCTTTTGCTTTTTGTCTTCGGGCCGTTCTTCTTTGGTGGCCAGGCTTTGCTCGGGATCGAGCATTTCCAACAGCACCGGCAACGATTGTTCGCGGCCGTAGTGTGCCAGCCCTGTGGCGGCGTTGAATCGCGCGTCGGGATAGGGGTCGTCGAGCATTTGCTCCAGCCGCAGCGTGGCTTGCGGGTCGTCAAATTCTCCCAATGCAAAGGCCGATTCGGTGCGCAGGTTGTTGTTCTCCGACTTGGTGGCTTCGATCAAGACCGGAACCACTTCGGCATCGTCCAGCGGCTGGTGCATGGCATCGAGCGTATGAGCCAGGGCGGCTATTCCCTGCACCGCGGCGCGGCGCACGTCGATTTCTGCATCATCGCGCTGGGTTTGGGCCGCCTTGAGTAGCGCCGGCAGCACGAGGGGCGTTTGAAATTCGCCCAACGCGCGACACAAGTAAATGCGCATGTTGATGGAGTTTTCGTCCATGCCGGCGGTGTGGATCTCGTCGTCGAGAATTTGCGCCAAATCGGCGGCCACGGCGGGATCTTTCTTGATATCAGCGCCTGCCTCGCCGTGCAGGGCGCCAGCCAGATTCACCGCCGCCTGCCACCGCATTTCGCTATTGCCGCGCAGCTTTTTGATATACTCGCGCGAATCGTTCCCCATTTGTGCCAGCCAATGGAACAGCAGCCACACGACAACAATAATGGCGACAATGAGACCGGGAATGAGAAACAACTGCACCAGAAACCGGCGCTAGGGGGCTCGACCGGCGGCAGCGCGTCGTCAGGCGAAAACGGTTTGTGCGAACCCGGTTCGGACATGTAGTGGTCAGTGTGAGAAGTGCGATTGGCAACTAAAGTCTAGGGAGTGGCCAATCGCCGTCAACCCGCTGCGTTGGGATCATGCGAGGGCGCGAAGGTGCGAAGGAATAGCACTTTTTCGGCTCGCGCCGTTGGGAATTTTCAATCCACCGCCAGGCGGTAGCCGACACCTTGCTCGGTGAGCAGGTGGCGCGGCTGGGCGGGGTCGGCTTCAATCTTGCGGCGCAGGCCGGCCATGAAGACGCGCAGGTAATGCACCTCCTGCACCTGGTCGGGGCCCCAGACTTCTTTGAGGATCTGGCGGTGCGTGAGCACCTTGCCGGCATGCTGCACCATGGTGATGAGCAATTTGTATTCGATGGGGGTGAGATGCACCTCGTTGGCGCTAACGAACACGCGGCGGGTGGCCAGGTCGACCTTCAAATCGCCGTGCTCGAAGGAGGATAGTTCGCGCTGGCCTGCGACGTGTGCGATATTGCGCAGGGCCACGCGAATGCGCGCCAGCAGCTCGCCGGTGCCAAACGGTTTGGTGAGGTAATCGTCGGCGCCGTTATCGAGCGCGATCACTTTTTGCGGCTCTTGATCGCGGGCCGAGAGAATGATGACCGGCGCGGTGAGCCATTCGCGCAGGCGGCGGAGCACTTCCTGGCCGTCGATATCGGGCAGGCCGAGGTCGAGAATCACGAGATCGGGTGGATATTGCGTAGCGAGGCTCAGGCCTTGCGCGCCGGTGGCGGCTTCTTGCAGGCGGTAGCCGGCGCCATCGAGCGAGGCGCGCAGGAACTTACGAATGGGAGCTTCGTCTTCGATGAGCAGAATGAGCGGCGAAGTAGCTGTCATGATTTATGGAGCCGCCTGAGCGGAAAAGCTATCGAGCGCGATTTCCGGCGATTTGCGATCGCATGAGAGCGAGATTATAAACTCGGCGCCCCCTTGAGGTCGATTGGCGGCGGTCATGCGGCCGCCGAGGGCTTGGATCATGCCGCGGCAGATCGCCAGCCCCAGGCCCACGCCGCGGCGGCTGTCGGGCGAAGCGACTTTGCCGCGGAAGAATTTTTCGAACACTTGCGATTCGCTCCCTTGCGGCAGGCCTGGGCCGTTATCGGCGAAACGGATTTCGACGCGGCCAGCGGCCACTTGCGCCGAAATATCGATTTCGCTTTCGGGTGGTGTATAGCGAGAGGCGTTTTCCAGCAGGTTCACGAACACTTGCTCGATGAGGAAGCCATCGACGAAAATGAGGGGGAAATCGGCCGGTATGTGCACACGCACCAGATGCTTGGCAAGCTGTTGGCGCAGGCGTCCCAGTGCCGAGCCCACAAGCTCTTCGAGCACGTGCCACTGGCGGTCGAGCACGAGCGAGCCGGAATTGAGGCGAGCCATATCGAGTAAATTATCAACCAAGCGCACCAGTTGATGCGACTCGGCGACGATGGTTTGCAGCATGTCGCGCAGTTTGGCTTTATCGTCGAGCGAATAGCCTTCCAGCAGACTGTCGGCCGTGCCGGCAATCGAAGCCAGCGGGGTGCGCAGATCGTGCGAGACCGAGCTTAAGAGCGAGTTGCGCATTTGTTCGGTTTCGACTTGTACTTGGGCCTGTTGGGCATCGAGCACGGATTGGTCGCGCTCGATGGAAAGAGCGATGAGGCTTGCGCAGGTTTCCAGCAGGCGGCGCTGGTCGGGATCGAGAAAACGCTCGATATCGAGCGGGCGGACGCCGATGGAGCCCACAGTGCGCTGCGAACCGCTCAGCGGCACGAACATGGCGGTGGCGTTGGGAAGCGTATCGGTTTGCAGTCCGGCGATGCGGCTGTTTTCGGCCACCCAGCGGGCCACGACTTCGTTGATCGGCACTTTCGCGATTGCGGAGTTTTGGCCGAATCGCAGGTGGAGCGAACCATCGTCGTCTTGGAGATAAATGACGACCTCGCCCGCGAAGATTTCGGCCAGTTGGCGACCGGCGGTTTGGAGCAAAAAATCGGTGCCGGAAAGTTCGCTCAGTTGGCGCGTCATGCGAAAGAGTTGGGCGGTTCGATATTCTTGCTGCTGGGAGGCCTGCAATTGCGCTTGGAGCCGGGCGGTGAGCGCGCTAATCAACAGGCCGATGCCGAGCATGACCATGAATGTGATCAGATACTCCGAGTCGCTGACGGCGAGTCGGTAGTAGGGAGGCACAAAGAAGAAATCGAAGACCATGACATTGAGGATCGCGGCCGTGATGGCAGGCCCGCGACCCCAGCGGGCGGCCACCAAGGCCACTCCTGCAATAAACACCATGACGGTATTAGTTTCTTTGAAGTGCAGCCTATCGAAGCCCCAGCCGACCAGCCCGCATGCCGCCACGATTGCCAAGGTTTTGAAGTAATTGGAAAAGTCGAGGGGTTTTTTGACGGATTTGACCGGTTTGGCAACCGGCTCGTCGGTGCCTTCGCCGGTGATCACGTAGACATCGATTTCGCCGCTGTGCTTGAGCAGCTCGTCGATAACGGTCTTCGAGAGCCAGCGCTTTAGGCGCGGCTGGGCAGTTTTGCCGACGACAATCTTGGTGACGTTGCGCGAGCGGGCGTAGTCGAGCACGGTGGCCGCGACGTTATTGCCGATGATTGTGTGCGCTTCGGCCCCCAATTCTTCGGCGAAGCGGAGATTGCGGGCGGTGAGCTCGTGTGCTTTCGCCGCAGCGGGACCAATAGCGCCGGTTTCGACCGCCACGGCGAACCATTCGGCGCTGAAGGCGGCGGCCATGCGCTTGGTGGTGCGGACGATTTTAGCGCTGGTGGGGCTGGGGCCGACGCATACGAGCAAGCGCTCGCCGGTGGCCCACGGAGCGACGACCGCGCGTTCTTGCCGGGCGGCTTCGACATCTCTATGCAGCCGGCTGGCAGCCTGGCGCAGCGAAAGTTCGCGCAGCGCGACGAGGTTGCCCTTCTGGAAGAAGTTTTTGAGCGCCCGTTCCGCTTGCGCGGGCAAATAGACTTTGCCTTCCTGCAGGCGCTCCATAAGTTCTTCGGGCGTAACGTCGATGAGTTCGATTTCATCGGCCCGTTCGACGACGGCATCGGGAAGCGTTTCCTGCACCACGACGCCGGTGATTTGCGCGATCACGTCGTTTAAGCTTTCGACGTGTTGCACATTGAGCGTCGTCCACACGTCGATGCCGGCGGCCAGCAGCTCTTCGACATCTTGCCAGCGCTTGATGTGGCGCGAACCTTCGGCATTGGTGTGGGCCAACTCGTCGACCAGAATTAGCTGCGGGTGGCGGGCCAGGGCGGCATCGAGATCGAATTCTCGCAAAGTTACGCTGCGGTAGGGGAGCATTTTCTGCGGCAGGGTTTCGAGGCCAGCCAGCAGCGCCTCGGTTTCGGCGCGTCCGTGCGGTTCGACATAGCCGACGACGAGATCGACCCCTTGAGCTTTTTCGCGGCGGGCCGCATTGAGCATGGCGAAGGTTTTTCCCACGCCGGCGGCATAGCCGAAGAATATGTGCAGCTTGCCACGGCGCGCGCGATCTTCCTCCGCATGGATGCGGGCCAGCAACTGATCGGGATTGGGACGATCGTCGTTCACAGCGGCTGCATTTGTTACACGGAGGCTCGAACTACCTTGTTAATTCTAGCCCGTTGGGCGATTGACTCGATACAGTGAAACGCGGCGGTTTTTCGCGACCAGCGCGTGTGTGTGAGTTATCGTGGGGCAAGCATGATGACAGCCATTCCAGCCAGGCACAGAGCGACGCCGAGAAAATCGTAACGCTGGGGCACCACGCCATCGACCAGCCAGAGCCATACGAGCGCCACGCTCACGTACACGCCGCCGTAAGCGGCATAAACTCGTCCTGCGGCGGCTGGGTGAAGCGACAAGAGCGAGGCAAAGGCGGCTAAACTGGCGGCGGCTGGAAACAAGAGCCACGGCGATTTGCCGCGTTGGAGCCACAGGTAGGGCAAGTAGCAGCCTAGATTCTCGGCCAATGCCGTGAGGATGAACAAGCCGATGGTCGTGAGCAACTTCATGCGCCGGCAGGACGTTCGCTAAAGGTCGAGAGCAAAATCGCAGTGCGAATTGAGTTCATATTTCCGGCAGCGGAAGCATCTAATCGGTCACGGGCAACTTCCGATTCGACTGGTCGTGCAATCGCCAAAGCAAGGCTGCCGATCAACACCGCAACCAATGCTACCGGGCCTAGCAGGTAGATTAAGCAGGCGGCGCAGATCAAGCGATAGGCCGACGTCAGAAAGTTCAATATTGTGATCCAAAATAAAAGTGTGCCTGGGAAAACAATGTGCGCGTCATTGTAATTGTGATCGATCATCGGTTTCACTCCATCGATGCGACACAAAAAGGGAACACGATTAAATGGGCGGCGCCGGCCAGCGTATGGGCTCCTCGCGAAGATGTGCAGCCTCTCGGGAAACCAACTGGACCGGCGCCACCCTTGTCCGACGCGCCGCGAAGCAAAGGTGTTGCTATTTGCCTTGCGTCGCGGATGTTTGATATTTCTGATTAAGCGCCAAGTTCACTTCCAGCACGTTGACCAGCGGCACTCCCGCCATTCCGCCCAGCGGCGCCGCGCTTTTATCGTGCAGCAGTTTTTCAATTTCGCCGCGCAGCTTCGTTTCGTCGCCGCCAGTTTTCTTGGCCCAGGCCGCGGCCACGCGGTTGTTCAATTGCCATAGGGCGTTATCAAGCGTGATGTGCGGGTCGAGACCGGAGCCGGACGACATCACCATATCGGCGGGCACCTGTTCAAGTTGAACATCGGAGTGATCTTGCAACCACATGTCGAAAAACGTGCATTGAATGTCGGAGCCTTCTTTAGTCAGTTCGACGATGGTTGTCGATTTGCCGTCGGCAGCGGTTTTCGTGACGACTGAGGGAAACTGGCCGGGATGGTCTTTCGAAAGGTTGTCGAAAAAGACGACGGCCAGATCGGCCGGGACAGGATCTTGATTGTCGGGATTATCGGTTTTGAATTTTGTTACGATGTCGCTGTGCGCCTTTTCCCAATCGAGCACGTATTGCTGCTGGGGGGTCGGATTTTTGTCATCGAAAGTTGTGCCGACCCAAGCTTGGGCCAAGCTGTTGTGCGCATCGGCCCACTGGGCGACGATACCGGACTTACCCGCGGCTTTATCCTCTTGAAACCAAGCGTCAATATCCGGTGCAACCAGTTGGCCTGCTTTTTGGCCGGCGCTGTACTTCACGATTGGACCTAGTTGCCGAGCCACGCGATTGCGCAAAGCATAGTTGTTGCCCGACCAATTTGTGGCGGCGCTAGCGGCGGCATTGTACGAGGCTGCCGAGGGTCGGGGTTGGAAATATTCGTCGGCCGTAAACGGCTGCGCAATCAGGATCGAGCCGACGTCGTTGCCGGCGGCGTCTTTGACGAGGCTGCCTTGGGCTTTATCGTGAAACAATGTTTGCCCGACGGCCAACAGGATCAATGGATAAAGAATCGATCCGATCAGAATGCTGAGGATCAACAGCCACAGGTTAGCGCGGATATGTGCAAGCATGGAGTAATGCCTTTGACTAAGCCACCAAGTGAAATGCGACGAGGAAAATATCGATCAGTTTGATACCTAAAAAGGGTGCGATCACACCGCCTAAACCCCAAATCAGCAAGTTGCGGCGCAAAAGTGCATCGGCGCCGACGGGCTTGTATTTCACGCCTTTGAGCGCGATGGGGATCAACAGCGGAATAATGATCGCATTGAAAATCACCGCAGACAGAATGGCGGAAGTGGCCGAATGCAAATTCATAATGTCGAATGGCTTGAGCCAGGGGAGCGTAGCGGCAAATAGCGCCGGAATAATCGCGAAATACTTCGCCAGGTCGTTGGCAATGGAAAACGTGGTGAGCGCACCGCGAGTCATGAGCAATTGCTTGCCGATTTCCACCACTTCGATCAGCTTGGTGGGATCGCTGTCGAGATCGACCATGTTGGCCGCTTCCTTGGCCGCCTGGGTGCCGGAGTTCATGGCCACGCCGACATCGGCCTGGGCCAGAGCGGGGGCGTCGTTGGTCCCGTCGCCCATCATGGCGACTAGTTTTCCCGCGGCCTGCTCTTTACGGATGTATGCCAGCTTGTTCTCGGGCGTGGCTTGGGCGATGAAATCATCCACGCCGGCTTGAGCGGCAATCGTTGCGGCAGTTAGCGGGTTGTCGCCGGTGATCATCACGGTGCGCAAGCCCATGCGGCGCAATCGTTCAAAACGTTCCGAAATGCCCGTTTTCAAAATATCTTCAAGCACCACCACGCCGACGACTCTATTTGCTTCGCACACCACCAGCGGCGTAGCGCCTTTGGATGCCACGCCATCGACCAATGGCTTGAGTTCGGAGGGGAGTGTGCCGTGCTCGCGCTCGACGTATTTCATGATGGCGTCGGGCGCGCCTTTGCGAATGCGCTGTCCGCCGCGCAAGTCGATCCCGCTCATGCGGGTTTGGGCCGTGAACGGAATGAACACCGAATCGACCGGCACTTCGATGCCGGTTTTTGCTTGCCCCTCGAACAATTTCACGATGCTTTTGCCCTCGGGCGTTTCGTCGGCCGCCGAGGCCAACGCTGCCAGCCGTCCGACATCGTCCTCGCCATACGATCCGACGGGGATGAATTTGGTCGCATGCCGATTGCCAATCGTGATGGTGCCGGTTTTATCGAGCAGCAAAGTATCGACATCGCCGGCCACTTCCACTGCTTTGCCGCTCTTGGCCATGATGTTGGCGCGCAGCGCGCGGTCCATGCCTGCAATGCCAATGGCGGCCAACAGCGCACCGATGGTCGTTGGAATCAAGCAAACCAAAAGTGCCACGAGCGTGGGTATGTCGGTGCCAAGACTCTTGAGTGGCTCGGCCACGCCCAAATAGTCTTTCATATAGAGTTCGGCATTAAGTGCCATTGGCCAGAGCGCGGCGGTGACAATTAAGAAGATGAGCGTGAAGGCCGACAGCACAAGCGATAGCGCGATTTCGTTGGGGGTGCGTTGTCGGATCGCCCCTTCGACCAGGGCGATCATGCGATCCAAAAAAGAATCGCCGGCGCTGGCGGTAATTTCGACGACAATGCGATCCGACAGCACGCGCGTGCCGCCGGTGACGCCGGAACGGTCGCCGCCTGCTTCGCGAATGACAGGGGCCGATTCGCCGGTAATGGCAGATTCATCGACGGAAGCAACGCCCTCGACAATTTCGCCATCGCTGGGAATGAATTGACCGGCTTCAACGACCACTCGATCGCCGGAGCGCAACGCGGTCGAAACCGTTTGCTCAATCTCGCCGCTGGAAAGGAGCAAAAACGCAGGCGTTTCTTGCCGCGTTTTCCGCAGCGCATCGGCTTGGGCTTTGCCGCGCGCTTCAGCCAGCGCCGAGGCGAAGTTGGCAAAGATCACGGTCAGGAATAACCACACGTCGAGCGCAATCAGATATCCGACCGACGCTTGGCTTGGATAGCCCAGCATCGCACGAATCGTGAAAATAATGCTCAACACGGTGCCAACTTCGACCACGAACATCACGGGGTTTTTCCACTGGACGTCGGGGCGAAGCATGGCAAACGATTGCTTGAGCGCCGTCTTCAAGAGTTCCGGAGCAAACAGCCCTTGGCGGCGGCTTTGACGACGAGCCGCTTTGGCAGCGTCTGGCGGCATTGCTGGTGGAGTTGCTTGTGGATGTTCTAAGGTTGATGCGGTTGTCATGTTCGATTTCTCTTTTGCACGTTGGTATCGCAATGTCACGCACGCGGCGTGCGTGACCTACGGTTCTAGCCACCAAAGGGGAGCGGACCTAAATGTTCCGCTATCGGCCCCAGCACGGCGGCGGGCAGAAACAACAGCGCACCGACTAACAAAATGGTTCCGAGCAATACGAAGCCGAAAGTAAGCGTGTCGGTGCGCAAGGTGCCGGCGGTGAACGGGGCTGATTTCTTGCCGGCCAGACTGCCTGCGATGGCAATGGGAGCAATGATGGGAATGAAGCGGCCAAATAACATCACCAGGCCGCAGGCAATATCCCACTGGTGACTATAGGGAGCAGGCGTCGAAGGATTATCTTCGGCCTTTTGAAATCCGTACGTATCTCCCAAGCCTTCGAAGCCCGAGCCGTTGTTGGCCGAGGCCGAGCTGAACTCATAAACAATTTCGGAAAAGCCGTGGGCTGCTGGATTGTTTTCCGACTTGATTCCTAAATCAGTGGCCACAAACAAGCCGGCTGGAATCAGAATCAACAGCGGATGGGCGAGCATGGCCAGCGAGGCGAGCTTCATTTCCTTGGCTTCCACTTTTTTGCCAAGGTATTCCGGCGTGCGACCGACCATGAGGCCTGCGAGGAATACGCCGATGATCAAGTAAATGAGCAAATTAATCAGCCCGACGCCGACGCCGCCCCAAATGCAATTGAGCCACATTCCGGAAAGGGGCGCAATGCCAGAAAGCGGATTGAGACTGTCGTGCATGCAGTTGACTGAACCGTTGGAAGTATTGGTAGTCAATGCGGCCCAGGTCGCGCCGGCCGCGGTGCCGAAACGCAATTCTTTGCCTTCCAAATTGCCCAGCGATTGATCGACCGGCAGGCCGGCCAGCGCGCTAGCGGCCGGCTTGTCTGCGCCTTGTTTGGCAGGATCGCGATCGTCGAGTTCGGCCGACTGGCCGGCGTGGGCCACCATCCAGACAGGTTTCGTTGTTCCATCGGGCTGCGGCACTGCGAGCGGGTAGATGCCTTCCGATTTGGCGGTGAGACCGGGATTTGGTTGAGCCGTGTCGGTGTATAAGTTCCAGCCAATGGTCACCAGCGACAGCAGCAGCATGACGCCAAAAATGACGGCAGCATGGCGATAGTTATTGAGCATTTTGCCGAACATTACGAGCGTCGCGACCGGAATGAGAATGATGCCGACGCACTCGAGCAAATTCGTTAAGTCGGTGGGGTTCTCAAAGGGGTGTGCCGAATTCACGCCGAAATAGCCGCCCCCGTTGGTGCCGAATTGCTTGACAGCGATAATTGCCGCTACTGGGCCGTGCGCAATTTGTTGCAGCGCCGAGCCGCCCGATGCATCTGTTCCCATCGCGCCTGGCTCAAGTGTGGCGGCTTTGGCTGCGCCGTCGAGCGTCATGGGCGTTCCGCCGGCGATCAACAGCACACCCACGATCAAACACAGCGGGATGTAGAAATAAACGACGCCGCGCCACATATCGACATAGAAGTTGCCCATATGCTTATCGCCGCGCAATCCGCGAATAATGGCCAACAGCGCGGCCAAGCCGATAACCGGCGATAGTATTTGCTTCCAGCAGACGAAGAAGATTTGGGTGAAATACGAGAAATGCACTTCGCCGGAGTAGTGCTGCTGGTTGGTGTTCGTCATGAACGAAACCACCGTGTGAAAAATCGTCGAGGGGGAAAGCATCCCTTTGCCGTCGGGATTCAACGGCAAAATTGGCTGGAGCGCCAACACCGCAAACCCGACGATGAACGTGACTACATTGAACAGCATGAAAGCCACGCAATATTGCTTCCAGCTTTGCGCTCCCGTATCGACGCGGTTTTCCAGCCATTTGAGCCAGACGGGGAGCCGGTATTTTCCTTCAAACACCCAGGCCATGTACTTGCCGACTGGAATCGCCAGCAAGAAGGTGATTCCCAACACAATAACGGGCAATGTCCACATACGACGGGGCCTTTCAGAAATACTTTCTCACGACTGGAAGAAAGCGGGATTCGAATATGCCGAGGCTAAAACCACTCGGGGCGCAACAGCGCTGTGAGCAAGTAAACTAATAAAAAGAGTGTTACCTCAGCAGCTAAAAAGATCATGTTTGATAACCTCTCAAACTTTGTCGCATCCCCAGATGAAAGCGAACATCAAACCCAAGCCTGCTAGACCAAGGATTAAAAGCCCAGGCAACCAAATTACGGGATCCATGTCAGACTCCTAACGATGTTTCGTGTTTGACGCGCGGCAGGCGACTTTTGCCATTGCGATAATTCTTGATAGTGATGACGACCGAATCGTTCTGCCGCTGGTCCTGCGCGGCCCGGCGCGCTAGGGCCGCTCGATGCGTTTCGGACCATTTGCCGCTCCCCAATAGCCAATCGCAAAACGTCAGCAGACCCCATGTGGAGGCCCCGCCAGCCGTGCAAGCCAGTACGATAATAATGTTTGTCATGTTACACCTTTCTCTCATCTCCCCCGCGACTGCCATCGACTGAATGCTACCGGGTTCGGTGTCAAATAGGGGTTAAGATGCGGCGCGGCAAAGTAAAAAATGCGTCAAGAAAAGGGCGCGATTCCGCACAAAAATAGCGCGTTTCCGCGCGCCCGCCGGCATGCTAAAGTGATGATTCGCCGCAGGTTGGGACGCGATAGCATTTCGTTGGGCGTTTTCAAATGCCGGCGTGGTCCGCAGTCGTTCTAACCACTAGCCACCTAACTACTAGCCACCCATTTCCGCCGTGCAAATTGTTCTGTTCGAAGACGATCGAGCCGCGAAATTAGCCCCCTTGGCCGTTGTTGAGCCGGCGTTTGCCATCACGTGCGGCAGTTACAAGCTGGCGTTTTTGCGCGCAGCTTGGGACCGGTTTTCACGGAGGTGCGAAAACAATTGCAAGCGATCGAAGCGGCGAGTTTTCCAGAGCGCGTGCCGCCGCAAAAGCCGATTGCTGGACCGGTGTTGTATGTGAACGCGCGGCTGGTGCCGTCGGCCGCAGCACTATTTCAACTGAAAGCGCTTGTCGATGCGGGGCGCGAAGGAATCGTGGTATTGGATGATCAGGTTGCCGCGGCGCTGGTAACACAGAAATCGATTGATTTGCCGCGCGGCGAAAATGCACCGGCCGAATTAGTGAGCTGGCTGCGATCGCTTAAGTTGCCGCCCCTTGCCGCCCAGTTGCCGATGTTCGAATATCCGCACGATGTTTTGCGGCATCACTTGGCGTGCTGCGGCGAAAACTTAGAGCACCGGCTGAAGTCGGGCGAATACCGCGAGGTGCGCGATGCTGTGTTCGTGGCGGAAAAAGTTACGCTGGGAGAGCACTTGGTGGCCGACACACGGCAAGGGCCGGTCATTATCGATCACGATTGCGTAATCGGCCCGTTTTGTTTTTTGCGCGGGCCGGTCTATATCGGGCCCAAGGCGCGCGTCAACGAGCATGCGGCGCTCAAGGATTGCGTCTCGCTGGGGCACAATACGAAAGTCGGCGGCGAGTTGGAAGCCTCGATCATCGAACCGTACACGAACAAACAGCATCATGGCTTTTTGGGGCACAGCTATGTGGGCAGTTGGGTGAATTTGGGGGCCGGCACCACCACCAGCGACCTGAAAAACACCTACGGCCCGATCAACATGGACTATGGCGGCCAACGCGTGGCGACGGGGATGCAGTTCATCGGCTGCTTTGTGGGGGACTACGTCAAAACAGCCATCAATACGAGCGTCTTCACCGGAAAGACGATCGGCGCGTGCAGCATGGTGTACGGATTTGTCACAGCGAACGTGCCGGCCTTTTGCAACTACGCTAAATCGTTCGGGCAAGTAACCGATTTGCCCGCCGAAGCGATGATCAAGAATCAAGAGCGCATGTTCGCTCGGCGCGGAGTAGTGCAGCGCGCGTGCGACGTAGAATTGCTCCGCGAGTTATATGCGATGGCCCGCCGGGAACGGACGTTGCCCAGCGAGCCGCTACGGCTCTGATTCACCGACGAGTCGCCGAGACGCGGAGAAGGCATCAGACAAACCATTAATTAGGAAACCAGGAATTAAGGAATCCAGGAACGGCAATTAGAATGAATCAAATTGGATCCGAATTGTATTTTCATGATTTCCTGTACTTCTTGTCTTCCTTATGAAGTCTGTCTTCTTCGTGTCTTCGTGGCTCTGTGGTTAAACTAAGACAATGAAAATCGCCGAAGCATACGGGCCGGGGAAGTTCGGCTTATCGTTCGAGTTGTTCCCGCCGAAGACGCCGGCGGGTGAGGAGGCGCTGTGGCGCAATCTCGACGAGTTGATGGCGTTTCGCCCGAGCTTCGTCACATGTACGTATGGCGCCGGCGGCAGCACGCGCGATAAGACGCTGGAGATTGTTGCCGAAACGCGCCGCCGCTATGGCTGCACGGTGGCCTCGCATTTAACCTGCGTGGGTTCGACGGTCGATCAATTGCGGCAATATCTAACCGCCGCGCACGCGCGGGGCGTGGAAAACATTGTGGCCCTGCGGGGCGATCCACCGCGCGGCGAGACGACGTTTCAAGCGGTCGAAGGAGGATTGCGGTATGCCAATGAATTGGTGGGGCTAGTTCGGGGCGAATATCCGCAATTTGGATTGGCGGTAGCCGGCTATCCCGAAACGCATCAAGAAGCGCCCAGCGCCGAAATCGATCTACAGAATTTGAAGCGCAAGGTCGATGCCGGCGGCGATGTGGTCATTACCCAATTGTTTTACGACAACGCCGATTTCTTTCGCTTTCGCGTGGCGGCAGAGCACATCGGAATCCGTGCGCCGATTGTGCCGGGCATTTTGCCGGTAACCAATTGCAAGCAGGTGCAGCGGATTGCCTCGATGTGCAAAGCGCGCTTGCCGGAGCCGTTTTTGAAAAGTCTGGAAGCCGCCGACGACGATGAAGCGACGCAATTTGAAATTGGGGTCGATTACGCCACCGAGCAAGTGCGCGAACTCGTGGCGGCCGGCATTCCCGGCATTCATTTTTACGTGCTAAATAAATCGCCGGCGACGGTGCGCGTGCTGGAAGCGGTGCAGTGATAAATCGCCTTACCGGCCGATCACACTGTCGTCGAGAATCCGGTGATCGTTGCGCTCGCCCAAATAGCGGTGCGTAAGCGCGTCGATCGAGGTTGAAATTCCAATCGTAGAGCCATCGCACATGGCGAAGTTCACGATGCCGGCGTGAGCACTGCCGAAACAGGCTTGAAAGACATTGTTGGGGTCGTTGCTGGGTGATGTTGCAGCGATGCTCGTGTCGTTCAACATCGTCGGATATCCTGGATTGACCTGATTGCCGGGATCGTCCTTGGCTGCGCCGGTCGTGGGGTCAACCGTGGTGCTTGTGGGTTGGACATAGGTCCAACGATAATTGTCGTTTCCCATGCCGGCATATACGGAGCCTTGGTCGCCAGGAGAAAGGCCATCGTCATAGTGTGCGCGATCGACCCACTTTTCGCCGAACAAGTAGGTGTGGCTGGTGCCGTCTTTGACGTCGCTAATGGCACTGCGTTGGAAAATAACTCCCGACCAAGTGCAACTGGGCCAAGAAAAACTGCTGGCAGGCGGTTCAGTAGTAGGCTGTTCAGCGGCCGCCAGAAGTACTCCGTTAATATCATCGGTGGTTGTTCCCGTGGTCGCATTGATATTTTTCCGCACTCCGACGTTTGCTGCGTAGTCACCATGAGCGACCGGTCCAACGGGTGTAAGTGTGCCACCGCTGCTGCTGGTTGGGTCATACGGCAAGTTAGTGGTCATGGTGAATGAAGCTGCAACTCGCCGGCTTGGACAGTTCATGAACCCCAGAGGAATCGTCATGAGCTTGTCAAGCGCACTTTGCTTGATCGTGCTCGCATTGCCACTTGATGCTGATGCCGCATTGCCATAATCGTGAAGTGCATCTTGTTCGACATATGGCAACAAGTTGTAGACCCAACCGCCCGGCTGCTTAATCGTATTACCGGCATCAGGATCGCCGATCCAGCGCGGACCCCAGCCACCCGAAGGATAGCGCTTGAACGCCGACAAGAAGTTTTGCGAGGCCAGACCCAATTGTTTCAAGTTGTTCATACAGGTGGCGCGGCGGCCGGCTTCACGGGCGGCGTTTACGGCCGGCAGGAGCAAGCCCACCAGCACGCCGATGATGGCGATGACCACCAAGAGTTCGACCAGCGTAAAACCTAATCGACGATTTCGGACCCGCGACGCGGTAATTCGATGACCGGCGATACGACGAGACATAGATGGTCCTTCGCGCGAAAGCGCGTATGAATGAAAACAAGCCCCTCGCGACGAATACGGCCTAATGGGCCGCGTGTTCCTCCCGCTGCCGGTTGCTGGTGGGAAAATGTCCCTGTATCAGGCAATCAGCCGGCCTATGGCATGGCCCCGCCAGTGGTCTCTGTAATGTACCAAGTGGCAAGCGGTTAATGCAAATAGTATTTGGGAAGTAGTGGCGAACGCAAATGGCCGTAGAAGGGGGACAGGCACATTTTGCTCCGGCCTGCGCAAAATGAGCCAGTCCCCGCCTAGGAGCAATGCCCGCAGTGGCCTTTGAGCAGTATTTCGGTGATTTTGCCGATTTGCGACTGCTTGCTGCCGGGGGCCGGCTTGATGTTCACGCTGACGCTGGGGAGGCAGGCCACTTCGCCGCAATCGACGCAAACAAAATGCGGATGGTCACGCTCGTCGGCAGCTGCCGTCACGCGCAGCTCAAAGCGCCAAACATGGTCCCCCAGCTCGATTCGCGAAACCAGCTCGGCCTCGGTCAGCTCCACCAGGTTGCGATAGATCGTGGCCCGATCGAACCCGCGCGGTTCCAAAGCCTCGGCCACCTCGGCATGGGTTTGGGGCGTGGCGGCATCGATTAACTGTTGCATGACCCACAGGCGTGCCGCGGTGCAGCGCAAGCCGGCGGCGCAAGGCGCTGGCGAACCTTGTCGAGTGCCGGGAGTGGAGCGACGGGTTTGGGCATGGGGTTTGGTGTCTGGGTGGCTATGTGTCTGGGTGTCTGGGTATCTCGATCGACAAGATCAAATTGGGTGGCATGCTCTCGCAACGCGTGAGCATGTCGCAACAGTACATGGTGACCTCCGCCTTCGGCAGACTACACCATGCCACCCATTTGCACAAAAACCAAGACACCTAGACCCTCAGACACCCAGGCCCATTCTACTCTGCCCCATGCACGTGCAACATAGCCCGGCAAAAATCGGTCCCTAGCCCTCGGTTTTGAAACACTTCTAAGCCGCAGGTGTCGGAAATGAAATCAATTACGCGCCGTAGAAGAAATCGACAGCTCCAGTTTCGAGCGAATATTCAGCGCCTACGACGATGAGATTATCTTTGTCGATCAGGTGTTCCAGGATTTCTGAACCGTGGCGAAGCTGGTTGACTGAGTAGCGCACATTGGCGCGCACGGCCTCGTCGAGAAAAGCGGCGCGATCGAGCTTAGTATCGGCGGCCAGCAATTGTTCGACCGAGGGGCGTATGCGATCGACAATAGAGCGCAAATTGCGCGACTGAATGGCCACCGGTTTCACAAGCTGATCGAGCGCGGCGGTCACCGCGCCGCAGCGGGAATGGCCCATAACCACCACCAGCCGGGTGCCAAATTGATCGGCGGCGAATTCGATGCTGCCAATTTGCGACGGCGCGACGATATTGCCCGCCACGCGAATGACGAATAGATCGCCCAGGCCCTGATCAAACACAATCTCGGCCGGCACGCGAGAATCGGAGCAACCGAGGATGATGGCGAAGGGCTCCTGTCCATCGGCCAGTTGGCTGCGCTCGTGCGCGTGAGCGTTTCGCGGCTGGGGGCGCCGGCGACAAAGCGGCGGTTGCCTTCGCGGAGGCGGTTCAGGGCTTCGCGGGCAGAGATCATAGAGTGCCGAGGAGCGAACTTCTAAATGGGATAGCGGTGATCTGGACGTCCGAACCACGATGCGCGATCCGTGCGGAACAGAAAGTCGCGATCCAATTCTAGCGGAAAACCCAAGTTTCCAGCGGCGAAAATTTTTTGGAAAAAATTAGGCGCAGGTTAGCGCTCGGTGAGAAAATCGGAATCAATCGGAAAATGCCGAATGAAGTGGCTGCGTGCGAAAGCAGACATGCTAGCTGGCAGTTTTTCATGTGACGGTATAAGTGCTTGCTACATAGAATGTTACGGCCTATAATCGATAGATATTGACGCTCTAGAGAATGGGTGTATGATGTTCGCCTGCACTGTATGTTGTGGCCTGAAGGGCATTCACCACTACATATAGATGTAACGATGACGACAGGCACTAACCCCCTGATGGGGGTAATTTCTTGGGGATTCGAGGCGGAATTCTCCTACAATTTACGAGGAAAAACTGTCGAACGGTTGATATAGTGTTGGTAGTGTATATGAGTACACTGCCGGTAAGGATGCCCGGCGTCTTCCAGAAGGAGCTGACCCATGGCCAGTGCCAATTTGAGCGTGAAAAAACGTGCCCCGAAGATGGGATCTCTCAAGCGGAATGCAGTGCGAGTGCGGGCGGGCGGGTTAGTGATCGACCCGGTGTTTTGCCCCACAGATGTTAGCGACCCGTTCGACACAGTCGAGTGGAATGTGCGCACTGCGGCCATCAAGGGTGAAGACGGCAAGGTGCTGTTCGAGCAGACCAATTGCGAGGTGCCGACCTTCTGGAGCCAATTGGCCACGAACGTGGTGGTGAGTAAATATTTCTACGGCGAAAACGGCACGCCCGAGCGCGAATATAGCGTGCGGCAACTGATTCATCGCGTCAGCCGCACGATTGCCGATTGGGGCATCGACGACGGATATTTTGCCAGCCCGGAAGATGGCGAGCGGTTCTACCGCGACCTCACCTGGCTATGCCTGCATCAGCACGGGGCGTTCAATTCTCCCGTGTGGTTCAATGTGGGCTTGTTTCATCACTACGGCGTGAAAGGGGCCCAGTGCAACTGGCACTGGGATGCCGAAAGCGAAACGGTCAAGCAGCCGGAAAACCCATACGAATATCCGCAAGGCTCGGCCTGCTTCATCCAGAGCGTGAACGACAACATGGAAGATATCATGGAGCTTGCGCGCAGCGAGGCCATGTTGTTTAAGTTCGGCTCGGGCACGGGGACCGATCTGTCGACCCTGCGCTCGCATCGGGAAAAACTCTCCGGCGGCGGAAAGCCCAGCGGGCCACTCTCGTTCATGCGGGTGTATGACCAAATTGCAGCGGTGGTGAAGAGCGGCGGCAAAACGCGGCGGGCAGCCAAGATGCAATCGCTGAAGGTCGAACATCCCGACATCATGGATTTCATCGAGTGTAAGGCCAAGGAAGAAAACAAAGCCCGGGTGCTCATCGAGAAAGGGGGCTACGAAGCGAACTTCAATGGCGAGGCGTATAGCTCCATTTTGTTCCAGAACGCCAATCTTTCGGTGCGCGTGAGCGACAACTACATGCGTGCCGTCGAGCAAGACGAGCCCTGGACCACGCATTGGGTGACCAAGCCGGACCGCGAAGGCCCAAGCTTCCAGGCACGCGAGCTGATGAACCGCATGGCGCAGTGCGCCTGGCAATGCGGCGACCCGGGCGTGCAATACGATACGACCATCAATCGCTGGAACACGTGCCCCAATAGCGGCCGCATAAACGCCAGCAATCCGTGCAGCGAGTACATGTTTTTGGACGACACGGCTTGCAATCTGGCGAGCATCAATTTGATGAAGTTCCGCCGCGATGACGGGACCTTCGACGTAGATCGCTTCAAGAATGCTTGCCGCATTTTCTTCATCGCCCAGGAAATTCTGGTCGATCATGCCAGCTACCCGACCAAGAGAATCGCAGCCAACAGCCATCAGTTCCGGCCATTGGGATTGGGCTATTCCAACTTGGGCAGCTTGATGATGGCCGGCGGCATTGCGTACGACAGCGATGCAGCCCGCGGATTGTGCGGCGCGATGACGGCGCTATTGCACGGGGCGGCGAATTTAACCAGCGTCGAGTTGGCTGCCGCCGTCGGGCCGTTTGACGGTTACGAGAAGAATCGCGACCCGATGCTGCATGTGATGCAAATGCACCGCGATGCGGTGGAGAACATCGATGCCGCTTGCCCGAGCTATTTGCAAGAGGCAGCCCGCGAGGTGTGGGATCAGGTCGTCGAAAACGGGCGGCAGTTCGGTTTCCGGAATGCGCAGGCCACGGTGCTTGCGCCGACGGGGACCATTAGCTTCTTGATGGATTGCGACACGACCGGCATCGAACCCGACATTGCGCTGGTGAAGTACAAGCAGCTTGCCGGCGGCGGCATGCTCAAAATTGTGAACAACACCGTGCCTTTGGCGCTGAAGACGCTCGGCTATGACCAGCCGCAGATCGAGTCGATTCTGGGGTACATCGAGAAGGAAGATACGATCGAAGGGGCGGCCGAATTGAAGGCCGAGCATTTGAGTGTGTTCGACTGCGCGTTCAAGCCGCGCGGCGGAGTGCGCTCGATTGCCTGGCACGCGCACGTGACGATGATGGCGGCGGCTCAGCCGTTTTTGAGCGGGGCCATCAGCAAGACAGTGAACATGCCGTGCGAAACCACGCCGGCTGATATCGCTAGCGCCTACATGGAAGGCTGGCGATTGGGGCTCAAGGCGTTGGCCATCTATCGCGATGGGTCGAAAGAAAGCCAGCCACTTTCCACCAGCAGCGAAACCGATAAAGCAGCGGCGAAGGCAACTCCGGTGCTGCGTCGCGAGCGGCTGCCCGATACGCGCAAATCGGTCACACACAAATTCAGCGTGGCCGGTCACGAGGGCTATTTAACCGTCGGTTTGTATGACGACGGCCGAGCCGGCGAGTTGTTCATCAACATGGCCAAGGAAGGAAGCACGATCGGCGGCTTGATGGACGTGTTCGGCACGGCTATATCGATGAGCCTGCAATACGGCGTGCCACTGGAAGTGCTGGTGAACAAGTTTTCGCACACGCGCTTCGAGCCGATGGGGCACACGAAGAACCCAGACATTCGCATCGCGAAAAGCTTGGTCGATTACATTTTCCGCTGGATGGGAATTACGTTCCTGCCTGGATATCGCGAGGCGAACAAGGGTTCGTACGAAGAAGGGCCCACTCAGGGTTCAGGGCTCAGGGTTGGTGGCTCAGAAGGCACGGAGCAGGGAGTCAAAGATTCCAGCTCTGTGCAAAAAGCTGCGACCGCGGTTCGCACGCCTGCCAATCCGGCAAAGCCCACTTCGCCGTCGCCCGCGGTGCAAGCCAAGCCGGCTGGCAACGGTGCGCGGCCAACCGCCAATGGTGCGCAGTCGGGCACGAATGGCCAAGGCAAAAAATTGAACATTGTCGAGCAGAATGCGGCGCTATTGCACCGGGCCGGTGTGGCGATAAACGTGGATCAAAACTCTGGCGTCATTGCCCGCGAAGAGCAGTTTGCGAGCTTCCAGTTGGATGCCCCCAGTTGCGACAACTGCGGCGCCATCACGGTGCGCAACGGCAATTGCTATTTGTGCCACAATTGCGGCAACAGCATGGGATGCTCGTAAACAACGATGCGCGATGAACGCGGAACGATGATCGGAATTGCGATTTTACTGAAATGACGTCATCCGCCATCATTCCAACTTCAGCGCCACAACACACGGGTTGCTCGAAACGGATTTTAGGGCGGGATGCCCACGAGCAACCTTTTCAATACACGTAATTTGCTGAAGGGTGAAGCTTCCCAAAGCGGTTGAAAAGCTTTCGCTGAATTTCGTGGCGGGCGCCGTCAACAGTAGCGTGGCCGACGGCGCCCGCTTTTTTGTTGCCCGCGGACATTCATCCGCGGCTATTTTCTGCCAACGCCTTGAGTTCGGCCACGATTTCAGTCAAACCGCTTGCTGGCGATTGGCAAGCAAAATTCTCGCACACGAAAAGTGTTGGTTCCATCACTTCTGGCTCTTTGCCGGCGAACAGTGCGTCTAGACTCGAAGAACGGTGCGCTCCGACCGCGGGCGAATCTGCGGATTTGCGCAGCGCGACGATCTTGTTCGGAAGGAAGCGGTGCCGCAGCTTCCCGAGCACGGCAGCAGTATCGGATTTAGCTGAATCGCCCAGCAGCACAAGTTCCGGTGTGGGACCGAGATACATATCGAGCGCCAAAAGCATTTGGCCTGCTGCCGTCGGAGCGCGGGCAAGTAGTGCGGCGGCCATCTGGAACGTCTGTTCGGCGGCTTCGAGGAGTTCGCTTCGGCCAGTGAGCTTGCCCAAGCGCACACAGCGCCATGGCCGCTAATGCATTGCCACTGGGAACGGAGCCGTCTTGCACATCTTTGTGGCGAGCGATGAGTTGCTCTTGATCATCGGATGTGTAGAAGAACCCGCCGTTTTCTTTGTCGGCAAAATGGGCGAGGATGATTTCGATCAGGCGAACGGCTTCGTCGAGATACTGCTCATTAAAAGTCGCTTCGTAAAGGCTTACTAGCGCGCCGGCCAGCGCGGCATAATCGTCGAGATAGGCATCCACTTTGGCAATGCCAGCGCGCCAGGTGTGCAACAGCCGACCGTCGGCGCTTCGCAACTGGCGCAAAATAAATTGGGCGGCTTTTTCGGCGGCAGCAAGATAGCGCGGCTCGTCGAGTGCGCCGGCGGCGCGCGCAGCGCGTCGATCATTAGGCCGTTCCAGGCGGTGAGCACTTTGTCGTCGCGCTGTGGGCGGACGCGCTGGTTGCGCGCGGCGAGCAGCTTTTGCCGCGATGCGGCCAGGTCGGCCGTTAATTCGCTGGCATCCCGGCCGAGCCGTGTTGCACAGTCTTCGATTGGTTCTGGCAAGTTTAAGATGTTATGGCCTTCAAAGTTGCCCGCGGCGGTCACGTCGTAAACATCGCAAAATGTGGCGGCGGCTTCGTCGCCAAGAACTGCGGAAATTTCTTGCGGCGTCCAAACGTAGAATTTGCCTTCTTCGCCTTCGCTGTCGGCATCTTCGGTGCTGTAGAAGCCCCCTGCCGGGTCGGTCATATCGCGCAGCACGTAGTCGCACGTTTCGCGCGCGACGCGGGCGAATTCGCCGTTCTGGGTCGCCTGGTAGGCTTCAATATAGGCACCGGTGAGCAGCGCATTGTCGTAGAGCATTTTCTCGAAATGCGGCACGAGCCACTGCTCGTCGACCGAGTAGCGATGAAAGCCGCCACCGAGCTGATCGTAAATGCCGCCTGCGGCCATCTTCTCTAGCGTGGAGGTTACCATATCGAGCCACTCGGGGCGGCGATCTCGCTTCCAAAGGCGCAACAGCAATTGCAAATCCATCGGGTGCGGGAACTTCGGCGCGCCGCCGAAGCCGCCATTGTGGTAATCGAAATTCTGTTCTAGCGCCGCGGCGGCTTTGTGCAGCAAATCAAGAGAGAGTTCCGTTTCGATGCGCGGTGGCGAGCTCATTTCGATCACGTGCTTGGTAAGTTCGCTGGCGTGGTCGATCGCATGCTGGCGGCGGTCTTGCCAGGCGAAGGCCACCGCTTGCAGCACCTGGTCGAAGCCGGGCATACCCATGCGCGCTTTGGGGGGCCAATAAGTGCCGCCGTAAAACGGCTGTAAATCGGGAGTAAGAAAGACCGACATCGGCCAGCCGCCGCGGCCGGTGAGCAACTGCACGGCGCTCATGTAAATGTGGTCGAGATCGGGACGTTCTTCGCGATCGACTTTGATGCACACAAAGTTCTCGTTCATCAACCGCGCGATGTCGGCATTCTCGAAGCTTTCATGCTCCATCACGTGGCACCAGTGGCAGGCCGAGTAGCCGATGGAAAGAAAAATCGGCTTCTGCTCGATGCTTGGCGCGATCTATCGCCTCGTCACCCCACGGATACCAATCGACCGGATTGTGCTGGTGCTGCAGCAGGTATGGAGACGATTCTTGGGCGAGACGATTCATGCATCACTTAAACTGCTGTTCCGGTCCTGGAAACTTGCCCGCGCGCACATCATCGCGAAAATGGATCACGGCATCGCCGATCGCGGTTTTCAAATCGGCATAGGCTTTTACGAATTTGGGCACATAGCCGCTGGTAATTCCCAACAGATCGTTCACCACGAGCACTTGGCCATCGCAGTTCGCGCCTGCGCCAATGCCAATCGCGGGAATTTTCAATAGCTTGGTGATTTTAGCAGCCTGCTCGGCGGGAATGCACTCGAGCACAACGGCAAACGCGCCCGCATCTTCGGCGGCGCGCGCATCGGCAATGAGTTTTTCTTCGTCGCGCTGCACTTTGTAGCCTCCCAACACGTGCACATTTTGCGGCCGCAAGCCGACGTGGGCCATCACTGGAATGCCGGCGCTAACTAGACCGCCAATGACTTCAGCCTGATCGGCGCCCCCTTCAAGTTTCACCGCCTGGCAGCGCGTTTCCTTGAGAATGCGCCCGGCGTTTTCGATGGCCTTGGGCACGCCCAGGTGGTAACTAGGGAACGGCATATCGACAATCACTAGCGCATGCTCGACCGCGCGGCCAACCATTTCGGCATGGTAAATCATTTCGTCGAGCGTGACCGGCAGCGTGTTGGGATGCCCTTGCACGACCATCGACATGCTGTCCCCGACCAAAATGCCTTCGATGCCAGTGGCATCCAACATCGCGGCCATGGTGAAATCGTACGCGGTGAGGACCGTGATTTTTTGCCCGGCCGACTTCATGGCGGCAAAACGGGGCACGGTCATGCGCTGGGCATCGGGTTTGATCATAGGCAATTGCTAGTTCGATTAGCGTCGATCTGAATCAACAATTGTTATCGGGCGCGCGGGGGTTGGCAACCGGGCCGATTTTGTGGTCAGTAGGACAACCGACCACGCCGCGCCACGATCAGGCCGACTAAATGTTGGCAGGATCTGGCAAAGACTCAAGAAGATCATGCAGCGAATCGACGCCGACTGGTTTTACCAAATGCTGCGAGAATCCGGCGGCCTTGGTCCGCTGCCGGTCGCAATCCTGACCATAACCGGTCAAGGCCACAAGCATGACGTCGTTCAAGCCCGGCTGACGGCGCAATTGTCGGGCGAGTTCGTAGCCATCCATCATCGGCATGGCGATATCGGAAATGATCAGATCGGGATGTTCTCGCTGGGCGGTTTCCAGCGCTTGCGCGCCGCTGTGGGCAACGCTCACATTCTGACCAAGCATTTCCAACAGCTTGGCAAGGATGATGGCGGCCGATTTGGTGTCGTCGACCACCAGCACGCGATGCGGCGGCAGTTGCGTCATATTGGTGCGCGGCGGCGCAGGGCGCGGAACCGAATTGATCGGCGCCAATGGCAGGCGAACGATGAACTCGGTCCCGTGGCCGAGCCCTTCGCTGTGCGCTTCGATGTCGCCCCCGTGCATTTGCACCAGGCTTTTCGCCAACGCCAATCCAATTCCCAAACCGCCTTGCACGCGCTGGGGGCTGCGATCGACCTGAGCAAAAATATCGAACACGCGCGGGAGCATTTCCCGGGCGATGCCGATGCCCGAATCGCGCACCGAAATTACGGCCTGGCCGTTTTCTGGCCGTGCGCTAATCCATATCTGTCCACCCTGGTTGGTATATTTGGCCGCGTTGTTGAGCAAATTTGAAATGACCTGAGTAATGCGCACGGGATCGGCATCGATAATGACGGCGTCCGGGGAGATGGAAATGGCGAGTTGATGACCGGCCGCTTCGATGAGCGGTTTGCTGGTTTCGACCGCGCCTTCGATGACGCTGACCAAATCGACCGCTTCCTTGCGCAGCTCGATGCGGCCGGCGCTAATGCGGGAAACATCGAGCAAATCGTCCACCAGCCGCACCAAATGGCCGACTTGCTTCTCGATGATTTCACAAACGCGCAGCGCCGAGGGGGAAAGCTCGGCGGTCAAATGCAAAATGTGCAGCGCATTGCTGATGGGCGCCAGCGGATTGCGCAACTCGTGCGCAAGCGTGGCCAGGTATTCATCTTTGCGGCGATCTTCGCGCTCTGCGCGGCGATATCGCGCGCGATTTTCGACACACCCACAATGCGGCCGCTGACATCGCGAATGGGGGAAATGGTGACGGACACATCGATGCGGCGCCCGTCTTTGGCCACGCGCACGGTTTCGAAATGTTCGACGCGTTCATAAAAACAAATACGCTTGACAACTTCTTCGTCGTGTTCGCGCTTATCTTCAGGAATGATCAGTTCGATCGATCGGCCGATGGCCTCTTCGGGCGCATAACCGAACATGTCCTGCGCCGCCGTATTCCAGGAAAGAATGCGGCCGCTAAGATCGCGGCTGTAAATGGCGTCGTCGCACGATTTCACGATGGCCGCCAACAGCGATTCGGCGTCGGCAGCGCGGCGGTGGTCGCTAATGTTAATCAGCACGTTGACCGCCCCGGTCACTCGGCCGGCAGCGTCTTTAAACGGACTGGCGTGGGCCAGCGCGGTGATGCGCTTGCCGTCGGGGCGCTCGATGACTATTTCTTGGTCATTGAATTCTTTGCCTTCTTTCAGCGCCATTGCCATCCAGCACTGGTCATGTGCGATTGGCGAACCATCAGTCGCGAATAGCTTGAAAGAACCGCAGAATCGATCGGCCGAATCGTGGAGCTTTGGCTCGCGGCCCCAAACCTCGACGGCTTGGCGATTAAAGTACGTAATCAGCCCCGCCGAATCGCAGGTGTAAGCGCCGGCCGGTAAAGCGTCGAGCAGATGCTCAAATGCCGCCTTCTGGTCGTTCGATGCACTTTCAACCATGGTACTCGCCAATAGGGCGAACTCGCACTTCTAGATCGACGCTGGCAACGCCGTGCGTCGCAAAAAGACTAGTACAACCGGCCAGGACTCGAATGCGCTCGCAAGCCAGAGAATTCCTCTCCAACCTAGTGCGCCAGTTCGTTGGGCCGCCTCTTGGCTTCAGTGGAGAACCGTTCCAGTTCGGCTTCAGCTTCTTCCTTGGCTATTCCGTAGCGTTCCTGAAGTTTTCCGATAAGTTGATCGCGTTTACCTTCAATTGCGGTAAGGTCCTGGTCGGTTAGCCGGCCCCAACGCTCCTTCACGCTTCCTTTAAACTGCTTCCAATCTCCGGCAACTTGATCCCAATTCATGTCGATTTCCTCCACTTTGATTACTCGCCAACAACTTATCCGGATGCGCAAGGCCGGGAGGCATCAGTGAATTTACTTTTCGGATAGGGCGGACTGGCCCCTTCAAAACCAAGCGAATCCATGCACGTGGCATGCCATTCGCACCAGTTGGTCAAAATTCAGCCGAGGCATTTGTTTCCTAGTTCGTTTTGCCAACCTGAACGATTGACTCTATCAAGTTGTCCGGAGTAAGGACTGGCTGTATCCTGATCAGAGAGGACATCGGCCTGCCAAAACCGTGGCTGGTGCCAGGGCAGCAAGAGGGCGCGAAGTGTTCACCGCAGTTGGCTTCTGAGGAACTACCCAGGCCAAAGCGGCGTAAGAAATCAGAATCGCCAATTTTTATGGAAACCTAATGATCTTCCCACAGGCACAAGATCATTTTTCGACATAAGGATACTCCACAAATGGCTACAGTTCTGGTCATCGACGACGATCGATCGGTTGTGCATTTGATCGAAAATGCGTTTCGCGGCAGCCCGGATGTTTCGGTAGTGGCGGCCGCAAATGCCGAGCAGGGGATGCAGCGACTTCGAGAAGGCGCTGTCGACGTGCTGTTGCTTGACGTAATGCTTCCCGATTTTTCGGGCTTGGAAGCCTATCGGCAGATTCGGGAAATCGACGCCAAGCTGCCGGTTATTTTCATTACGGTCGGCGGCTCAAGCGACACGGCGATCGAGGCCATGAAGCTGGGGGCTTACGACTATTTGCTCAAGCCGCTCGATTTGGCGCGGTGCGCGAACTGGTCGGGCAGGCGCTCGAAATGCGCCGCATGATGCACGTACCGGTGAGAATTCATAACCAGGGGGATGTACCGGTCAACGGCGATTCGCTCGTGGGACGCACCGTCGAAATGCAGGAGGTTTATAAGTCGATTGGGCGCGTCGCGCCGCAGAATGTGACGGTGCTCATTCGCGGCGAAAGCGGCACCGGCAAAGAACTCGTGGCGCGGGCAATCTACCACCACAGTCAACGCTCGGAGGGGCCATTTTTGGCCGTTAACTGCGCGGCGCTCACGGAGACGCTTTTGGAGAGCGAACTGTTTGGGCACGAGAAGGGGTCGTTCACCGGCGCGGTCACCCAGCGAATTGGCAAGTTCGAGCAATGCACTGGCGGCACCTTGTTTATGGACGAAGTGGGCGATATGTCGCCAGTCATGCAAAGCAAAGTGCTGCGCGTGCTTCAGGAACAGCAATTCGAACGGGTCGGCGGCACGCAAACAATTAAAACCGATGTGCGAATTATCGCGGCCACGAATCGCGATATCGAAAAGATGGTGGCCAAAAGCCGCTTCCGAGAGGATTTATACTATCGGCTTAACGGGTTTACGATCAAAATTCCGCCCCTGCGCGATCGTCGGCAAGATGTACTGTTGCTGTTGGAATGGTTCCTGGCGAAATTCCGCAAAGAATTGCAAAAAGATATCCACGGCTTTTCGCCCGAAGCGCTGGAAACGCTGTTGAACTACTCGTGGCCGGGAAATGTGCGGCAGTTGCAAAGCGTGCTGAAGCAGGCGATTGTGCAAGCCACAGGGCCGGTGCTGATGCCGGACTTCTTGCCGTCGGAAGTGCGTTCGCCGAGTGTCGAAACGCCCGATACCGCGACCGGGGTTCGTCCGCGCGAAAGCGATCTGCTGACGCTGATCGAGAGCCGCATGCGGGCCGGCTCGCATGATTTGTACGCTGAATCGCTGGCCGCCATGGAGCGCATTCTGCTGACGACGGTGCTGCAGAGCACGCGGGGAAATCAATCGAAGGCAGCGGAGAATTTGGGGATTACTCGTGGCAGCTTGCGCAACAAGATTCGACAGTTGGGTATCTGCATCGATCATAAGATCAACCTGCAGGAAAGCGCTCCCCAATTGGGCGACCCGGTGGCGAGCGAAGTCTGATAGCGGCAAGACCATTCTGGACTCTTTCCCGGCCTTGTTGTTTGTTGCGCTTGGCAGCGCCCGCACTTGTGGCATTGATTTCCAAGCGGCACAAAGATTGCTCTCCTTGATCGGGCAAAATAATTCGCTCAACATAGTGCTGGGCGATATCTCGAATTCAAGGAGACCCGTCATGTCACGACTACAATCCAATATGACTCGGCATGCCCGGCGCAGTGCCAAGGAAGCCCGCCGCGCGGCCCGCGATTTACGGCATTCGGCGGACGAGTCGGCGGCCACAATGCGCGATACGGTGCGCAAGGTCGGCAGCGAAGTTGTGGGGGCCTTCCGCGATGGGGTCGAAAGCCTGCGCGATACGACCAACGGTTACGTGAAGCAAGGCCGCGATACTGCGCAGGCATGGGAAGAAAGCATGGAGGAGCGCATTCAAGAGCGGCCGGTCGCGTCGGTCTTAATGGGTGTGGGCTTGGGATTCTTGCTAGGTTTTTTCTTCTCGCGGCGCTAGTCGCACCACGCGTTAATTCCTGCTGCTAGTGAAGAACTTCTGCGTGGAAGCTTTGAATGGGCTTCACGCACATTGCAGTGGCGGCGCAAAATCCGGGCTTTTATTTAGGTCCTAGCGCAAATCGCGGCGAATGGCGAGATGGCGCGCGTGGCTTGTGGACGGGGTTGGTTAGAAGCAAATCTTGCGCAGCGAGCCGGGCAGAGGTCTGGATGTCCGTTTCGGTGTGGATGCCAGCTTCGTGGTTCCCAAGAGTTAGGCGTCCAGAAATGTTCGTTTAATGAACCGTTCCGGCCCATTCAACGATTCGAGGCGCGCGAGGAATGCGGTGCGTCTCATGGAAATTGCCCGGCGATTTGTCGACGATTTCGCCCCGGCGAACCGGCACCTCGCGCGGCGCTTCAATGCCAACACGAACTCGTCCATGTGCTACTCCGAGCACTTTGATGACGACGTCGTCACCAATCGTAATTTGTTCTCCATCACGGCGTGAAAGCACAAGCATCGCTGGTTCCTCCCGAAATCCAAAACGCGGTTTCCAAATGTATACCCTGGCAGCGAGCCAGAGGGGTGCCATTGGGTTAGCAAATAGGGTGCCGGAAATGGCCGCTGCTCCCGTTCCCCCCGGTGAATGCATGAAAAAAGCCCGCCGCGCCGAAAGGGCGAAGCGGGCCAGTTTCAAGCCGTAGATAAAGCCTCAGGCCGGCACGCGGCCGACCGTGCGGGACCTCCTACGGGTTGACGTTGTTCTTTTGATTTTGCGAGTCGTTGGCGCGTCGATTGGCGTCGTCGGCGGCCTTCTGCAGCTCATCGGCACGACGTCGTTCAGCGTTCACCTGATTGTCGGCGGCACGCTTCTGCGAGTCGTCGCGCTGTTGGACCTGATCTTTCTCCGTTTGAGCATTAGCATCGATGCGCGCCTTCTGCGCGTCGGAATTGCGATTGACGACTTCCTTCTGATTATCCGCGGTTTTATCGATCCGATTCATCTCTTTGGTCGTAGCCGATTGCTCGCAACCAGCCAAGACTAACAGCACAGGCGCTACCAATAACGCGGCCGCAGAACTCACGAGCCCGACCTTTTTTGGAAAGCATGAAAGTCTCATGATTTGACTCCGGTGGATTTTGAACACCTTGATTGAGAAAATCAGCCGTTGCCGTCTCCTCATCTCCTCCGGCCGTACCGCTGAATACTGCGAAACCTCGTCACGCAGATAGCGTGCCGCTGCGAAACCAGGGTTCAAATTCGTTCGTCACGATCATTCAGCGGCCAGCGTTTCGAATGCTCACCAGGAAAAGATTTTTTTGCGAATTCTCTTGAACGCGGTCACCGAGAAGGCGGTTTTGGCGGCTTCGAGACGTCCAATCTGAGCTATTCGCAATCGCCAATAGGAACCACTCGCGTGCGACCCAGCTATAAGCCAAGATGACTTTGGGAGGCTCGAAAAGAATACGGCGTCGAGCTAGCGTCGCCGGTGAACCGCCAAGCTCACTTGCAATCGCGCTGAATCGTCTTGGACTTGCTTGAGCAACTGGGGAGCCTCTCGCAAATTCTGTTGGACCGCTGCGTCCTCGAGTTGGCGCAAATGTTCGGTCAACCAGGCTGCGCCAAAATTGGCGGCCAAACCCCGCAAGCTATGGGCAGCGTGGCGAATTTGATCCCAGTTCCCCTCAGGAATCGCTTGAGTTAATCGGTTCAGCAGGGCTGGTGAATCTTCATCGTAGAGCTGCACTAAATCAGCTAACAACGAATGGTCGCCGCCGAGTCTGCGCAAAGTTCCCTGCAGATCGAACACTTTGCTGTCTCCGCTCGTCATCGTAGAGATTCCACTGGTTGCGGCTGAGTAGTTCCGCGCCATAATAGCCTCTTTGCGTTCGTCTATGAACGTTCTGGTGGTGTAATTTCGGTGGCAACTGTCGGCGCTTCTGCGATGCCGTGGCGGCTAACATTCACTCGACTCTGACACATCGTAGCCGAACGAAGTGGGTCCCGCTAAGACCTTGGCAGCCCATAAGTTCAGTCCGATAGTTCGCTGAATTTGACGGCAAAAAATATGCCGTGGAGCGGGTGGCCTTTGGGCAGGTCGCATTGTTAGGTGGCGATGTAAACCTCACACTGGTCGTTCCGGACTCGATGAAGTGGCGCGAATGTGATGTTCGCCAAGTAAATCGATGCCCTACTAAGCCAACGCTACGGTAGTTTAGCCCGAGTATTCCTCTGATTCGGCGCAATTGCTAAATCTCGGCATATCAGTTGCTAATTTCGCTACAACCTCCGGCAATGGCATTTTTGAAAATCACAAGGCGGTGAAGAAAATGGTGGAACGCGAAATCAGGACGCAGCACGATCGGGAACTCGAACGGCGAGTCATCAATTTTTTAGCACGGCAGCACTTTCCGCGGCTGCAAACCATTAAGGTGCATGCGCGGGACGGCGTGGTTGTTATCAGCGGCCGCGTCAATTCGTTCTACGAACGCCAAATGTGTATCCACTGCTGCCAACGCGTGGCGGGGGTCGTGCAATTGAAAGACCAGGTTGAAGTTCACAAGAAGAGTGAAACTACCCCGGGGCGATTCGGTGGTTTGCCGCAGGTGGTGATCGCAAACTGAGTGGCGGCGGGCCAATGTGGTCGTCGCGAAACCAGGGGTGGAACTAAAGCGCATTTTATTGAGGAGCGTTGACATGAGAACGATATTCTACTGTTGCGCGGTGGGAAGTCTGTTTTTGTTTCTTGCATCGAGCAGTTGGGCGCAGTCGGGCGGATCAGGGAGCGGAGCGGCGCCGGCCGCGGGCAATACCAGCCCGCCAGGCGGAAACGCGCTGAACCCGTCAATAAATCCCTCGGCAGGAACAGGAACGAACACCAGCGGCAACTTGGGTAATCAAGCCGGCGCGCTTGGCACCACGCAGCCAGGCGCACTTGAGCCATCGGCCATGGGAGGCGGCACGAGCTACCAAAATCCGCCGGCGGGAAATGCCAATATCGGCGTCCAAACGGGCCCTGCAGGCGCCAACATTAACACGCCGCGAGGCAATGTGGGTGTTAATGCAGGTCCCGGCGGCGTCGGCATCGATGTAAATCGCAATGGTACGTCCGGACCAACGGAAGGCGGAGCGCTGGGTAATGGTGCGCTTAATAGCAACGCGCAGCAGCGGCAAGATATTCGTGAAGACCGGCAAAATCTGCGGCAAGATTTGCGAAACGACCGCGTCGAAAATCGCCTGGATCGCCGGGCTGAAAACGTCAACGACCCCAATCGCTGGCGCTTTGTGTGGAATAATGGCGAATGGTGGTATTGGTTGCCGAACAATAGCTGGGTTTATTGGCGCGACAATCGTTGGGCGCCCTACGACACGTATAGCTATCGGCCCTTTGGCTATCAAACTGGTTACCGCGGAATCGATACTGGCACGAGCTTCTACTACGACGAAAACGGCCGTCGGTATCGTCGCGATTATGCTCCTGAACGTCCGCGCGGTGGAAACGAGGCAGAGCTGAACAACGGCGCAGGCTCGCAATTTACCGGATCCGAATCGAGCGAGTCGCAACGTGGAATACCGCAGGGCGGACAAGGATCGGGCATGCAGTCGGGCGCAGCTGGAACCCAGATGCAAGATTATCGCTCGACCGGTTCAGGTCCGACATCGCTCAATGGAAAAGGTGTAGTGCCTAACGCAGATGCCAACGGAGGCTCCGAGATTGGCGGCGCCAACGGTAGCAAACGCTGAAAAAAATTAGCATTATCGCCTTTCCATTTGCCGCCTTTGCGCCGCGGGTCGCAAAGGCGGTTTTTTTTGTGCGCTCAAAGAAACTATGTAGGCAGGCAATTGAACTTTCGGCATGTAATTTGCCCCTGTGTGCGAGTGGAATTTAACGATATCCATTCGAATCCAATCGTCGTTCAATATAAAGGAGCGAGGTCATGTTGTACTGGGCTTTAGTGTTCTTTGTCGTGGCGCTGGTGGCCGGGTTATTTGGCTTTTTTGGAATTGCAGCCGGAGCATCCGAAATTGCGAAGATTTTGTTCTTCGTGTTCCTTGTGCTGTTCATCGTGAGCCTGATTACCGGCATGCGGCCTCGAGGTACGATTTAGCGCCTGGAGCAAAACGTCCGCGGAGAGGGGGACAGTCCCATTTTTCTCCCAGGGGACCGAAAAATCGGGACAGTCCCCGACGTTTTGTCCTTAGGCTGTTAGTCGCGTGACCACCGGAATTTGATCGTCAGAGCGTGCGCTTTGGCGATCGGAAAATGCCGCGCGGGTCGTTTACGAACCTGCGCGGCATTTTGCTGCGCGACTGGCGGCGCGGGCTGGCTTCAAATTTTTTCTTTTATGTCCGGCCGTTGTTAAAGCAATCAATTTCGACCGACGGGGGCCCTGACAAATCGGTGGCCCGAAAATGCGCAGTAAGTTCTTTTTTCTCGCCCGGCAGGAGCATGAAATAATTGTCGCTCCAGCGAATAGGCAACACTTCTGGGGCACTCTGATTACTCTTCGCGAGTTTTAAACGCACTAATAGGGCGATAATATCGGAATTATTCGTTACTTTGACTATGATCGCACAATTATCTCCGGTTGGAATTTTCCCCGGTATCATGACAGGTGATTCCGCATCCAGTTTGACCTTGGGTAGTTTTTCGAGCGTCGTGAAATCTGCATACGTCGAGCATGGAGTAATGTTCCAAGTTGTTTTGCTCCAATCAAGCACGTCGGGCTTGGTGGACAGCCAATAGGAGTTGGTGCTGACCACTTTTTGCGATTTATTCTTAAGCATCAAACGCAGGAAATAGGTCGTGGAAATATCTTTTGGCGGCTCGAGAGTAAAAGCCGTCGTCGATTTGTTGGCCGGCGCCGCGCACGATGTTTCCTGATGGTGCTGCAACTTGCTGTCGATGTCGTAGATGTCGGCGGTGACGATTAAGTCTTCTTGCGAAGCTCGAGAATCATTAGCCACTACAACGGCGCCGTTGTCGTACCGATACAATACGTGCAGCGGCTCGCAGGCGATCTTGGTCGCGAAATAGGCGCCGCCGGGACGGAAGTAATAATCGTAGAGGTGCCAAATCATCGACGGCCAGGCGTTGTTGAGCATCCATTGGATTTCGCCGGTGGCCTCGAATTTTTTGGCGCGGAAGCCTTCGTACATGGCGCGAATGGTTTCGTAGGCTTGCGCCTGCGACTTCCAGGCAAAATCGGCCAACCCAGTCGGCTTTCCATAACGCGCAGCCAACGCATCGGTGAAATCTTTCATGCTTTTGAATTCGCCGCCGCCGCAATGAAAATCCCAGACCTTGTCCGGGGGCCAGAGATGGTCTTTTCCCAGCATGGTCTCTAAACTCTCCAGCGGCGGAGGGACCGCGCCCGGGCCGACTTCGGTATTGAAGCCCCAGGCGCCGCCGGTTTTTTTGTCGGTGAGCCAGAAAATGGGGGGCACCCATTTGTAAGGGCCCTCCATTTTTACACCGCTGGGTTCGGCGGAAGATTTCTTGGCGGTGGCGCTGGAGATGATTGGACAGGGCCACTTGAGTTCATCTTCGATGGCCAGATATTGCTCTTCGATTTTTTTCGGCGGCGGGTTATCGCTGCCGTTGAGCCAAGCGACCAGCGACGGGTGATTTCGCGCCCTGCGAATTTGATAGCGAAGCGATTCCATGGCTACTTTGGTTTGCTCGTCTTTCCAGTTTTTCCATTGCTCCCACGGAGAGCAGCAGCACCAGCCGGCCATCACCAACACACCGTACCGATCGCACAATTCGTAAAACGCATCGTCTTCGAGCTTGCCTTCCAGGCGCACCGTGTTGAGGTTCATATCTCGCACGTAGCGGATATGGTCCTCTTGCCAATTGGGACGATCTTTCATCGAGCGGCGCTGCAGCAGATCCGGGGCATAGCCGCCGCCGACGATGAGCAGGTCGATGCCGTTGACGGTGAACAACCGATGGCCATTTTCCAGTCGCGATTTCACATCGCGAATGCCAAACGTCGTCTCGAGCTTGTCGGAGACTGCGCTCTCGGCGGTGAGTTCCAAGCCTAAGTTGTAGAGATTGGGCTCGTTGTAGAGATTGCGTTCGCCGAGTTGCCAGGGCCACCAGACTTGCGGATGGTCGATGGTGAGTTGCTTTTGATCGTCGGGTGAGAGCTTGATGGTACGCGTCTCATTGGCCCCCAGCTTGATATCTTGCAAAGCGGTGTGCCGTTGGTTGCGATCGCCGTTTGCGGCGTAAAACGTCGCTTTGAGTTGTCCTGCAACGGGCTTGTCGGTGGCATTCACCACGTCGACGTAGATGGTCAGTTTCGCGCGCTTGAGTTCGGGCAGATCCAAATCGGTGTTTACGTACGGGTAGCGAAGTGCCAGCGGGCCGGTCGTCGAGAGCGAAACGTCTTGCCACAAGCCCATGTTCTGATCTGGGGGCTTGGGCGCCCAATCGACGAATGTTATGGCCAGGTCGTTTTTTCCCGGCGGCAACACTTCGACATAGAGCATGTTCTTGCTGGCGCGATCGACGGCCGAGGTAACATTGAAGGTAAAATCGCGATACGTGCCGACGACTTCATCGGACGAGGCGATTTTTTTGCCATTGAGCCAGATATTCGCGCGATAGTTGATGCCTTTAAAGGTGAGCCAAAGCTGATCATCCTTGCCGGCTTTTGGCAACGAGAGTTCCGTCGCAAACCACCAAGGGATGTTATTGAAGCGCCCTTGGGAACGGCGTTCAAATTCTCGCCGGTGAAGAGGTCGCTGTACTCGCCTGCGGCGACCAGCCCGGCGAGCACCGTCGTCGGAACCTTGACCGAATACCAACTGTCAATCGAACCGCCGGGGGGTTCTTCGCCTTGCATATCGATCTTGGCGGAGGATTGCATTTTCCAATCGGTGAGCGCGATCGTTTTCGGGCTGGCTGAGCTGGCCGACGCTGAGGCGGCGCTGTCGTCGGCAAGCAACTGGGGTGCGTTTGCCAAGGCGAGCGCTACGGCGCTTGAGGCGCCGAGAAACGTCCGGCGGTCGATGGAATGAGATGAAGGAGTGGCCATTTGTTTTGTGGAGTGGAGAGTTCGCGATTTTAGTTTAGCGGGCCGGGCGAGAATGCTTTGGTGTAATTGAACCCGTGGCGGATAACAATGGTTAGTCGCAGAGAATTGCTTAAAAGGTTGGATTGGGCCAGGGCGCGGCTTGGTGCACCCATGTGAGTTTTGTGATTAAATTGTTCGCATGCGATTTTTTTTGCGATGAAGGGCGCGAGACGAGTGTGCAAGTGTGCGCTGGAAACTCCCGAGAAAAACATGGTTTTGGGCCAAACACTTTCCCCTCATTTACCCACGTGATTTTTAAAGTGAGAGGCGGGGGTGCTACGAATAATCGTGTTTTGTCGGATGAAATGCATTTTGCGCAGGATTTTTTTGCTTCGCGAAAAAGGGGAAGTCGGGGTCAACGAGTTGGTGTCAAGCGGATCACGCGGAGCCGCCAAGGACAAATTTATAAGGAAGCCAGGAATGCAATAGAGAACGGAAGAAGTCGGACGGCGGTAGGAGAGGCAATTCATAACGAAACCACGATGCATGGGGAATGAAGGCAGAAGGAACTAGGGCAGGGAACGAAACCACAGATGAACGCTGATGGACGCAGATAACGAAAAGGGCGCGGAGACGGGAAAAGGCAGACGGCGAAGGTCGGTCGAGGAATGAACAGGTGAAGAAGTGAGCGGGTGAAGAGGTGATTTGCGGGGCATTGCAGATTGAAGAGTGCAGATTGCAGAATGCAGAATGAAGATTGCAGATTTGGAACGTCGGGAATTTGGCGATATCGGCGCATGGAGGGGCCTGGGAGTGAAAGAAAAATCGTGCGCCTCGGGGGCGGCGGCAGCAGGCAGGCGGCACTACCGCACTGCGCTCGGTCATCATCGGATGACCGTGCTCGCTTGCTATCGTGCGGTCGGCGCATGGCGATGGTCGGGAGACCGTGCCACAACCGGGCAGGCTGCATGCGGCTGGCTGTCAGCCGGCGGGCGATCGCGATCGAAAAAGAAAAATGGGTGGGTCCCGGCGGCTTTAGCCGATCGAGGCGCACGAAAGACAACGCGGGTACTAGCGGCAAGTGCACTACCGCCTTGCGCTCGGTTGCCGCTATGGCAACCGTGCTCCGTTGATAGGGCTTTGTGTACTTAATCGCGCGAAACGCATCCTGATCCATGCGATGCATTTCATAAACAAATGCCTGCCGCATAATATCGTGGTCGGTTTCTGATGGCTCGCGATTTTCGATGTCTTGTCGTTGAGTTAAGAGGTTAGCAATCGTGGCCTTAGCCTGATCGACCGGCAGTGATTCAACATTGTGAAATAGGGCATCCCATTGGGTTTCCAGCGAAGACCATTGCTTTTCCAGCCCCGACAATTCTTGATAATTTGGAGAAGTGCATAATAAACCGTATATAGACACTGCGAACGCGACTACAGCGGCCAGTTCACAGAAGCCAATAATCACCTTTGCCTTCTGGAAGTCTCGCAACAGCCAAGGAAGTGCAATCGCCGCGATACCAGAACCAGCGATCAAATATTTCCAGATACGCTCAGTATCCTGGGATTGACCTGCGAGAAGTGACCAATATCGCACATTTTGCCCAGCATCCAATAATTCGGACCACACTTGCTCACGCGGTTGGGCAACTGAAGCTGGAGGCGAAGGTTTTGGCTGCGATTTTTCAGCGCCCTGCGAGCTAATACAAACCAAGAGAAATGACGCCGATATTGCTGCTTTAATTATTGATTCCTAGCTTACAAATGGGCTGTTATATTGGAGGGCATGAGACCTCCAGGAGAGCCTGCTGCTTTGGAACGGCGTCGACGCAAGGCGGTGGAATTATTGCAGCAGGATTGGAAAATTGTGGATGTGGCCGAAGCGCTCGGGGCCTCCGCCAGCAGCGTGAAGCGTTGGCGAGATGCCTTTGAGCAAGCCGGGGCCGAGGGCCTGAATTCCACCCCTCATCCCGGCCCGAAATCGCGATTGACGGTGAAGCAGAAGGGGCAACTGGCCAAGATTCTGCTGCGCAGAGCGCGGGCCAGCGGTTACTCCAACGACCTGTGGACTTGTCCGCGCGTGTTGGAGGTAATTCAAAGAAGGTTTGGCATAACGTACCACGTGGACTACGTGGGCACGCTCTTGCACAAGCTGGGTTGGAGCGTGCAAAAACCCGAACAGCGAGCCCGGGAACGAGATGAAGCGGCGATTCAGCGTTGGCGGAAGGAGGAATGGCCCCGGATAAAAAAAGGGGCGTGCGCGAAAAGCTAGCATCGTGTTCCTCGACGAAAGCGGCTTTATGCTGCAGCCGCTGCGAAGCGCACCTGGGCGCCGTGCGGTGTGACGCCGATTCAGTATGCCTGGGACAGGCACGATCGCTGGAGTGTGATCGGCGCCCTGAGTTTGGCTCCTTGGGCTTTGCGCATCGGCGTGTACTTTCGCTTGGTTGACCATAACATTGTCACCCACGACGTGGTCGAGTTCGTGAAACAATTGCATCGCCAACTCGGACGCCAGGTGATCCTGATCTGGGATCGCTGGAATGTCCATCGTTCGGCAGCCCGGCGATTGGCTCGCTATCGTTGGCTACAGATCGAGTGGCTACCCTCCTATGCACCTGAACTCAATCCGGTGGAAGCCATGTGGAACCACACCAAGTACACGGACCTGGCGAATTTTATTCCTGACGACCGCACTCACCTACAGCAAACCATCCAGGCTTCCCTTGGAAACCAACGCCACCAACCCTACCTAAAACATTCCTTCTTTCGCTATGCCGACCTCATTGTATGATGGACCATTATCCGGATAGGACTCAATAGGTGGGAATGATTGAAAAGATTGGCTGCGCTTCGGCGGCGGCGGTGGTGGATTCGGGTCATCAGGTTTCTTCCCGACAAGTTGAAAGTATGGAATGGTGAAAGAGTTTTGGTTTGCGTGACCATCGAGTTCAATATCGTTTTGATCTTCTATGTAATGCTGTTGATGATTGTTACTGCTGGTGTCGGTAATCCACCTTCCAGTACGCCCAGTTATTTTCCAATCTTGCTGCCCCCCGCCTTCGCATATTCGCATCATTGTGCATAACATTACTTTTTTCGCAAAGAAAATCTCGCCGTCGGATTGTCTGATCGAAATGTCAAACGGCTCGCCGTCGTGAAGCGCAATCTTTGCAGCCGGAACCTTTCCCATTGCAGATTGATCTGGCGTTTGACCGTCAATCTTTAATTCTCGGTCCCATTTTGCATTGTCGCCATGCGGTCTAATCGAAACCCAAATCGGCTGCGGTGAGCTGTTCTGAATGTATAAATAATCTATTGGCCTTTGTTGTGCAGCCACAACCCCGCAGATTGCTATTACCGTTAACGCACTGAGGCATCTTAAAAACCATGATTCGCTCACGCTATCACCCCTTAGCTTGACTGAAAAAGCCAAGAGGCATACCATGCAATTACCCTTGAGCACGGTTCTCTCGGCAGAGAACAAATAATAAGAAGCCCACCGGATTTGTCCCCGGTGGGCTTCGCTCATTTTAGCACTCTCCATTTAGCTTGCCAATTGTTCACTGCCCCAAAAAACCGGGTCGATGCCCAATTCGTACATCGCGCTAATCAGGCAGCAGATATTGTGACAAACGATCTTTGCCAGCACTTCATTCTTCATCGCGGTATCCGTCTTGCTGCGAACACTGTCGCCAAACTTCGCTTTGAGCATGCTGAACGTCGATTCGACATTTGAGCGGTTGTGGTACTTGCTCAAAAATTCTTCGCGCTTGAATTGGAAGTAGTGAAACATCTTGGCCCAAAGCGGACCCCGGCTATTTCCACTAGCGTTGCTTTTGAACGGAATAAGCGGCGCAGCGCCAATCGCGTCGATGGCTTCTATGTTGTTCGCGGACGAGTAGGCCATATCTGCCGATACTTCACTGACTTCAAAACGGGAGGCTGTTGCGGTCAGCAGTATTGGAAGTGTCGGGCTATCGCCAGCATGGCTCACTTCGCAGGCCGTTATCGTGTTGGTTGTCACCCCGCACATAATGTGCGCTTTGGCCCGAGCGCGAATGTTCCGAACGTCGCCCCATTTGTGATCGAACCAACGATCAAAACGACAACCAGAGAAGCCGGAACTATCGACCGCGAATTTCGTTTCAATTGTTTTCAAAGGGTTCGATGTTTCGATTACCAATTGTTCCAAAATTGCAGAGGTCGATTCGTTTTCCAGAATATGCAACAGCTTGGCAAAGCACGGCGTTTTTGTGATGTACCCCTTCTCTTTGGCGTCGACTAAATCGGAAATGCAACGACGACCGCTCACAGTTGAATAAACTTTGAACACCGCGCAGAAAATCGCATCGGCTAATGGCATGCGCGGCCGACCGCGACCAGCTTGCGATGTTTCCTTGACACCCTTGCAAAGATCGAAAAGTAGTTTTTGGAACTTCGCCTTTTCGTTTATCTGAGCCCGGTCGTAGGCGGGCCAATTTTGCGGGTAGGTTTTCCGCACTTGCTGAACCGTGGTCAGAGTTTGAATCTCTGTCACCGTTCCATCTTCGTTGAATTCAAATTCCCTTTGGTACACAAGCCGTAACCGACAATTGCGATTGAGCTCCAGCTATCTAGGCTTCATTGCTTCTCTCGCAACGGCATGACGCTTTTTACTGAATTTGCCCCCGATTCTTGTTGCAATTAGGTGCTCTTCGGCAACCAATCCCAGCAACGACATCGTTAGAGCACCGTCCGACCTGAGCTCTTTCTCGATTGTCTGCTTGGGCAAGATTCCACGTAAATGGTCGGAATGAGCAACTTTACTCACCGCAATTTGCCCATACACGGCAATTACATCCTTTTCAATTGCGTCAGCAAATTGATCGGCATATTGCGATTGCCAGTATTCAATTACAGATCGAAGCACTGGATGTTCAATGTTGATGAGTACCGCACCATTCGGATGCTTAGGATGGTTCGCCTGCCACGCAGCCATCATACCCTCGGCGACATCATCGGCTTTTACGAGCTCAAAGGAAGGCACAATGCCAGAAGTGTGCGCCCCGGTTGCCTCTTGAGCTCCAAATTGTTTGCCGTAAATTGTGGCAACATTAGATTTTTGGCGCAGTCGTTTTATTGAACTCGGCCGATCTGGATCATCGGGATTGGGAACTGTGGGGGTTTTGCTTCTGCGGACTGGTGCCGCACCCTCACTATCCGGTTCCGTCTGTAATTGGCCACCGGGCTTTGCCCTAAGCCAACCCAATCGCCACCGAGCTCCAAATTTCTCGGCCAGTTTTTCGCGCCAATCATCATCTTCCAAAGTTACCGACGAATCTTTCCGAGCTCTGGCTAATGCCTCAAGAATTCCTTCGGGCATATCCTCGGCAAATTCCGTGGCCCATTCGCTGATTGGAAGTGAACCACCGGCGTTGGGACCGCCCTTAATCAAAAGTGAATTGCGGTCAGTTTTTGGATAAACACCGCGTTTTTCGTCTGAATCAACTACTGGCCGGATGATTAACCAAAGTTTACTGCGAACGCTGCCATCACTCACACCAAACGACCGGAATGTCGAGTGATGTGTAGTCAAATCGTAGAGCTCATTGGAATATAGTGCGGCAATATAGCCGTTCAAAAGTGCATGCGAATGCACGCTTGGGCGTTCCCCTTCCCAAAGATACCAATCAATTTCTGTCCCGTCTTTGAGCTCAACAGTTCCATGACAATCCAACTTACCCTTCGTGAATCGTTCTATCGGATATTCTATATGGTATTTAGCACCTTGAATTTGCCGATGGTTAATTCTTCGATCACGCCATTGCTCAGCAGCACCGTATGCGATCTCTTCATTTGGCGGCCAATTCGCACGGTCATTTGACCTGAGCTCATCAACATAAACCTCTTTGCCTTCTGGAATTTCCCAAAATCTCCGGTTTAAATACTTGGAGATTCCCTTTATGTCTGTTTCGTCACGACTCGGATCGCCTTCTACTGTGTCATCGGTAGGGGAATTGCCCATCAAAATTACCACGGTTCCATGGTCCTCAATCCAGCTTGGCTTCACTGAGCTCCAATCGCATCCGTGAACTGGATCGTCGTATGGATCATAAACTGGGTCCAGCGATTCCTCACCGGCAGCACTCTCGCACCGCTCAACTTTCAGGCCATATTCTTCGGTGGTTTCGTCTCGCATAACCCATATCATTGACGCGTCGCCATTAACCCAAGAAATGACAATCATTCCGTATCTGTTCCACGGCAATAGCGACGTTTTTGAACCGACGCCAAAATTTTCGTGAGCTTCGCCGATTGGCTTTCCGCCGCCGCCGAATGTATTGAAAAATTCGACCAATTGTGCGGCTGTCATGCCCGTGCCATTGTCGGCAATAAGCCTTCGATAAACACCTTTATTCTTCACCGCCTGCCATTCGATGCCTAATTCAACCCTAGTGGCATCGGCCTCAAAAGCATTCGTTAGAAGCTCACGCACCCATTGGAATTGGCCGCCTTCGCGGTAGGTGCGCTCGATGAAGTGGTGGGTTCCCGCCGTTTGCATTGGCAGGATCGGACTGCGCGCGTGAGAATGCGCTTGCATGATAGGACTCCTTTTGCCAAGGCGACCGTGCCTTGAATGTCGGCCTAGGACGATGCGCCCTAGACGAACATGACAGTAATGATTGTCTTAATTCTGTCAAGTAGGCAAAATTGAAGTCCCAATGGAGCTCGCATTTACTGGTGAAAGCCAGAGCTCCAACCGAAAAAGCGGCGCGCGAATTTATACACAGCTTTTCGATTAAATACACAGAACGGATTTAATACACAAAGCCCCGTTGATAGTGTACAAATTAACACATACGACTCGAAAATGCAAGAGAGTTTTTGGCCGCGCGTTTTTCTTACCGCAGATATCACCACGGAGTCACTCCTTCGGCAGGCTTGGGACAGGAGAGGGGCGGAGAGGAAATCTTAACGATGGAGGCGCAGAGAGCGCGGTTTTTTTCCGACAAGCCGCAGCCACCAATGCGGTAAATAGTTCAGACCCGTTATTTCTGCCTCGTGGTGGGAGGCATGGGATGGGTAAATGTTGTGTGGCGATTGGCGGTCAAGCGCTTTTGGGGAGTTGATTTTCATTTCGTTTCGAATTGAACGTATCAATTGTGATATATACATGCGTACATATTATGCCGCTTAGCCTAGCCGATGTGCCGGCCTAATTTCAAGTGGCAATTTTGGCCTTTCGAGTATGTTCAGCCCATAGCTGCGGAGTTCAGGATAGGGATGGCGGAATTAAAAGACTTGGTATATTTTGGGGCTTATGGAAACGACTCGATCAAAATTCTCAGTAGAAGAAGAATCGATACTGAGTGACTACGGCAATGAACCAAACCTCGATAATTTGATTCCGCGTCTCGCGCGTGACCGCGTCGCTATGCAGCGTATTGAGTCGGTTGTGAAGGAGTTGCACACCACTCACGAACTTGTGTTGGGGAACGCATGCGCGGGTTCCGATTTGGGTGAGAATTCGATCCAGCTTGTGGTAACGTCGCCGCCGTACTGGAACCTGAAGCGCTATAATGATCACCCAGAGCAACTCGGGCATGTCGATGACTACGAGAATTTCATAAACACATTAGATGTGGTGTGGCGGAACTGCTATCGCGCGCTTGTGCCTGGCGGACGCCTTGTGGTTAATGTCGGCGACGTATGTCTGTCGCGTCGGAAAAACAATGGGAGGCATACAGTAGTCCCGCTACACGCCACGATACAGGAACACTGCAAACAGATTGGATTCGACAATCTCGCGACGATCATCTGGCACAAAATCGCGAACGCAAAATATGAGGTTTCTGGTGGAGGCGGCTTTCTCGGAAAACCGTACGAGCCGAATGCCGTTATCAAGAATGACATCGAGTTCATATTGATGCAGCGCAAGCCGGGTGGGTACCGCAGCCCTTCTAAGCGAGAGCGGATCCTAAGCATGATTAGCGAGGAAAATTACCAACTCTGGTTTCGCCAAATTTGGTCGGATCTTCCGGGAACATCGAATTCCAAACATCCTGCGCCATATCCGCTTGAATTAGCCGAGCGGCTTGTTCGCATGTTCTCATTTGTAGGCGATACGGTACTCGACCCATTCATGGGATCCGGCACGACAGGACTCGCCTGCGCCAATTGGGGCAGGAATAGCATCGGCATCGAGATTGACCCTGGCTACTTCGAAGTGGCGAAGAAACGGATTGCGGAGCATGGCGCTGACCTTTACCTCTCATCGACGATGACAACCCGAGTTCAAGAATATGCTGGACGTTGATGCTGGCGTGCGCGGCGCAATCCGCCATTTTTGGCAGACGCGTGCACAGCAATCTAATCGGCAGGGCGATCCAGACGATCGGGACCGCGGTGCGCACGGTGCTGTAACGGGCGGTAAGCAAATGGACGGCTTCATTCACCTTGTTCGAGATTTATTGATCGAGGCCAAGGTTCCGGCGGAGTGCATTGGAATTGATAAGCAAGTCGAGCTGCCGGGCTGGTTCCGGGCAGAGAAGAAGTGGGATCTGATCATCGTGCACAAGACGGAGTTGCTGGCCGCTTTGGAATTTAAGTCGCAGATCGGGCCGTCGTTTGGTAACAACTTCAACAACCGGAGCGAAGAGGCGCTCGGGAGAGCGACCGACATTTGGGCCGCCTACCGCGAGGGCGCGTTCAGGCCATCGGCAAGGCCACACCTGGGTTACTTTATGTTATTAGAAGACTGCGGTCGGTCGAGGTCGCCTGTCCAAGTTAACGAGCCGCACTTTCCAGTTTTCCCGGAATTCAAGGATGCCTCGTATCGCGACCGATACGCGATTCTCATTGAAAAACTTCTGCGCGACCGATTGTATGATAGCGCGTGTTTTTTGCTGTCGCAGGCCGACGCGGGATTGAGCGGTGCTTACATTGAACCGCATCCTGAACTTACGTTTGCCAAGTTCGTTACGCCGCTGCTGGCGCAAGTCGGCGCCGTTTGTTCGCGGACGTCGGCGTGACCGGTGGAACGCAATTAGCGATTGTGGCAAGTGCTTCGTCACCGAAAGTGGCTATGAAACTCCTCATCACAGGCTCGAGCGGACATCTGGGCGAAGGGTTGATGCGCACGCTGCCCGAGAGTGCGCATGAGCTGGTGGGCATCGATATCAAACAATCGGCGTTTACGACGCAGGTTGGGACGATTTCGGAGGCGCTCTCGCCGCCACCCGACGCGCCGGCGGACACCGTTCTCAACGAAGTTTTTAAGTGCTCCTAGCCGATTGACTTGATTTTTCGGCCGGATCGCAAGTTCCCCAACTCCTTTTCCCCGCCAGTTTTTAATTCTGCAATTCCGGGAAAACATCGGGCGAAAGCTTTTGCTTTTCGAGCGATTTGCGCATGCGGGCGAGGAAGTCGAACTTTTGGTTGGCTACTTGCTGCTCCGATATGCCGAGCTTGGCAGCCACTTCCTTATTCGGCCAGCCGCGTACGAAGAGCAGCTCGGCACATTGGATCTTCCACCACTGGGCACCGGCGCGCCAACGATCGATTTGATCTTTCATCGCCGCCGCCAGCCCGGCCGCCTCAAGCTCGCGTCGTTCGCCGCTGCGCAAAATGGTGCTTGCCGAGCGGTCGCGTCCAGCCAAATCCCATCCGCCGCTGGAGGAATCAGCGGCCGAAAGTGGAATGGCGGGCCGTCGCCCTTCGCGGCGCAAATGGTCGGTGAGCTTGTGGGCTGCGATCGAAAACAAATAGCCCTCGAGCGACCGCGAGGCATCGTAGTTGGGCAAACTATTGAGGAAGCCGATGAGCGATTCTTGAACCACATCTTCGGCCACGTCGCGGCGCTTCAACCGGCTTTCGACGAAAGCCAACAACCGGCCTTCAAAACGAGCGATCAGTTCGTTCCAGGCCGCTTCGCTACCGGCGCGAATTTGATCGACAAGTAAGACGTCGGCATCGGGCATGGCGGCGTGCGACTAACGGATGGATCGGTTCGGGTCCAAGGGGACGCGAAGCATTATAGCCGACCAGTGGGGAATTCACCGCATCGTCGGCGCAAGCAATCCCGACAAAAGCAGCAGAAAGACCAACACCGTCGCCACGATGGCCAAAACCTGCCAAATGCTCCATTTCTTCTGTGTCGACATTGGAGCGACAGCCGGCGAGTTGAGCACCGCTTGGTCGGCGCCCTCCGGTATTACCTCGGGCGCAGGCAGGAGGAATTGCGGCCGTGGCGAACGCACGCGGTGGCGTCAATCGTAGATAGCCGTACAAGCCGCCCAGCAGAATTAGTCCTGCGCCTGCGTATCCGGCGAGTTGTTGCAAATGGCCTTGCGAAAGGAAATTCCGATAGCGATGGTCCATATCTTCGCGGAATTGATTATCGAATGCCAATTGCACGGCAGTCAAAGTCCAACCTTTATCGAGCAATCGCTGGCGGATGCAATGATTGGCGTCCAAGTACTCGGGCGTAATACCGACGACATCGGCCACATCGGTTTGATGAAACAAAGTATCGTTGATGTAGTGGTTCGTGGCCGCGACCATTTTGTCGTTGAGCATTTCCTCCCGCACATTTTCCGGATAGTCGCCGGCTTCGACCGCGATGAAATACGTATCGCCTTCTTTGTGCGGAAGTTGATCGAGCCAATCGGGCCGGTGCGTGATTTCCGATTGTCGCCCGCTCGCTGGCGAAAGATCCCACCATTTTTCGTCGGATGGTTTTGTACCGGCCACAACCGCGGGCTTTTCGCCGCTAGTCTTGTGCTCGGCTGGAGCGGTTGTATCGACGCTGGGCATTTCCGGCTTATCGACGCGGGGGGGATGCACTTTCGGTGCAGCGGGAACTTGAATGCCCCGCTCGATCGCCTGTTGCTGCGCAATTGCGCTTTGCTCGAGCGCTTTGGCACGAGCAAGCATCACGTTTTGATTGGATCTGGCGATATACGTTGTTTTTAACCCGACCAATAGCAGCAGCAAGAAGATTGCCAGGACGACGGCAAGCACTGCCAGAACTCCGCCGGCGTGCATGTGAATATGAGCGCGAAATCTGCCGCCAAAAACGGCCGCAACAATCGCTGCTGCTATAAAAATCAAAAAAATGCTCGAAACAAGAACCTTCGGTTGCGGCACTGCTTGGGACGCTGCATCGGAAGCGATCGCAGTGGAAATTGCCGTTTGGTATCCGGCGCGGGTTTGGAATAACCGCGGGTGTCGCCGGCACGGGGGCCATTTCTCGAAAATGCCGGAAGGCGAACAGTGCAACAAGCACCGCTCCGCCGATCCCCAAGAAAAGCGCCGTTGCGTGGCGCAGTCGCGGATCAATCAACAACATCACGATGGCCACCAACGCTACCGCGCCCACTGCCATCGTAAAAATTCCCGACAAAGCCACCACTCGCTGCATATCGTTGGTCATTGCCTTAGGCCCCCACCGCCGGCATGTGGTCAATTTGGCTCGGTCGATCGGCGAAACCCACGGACTGGCCATTTGAATGGCGATCGCCATCGTGGCGGTGGTCATCAGGCCCCACGGCTGCGGGAACGGCCAAAATGCCGTGATGATCCATGAGCAGGCGATTGCCAGCACCGTATGCCAAATGCTCAATCGCGTGCTTCGCACCGGATCGGCCCGCTTCCACCATTTTGGAATTACGAAAAGCACGCCGAAGTAGGCCAGGAAAGCAAAAAACAGCGGCGAACCATCGGCGGCAAAGAACTGCTCGGTGAAATTCTGCGAGAAGCCCGTGTAATGGAAATTGGGATCGGCGTGCAGCGGCAGAAACAACCAAACCGAAAGTCCGTATGCAACTGTTCCCGACTCCTAGCCCCAGCACCAGCATCACAAAGCGCGCACAGCAACTTCGCCACTGCGTCCTTCCCAAAACTTACTGGCAGAGAGCACGC
>CAWGBP010000045.1:0-60898 GCA_963820835.1 Pirellulales bacterium | reverse complement strand
CGACGCCGTAGAAGGCGTCAGCCATGTGCACCATTGGGACGCCCGTCGCGGCATATCGTTCTTTTGGGTAGTAGGCCCCACTGATCGGCTTTGCGTCTAGCAAGCCCTGGAGGGGGAACCACTTCCCACTCCTTCGGATTGATGACGGGATCGCCGAAGAGGTCGAGGAAGGTGGCTTGAAGGAGGGTGTCGAGTAGGGCGAGTGCTTCGCGGCGTTCGGCGCTGCGCAACGCATCCGCCGCATCCAGTATCCCCGCAATCCGCTTCTGCTCCGCCAGCGGCGGTACTGGGATTTTGAGGTTACGTAAAACGCTTAGGGATACAAACTTTTGAGTTCCACCTCTAGTTGCTGAGTCGAGTTGCTACCTTACAATTTCCGAGTTTAGAAGGTGAAGAAGGAAACGAAGCGCGTACTTTGCCATCACCACACTTAAAAAGAGCAACATTTTTTATTGAGAACTCTCGCTCTCCTTCGACAATCACTGGATTTCCAATGGTACCTATCATGGCGAACAAAATATCATTCCTAACTACCTTTGAACGCCTACTGATCGATAAGTGGTCCTTGAGCGAGATATACCCGACTCCAGTAAAGTCAATTCCGCTCGATTTAAGATTTTTTGAAGTGACAAGTGGGATACCGTCAGCCTGATATGCAGGCGTATTGTGAGTTCCATCTCGGACATCAATAACGTCACCGCTCGCCATCCAGTTCCAACTACTTCGTTTTTCACTTCAGCATCCCCTCCAACTCCCTCTCTCCCCTGCTCAATCTCCGCCTCCAGGTTGGCCAACGGCCTTAGGATTTCCGTCGGCGGACGGTGTTCGACCTCGTCGTGGACGACTTCCTTGTAGCGGTTGATGGACAGGTCGTAGTCGTTCGCGACGATGTCGGCCTTCGGACGAAGAAGCTTTGGGCGGTGCGCGCGGTCGGCCCCGTCGCGCGGTTCGCCAGCGGCGAGGATGTCGGGCAGGTTGTTTGTCGGGCAGGGGGGTGCGCTTGTCGTCGAGCGAGTAGCCGTCGGCTCCATGTCGTAGAACCAGACGTGGTCGGTGCCGCCGGAGTTGGTCTTGGTGAAGAGCAGGATGGCGGTCGAGACGCCGGCGTAGGCCTGAAGACGCCGACCGGGCAGGGAGATGACGGCGTCGAGCTTCTGCTCCTCGACCAGAATCTGGGGCAGGGTCTTGTGCGCCTTGGACGAGCCGAAGAGCACGCCATCGGGCACGATGACGGCGGCGCGGCCGCCGGGCTTGAGCAGGCGCAGGAAGAGGGCGAGGAAGAGCAGCTCGGTCTTCTTCGTCTTGACGATCTGCAGGAGGTCCTTGGCGGTCTTCGTAGATCGAGCGAGCCGGCAAACGGCGGGATTGGCGAGGACGAGGGTGTATTTCTCCTCTTCGCCGGCGTGGTCCTGCGCGAGCGAGTCGCGGTAGCGGATGTCGGGGTTTTCCACGCCGTGCAGCAGCATGTTCATGCTGCCGATGCGGAGCATGGTGTTGTCGAAGTCGAAGCCGTGGAAGATGCCGTGGTGGAAGTGCTCCTTGAGCTTGGCGTCGCGGAGGATTTCCGGGTGCTGCGCGCGAGGTATTCGCCGGCGGCCACAGAAAGCCGGCCGTGCCGCAGGCGGGGTCGCAGATGATGTCGCTTGGGTGTGGGCGCGGTCAGCTCGACCATGAGCCGGATGATGTGGCGCGGGGTGCGGAACTGGCCGTTCTGGCCGGCGGTGGCGATCTTGCCGAGCATGTATTCGTAGAGGTCGCCCTTGGTGTCGCGGTCCTCCATCGGCACCTGGTCGATCATGTCCACCACCTTGGCGAGCAGCGCGGGCGTGGGGATGGTGAAGCGCGCGTCCTTCATGTGGTGCGCGTAGGTGGAGTCGTCGCCGCCGAGCGTCGCGCAGGAAGGGGAAGACGTGCTCGCTGACCGCTGAACATTTCCTCGGGCGCGAAATGCTTGAAGCGCGACCAGCGGAAATCCTCGTAGGGCGGCCTCTGTCCTTGCCGTGGAAAGACCCGGCGCTCCATGGGCTTCTTGAGCCGGGCGGCCTTGTTCTCCTTCGAGCGTGTGCAGGTCGTCGAGGCGCTTGAGGAACAGCAGGTAGGTGATCTGCTCGATGACTTCGAGCGGGTTGGAGATGCCGCCGGACCAGAAGGCGTCCCAGATGCGGTCGACTTTGGATTTGATTTCGCCGGTGAGCATTGCTTTTTAACCTGTTAGGAGATGCTGTATCGCCGTCACTGCTCTGAAATGATGTGGAATGCACGAGACATGCCGCCGGAGACGAAATCCACCGAGCATCACATGCGGACTCTACTCCTTAGAGAACCCAGTGTGATGGTCCGTGGTGTTAAGCTTAACCCTGCGTTGGCGGGGGGCAATTGGGGGGCGCGGGGTCGGTGACGGGCTCGGACGTACCCAAAAGAAAACGACCGGCTACGGGCAAAAGGTGAGAGAGCTGACCTACTAAAACCACACCCGCTGGGCGCAGATTTACGCCAAAGTGCATCGGCAAGCGGTGAGAATGAACGCGTACAGGGTTGGGAACGGTGCAGTGGGAATGCAAGAATTAAAGCCTCAACGCGACCCGGTCTCGACTCGTCGGCTATTCCGTCTTCATACTGAATGAAATGGCAGCGAAAGATAAAACATTCCCGCCAGACAATCGAACGTCGCTTCCAAGACCTGAAAATGACCCGTGAGTGAATTGGTACCTCGACCATCACCAGCAAACTAAGTTAATACCCCATTTCCAGGTGAATCTCGAAGGCAGAAAACGTTGTATGTTTGGGCACACCGCAACAGAAACGACCGAGGAATGATCGGCCCCACTAGACAGTTTTTAACAACATCAGCTACCGTGAGCGATCGAAGAGCAATGTGTACATCGTTCGTGTAAGTGCCTTGGTTTAAGTAGGGATATGCGGTGAATGTAAGCCCGTTTGCCGGCGTCAAACTTGTCGAGCCCTGCCCAATCGAACTGCCGGTGAGCTTGTGTAATAAAAAACATGTCCTGCCAACAACCTGAAAAGCTGGTAGGCCATCCGCCATATCTTATTGCGATTTGTTCTGATTGTCGCCCCCAGATGAGAGTGCCCCAAAATAACCACTCGCTGGCGGATGAAGAAATGTTGACAACGGGCGGCGGCAAAATGATCGAGCTGTTAGCAATTTGCCAGCGGTGGGCATCCGGGCGGAGTGGAGTGGCTGGTGGCTAGTGGGCAATGAGATGGCGGTTTGAATGTCGCGCTGCGGATTGCTGCAACGCCTGCGGCGTTGGGCGGGTATTTTGGGATTTCGTATCCCCGGTTGGCGAGGGCAACCGGGGCTAATGGCTACAACGCCTTCGGCGTGGGCACTGGCGGAGCCAGTGGCACCCGAGCGGCATTACGATTGGGGCTAAGTGCGTTCGACGCGGAAGCACCCGGCGGAAGGAATGGGTTTGCAATTTAGTTACAGATCCGCACGCCCACGCCGAGCCGTGGGCACTGGCACCCAGCGGGTTGGGGCCATCGCACTCCCCGGTCTGCGCGGTGCAAGTGAGGGGCTGACGGCTAGACGCCTGCGGCGTGGGCACTGGCGGAGCCAGTGGCACCCGAGCGGCAAACAATGAGCGGGTGAGCATGTGAGCAGGTGAAGAGGTGAGCGGGTGACGGGGTGAAGAGGTGAAGAGGTGAAGAAGAACGCTACCGCCCTGTGCGCGGCACACGCCCGTGCGCCGTGCTCGGTTGCTGGTGAAGAGGTGAAGGGCCCAGGACGGCTCTATCTGGATGGCCCTTGGGCCGCCGGTTCAGTTAATTTCCATCCGGCGGCTTCTTCGCCATCGAGGCGCAGGGTGAGGCATTTGGTGCTGCCCCGGGCTTTCACGAATTTCGTCGAGCGGCGTTTCGAGCGGTGTGAAGCCTGCGAGTGGAGCGACTCGTGCAATTGCGGGCAGCCGGAGTTCGTGACGACGGTCTTGCCGACGACGACTGCGTTGCAGGCGAAGCGGCGGGCTTCCTCGGGATGCACTTCGATCAGTTGGGGCACGTGGGCTTGTAGGGCGGCGCGGCTGGAGCCGTCGAACGCAGGTGGAAGATAAATTGCGACTCCGGGAGCCAGCGGACAGAAGCACGTGTCGAGATGGTAGTAATAGGGATCGACAAGTTCGACGGGGAATCACACGGCAGCCGAGCATTTCTCCAATTTGCTGGTGCCCGAGTGCGTCGCTGCGAATGCGATAGCCTGCAAAGAGCGTTTCGCCGCAGAAGAGGGCGTCCGCCTGCGCCTTCAAAATGGAGCGTTTCTGGGACGTGGCGAATTTCGAGGTGCTGGCGCGCAGCCAGGCTTCGTCTGAACGGCACCTCCCCCTGCCGCTCGCTGTGTTTGAAGCGGGCCATGACGGCTAGCTTGCGATAAATCAGCGCGGCGTTGGCGGTGAAGACCATGTCGGGCAGGCCCGACTGCGGCGGCAAAAGCTCGATTTGTGCCTGCGTGCTCGAGTACTGTTCCAGCGCGGCCCATTGCGCCTGAGCCGCACTGCGATCGCTTTGGCGGTCGCGGCTCATCCAGGGATTGATTTCGTATTCAATCCCGTAGAAATCGGGGGGCACATGAGAATGCGAGGCATGTGGCAGGGTTCAGGGTTCAGGGTTCAGGGTTCGGGGTTCAGGGGTTAGGGCGCGGTGGTTGGGCGGGTTGAATATCTTGCCAGCGGCGGGCATCGACGAAGCCAGCGAGGTGCGCAACATTTTGCGTTGCAACAACGACTGGCAATTCGAATTCATCCTCTGCTTCTTTTGCCTGCGCAGCGACAATCGCATCGCCGTCAAGAGCGGCGTTCGAAGCGGTTGGGTAGCCCGACTGGCGGGCTTCGGCCCACAGACGAGCAGCCAGTCGAAGAGTGTCTGTCGCGAATGGTAAGTAATAGGCGGTCAATTACGCGATCGAGCCTGGGAAGCCCCCTCTGTTTTCCCGTGGGCGAGGTTGCGCCTTACTTCGTAATCGGCAATGGCTGGCACGCGAGGAAAATCTTGATCTAAGAGAGCACCTAGCCATTTTAGGCAGGCCTGAGTTTCGGATGATTCGCGAGGATTGCTAACAAGGCCAAGAACCCCGGCGTCGAGCAATACAACCTGGCTCATCCGAATAATTTCCGCGTTGAGAAGCGATCTTCGTCGAGCACTTTTCGAAGGTACGACATCGTTTCGCGTTGCTCGCGGAGGTCTTCCTCGTCACCCTCAAGCCACGACATCAAGCGTTCGTGCAGCCGCTCTCGCTGTTGCGGCGTAGGTGGCGTTAATCTAGTTTTGTGCGTTGTTTCGGAGGCCATAATTTGGAGCCCGTTACGTGGTTGGCAAACCCAGCCTTTTGGTATTATCGGTTGACGGGCGTGGAATGTCCACCGGGCCAGCGTCGTTATGAGTTGTTCGACCGGGAATCGTTTGCGGCAGTGGTTTGCAGTGCTTCCAAATCTTCCACCAGTGCGCGGAGGAATGGTTCGACATCGGTTACCAGTCCCACGGTTTGAAATGAGCCGCGATCGTTCAGCTTGATGACGGTCGAGGGATTGATATCGACGCACACGACTTTTACCCCAGGCCGGGAAGCAAATTGCCGACGGCCACCGAATGCAGCGTGGTGGCGATCATCAGGCAGAATGTTATGTCGCGAATTTTTTCGCGCATTTGCTGCTGGGCCTCGAGCGAATCGGTAATGACTTCGGGAAGCGGGCCGTCGTCGCGAATGCTGCCGGCTAGCAGGAAATCGACTTTGTGCTTCACGCATTCGTACATGATGCCGCTGGTCAGGCCCCCCTGCTCTACCGCGCGGCGAATGCCACCGGCGCGGCGAATGCGATTGATGGCTCGCAAATGATGCTCGTGCCCGGCTTCGGCCAGGTCGCCTGCGTCCAGGTGCACGCCGAGGCTGGTGCCGAACAACGATTGTTCAATATCGTGGGTGGCCAGCGCGTTGCCGGCGAACAGGCGGTGAATGTATCCCTCGCGGATCAGCTCGCAGACGTAAGGGCCGCTGCCGGTGTGAACGATGGCCGGGCCACCGACCAGCAGCGTTTTTCCGCCCGACTGTTTCGTGCGATACATCTCTTCCGCAATTTGGCGAATGGCGACCCCTTTGGGCTTTTCGGTCGAGACGGTGCTATTCATGAACTCGAACGATTGCCGCTCCATTTTTCGCTCTTCGGGAAACACTGCGCACGCCGGCGTGGCCGACGACAATCTGCATGCCCGGCTCGACGTCGGTCATGGGAATGCAGCGGGCGGCGTGCCTCGCGATCGACGACAATGCCGCAATCCATTTCCTGCTCGGCAACGCCGATCCAATGCCCCTGGAGGCGAATTTCGGTGCGCTGGTTGGTCGTGCTGTAGAAGCCTTCCGGAAAAGCGCCGGCGAGATCGGCTTCGACCGCCGCGCATCGTGCAAACGCGGTAGGAACGAGCCGGCGTGATCGGCAATTTGCGCCAGAATTTCGGCGAGTGTTTCGGCGGTGGCGGCACGCACTTCCAAGAGCGCATGGCTGGGATCGGCGCGACCCTGGCCGATGGCAATGTGCTTGATTCGGAACGCGCCGCCGCCAGCGGTGATCAGATCGAGCACCTTGGGCAAAATAAGGCTGTCGATAATGTGGCCGCGCACTTCGACTTCTTCGACATGAGGCATTGCGGCGGCAGGCGTGGGGGAATCGCTCATATATAACGGCGCTTTGAATCTGAGGGACCGGGCGGACACCGGAATTCTACGTTTTAATGGAGAGTCGAACAAAGCGGAAAGCGGATTTGGAAGCTCGGGAGCCGCGTCAATTGGCTCAGACAATAGATGGCTTCCCAGTAGTGCGCGATCGTTCTATACTGCGCTAGGGATGTTTTTAAAACGGAGGGACACGCTCAGAGAAGGGGACAGGCACATTTTGCTCCGCGGACTGCGGAAAATGAGCCAGTCCCCGGCGGTTTTGTCCCCCAGGGCCTTAATGGCAAAATTCACACGGCATCGTGGTGCTCTCGGCGAAGTAGGCCGAGGCGCTAGTGAGGGCCGCCGAACCTGCATATCAGAATATTTGTAAGGAATGTTATGACCGACGATCCATTGGACCCTTGGAAATCGCTGGCTTCCGATCTGGGAGTTGATTCCAACGCCGAGGCAACTCAGCAACCGGCGCCGTCGACGGCAAAACCAACATTTCAGCGCCGCCCTCTTGAGCACGCGCCTCCCAAAAAAGCGCCTCCGGCTGGCGGCGCTGGCGAGCGAATTTGGCATCGAGCTTCCGCCCGACAAGATGGCTGACGACGCGCCGCCGCAGCGCAGGGCGCGAAGATCCGGTGGCCGAATTGCTGGGCTTCCCGCCCCCTTCGGCCAAACCGCCTGAACAGGATGACGCTAAGTCGCGAATGGCGCGCGAGGATGAAGAAGAATTCGAGGCCCGCCAAGAGGACCGCGACGAAATCGACCCGCGGTGGGACCGCGGCGATTCGTACCGCGACGAGGGCCGAGATTTTGACGACACGGCAGGTGCGGTGGAAGATCGCTTGGAAGAAGACCGTATTGTGGATCGCGACGATTCGGGCGCGAGTCTGGCAGCCTGCCGCGCGAGGAAGATCGCCCCTTTCGGCGCGGTCGGCGCCGCGGTGGACGCGGTCGCGGCCGAGGGCGTGGACGCAGCGACGACCGCCGCGAGCGACCTCGCAGCGGATATTCCTCGACTGGTGACCAGAGCAAACCGGCCGGTGAAGAGTTCGAAGAAGGAAATATCGAGGCCCAATCGCCCGAAACTGCCGGCGCCGATCGGCCGCGCGATGCTATTGAGCGCGACGCCGACGACCGCCATCAGCGCGGACGCCGCCGCCGGGGTCGGCGCAGGCGCGGGGGGTCTCGCATGTCGGCCGAGCGCGAAGAGAGTCGCGAGTCGATGCGGCCGCGCGAACCGCGGAGCGATCTGGCCGACGAGCCAGCGGAATTGCCTGCAGCTTCAAGCCGTGGCGACTTCGACTTAGACGAAGATTTCGAGGAGTTCGATCATATCGCTCAATCGGCCGATGCAGGATTAGAACCAGCGGAAGTGGACTCTACCGCTTTGCCCGACGAGATGGACGACGACGCGGGGCTCGACGAAAAGCACGCCAAAGGTTCTGTGCGCGACATTCTGACGTGGAAAGAAGCCGTGGGCATGATCGTTGAAGTGAACATGCAAGCTCGCGCAGTGCGCCACAGAACCATTCTGGATCGCACGGCTCGCACCACGGGGGCTCGCACGGACGGGGCCGAGGTCGGGGCCGCGGACGAGGGCGCAGAGAGTAGGAGCGCTTCAGTTCTAATCAATCGGGAGGGAAAGCTCCCGCCGAGGCTGCCAATTCGTGATCTCGTTGTTTCCGATTTGCGCGGCGAACGCGAAACGCGGCTTTGACAATCGCAGCGCAACCGCTATTTCATTGCAATCGTGCGCTGCAATGGGCGCAGCACGCTCTCGGTCACGTAATTATCGACCACGTCGCGGCAGAGGTGCGCTGAAGTTATCGACAGCTTGAACGAACGTCGTATCGGGGTTCAAGCTGCCATATTGCCGCGCGGTGACGTACACGCTCAACTGCTCTTCAGGATATTCGCCGGTGCGAATTTGATAGGCGTTCGTGCGCCTTTCGATGCTTACGCGCACCTGAGTGCGGCAATCTTCATCGATCGAAAGCGTAAGCGAAGGCTCGTAGTTGACGACCCCACCGCCGGGAATATCTAACATTCGCTCCAGAGCCGGGCTCAGGCCCAAGGCCTCGGCCACCAACTGGTTGTGGTTGCCGCGATACGTGAAATCGAAGCCGAAAAGCAAATCGAGCGCCTCGCAATCCAGCGGGCTGACCGACAGCATATAGGGGGCCAACTCCAGCACCAGCCGATGCTGCTCGAGAGCTTCTTCAATTTCGCTCGGGTTCACCTGCCCCGAGCAGAGCCGCCGCGGTTCTACGGTCGTCCAACGGTATTGCGAGCGGTCTTTTTCTTCCTCCAGCACGAAGTCGCGCTTCTCGCGGCAATAGAACTTGCGCATTGAAGGATAGCGTTTTTGGATGCGCTCGAAGTAGTGCAGCACGGTGTCGCGCTGCTGGGGGAGCTCCATCTCGGTGCTGAGATTCATGTTGACGTAGAAATCGTCGGATAAGGCGGCGTAGCGGCTCATCTCGATGTTGCTCCAGCGATTTCAATGCCAAGTGCCACGATGTTTGGCCTGCCGTGTCAAACTCATACGTTCTGCCCAGGCGATGCGCGCCGCTGGTGTGTTTCCAACTTGCGGCTCGTGAGCGACAGTATAAAATGCAGGCGGCAAGCGTGTCAAAGCATTGTTGGGCCAGGCAAGATTTCATGGACGGTGCGCGGCAGAGCGCAGCTATTAGGAGCACTTATTATGCAGGAAGAATTGAATATTTTCGATGCGCCGCTGGGCTGGTGCGCGATGGTCGGCCGGGGCGAGACATTGTTGGCCTTGACATTTGGCCACACGAGCGGCGCGGCGGCGGCGGCTTGGCTCAAAAAAATCTTGCCCAGTGTGCCGGCGCAGCACAGCGTGGAACGATGAACTAGCCGAGCGAATTTGCGCGGTTCTTGCAGGCGAGCCCGACAATTTGCGCGACGTGCCGATTGATACCGAGCATCTTACGCCGTTTGGCCGCAAAGTTATCGCCGCGTGCCGGCGAATTTCGTGGGGGCAAACGCGCAGCTATGGCGAATTGGCCGAAATCGCCGGACGCCCCGGCGCAGCGCGCGGTCGGGAGCGTCATGGCCGCGAATCGCACGCCGCTGGTGGTGCCGTGCCATCGAGTGGTCGGCAGCGCGGGAAAACTGGGAGGCTATTCGGCGCCGCAAGGCCTCGCCGCCAAACGCTGCTTGCTAGCGACGGAAAGTGCGGAAAAATCGGCCAGTTTGGTTGCCGCAATTATCTAAATCGCCGGGCGAAATGAATTTGAATGGGGCGATATTGACGTAGGATCGAATAAACGGTCTAAGTCCGACCCTTGCGGTGCACCGAGCGCATCCGCGGCACCGGCCGATTACCTGGTGCTCGCTGATGCGATGCAGTTGCAGCAGTCGCGGATGGCGGCACGCTGCTTCAAATTACGCGCCGGTCGATCCACCTACGCCGCCGCAGCCGTTACCAGTTTTTCCGATCTGAAACCTTGGGCTAACGCCTCGCATGATCGCCGATTTTCCCTCGTCAACTCCCGGGGTGTGGTCGCTCGAGCGGCGCAACGACGGCGCGGTGATTGTGCGCGTTGCCTCGCGGCGCGATGTGCCCGCCCCCCTGCCCGACGCGGTTTTCACCTTCCGTGACGGCGACCCGCAATACGACTTCTGGGCGCAGCAGCTCGCGCGGCAAGAGTTGGAGTGATCGTCTGGGGCCGCAAATTCGGTCGATGCTCGGCGAGATCCATTTGCTAGCCCGGCTGCAACTTTCTGACGAACTTTTCGCTGGCGACGGTCGTCGTATTGGTAGACCGTTCGCCGCCAAAGCGCCACTAATTTTTGGCTTTGCAGTCACTTGCGGAGTCGGGCTTGCCGGGCACCGAATACTTGGTAACCTAGTACTACAGCGCTAGTCCGGACTCCAGTGGCAGCGCGGCAAGTCGGTCAGTTTGATGTGTAACGCGTGGAGTTTTCGCACGGTGGTCTTGGTGTGGCTGCGGCGGGCGGTGGCGTTGCGTTGTTGGTAATAAGCGATCTGCGTGGCCGCGGCCTCGAACAAGACCTGGGCAGCCGTCCTGCCCAGCGACCAGGAGCGCACCAAAGCCGCTGCCGCGATGCGGACCTGGCACACCGTCAGTTCCGGATTTTTCCCCCCGCAGCTCCTGTTGAACCTGCGCCAAGAACAGGTGACTCACGCCGGTGACGGCCTGATGACGTTTCAGCCCCAGGTACGAGCGTCCCTCGAAGTGGTCGAAGCCCAGTTCAGTCTTTTGATCCTCGAAGCAGCGTTCGATGTGCCAACGCGAGAAGGCCACCAGCAGCAGTTCGCTCAACGGCGTGTCGGCCGGCGCGTTGCTGACGAAGTACTTCACCGCCGTCGGATCCAACACGTTGCAGGCCACGATCAGGTGCAGCGATTGGCCCGGCAGGCCCCGCTCGTTGCGTGGCACGAACCGCGCGTGCTTCACCTGCCAAACCAACGGCCCGTTCTGCGTGTCTTTGATCCGCCACTTGGTCCAGGATCGCTCTTTCAGGGCGGGCGTCCAATTCACGTGATACTCCACGCCATGTGCCGCAGCACTGCCGGCCACCAACCGCGGCCTCGCGCGGCCGCGTCCTCGACCACCGCGCCGAAAAAGGCGCTCGGTCACTGGTGGGGCGTCCAGCCAACCGCGGAACGTTCGCGGCACCTCGGCCACGTAGCGTTGTTCGCGGGTCTGCAATTCCCGCAGAAACTCCGGCTTCGAGCCGTATCCTTCGTCAAACACCAGGTAGCGGAACCACACTCCGTTGGCCCGTGCGCGGTCAAACAGTTCCAAAGCAATACGCCACTTCGGCCGATAGTCGATCTCGTCGGGAATGTGTGCTTGCCGGCAACGCGTGCGATCCTCCGCCCAACTCTCGGGCAGGTACAACTCGCTGTCCAGCAGGCAGTGGAACTCGTCCACCGCGTAGCCCAGGTGCACCGTCACCACGCAGTTGTCCGTCTTGCCGGCGGCGCCACACCACTGTCGTTGGACGCCGGGCGTCTGGTCCCCCTTCTTCGGGCAGGAGGTCTCGTCGATCAGGCCGATGGCCCGGGGACTGGGGTGGTCGTGCGCCACCAACCACTGCAGTGTGTCGACCAGTTGCTCTTGGTCCCAGGCCAGAGAATTGAGAAACTGTTGCAAGGTCCGCGGCGGAACGTCGGCGGCCAGTGCGATCGGCTCGACGCTCTTGCGGTCCAGGTTCGACAACTGCCCCTGGACGTAGGTCTGCAAGTGGTCGCGCGACTTGCGGCTGGAAAAACAATCGCGAAATTGCTGGAGGTATTTCCGCAGCTTGGGCTGCAATTGACGAATCTGCGTGGCGTCCATGCCTGATTCTCCTGCGTGTGGAAACAATGGCCGGTCCTTCCGACTCGCAGAAGTTTCACCCAGACAGTTCCAATCACCAAGAGCAGTCTAGCGCTGTAGTACTAATTTGTTCACGAATTTTGCCACGGCAAATCAATTTGCACCCGTAGCTCAATTGGATAGAGCGTCGGTCTACGGACGTTCCCACCGGATTTTGGATTGACGCATCCTCTGATTTTACTGGGATTTACGACAACAGCTTTTAAACCCAGTCAATTTTAAACCCGACCAAGCATCGGTCCGGCAATTAATTTTTCTCTGACGCCTGTGTTGGCTGAGTTTTCGGGCGTCTTGTTTTCTCTCGTCGGCGATCCGCCACACCGGATCATCAAAACATCACCGAAGAGTGTGCGTTTCTCTTGCTCCGCTTATCAAGCGGCGACGATTCATTCCTCGTGCGCAGCATTTTCCACCCAACTATTTTTCTACAAAGTTATTTGTGTACTAAATTAAATCCAAAATCGGCCAATGTTTGTTGAACTTACGTCAATTCACTGGCGGCGATTTTTCAGGGTCGAAAAAATCTTGTCAGACGTCAGGTTACAAACTCGATTTCTGAACAATAATAATCAGTAGCAAAGCAATTCCGCTTTGCAGAACAACTCCAAAATAGCGTCATGCTCGATAACCTCGACGGCCTGACAAAGCACTGCTAGAGGGCAGCCGTAAGCTACAAACAGTCTAGGGATTTGTCGAACTGGGCCATGCCTGTGTGCGGGTCGCTAATTGGCTCGCCAAGATCAGTTGCCACGAGCTTCACGCATGGCGACCCGACGGAAGGTGTTGTTTTAAATTTAGGCGGGGCAAAGCGTGAAAGGATTAGCAATGATTAGAGAAGCAGTTAATGTCCCGCAAGAATTCTATGCGGCGACACTGGCAAATTGGTATGCGGCGGTAAACGATCCCACCTATTCGTGTTGTGTGTTTGCATACGACGATGCATTAGTCATCCAAGCCGATATTTCGGCTGCTACAGAAGAGGACTTGAAGCGGCGCTTAAAGAGTGTTTGGCAGTCCGCACGGAGTTTAGACGGTCGTATTTGGGTGGCAATCATTCGGGGCAACTATGAATTACCAAAGATGAATTTCACCAATGTTTGTGAACATTTAAACGACTATTTCGGCTCAATCGGCTGGAAGGATCAGCGGATGAGCGACTATCACAAACTCGAACACGTGGTCTGTGAGTTAGCCAGTCCCTATTTGAAAGAGCGAGCCAACCGGGGGGACAAGCAGGACTGAAGACTCGCCTGTATCTCCCTGTGCTTGGGCTTTTGATCGAATAATGACAGGTAGCGTATTACGAAGTATAAGGGAACAACCCAACACCATTCCCAAAATAATTATCAATGTGAACTCGTTGTTCGCAGTGGAACCCCGCTTTCCATTTTTGGTTTACAAGCGACTTTGCTGCGCTAGAATAATACTCGTGTCGATTGTTTACTAATTTTTGTTCGGGCTGGCCGCCTCTATAAAGCGGCTGGCAAAACTATGAAAGTGAGCCTGAATGATGACTGATATTGTTACGACAAATCGAATCATGGAGAGTGTAGAACAAGTCGGCCTTAAGCTCGACGACATCACACTCGATAGCCTCGATGTCTGTGAAAGTGCAATCGAGGCAGCACAAATGGCTGTGCAGACTACAGCCAAGCACAGTTTTCGATTGATTGGTCGTGCTCTGGAAAGCATCAGAAAGTTGCGATTGTACAAGAGTGAATACAGCAGTTTCGATACTTACCTATCTGAGCGATGGAACTTCACCCGTCAATATGCGAGCAAAGTAATTCAAGCGGCCAACAAAGAAAAAGAACTGTCAAAGCTGGTTGACGGTTTTACGGCACATTTCACGGCCCTAGACGCAATCAGAAAGTTTCCTGTCAAAGAGCAGCCAAAAATTGCCAAAGCAGCGAAAAAACTCGCCGCTAAGGCTGGTCGATCAACTGTTAAGGCCAAAGATGTAAAAAAGGCCGCCTGGAGGACAATCGGCAAGGTTGCCCTGGCAGATGTACAGGAGTGGCGTGAGGATCACAGTGTACTGCTCGATAAGCTCTCAGATTGTTGTGAGCAGGTAATCGCAGCCATGCGGGCGAACCCGCCTAAAGCAATTAGCAGCCTCCGCACAGCCTGCCAGTCAGTCTTAGATCGCTTGGTGAATATCAACCAGTTGGGAGTGGGGGAACAGCAATGATAAGGTATCGCTCGACATATAAGGTCGTAGGAATTACAGCTACAGGCTTTGAAGCCGAAATGTGTCTTAATCCTGCCTTCAACGGCGAGACAAAAGCCGCTGAAGAGGCGCTGCTTGCTGTCGTCAGAGCCAGTGAGGAAGCGTTAGGAGCAGCCTCACATTTTGGTCCGACGATGTTGACTGTCGATGGGGAATTTCTCCATTGGGGTACGGAGAAAATCCTGATGGACAAAATTGACCCGTCCGAAATCAAAATCGGCGACTATGTCAGAATTGAGACGGACGACAAAGGGGGCTTTTTTCTGCAGATAATCGAGGATAGCCGAATAACTACGGTTGAGGACGGCCAGAACCGTCTCCTGAAGTGGCGAAAGCAGATTGGATAGCCCCTGCTAAACTGGCAGAGGAAAGCCACGGCAGACTGCCGTGGCTTTTTTTGACTCTATCTTGACACTACCGCCCCAATACCACCTCATTAGCGATGATTTTCATCGTTGGAGGAGTAATGTCCTCGACAAGTGCGCTATCGGCCTGCACATCGTCAGCGTCGATTTCACCAACATCGGATTGCCAAGGCGTCTCATCCTCATCCCACCAGCTACTATCGTTTTCTATTGCGTTTTCGATGTGCTTGTCGGTCCATTCGTCAGGCACCGCTACCGTAATAGTGCGAAATGCTTCCACTATCATATTTCCCGTCTGACTCACTTCTACGTATCTCATACTGATCTTTCTTGTTTGGGCAGCAGAATTGCTGCCACAAATAAAATAGTGAGTATTTCGAACGTTCTGCTCGAAAATATTCTGGGATCAATACTATATCTTTATGGACTGGTCGTTTTTACAGCCAAAAAGCCTGGTACGAAAAAAACTAGCTAGCAATGTTTGTTGGTGCTAAAAGATACCTGCTAGTGGCTCAAAAGGTGACCACAGATAGTACTCTTTACCACTTCTGTAAATAAATAACATTTACTGTGTGAAGAGTGGATGCCTTGAAGGGCATTGTAGGGGCTGGCCGCCCCTACTACCCCGCTCCGGCATCTTAGGTCGCTAACCAGTCGAAGATATTGAGGCAGTCAATAACCAGACACCAAATGGAGGAACGTGAAATTACGATTATTAAGGTCAAGCAAGCTGAAACCCACAGAGAGACTTGTCTACAGCTATTTGGCAGCCAAGCTGTATTTCAGTGATAACGAGGGCGGAAAAGCCAAATCGTATTCTGAGCGATGGATAGCTAGAAAAACCAAATTAGGTAGGAGCACAGTCAAGACAGCCGCCAATAAGCTGGAATTCCTACGGCTAATCAATAAGAGAGACGGCGGCTGGCAGGCCAGCCCGCCGTCTGCTCTTTTTCATCGAAGACGGGGCCAGTATTCACACTGGTATCAGGGCCTAGCGTACGATTATCTCGTCTATAAAGATAATTTTCGGCCAGCTTTGGTGCTGTTGTACCAGCGCCGATGCGCTGGCATCCGGGAAACCAGCAGATTAACCGGACTGTCACTAACAACGGTCCGAAGATACTGGCAGCCATATTTACCGAATGGCGATGGTGACGAAGCTGGCCACGACGCCCAATGGCAAGCCGCTGAGAACGAAGCTGAAGCCCGCTGCCAAAGGATCGTTGTCAAACGTGTTGACGAGATCGTGGCATCCTGCCAAGTCACTGACGAAGAAAAGCCGGAGATCAAAGCAACTTGGCTCCGACTAATCGACTTGGAAGCGGCAGCCCTAATCTCCCTTGGAGTGCCCGACGCCAGAGCAAGGACAATGGTTTCCGTAGTATTGCATTACGACTACAAAAAATCTTCGCTCGCCGAATTATTTGCCCGGCAAATTGTCAGTGGAATGTATAAGGTGGTCCGCAAAGACCGGAAACCCCAAGCCAGCCTATTTCTGAATTGCCAAGCGTATCTTGGCATCATGGATCGTGAGGGCCGTGATTACGACCCATTTGCCATTCGCATCGAGGGCACAACCCTGACTGCTCCTGGGCCGATTAGACGGCTGAAAATTCCCAAGAAAAAAGAAAAGAACTCACTAACTTAATAATCGGAGACAATATGGGCCTAGAATCACGAGAAATTGACGAGTGGGTTGAATTTGTGAAGAACTATAAGCATCGACTTACGTCTGACGGTTGGCTTTTCGATTTTTTACTGTTCGCTGATTGCCCGTTGGACATCATCGACGAAGTGTCGGACAAAATACGGCAATGGTTAGACGGCTGATTTTCGGTTCGGCAACGGCGAAAGCTCGAAAAGTCATCTTCGGACTTGCCATTAATAACAGCAGCCAATTAGCCCTTCGATTAGCAAGGATATTGAGGGGGCTGAAGGTGCGCTGCATAACTGATTGCATTGATTGCGATTGAGGTCAGTACTGATTCTGGAACCTAGCGGCGCACGCAGTCTGACCAAGTCATGCCGTGACTGTGATGGCGATATCCCGACAAACGAGATTCTGAAAGTCTTTTCTTTATCACGAAGAAATATGCTCGCTGGTGCATACATAAAGGAAAGGAGTTCTTATGTTTCATGAACTTTATTCACTTCGTGATGTGGCCAGCATGTTAGCCGTTAAGCCGCACCGAATTCTGTATTTGCTTTCAGTCGGTGCGGTTCCGGAGCCTAGGCTGCGAGTTGGGGGCAGGCGGCTATGGACTTTGCCTGAGATCACTCAAATATCTGAACTTTGCAAACTGCAAATTGCGTATCGGCAGGAAGCGGAGAAAGCGAGGGCACGTGGATGACAATGATTATGTCCCGATGAGGGATATCGGGGTCGTTTTTGGGATCAGCAGTCATCAAGTTGGCCGTATTTTGACTGAGCAAGGCTATAGACAAGGCGGTAGGCCAACAGCAACGGCGTTCGACGGAAATTGGGTCAGCCAACGATTTTCACCTGGTGGTACTAACTATATTTGGGCGTGGCATAAATCCAACACCATTTTTCTCCTGGAGTCGCTTGGATATCAGAAGAAGTGCTTTGCAGGTGAGGCCATACCCAAAATATAAATTATCGATATTTCATTTTTGATCTACCGGGCCTTTGCGGTCGTACTTTTGGCGAATTGATTATGCATCTATGGCGTGCGGCACATTAGTATAGCGGTCATCAGTTGCGTGCGGACTCTCACTCTGCTATGTGCAGTCAGAAATAATGGATTCACAAAAACAAATTATCGATATTTTATTTTTGGGATCGTGTTGAATAATCTGGCGTTGCTTTTTTGTGAATGATCTGATACATTGTTCGCAACTGCAATCAACTACAAATAACTGTTAGTTCCAAATCTTGGAACGCTCCAGCGAATTCAATTCGCTGGCTGGCACATTAGGTGCCCCTCGTGATCGATGGCGGCAGCCTCGGATCACATTCACAATTAACCACAGGAGAAACAATGCGCCTTAAGTATTTTAGAAAACGATCCCTGATGACCGCCAACGAGGCGGCAAAACAAGCTGGCCGTAACTACCTCGATGAGGACTTTATTGCCGGTCTTTCCAGCAAGAAGCATAACGGCATCCCGTTGGAAACTGGCTGGATGCGAATAAATGTCGGAGTCGGCGACGATGAGCAATTCCACTCGGTATGGTTCGATGTTCGACTAGAAACGCTAAAAGAGCTAACAGGACTGGAGGTGACCCAATGACCCGCAAATATATCGATTTCCGCCATTATTTACGCTACATGGGAGATGACAAATACTACTACGACCAAGAGGGCCTTGCGAAAGCAATGGTGGCTCGTGGCGACTCAAAAACAGAAATCGCCGCACTTATTAATGTTTTGCACGACGAAATTTGGGACTGCTTGAAATCTGCGAATCAACGATGTGATGCGGTGATCAATGGAGACAAAAACGCCGTTCCTGTTGCTAATGCTGAGGCACTGAAGAGCGGCGATATAACCGTCCCGACGAACGAAAAGCAGAGACAAGGCCTGATTGATAGCCCAGAAGCACGTGTCGCTGATATTTTCGATAGTTTTTTGACTGTGCTAGAGGATGACGAATTTACCTCCGAGTATCGTAGAAAACTCAATCGACGACTGAAGTGGATCATTTCAGAGGGCTATCTCAATTGCCGATCTTTCTTAGATGATATTTCGAGCTTAATTGGTGATTCTCCGAGCACGGGAGGGGTTTGAACTTGAAACATTTACACCTCAAGTCGCTGGTTGGCACGTTAGATACCCATGATCGATGGCTGCTGCCTTTGATCACATCCATAAATTACCAAAGGAGAAATCAATGAGAATCAAATATTGTAAAAAACGATCCGCTGCTGCTGGAAGCCCGACTAATCGCACGCTGACCTCGTTGGTCCCCTGTGCTGATTTGGTCGGTAAGTATGTCGAATCAACTTATTAGAAAGCGACAATCGAATGTTTATATTCACTGTAAAAGAAAACGACCTCAAATCGCTGCAGGATGGCGAGAAAGTCAACATTAAAATCAATGGACAGGCTGCTCAGGTGTGGATCGGGCAGTCGCCATCAGAAATTCATTATCAAGTCGGCGATGACGGTCCTGTACAGAACCGTCAGGTTGTTGATGTTGGTCAGGGTGACGATCTGGTGACCTTCATGTGTATTCAGGCGGACCAATCTTTGACGATCATCCGCCCGACGGTCGAGATTGCTACTACTGAAGAAGAACTGACCCAACTGCGATGTAATAAAGTCCTACTTGTTGCGATGGTGATTGGCGGTTTGATGTTGCCGTCCCGAGCCAAACAAAAGCCTGTGAACCGAGCGCTCGACCGCCTACAAGGCTATTTAGAATCGCAGCAATTAGACCCGGATGTGCTCTATCATCGACTGTCGGACATTTTGGATGCTCCGGATCAACAAACCCTCGATACAGCGTGTGTGCGTATTCTCGACGAGTTTAGCGCTTTATTGACCGAATCGTTTAGCGATTAATTGAATTGGTGTGCTGGTGCCCGCAAAGCGCCTGTTGTTACGGGCCTTTGCGGACTGGCATGCTGATCCGTGGGACGCAAGAAACTAACTATGACGAGCGAATTGAAAATAATGGCTGACGGACGATCCGTCCTGACAAAAAACAAAACACTATCGGTACGCATCGGTAAGAAGGTGCGAGCAAAGCGAAGTAGATGCTATGAAAATGCCTGGAAGGTGGTGGAGCGACTTTATCCTTCAGCCGCTTACGTTGAGGGATTTGCCGTATCACACGGCGCTTTAATCCTCGAACACGGTTGGGTTGGACTTGATGGGGAGATCATCGACCGAACTTTGCCGGAACTGGACATGCCGTACTTTCCTGGATTGCGGTTTGTGGGAAAGACCGGTTTGGAAAAGGCGCAGAAAACCCCTGGGATGCTGGAGTGCGGCAGTTATTTGCCGATCTTCTATCGCTTCGGTTGGGGCGGCGTGGATTGTGTGCCGTTTAGCGATGCCAAAATTGTTGCCGAAAGGGTTGCATTCGGTGAGTCCACTTCGGAAAAGGCCATCCTGATGCGTCGGTCGAAACACCATCCTGCTCAGTGCCCTATAATCCTGGCGTGAACCAAAGCCCCCCTCAACCTCGTCGATGGTTCCAATTTAGCCTGCGCACCTTATTCGTTATTGTGGCTATTTGCTGCATTGGGATGGGGTGGCTCGGCTGGGAACTTCACATCGTTCAATCCCGAAAAGCATTGTTGAATTGGATAGCTGACACACATTGCTATTACGTCACCGACGATTTCGCCGAGCCTGCTCAAGTGTCCTGGATTAGGCGATTGCTCGGTGACCATGAGATAACTGGGATCGAGCTATTGGAAAGTACCGACGTAAAACAATTGGAGCGGATCAAAGCGGCCTTCCCCGAAGCTCAAATTCGCTTGTGGCCTGAAATGCCTGCGGGAGGGTTCTTCTAAATCCGCTGGATACTTATCAAGCTGGAGGAGCACTTTCCTGATTACGGCGTTCGGCGAGTTGTCGTCGCCAATAAGCAAGCTCGACAATCTCGTCGGCAAAGAAGAATAAGGCACCGCCGATCCCAGAGAATAATAATGCGGCACCGACCATGATGACCGCCAGCGAAAAAATTCCTGCGACGAAGATCACCAATCCATAGACGGCAATCGACAACCCTGTCCAACGAATGAGTGTGCCAAGCAATTCTTGTGCGGTCATGCGATTGTCTCCTGAAAAGTAAGTGCGTTCGTTTGCCACCGCAAGTTCTCTGAAATCACTTTCCCATTCTCTTTGAGCTTTGTCCTGCCTTCGTCTTTGTTCCCTTCTTTGCAGCAGCTTGTTTTGTAGCTGGCTTCTTGAAAAAATGCTCGTACACTTTGGCCGCAAGCTCACTATCCGTCATTTTGTCAGTCGTTTCCAGTTCTGCGATTCGGCCACGAAGCTTGTTGCTCTTGAGGCGTTTCATAAATTGCCCTTTGGCTTCGCCTGGACCAACGATCAAAAATGCTTCGGCATCACGAACGGAATCGATCACCTCATCGTAAAAGTTTTTGAGTTGAGCCAAGAACTTTCGTTGAAGACTATCCTCCGCTACGAAGTCATTTTTCGTGTACTTGTGCTTCATGCGTGAGTGATCGGCGCTTTTAAGGCCAGAGGCTATCTTTTTGATTGTGTTGCCTGCGTCGGTGGCCAAGACCACGGTGGCCTGCCGGTGGTCAATCCACACCCCTGCTTTAGTCGCCATTGTGCGGCCTTTCTTTTTTAGAAGCGATTGTTATATGCATGTCGCATTTTGCTCAGCCTTACTTTTTCGCTGATCCGCCTTCAATGGTGGCGTTCACCTGCGGAGGGATGTCGATATACCACGCTCCACCGATTTTATTAAAGGTGACAGGCTGAGATGACACGAAATCCACATTCTTCCACTTGATGTTACCACTGGATTTATCACCTTCTGTCTTCAAATCATCCAATGTGGCATCGCCAATGGCTTCGATGCCTGTCGTGGGAATTGGCTCGTTAGGCCTGTTTGCTGCGTACCACTGGACAATTTCGGCAAAGCAAGCGGGCTTGTCTTTTACGTCAGCGACCGCCTGTTTTAGAGCCAACATGGGATCGTTGCCTCGTGCAATCTCGTTCGCAGTGGGTATCTTGAGACCATACTTTTCAGCAATCTTCTTGATCTCCGCACCCTGAGCCGGATCGGATGCAACAGTCGCTCCGATTCGTGTGACGATGCCTTCCAACAGGTAGTCTTGTGTGTCGGGCATCATTTGGGAGAGGCCAGTTTTGTAGTCCTTGGCTTTCATCGTGGCCTTCAGGTTGTCGAAGGCAGCTTCAGGCGTAGAAGCTTTGCTGCTACAGCCGACGAGCGACGTGATTACTACCGCCGTCATCAGTCCACCAATTGCATGTGTCTTAGCCGTCATGATTCAGTCCTTTTGTGTGGGGGATGCGCAGAAGACATTCGGCCCTGGCGAAGCGAAGGCAATGTTTCAATAGGGCGTGACAACAGTATATCACGTCTCGAACTTTATCCTCACGCCTTTGGATAATAGACTGCCAACCAAATTGTTGCCTGATTTGGATTGGTCCATTCGATTCGATGGCGTCGATGAGCAGGGATATTCACGAACGATCCAGGCCTCATTTCGATGATCTCATCCTCGAAATCCAATTTGGCTGTCCCGGCGAGCAGCAGCACCCACTCGTGTTCACCCTGATCGTACCAAAATCCTGGTGGCGATGAGTGGCCGAGGGAGACGATTCGTTCGATGCGGATGTTCGGCATCTCCAGCAGGACTTGGACGAGTTCTTGAGGCAAGCTGTTGGGGATGTCGTAGTTATCTGGGACATAGCAGTTCCGACTGAATTTGACTAGATTGCGATTGATGAACGGCTCATTGATTTTAGAAGGGCTATCGACCTGGAGCACGTACCGTTGATATGGCTAAGATACCAATCATAGTGATTCTCGACGACGAGCCGGATCGTATTCATGAAATGGCCCGATGCCTTGCGGTTCATTTGCCGAGACATGAACTCGTCGTTTTCGACAACGCACCAGATATGATCGACTGGCTTGCAAAGAATTTGGAGACGGCTCAGCTAATTTGCCTGGACCACGATCTGGGGCCAAATCGAATTCGAAGCGGTGAAGTGTTCGATCCGGGAACTGGACGAGACGTGGCCAATTTTTTAGCAAGCCGCAAACCGATTTGCCCGATCATAATTCACACGACAAATAGTTTGGCAGCCCCAGGCATGGCGAGTGTGTTGAACGATTCGGGTTGGAAGAATGAGGGAGTTGCTCCCTACAATGATCTGGAATGGATCAGTGCCACCTGGATCGGGATGGTGGCCAACGAACTTTCATGAATCAACTTCAATCGGTGGTCCGCCATGCCCAACCAAATCAATGCCATCGCTCCATACTGGCTCGACACCATCCAGACTTGGGTCTTCGATGATGAGCGAGTTGGTTTGTTGCAGGAGCCATTCGTCAGCGGAGCGGACGCTTTTCTGTCATTCCTCGTAAAAGAAATCCCCGACGCCCAGACCGGATTTCGTCTGCTGTTTTCATCCGCACCATTTCCTGGTTATCAAAGGAAGCTGACTTGGATTCGAGAGGAAGTCGGCGGCAATTGGTATGTGTCCGATAATCCGGCGATGGAAGGCTGGTTGTGTCCGGCGCTGTTTCGGTATTTCGATGAGGCACCTGATGAACTTTATGTGCGGGCTGAGCCACTGAGGAAGTGAAGACAGAGATTGATATTATTTTGCCGACCGAATCATTGATTACGACCTGATCTTCGGCAGAAATCTTCCCGTGATCGCCATGTACCTTCGGTACTGATCACCAAACTTCTCGATAAGATTTCGCTCTTCTTTTTTCGACCGAATAGCAACTACGACTGCAAACGACAAACCGAGCAACCCGATGAGCCAATTGGCCGCTATCAGCCCAACGGAAATGATTAGAAGAACCCCGGCATCGTAGAACGGGTGTCGAATCCAGCGATAAGGACCGGTGGTGACCAGCACAGCATTGGACCTCGTGACAACAGTGTCTGTGAAATTCTTGCCAAGATTAATCAACGTCCACCATAAGAACCCCAGAGACACTGCTCCACCCGCCACCCCGATCCAGCGCAACCAGAATGGCAGCGACAAACTGACCGATTGTATCCACGTGGCATTCAGCAGATAGGCAATTGTCGTGATCCAAAAGCACAGGCCCAGCAGCCGAAGGATGACCCTCGTCACTAGCCCTTCTTCCCGATGAGAAATCGGTTCTCCCGTTCTGGCCTGCCAACGGAACCAACCTCCAGTTAGGGCAACCAGACTGCTGATCACGAGCACGGCAACACGAAATGGTGTTTCAGAAGGCATTTTTGGCCAGCGTTGCCGATACCACACCGCTGATTTCATGTTCGATTCGTAGGTGATTCTGCGCTTACTTCGCACTTGACGCAAGCTTCCCTTGCAAAAAATGGCAGAGTTCATTTGGTTCGTCAGTTCCGAGCCACAACTTTCGTCCTCGCTGAAGCCGAAGGAGGACACAATCTCGGCCCCAAATGTTCCAAACCCAGCCGCCACGAAGGCTGATGTGAACTCCCCAGCCGTCGAGAATCGTGGTGCGCCCGATTTCCACGTCGTCGATGTCCTCGTAACGAATGCTGCGTTTGAAGAACGGAATAGGACCAAATTTGATTCTGAGGTGATCTTCCTCGTCGGTGACAGTCAAATGATGGAAACAAGCAGCCGCCAAACCAAGCGTGAACGCAGCGAAAAGGAATGGCATGGCCAAGCTGTTACCCACCACGAACGCCGAAATCAATGCCAAAGCCGCCATTGCGTAAACCAGGAGGCACCACGGCCCTCGTTGCGTGTGCTGATAGGTCGTGGGAACGAAGGCGATCACCGAAGAGTCCTCCTCAGGTCATCTTCTGACTTCTTTGTGTCGCCCGAAACGCCGATTCATCGCCACGGTGGAAATAAAACATCCCGTGTAATTCATTGCCCTCAATCGTCGCCCAGCCACGTCCTTGGGCCGGGTCCCTTTCAGCATTTCCTTCCCAGGAAAACTCAATGCTTGGTTTGCCGTCCCTGGTGCTTAAACGGTAGTCGATCTCTCCTCGGACAAGACCGAAATGGAATTCCCCCAATCCATCGGGGCCAAACTCAAAAAAACCTTCGACTTCTTCGTCCACGAAGTCCTGGTCCCATTGATCCATCCAGACAACTCGCCAGCGGCCACGGAAGGGATTGCGAGTTGGTCGGTTGGTTATTTTCTTGGTTGCTACCTTGGTCGCTGCGGGAATCACATCAATTGGTAGCGAGGTGATGATTCCCAGCCGCTTCTTCGCTGATTCGTAACCTTCTTTCAGACTGCGTCGAATGCCCCCTCCAAACGATATAGGGTAGCCGCTGAGCAGGCCATCGTAGATGATCTTGTCCTTAAACGGCAGCAGCACGGTTTTGGTCATCACCGGAAGGTACGGACCAACCAAATCCTCGAACGGTTGCGTCAGCGCCAGCACACCGTAGGCAACAGGAGATTCTTCGGATGAAAGAAACACCGTGTACTTTTTCAGGTAACGGAAGATAAAGAATTCGGCAGCCACAAGCTCGTGCCAGGATTTAACGATTTCAAGCTCATCCATTCTGAAATCAGCGGGATTCTCGTCGATGAAGTTTTCAATCAAATCCATCTGCTCCAAAAATGCATCCCGCACTTCGAGCCGCTGTTCAGGCGATAATCCAGAGAATGTGTCTGCATCTCGAATCTCGTCGGGAAGCACCTTCAGCCGCTGGTTGACAAAGAACATCAACTCTCGGTGCAATTTAAAGAATTGTTCGGCTTCATTCGGCGTAAGCAACATCTGAACGATTCTACCGACGTGGTTTCCAGTTTGGTAGAATGATGCCCGTCCTTTCAATTCACGTCTGGTGCATCATGCCGCACGATAATGATCCTGACAAACCTGAAATCCGTTACGTGAACCCCAAGGACTTGAAACCCGGCCCGATACGCCGAGAAGCTCTATCCGCTGGTCAGCTTGAAAAACTGCGGGCGATCTATCAAATCATCTCGCCGTACCAAGAGTGCGCCTTCGAAACGATGGAGTTGAATTTCCTGCGAGATGCCAATCCTGACCGGGAACTTGCTGTTTGGGCCAACATCGCCGCAGCTTTGGAGAAGTTCATCGAGCAGCAACCGCACACGACGAAGATTGAACGAAAATCGATTCTTTCTTGCTTTCTGCTCCTTTCAATGGGAGCAAAGCGGCCCGACAAAATTGACGAACATTTGTGGGAATATCTGGATTCGCTGTATGCGGGAGAATAAATCAGCGGACGACTTCAATGAAGGAATGTGACATCAACAAGGTGCAGGTTCTGCTCGATCTCTTTGCCATCGCTCAAGAGAAGCGTGATGAAGAATGGCGGGAAAAGTTCTATGCCAACGTCGTTGACGCCAGTTTTCGCTGCGAGACGCCACAGATTTTTCGAGGCCCAGACGGCTTTCCGTATTTTTCCTTGCTTAGTCCCAAACCATTGAAATCGTTTGATTCGTTTTGCATCTGCAATTTAGTTGAGACCGCTACCACTAATGGCTTTGGCATCGCCATCAATCGACGTGCTGACGGAGCAGATTGGGTGTTTTCGTGTGGCGACTTGCTGACACTGAGGCTTACTGGCGGCTTCAAAACGCCACCTGTTCCTCATATTCAACGGACCGAAATTACACAACATGAGGAAAAGGTTTTGGTGGCCGCACCGTCAGAATCGTACCTACCGCTATACACCAGAGCGATCATTCGTCGCTTTATGCAACAATCGCTTGGTGTCCAGAATCCAGGCGTGGTTTTGTTGATCAGCGGGTCCGATCCACAACCGAATCAACTTGTATTTTCGGTGTTTCGAGAAGATTACGCCACCGAGCCAGAATTTTTCAACGTGCTGAAATGGCTGTCTTGGTTTTTGCCTCGGAATTATTCAATCACCGGGATTCCAAAGTCATCCGATTTGGTTAAGGATTTTGTCCCTTTGTGAGATTGCCCGTGTCGCTATTTTGCTGCGATCCGCTGATTCAGCATGCATTTCCAGGCACCAGCCGAGCTTTACGTGCGGGCAGAGCCTCTTACAAAATGAAGATCATATGAGCAACGCTGCGGTTATCATTTGTGGGTTGGCTTTGATCTCGGCCTGGATAATTGGCTGGGCGATTCAACGCATAAATCGGCAGAGTCGTGGCACTCTAAAACGAAAACGGCGAGCGGCACAGTTGCTCAGTACCCACGCCGATTTCGGCATAAGTTGCCTCAAATGCGGCGGCCCAGTGTCGCCTGTTCCCGAAAGCACAAACCGATATCGCTGTGAGAAATGCGGTCACAAATTTGCGGGGGTTCGGCACGATCAAGCAGAGAAAGTTAAACAGCTCAATCGGTTTGAGTCGTGACGAGGCATTTCATGCAACATCCTGGCTGGACGCTGATCGTGCTCGGCTTGCTGATTTGCGGGATCGGCATTGTTTGGCTATTGGCCCCTTCGATTCCCTGGCTTGGTCGCTTGCCAGGCGACATCAGGATTGAACGGACAAACTTCCGATTCTATTTTCCGTTGACGACGTGCATTCTCTTGAGCCTGCTGCTAACCGGCGTTCTTTGGATTGTGCGATATCTCTCTCGTTGACCACTGGAAAAATCTCACACGAGTGGTTCCGAGCAAGGAGCCTTGCTAGAATGTGTGCCATCATTCGGCAACAACGTTCCTGGAGCACCGCTAATGAAATCACCACAACTTGTTCATTTCAGGCGGCCAGCCGCTGCGGTCGTGGCTTTTCTTATTGTTGTGTCTGCCGCAAGCAACATTTTTGCTGATGTTCCCGTGACCATCTTGCACAGCTTCGGCCCAGGCGAAGGTAGTTTCCCGGATGCAGGATTAACGCTGAGCGGTTCGACATTGTATGGGACGACGAGCAATGGCGGCTCGATGTTCAGCATCGGCACCAATGGTTTGGGATTCACGACACTGCATAGTTTTCCGACTGGATCGAATGATGGCGAACTGCCCAACGCCAGTCTAACCCTTGTCGATTCAACCCTGTATGGTACGACAACGTTTGGAGGCTCTTCGAACCTAAATGGCACAGTTTTCAGTTTCAATACCTCCACGTCGGCATATCAAATAGCGCACAACTTCACCGGTGCCTTCAGCGACGGAGGAAGCCCATATGCTGGCTTGACTTTACTGGGTTCCAAGCTCTACGGGACGACGAATAGCGGTGGTACATCTGGCGGCGGCGCAATCTACAGCATCAACTCGAATGGCTCAGGTTACAATCTTGTCGCCAGCATGGGAGCCGGAAGTAATAGCGGAGTCTTCCCCAAAGCCGCATTAACGGTAGTTGGATCGAAATTATTTGGGACGACAGGTCAGGGGGGCGGACCGTCATCGGTCGGGACCATTTATAGCTTCGATCCGTCCACCAACAGCATCACCTATTTGCATAGTTTCCTCAGCAATGACGGCGTTTTCCCCGATTCAGATTTGACGCTTAACGGGACAACGCTTTATGGGACGGCAAGCTCTGGCGGGACATTCAATCGAGGAACGATCTTCAGCTACGATACCGCCACTACAGCATTCAATGTGCTTTACAGTTTTGGTGGCATACCGAATGACGGTCAGACACCGGATGCCGGATTGACGTTGGTCGGTTCGACGCTGTATGGGACAACTGATGCTGGTGGTTCCTTAGCGACCGGCGGCACAATTTTTAGCATCAACACAGATGGATCGGGCTACCAAATCGTGCATAACTTCGCCGGAGCGTTTACCGACGGAGGAAGTCCGCAGGCTGACCTGCTGCTCGTCGGCTCGACTGTATATGGAACAACTTTATCGGGTGGAGGTTCAGGCGGCGGCACTATCTTTGCGTTGGCCGTGCCCGAACCAGCATCTTGGAGCCTATCGCTATTGGGAAGCGGTTCACTCGTGTTGTTAATGTGTTGTCGTCGCAATTGAGCAACACTGAAAGGCAGCCGCCATGTCTGACCGAGGAAAACAAATCGTGCGCCAACCGGCGACGAAGTTCGCCAACCTTTGCAAGAAGATGGATCAAGGAAAATTGCGGGCCAAAGTCAGCAGAAAGAAATGAGTCGGAATCACGACGGAAAACACTTGCCAAATGCGACGAGCAGTTTCGGCGAACCCTTGATGCGAATCTTTCTGCGGAGCAAGGCCCACAGCAAGCTGCGTTCTTTCGCCAGAAAGCCGAGCCACGTCTCGCTATCGGCAGTCACACTTAGATCGGACTTGCCGAGATGCCCGTCTTCAACTCTGAGCTTGCCGTCTCGGATGGTGATCGTGGCCTGCTTCTCCTCTTTGCCGGTAAACGAGAAATGATAAACGGCATTCAAACCCTTGGACTTGCCCGGCTGAAATGTCAAATAGAGTCCCCGAAGAAATGTCGCAATGGTGCGGACTCGCAGGCCGTTGCCGACCCGCTTGGTTTTTTTGTTTGGAAATCGCCGGGCTACATGGTCTTCGGCGTCGGAACCAGGAACGACGTAAATCGTCTCTTCTTTCTCGGTGAGCGGACGTACGACCGCATTCAGATAATCTGACTTGCTGGTGAGATAAGGGCCGATGACCTCTTCGCCTGCGGGGCAGACCGATCAAGCAATACGCTGCTTTGTAATTCGGCCCGAACGAAAGGCTCTGCCACATCGACGCTGATTCGGCATCAGTGACTTTCTTGCGGTACTCCAATGCGTTTTTGCTCTCGGCCACCTGCTCGACCCAATTCGTAAAGCCGCCCATGAACTCTCGGTAGTTATGGGTGTAGCAGGCAGAGAAGTTGAAGTCTCCCTGCGGGGAAATCGCTCCCACGGGACATGCCGCCACGCACAGCTTGCATTCCAAGCATGGGTTGTAGTCGATGGGCTGATCGTAAGCAGTGGCTTCTGCATCGATCAGCACGGTTCCCAGCAAGATGAAGTTGCCGAACTTCGGATGGATGACATTGCGGTGAATCCCCATGTGACCCAGGCCCGCAGCCACCGCCACCGGCTTGTGCGACACCACCCATAACTTTCCGCCCGGAAACCGATCCATTTCCATCGGAAATCCCATTGCCGGATTCACCGCTCGAATGCCCTGACGTTCCAATGTTGCAACGATTTTTCGTGCGACTTCGTTGACGTGATCGCCGGTGTGATGGAATTCGAGGTTGGCGACCGACCGGGCCGGGCTGCGGATCGGCTCTCGGTTCATGCGACAGACAAACCCCAGCAGGGTCTTGGTGGCCGGAAAGAATCGCAGGATGTCATCCCGCTGGTCATCCAGTGCCGGGCGGCTGATCTCGACAAGACCGGCATCGTCGGCTCCACAATCGAGGCACAATTGCCGTAGCCACTCCGCATCGAGAATCAATGGTGCATTTGACCGATTGCCAGCGTTCTCATGGAAGTGCCGCACAGTCGGATGATCTTCGAGTTTCATGGCCGCACCAGTATTTGTATATGCAACTGTTTTCCGAAAAAAACGCACTATTAGTGAGCCGTTTTGGAAGCACGTAATTTTTTGGTGGCTTGATCGAGCATCGTGGCTCCTGCGGCACCGATCAATTCTTTGGCTTCCTGCTGGGCAACTTCCCAGGCAGGAATTGCCTTTTCGATCAGCCGTTTGCCTTGAGTCGTCAACCGAAATGGTTGATTGCGAGCGTCGGCTTCCGGCACGACTTCCAGCCAGTTCTTTGGCACGCATCCGCTCGACGTTACGACTGAGCGTGGAAACATCCAGTTGCAGGAATTCACATACTTGGATTGGCCGGGCTAGGCCGAGCTTTGCGGTTACGATCAGGATGTTCATTTGACTTGCCTTCAGACCCAATGGCCGAAGAGCCTCGTCATAGATGTTGGTGACGACTCGGTTGAGCAAGCGAAAACGCACGGCAATGCAGGTCTTCGCTATGGTGTCGATGGTGGCTGCGGATTGGCTCATAGTTGGTCTACCCAAAAGTATTTGTATATGCAAGCATATGTCCCGTCAAGGGGGATTGTTCCCAAAACGTGATGAGTGGCCTCAAGAACAGGCCTCAGATTAACGAGCTATCGGCTGATCCTTTTCCGCACTTCCCGCACGATTTCGTCGATTTGAAACGGTTGCAGGGAGATTGGTTCTTTTTCCAGCTTAACACGCCATGCCATCAAAACCTTGTGCTTGCGAGACTTCGGTGGCTCTTGCTTGATTTCCTCAACAATTTGATTGATCGTTTCTTCCCACTCTTTAAGGTTCATCCGCATTTCCTTTGCGATGTCTGCCGTTTCCGCTAGCCGTGAAGTGACGGCTCGATGTGAACCAGCACATCCCTGACCGTGATGATTTGCGAAATCAAACGATCCTTCACGGCATGACCAATGTCATGGCCTTCTCGGACACTGATCTGCGGAGCGACTTCGACATGAATATCCACGAAGTATTCTAAGCCAGACTTGCGAACCAACAGCTTTTCAACACCTTGCACCCCCGGAACTTCGAGAGCTAACCGACGAACTTGAGCCAGCAATGCAGGGTCCGCTTGGCGATCCATCAGGTCTTGCAGACTTCCCCAGTATAGGCTTCCTCCAGCAATCAGAATCGTAGTGGCAACGATCAAGGTGGCGAGATGGTCAACGATGTGCCAACTTGGACCGGCCCAGATGCTCACGGCAAGGCTGAGCAAGACAACGAGCGATCCGAATACATCGAGACGTTGATCCCAGCCAGCAGCTTCAACTGCTTTTGAGCCAGTTTTTTTGGCCACTGAAATCGAATAGCGGAAGATCGCCTCGTTCAGCACCACGCTCGCTAGGGCAATCACTAGTGTGTACCAGTGAGGCGTAAGGCTCGGCTCGTTCCACGAATGAATGGCTTTGTACCCGACCCAGATTCCTGATCCGACCAACAGCAGTGCGACATTGGAAGCGGCGATGGATTCGATTCGAGTGTGGCCGTACGGATGCTCGCTATCCGGGGGCTGCTCGGACCACCACAATGCCCCCAGAACGGAAGCCGAAGAAAGTGCATCGCCAAACGAATGCAGGGAGTCGGAAAGGAGCGCCAGCGAGTGCCCAAACCAACCTCCCAAAAGCTTTGCAACTCCCAACGATAGCGTTACGAGCATGCCGCCCATTGCCGCACGCCGAGTCTGCCGATAAAGTTCTTGGGCGCTATTGTGTGGGCCTTGCAATGAACTCACCATGTCTCCTTTTTCCGGCACCATCATAGTCCATCCTAGATGATTCCCTAGGACCAAATTTTCAGCGGCTTTTCTTTCCCCAGCACAGATCGTCAATGCCTGAGACCGACAATGTGTGGCCGCTTCACTCTTCGAACATCGGCACGGGAAATCACCCGGCACTTTGTCCTCGCCGAAGTCCCCGATTTGAATCCCCGCTACAACATTGCTCCGACTCAAGATGTGGGAGCGGTCCGCCTCGACCCAGATGGAAAGCGGGAGTTCGTTTTTTTTCGCTGGGGCTTAATCCCGTCCTGGGCGAAGGACACGAAGGCTGGCTACTCGATGATTAACGCACGGGCAGAGAGTGTTGCCACGAAACCATCGTTTCGAAGTGCTTTCAAAAAACGCCGCTGCCTAATCCTGGCCGATGGCTTTTACGAGTGGAAAAAGGTGGGCGACAAGAAGCAGCCTTTTTTGATTCACATGAAAGATGACGAGCCGTTTGTCTTCGCCGGACTTTGGGAGCGATGGCATCGTGAGAAACAGACAATCGAATCTTGCACGATCATCGTGACCGAGCCGAACCAAGTGCTTGAAGAAATCCATGACCGGATGCCAGTGATCCTTCCCGCCGAGCATTACGATCTCTGGCTCGATCCGGAATTTGAAGACACCAAGAAGCTGGAGAAGATGCTGAAGCCGTTTCCGCCCGATGAAATGGCGGCTTACCCAGTGAGCACTTTGGTGAATAATCCGAGGAACGATCTCGAAGGAGTGCGTGACGGTGGTTTCGATTTGATTGTTGCAGAAATGCGAATTCGCTAATTGGTGTTCACAGATTCCACTGTCGAACAGAGGCCAAAAGTAATTTTGGCCGTAACTGCGCATAGAAAACCCCTCGCCAGTGATCACCGACAAGGGGTTATGGCTCGTTTTAGTGGTGCAGCAGCGAAAGCTTTGTGAGCAGTTCTCTCGCCTTCTGCATTCCGCCCGATTGTTTTACGAACAGCACGGCGGTGTCGATGACGATTTCGTGTCGTGCTAGGGGAGCCGCTTCGTTCGTTCGTCTCTTGTTGCTTTGCCTTCTTCGCCTTCTTTTTACCCTTTTTGCCAGCGAGGATGGCATAGACCTGCGCCGGTGCCACTGTGATGTTCCTGGCTTTCAATTTGGCCATGATTTCGGAGGCAGACTTAACACCACTCTTGTGCAGCTTCCGCACCTCTTCTGACTTGTTCAACTTTTCTTTGACGGCCATAGATCAACCTTTCCTGAATAGGAGGTGGACGATATAAGCACCAAATATAGAGTGATTGCTCAGACCTGTCACTACCCCCAGGTATGGTGAGTACCTTTCACGTCGCTACATTTCAAGGTTGCTTGATCAAATATGTCCTTTGATAAACATTGGAAACCCTTGTCGATTGCAGCCATCGTAGTAGTAATCTGCGGTGTTGGTTTCTGGCGGTTAAATCACTCAGACGCATTCAATACCGTCGGGCCGCCCCTAGATGGCGACTCTGCCCTAGTTGCGCTTCGCAAAGGCAATGACCGTTTTGTGAAATCGGCCCGAATATTCTCATGCGATACGCACGATGACGACGCTATTCGCCACCAAACCGCAGTGGCTCAACATCCGTTCGTTGCTGTCGTTTGCTGTTCCGATAGTCGGGTCTGCCCAGAGTTTATTTTCGACCTGCGTGCAGGAAGCGTTTTTGAAATACGAAATGCCGGTAACGTCGTTGATGATGATGTGTTGGCGTCTCTGGAATATGCCGTTGAGCACTTGCACGTGCCACTTATCCTCGTCATGGGCCACAAGGGCTGCGGCGCTATTGAGGCGGTATTTGACGCAAAAGGAACGACGCTACCAGGCCATCTTCGACAATTACAAGAGCATATCGGCAGTGTTGTCGATCAAAACATCGACAGGATCGGCCAGTCGAAAGCCGAATTGTTGAACCAGTTGTCAAAAGAGAATGCTAGGGAACAAGCGTCGATTCTGCTGCGTCAGAGCGATATCCTCAAGGCTGCTGTGGACAGCCATCGAGTGCGGATATGTTACGGTCTTTATGATATGGAAACCGGGTTGGTCGATTTTATCGGACCGTAAGCAACTCACACGGGGAAGAGATGTATTCAGTTGCGAGCAAGTACAATCGCTATTGCACATAATCCAAAAAGCACGATCAACAACACATTTCGCCTTCAGACCGATTATTTTGCCACAATTGCCAGAACAAACACAACCAATCCCAAGACGAGCAACATCACTAACCAACCCGAAGAACTCCTTCGTCTTGTTCTAAACAAATCATCAACACCGAATGTAGTCCGGCGATAGACACGGTTGTAGGCAGGCTCTCCGTGGATTTGTGATCCAGCCCCAGCCTCGTGGTGCCTTCAGGCCAAGGGAATTCCTTGCGATCCGCTTCCACGAAGTTTTAGCGGCGATTCTTCTTCGCAACGATGGTGTGCGGAAGCCGAATTTCATGGTGGATACGGCCCACTCCGCTGGCGACCAGTCAATGTAGGATCTCGCATTTCGGCAGGGCCTCCTGAAACCCTTTTACTCCCGCATCAGTAACCTTGGTACTTTGTAGGTCCAATGTTCGGAGTTTGGTTAACCCTCTTAGATGTGCCAGCCCAGCATCGGTGACCTGGGTGCGGTCGAGGTTTAGCCATTGAAGTTGATTCAACGCTTTTAGGTGCGCAACCCGGCGTCGGTCACTTTTGCCGCCCTGAGATCCAAACGACGAAGTTGTGTCAATCCTGCCAGATTTGCCAGTCCTGCGTCGGTGACCCTGGTAAGGAAGAGATCGAGTTCTTCTAGTTTGGTAAGCCCTTTCAGGCGAGCCAACCCAGCGTCGGTTACGTCGGTACACCCCTCCAAGTACAATCGTCGGAGTTCGGACAGTTCCTTCAGATGATTCAACCCAGCGTCGGTCACGGCGGTGCATCCCAAGTTCAATTCCTGAAGGTTGGTCAGCCCTTCCAGGTGAACCAGCCCAGCGTCGGTAATCTTCATGCTGGACAATATCCAGAGCACTTGCAGTTCCTTGAACTCTTTGAGGTGTACAAGCGTGGCGTCGGTGGGATGGGGATCGTCTGCGTCAGGGGGAATGAAGTAGATTCCAATCACTGGCTTGCCGGGACTGTTTTCATCCACCTTGAAATCGCCACCAACCCTCCGGATTTCCGCCATCGCCTTCGCTCGGTTGGCATCCGGTTCTACCGCCCAACAGAGAGCAGGGGCAACTAGCAATCCAAGGAACAGTCCTGACAGTTTCGTCTGGCTCATGGGTTTGCCCATTCATCGAACGGTTTGAAGCCATTGCTTCGTTGATGTCTTTGCATCAAATGCCTCTGGCTCGAATAACGGACTGATTCTACCACTGCTTCCTTGGTACCGGTAGAATCGCATGTAAACCGGTTTCGGTTCGTACCTCTAACCCGCAAACCAATATGGCCAAAAAGAAGCCCCAACGGACCAAGATCAAAGCGAAGTTCAAAAAGCCCAAACAGACCAAAGCGAAACCCAAGCTGGCGAAGGAAAGTAAATCGACTCCCAAGACGGAGACCCGCAAGGACATATCTGCCAACCTAAACCACCTGCGCAGGGTTGTCAAAGAGTTGGGAATCGACTGCGAGGTTTACCACGATGATGAGTTGGGTGGCTACGTTGTCAATCTCTCCGAAACTTCCGAAGATCGTTCGTTTGAGACTGCAGAAGAAGCGGAAGAGTTCTTGCACGAGCACGAACAAGAATGAAAATCGAACCTCGCATCTGATGAGGTCTGATCCAATGATTGAAACAGCCGACTTCCCGTCACGCCTTGGCCTGTCGCAAGACCAATCGAATCGCTAGCCAGGGAATCAAGAAGAACATGAGCACGACGAACTTTGTGAGCACGATGAAGCCATAAATGATCAAGTCGAGTTCGTGCTTGGATAGCGCAAAGAAGCGGCCATTGATGTCGTAGAGAAAATTACCGGCAAAAATGTACACACCGAAAGTAAGCAGTAGTAAAAGATAGCCAAACACTCCGCAGCGCAACAAAACTTTGGCTAGAGTGTCGAAGAATTCGGTTATTCTGGGATCAGAAATCATGTGACCTCCCGTGGTTCAGTACAATCCGCAGACATTCGTTCCGAATTGGCCGATTTACTTCGATTTCCTGACTGCCTTCATCAACGCCTTGGTCGCTGTTTTTGCGTCAAATTCCTCTGGATGGAATTCACGCCTGATCCATTCCATAAAGTCAGGTCCACTCAGAGGTACCTTCTTACTCGTTTGCAATACCTCACGTATTCATTGCCATAGTGTTTCCCCATAAATTCCTCTTCACGCAATACTTGACGGTGGAATAGCCAAATGCCAGCAACGAGGTAGACCAATAAAATCCAATTGGGGAACACCAAGAATTGACCTAGCAACACCAAACCAAATGCTACATAAATAGGATTGCGGCTGAAAGCAAATACGCCCGTCGTTACAAGCTTGTCGAAATGGTCAACATCAATTCCCACACGAAAACTCTTGCCAAATGAAACTAGGCTGAGTAGCAACAATATCAAGCCCACAAAGAAAAGGAATACGCCGACCCACGACAATACCTTCGGAGTGGAAGAATTCCTGGGTACTGACGAGGGGGAGATCGAATGCTACGGCAAATACTGTATATAAATAGAAAAGAGCGAACGGCGGGATCAAGAAATCCGTCTTGTCTATTTTACCGAAATGCATCGCTCTTGTTCCTGATCTTCTCATTGAGATAATTCGGGTCAATACCATTGCTAGTAAGAGCACTATCGTCAGTGCGGCCAAGTATTTTTGCATTGGAATCTTTTCCGATCAGGCAATGCGTATGCGTTCATTCAGTGATCTCCCGTATTCCAGTCCATTCCGTAAATTTGACTTGCAACAGCCAAATTATGTCGATCATCGGACGGCCTTCATCATCGCCTTCGTTGCTTCTTTCGCATCAAATGCCTCAGGATCGAATTTACCTCCGACCCATTCCAGCAGTTCAGCGTGCCTCTCGTGCTTCGGGTCAGCAATCGCTTCTAAGAACTCAGTGTAGCCCCAATGACCGCCAACATCTTCTGGCGGACATGCTCGTGAGCCGTCGAGGCATACTGGATAAGTTCCGCCGCAGTTCATTGGGTGATTGTCCCTCGAAGACGATATCGTGCAGCCAACCATCGCCGAAATCGTATTCGTACAGGAATCGATACTGCTTGCCCTTCTTGGAAACAATCTCGCTGATCAGCACCTTGCTTTCGTTTTTGAGATTGAGTTCGGGTTCGGGAACGCCGTACCGCACGCCATCAACGATGAATTGGTGCAGATGGCAGTTTTCCCAGCCCATCGCCGCTTGGATCACTTTGTGGAGATCGCCCAGCGAGCCATCCGGCACCTGCACACGCCGCCAAATCGGCGGCTTGATGTCATGCAATGTGATTTTGAATTGGAAGAGCGAACTTGATTGTGGAGCCTTTTTCGTCCGATTTGGCTCCTGCGACCCGACGATATTTTCTGCCAGACATTCCAACAGGTTTTTGACAACGGTCATCAGCACCATCAGTTCCATTGGATCGGCATCTTGCAGTATCTCAGCCACCGCCATCGTCATGGCGGCGACTTCTGCCACGGTGAACTGAGCGTCCTGCTGCACTAGCTTTTTCTTGACCTTGGGCGTGATCGTCGAGAGCAGAGCCAGCGCAGCCCGCTCACTCTCGCTCAATGACAGACGCTCAACTGGCTTGGTCTTGATGCGAAGCTGTTCTGCGACCGCAAGTGCCTGTGCAGCAGCTTCGGCCAGTTGGACCGCCTGATCGGCAATCGCTTTGGCGGTTGTCTGCTTCAAGCTGAGTCTTTTCGCCGGGACGGATTTGTTTCTTCCGTGTCATTCTGTGCTCCGCACATTAGACCGTTTGTGCTTGAGGTTGCTCGACGAAATATGGTGACAGGGGCAAGCGGTGATTCTACCGCTGATTTATTCGGACTGGTAGAATCCACCAACGAGTGCAGAATACCGATGCTATGCCGACCACCTCATCATGGCCAAATCAACCGCCAAGACCTGGGTCTTCAATCCCAAGCGTGAGCCGTTGGAAGTCCCTGAAAAGGTGAAAGTCCAGGTGACCGAAAAGTTCGATGCTTTGGTGGAAAATGTTCTCAAGCCTTTGTATGTGAAGCCACCACCAAAAGACAAGCGATTTAATTATCTCGTGGACATCTCCACCAAATGGCACCGGCAGTTTTTCTACGTGAACGGGACGTTCTTTTGCCCTGGCCCGAATCGCATATCGCCCACATTTGAAACCGGCTTCGTGCGGCTGGAATACATCGGCCACGGTCGCTTCAACGTGGCCTACATGCGGCACACGGGAAAGTGGTGGCAGACTTTATTCGCGAACAGACCTTGCGGAAATGTCTGGAGATCATGGACGAAAAATCGATTTTCTTTCCGGTGGCGTGAAGTAGTAAAACGACAAATCATGACCAGTCCCTGCAAAATCTGGATCGAGCAATGTCAGGCAGCCCGAAGTATCGAGGACGAATTCGGCGTGCCCCAGGCGCTCGCCTACCTCATCGGTGAGAAGTTCCTGAACTTCCTCGAAGCAGCCGAAGACGATGCCGAGTTTCGGGCGGAACTCCCGGTCTTCGTGGCTGCGATCAAGAGAATCTTCGAACCGTGGCAACTGGCCGAGTATTTAGAGGTGGCACGGCAGACAGAACCATTCGATCCCAGTATCTACGAAGATGAAGCTGAGGAGACCGTCGAGATGGAGCGGCAGGCCGATCTGCGCCGCAGTGCCGCCGACCTACTGCTGGTTGAACGAGCCAGGGAATGGTTGCTGGGCGAATGAGCGACCTCAGCCACGGCTTGGTACAGGCATCGTAACGCTGCGACTCCGACTTATCGACGATTGGAAATCACCTGACGAAGGCGGCTACAGCACAAATTACTTCGAGGGCAATTAACCCAATTCCGGTGTACAGTAACCTTGGAGTCTCTTCCTTAGCGTGGTGTGTCGCTGGCCGGTATCGACCCGCCGCACGGCTATCCCCAACGCTTTCTTGGTTCCTATCAGCACGACAAGCTTTTTGCCACGGGTGATTGCCGTGTACAACAGATTCTTCTGCAGCATCAGGTAGTGCTGGGTATGCAGGGGAATGACAACACAAGGGAACTCGGAACCCTGGCTTTTGTGAATCGACAGGACGTAGGCGAGCGATAGCTCGTCGAGATCACCGAAGTCGTATTCGACGGTTCGTCCCTCAAAATTGACATTCATCACCTGCTCGATCCGGTTGATCTTCTCGATCACGCCCAAATCGCCATTGAACACGTCCCGATTGTAATTGTTCTCGGTCTGAATCACTCGATCCCCGATCCGAAAAGTCCAGCCGAATCGCTGCACTTCGGGGCCAGCGTCATCGGGATTGATGGCCGCTTGCAGCACTTGGTTCAGGTTCCTGGCCCCCAACAACGAACGATTCATCGGCGTCAAGCACTTGGATGTCGGTCTTGGGATCGAATCCGAAACGAGTCGGAATCCGCTCCTTGACCAGCCGCACCAAGAGGTCTTGGATCGCTTCTGGTTCGTTCGCTTCCACAAAATAGAAGTCGGTCAGTTCCTCCGAGGCTGATAACTTAGGAATTTGCCCGTGATTGACGGCATAGGCGGCAGTGATGATCTGACTTTGAGCAGCTTGCCGGAAAATCTCCGTGAGCCGCACAACCGGGACCACGTTGGCGGCGATCAGATCGGCCAGGACCGAGCCTGGACCCACGGAAGGAAGTTGATCAACGTCCCCCACGAGGATCACGCAGGCTTCGCTGGGGACCGCACGCAAGAATTGATGGCCCAGGACCACATCGACCATTGACGATTCATCGAGAACGAACAAATCGCCGCTCAGCGGATGTTTCTGGTTCCGCTTGAAGTCTCCCGTGGCTGGATCGAATTCCAGCAGTCGGTGGACGGTCTTGGCGGTGCGGTGGGTGGTTTCCGCCAAGCGTTTGGCCGCTCGGCCCGTGGGAGCGGTCAGCACGCACTTCAATTGCTTGGCCGCAAAGATTTCGAGGATGCTCCGGACCAGTGTGGTCTTACCCACGCCCGGCCCCCCGGTGATGACCAGGACTTTATGCTGACAGGCTTGACGAATTGCTTCCTGCTGGCCCACCGCCAACTGGATGCCCAATCGCTGCTCGACCCAGGTAATCGCTTTGTCCACGTCGATGCGTGGCAAGGGATGGGGACTGGCCGAAGCAATGCGAAGGATCGACTGTGCGAACCCGGTCTCGGCCCGATGCAGGCTCGCCAGATAGAGCCAAGGCTCGCCCTCGACATCTTCCCGAATGATGCACCGCTCTTGGACGGCAGCGTGGATAGCGGCTTCCACAATTTGTTGGTCGATCTCCACCAGCTTGGTCGTGTGCTCCACCACGCCGGACTCCGGGAAGCCGCAGTGTCCTTCACCGGCCAATTCTTGCAGGGTGTACAGGACGGCGGCTCTCGCCCGGTAAGGGCTGTTGCGGTCAATCCCCAGTTTTGCCGCCAACTCATCGGCGGTTTTGAACCCGATGCCTCGAATATCATCAGCCAGTTGATACGGGTTCACCTTGATCTTGGCGATGGCTTCCTGTCCGTAAGTGCGATAGATGCGAGTCGCCCGTCCCGACGTGATCCCATGCTCCGTCAAAAAGAGCATGATCTTGCGGACTTCGTTTTGTTCCTCCCAGCTTTGGCGAATTCGCTTCAGGCGTTCCTGCCCAATCCCGTGGATGTGCAACAGAAAGTCCGGCGCTTCTTCAAAGATTTCGAGGGTGCGCTCCTTGTGGACGGCCACGATTCTTGCCGCCAGCTTCGGACCGATGCTGCGGATTGCCCCTGAGGCTAGGTATTTTTCGATTCCTTCCGCCGAAGCCGGATGGGTCGTCTTAAGCTCGTCCGCTTTGAATTGTTGGCCATGCTGTCGGTCGATCACCCAGCGTCCGCTTGCTTCGACATGCTCCCCCGCCGACACCGAGGTCGTACTGCCGATGACCGTCAAGAGGTCTGCTCGTCCTTTCATCTGCACTCGCAGAACGGCAAATCCATTCTCCGGATTATGAAAGGTTACACGTTCGACCAATCCGTTGATATTCTCAGGCATGGGTGCAGATATTTTACCGTCACGAGTCCTCTCGGTCACGGCTCCGCCTTCCGGTGTCGTCACTCGTGTTCGCATTCATCAATTCGGATAACCGGCAGCGATTTTACCCAAGCTTTTTGGATTGATTCGGGCGAACGTCACGTTCCTCTCGTCCTTGGTGCATTCTTTCGTAGTGCTTATAAATCCTGGCCTTCGCACTGTTGAACGCCGCCAAAACTGAGTCATTGGCCTTTCGCATCGCTCCCTTCTGGCCACAGATGCCACAATGCCATTTGGCACCGAATCCTTTGCCTAATTTGAAAGCCGAGATTTCGTGCCAGATGCCATCAATTAAGACGGCGGTGCGGGCAACTGCTGTTGCTTTGATCTGAGTTTTCATGAGCATACCTTTACGCAAAGCGGCCCTGGCGTGATTCTACCGCCATTTCCAGTGGGCTGGTAGAATCCAGTTTCACGCAAGAACTTGGAGGGCTTGGGGTGCCACAATGACACGCACATCAAAGAAACAATTCAGAACCGATGTGGCACGCCTGGAAGACATTCCAAATATTGGAACGTCAATTGCTGGCGATCTTCGGCGATTGGGAATCAAATCGCCAACTCAGTTGCCGGGGCGTGATCCCTATTCGATGTACGACGACCTGTGCCGAATCACTGGCCAGCGCCACGATCCATGTCTTTTGGACACTTTTATCGCTGCCGTTCGGTTCATGGAAGGAAAACCAAAGAAGCCGTGGTGGAAATATACGGCTGAAAGGAAACGAATGATGGCGACTCGGAAGTCTGATGAGCCGTGAGGAACACGATGATTCCAGGTCTCTTGGTAATTGTTCCGTGCGGCCAAAAAAAGATTTGGAACCGTAGTCCAAATGCGGGGCAAACGCAAGCACAGGATGCCTACACGGATCACCGTTTGTCGTCAACAGGAAATTCGCCATGTATTTTGGTGAGCGATGGATGGTTCTAAGCGCAAAGTACGGTTTCATTGAGCCAGCGTTTTTGATTCCTGGCCAGTACAACGTGACGTTCAAAAAACGATCTACTGGACCTATCGCTACTGCTGACCTCCGAGACCAAGTAGGGCGACTACGGCCGGCCGCTTCTCAACGGTAATAGGGCTTGGCGGCAAGGAATATCAGCAGGCAATCCGTTATGCCTTTGAGGATACAAAAGTCGAATTCCAGATTTCCCTTTGCGGGACTGCCCATTGAAAGGCGATGCGAGCCACAAGCGGGCATCGAGTCGGGTAAGTCGCCGTTGGAGTACCGTTCCGCGCGGTCGTTGCAAAAGTCTGGATCGCAAAGGATCAACGGCGGACCCAACTATTACTCCTCTCCGGAAGCGGCAACGCACGAGTTCACCGATTCACACCGACATCTCACGATCTTTGCCACACGCTACACACGTGGCTTAACAGTTTGCCTGTCTTCAGGTTTCCATTCGATCAAGATAAATTGCCCCGCAATGGCATCTACGTGCTATTTGAGGACGGTGAACATGCTCACGGAGTCCGCCAAATCTCTTCCGAATCGGTACGCACAGCGGAGACGATCAGCTCGTCCACGGCTCACTCAGCATTTTGTCAACGAAAGCAAAGATAGAAGCATTTTTCGCAAGAACATTGGACGCTGCCTGTTGAATCGAGACAACGATCCATTCCTTGCATCATGGGAGCTTGATCTAACCAGCCGCAAGGCAAGAGATGCTCATGCGGGCACGATTGACTTTGCAAAGCAAAAAGCAATCGAAAGACGGGTCTCGGAGTATATCCAGAATCATTTTACTTTCGTGGTATTCGAGATTCCCGGTAAGGACATGCGGATTGAGTTGGAGTCGAAACTTATTTCAACGATATCGCTTTGCCCAAAATGTGGTCCATCGAAGAATTGGCTGGGAAATCATTCGCCTAAGTCAAAGATTCAGGAAAGCGGCTTGTGGCAAGTAAACGAACTCCACAAGACGCCTCTTTCGGAAAGCGACATTGCAAAGTTCCAGACACTTGTCATCAACTCTTAAGCGATGGGAATGTCATGTATCTTCGAGTTACTTGATCCTGCCTCCGCAATTCGAATCAATGCCGTATTTCAGCTTAAAGACAAAGCACAGTTCGGGCACGTAGCCTTCATTGTCAGATAGCCGAGGTATTGAGGATGAATTCGGCGTGCCCAAGGCGGCTAAGCCTGAAACGTCGGCGACTTGCGGAGGCTTATTTGCTATCGCATCGTCGATTCCCTGCGTCCGCAGCTTGTCGAAGCACCCCTCTCGATTCGGTTTTCTGCTTGCTTTCTATATCATGCGCACTGCGGCGAATCGGTGGCTAAAAGTTCCTGCATGTTGGGAGAGCGTTCTAATTCGTGGCGTATATCTTCCGGCGTGTTTCCCGCTGCGACCAACACCATCGCACGTTTGTAATATTCGATATATCCTTCGCTTGCCTTTCGTCGGTCAGCCCCCAACCCACAAGGTCTTCGATGCGGTCGAATCGAAAGTCGCTGTCGGTCCCGTAATCTGTATACTGATCACGATTCGTGTTCGCCATTGCCTTCTCCGTTTGCTCTTTGGCATCGTCGCCGCTCTCGGCACAGCATTAATTCTACTATACGTCCCGATCACCAGAAGAATCTGTTGTCGAGTGCGGGATAAGAAACCGTCATCCAGGTCCGGTTGGGTTTGTAGTTGTCGGATTTGCCAACCGCTCCAACAACCCCATCACTTCACGTTCAAGTTGGGCGATTGCCAATTCAGGATCGGCTAACTGAAGGTCTTGAATATCCCAAAACTCGACTCTTTCCAGCCAGTCTGGGAATCGAGCTTGGATCAACGGTCGATGCTCTAATTGGCTGACAGCAATGACATGATCGGCGGAAGAAAAGTCGTGCTGTGTAACCTCCATCGGATAACGCTGGTGGCTTTCAACTGGAATGCCGTGGTAATTCAGGCGAGCCACTGTGTAACGAGAAATGGGGCCGGGGTTGAAGTAATTAACGGCCAGCCCCTTTGATTCGGCCTTCCACGAAAGGTCTCGTTGCTCGGCGTGCCAATTGAAGAAGATTTCAGCAAACCGGCTACGATAGTAATTCCCAGTGCAAAGGATGAGAAGGCGTTTCATCGGTGGTGATCACCCTGCGTCCCATTCGTTCGATAGCTAATAGGGCTGAGGTTTACCATCAGCTTCTCACGCACCGCTCCGATCTTGTCCTCCGGCACGTGCATGAGCAGATGCTCGATCAACTCGGATTGCCGAGGCTGGCCGAATGCGAGTCTGTAAATCGTCAAGGTTCGGAGAATAGTCGATAGCTTGGCCCGATCTCGGCTAAACGGGTAAAAGAGGATGATCCGCTCGATTTTGAAGCTCTTGGCCTCGCTCGTTTCGACGTGCCAGAACGGAACAAGCTGGCAGTATGACTTGCCTTCTCGTTCCATGACCTCGGCTATGCCAAACAGGTCGTCCCACACATCTTTACTTTGAGTGTCGGAAGCAGTTAGCAGCGAGCCATACTTCTGGGCAATCTGCTGTCGGATTACTAGGCCCTTGAATCGATTGATCCTCCCCTCACGCTGTTCAAGATCGATTGGGTTACTGGGAAGGTTCCAGTGGACGACTTTCCTACAATACTGATGGAAGTCGAGGCCCTCTTGACCAATCGATGTCGTGGCGAGGACGAACGGACGGAATGGCGAATTGAAGCTCTGGCGAATGCTCACAACTCGCTTGCTGCCCTCATCTGTCTCAACTCGCTGATTGCCGAAGTCAACGGCAAAGTGGGACCGCATATTTTTCTGCTGTTCCCGAATAAACGTGTTCAAGTCGTCCACCTTGAGGCTTGCCGTTCGGATGTTGACTGAGGCGTTGAGGCGTTCTTCCGCATCTAACGCTGTTTCGCACTCGGCCTTCAATAGGTGCAAATACTCATCCAGAACGGCTTGTAGGCATCCGTCCCGACAGTATCGCATTACGTTTCGCCAGTACGGCAAAAGATTCCGCATGGCGATGCGAACTGCTGCGATGGATTCCGGTTTGTTGAACAGGTTGATAAACTCGTTGGCGACGGACAAAGCCGAGACGCATCTCGCCGCTTGGTGAACGTCGTTAGTCTCGCCGTATAGTCTGAAACTTCGCAGGGCAACGATGGCGGGCGAACCAAGAGCCATCTCGGCCATCACCCTGGCGAAGTCGCCTGGCATTGGCCCCAAGCCTATCCGTCGAGGTGAATCGAAAGCATTAAGAATTCGATCAAAATGCTGGGTCTTCGCAGTATCAGCTTCCTCGTCCGTCGAGAAATCAGTAACCGCCGAATGCAGCCATTCCTGTGCGATAGAGGCGTGTTCACTGTGCTTATCAAGGAGCACCGGTCCCGCCCAATACCACCTGTCCGGCTCCCCGTTGGCCTGCTCATACCGTCGAGAGCCCTAGCTTCTCAATCAAAATGGTAACCTGAGCCTGCAATTCGTCTTCGAGCACTGCCTGATTCTTCCCCGACAAACGTGCCGCCAACGGATTGAAGAGGGCGGCAAGGGTCAGCGATGGATATAGCAACGTGAAGTTCGTCATGTTGCTTGGCTCGTCGCCGTCCGTCCTGTACACAAGCTGGGGAGCGGGGTGCCGTTTCTTGTCCGGGGCGAAGTAGAGAGGAAGCTCCTGCTCCTGCGAATCGACTGAAGCCGGATTCCCAATGGTCCGACGCTCGACCTCATATGAAATCAGCGAAGCCAGCATGCGAGGAACCATGAGCCAAGCTGAGAAGACAAGCGTTTTTGAGAACCCCGCACTGTCGGCATAGGCCCCAGTGTGTCCGTTCCGCGGACAGCAGGGATCCAGGCGAACAAGGCCGCAGGCGATGCAGTTCGGGATCTGATTGCAGCCCGCGAGGCACCGGCGCTGACCGAGCAAGTATTCACTACGGTCGGTGGAGTGCGCCGGGTGGACGTTCTCAAGCTTGGCGACGAGTTGGTTGGCATCGAGTCCAAGGTCGGTCGAACTGCGTTGGATTCGCGTGTTCGACAGGAGCTGGCACGCGATTGGTCGTTGCGACGTCAGGGGCAGCTTGATCGAGTCAGGTGGGAGTTCACGCCTAGCGGGACAACCGGAGCAGGAGGGCCCACAGCACCGTTGCTACAGAAGTTGCAGAAACTCGATTTTGACGTAAGGATTAACCCATGAGCGCAGCAACCTGCATTCTCTATTACGGTTTGCGATACGAGGTCTCGCCCAGCGAGATTGAGGGCCTTGAGACGCGAACAGACGAGCGAATCGCTGCGGCGCGGCAAGCCGGCCTAAAGTTCTACTGGGGGAATTTTGATTCGCCAAACGAGCGTTATCTGTTATTCATCGGTGCTCAAATCGGTATTATGGGACCCGAGAACCAGATAGAAGTTCAATTGGATGACGCAGAATTCGAGACGCTTGCGTCGGCAGTGCGTACCAAGCTCTCGACTTCAGGATTGGAAGGGTTGCCTCAACTGCATATCCAATGGCAGGAGGACGCGTGACAGTTCATTGCGGAACTGGATCGGCCACGTCCTCGGCGTTCCACACGTCGGGCAGGAATTGCTCCAATTCCGCCGCTGGCGTCTGGCCGATTTTGGCCAGGACGCTGGTGAGGTAGCGCTGCGGGTCGAGGCCGTGGCGTTCGGCGCTGGCGATGAGGGACCACAACCTCCCGTGATTCTCAGCAGCGGTATCGTGGCCGGCGAAGAGCCAGTTCTTGCGGCCGATGGCCACGCGCTTCAAGGCCCGCTCGGCCGCGTTGTTGTCGATGTTCAAGTAGCCCTGCGTGACGTAGACGTTGAGCGCCGCCCATTGGTTCTGCGAGTACGTGATCGCCGCGGCCATTGGGCTGCGAGGCAGGACGATTTCTCCTTCGATGTCGAGCCACGCCTTGATCCGCGCCAGCACCAGCACGCTCCGCTCTTCGCGCATTGCCAACAACGCCGCTTCATCAAGTGAACGTTCCTTGGCTTCGCGCTCGATAGCGTACAGTTCACCGATGAGCGAAAGCATCTGCGCGGCGCGCTGGCCATCGCTGTCCTGCGCGTCGTAGAATTTGCGTCGCGCATGGGCCCAACAGGCGACTTCCACCACGCCTTGCGCATGATAGATCCCGTCGTAACCGCCGTAGGCATCCGCTTGCAAGTAACCGCGATATCCCGCCAACCAGATGGCCGGGCCGTCCCGCTTCCGGTTCGGTGTGTAGTCGTAGACCGTGTACGGGTTCGCCTCGTCGCCCAGGTAGCACCAAATTCGCCCCTTGCGGCACTGCTTCTCGCCGGGCGATTGGATCGGCACGGTCGTGTCGTCGGTATGCACGAAACGCGACTGCTTCACCCGCACCGCCATCAACTCCACTAGCGGCTTGACCAACTTGCCCGCCGCCATCATCCAGGCGCACATCGTACTGCGGGCCACGTGAAGTTGCTGTCGCGTGAAGATGTGTTCCAGCCGGTACAAAGGCAAGTGATCACCCAGTTTGCTCACCACCACGTAGGCCAACAGGCTTGGACCGGGCAATCCCTTATCGATCGGCTGCGGCGGCTTGGGGGCCGACTGGATGTTCGGGTCGTAACCCTCGGCGTCGCACTTCGCGCAGGCGTACTTGTGCCGAATGTGTTTCAGCACCTTGAAGCTGGCCGGGAAGTATTCCAGCTGCTCGCTCACTTCGGCGCCGATTCGCAAGCGCTCCTGGCCGCACGCTGGGCAGGCTTTTTTAGCCAGGTCGTGTTCGATCTCGATGCGCTCCAAGCAGTCAGGCAACTGCTGCCGGCCGTGCGGATGGCGATTCTTGATCCGGCGTGTGAGAAGCGGCTCCCCCGACTCCTCGGCGATGGCCTCCTCATCCAGCGGAATCTGCTCGATGACCTGGCCGAACAGCAATAGTTGGCGCGGATCAAAGGTCTCGCTGCGTGGGCCGTAATAGCGGCGCAGCAGGGCCGCAATGGCGGCTTTTAATTCGGCCGCATGTCGCTTGCGCTCAGCTTCGAGCTGCGCCGCCGCTTCCACGCGAATACGGGCAATCAGTGATTCACGGTCCGCAAGCAACCGCTTCAAGAGCGCCGGATCATCCGGCAGCGCGGTGGGATCGATGGTGAGAATGGCGTCCTTGCTCATTGCTTCTTGAAACCCCGCGATGCGACGATGGTTTCGCCGCGACAACAAATCAGGCCCGCTTCCGCTCGACGAGGTTCAATCCCGACAGCAGCCGCAACAATTGCTCGCGCGTGATGGCAATTGCCGGCGTGCTCGCGCGGGGGAACTGAAACTCCCCGCGCTCCAGCCGCTTGTAATAGATGGCCAGACCATCACGGTCCCACCACAGAATCTTGACTCGGTGGCCGCCGCGATTGCGAAACACAAATAGGTTGCCCGACAGCGGATCGTGCCCCAGGAAGCTGCGCACGACTTCCGCCAGACCGTCGAAGCTCTTGCGCATATCGACCGGAGTAGTGGCTAGCCAGACCTGGATGTTATGCAGATCGCCCGAGATCATCGAGCGGCCCTCGATTGCAAGGCCACGATCAGGTCCGCCAGTTGCTCCGTCGCCATCGCTCCCGAGATGCGCAACACGCAACCGCCGGCGAACTCTACGGTGATCGACGTGTCATAGGTCGATCCCTTGGTCGTGACCGCCGGCACGAACGCCGGCCCTGAGATGTTCTTGCCGTCCCGCTCGCCAATCGTCCGCCGCCAAGCGTAAAAGGCCGATTCGGTGAGCTGCTCACGCTGGCAAAACTCCCGGACGCTCAAGCCGCTATCCGAGAACCGCTTCAAAACCTTACGCCAAGACGCTTCTTTCGCCGGGTCTCGTTGACGCTGTGCCATCGCTGGTCTCCTGAGTGGAAAAGCCAGCAGCTTGACCGGTTACCGGGCAGGCAAAAAGATGCGTTTCGCGGAACGGACACGTTCATTTCGCAGTAGCCGCGTTGCGAATCAGTTCGAGCAGCACACTCCGATGGCAGCGGTTTTCATCCTCGCAATAGCAGCCAACTGAAATCGGCGTTCGTTCGGCAATGGCGGCCAAGAGTTCGATCGTGTGCCGCGCGGCGGGCTCTTTCATTTCTGCGCGATATGCGCGGAAAAATTGCGCCGGTGACTTCTTGCCCGCGTTGTAGAGTTTTAAAAGCTCGCGGCTGGGCGATACCAGCGGTAACCACACGTCGAATAAGTCGCGCTTGGCGTACTCTTTCTTAGGCACACCGCGCGGCAGCAATCGAACCGTGCCGATGCGCAAGCCATCCCCTTTTGATCGGGGCGAGCCAATGCGATATGTCGTGACGTGCAGCATTCTTTGGCCACCTTATCGAAGCGCTAACCTGGTTACAATGGAATGATGCGCCACGGTATTGTTGAACGCCTTGTTGTCGTCATATTCTCCCGCACGGCTGCCCTGACAGTGCTGTGCAGCTTATGTGCCGTCGGGTGCGACTCCGAGGAGAAAAACCTCGGCACCAATGTGCAGCACGACCGCCCGGTGCAAGTGTCGCCCAGCAATCCCGTCGCCAACGCTTCGCAGCGGCCGGGAATCACGAGTGCGAATGTCATTGTCGTTCAGTCTTCGACAGGCGTTGCTGAAAAGCCCAAAGCCGACTCTCCGTCGACATCTGGGCCAATCGCTAATACGAGTCGCAATGTCAATGCTCAGGAGTATGAGACCGCCCAAACAGACGATATCCGATCAACAGGTTCGCCAAACGCTGCCGGTCCAAATGCGCTCACAAACTCAACCACGCCGCAGGCAACCAATACCTCCGATCACGCTAATCGCGCGCTATGGCGCGAACTGGATGAATCGAAAATCGCGGCGGCGGGAATTCGCCGACTCGAAAGCCGGCGGCTAGTTCTCTATACCGATGTACCCAGCGCCCCTGAGATCGACGATTTTCCCCAAGCGTTCGATCAGGCTTTCGAATTATGGTGCAAGTATTTTGGCTTGGACGCCAACAAATATCCCGATTGGCGCATACGCGCGTCGCTCATCGCCGACGAAGCACGGTTCAAGGCCTGCGGCTTAATTCCCGACGATCTGCCCAAGTTTTACAACGGCTACACGCGCGGTCACGAGTGCTGGCTATACAATCAAACGAGCACGTACTACCGGCGGCACTTGCTGTTGCACGAGGGGGTGCATGGGTTCATGTTCTCACTCTTGGGGAGCAAAGCGCCGCCGTGGTACATCGAAGGCATGGCGGAGCTGTTGGGCACGCACGATTGGGAAAACGGGCAACTGGAATTGCCGTACTTCCCCAAGAATCCGGCGGAAACTCCCAAACTGGAGCGCATCGACATCATTCAGCACGATTTCGCGAAGCATCAAGCACGCCAGTTGCTGACGGTGATGGCCTTTGGCGGCAAGGATTATTTCCAGGTCGAACCGTATGGTTGGTCGTGGGCGCTGGCGGCGTTTTTGGATGGGCATCCGCACTACCGCGACCGCTTCCACAAGCTGCCGGCGCTGTTTGCGTCAAAGTGGCGATTTTAACGCTAAGGTGCGAAGTCTGTACGAGGAAGATTTGGCCAGGCTTGCCGAGGAGTGGCAGGTCTTCGTGGCGGATATTGCTTACGGATATGATTTCGAACGAACAGTGATCGATTTTACGCCCGGGGCGCCGCTGGCCAGCAATTCAGCCAGCGCGGCGGTGCAGGCCGATCGCGGCTGGCAGAATAGTGGTTTGATGTTGGAAGCCGGCAAAACCTACAAACTCGTTGCTTCTGGACAGTATGAAATTGTCGGCGGGCCGAAGCCGTGGATCAGCGAACCAAACGGCGTTTCGATTCGTTACAACAGCGGACGGCCGTTGGGCGTTTTGTTGGCTACCGTGCGGCCGGCAAAAACGGATATTCTGAATTCTTCTCTCAATGCTTCGGAAGGCGGCGACAGAAAATCGCATTCGGGCGGCATCAGCCCGTTTCTCAAACCGATTGTTGTCGGATTGGGAACCACGATCGCGCCAACCGAATCGGGCACGCTGTATTTCAAAATCAATGATTCTGCCGGCGAGCTTTCAGACAATTCCGGTCAGGCCAAAGTTAATATTACTGTTGAATAACGGCCGAATAGCGCGGAGAAGGGCGGCCAATTGACGCTCCGGCCGCGCTACTGAACAATACTTCGTCGCCGTTGTCTCTCAATTTGAATAGCGGAAGCATAGCAATTCTCCGGAAGTATCCATGAACTTTATTGAACACGACGATCCCGATGTTTGGGCCGCCATCGACGCCGAGGCGCACCGCCAGCAAGATGGACTGGAAATGATCGCCAGCGAGAACTATGTGAGCCCGGCGATCATGCAGGCCGTCGGCAGCGTGCTCACGAATAAATATGCCGAAGGCTATCCGGGCCGGCGCTATTACGGCGGCTGCGAATATGTGGATGTGGTCGAAACTTTGCGCGCGAACGGGCCAAGCAACTGTTCGGCGCCGAGCACGCCAACGTGCAGCCGCACTCGGGAAGCCAGGCCAATTTCGCCGTGTATTTGTCGTGCGTGCAGCCGGGCGACACCGTGCTGGGGCTCGACTTGGCCCACGGAGGTCACCTCACGCACGGCATGAAGCTGAACATCTCGGGCATGCTCTACCACTTCGTGGCGTACGGCGTGACTAAAGACACGCATCGGCTCGATTTCGATCAGGTGGCGCGGTTCGCGCGCGAGCACAAGCCGAAACTGATCGTCGCCGGCGCCAGCGCTTATCCGCGCGAAATTCCGCACGGCAAATTTGCCGAAATCGCTCGGGAAGTGGGGGCGAAGTTGTTTGTCGATATGGCCCATTATGCCGGGCTGGTAGCCGCCGGCTTGCACGACAACCCGGTGCCGGTTGCCGATTTTGTCACGTCCACCACGCACAAAACCCTGCGCGGCCCGCGGGCCGGCTTGGCGATGTGCAAGGCCGAGTACGCCAAGGATCTCGACCGCAACGTATTCCCCGGCATTCAAGGCGGGCCATTGATGCACGTGATCGCAGGCAAGGCGATTTGCTTTGGCGAGGCGTTGCGGCCGGAGTTCAAACAGTACGCCCAGCGAATTTTGGATAATGCGAAGGCACTGGCCGAAGCTTTGTTGAAAGAAGGTTTGCGGCTGGTGAGCGGCGGCACCGATAATCATTTGATGTTGGTCGACGTTACTACCGTGGGGATTGGCGGCAAGTTGGCTGAGGCGGCGCTCGATAAGGCGGGCATCACCGTGAACAAAAACATGATTCCCTACGACGAGCGCAAACCAATGGATCCCTCGGGCGTACGCATTGGCACGCCGGCGTTGACCACGCGCGGCATGGGACCTGACGAAATGCGCAAAATTGCCACGTGGATCTTGCGGGCGCTGCGAGGCGCGAGCGACGAACAGGCGCTGGCTTCCATTCGCGGCGAAGTGCTGGAACTATGCAAGCATTTTCCGGTGCCGGCGAATAGAAAACTTTAAAGACGTGCCACTGCTGGCTTGTCCTGGCTTGTCCAGCAGTGCGAATTTCACACGGTTGGGCAAGCCAACCGTGGCACCGGCGTTGTTTTATGTGTTCTCGGCATTTTTTGCCTTGCGCAATTCGGCGCGGATTTTTTCTACTCGCTCGGCAAGCTGCTTTTCGAACCCGCGGTCGGTGGGGCGATAGTAATCGCGCTCGACGCCTAAATAATCTTGCGCGGCGACGGCATCGGGAGCGTTGTGAGCATATTCGTAGCCCTCGCCGTGGCCCATGCGCTTCGCGCCAGGATAATGCGAATCGCGTAAATGAACCGGCACCGGCAGCAGGCGGCCTTCACGCACGTCGTGCTGCGCTTCGCCAATCGCGACGGTGGCGGCGTTGCTTTTAGGCGCGCAGGCCAAATACGTCACTGCCTGAGCCAAAATAAGTTGGCACTCCGGCAAACCGACGAACTCGCAGGCCTGCATGGCGGCCACGGCCAGCGGCAGCGCGTGCGGATCGGCGTTGCCGATATCTTCGCTGGCTAAAATGACCAGCCGCCGCGTGAGAAACCGCACTTCCTCGCCCCCTTCGAGCATGCGGGCCAGCCAGTAAATTGCCGGCATCGGGATCGCTGCCGCGGATGCTTTTGATCAGCGCGCTGGCGGAATCGTAATGGGCATCGCCGCTGGAATCGTAATCGACGGCTTTGCGCTGGACAGATTCGGCGGCAAGTTGTTTGGTGAAGTGGAGCGGGCGCTGGGTGCTCGAAAGAACGCCGATTTCGAGCGCGCCCAGGGCCTTGCGGGCATCGCCATCGCTGACTTCGGCGAGGAATTGCAAGGCGTCGTCGTCGATGTTTGCAGCTTCGTTTCCCAGGCCGCGCTGGCGGTCGGCCAAGGTGCGGCGAATGATCGGTTTTAATCTGATCGATCGACAGCGGCTTGAACTCGAAAATGCGGCTGCGGCTTACCAGCGCGCTCGTGAGCGCGAAGAACGGATTCTGCGTGGTGGCGCCGACGAGAATGACGCTGCCGTCTTCCACGTCGGGCAAGAGCACGTCTTGCTGCGCGCGGTTGAAGCGATGGATTTCGTCGATGAACAGCAGCGTGCGCTGGCCAGCCGCCGCCACCAGATCGCGGGCTTCGTCGAGCACCTCGCGCAGTTCTTTCACGCCGCTGGCGACGGCGCTCATTTGCCGGAATTTGCTGCGGCTGGCGGTGGCGAGCAAATGCGCGAGCGTGGTTTTGCCGGTGCCGGGCGGACCGTAAAAAATGACCGACCCCAAACGATCGGCCGCCAACAGTCGGCGGAGCAACTTGCCTTCGCCAAGGAAATGTTCCTGTCCGACGAATTCATCCAGCGAGGCCGGGCGCATGCGGGCTGCCAAAGGTTGCGCCTGGCGGCGATTTTCTGCTTCGGCGGCGGCGAAGAGGGACATGTGGAACGCAGACGGCAGAATTACGAAGAGACTTTCAGTCTCATTGTACGCGGCAGGTGGGTGAGTGGTATTGGTTGGGACGGAGAGGCAATTTTAACCGCAGAGTCGCGGAGGCGCAGCGAGAGGGCAGTTGGTTAGGAAGGCAGCAAGTGACGCGTTCGAACCGCAACGGGAGATTGTCGCGCACGCGCCGTGCGTGACCGACGGGACTATGCCTCAGTCCAGTAGTAGCTCAAGCCCAAGAGCACTAAGAGCATAACCCAACTTGCCGGGTCAATGATCCTTGCGAGGGATGATGAATAATGCTCCAGCGTATAGGTCAATCCAGCAGTGACCAGCAGGCCAAGCACAGCCACGATGCCGATTTTGTACCAGTGAATCGGCCCGGCTGGTTTCTTTGTGGCGTCTCGGTAAAGCATGAAGGCCGGGGGTATCAAAAAGTAAGTAAACTCCATGACGAAGAATGGCGGCTTCAGCGTATCAACCGCTGTCTTTACGACAAAGAAAGCAACGAAACAGCCAAGGAATTCCCAAGTTGACCGCCAGTAAGGTTTCGGCTCTGGCGGCGCCGGTGGAATAAGAATGGCTTTTTTGCATTGGCTGCACTGTGCCTGCCTACCAGCCCACTCGTCAGGCACTTCTAACGGTGTGCGACAGTGAGGGCAAAAGATGTTCATTTTTGAATGGCCAAATGATAGCTCATAATGTCTTGCGCCAATCCAGCGTATTTTTGATTTCTCAATCCATTCCTTCGCTCCGATTTCAGCATGATATCGTGCGAGAACCGTCCTTTAAAGATATCCCAATTCACCAAGATTTGCCGCAGGCCACGAGCCTGCTAAAATCTTAAAGAATTCAGGTCATAACGCTCAGGAGCCCCTCATGGCACGGAAGCGAAATGGCATTTGCGCCTTCTGCTCAAAGCACGGGAAAATAACCCGTGAGCATTTTGTTCCGCAAGGGTTGTGGAGCGGCAAACGACCAACCAGAACTGAGACCGTGCCAACCTGTGAAGATTGCAATCACGGCGCAAATCTGGACGACGAGTATTTTCGGAACACCCTCGTTCTCATGATGGGTGAGCATCCCGAAAAAGAGCAACTTATGGCTGGACAAGTTCGACGCTCATTTGAGCAACATCCTGGATGGATAAAAGATCTGCTCAAAAACTCCGGCATGCAACCATTATTAACCCCCCCAGTGGCATTTGGCTTGGCAATTACCCGACGCTGCAATTCGATAGAAATCGTTTCGAGCGCAGCTTACGAAAGATAATGCTGGGCCTCTTCTACCTAATCAGGAAGCAGCCGTTTCCGGCTACGGGGAAAATCGGAATTATTGGCCACTTGGATCGGGACACCAAACCATTGATTGACTTCTTAGAGGCGAACTCCACACCAACCTTTGATTTTGGAGACGACGTTTTCGAATGGCGATTTCTGCAAACGCGCTGGGGATTCAGTGGCTGGAAATTGGCTTTCTATCGAAGCGTTGTCTTCTATGCTCTCGCCTTCGAGACCCCGTTCGAGGAGTTGGACCTAGAGCAAAACTTGGCCACAATTAATGCCGGGGATGGCTAATTCATGCTCGCATGGACAATTTGAATCGGCCTCGGCAGAGCGCCTGTCGAGCAGCCGCCAAGGCCAGAAAATGTTGGCGAGTGCTACATTACCTCGGATTGGGACAACCCGTCGTCTTTGACGGGGTCAACCCACTGGAAGACGACATTGTCCAAAGCGAGCGTCTTAGAACAACGTTTGCTGGCCATCGGGCGAGCGTGGGGGGCGGAATTGGGTGGTGTCGAGCGGCGGGAGTTTGCGATCTAAGCCGTACTTGTGGGCGAACACTTTGAACGTGCGGGCGATGCCTTTGGCGTAGTGGCCTTGGCCTGCCATGCGGCGGCCGAATTGGTGATCGTTCATTTTGCCGCCGCGCACGTCTTGAATGCGGGCAATCATGCGGTCGCGCAACTCCGGGCGATTGTGCGCGAGCCAATTTTCGAAGATCGGCCGCACTGCCCAGGGGAGCCGCAGCATTTGCCAGCCTGCGCCAGAGGCTCCGGCTTCGGCGGCGGCCTCTAAGATGGCGGGAACTTCCAGATCGGTGAGCCCGGGGATAAGTAGGCGCGACCATGACGCGGACCGGCACGCCTGCGCGGGCGAAAGTCTGGATTGTTTTCAGCCGCATGGCCGGCGGACTGGTGCGCGGCTCGAGCACGCGGACCAAGTCGGCATCGAGCGATGTGACGGAGACATTGACGGCGCAAAGTTTCTGCTCGGCGTGCGGCGCGAGCAAATCGAGATCGCGCATCATCAAAGCGTTCTTAGTGATGATGTCGAAGGCTTGGCGGGCTTCGACCATTACTTCGATGCAAGCGCGCGTGATTTTTAGGCGCCGCTCGGCCGGCTGATAGCAATCGGTGACGCCCGACATGGCGATGAGTTCGCCGGTCCAGGAGGGTTTGCACAGCTCGGCTCGCAGGAGTTTGGCGGCGTCGGGCTTGTAGAGGACTTTGGTTTCGAAATCGAGGCCGGCGTTCATGCCGAGCGTTTCGTGCCCTGGGCGGGCGTAGCAGTACGCGCAGCCATGTTCGCAGCCGCGATAGGGATTGATGCTATGGCGAAAGGGAATGTCGGGACTGTCGTTTTGGGTGGTGAGGCTGCGGGTGGCGTCGGCGAAGAACTGTGTGGGAATGCGGCGATCGCCGGCGTTGGCGTTAGCGTCGGCATTGGCGTCGTGCTCGAGTTGTTCCCAATCGGCCTCGAGACGCACGGATTCGAAGCGGTTGGGGGGCTCGATTTGAGCGCCGCGGCCGACGAAATGCTGTTCGGGTTGGTTGGGGCGGGCGGGCATGGCGACAGCCTATAGCAGCGTCGAACAAAACTTCTTCACCACGCCCTTCGCAGACTCAGGGCGTGCCACCCAACGTCACCCGATCATTTTGACGGACGCCACAAGTGTACAGATGTATTGTACAAATAAGATTGCACCCAACAAGTCGCAAAACAATTGTTCGGCTGGTTCGAACCGTTAGAAAACAACTGGAAAGCCAGCGGCGAGTAGGATCGAAAATTGCCGGGAAATTTAGGTGGGCAATTCTGGCAGTGCAGTCGAGGCGCGGGGGGCTGCCGTGGCTTCCTGAGCGCGGCGCTCTAAAACTGTGTCGATCAAATAGTGAAATAGCCGCCGCAGTTCGGGCGGTTCAATTTTATCGGCATTGCCCTGGGCGCGAGTCTGATACTTCTCGACCAGTCGATCGGCTTTCGCAAAAACGCCGGCTTCGTCGTACAAGCGGCGAATTTCGCGCAGCTTGTCGCCGGCCAGCGGCTGTTCCGCCACCAGCGCCTCGAGTTCGCGCGCGGCTGCTTGCCAAGGCCCTCCAGCGCCAGCGCCCAGAGCACCGTCGGGCGACCGCCGATCACATCCCCCGCGGCGGCCAACTTGTTGTGATCGTCTCCCTGCCAATCGTTCAGATCGTTGATGATTTGAAACGCCACGCCCAAGTGACGAGCGAAATGCGCCATGCCCTCGGCGTATTTCTCCGCCGGTCCCGCCAGCCGTGCTCCCATATAGAGCGCCGCGCCGAAGGCTGGCGCGGTTTTGAGGGCATAAATCTTCAAGGCATCGGGCGGAGCAATTTGCTTATTTCGTGAATCGCGCCAAATGAGTTCGGCTCCCTGGCCTTCGCTGAGCTTCATATGCGCATCGGCCAGCCGATCGAGAATTGCTCCCACCACGTCGAAACCCAGCGTTGGCCCCTCGCCGCTGACCAGCCGATAGCCCAGACCGATCAGATAATCTCCCACGTTAATGGCTGTCGGCGTTCCGAAGCGGCGATGCAACGTCGGCGCTCCGTAGCGAAATTGATCGTCATCTTGAATGTCGTCGTGTACCAGCGAGGCTTTGTGAAAGGTCTCGATCGACAGCGCGCAGCGTTTTACGGCCGCCGGGAATTGAGCAAAGTGCGCCGCTGCGTTGTCTTGCGTGCCGCGTCCACCGGTCAACGCGTCGTACACGGCCAGGGTGATAAAAGGCCGCGAATGCTTGCCCCCTTTCGCCAAAAAATCGTAGGCGATCGCTTCCGTGGCCGCCAGCGGATCGAGCCCCTGCACCCCATCGCCATTCACTTCCGCCAGTGACGGACCCGCATGCGCCGCGTGGCCAGCGCGTCGAGCTCCTGCGGCTCGAACATTCTTGCGGCCGAAAGCTGCAATGCCGCGTAACAATGCGCCAGGTCGGCGGTCGAGCGCTGCGACCTCCCGGTGGTTATTGGCTTTGTGCCCGCGGCGGCCCAGAACGATTCAGGAGTTGCAGTCGCCAAGGATGCGCCTTTGAAAGGTGAAATGCCACACAACAATCGATGGCGGCAAATCCCACGGTCGAATCTGCGGGATCCGTTCCGCCTAGCACCGATTGCAAACCGGTACGCTCAATCCGCAATCATCATACCAAAGCTTGGCCAAGAGAAAACGGCGGATCGACCGTTTTGCAGCGATTTTTGCTCGACACTTCCCAGACTCTTCGGATTATTCGTACCCGGAAGAAAGTGCCGAAAGCCGATCTTTACGTGTAGCGCACGTCTTGGTGCTCTGGTTCAAAGAACGCCGGCAAGAGGGCATCGACCTGCAGCAAGCCGGCGCGTCAATCGTACTTCGTCGCTGTCGATTTTCAAAAGCTCATCGTCATCATATCGCTGCCACACGTCGCGCCACTGGCTTAGAATCTCCACGCCGAATTTGCGGCGGAAGTAACCGGCGTCAATCGCGCCGGTCTTCAATTGCAAGATCATCTCGCGCACAAGCAGTTGATGCAACGTGGGCCGCATTCCGCGCAAAGAGGCAGCTCGCCGCGATCAAGCGACCCCACGTACTGCGGCCACTCCGCCAAGTTCTGGTAATGCACTCCGCTTGTGTGCCCAAAGCTGGCCACGCCGGTGGCCAGCAAATCGCTGCCGCGCCACAAATTATCGCGGTAGCTGAAATTCACTTTGTGCTTATCTTTGACCAGCGTATAAGCGCTCGAAATGCTATAGCCTGCGGCGCACATTTCGTCGAAGGCGTAATCGACCCAGGCCCGCTTGGCCGCCCAGTCGGCGACCGGCGTTGCCAAATGATTCCCCAAAATATCTTTGGAATACACCGTATTGAACGGCAGTTCCATTTGATAAATCGTGACACTATCGGGCGCGCATTCCAGCGTGCGCCGCACAGTATCGCGCCAATTTTCCCACGTTTCGCCCACCATGCCTGCGATCAAGTCGATGTTCGTGTTGGGGAAGCCGGCATCGACAATCCACTGCCAAGCTTTGGCGATTTCGCCAGAGAGGTGCGCCCGGCCGTTTTCTTCCAGAATGGCGTCGCTGAAGTTTTCGACGCCAAGACTGATACGCGTTACGCCCAGCTCACGCAACGTGCGCACCTTCGGTTCGGAGAGCGTGCCGGGCTCGCATTCAAAGGTCACTTCCTCGGCATGATCCCAATTGATGTTCGCCCGCAGCCGATCCACGAGCGACGTGAGTTGCTTGGCGCTCAAAAACGACGGCGTTCCACCGCCGAAATAGACAAAACGAAACGGCCGGCCACCCATGACAGGAAGCTTGCTAACCAGTTCGATTTCGCGCGACAATGCCGAAACATATTGTTCGACCTCGGCGGCGTTCTTATCGGTGTACACCCGGAAGTAGCAGAATTTGCAGCGTTTGCGGCAAAAGGGAATGTGCAAATAGAGGCCCAGCGGAACCGGCTTAAATTCATTTGGAGCGCAAGCGGCGCACTGTGCATCGCGCGGCGCACGTCGTCCAAGCCCTCCGGCGTCCACTGGGAAAACGGCGGATAATTGGCAATGAAGTAACTGCCGACTTCAGTTTTTTTCGCTGTACCTGTTGCCATAAAATGCCAATTCGCGCCGGTTCAATTGGGCTTCTCTCCAAAGCAGTATATCACTCCGGCGTTGCTGGCGATAACCAACCGGGCTGCCGCCACCGCAGGGCTACCCACAAACGATCCCCCCGCTTCGTAATCCCAAACTTTTTCGCCCGATTTCAAATCGAGCCCGTAAATGCGGCCGTCGGCCGAGCCGACGAACACGCGCTGGCCCGCGACGACCGGTGAACCGTCAATGCGCCCCTTCGTGGAGAAGTTCCACAATTTGTCTCCCGATTTTGGATCCATGGCATGCACCATCTTGTCGCGCCCTCCAAAAATGACGGCGGCACTGGTCAAGGCGGCGCTTGAGCGTATCGGATAGCTGTGCACGCGATCTTTCCAATTCCAAATCGGCGTTAGCTGCTTCCAATCGATGCAAAAGAAAGTTGCCCCTTCGGTGCCGAAATAAATCAGCCTGCCCGCCGCCGCCGGCGTACTGCCGGTGGGCGCCTGAATATCGACCGCACCGGTCTCTTCGCCATTTTCTAAATTCACAACGTGCAGTTTGCCGTCGCAACCTGCCAAAAAACAGCGGTCTTCCGCTACGGTTGGCGAGCAGCGAATTTGATCGCCAATCGTGTGCTTCCAAATTTCTTTGCCCGAGTTCCGATCGAGACAATACAGCGTGGCGTCTTGGGACCCAAACAGCACATAGTCGTGGTAAAAGTTCGCGGCAGAATTGATTTCTCCGTCGGTCTTGTAGCTCCATTTCTTTTCGCCGCTGGTGGCATCGAGACAGAAGAAAACCCCATCTTCGTCCCCCAAGTAAACCAATCCGTCTTTCACAGCGGCGGTCGTGTTGAAGCCGACTTGCGGCGTCGGGTCTTTGAACTTCCATTTCTTCTGGCCCGTTTGTAAATCAATCGCATGTACGGTGCCATCCAAGTCGCCGATAAAAACCACACCATCGGCGATGACCGGCGTCGACACGAACGAACCCTTCTCCAGCGAATATTTCCAGAGCAACTGCGGCTGATCGGGCATTGTTGATTCTGCAACCCCGGTCGCGTGGGCATTGCCGCGAAACACCGGCCAACTTTGTCCGCCGCCGATCGCATCGCTTCCCGTAGCCACAGCCGCAAAAGTGCCTTGAAGAAGCAACACCGTAACGGCGATAATCGAAATCAAACAGAATTTGGCCGCAAATGAACGCAAATAAGCGCAAATGGCATTTGCAACTTCATAAGCTTCGCCGACGAAATCTTTCGTCAGCGCACCCAGGTCTTCGCGTTCATTTGCGTTCATAGGCGGCAATTTACCTTTCTCCCTGCAAAATAGCGTTCTGCCAGCTAAAATGCCGCGCGGTACAGTTCCAGCAAATCTTCCGGTTGAACTTTACGGGGATTAAATTCGGCGGTCCATTGCTTCGCCGCTTCGCCGGCAAGGGCGCAAGGTCGGCTGGTGAAATTGCAAACTCCCGCAAGCGGCTCGCCAGACGGGCGCGGCCTAGCAGCTCTGCAATAAAGTCGGCCAGCCCCCGGTGTCCTTCCGAGGGCGCAGGAAAGCCGTTTCCGCCTGCGGTGCATTCCAATAATTCGAAATACAAATTGCCCACTTCAGCTCCGTTGAAG
>CAWGBP010000044.1:0-9779 GCA_963820835.1 Pirellulales bacterium | reverse complement strand
GTTGGACTGGCTGCTGCAACTGGCGGGCGGGCCGAGCGAGTGTGCAACGACCGGCACCCTCACCCCGGCCCTCTCCCGAGGAGAGGGATATAATTTACTTCGCCCCGACCAACTGCTTCTTCTTCTCCTCGATAATCTCCTGCTGAATGCTGATTCGGCACGCGGCGGTATTTGGAGAATTCCATCGTGAACGTGCCTTGGCCTTGCGTCATGCTGCGCAGGTCGGTCGAGTAACCGAAGGTTTCGGCCAGCGGCACTTCGCCTTCGATCACGGCGGTGTTGCCGTGGATTTCCGACGACATAATCATGCCGCGGCGGCTGGTCAGATTGCCGGCCACCGGGCCTTGGAACGTGGTCGGGCACTTCGATTTCCACTTTCATCACCGGTTCCAGCAGCACCGGCTTGGTTTGCATGAACGTTTCGCGGAAGCAGTTCTGGCGCAAATTTGGAACGCCATGTCGGAGCTATCGACTTCGTGATACGAGCCGTCTTCCAGAATCGCTTTGAGGCCGACGATCGGGAAACCGGCGATCGGGCCCTTTATTGAGCACCGCGCGGAAGCCCTTTTCCACCGACGGAATGTATTCCTTGGGAATGCGTCCCTGAATGACGTCGTTTTCGAATTCGAACAGCTTCCGGGCGCGTCTTCCGGCAAGCGGTTCGAACTTGCCGACGATGTGGGCGAACTGGCCCGAACCGCCGGTTTGCTTTTTGTGCTTGAAGTTGTACTCGGCCGCTTGCGTCGGGGCTTCGCGGTAGCTGACCTTCGGCGCACCGACTTCGACTTCGACTTTGTATTCGCGGCGGATGCGTTCGACGTAAATATCCAAGTGCAACTCGCCCATGCCGGCGATCATCGTTTCGCCCGTTTCTTCGTCGGTGGTGACGCGGAACGTCGGATCTTCGCGGCTGAAGCGTTGCAGCGCCTTGGCAAGCTTGTCGCCCGAATCGCGGTTGGTAGCGGTGATCGCCATTTTGATGACCGGCTCGGCGATGAACATGCTTTCCAGCGTGCAGAACTTATGGCTCGGCGGCATAGGTATCGCCGCTGGCGGCATCGACGCCGATGACGGCCACAATGTCGCCGGCCGTGGCGCTATCCATTTCCTCGCGCTTGTCGGCGTGCATCCGCACAATGCGGCTGAATCGCTGCTGCTGGCTGGTGCGCTGGTTGACCATTTGGTCTCCCTTGTTCACCGTGCCTTGGTAAATGCGCATGAACGTGAGCTGGCCGTACGGATCGTCGACCAGCTTGAACGCCATGCCGACGAACGGCTTGGTCGGATCGGCGGTCAGCGGGATTTTTTCGTCGGGGTTTTCCCACTTCTTGGCGCGACTTTCTTGTGCAGCGGCGAAGGCAAATAGCGCACGATCGCGTCCAACAGCGGCTGCACGCCTTTGTTCTTGTAGGCCGAGCCCATGAACACCGGCGTGGCATCCTGGTTTTGCACGGCATCTTTCACCGACGGCGTGAATCAACTCTTCCGGCACGTCGGCTTCGCCCAACAGCAGTTCCATCAGCTCGTCGCTGTACATCGACAAGCTTTCCAGCATCGGGTGGCGATATTTCTTGGCATCTTCCTGCATGTCGGCCGGAATCGCTTCGCGGCGCACCTTTTCGCCGTTGGTGCCGTCGAAGTAGACGGCCTGCATCGTGATCAGATCGACCATGCCCTCGAATTCGTCTTCCTTGCCGATCGGCAAGCTGCATCAGAATGGCGTCGCAATCCAGCTTTTCCTTGACCTGCTGCACCACGCGCAGCGGATTGGCGCCGGTGCGGTCCATCTTGTTGATGAACGCCAACCGCGGCACATGGTAGCGCTTCATCTGGCGGTCGACGGTCATCGATTGGCTTTGCACGCCGCCGACGGCGCAGAGCACGAGGATGGCGCCGTCCAACACGCGCAGGCTGCGTTCCACTTCGACGGTGAAATCGACGTGGCCCGGCGTATCGATCAAATTGATTTGGTGATCGACCCCTGGCGCATCGTCCCAATGCACGGTGGTGGCGGCGCTGGTGATGGTAATTCCGCGTTCGCGCTCCAGATCCATGTAGTCCATGGTCGCGCCCCCTTCGCCCTTCACTTCTTGAATGCGGTGAATGCGGCCGGCGTAGAACAAAATGCGCTCGCTGAGCGTGGTTTTGCCCGAGTCGATGTGGGCCGAAATGCCGATGTTTCGCAGATTCTGCAATTCCATAAAGACAACCTCAACCAACATTCAAGTACACGGGGCAAATCGAGCGCTTACGATTCACTGAACCTCGGTGTGCAAAACCGGGGCCAACAGAAACGCTCGACATTATCGTGGAACGGCAACCGCCGGGGCCCGATAGCCCGAAGGGTCGCCGAAACCGCGATCGGCCAGACAAAGGCCGGATTCGCGAAACCCCAAACCGCCACTATCTCCGCTGCGGCTTGGTACAGGGGAGGGACCACTTAACTCTTTATAGTACACGGAATTCACCGCGGGAAAAGGCCAATTTTAGCGCACCGCGCTCTGTTTTTGCCGTCGGTTTCATGAAAAGTTGATGTGGCAATGGTTAGCATTGTGCTGTCAAATGGGCAGTGGCGTGATTCAAACTTGCCATTTTGCGCCTGTACGTGAAGACAATCACGGCAGCGCAAGCATGTTTGGTGTGTTAGGGTGGCATGCTCTCGCGCCAGCGTGAGCATGCTAAAAGTGGCAAGAGGTTCCCGCGCGAATCGACGAGCAACCCATATTCGCGCGGGGCGGCGATTCAATGCGAACATCTCCAGAAAGGCGGTGATGTAGATGGATACGGCCAAGAGCTGCTGGGGGAACGATATCGGCAAACTCATTTTGCGGCTTACGATCGGCGGATTGATGCTGTTCATGGCATCTCCAAAGTGCAAAACGGCGTGGCTTGGATGATGCCCGACCTAACCGCCAGGGGAATTTCCACTTGGGTTGCCTACGGCGTCTATGTGGGAGAAGTCGCCGCGCCGATTCTCGTTATCGCCGGCCTATTCACGCGCTCGGAGGGTTCATCATTGCCATCGACATGATCGTGGCCATCGTGATCAAGCATCAGGATTTGCTCTCTAAGATCGACGCCAACAGCGGCGGGTATGCTTTAGAGTTGCAAGCACTTTATCTGTTTGGGGCCCTGGCCTTGGTATTCATGGGCGGCGGGCGCATTGGCGTCGGCGGGCTGTTTTCCGGCTCCAAGCCAAGCCAACCACTGCCGGTGGAAAAACCGCCTGCGCGGCAATGAACCGTCCCGCATCGCGCCGGCTTCATCATTCGGCGATGCAACCGTGCTACGCCGAAGCTCGCACCGAAAGCGTGCTGAAGAAAATGACAATCGCCCGCTCGATGGCGGCGTGGAAATTCGGGCAGATGTTTTCGCGCCCCACGTGCCGCTCGAATTCGGCCTGTTGCATGAGTTTCGCCGGCTGTGGCTGGGCACACACAAAATAAGGCTGTGGCCGCAGCCCGGAGTTTTTCCGCCAAATCTTCAAAGACTTGCAGGCCGGTGGCGTCGATCGCCGTCATGTTGCCGCAGCCGCAAAATCACAATCGGCGGCAACTCATCCATGCAATCGGCAATTTGCAAGATCTTCTCGCTGGCGCCGAACAAAAATGGGCCGTGAATGCGGAACACGGCCACATAGTCGGGAATCGGCTTGTCTTGTAGAATGTGCAGCCATCCTTCTTCGACATACTCCTTCGTCACGTGACTGACGGTCGTGGTGTTAGTCACTTTGCGAATGTACAAGCAGCGCCGCCAACACGATGCCCACTTCCACGGCCACCGTCAGATCGGCAAACACGGTAAGCCCGAACGTAATCGCCCATACGCTGATATCGGCCCAGGTGAGCTTCAGCAGCTTGGGAATCTCCTTCCACTCGCCCATATAGTACGAAACGACCAACAGAATTGCCGCCAGAATTGCCAGCGGAACGTATTGCGCCAAGCGGTGCGGCAAACACCAGCACGCACAAAAGCATGAGCGCGTGAATCATGCCGGCCACAGGCGTTTTCGCGCCGAGCGAATATTCGTAGCCGTGCGGGCAATTGCGCCCGTGGCGGGAATGCCGCCAAATAGCGGCACGGTGATATTGGCAATGCCCTGGGCCACTAGCTCGACTTTTGAGTTATGTCGATCCCCGCTCATCCGATCGGCCACGACCGCCGACATCAGCGATTCAATGGCTCCCAACAGCGCCACGGTCATCGCTGGCGAAAAGAGCGGCACGATCATCTCAGGCTGAAATTTCGGCAGCGAAAACGAAGGCAAGCCTTGGGGAATTCCGCCGAAACGAGTGCCGATAGTTTCAACCGACATCCCGCTAAATGCAACCACGGCAGTGCCTAAAACGAGAACCACGATGTACGCCGGCACGCGTTGAGGAATTTTCGGCAACAGAGAATGACGACGATTCCCGAACACGCCAGCGCCGTGGCGTGCCACGAAAGTGTATTGAAGCGGGCAAAAAGCGTTTCCATTCGCCCCACGAAATCGCCGGGAACTCTATTGATCGAGAGGCCAAAGAAGTCTTTAATTTGCGTGCTGGCGATCAATATCGCGATGCCGTTGGTGAACCCAACGATGACCGGCCGCGGGATGAACCGCACCGTCCTTCCCAGTCCGGTAAGACCCAGGCCCACGAGCATCACGCCCGCAATGAGCGTGCAATTGAACAAGCCGGCCATGCCGTACTTATCGACAATGCCATGCACCACGACGACAAATGCGCCGGTCGGGCCGCCGATTTGCGTCGTCGAGCCCCCCAAGGCCGAAATCAAAAAGCCGGCGACGACAGCGGTGTACAAACCTGCTTGTGGCGGCACGCCTGAGGAAATGGCAAACGCCATCGCCAGCGGCAGCGCCACCAATCCCACGGTGATGCCGGCCACCAAATCGCCCCAGAATTTTCGCCAGCTATATTCCCGCAGACACAAAATGCTTTTGGGAATGAAGCGGTTCATCGCCGTGCGCTTAGAGATCGAAAGAACATTGCGGGCCGGTGACGGTGGGATGCGAAAACCGGCCTGGGAGGAAGCGTCCATGCTAGCTGCCCGTCGTGGTTCGCGAAATAGTTACTTCGCTAATATCGGCATAACCGCCTGAGAAAATCGGCGAGAGCGAATACGGAAAAAGTTCTCGAGAATCGCGCTGGCACAGCTGCGCGCAGCGATTCGAGGGGTCGTTGGCGCATGGCCGAAAGTGCGGGGAAGAACCCGCCGAGTGCGCCCATGATAAGCGCCACGACCATGCCGGTGGCCAGCGCATCGACGCCGACCACGAGCTTTAGCGCCACAAATTTCCCTGCACCTTGGCCGCCGCTAACAATGCTATTGGCGGTCCAGCCATCGGTGAAGCTGGCCAAAATGCAGCCCAGCGCACCCCCCAGAGCGCGCAATCAAAAGCGATTCGGCCAAGAACACGGCCAGCACTTGCCAGCGTGCAAACCCCACAATGCGCAGTACGCCGATATCGCGCTTGCGGGCGCTTACCGCCGCGAACATCGTGTTCATGACGCCAAACACGCCGCCGATCGACATGATGGCGGTCACAAAAATAATGGCGCACCAAGAATTGTTTGCTCGTATCGTCGAGCCGCGCGAAGTATTCTGTCTCGGGCACTGCTTGCACGGCGGCTTTTTTGAAATTGGTCGTCAGTTCGTCGGCCAATGCTTTGGCTTCGGCCGGTCCGGCGGTGCGCAGCACGATCGATGTATAGCGCTCTTTGCCGAATAAGTGCGACACCAGGTTCCACTTGGCCCACACTTCGGAACCAAACGTCGAACCTTCTGTTTTGGTAATGCCCACGGCAATCCATTTGCGGCCGCCGAGTTCGAAAATATCTCCCACCTTTATCGATTCCTGACCGCGATCGTGCCCCATTTCCCGCGCGATGCCTTCACCCAGCACGGCCTGAATCGCCTCGTCGTCGGTGCCCTGGATTTTTTCCACACCCGCCTCGGAAAACCATTTCCCCTCGGGATATAAGCTAATGTTGTGCACGCGGGCAGCCATGAGCGGGTCTTCAATCGCCCGCACTTGCACAAAACGCCGTGCGGGACGGTTGTCTTTTATCGTCCCCGTATCTTGAATGGCGACCAAATAAGTTTCGCGGCTGCAGAGCAGGTGATTGTGCTCGTCGCGCAGCACGCCCGGTTGGCGCTCGACATCGCCGGTTTCGGTGGATTGCAAGTTGCTGAATAGTTCGTCGATGGCGCCGTCGGAAAGCACAATCACATTACCGGGCTGGCCGCTTTGCTGCGTGAGCCGGCTCATGCCGTTGACGAACGCGAGCATGACGATCATCAGGCCGATCACGAGCATGAAGGCCAAAGAGGTGAGGATGGTGGTGCGCAGCGCACCCGCAAGTTGCGCAGGCTGTATTGGATGGGCACGCGGCCGAAAATCGACAGTATGACGAGCGCCAAAATGCCGCCAGCAAGCAGGGCGTAAAGCGTGGGCGATAAAGTTGGCAAGGAGTAAGCAAGCATCGAAATTCGGAGACTTAGTGATTTAGTTCAGTAACCGCGGATTTCGCGGATGCCGCGGATGAAAAATAAACAGTCAAACCGCTAATGAATGCTAAATAGATGCTAATGACCTGAAAAGTAGGAGACGCCAACAATGTTGGGCTATCGGGTCGTTTTCGGAATCTCGTGAAATTGTTCTTATTAGCGTCTATCAGCGTCAATCAGTGGTTTCCCTCCTCGTCCGTAAAATCCGCGTCCATCCGCGGTTAATTTCTGTGATAGGCAGCCCTCTCAATCCACTTTCGCAAACACTTCGGAAACTTTCACCGAGCAGGCAGTCCACGCGGGGAGGATGCTGCCGACAAGCGCCGTGCCCGCGCCGATGCAAAATCCCCATAGCAGCGCCTGTTCCGGAATTAGGAAGGCTGGAAAAAACGCGATGGGAATTTTGATGCCGCCGAACAATCCATTAATGACAAAGTAAGTCGCGCCGGAACTAATCAAACCAGCCAGCGCGCCAATCACCAGCGCTTCCCCTAGCACCAGCATGAGGATATGCCCCGGTCGAAAGCCAAGCACTTTGAGAATGGCCATCTCAGTGCCGCGCTCGCGGACCCCAATACTAATGGCATTAGCCAGCACCAGCACGAGCGTAAACAGCACGGCCGGCGTCAAGATCCACCGCACGCCCCAAAAAATGTCGCGGTAAGCTTCCATAAAGCGGGCGACTGCGTTCGATTGGCTTTCGACCTTGACCGCCGGCAATGAATATAGCGGGCTGTTCATAATCTGGTCGGAAAGCTTGTTGAACGAGGCCTGATCGGGCACGCGCAGCCAGACGAGGTTTAGCGACTTTTGCGCCATCGGATGCGCCTGCCCGTTATGCTTGCGCTGGTAATCTTCCAGCGCGGCTTTCAGATATTCTTCATTGAAGGCCGCCGACTGGTTATACCGCGGCAGCGGAAACACGCCGACGATGTCGAACTCCAAGTCGAGGTCTTTGAAGTTCAATCCGTAGAGCTTAATGCGCTCGCCGACGCGCTTATTGATGGCTTTGAGGCGATCTTCGCCGATCACCAGCGCGTGCGGGTTCTTGATCGTCTCGTCGATAAGCCGCTCCAACTCGGCTTTTTGCGGGCCAGTGAGATCTTCCAGATCGTCCATCATGGTGGCGATCTTTTTGGGATCCATGGCGATGGCGAAAACCAGGTTTTCGCGCGTCATATTCTTGGGATCGAGCGTGCCGCCATAAAACTGCCAAGCCATAGAGTCGGTCGGCTTAATATCGCCCGGTTGGCGCGCCGCGCCGTCGGCCATGGTGTTGGCGTACGAGATTGGCATTTGACTGGGAATTTGCCAGCGCTCGGTCACAATGGCTTTGAAGTTCTTGCTCTTATCGGCGGTCACATGGTCGATAAAAGCCAGAAACGCCCAAGCCATCGTCACCACTAGCACAAGGACAACGGTCCCCAGAGCAGTGAGCGTCGTCCGCAGCAAACTGCGGCGCAGGTTACGAAAGATGAGGAAGAGGAGTTTCATCACCGGTGTGGCTACGGCAAGCGGCTAGAAAAGTTGGGAAGGCGGACTGCGATTATTCGGAGTAGACGCTGGGCCTTGGTACTCCTGAGATTCAGCATAATGATTGCGGACTGCATGCCTAGACCTGCCGTCGTTTTCCGGTCAGAACCTCTGCCCGCTGTTGGGCCTGCCGCACGAGGTGATTGCAGAATCACGGCGCCAGATTCACTTCTAGTTGGTAGTACTTGAAAGTGTGCAGTTCTTGGGGATTGCCGGCCGCGATGGATTGGTAGCGATCGAGGACGTCGCCGATGAAGGCATCGCATTCACTTGAGGGTATGCGCTTGGTCCATTCGACGAACGTGGCGTGGGCAAAGGCGACGAAGCCTGCGCGGGTTTTGAAATCCCAATCGCCATCCTCCATGTGCAACTCGACCGAGCGGAAGCCGGCCTCGCGGGCTAAGCCGCGGTACTCATCGGGAGTGAAATGGATATAGGGCTGGCTGAAGTTGGCAAAATATTTCGACCAACGGTCGCTCTCGCGGGTTTGCTCGATGACATCTTCCAAGCTCGTGCGCTCGCCTTGCGGAACGAACCGCAGTACGACATGCCCCGTCGGTTTGAGCGCAGCGCGAATCGAGCGCAGCGCCTCAAGCTGCTCGGGAACCCAGTGCAGGGCGTTGAACGACGTGACCAGATCGAACTCGTTTTGAAAGCCCAGGCGGCAAGCATCGGCGACGGCGAAGCGGAGATTCGGAAATTGCGCGTGAGGAAAGTGGCTGTAAGCAAAGGCGATCATGTTGCTGGAAGGATCGACGCCGACGACCGAGCCGCGGGGTACGCGGGCAGCGATTTCGGCAGTGATTTTCCCATCGCCACAGCCGACATCGAGCACGGACTCGTGACCGCCGAGCGTGAGGCGGCTGAGCTGCTTTTCGGCTAATTGTTTTTGCAGCGATGATTCGCGGGCGTAGGAACTGGCTTGCCATTGGGTCATGGGCGGCTGCGCGAGGGGTTAGAGGTTAGGGAGTAGAGAATATAGAAACTAGAGAGTAATGAGAATCGGCGTGTACCCCCTCGGATGAATGGAAATTGTTGACGCAGGTGGCGGATTCGGTACATTGAAGTATCCGCTGGAAGGAAAATCGGTCGTGTTAAAGGGTTTTAAGTAAGTGAGCGGCGGCACCAAGCGAGCCCAGCCTGTCCTATCCCACCGATCGATTCTTTCCGGTCCCGCCTGGCAAATTTACCTCCCGCCTGCCTGAATGAAAATTGCGATAGCCTGCCCTGCTTGGCCGTGCGCTAAATTCAATCGATAACTATGTAAGCCGATTTTGGAGCCGCAAGTTCGCCGCCACTCCATATATATAGGAGATAACCCATGTCGAAATGCTGCAACCACGTGGTAACCTGGCGAGACGATCCGGCACATTTTCGCCCGTCGCGACGGGAAATGTTGCAAGTGGGGGTGATTGGCGGGCTGGGGCTGACGCTGGGGCAACTGTTTCACTTGCAGGCGCTGGCCGAGGAATCGAAGACTGATGGTGCGAAGGCGGGCGCGGGCAACTGGTCGGCCGCCGAGGCGGATGGCAAGCCTGCGGAGGCGAAGGCGAAGAGCGTTATTCATATTTTTCTGCCCGGCGGCATGGCGCATCAGGAATCGTTCGATCCGAAATATGATGCACCGATTGAGTACCGGGGTGAAATGGGCTCGATCGACACCAAGCTTTCGGGCGTGCGCTTCAACGAGCTGTTGAAACAGACGGCACAGATTGCCGACAAGATTACGGTCGTTC
>CAWGBP010000043.1:0-33539 GCA_963820835.1 Pirellulales bacterium | reverse complement strand
GCGTCGTATTTCCTCGGCGATCGTGGCCGCTGGCTCGCGTCGGTTTCGTGGAACAATGAAGGAAAACTAGATGCGGTTCGACAAGCTCGAATTTCCCGATGACAGCGAGAACTCTCCGCGGACGGAGAATAGCGACTCGCCATGACGGGGACCACTGGCTCAAACAGGCCGATCACCACCGCCGCAATGGAAACTTTGAAAACGCGCTGCGTTTTTACTCGCGCGCCTGGAAGAGGAAAAGATGTTAGTCGTGGCTTGGGTCGGCCAGGTTCAAATGCTCGTTCAATTGGGCGAACACCCTCAAGCAGAACTGTGGAGTCGCAAAGCACTCGAGTGATTTTCCGAATCAACCCGAACTCATGGCCGGCCTGTGCGAGGGCAGTGTGCCGCTTAGGCGATCTGCAGCAAGTGCGCATGCCTTGAGTGACGCGCGCCATGCAGCAGCGCGGCGATTCGGCCTACGGTTGGATGGTTCGAGGAGAAGTGATGCTGGCCGGGCGTCAAGATATGGATCGACACTGCTTTGATCGCGCCCAGTTGGTCAGTCGCGATTGGCTGGTGCCGCTGGAAATCGCACTGATCTATTTGCACTATGCCGCTCCCAGCAAAGCTCTGCAACGTGCCCAAGCGGCCGCCCAAGCCGCCGCGAATGCCTATTTCGCCTGGTACGTGCTTGGCCGCTGCCAGGAAGAACTCGGGTTCATCGATTCGTGCGCAACAGCTTCGAGCGATGTTTGGAGCTTTGTCCTCGACATGAAAAAGCTGGCGTGCGGCTGGCCGAACTTGGCCGCGGCTCTTGGAAAGCTACGATACGCCGTTGGATGGGTCGGAGTTAGTTCAATCATCGGTCAAAACCGCAATATGTCCTGGACTTTGGAAAAAATCTTGAAACGGCTCGGCAGCACCATGCCAGCGACGTGCATTTGGTTCGCGGTGTGCGCCCGCCTTGCGCGTTCATGGCGAAATTCGCCCCATTGGCGGGCCACCAATGACAGAGGGGGACTTGAATTCGCTTTACAGCACGTTGCTTGACGACAATCAGCGGCAATTGTTCGAGCGCGACTGGCAATTGTGTTTTTCCCGACACATGGAAGGCATCGGCCGATTTCGCATTAGCGTTTACATGCACGCAGGCTGCCAGGAATTCGCCATCCGTCTTTGCGAAACAAACATTCGGTCGGCAGCCGAATTGGGTTTGCCTCCGATTATCGAAGAGCTGACACGGCTGCCCAGCGGGCTCATTCTGGTTACCGGTCCAACTGGGATGGGCAAAACGACGACGCTGAATTTCATGATCAACGCCATCAACGAAACGCGGCGTGCGAAAATTATTACTGTTGAGGACCCGGTCGAATTCGCTCACCAAAACAATCGAAGTTTAATTATTCAGCAGGAACTACTCAGTGACGTTCGAACGTACCAGGCTGCGTGAAGGCACATTCTGCGGCAAGATCCCGATGTCATCGTCATTGGCGAATTGCGCGATTTGGAAACCATCGAAACGGCATTGATCGCTGCGGAGACTGGTCACTTGGTCATTGCGACTTTGCACACGTCTGATGCTGCCCAAACGATACAGCGTATCTACAGCGTGTTTCCCGCCGAGCAGCAAAACGCCATCACGGTGCAATTGGCCAACAGCCTTCAGGCCCTGATCGCGCAGAAGCTATTGCCCCGAGTTGCAGGCCAAGGCCGCGTGCTAGCGTGCGAGATTTGTATCGCCACACATGCTGTGCGCAGCCATATTCGAGAACATCAAGTGCACCAGCTTTATAATGAAATGCAAGTAGGCCGCCGGCATAACATGCAGACGATGGATCAAGTGCTTTTGGAACTCTATCAGCGCGGTGAAATCACTTACGATGCTGCCATTTGAAACGCCCGTGAGCCCGATTTTATACGCCATCGGGTGGGAGAAAAGGTTAAGCAGGTTGTATGAAACACGCACCAATACCGCTCGCAATCTCTCGGTCGGCCGAGTAAACGGCGATGTGAAGTCATCAGGCCGTCGTAGCTTCATCGGAATCGAATGACTATCCCGCGAGTGAGCTTTAGCCGAGGGACACGATGTACCGCGAACCCAAGGACCGGGTGGAAGTGTGGTAAGCGGAAATGGTGTAATCCCGGATGCGTGAGCGGGATCCTCCTGCTTTGCACCATTGCCATTAGAAGCGTTTGGTTCACTTTGAGTTCAGCCATTCTCATGCTTTCAAGGCAAATCGGGTATGATGGGGGAGGGGTCAATTTCGCTAAGAGGTGGAATATGGAGCGAGATTCTGTACGTGATCCAGTCACGAGAGCCTATAAATTCGATCCACGAATTTTTGGCATCGAATTAAGCTGGGACGAATTTCAGGCCGAATTGATTGCTGAGTTCGATGCCTGGAACAACGATATGTTGAACGCTCCACTACCGCCGGACACCCCTCCAGATGCGGAATTTTCCAAGGGTTCAGTTTTCCATCTGCTTTTGGGTCCGGCCGACGCGATTGAATACTGCGATCGAGTTCGAAGTCGACTGCGTTGCCCACTGCATGACTCGATTATCTTGGAGGTGCTATGGCAGAATTGTGATGCCGTGGACGCGATGCAGAATTCTCAGAATTAGACTGACCAACTACCGGTATGATGGTGGGCAGCGGAGTGATCAAAACGCCTATGCCAGAAAACTGTTATGGCTTCATCGATTGAATTTTTGCGTGAACACTGGGCAATATTCGCTGCGGCAGGTGGATTTCTATGCTGCGCAGCAGTATGTGTTTGCGATGTCTTGACTGTTCGTAGACTGAGACACGAAATCCTAAAATTAAAAGATCCAATCCCAGAAAGCCCAATCCTTCGGGCGATATTTGAAGAGATGGAGCGTTTTTCGCGGCGATATCCGAAACGCGCTTCCTATCTGGGTCCGCCATTTCCTGATGGAGTTGTAAAAAGGTTTGGGGTGGTCCCCATCACATTATTGATTTCAATAAGCCTATGTCTTATCTCTTTGCTGCTAGGCATTGTTTTTCAAATTCACGCGTGGCCTTTGTCGGCAATTGGGGGATTCGTACTTGTGTTTGCTCTGTGTACTGGTGTTATCGATATCACATTTACGTTCAAACGTATTTACGATTTACCGAGGGCGTTCAACAAAAAAATGGGAAGAATAGACTAATTCAAATTTCAGACTGACCCACTAGCTTAAGAAGCTGCACTTTGACAGCCTCCTACGCTACCTGTTACCATACAGGTGTCTTTTCAGGAACGGGCAGCAGTCGCGCATTGTGGGAGACCGGCTATGCAGTTAGCGGTCGATCAAAAAATCATCGCTCGTGCTTGGCAGCACTATGAGTCCTGCCGCCTTTGCGAGCACGACTGCCAAGTCAACCGCACGGCTGGCGAACGAGGTTTTTGCAAGGCAGATTCTCAAGCTCGCGTGTACCGCCATCGCATCGAAATGGGTGAGGAATTGGAACTCATCCCGTCGCAACTATTTTATTTGTCGGGTTGCGATCTGCGATGCAAATTTTGCATCGCAGAAGAACGAGCCTTTAATCCATCGATTGGCATCGCGCTAACCAGTGCTTATCTCGGCGACGCGGTGGAGTGGGGCCGCCGGCAGGCGTCAGGTCTGCGATCTCATCGAGCAGAATGTCTTCAACGCCTTTGAGCACGACGCACGCTGGCCACCGATTTTGACACCAGCGCAGTTTGCTCAGCTCCTCAGCGTCAGCGTCAAAACGGTTTATTTTTGGCTCTCCTCGGGGCGGCTGGCCGGCTTGATGTTGTGGTGGAAGCGGCTGCAGAAAGTAGCTCGAACAGCAAAAACAACTTAATACAGGTGACTCCTGTGTGTTTATCGGGCCAGATTATCGACCGATCTTCTGAACAAGGCCAGCACGAGTGTGCGATGAGCCAGCAATTAATTGCTATAGACGGTGGCATTCAACCATTGTTGCAAATCGTCCACAGCAGCCGCAGTTTTCCGCAATAAATCGAACCGCTGCTGGCGCGTTCCCACGTGCTGCTGGCTCGCTTCCTCATCGATGCTGGGGCCGAAATTGCTATTAAACCAATTGCTCGGGTCGATTTGCACACTGTTTGTTTGGAAATCGTGAGTTAAAACGACAACGAGTCGATTCAGTTCCCTTAACACCTTGCGAAGCTTCTGCACGGCAGATTCTTCAGTCGCAGTCAATTGCCCGCTGCTGGAAAGAGTCTCCGCGGTGGAATAACGATCGCCGGTTAGCTTCATGAGTTCGCGATATGCACTCACTTCGTCGGGAGTCAATTCGAACAATTGTGCAAAATCGATTTTTTCACGCCGCGCATCGACGATTCGCTGGACTACTGATAGATCGACCGTGCCGCTACCCAGTTTCTCATGCACGCTGTCGACGTAGCTGGCCAATTCTAAGGCCTCGCCGGGCGTGAGATTCGCCTGCTCGGCTAACACACGCACGCCGGCTGGAATATCAGGGCTGTATTGAACGTTGGCAGGCGTCTTTTTGTCCCGCCGGAAGAAGAATGTGCGAGTTTGCGAGCCAGGCCGAATTAGTCCACCTGTCGGTGCAATTACCAAACCGTTTGCTTCTCCCGGCTGCGGCTGAGTGGCTTCGAGCGAAGTCAGGCGAAGCAAAGCATCATCCAAGCGAGCAATATGAAAGACTATTCTCGTTTCCTCCTGCTTTGCCTCGTCGATCGGCGGAGGTGGGGCCGAAATGCCTTTTAGCCAGGGTGTTCTTTGCGGACTTGGGATAATGGTCAAATTCTCACCTTCGATTTTCCAATGCCCGCGACATGTTTTCCAATGCTGAAAAGACACCCGAAGCACCTACGTAGCCACCGCCAGTTGGTTGCGGTTGGGAACACATTTGGCAGGTTCCATCCTGGCTAAAAATCAATGTCAAGTCTGAACCGCCACTTTGCGGAAGGTAACCTGTCGTGCCTCGCCAAGCTCCCGCAAGCAACTGCTCCGGAGACAATTTGCCGCCAGTGCCATCGACCGCTGCCGAGTTGTCCTTATCGGGGGCATTTTTATCGTCGGCCGCAGACGCCGATTTTACTTCGGGCGACGCTGCATTGGCTGTTCGCGCTACGAGTTGCCAGGGGACAATTGTCACGGCGGCCAATAAGATAAGGGCTGTAGCAGAGAGCGCCATTTGCTTTCGCGTGAACGAATGAATCGATTTCATGGCTTGAATTCTCCGTGAAATGGTTTGATAAGAGCCGGAAACTTCCAGCCAGAAACAACCGGGCTGAAAGAAAATGGCAGCTTCTCGCAATAAGCGTGGGAACATATTTCTAAGTGTAAAAGAGAATTTGAAATGCGGGGCACTTTGTATTTAATTAAACAGCCAATTCTCACTGATGCAACACTGCGCGGTTCAAGAAGCTTTCTTGGTATGAAATATATCCTTCAAGTTTTTGGATAGCTTCAATTTGTCGTTGTCGCTCTGGAGGAAGTTTTGCAAAGTTGACGCCGCGGTTAATGTCATCTTTGAAAAGAGATCGAAATTGGGAATGAAAAAACATCATGAGATGACTGGCAAATTCGCCAACTTTTTCGACTGCGCGTGCTTCCACGGGATTTAGCTGCCCTTCCTGAGAAAGTGCCACCATCTTGCTCACGCTTCCCCGGGTGAGCTTGTAGAGTTCCGCGAAGGCTGCCGCTTCTTCAGTATTGAGCTGAAATAATTCCGCAAAATCGATCTTCCCGTTGCGGGCTGCGCTCAGTCGCGCCAACAGTTCGAATAGCTGAAGCGAGGCATCTGGTTTGAGTGCATTCGAGACGGCAAGCGCTTCCTCGGGACTTAACTCTGCGAATTTGGCAACTCGTCGTAATGGCTCGGGAATCGACGAATCATAGGCAGCTCCAGATTTGTCAGTCTGGTTGACTCGATGATAAAAGTGAGCTGTCGAATTGCCTGAACCGCGAGTTCCGGCCAGCCTCAAAAGTGAATCGTTGAGAAGAACGATTCGAAATGCCTTTGAACCTGGACTCGGCCCGTCCGGTTCCAATTCTGGCAAGCTGCGCAGAGAGATATCGCTCGCCGCTGGTTGAATTGTCAACCATGATTGAGAATCAGCCCTCGCCGCCGACCACCTGCCTCGCCCCTTTACTTCAATTCCTTCGCGACCAGGCACAAGGAGTCGCGGATATTCTTCACAGGTTCCATCGGCTAAGAAGGTAAATTCCTCATCGCCTTCGCCTCGCCAGTGACCGACGAGAAGCTTTTCCGCTACTTGATCAACCTCGCCCGGAATCTGCCGAATTCCGAACCCTCCTCTATTTTTGCCTGCGGAATCGGCAGGAGTATTGCCAGCGTCATCAACATTGGGTTTGGCATCCGATGAAGCATCTGATTTTGTGTCCGCAGGGGCGGGCACTGGCGCGGCCTCCTGGGCCACTAATCTCCAGGGAACTACGGCGACAGTCGCGAATAACACGAGCGTGCCGCCCGTCAACCGAACCTGTCCGCGCGTGACAGAGCGAATCTGTTTCATGGCCGACAATCTGCAGGCAAGAGATTGATAGGAAGTCGAAATACCAACTGCCACTAATCGGGAGCGAAGTGGGCCGCCAATTTGCCGCACGATCTTCACCAGCATCTGTCCATACGCTTGTTGCTCCACACCCAAACGCGAAATGACCAACTCGTCGCACGCCATTTCTTGTTCCTGGCGAGAAAAACGATGGGCCAGCCACACCAGCGGATGGAAATACAGCGCTGCATGCAGCTACCGCCGAGAGCGAGTTCCAACCCAAATCGTGCCGGCGCAAATGTGCCAATTCGCGCGCCAACACCAGCCGGGCCTCTTCGCAGGTCAGTTGATCGACGAACCGTTCTGGAATGACAATCGCGGGTGATACAAATCGTACGAGCAATGGTCCACGCGCACTGTCGCTTGTGCACAAGCGAACTATCCGTCTTACTGCCATGCGATGGCAAACTTCTTGGCATGCGGCCAGCCACCGGGGCTCGTCGAGAGAGCGGGCCGAACGGACAAACCGCCATGCTCGCCAGGCATCAAAAACGAACAACGTCACAACGACCACGACGCCTGCAAGCCACGCCATGAACAAAGCAGTGGTCAAGCCAAGATGCGATTGATTGGTTGGTTGTACTTGAGCAGCAATCGCCGAGGGTTGAGCCGCTTGCCCGCCGTGATCGCCAGACGCAGTTGCGCTTCCTGCACTGGACGCATTTCCAAGGGCTGCCGGCTGATTGCTGAAAGCGTTCCGGTTCGCTTCGCGGCTAAACGAAGAATTGGCATCCGATGCCGAAACGCTTGACTCCTGACTTCTGATTCCTGATTCCTGGGCGGCTGGCAGCAGCCGCAGACTGATCGGCGAAGTCCAAACCAGCAGCAACAGCAATTTCAAATAGGCCAATCGCCAAATCCAAGATCGCAAGCGCGGCGAAATTTTTCGTAGCGCCAAGGTAATCAGCCACGCTACGGCGATGGCAATCGCCCCCTGCCAACAGGCACGCCACAGCCAGGGGGCCCAGGCCGCGCTCAGGGCGTTTGTGCTTTCAATCCAGGAGTTCATGGCCGCCTCCCCTTTGTTTTTTTCCGCGGGTCGAGTTCCGCAAGCAATTGCTGCAGCTCGTCGATCTCTTCGATAGTCAATCGTGGAATCTCCGCCAGATAGGCCACGAACGGAGAAACTGACCCGCCCAGCGTGTTCTCGACAAACCGGTGGACCAACCCGCTCAGCAATTCTGTTTTTCCCAACCGGGCCGAATAGCGATATTTGCCTTCGATTTTTTTACGCGTGAGAAAGTCCTTTTGCAACAATCGCTGCAGCATGGTGGCCACCGTGGTGCGGGCTTTGCCGGTGTCGGCGGCGACCTGCTGGGCAACTTCGCCGGCGGTAATCGGCTGGCGCTGTTGCACAATTCGCAAAACCTCGAATTCGGCTTGCCCGAGTTGCGTCGGCATTCGTTGCATGACCAGACATCCTGAGTAGGAACCAAATAATCGGACGTCGCAAACCCCCGCCCTGAACGACTACATCTGTAGACGGATTGTAGCCGCGTCTACAATTGTCGTCAATGGGTGCACAGGCTTAGATGGCGACCGTGAGCAGCCGCCAAGGTCACGTTTTTGGAAAACCTGGACAGGTCAGCCAGATGCTGATCAGCTTGAGTGGCCGGGGTTAGGTCCAACTACTATGTCCCACTGTATTTTCAAGTACTCCGTTCGTGACCAAGGACGAACTGACAGACGGCATCAATTCCACGGCTTCTGCCACGCCCTCATTTGTCCTTTGGGCCGCACATTGGCAGCGGTGGAATGGACCTCTGTCAGTTAAGGCACCGGACGCTCCAGGGGGGAGTCTCGCAAAGAGGTACTCGATTCGCTATATGCGCAAGAGCTTCCAATAGATGAATAATCAAAGCCGCCTTCGGGCGGCTTTTTCTTTGCGCCCATCGGGTAGAATCGGGGGCATCGCTTCCCCATCTATTTTGTCTTTGGAGCTAACCCATGCGCAAATCGACATTCGCACTCGCCCTATCGTTTCTCGTCGCCATTGCATGGTTTGGAATGCGGGTCAATCAGCCAAGAGCTGCAGAGGACGCCAAGCCAGCGGTCCAGAAATGGGAGTATCGCCTTGGACAATTGAATGCGACCAATCGCTCCTTGGCTACTGACGACCTAAATAAGCTTGGAAACGACGGTTGGGAATTGTCGAGCGCCACCCAGTTAAACGGCTTGGATACGATCTTAATTATGCAGCGTCCAAAGCAATGAGTGAAATTCAGACCGTCCCTCCGGTGTAATCCTGGCTCGCTGCAATCATCTGCGTCGGCGATGCCGGAACGACGCGTGCCGGTCTTTTTGCGGGCGGTCCATAGTTGCTGCTTGGCTGTGCCTAGAACTTGTGCGTGGCAGAGCCGGTATGCAGACAAGCCCTTCGATTGCAAAAACTAACATTGCAAAATATATTCGATTATTCTAATGTTCGTAATCTATTGCGTGCTTTAATCACCTGTGGCAAGGTGAAAAACCATGATCGAATCAATGCGACGATTCAAGGCGGGGGTCTTTCAAGCCCTGGCCCACCCGACACGCATCGCCATCATCGAGCATTTGTGTGTTGAAGAGATGTCGGTGGGTAAGTTATGCGAAAAAATTGGCGTCGAACAGGCGAATGCTTCCCAGCATCTTGCCGTGCTTCGAAACAAGCACTTGGTCGAGACGCGCAAGGATGGCAACCAAATCGTTTACCGCTTGCGTGATCCGGCGCTCGCCACGGTGTTAGGAGCACTGCGGAAGTTCTTTTTATCCCACCTGAGCGAAATACAGACGTTGCTCCGCGAAGAGGAGCAGCAGAATGACGAACCCAACAAGCCAACCAAGCCCAAGAAGAAATCCATCCGCGCGTAAGGCAGGGTTAGTCGAGCAGCCACATCGCCAATGCATCGACGGGCAGGACTGCAAAACCAAAATGCATTGATAGGTCGCGATGACCGCATGTTTGGCGTTGGCAGTCACTTTCCAAAGACGAGAGTTATTCATAATGCAATTGACGATTCGAGATGTGACAAAATTCCTTGAGGTGCCGGAATCAACCGTGACGCGCTGGATCAAGCGGAGGGGTATGCCTGCGCAGTACGTGAGCGGCCAGTATCGTTTCAATCGGGCTGAACTCCTGGAATGGGCAACCGCGAACCAGATTAAAGTCTCGCTGCAAATGTTTGACCGGATGGAAGCGGATTTACAGCCGGTGCCAACCCTACTTGAGTCGCTCGAAGCAGGCGGAATATTCTATCGGCTTCACGACACCGACAAGAGCGGCGCACTGCGCGCGCTGGTTGAGGTGCTGCCGCTCCCTGAAGGAATCGATCGTGAACTGGTCCTGCGACTCTTCCTCGCTAGGGAAGCGTCGGCTTCGACGGCGATCGGCGACGGCATCGCGATTCCGCACGTACGCAACCCGATCGTATTACATGTGGAGCGACCGACGGTCACTCTGGCATTTCTGGAGCGACCAGTCGACTTCGGGGCATTGGATGGAAAACCCGTCCACGTTCTGTTCTCGATGATCAGTCCGACCAACCGAAGCCATTTGCAACTGCTGTCGCGATTGTCCTTCGCGTTGCACGACGACAGGCTGAGGAAGGCGGTGAATCGCCACGCGCCGCAGGAGGAAATCATGCAAGAGATTTGCCGCGTCGAGGCAGGGATGGGCGCGAGCACGAGCGAAGGAGGGAAGGTGGCATAAGCATCATGGACGCTTTGCTTGCTGCGGTCACACTTCAGTTGGTGGCCGGAATCGCCGCTTTTACTTTCTCGAAGAATCCCAGAGCAGCGACCGCTCTGGGCGCTGGTGGAGCTGCGCTGGGTTGTCTCGTCGGATTGGTGCCAACGTGGCGAGTCTTAGTTGGGGGTGCACCGGAATCACTGCGACTAAGCTGGGACGCTGCACATGGCGCCTTCTGCCTTGGCCTAGATGAGTTAAGCGCATTCTTCCTGTTGCCCGTGCTCCTGCTATCCGCGTTGGGGGCCGTGTACGGGGGCAGCTATCTGCTTGGCTATCGTCACGAAAAGAAGCTTGGCAGTCCGTGGTTTTTCTTCAATGTGTTCGTCGCCGGCATGGAGCTGGTGCTGATTGCGCGGACGGCTTTTCTGTTTTTATTCGCATGGGAAGTGATGTCGCTAGCGGCTTACTGCCTCGTAACCTTCGAGCACGAAAAGGCCGAGGTTCGACGCGCCGGCTGGATTTATCTCGTTGCCACGCATCTCGGCGTCGCGTTTTTGCTGCTTGCGTTCATGCTCTTGGCGCGGCAGGCGGGAAGTTTGGAATTCGACGCATTTCGCTGGATGCCTGCTCTGAGCGCTGGCGGGGCCAGCGTCCTCTTCGTGCTGGCCGCGATCGGGTTCGGATCCAAGGCCGGCTTCGTTCCCTTCCACGTCTGGCTGCCGGAAGCACATCCGGCGGCCCCGTCGCATGTGTCCGCTTTGATGTCAGGCGTGATGATCAAGATGGGTTTCTACGGGATGCTCCGAGTGCTGACATTCTTGGGACGGCCCGCCGCCTGGTGGGGACCGACAATCGCCGCGTTTGGTCTGCTCACGGGAGTGGTGGGTATATCGCTGGCCTTGCAGCAGCGCGACGTGAAGCGCACGTTGGCCTATTCAAGCATCGAGAACATGGGGTTGATCGGCCTGGCGTTGGGAGTTGGTTTGTGGGGATCGGCGCGCGAATTGCCGGTCGTGGCCGTGCTGGGAATGACGGCAGCTCTGTTGCACATCTGGAATCACGCCCTGATGAAAGGGCTCATGTTTTTCAGCGCCGGCAGCGTGTTGCACGCTACCGGGACGAAGGACACCGAACAGCTCGGCGGTTTGATGAAGAGGATGCCGTGGACTGCATCGTGCATGATTCTGGGGTGCGTCGCCATTGCCGCTTTGCCACCGTTGAACGGTTTCGTCAGCGAGTGGTTGATGTATTTAGGACTCGTCAAATATGCACTATCGACCAGCGGCACCAGCAGCTTGGTGGCACTTCTGGCCATCGGCCTGTTGGCATTTATTGGTGGGCTGGCGGCGATCACATTTGTTCGTCTGGCGGGCATTGTACTGTTGGGGTCGCCGCGGAGCGACGTTGCCGCGCATGCCCATGAGTCGTCGCGGTGGATGCTAGGGCCGATGCTCGTTCTGGTTGTTGGGTGTTTAGCCATGGCGATGATCCCCTGGGTGGTCCTTGGCCCCGTCGGCCGCGTGATCAATCAGCTTCTTGGCCAGCAGGCTACTACATCCTGGCTGAGCGAGGCTTCCGCGGACGAACCTCTTGGTGTGCTCGGCAATTTTGACGCTTTGACATCGATAGTAATCGTGGCAGCGTTTTTTGGTTTCCTGGCTTGGTCTCGGAATGCCGCGCGGGCAGACGGTCTTACCTGGGGCTGCGGCTACGTCAAGCCAACGGCACGCATGCAGTATACAGGGCGATCGTTCGCGCAAATGACGACCCAGCAATTGCTGCCTCGTTTCCTGCGGCCGCATGTTCACAGGCAGGCACCACAAGGGTTGTTTCCAGCTGCGGGAGAATTCGATTCTCAATATCCCGATCCGATCACCGAGAAGGTATACGATCCGTTCTTCCGCCGTTGGGCCGAGCGGTTTTCGCAGTTGCGCATTCTGCAGCAAGGGAAGGTTCACGTTTACTTGGTCTACATCGCGCTGATGGTCGTGTTGGCCTTGGCTTGGGTGCCCATTCGCAGGTTATGGGGTTCGCCGTGAGTGAGAACTTGGTCCTCCTGGGAATCGTCACTACTGCGTCGAGCGGGCTGGCGGGCCTTTGCTTCAGACGGACTTCAATGCGCGGACAATGGTTGACAACAGCGCTGGCCACGATCGGTGCAGCGATTGGCTTGGCGGGTATTGCTGCGTTTTGGGTTACGGGCGACAGTTCGCCAATCGTGCAGGCGTGGGCAATTCCCGGCGGAGAATTCAGCGTTGCTGTGGATGGGCTGTCGGCGATTTTTCTGCTGCCGATCTTCCTGGTTTCGCTGTTGGGAAACATCTATGGACTGGGTTACTGGAAACAATCGGAGCATCCACAAAATGGGCGCAAGTTGCGATTTTTCTGCGGCACGCTCACCGGCAGCATGGCAATGCTGGTGGTCGCCCGCAACAGCATTCTGTTCCTCTTTGGTTGGGAGATCATGGCGCTCTCAACCTTTTTTCTGGTGACGACCGAAGCGCACAAGGAGGAAGCGCGAAAAGCCGGATGGATTTACCTTGTAGCCGCACACGCGGCGACCTTGTGTCTGTTTGCCTTGTTTGCCCTGTTACATTCGGTCAGCGGTTCGTATTCGTTGGTTGCACTGCATCAAGACCGCTTGCCGGCCGGGATGGCGACGGCGATTTTCCTTCTGGCTCTCGTGGGATTCGGGCTCAAGGCCGGCATCATGCCGCTGCATATTTGGTTGCCTGATTCCCACGCGATTGCGCCCAGCCACGTCTCGGCCATCATGTCGGGCGTCATCATCAAAATGGGCATCTACGGTCTGGCGCGGGTCTTGTCGTTAGTGCCCGATCCGCCGTTGGCATGGGGAACGATCGTGCTGGGGCTAGGAGCCATTTCGGGTGTGCTGGGGGTTGCCTTTGCTATCGGGCAGCACGACCTGAAGCGCCTGCTGGCCTACCACAGCATCGAAAACATCGGCATCATCGTCATGGGCCTCGGCCTGGCGCTCGTCGGCCGCTCGCTGGGGACCTCTGAGTGGATCATTCTTGGCCTGTGCGGCGCTCTGTTGCACGTTTGGAACCATGCCTTCTTCAAGGCCCTGCTCTTTCTGAGCGCCGGCTCGGTGATTCACGCGACCCACACACGTGAGATCGACCAGTTGGGTGGCCTGGCGAAAAAAATGCCCTGGACGAGCATTGGTTTTTTGGTCGGGGCGGTGGCGATTTGTGGATTACCGCCCCTGAATGGGTTCGTTAGTGAATTCCTCATTTATTTAGGTTCATTCGGTACGATCCTGGGCAAAAATGAGGTGACTTTTTCAGGAGCCGCGATTGCAGCTCCTGCTCTAGCGCTGATCGGCGCCTTAGCGGTGGCGTGTTTTGTAAAGGTATACGGCGCGGTCTTTCTCGGCACTGGGCGATCCCAGCACACTGAGCATGCACACGAATCTCCGCTAAGCATGTTGGCGCCAATGGGTATCTTGGTGATCTCGTGCTTCTCGATCGGATTGGCTCCGCGACTGATAGTGCCGATTCTCGCTCAGGCGGTTTCAGCCTGGGCGCCCAGCGTGACGGACGCTGGTGGGCGCCTTGGCACACTGGCTCCGCTAGGGTGGATCAGCGTGATGGGGTTGCTGTTGATCGCGTCCGTGTCTCTGATAGGCGCGCTGTTGCGGCTGCGGCTTCAGGCCAACGTTGTCGCGGAAGGCACGACCTGGGGTTGTGGCTACGTCAAGCCAACTGCCCGCATGCAATACACTTCTTCTTCGTTTGCGCAAATGCTGGTCGGTTTATTCGCCTGGGCGCTTCGTCCACGCACGCACGAACCTCGCGTCGTGTCGGCGTTCCCAAAGTCCAGCAATTTTCACAGTCATGTGGCTGACCCGGTGCTCGATGAAGCGGCGTTGCCGTCCTTCCGATTCTGGACTTGGCTGTTTACTCAATTTCGAGTGTTTCAGCGGGGAAGCATTCAGGCCTACTTGCTCTACATTTTCCTCGCATTAATTGCCTTGCTGCTCTGGCGCTAGAGGCACCGTGATGGACGCGATCATTCACAATTTGATGCATATCGCAGTGGTGTTAACGTTGCCGCCACTCTTGGTGGGCGTGATTACCAAGGTCAAGGCATTGTTTGCAGGAAGAGTTGGCCCACCGGTACTGCAGCCGTATTACGACTTGATCAAGCTGGCTCAAAAAGGATCTGTGTTCAGCACCACGACGACTTGGGTATTTCGCGCCGGGCCGGTAGTGGCTTTGGCAACGGCCGTGATTGCTGCCATGATGATCCCGCTAAGCGATTCGCAAGCACCGATCTCGTTCACTGGCGATTTCATTTTATTTGCGTACTTGCTTGGCTTGGGGCGGTTTTTTACGGCCGTGGCGGCCCTGGATACTGGCAGTGCATTCGAGGGCATGGGCGCCGCACGGGAGGTTACCTTTGCGTGTCTGGCCGAACCGGCGCTTTTCCTCGGGTTGCTCGTGCTCGCCAAGTTGTCGGGTTCGCTACAACTGACGAACCTGCTCGGGAGTTCGCTGGCTTCGCACTGGTCGGCGTCGAGCGCCCCACTGGCCTTGGTCTTGCTGAGTTGGTTCATCATCCTGCTGGCGGAGAACTCGCGGATTCCCTTTGACGATCCGAACACGCATCTGGAATTGACGATGATTCATGAGGTCATGGTGCTGGATCACAGTGGCCCGGCCTTTGGCATGATTCTCTATGGGGCAGCGCTAAAACTATTCGTTTTCACGACGCTGGTGGTGCGTGTCGCTTTCCCCATGATTACCGGCAGTGTCTGGCTCGATTGGCCGATTTTCATTGCCGGAGCGCTGGCCATCGCTGTGCTGATTGGTGTTGTGGAATCGAGTATGGCCCGCCTACGGCTAACGCATGTGCCGCTGCTGTTGGTGGCGTCCTGCCTGCTGTCAGCCTTTGGCATCATCTTACTCGTGAGGTAATCTAGTGTCCCAACTGCTCGATCCCTTGTTAATCGTGGCATTGGCGCTCAACTTCGTGGCGCTTGGCGTAAGCCGCATTCGTGGTGTCATCAACGCGGTGGCCCTGCAAGGCATCCTCCTCGGGACTTTCCCCTTTTTGATTCACCGTGACATTGGGGCACGCGGCCTTGTCCTGACCGTTGTGATGGTTACTCTGAAAGGTTTCGTCATTCCCGGGTTCCTCATTCGCGCGATGCGTGAAGCGGACATCCAGCACGAAGTCAGGCCGATCGTAAACTACATGACTTCCTTGCTGCTGGGCGCAGTCGGGACAGGCTTGGCGATGGTATTCGCAGGCACGCTTCCGCTGACCGAAGGACAATCGAATCTCCTCTTGGTTCCGGCGTCGCTCTCGACGGTCTGGACCGGTTTTCTTCTGTTGACGACGCGCCGCAAAGCCATCATGCAGGTCCTAGGCTATTTGCTTCTGGAGAACGGAATCTTCATGTTCGGCCTCTTGCTCCTGGAGGCTATGCCGTTCCTCGTCGAAATCGGCGTCTTGCTCGACCTGTTCACGGCCGTGTTCGTGATGGGAATTATCATCCACCACATTAGCCGCGAGTTTGCATCGATCAGCACGGAGCACTTGACGGAGCTCAAGGAGTAGATCATGGCTGACTTGCTGGTGCTGTTCCCTTTGCTGATGGCCGCCCTCGCGTTCGCCGCGCCTTCAAATCGCTGGCGACCGTGGCTCCTGCCGGCCGGGCGCTGGCCCAGCTCGTCTTCGTGCTGTTTGCAATCTTCCAGCCGAGCGACCGGGGGCCTGTCTCGGGGTTTAGTGACTGGTTGCTGCTAGACCCATTGGGCAGAGTGATCCTCGGATTCGTCACTGTGTTGTTCTTTCTGTGCGCGCTGTATGCACCGGGTTATTTGGCGCTGCGTGTTGATCGGCCGAATCGAATTTTGTGCACCAGCTTGTTCGGTTCGATGGCCATGATGACGTTGGTCGCGCTGTCGCACCATCTGGGGCTCATGTGGGTGGCGATGGAGGCCACCACGCTCGTCAGTGCTTCGTCGATTTATTTCAACCAGAATGCACGCTCACTTGAGGCAACTTGGAAGTATTTGCTCATTTGTTCTGTGGGTATTGCCCTGGCTCTTTTCGGTTCATTCTTCCTGGCCTATGCGTCGCTGAAGTCGGGTTTGGAATCGACGCTGCTCTTCGACCAACTAATCAAGGATGCGCCGAAGCTCTCGCCTCAGTGGCTGCACGCGGCGTTCGTACTCTTGTTTATTGGCTACGGAACCAAAATGGGACTGGCGCCCATGCACACTTGGAAGCCAGATGCCTATGGCGAAGCGCCGGGCATCGTGGGGACGCTGCTTGCGGGCGGCGTTACGAGTTGTGCCTTTCTGGCGATTCTGCGCGTCTATCAGATCTGTCGCGCCGGGACCGAAGCCGAATTTGCTCGTGAGATCATGATCTTCATTGGTCTGCTGTCGATGGTGGTCGCCGCCGTGTTTATGGCGCGGCAGAAGGACTTCAAACGGTTGCTGGCCTATTCCAGCATCGAGCACATGGGCATCCTCGTCCTGGGCCTGGGAATCGGCGGGGCGGCCATCTACGGCGCACTTTTGCATCTGATTAATAACGGTTTGACCAAAGGGGTCCTGTTCCTTTCGGCCGGCAATATTCATCGCGCTTACGGAAGCAAAGTTACAGACAACGTTCATGGGGCGATCCAGCGAGTGCCATTGTCGGGCGCGTTATTCCTGGCGGGGTTCCTGGCCATCACCGGCTCGCCGCCGTTTGGACCGTTTGTGAGTGAGTTTACAATCGTCAACGCTGCGGTCGGCAGTGGACAGTTTGTTGTCAGTGCGTTGTTTTTGCTTCTTTTGGGAGTCGTCTTCGTCGGCATGGGAGCAACTGTTCTGACCGTAGTTCAAGGCGACGTTCCTGCGCAGCAAAAACCAAACGGTTTCCGCGACAGCTTTAGCACAGGTGCGCCAATCCTGTTGTTTATGGCGCTGGTGCTCCTATTGGGCCTCTACATCCCGACTCCTTTAGAGTCGCTCTTGCGAGACGCCGCAGCGTTTGTGGAGTTGAAGCGATGAACCACGACGAATTGATAACCGTGCGGACAGGACAGCCAATAGCACGCCAGCGGATTACACGGCTTCCGATGGCAGAGTTTCGGCAGTCGATCGTCGATGCGGTCAGTGGTGGCCAGCGCGTCGCTGCCTTGTTCGGCGACGCTCCGAACCTGTCGGACAACGTTGATCTCTACGTAGTCCTGGCCGATGCGGCTCGTGCGCAATTGCACGTAGCCAAGACAACGCTTGAATCGGATCATTTTCCTTCAATCACTGCAGACTGTCCGCAGGTTCATCTCTTTGAGCGCGAGATCGCCGAGCAGTATGGAGTGCGCCCCGATGGGCATCCGTGGCTCAAGCCGGTTCGATTTCATGCCTCGTATCGACCGGGCCACGATGCCTGGGACCGGAAGCCGGGAGAAACTCCTGTCATTGGCGTCATGGATTTTTACCGCGTCGAGGGTGAGGAAATCCACGAAGTTGCCGTGGGGCCAGTTCACGCCGGCGTGATCGAGCCAGGCCATTTTCGCTTTCAGTGTTACGGCGAACACGTATTCCATTTGGAGGTTTCGCTGGGCTACCAGCATCGTGGAGCGGAACGGACGTTGGTTGGCGGACCCAACAAGCGCACCATCCATACAATGGAAACGATTGCCGGAGATACCACGATCGGTCACGGAACAGCATACTGCCAAGCGATAGAAGGACTGGCCGGCTGCCAGGTCCCCATCCGAGCCGACATGTTGCGCGGCGTCGCTCTCGAACTGGAACGGTTGGCCAACCACACGGGCGACCTTGGTGCGCTGGCGGGGGACATTGGGTTCCTGCCCACCGCTTCCTATTGTGGCCGTATTCGCGGCGACTTTTTGAATCTGACTGCACTTTTGTGCGGCAGCCGGTTTGGCCGCGGGATCGTGCGACCGGGCGGAGTCGCGTTCGATTTTGACGAAGACCGGAAGCAGCAATGTCTGGAGCGCCTTGATGCGGCGTATCGCGACGTTGAGAACGCCGCCAATTTGTTGGGGAGCTCTGCTTCGGTTCAAGCCCGGTTCGAAGATACTGGAGCAGTCGAGCCAGAGGTCTGCCGCGAGTTGGGGATGGTCGGTCCCGCAGCGCGCGCCTGCGGCGTCGAGCTTGATGTTCGCAACGACTTTCCTTCGGGTATTTTCCGTTTCGCCCAGGTTCCGGTTTCGACGTGGACGACAGGGGATGTATTTGCTCGCGCGTACGTGCGCTGGTTGGAAATTCAGCGCTCTGTGCCATTTATTCGGGAGCAACTGCGTGCGTCGCCGGAGGGACCGATCCAAGCAGAGATGAAACCTTTGAAGGCCGATCATCTGGTGGTTACGCTTGTCGAAGGCTGGCGCGGTGAAATCTGTCACGTAGCCCTGACGGATGCCACTGGTCAAATCTCGCGCTATAAGATTGTGGATCCGTCGTTTCATAATTGGAGTGGTTTGGCGATGGCCTTGCGCGACCAACAGATTTCAGACTTTCCGCTGTGCAATAAGAGTTTCAACTTGTCGTATTGTGGCCACGACCTTTGAGGAGAAATCATGCTGGAAATACCTCTGGCACGACTGAAACAAGGACACCGGACCATCCCCTATCCGGCCGAGGAACCGACGCTGCCCGACCGATTTCGCGGCCTTCCGGTCGTAGATTCGTCCAAATGCGCCGTCGGATGTCGCGATTGTGCAGAGGCGTGTCCTACCAGCGCGATCAGCATCGATGGCAAAGGAGTCCGCCTCGATCTCGGGCGCTGCTTGTTCTGCAACGATTGCACGCAGGCTTGCCCGGAGGGGTCCATTCGCTATACGCCAGATTACCGTCTGGCCACTCGGACTCGCGAAGATTTGGTTTTGCAAGGTGAACCGTGGAAGCTCGCGCAGGCCTTGGACGAAAAGTCTCGCCGGCTGTTTGGCCGCTCGCTTAAGCTCCGACAAGTGAGTGCCGGCGGCTGCAACGGTTGCGAATCAGACCTGAACGTTCTAAACACCGTTGTCTTTGATCTCGGCCGATTTGGCATTCAATTCGTGGCTTCCCCGCGTCATGCCGATGGCATCATCGTGACAGGTCCGGTGACGGAGAATATGCGTTCAGCACTTTTGGACACTTACGCCGCAGTCCCGTCGCCCAAGCTGGTTATCGCTGTCGGCGCGTGTGCCATCAGCGGCGGACCTTATGTGGACAACCCCGAGGTTCACAACGGTTGCGATTCACTTCTTCCCGTGGACCTGTACGTCGCCGGCTGCCCGCCACATCCCATGACGATTTTAGACGGCTTGCTGCGATTGCTGGGCAAGTTACAGGATGGACCCGAGTAGAGGGGAGCTACCGCCGGGAACGAAACTGAATGATGATTTTTGGCCGTTTACTCTGATTCCGTCGAACGCAGAAGTAACCGATGCACACAGCGGCCACCATCACAATTAGAATCGTAGTCAATTGCCTGAGGCGGATTTCCGGCGGCATGTTCCAGAGCGTGGCGATTAACAAGACTATTCCAAGTACCGCTACCCCAACTAATGCCAAGATCAACTTCCGACTGCTTCTTGGCGGTTCTGGTTCATTTTCGATCATGCCTCAGATTCTATCACAATCCCTCGCGAGAATCTCATCCGGTAATCGACCCGAGGGGTTCCATGGAAAGGACGACGATAAAGTGATAGCAAAAAGTTCTCTTTGCCTCGGAGCTGTCGTAGCAACACGCCACTTCAAGACAGGCTTGAAGCCGAAATTCGCCCAGAAATCCACAAATCGCGTTAGGCTCGCCTCCTCGAAACAATGGTGACGCTCGCTTTGGTTCGAAGTACGTACCTTAGTTAGGAGGCAAATCCAGTGGCCGATGAGAAGCAGATGAATGCCATCCGATTTTTCTGTGTGAGACCGTACGCGGGTCATGGCTCGAAAAGATCCAAAGGGCGTGACTACCATGATTGGAGCGATTTGGTCCAGCAGATTTCTTACTTTGATTTCGGCCACATCCAGACGGACGGGGCAATGGTTGACGCCGTGGCTCGGCTCGTTCGGAAGGAGTTTCCCAATGGACCAGACTGGAATCGGACTGTGAGTGCTTTAGGCGCGCACGAGAAAATTCTCTCGATCATTCGCGGCGGATTAGCGAGCGTTGGCGCAACCTGATAGGAACCGAACTAAATGGGCATCGCTTGGTGCCCGCCGGCTCTAAAATGGTCGATTGTTGACCAGCGTCACGCGTTAATGGGTTGATTGGAATTCTTATACGACCAACCGTCGCCGGAGAGACCAGCAAGGCGTCATCAGTGTCAACAGCATGAACGTCGTGGGCCGCCCCGGAGGAAACGGGCCGCGCGTTTCACTGTCGAACCAAATGGTTAATCACCCAAGCCGATGGTCTTCACAGCTGTATGGATATCCATCAACGGCAGCGGGTTTTCCGGATGTTGAAGATTGGGATCCATATCGTTCGAAGCTCCACCGGGGAAGCGCTTGATGCTCGGGAAGTCCACGATGGATTTGTCAAACTCCATGATCGCCGGTGTGAGCAATGAGATAACCCAACCATTGTCATAGCCGGCATAGCGTCCGGGCGAAGTGGTCGGCATGCGCGTGCTCATTGCCCCGTTGAACGTCATGTCGTATTTCTCGAATGGGTCCATGGTGAGGTTGTAATACGAGCCGATGGCGCCGAGATTCTGCTGTGGGCCGAGCCAAGTGTCCTTGGCGGTAAACAGCTTTTTCCAGGCAATGTGGATATTGCCATCTGGTCCATTGTCGACGTCGGCGCGAGCGCCTTCGAAGTTTTCACCGTCAACATAGATCCACGTCGTGTGCGCCGAATGCTTGGCCTTGCCCATGACATACGCGCTGTTGTCAATGCCGTCGAAGTAGATCGGCTTGCGCTGATAGTCGCCTTCGTCTGCGCCTGCATCTATTTGAGCGCAATAAAATCGGTGGCGAACCGCTCTCCTTGGATAGCGGCGATACCGCTGATCATTCTCTTTCCAATCCTCGCATCAACGAATCTGATTCGCTGCCCGCGATGCGGCAAGCCGTTTTTCATTAAGTGGTGGTACGGGAACGGGCTGGCTCGTCGATGCGTACATTGCGGACTGCCTAAATATGCTCAGCATGATCCCGACTGTGCATTTTCAAGGTGAGGACTTTATGGTCAGACTTTCGATTTTTTGGGCAAATGGGAATTTTTAGGCAAAGCCCATCGGTTACAATGCGGGCATGACTCCCTACTCGTTAAAACGCCTGTTTGTCAGCACGGCAATGATCGCCCTTGGGACTGGGCTGTATTGTGTGCCGATCTGGATGGGCTGCGGCTATGCGCGGGCCCATGGGCCGCCACTTAGTGAGCCGGTTCAATGGATACTATGCCTGGGCGGCGCTGCATTCTTCGGCGCAGGAACCGGCAATATTTTCTACCGACTTTCGCTCGGTGCAATAATCGGGCCGACGTTGCTATTAGCGGTTTCGGTTGTGGTGAGCATGGGGTCCCGCTGATTATTCGGGCAGATTTCCGAATTACCGGGCAAACGGATTTGTCGGGCAAAGCTCATCGGGTTGCAGGATGGATTCGTGACCAAGGACGAACTGACCGAGAGCTCCCGGGTTGGCAATGCCGGACACGCCCTCATTACGCAGTTGGGCCTTGACCGTCATGTGCAAGAAATTGTCCCACCGGAGCACGAGCCGGTTTGCATAGGCTTCCTTTTTTGAATAATCACTGACGTTCTCCGGTACGAGTTTCGGCAGCTCCAAATATCTGCAGCAGTAAATAGTAAACAGCCGGAGTGGCGACCAGCGACAAAAGGACTGAAATGGCCAGCGCTCCGATGACGGCCACGGCCAACGGTTTGAGCATCTGGGCTCCGGAACCGATGCCATAAGCCAACGGCAACATTCCGAGCGCCGCAGCCAAGGAAGTCATCAGCACAGGTCGCAGTCGGCGCCGACCCGATTGAACGAGTGCATCTTCCAATGGCATTCCGTCAGCGCGGAGATGGTCCACGCGATCCAACATCAGGATGCCGTTTTTCGCGACAATGCCGATGCCAATAATGGCACCTAGGAATGAGATGATGTTAAGCGACGTGCCCGTAAACAAAAGCGCCAGTTCCACGCCGAATAGGGACAGTAGCGATCCCCAAACAATTGCCAGCGGTGCCAGGAGTGAACGAAACTCGATCAACAGCACGAGAAAAACCAACAGCACGGCCATGACGAGGACGAGCACAAGATTTCGGAACGATTCCTGCTGTTGTTGATACAGTCCCCCAAACTCGAGAGTGAATCCAGGTCGATCCGGAATTTCGCGATCAAGTTTCGCCTTAATATCCCGGATCACACTGCCCAAGTCGCGTCCCGAGGTGCGCGCGGAAACGGCCACATTCTGGCGCAGGTCCTCGCGCTTCAATTCCAATTGCCCGGCCTCGATATGGCGGTCGGCCACCGCACTCAGTCGCGTCCCGGCCCCGCCCGTTTCGGATCGAACGAGCAGCCCGTCGATGGCGGCGTAATTCTGAACGACCTTCGGATCGACCAGCAGTCGGATGTTAATCTGCTGATCTCCCAGAAGCACCGCCGATGGCGTTTCGCCCAGCAAAGCAATGTTCAGCGTTCGAGCAACGTCGTCAGCCTTGATGCCGTATCGAAGCAGGTCTTGCCACCGAGGCCGGTACACTTGAGCCGACCCGGTGTAGACCAATCCGTTGTTGACGTCGACCACGCCGGGCACGCCGTGGCCGCTTTCGCTGTCGATGAGGTCGGCAATCTGCTCCGCTTCCTTCTTGAGGATTGCAATATCGGTAGAAAAAATCTTGATCTCGATCGGATTGGGTGACCATGTGAGGTCGCCGATCAGGTCGCCCAAGATGCCGGGCATCTCGACATTGAGGACCGGTTCGGCTGCATGAATGCGTTCTCGTAGGTCGTCCTTGACTTCGTCGACGCTGCGGGTGCGATCGGGCTTGAGTTTAACCAGAAAATCGCCGGCATTGGGTTCCGCCACCGCCAGTGCCAACCGTGCCCCGGTGCGACGCGAATAGCTATCGACTTCGGGCGTCTCCTCTAGCAGTTTTTCCACGTGTTTTAACACGCGGTCGGTCTCCGACAGGGCCGTGCCAGGAGGCATGATGTAATCAAGAACGAATGCGCCTTCATCCATTTCGGGGAGAAAATCTTGTTCGAGCAGCCCATACGCTCCCCAGGCAGCAAATAGCACCATCACGGTAACCGCACTCGTTAGCCAGGCCGCACGCAACGCGCGCCGTGCCGACCATTCGTAAATTCGAATGAGCCAGCGAAGAATTGGTCCGCCGAGTTCCTCTTCATGCTTTGAGGCGCCACTGGGTGGCACACGGATGAAGCGAGCGGCGAGTGTGGGGGTCAACGTGACCGCGAGCGCCAGCGAAGTTAAGAGCGCCACGACCATCGTGACGGCTAAGGCTCGAAAGAACACGCCCTGAATGCCGTCGATGAAGGCCAGCGGCAAAAAAACCACGACCGGGGTCAAGGTTGATCCGACCAATGGCCAAGTTACTTCGCGAGCCGACAATCCGACGGCTTCGGCGGGCGACCTTCCAGCCGCCACATGAGTGGCGATACTTTCCACGACGACAATCGCGTCGTCAATCACTAAGCCAATGGCCGCCGCGATCCCACCCAACGTCATCAAATTGAAGCTCATGTGCAACAGTTTGATTGCCACCAAGGCAGCCAGCACTGTTACCGGAATGACGACCACCGCGATCGCCGTGGTACTGATCGTGGTGCTCCAGCGCTGCCCGCTTTTGAGGAAGCCAACGAGGATTGCGACCGACAACAGTAATCCAAACAGAATGCTCTCCCAGACGCTGCCCACTGACTCGCGCACCAGAATCGATTGATCGTAAAACACCGCCAACCGCATATCGCGCGGCAGTTCCGTCCGCATTTGCGCCATTTCGACGCGGACGGCATCGGCGATGGCGACCGTGTTGCCGTCGGGCTGGCTGCGGATATTAAGTAAGACGGCCCGGCCACCGTCAGCGGTAACGATGTTAAATTGCGGTTCTTCCCCCAGCACCACATCCGCCACATCTTTGATTCGCACCGGTCCGGTTTCGGTCTGTGCCACGACCAAATCGCCAATATCCGCGATGGTTTTGACGCGAGCATTCACCAGCGTGAGATAAAGCTGATGCTCCTCGTCCACAAATCCCGCCGGGCCGGTCAGGTTGCCTTTCGCCAGCGCGTCGCTGATCTGGCTGAGCGCTAAGTGATAACTTTCGAGTTTGAGCGGATCGACTGCGGACGTGATACTCCGGGCATTCGACCGCCCACCAAATCCACCCGCGCGATTCCGGGGATCCGCAACAATCGTGGCTTCAGCGTGTAACGGGCACACTCCCATAGTTCCGACTGCTTGCGGTCCGTCGTGCTAATTAAGCTGAGTCCCAAGATCGGAAAGGCAGAAAATGTGAGTCGATGAACTTTGGTCGTCGCAGTGGTTGGCAGCGTGGCGCGGATTTGTGAGAGCCGGCTATGGACAAAGAGTTCAGACTTTTCCATATCGACCGACCAATTGAAAAAGACATTCACTTCCGCCGAGCCTCGTCCCGTGGCTGAGCGAACGCTCACGACGCCGGGTATATCCTTCATCGCTTCTTCGACCGGACGAGTGACGGTGGCCATCATTTCGTCGCTGGGCATGACTCCATTGTCGATTAGGATTACCACACGGGGGAAATCGGTCTGAGGAAAAACCGATGCCGGCATGGACATCGCGGACAGAATCCCAGCCAGGCACAAGCAGGCCGTCAGAAATAAGATCGCTTTCGATTGTCGAACCACGAATCCGCTCGTGGACGACTCGGCAAGCTCAATCGTATTCATCAGTGGTTCGGACTGGTTTCGGGAGGGCCGGCGGCAATTTCAGGTGGCGCAGTCGGCAGAACTTTTACGGGGGTATCCTTCGGCAATGCGTAGCCGTTTTCGACGGCAACTTCGTCACCCGGCTTGATGCCGCTGAGAACTCGGATCCATCCCTCGGAATGCACTTCCGGTTCTTTCTCGGAGGCGACGGAGATTGCGGTTGGCACGGCTTTCCCGTCACGAATTACGGTAACCATGTGGTGCCCTTCCTCGTTGACGGTGACCGCTACGTCGGGAATGGCGACGCCCTCCACAGGCTCCTCGTAAAGTTGCACTTGGACCGTCATTCCGACGCGCAGTAATCCCTTGGAGTTGGGGACGCGAAGCTTAATCGGCACATCGCTGGTTTGGGATTCTGTTTGGTCACCCAGCCAACCGACGCGCGCTGTAAAACTGTCATTGGGAAAACTCAAACAGCGGATGGTCGCCAACTTCTTCTGTTGGGCATCTTGGATGACCTTGAGGACGCCGGCCAAATGGTCGCTGGGAACGCGCGATTGCACCAACACTTGACTGCCGTCGAGAATCGTCACCAAGGGTGTGCCCACATCCGCCCGTTGACCAACGATAGCTTTCGTTGCCACCACGTCTCCGGCGATGGGCGCTCGAACCGTGCAGTAATCAAATTGCAATTTGGCGGCTTCGACGTCCACTTGCGACTCGCGGCGCACTTCCGCACGCGGACCTTGCTTCAATAGCTCCAATTGTGCTTGCGCGGTTTCCCACTCGGCCTTGGCCGCTTCCGCATTGCGCTGCTCGTCGAGCAAATCCACTTCGGGCACCAACTCCGGATTGTGGGCTCGTAATTCCTGGGCTTTTTTCAGCCGAGACTCCGCCGCCGCGTAGGCCGGACTGTGTCTTATCGACAAGCAACTTGAGCCTCCTGTAATTCCTCGGGAGCGGCTTGGCGATCAGCCGGGCGTAGGCTGCTTCCGCGCGATCTAGCGCCGACTGCGCAGGACGTTCGTCGAGCTGGACCACCGGTTCGTTCTGCGCGACCCGTTCACCTTCTCTGACGAGGACTTTTTCGACGAGCCCTGTTGTAGCCGCGGCGACGATGCTATAGCGCTGCGGGTCCGGCTGCACGACACCAATCACTTCGATCGTCGGCGTTAGCGTTCGCAACTCGGCTTTGGCAATGCGCACAGGAACCGGCTCACTTGCGGCGGACTCGCTCGCCCCCGGCTCAGTGGGCTTGCGAAGGTGGACGATGGTGTAGCAACCGATGACGATTAAGGCCACCAACCCAATCAGCGAAACTAAAATCCGTTGGTTGTTTATCTTGCGGAACTGCATCATGGCTGATTTAGGTTCGATACGTCGGGCGGTACAGGAAGATTTTCAGGAGGCGAGGGAGCCATGCTATATTGTCCCATGGCCAGACCCGGATCGCCAACCGCCTGGGCCAAATCTGCCAGTGTGGAGGTATGCGCCAAGAGCGCATCGAGATAGCCGTCTTGTGCGTGCAAGAGCTTGCGCCGCACATCCAATACGCGCAAAACGTCGACGCCGCCTTGCCCTTCTTGAAATAGCAAGTCAGTATCCGCAAGGCTTTTGCGCAAGGCCGGCAAAATCTCGCGCTGATAGCTTTCAACCCAACGGCCAGTCTCTGCGACATTTGCGGCCGCCGTGGTCACATCTTGCCAAATCTCTACGTCGGTTTGCCGCAAATTAAGCTGAGCCTGACTTTGCCGAGCCTGGGCCTGCCGGATTTCGCCGGGATGGCAATTGAGAATCGGAATCGGAAGCTGAATGTTGGCTCCGACAAACGTCGTCCGCGATTCATTGAATTCATAAAACGGGCCGACCGCTGGATTGCCATAAGCGGTCTGCAGTTTGGAAACGAACATCCGCCGCGGCCTCGTGGATGGCGGCCATTCGGGCAAAACGATCTGGTCGCATTTCATAGGCTGCGGCCAACCAAGAATTGCTGTCGCCGCTGGGGTCAGGTCGTTCCAGCGTGCCGACGGGTTCAGCCGTGCCTTCAGCGACGCCAAGCGCTCGATAATAATCGCGCTGCGCCGAAATGATTGCCGTTCGGTTGAGTCCGAGCTGTGATTGTACGTCGAGGACCTCGGCCCTCGACACAATCAAGTCGCCCGACTTCAACGTGCCGCGTTCAATCAACTGCTTGACTTGATCGGCTCCCTGCTGATTCAATCGCACGAACTCCTCGGTTACCGCCAGTTTACCGTGGCGGTAGATAAGCGCGTCGAATGTTCGGATCGCGTTGATCGCAAAGGTAAGCTCCTGAGCGGAGATTTCCCAGTCGGTCCGGTTCAGCGCAGCATAAGCTGCTTCTTTGCGATACCGCTGCTGGTGCAGAACTTCCACTTCCAGTGTGACCTGATGCTGCTGGAGCAGTGGATTGGTGACGCTTTGCCCTTTGGCATCTTGAAAGCTGCCTTGGTAAATCGGGTTGAACGGATAGGTCTTAGCGATCACAACACCTGCGGCAGCAATTCCGTGTTGTTGTCGAAGCGCCATCAGTTGAGGATTGTTTGCTAGCGCATACTGGACCGATGCGTCGAGTGACAAGATTCGATTATTCGACAGCAATTGTTGGGATCGCGAACTCCTCCTGAGCTGCTGCATTGCGACAGTACAGCAGGATACCCGTCACCAGCAGCGAACAGGCTGTCAAGCACGATCTCCGCGCATTTATAGAACGAAAGAGCATGCAGCCGGCGGGGGCGAAAGGAAGGATTGCGGGCGGCGAGAGGTTCGCATCGGCATTGCGGCTTTTTTAGTATCGGCCGCCGCTAACGGTAGCGTGTTAAAAGCGATTCATGCCGAACATTCGATCGCGCGAATCGTTAAGGTTTGCCCATGTTGCCGCCGTTCCATCATCTCAGTCGATTTGCGAGATGCTGTGAAATCCCAACGTTGTGGCACTACTCTTTCGCTTCATTGATTCTGCTGCCGAAAGACGTCTGCGCGGGGTTTCGGCACTGTCCCGAACACATCTGCCGTTAGGCAGTAGCTGGTAATCTGCTGTGCGGGGGTGGAAGTTATTTTTGGCCCCAATCCAGTGGATGGGGCATCGATTTTCCGAGCACCCGACGAGAGAGATACACAAAAGGAATAAAAACCAATTCGATTGCTAGGTATGCCCATACCACCAGGTATATCCATACCAGCGAAACCCTTGAAGCCGGTTTTTCATCATCCATTGGGCTTACCTTATCGATCAGCCATGCTACGGCCAGAATTATGCAGGCCAAAGGTGCCACCATAATGGCAACGAAATAAGCCACCATGAAACAAAAAGCAGTGACTACCAATCGAAGAACTCTGCGGATTGCCACAATGTCATCATTCCCAATGGGCTGAAGATCAGATAGTCAGCGTCGTTACCGCCCACATACCAGCGCTCAGTAACAGCACATAGCTCCATGAGCCGGCTTTTAGTAATCAGGCGCCCGCGACAGCAGCAATTCCGACTCGGGCCATGAACGTTATCAGGAAGCACTTGCCCCCCGCCATCATAGCCAAGAACAACAAGCGCATCTTGGCGAATGCAAGCCGTGAAGGTCGCAATTTATCCCGTCTTCATCTGACCTTCACATTTGTTCCGATGGGGGACTGTCGGCTTGGGCGCAGATTCCGTCTCCATTGGCATATTGAATGCACCACTCACCCGCGCTGGAAAGTTAGCCAAAAATTATCGGTGCTTCATGGTCATTTTATGACAATGCGATAGCATTTCGAGCGGGACCGGGAGTGAAATGCTGCCTCGCGTACGCAACTCATCATTTATCAGGAGACGTGTCATGTCGGATTTCGCTCGCCTTATTTTCGGGCTCGCTGTCTCGGCACTGCTTGCCCTCAGAGCTCCGGCGGCTGAAGAAAAGATTGACGCAGAGAAGTTACCGAAACCAGTTGCTGATGCGATCAACAACCGCTTTCCGGAATGCAAGATAACAAGTGCCGCGAAGGAAACGGAAAACGGCCAAGTGGTGTTCGATATTGAACTATCGCAGAAGAACCGGAAGTTCGAGTCGGATATTAAGGAAGATGGAACCATCTTAGAGATCGAAAAAGAAGTTGCTGCCAAAAATTGGCCAGCCCCGCTCTCTGCCGCCGTCGAGGCGAAGTATGCCAAGGCCAAAATCACTGAAGTGATGGAAGTCAACAAAGTCGAGGGCAAAAAGGAAACCCCCGATCATCTCGAAGTAAATCTGGAGCTAGCCGACAAAAAGAACAAAGAAGTGCTGGCGTCACTTGATGGCAAGGAACTCACCGAAGAAGCGCCCGAAGCCCCAGCTGGTGAGGCGTCCGACAAGATGGAACTCGATAAGGTTCCGCAGGTCATTGTCGACAACATCAAAAGCAAGTTTCCCAAAGCGCAAATGACCGCAGCGGAAAGCGGCGACGAAGATGGCACGCCTGTTATCGAGGTCAGCATAAAAAATGAAAATCAAAACATCGATATAACGTTCACGACTGACGGCAAAATTCTGGTCATCGAAAAGGAAATTCCCAAAGACAAACTGCCTAAAGCAGTGCTCGGTGTACTAAAGGCCAAATATTCAGCCGCTACCATTCAACTGGCGGAAGAACTGGTGAAGGACGATAAGCCGGCCGGATATGAAGTGACCGTCGTCAATCCCGATAAAAAGACGCTGGAGTTAGAATTCGACACCGCTGGCAAGCCGGTGGACCAAGAAGAAAAGAAGTAGCAGCGATTAACTCTGATCAGCCGGATGCTTCAGTTACCAAAGAAGTTGTTTTTTACGCCACGCATAGAGGATTTTTATGAATAAGATGCTAACGTGGTTCGCCACTGGCCTGGCCCTGACCCTGTTGGTTTGCGCTGCCTCTCGTGCGGACGAGAAGAAAACAGCGGCTAAGGATGGTTTGTCTGAAACGCACACGGCGTCAAAATCTGAGCGGCAGCAGAATGCCGAGGCGGACGAATCCGACGAAGATGGTCCCAAAGAGCATGCCAAGCAGCACGTCACCAAAAAGGACTCCAACGACAAAGACGACGAGGATGCGCCTAAGCCAAAGTCGAAAGAAGCTAAGTCAAAAGAATTGTCGGCATCGGACAAAAATGGGAAACAGGCAATGGATGAGGACGACGACGATCAACCCAAAACCAGGAATCGTCAAAAAGAAGATGCTGGCGACGAGGACGAATCTCCCAAGGGAATGTCCAAAGATGGACATCGCAAAACCAAGGAGGGCACCTCCAAATTGAAGGATCGCGACGAAGATGACGAAGACGGTGGCTCAACAGAGGTACGACATCGGGGAGCTCTTGTCATTAAGGTCGATTTGAACAAACTTTCGCCGAAGCTGGCGAAAGAACTGCTCGAAGAGCTTGCGGCCCTTCGAGAAGGTGACCACGACGACGATGCTGATCATGGCGAGAACAACGAAAAAGATCGCGGCAAACACAAAGCTGCCGCTGATGGAGAAAAGTCGCGGCCGACACAGTCATCTAAAACATCCAGCCATGATCGAAATGGCACAGACAAAGCCGACGAAGATGATTTTGATGCGAAAGGCGGCGAACACCATGCGAAAGGAAACGCAAAGGCGCGCCAAGGAAAAAATGAAGACGCCGAAAGCAAGGAGGACGATTCCCCGGAGTCCAAACAAAAAGAGCACAAGGCGCACGAAGATTGAACCGCGGCGGATCAATCCAATCGAACGAAAGCATCCTGTGTCTAAAATTGGCGATAGAGGGCCATGCCGGCGCCGTTTTCCAGCGGCAAGGGTACAACCTTCCAATCGGATGCATGGCGATCGGTTTCATCCACCGCACTCGCCGCGCAGTAGGCCATCCACCAACCCAACAGCACTTGCGAAGGGTAGTGGGCATCGTCGTTTATCCGCGACCAGCCCGGCAGTGCCGAGCAGGCATAGAAGCCGGCTTTAATCCAAGGATTCTCCGCTTCTTTGGCCGCGTTGATAAAGACTAATCCGCCAATGAACGCGTGGCCGCTAACGCCGTTGCTGTCGGTAAATGGCTTCCAGTGACTGCCGACACTGGTTTCACCGGGGCGTGATCCGCCGGTCGCATATTGCATGAAAAGCATCGGCGGCGCGCCAGACCGGCGCTGCGCAAACTGCGGTCTCCCCACTCGCCAATCGCGCCGCCCAGCGGCGATTCGTAGAACACTTCTCCCGTCAGCCAGCCAGCCGCCATCGCCGGCAGCATCACACCGCCGGTGCCAAATTCTTTGGCCCAATGCGCAAATTGATCGCTGCCTGCCGAGCGTACATGATCTTGATATTCGTTGCGTAGTGTTTGATCGATGTTCGTGTTGGCGAACACCGCGCCGACGCTAAAGCCGGCAACGAGCATCCCGAAGTTATCCCAGGAATAGTAGTTCCTGTAGTCTTGCTTGATCTCCGGCCAAATATCCGAAATGTTATCGCGAAAATGACTGTGCGTTGGGGGCGACGAAAGGTCGCCGCCGAGCATTGAGGCACCGCCGTCGGACGAAGAGCAAGTGTTGGCTGGATTGCTGGGGGGTGGCGTCGCCGTTGATTCGATTCCCGCGTAGTTCGTTGTTGGTAGATCGACGGGTAGCGCTGTTCTGCGGGCTATGTCCCCATCCGCTGTAGTTTCGAATGTGCCAACAGCCTGCGCAGCAGCACAATGTGCTAAACAGAATCAAGCTCAGTCGAAGCTGGATCATGCGATCCCGATTTCCGGCGGCATGCCATACACTGCAATCGATGAGTTCCGCGACGAGAAGTGGCATGCGACATCAAGAAAAAACGCTGGCTTCGCGTCCCCCTCCGGCAAACGCCGTCGCCACCTCTGCCCAACTAGGCGCGAGATGCTTGCCGATTAACCGCCTCACACGACGCAACACGATTTATCGAAGCCGCCATTAGTTTCATCGGATTGTGCGGAATCCAGCGGCGAGGCTCTTAAAGTCGCATCGTAGAGTTGATGGAAACCAGTGAAGCGTGCCTATCTGCCCCAAATTGGCGGAAGGACGAGCCTGGCCAACGCGCGATGCCCCAGGTTTCGCAATCGGTTTCAGCCGGCAAATGAGCGGAATTGCTAACGCAACTGTGTAAGCACAGGTCGCCGAACTGATCGCAGTGACAGCGTTCGAACGATCGCAATGGTCTGCTTAAATTCCGCTTTAGAATGTTCTTAGGATTGGAGTCCCATCGCAATTCGCTCGGCCAAACGCGATGCACGGCTGTTAAACCTCACTAAATTAATGGTGGTTTACTCTCGACTCGGGTTGGTTCACACGAGCAGCTCCGGCCGCTATATTGAATCTCCCGACCGGCGCTTTTGAACAGTTGGCGGCCCATTGCACATTGCCACTTACGCTGAATAACCCAATCGTTTCGGAGATGTTCCATGCGAAATTCGACTGTTCTACCTGCGACAGTTCTTGCATTCCTGTTAGTCGGCGCTGCGCCACAAATGGATTTCGCCGCCGAACCTTACAAGGTCGTCAACACCGCGAAGGTGGGCGGCGAGGGTGGTTTCGATTACGTTTTTGCCGATTCCGCCAGTCGCCATTTGTTTATCCCGCGCTCCGGAGGAGCAAACAGCCGCGTAACGGTTTTCGAGCTGGACACTCTCAAGCCTGCCGGCGAAATTCCCAACACCACCGGCGTGCACGGCGTGGCGATCGACCCGAACTCGCATCACGGCTTCAGCAGCAGCAAGCCCGTTGTCATGTTCGATTCGAACACGCTGGCAACGATCAAGACGATTGACGTGCAGGGCAACCCCGATGGCATACTCTTTGAGCCCGCGACGCAGCATGTTTTTGTGCTTAGTCACCGCGCGCCGAATGTGACGGTGATCAATGCGGCCGATGGCGAAATTGTTGGCACCCTCGACTTAGAAGGCGCACCCGAGCAAGCTGCCAGCGATGGCCAAGGGCACGTGTACATTGACCTGGAAGACAAAGACAAGGTTGCGGTCGTCGACGCCAAGGCACTCAAGGTCACCGGCCAATATGAACTGGAGGGTAAGGGAGGCGGACCGGCCGGCCTGGCGCTCGATGCAAAGAACCACATTCTGTTCGTGTGCTGCCGAAACCCTCAAGCCGCGGTGATCATCAATGCCGACGACGGTAAAATCATCACCAGCCTGCCGATTGGCAGTGGCGTCGACGCCGCTGAATTCAATCCTGCTACGATGGAAGCATTCAGCTCCCAGCGAGACGGCACGCTGACGGTCATCAAAGAAAACAGCCCGACCAACTTCGAAGTCGAACAAAATGTTCAGACCAAGCCAGGAGCTAAGACTTCAACGCTGGACTCCAAAACGAATCAGATCTTTTTAATCACCGCCGAGCAGGCTCCCCCCGCTGGAGATAGCCAAGGCGGTGGACAAGGGGCAAAGGGGGGCCGAGGTCGCTGGCTGCCCGATTCGTTTACAATTCTCGTGGTCGGAAAGTGAATCCACCAAATAAAGAGAACTGGCACGA
>CAWGBP010000042.1:0-31404 GCA_963820835.1 Pirellulales bacterium | reverse complement strand
TGGGGGCTTCGTCGGGGGCGGCACCGCCGAGCGCGACACCGATCTGGCCATCGCCAATACCAAAGACCCCGGCCTCTATCGTAGCGAGCGCCGGGGCATGGAGTCGTTCTCGCTCAAGCTCCCCAACGGCAAATATGTCGTGAAGCTCCACTTCGCCGAAACGTACACAGGCATCGACAGCGCCGGCCAGCGGGTCTTCAACATCAAAGTGCAAGATAAGGAGTCAACGATTTCGACATCTTCAAAAAGGCTGGCGGGCGAAATTGCGAGCTGCGTCGAAACGGTTCCCGTCGATGTGACCGATGGCAAACTCAAAATCACTTTTACCGCCAAAGAGAACAACCCCGAAATCAACGCCCTTGAAATTGTTCCAGCCGACAAAGCTGGCCAATCGGTCGCTTCTGCTGGCAATAGTCGGGGCGGAAAATCGTCCGACCCGCCGACTATCCGCATCCGCGGCAGGCTCCACCAAGCCCTACACCGACTCTAGCGGCGATACCCGTCTTCCCGACGAAGTGACCAAAGCCGGCGGCTTCAAAGGTGGCGATACGGTCGAGCGTCCCGACGATATGGCGATCGACAACACCAAAGATCCCGCGCTGTATCGTGCGGAGCATTACGGCATGGATTCGTTCACTTATACGCTCCCTAACGGCAAATATGTGGTGAAACTCCATTTCGCTGAAACCTTCCACGGTATTTCCGGCCCCGGTCAGCGCGTGTTCAGCTTCAAAGTGCAAGACAAAGAGTTCAAAGATTTCGACCTTTGGAAGCAAGCCGGCGGCCACCAGCCGCCTATATCGAAACTGTCCCCGTCGACATTACCGACGGCCAATTGAAAATCGCCTTCTCCACCAGCGCCAACAATCCCGAAATCAACGCCATCGAAATCCTTCCGGCCGAAAACCGGCCTGTGCCGTCTAGGGGCCTACCACCCCCCAAATCAACCTCTGCTGCGCTCCCCACTATCCGGATGCGTGCCGGCTCCACCAAGCCCTACACTGATTCCAAGGGCAACAAGTGGCTCCCCGACGAAACCACCAAAGATGGCGGCTTCGAAGGGGGTGATATGTCCGATCGCCCCGCCGATATGCCCATCGAGAACACCAAAGACCCCGACCTCTACCGCTTCGAGCATTGGGGTATGGATTCGTTCAACTATAAGCTCCCCAACGGCAAATACGTAGTGAAGCTCCATTTCGCCGAAACTTACGACGGCATTAGCGGCCCCGGCGGGCGCGTGTTCACCTTCAAGGTGCAAGACAAAGAGTTCAAAGATTTCGACGTTTGGAAAAAGCCGGCGCCGATCAGCGCGCCTACGTCGAAAGCGTGCCGGTCGATATTACTGACGGCAAGCTCACCATCACCTTCACCACAATCGAAGATAATCCCGAAATCAACGGCATCGAGATTCTTCCGGCAGATCAGGCAAAATAGGTCAGAACGGGCAGGGTGACGTGTGCCGTGGGTGCCATGCCCACGGCTCGAAAACACTCTGGCGTGGTTGGCGTCGACTCACCGACCTCCTCGCCGGCTATCGACTCGCCATCTCCCACACGACACCTTCCGACTGCTATGAAGAATATGGGTAAGGCATAGCGGCCCGGCGTGGGCATGTGGCTTGTCCTCAGGCCCGGGGGGCCGGCAGTTAATAGCCCCGCCCGTAAGGTCGGGGTTTCCAACCCGCATGAACATCCCTGGTCGTCTGAATTCAATCCGGAGGTCCGGAGGACCGACACGTTCCACCGGGTGCCATGCTCACAGCTCGACGTAGGCATGTAAATTTTGTTCTCGGCCTCTGCGTGCATCCGCGTCCATCTGTGGTTCCTGTATTCGTGCCGTCGTGTCAATCTTGGCCACGCCGCGATTTTCTTTCGCTGGAAACCATCCACGTTCCAATTCATCGGGTAGAATTGGGAATGGGCGAGAACACAAAACTTCTAATGAGCGGTCTTCGATATTTGGAGGGCCAGTGGATTACTGAACCTCGCACCACCATAGCAATGCGTTTTGCTCAAATGAGAGCAGAAATCGGGCCGAGCTATCGCAGAAACCTGATACGTTTCGGCGAGATTATCGGAAAACTCCGGCGCAGCTAGAACGAGCGCCCCCTTATTACCATCACCAGGCCGCAGCGCCGGCAGTCAATGCCCACCATCCCGCTTGCGTTCCCCCACGTCCTGTGCCATATTTCGAGTTTCCGTTTCCGTATGCGGCAACGTGCTGGGGGGAGTTCTTTCGCCCATGCAGATTTGGCCTGCCATCGACTTGCGCGGCGGCAAATGCGTCCGCCTCCAACAGGGAGACTATGGCCGCGAAACGGTTTTTGACGACGATCCCGCCGCCGCCGCCTGCCGTTTGGTAAGCGAGGGGGCCGGGTGCCTCCATCTGGTCGATTTAGACGGCGCTCGCGAAGGACGGCCGGCTAATCTCGACGCCGTTCGTGCGATTTTGTCGGCCGTTAAAGTCCCCTGCGAACTTGGCGGCGGCATTCGCGACGAGCAAACCATCGGCCAATTGCTCAATCTGGGCCTGGATCGCATCGTCATCGGCACCAAGGCACTTAAAGAACCCGCTTGGTTTCGCGCTATTGTTGCCAAGTTCCCGCACAAGCTTGTCCTGGGCATCGACGCCCGCGATGGTCGGGTCGCCACCGATGGCTGGCTCGAAACCAGTACCACCCCCTCGGTCGATTTGGCCAAACAGTTCGATGGCCTCCCCATAGCAGCGCTCATTTACACCGATATCGCACGCGACGGCATGCTGGCCGGCCCCAACTTGCCCGCCATGCGTGCCATGCGCGAGGCCGTGCAGTTGCCCGTCATCGCCTCGGGCGGAGTGACCACGGCGGTCGACGTCGCGGCGCTGGCCGACATCCCCATGGCCGGCTGCATCATCGGTCGGGCGCTGTACGAAGGAAAGATTTCGATGGCAGAGGCGATTGAAGTGGCAAAGGGGCGCGAAAGAGTCTGAATGTTGAAAAGTCGAAGTGCCGCCGCCGACACCCGGCTTCCGATCTGAACCCTGAAAACTGAACCCTGAAGACTGACCCCTGAAAACTGAACCCACACACCAACAGGAACCCCACCCTATGGGCAAGTTTAACGTGCCCGATATCCGCAATGTCGCACTGTGCGGCCACGGCTCGTCGGGCAAAACAACGCTCGTCGATAAAATCTTGAACGTTACTGGCGCCGTCACTCGCCCGGCCAGCGTCGACGACGGCACCAGCGTTTCCGATTTCGACGAAGTCGAAAAGCACCACAAGTATTCCATCGAAGCAGCCGTCGTGCACTGCGATCACGCCGGCAAGCATTTCAACGTAATCGACACGCCGGGCTATCCCGATTTTATTGGCCAGGCGATCGGCGCGCTGCGGGCTGTGGAAACCGCCGTTATTGCCATCAACGCGCATTCGGGCATCGAAGTCAACACGCGCCGCGTCTTTCAAGAAGCAGGTAGGGCGGGCGTGGGGCGGATGATCGCCATCACCAAAATGGATACGGAGAACATCGACTTCCCCAAACTGCTGGCGGGCATTCAGGAATTATGGGGCAAGGCCTGCATACCGATCAATGTTCCGGTCGGTTCCGGCCACGATTTCAAAGGCGTCGCCAGCGCGCTCAAATTGTCGGGCGATACAAAAGGCGCGCTGGTCGATCCAAAGGGAATCAATCAAACGCTCACCGAAACCATTGTCGAAACCGATGAAGAAGTGCTCGCCCGCTATTTCGAAGGCACGCAGCCCACCGATGAAGAAATCAGCCGCTTGATCGTGCAGGCAGTCGCGCAGGGCAGCTTGATTCCGATCGTCTGCCTATCCGGCAAAACCGGCGGCGGCGTGAAAGAATTTCTCGATTTACTCGCCATGTGCGCCCTGTCGCCCGATAAGCTCGCGCACAAAGCGACCGACGAGGCAGGCCAGGAAGTCGAAATTAAAGCCGATCCGGCCGGCCCACTCGTGGCCCAAGTGTGGCGCACGCGCATCGATCCCTTCGTGCAAAAGCTCAGCTTCATTCGCGTTTATAGCGGGGGCCTGAAAAAAGACGAAAGCGTGCACATCTCGGGCGTGAAGAAGAACATCAAAATCGGGCCGCTGTTGGAAGTGCAGGGGGGCGAAACAAAAGCCATCGAATCGGCCTCAGCCGGCGAGATTGTCGCCATCTCCAAAACCGAAGATCTTCACACCGGCGGCACCCTGGGCAAATACGTTATGCCGCCGATCAAATTCCCCACCCCCATGGTCGGCCTGGCTGCCGTGCCCAAAGCCCGCGGCGACGAAGCCAAGCTCTCCGGCGCGCTGCACAAAATTGTCGAGGAAGATTCCACCTTCCGCCTCGACCGCGACTCGCAAACCAAAGAATTGGTGATGACCGGCATGAGCGAATTACATCTCACCGTGCTGCGCGAGCGCCTCAAACGCCGCGACAAAGTCGAAGTCGATGTGAAAGAGCCAAAAATCCCCTACCGCGAAACCATCCAGCACAAGGCCGAAGGGAGCTACCGCCACAAAAAGCAATCGGGCGGCCGCGGCCAATTCGGCGAAGTTCACATTCGCATGTTCCCGCTTCCCAAAGATTTGAATCCCGCCGAATTCTGCACGAAAGAGCATTTCCCTCACATGCGGGAATTTCATCATCATCCCAAATACAACTTCGTCTGGGTCGATTCGATCGTCGGCGGCACGATTCCCAACAACTTTCTGCCCGCGGTTGAAAAAGGGTTTCTCGAACGCCTGGAGCGCGGCGTCATTGCCGGCTATCAAATTCAAAATGTCGGTGTCGAAGTGCACTTCGGCAAATACCACGATGTCGATAGCTCGGAAGCCGCTTTCAAAACCGCCGGCTCGATGGCCTTCCGCAATGTATTTCAGGAAGCCAAGCCGTCGCTCTTGGAACCGATCGTGAATTTGCACATTACCGTGCCCAACACCAAGGTGGGCGATATCAATAGCGACATGTCGGGCCGCCGCGGCCGGGTGCTCGGCATGGAATCAGCCGGCGGCGATCTGCAAACGGTCACAGCCCAAGTGCCGCTGGCTGAAGTGACCACCTATGCCCGTAGCCTATCGAGCATGACCGGCGGCCAGGGGAGCTACACGATGGAGTTCAGCCACTACGACGTGGTGCCCGGCAACGTGCAAAAAACAATTATCGAAAAGGCCGTGATGGCCAAAGAGGAGGAAGAAGAGTAGGCCGCCGCAATTGGAAAAGTAGTCAGCGAAATCACTCATCCGGTAGTTCGGCCGCTGGCTCCACGCCCGGGAAGCGCGCGAATGTCGTTTTCCCAATCATTGATTTTATCGACCATGATGGTAAACCCGCGCTCGGCGGCGATGCGCTTCGCTTTTTCTCCCGCGGCCAAGGCGTCGGCCGGCCGATTGAGGCGCTCGTAAATCAGTGCCATTTCGTTTAGAGCCCCTATGTTCTCCGGCTGAATGCGCAATGTTTCCCGATACTGCACAATGGCATCGTTAAGGTGACCGTAGTACCTGTCGAGCAACTTGCCGAGGTCGAAATGTGCCGTGAAGGAATCTGGATCGAGATCGATCGCTTTTTCGAAGCAGGCCTTCGCGGCGTCAAATTCGTAGTGGTTTTCGAGCACTTCGCCCAAATTGTCGTAGAGCAGATTAGTATTGGGGTTCTTGGCAACTGCATCTTCATAGAGCGTGCGCGCCGAGCGAAACAGCGAATCTTGCTGCCAGCAAAGTACCGCGAGCGAAACAATCCCTGCAACGACGACCATACCCGCGAGAGTTCGTCCAACAACGGCTGAGTGTTTGAACGCATTAGACGCCACAGCGCCGGCCAGCGCAGTCACCGCAATCAGCGGAATGTATTGATAATGATCCGCCACCAACGTGAACTTCATGTAGCCGGTGTCGGTAAGCCCCATCACTGGCACCAGGGCAATGCCGTAGAACATCCAGGCGAAAAACAGCGGCTTGCCCCAGCGTGTGTTGCGCTGGCGAAACAGCAAAGCTGTTGCGCCGAGGGCCGCAAATAAAGCGATCCACCAGCCGAAATCGGCCAGGTTGATGTTCCATTGCGGATAGACGAACGCCAAATCAATTGGCAAGAGGGCTTTCGACAAATAGAACCAAACCACCGCCGCGGCACCCACAATGCGCTGCGTAAAATTCACATGGCGAATTACCTCGCCCGAGGCATGAACCTGGAAGCGAATATTTACGATCGTAAAAATGATCGCCACGAGGAAAAATGGAATCATCCGTGCAAGATCTGACTTCGCAAGCGGCCGCTCCCACCAGGTAATCAGCAACAACAGCGCAGGCAAAATCAGAACCGAGCCCTTGCTCAGCACCGCCAAAACAAAGCATGCAAAGCTCAGCCAATACCAAACGGATTTGAAGCCGCCACCGCGCGACGGAAGGCGTGACAGGGCACGGGGCGCGCCAGGAGAATCTTGCTCGTCGTGCGGCCGAACAAACGATTCGTCCAATGCCGTCTCGCCCCGTGGCGACCGCCCGCTGCGCAAATAGGCCACAATCGATAGCAAAAAAAACAACAGCGAAAGCGTGTTCTTGCGCTGCGAAATCCACGCCACCGAGGCCACGTTGACCGGATGAATCGCAAACAATAGCGCTCCCAAATAAGCGCCGGGAATCTTCAACTGCCGCAAAACAAGCCAGACCAATAGCGCGGATGTAATGTGCAGCCCCAAATTAACTGCATGGTATCCAAGGGAATTCAATCCAAAAATGCGCCACTCGAAGAAGAATGTCGAGTAAGTCAGCGGCCAGTAGTCAGGCTCCGCGTTAGTACACCAAATCTTGTACAAGCCGTCGGGATACGAAATCACCGCGCTTTTGGTGATTAAGCCGTCATCGTCGAGAATAAATCCGCCATCGAGCGATTGCCAATAGCACACCGTGGCAAACGCCGCGATCGTGATGACGCCGAGCGCAACTAGTCCCCACCGGCGCGGCACCGAGCGATACCATGGCGCTAGGTTCTTACCGCTGCCAGACGATAGCTTATGATGTCGCGACATCAACGATCTCTCTTAGTTCCGCGAAGCGTGCTGATCTCTTGCTCAATTCGTTGCGCGAGATCGATTTGATGCTGAGCTGCGGCAAGTTTGGCCGCTTGTTCGAAAGTGTGAATCGCGTCATCGTTGCGTTTCAAATCGGCATACGTTCCAGCTAAATAGGTATACGCACCGATAAAATCTGGGTTGAATTGAATCGCATTTTGATAGGCATCTACCGCCTCCGGCAACTGGCCCGTCTGACGCAAGGCATTTGCCAAATTAAAACTGGCATTCGGAAACGATGGCCGAATGGCTAACGCCTGCCGGTACTGGTCGATTGCCTCCTGCCAACGTTCAAGCTTCGCAAGCGCAAAGCCCAGATTCGCATGCGCCGACGCATAACCAGGATTAATTTCGAGGGCGGCTTTATATTCGGTCACCGCGTCCTTCAGCCGTCCTGTGACGTTATACGCGTTTGCCAAGCTATTGTGCGCTTCGGCGTAATCGGGCTTCGCCTGAATTGCATTTTGAAATTGCTCGATAGTGTCGTCGAACGCCGCCTTCCCCGTCGATTGAAGGCTTAATTCGTCGCGTTGAAAGAGTAAGTAGCCCAAATTGTTGTAAAGCAGCGCGCTACTCGGATTCTTTTCGAGCGTGGTTTCGTAGAGCTTGGCCGCATCGCGGTAGAGTTCGCATTCCCCACGCGTCGTCGCCACGAATGCCGCCACAATAGCTAGCGCCAGCCCTCCTACCACCATGCTTCCCAGTTGCGACGCTCGCATGTGATTTAGACATAGGCTCCAGCCGGCCGCAGCCGCGGCCATCACCGCGATGAGCGCAAGGTACTGGTAGTGATCTGCCACGAGCGAATACTTCATAAACCCCACGTCGGCAAATCCCATCGCCGGCGCGTAGCGCCGCGCCGAAGAAAATCCAAGCCAACAGTAGCGCGCGGCACCACTGCTTACGCTGTCGCCAAAGTAAAATCGCTGTCACTGCCGCTGCGGCGACAAAGGGAATCCACCAATTCCAATCGGTCGCGCTAATCTGCCAGCGCGGATAAACGAACAATAAATCGATTGGCAATAAGGCCTTTGCGAAGTAGAACCACACCACGCCGCCGGCCCCCAGCAGTCGCTCCAAGCCGCTCGCGGATCGCAAGGCCGAAAATGAGCCTTGCGTCTGGAAGCGGATGTTGACAACCGTTAGCACGGCGGCAATCAAAAAGTACGGAATGGTCCGCATTACGTCGCTCCACCTAATCCTCCCTCGCTGCCACCAGGCAATCGCCAGCAGAATAATCGGCAAGGTGGCGACGGAGCCCTTACTGAGCATCGACAATAAAAACGCCGACAGGCTCAACAAGTACCAGGCGGATGATCGTGCGCGCGTCTTCCCGCCGTCGATTCGCAGGTAAGAGAAGATAGAGCTAAGGCAGAACAATAGCGCGAGCGTGTTCTTCCGCTGCGAAATCCACGCGACCGAGGCCACATTCACCGGATGCACCGCAAATAGCACCGCCGCCAAATAAGCTCCGGGAATTGAAAGTCGCCGCAATATCGCCCAAATCAACAGCGCCGACCCGCAGTGCAGTGCCAAGTTGGTGATTCGATATCCGTCGGGCCACTTCCCCCACAAACGCCATTCCAGCCACAGCGACGAATTCGTCACGGGCCAGTAATCTTCCGGCTCGGTGGTAAACCAAAATCGATACAGGCCGTCGGAGGCCATAATTTGCGGACTGCCATAGAGCAGGTTGTCGTCATCCAACAGAAACTCGCCCGATTTCGCGGGCCAATAGCTGATGAAAACCAGCGCGATAATCGCGGCCGCCGCGGCGATTTTCAGTTGCCATGTATGGGGCCAAGCGCGCCTCAACCATGCCCAAGTCGCAGGCGAGTTAGACGGCGTCTCCCGCCGGCCAGCCCGATCGGAATTCAACGTTTGGTGCTGGGGCATTCCGCTGGTTGCTGCTCGAGTATGAATTTTACCTCAGCTCCAGCTTATTTCCCGCGCGCGGCGAAAGGAATAGCGGCCGATGCCCATCATGGTGCACCACCGCAGTAAAACATCGCAAAGAATTCAGCCGATCACCGTTTAAGCATCCTTCTTGGCCACCGCCTCAGTTCCCTCAGAGAGCGCCTGCTGCCGCATAGCCGCCGCGCCCAATAGTCCACCCATGCCCATCGATTCGACGGCGGTGCTCGGCACGAGCATGAGTGCGCCTTTCTCCTTCAGCCCCTCGTACAGCATGTTCATGGCTCGCAAGTGCAATGCCGTCGGGTTATCGTGATACGATTTCGCCGCCGTGGCAAACGAACTGGCAATTTCCATTTCGGCCTGTCCTAGAATGATTCGCGCCTGCTTTTCCCGCGTCGCTTGCGCCTTGCGCGACATGGCGTCTTGCAGGGCATCGGGAATGACGACGTCGCGCATTTCGACCGATTGCACGGTCACGCCCCAAGGATTGGTGCGCACATCGATCAGTTTTTGCAATTCCTGCTCAATTTGCTCGCGCCGCGCAATAAATCGGAAAGCGAAGTGCGGCCGATCGTATCGCGCAGCGCCGTCTGAGCGGCCCAACTTACCGCTTGCGAATAGTTTTGCACCTCGAGCGCCGCTTTCTCCGGATCGTGAACCATCCAAAACAGGACCGCATCGACATTCACCGGCACGGTGTCGGAGGTAAGCGTTTCTTCGGCCGCGAAATTCGTTGTCACAATCCGCTGATCGATCCAGGCCGTTACCGTATCGACAAACGGCACAATCCAAAATAGCCCCGGCCCTCGCTGACCGATGAATTTTCCCAACCGCAGCACAATGGCCCGCTCCCACTGGCGAGCAATCTTCGGCGATTGGGCGAGGATCCAGCCCGCAAGTACGCCCGCGACCGCAGGCCAAGCCGTGCGAAAGATCCACGAGTAATAGCCTCCAATTGCCGCGGGCGCCAGAAACAGCAAAATGGCGACAATATTCAAGCGCCCCATGTTTACGTTCACGTCGGTCGTCTTCGATTGCATCTTTGTGTCGGCCATTACGATTTCTCCTGATTGGTGGAAGAAGCACGTTTTAATTGTTCGAGCAACTCGTCGGGCGAGAAACCGTGCGCGGCGGCCTCGCCCAAAAACCGCTCGGCCAGCCGCCGCAGCTCCTCGATTCGCTTTCCGCGCGATTGGCTTGCGGCCGCAGGAAGCGCTTCGATAAATGTGCCTACGCCGCGCTTCGTCGATAGCGCCCCTTGCCGCTCCAATTCGGCATAGACTTTGGCGACCGTATTCGCGTTGATTTTGAGATCGACGGCCAATTGGCGCACCGTCGGCAACCGGTCGCCAATTTTCAATGCGCCTGACACAATCGCCACCTTGATCGCCCGCTCGAGTTGGGCATACAAGGGGGTGGGATCATTCGGATGAAGTCGGAAAGAAACGCTCATTGCACTATTGTACTATTATTTTAGTACAATGCAAGCTGAGAGCGCGTTTTTAATTAGCGACTTGTCGGATCTAGCAGCCCACGATTCGGGATAGCGCGCCGCAAACTCCGACCGCGGCCCGTGCCATGCAGTCATAGTCCAGAGTTTCCGGCGTGTCGGTCGACATATGGTAGTGAGGATTCCGCAGGTAGCTCGTGTCCGTGAGCATCAGCGCAGGATAGCCCTGGTCCCAGAAGGAACTGTTGTCCGATAATCGAATGTCATTGACCGCTTCCGGCAGGCAGATCGAAAACAGTGGGATCGATGCCGACCGCTTGAAGCCACGCCGAAATTGCCACAGCAGTTTCCATGAGCCGCATGTTTCCCACGGCGGCTAAAAAATTTCCTCGCCGAGGAAAAATCCTGCGTAAAATTTTCGGAATTGCCTCTGGAATCCGTTGACTTCCCTTCTGCGACGAATAGTAGCCAACCATTTCCAAGCAAAGCATGCCGACAACCTGCTCCGATTTTTCGCGGCACCGCCGCGCGTAAACTTGGCTTCCCATCTCGCCCGTATAGAAATGAGGCGGCTCCTCACAGGCAAAGGCGACATAGCGGACGGTTTTTCTGGGACGTTGTTCTCGCATCATTCGCACAACTTCCAGCAAAACCGCCACCGCCGACGCGTTATCATCGGCGCCTGGTGTGCCCGGGACGGTATCGTAATGCGCTCCTAAAACGACAATTTGTTCAGGCCGTTTTGTTCCACGCACTTCGGCGACGAGATTGGAGACTTCTTGGCACGCAGCGAAATAGCGCTGCCTTTCAACATCATAACCATAATCGCCAAGCTGACGCTCGATTAAGACTGCGGCAGCTTCCAGACTACGTGGTGCACCGACGTGCCGCGGACCAATAAGACCTGCCAGCCGATCAACATGCCGGCGAAGATTCTCGACTAAATTCCGATGTAAATCTTCATCCGCCATGCGTCGATTATTTTCGATGCTTTGAAAGCGAAAGCACGATTAAGCCAACGATGGCGCTGACCATGAGATAAACACTCTCAGCTTCCGGCACGGGTTGCACGCCGCCAGCGCCAGCCAGTGGGACGGGGTTGGAGGCGTAGTAGTTGTAACCGGCTAAGAACAAGCCAAAGTCGGTGGAATCGACCGTGCCGCTGTAGTCGTAGTCTCCCACCGCCCAGCCCAGCGAGGCCGCCGTGCCCGGATCGTTGTAGCCGGCCAAAAACAGGCCGAAGTCGGTCGAATCGACCATGCCATCCAGGTTCGAGTCGCCGATGTAGGTGTACTTGAACAACACCGAGTTCTGATCGACCGACGTGCCGGCGAACTGCGGCAGGCCGTTGGGATTGGTGGTGGGGCTGCCCGAGCCGTCGCTATAGAACAGCTCATCGCTGGCATCCCCTGCGCCGCCACCGGCCGTGCCGCTGCTATTATTGAGGATCACCGCCACGCTGGTGGGCACCCCCAGGTTATTAATGTCGTTGGCCACCGTGGAGCTGGTGATGCCGGGTTGATCCCAGGCAAAGCCATCCAGGGCATTGGTGACTTGCGCCCGGGCCACCGTGTAGGCCGACACGGCGCTGGCATAGCTGGTGTTGGTGAGCACCATCTTGCTGGAGCCGATGTCGAGCGTGCCGGTGGGAGAGGCATTACCCGCAATCGAGACGCTGGGCAACACAACAGGACCAGCTCCGGTGCCAGTAGTCAGTTGCACGAGCGCCGTATTGTTGATCGTTAGGCCGTTGGTCGTGCTTTGGCCCAAGCCGTGCACGTGGCTGACGATCAAGGTGCCATCGTTGATTGTCGTGCCGCCGGTGTAGCTGCTATTGCCGGAGAGCGTCTGAATGCCGGTGCCAGTTTTTACTAGCGCCGTAATGCCGCCGCCGGTGCCATTGGCGATTGATGTCGCCGAGGAGCCGTTAGCATCGCCGTTGCCGACGGTGAGCGTTGGATTGCCGCCGGCCGTGTTGGTAATTGAGCCGCCGGTGCCATTGAGCGCACCAACTCCTAGGCTATTGGTGTTCAAATCAAGCGTCCCGCTGGAATTCACTGTCAGCGTGCCGCTGGTTGACCCCAGCGCGCTGCTGGAACCCATTTGCAGCGTACCGCCGCTGACGGTTGTGCCGCCGGAGTAGCTGTTGGAATTGCCCGAAAGAATTAGCGTTTCCGCAGCGACCGACACGCCGGTCGTTTGCGTGCCAGTTCCGAGAACATCTTGAATGGTCCCGGAGAATGTGTTGACGCCCGTGCCGGAATAAATAAGCGTCGCCGCGGAGGTGGTGCTGCTGTTGCCGATGGTTGCGGTGCCAGAGCCAACACTTAAACCGCTGACGGTGGCGTTAAAGCCGCCGAGGTCGAACGTGCCGCTGCCGCCTGTATTGGCAAACGAAATGCTCGTGCCGCCGGGCATGGCGGTGGCGGAAGCAAGGCGCAAGGTGCCGTCGTTGATGTTGATGCCGCCGGTGTAATTATTGTTACCGCTGAGAATGACCGTCGGGGCATTTTGGCCGGTGGTCTTGAAAAGCGTGATCGTCGAATGCGAACTGGGAACCTCGGTAATATTTCCGGAGAGCTGCACGGTGGTGGCCGCGTTCGCGCCATTTTGGTAGGTGAACAGCACCAACCCATCAACTTGAATGTTTCCGCCAAACGTAACCGTTCCGCTACTGGTTACCGCAACGGTGACACCACTGGATGGGCCGTTGAAGTTGATGGGCCGCGTCACGTTCACGGCGGTACCGGCATCTTCGAAGATGGCCATCGTCGAGCCGTCGTTAAAGGTAATGCTATTTCCATCGTGGAAATCGGTGATCGTGGTGTTGTCTTCGATGGCCAACAAGCCTGCATTAACAATGATACTGCCATCGGTCACGTTCACGTTATGCAGGGTGAATTGCCCACCGCCGTTCTTGGTCAACGTGTGACCATTGAGGTTGAGTTGGGCCAGGTTCGCCGCGCTGGTGCTGCGAATATCGACACGCCCGGTGAATGTCGGGCTAAAGGGATTTCCGGCTGACGAGTCATTATTAATGGTGGCATCGGCGGTGAGAATCAGGTTTTGAAATGCGTTTTCCTGCTGAGTGGCTGAGTTGTAAATTGCACCCTCATTACCGACGCCAGTGCCGGCGATGGAAACGGGTCGAGTCGTCAACTGCAGATTAGCGGCCGAAGCAACCGAGAAATCGAGCGTCGAGCCGTTCATGACGGTGATTGCGCCGCTGGGGCCGAAGGCAAAAACGCTATTGAATTGCAACGTGCTGGGATTGACGCCGTCGCCAATGGTCACGCCGCCAGTGAAATTGTTCGACGAACTTAGCACAATGGTTCCCGAGCCAAGCTGCGAGATCGAACCGCTGCCTCCAATGACGTTGCTGATAGTTACCGGGCTGGCATCAGAGCGCTTGAAAACCAGACTGCCATTGTTGGTGACGTTGCCGGAACCTAGCGTGCCAGAGGTTCCGCCATTGTCGATTTGCAACGTAGCGCCATTGTCGATTTGCGTTGTGTTGTAGCTATTTCCGTTGGTGAAAATGACCGTTCCTGAGCTGATTTCGACAGAGCCTGAGCCGCTAATATTGTTCGCGACGGTGGTGCTGGCACCAGTGTTGTAAATGAGGGCGCTGTTGTCAGAAATCTGCGTCGCACTGCTCAGGCTCCCGCCCGCGTTTAGCTGCAAGGTGGCGCCGCTATCGATTTGCGTCTGGCCCGTGTAGGTGTTCGAGCCGGAGAGGATGAGGGTGCCTGAGTTCAGATTGAGCGAGACATTTTGATTGCCGCTGCCAATCGTATCGCGAATGGAACCGGCAAAGGTTTGGCTGCCGGTACCGGAGTAATTGAGCGTTGATTGCGAACTGGTGCTACTGTTGCCGACAATATTGCCAGTGCCCGAGCCGACCGTCGATAAGCCGCCGACGGTTGGGCTGTTGCCATTGAGGTCGAGCACGCCGTTGTGATTGCTGTTATCTCCCAAGGTTACGACCGAATTCGTCGGCAGCGCATTGAATTGGCCGACGGCGAGCGTTCCGTTTTGGATGGCCGTCGTGCCGCTGTAGTTGTTGCCGCCGGAGTTGTTGAGGTTCAACGTTCCGCCCCCTTGCAGCGTAAGGCCGCCGGTGCCCCCGATGGCGCCGCCGCCGGTGAAGGTATAGCTACTGCCGGTATTGACGGTGACCGAAGTGGGCTCGACGGTGTCATTGAGGGTGACACTGTGCGTTTCGTTCGAGGTGTCGTCGAACAACACATTGTCGAGCTGATAAAACTGATTGGGGCTGCCGCCGGTTACGCCGCCAATAGCCTGCCAGTTGTTGTTTGTGGTGATGTCCCAAGTTGAGCCATCGTGGGGCGTGCCTGCCGCGTAATTCCATTTCAAATTGGCGGGGCTGCCTGCACCGACATCCAAAAAGATATCGTTAGGATTCGAACTGGTGTCGATCGTGAACGACTGACGGCTGCCAGAAGGAGTGTTGTAGGTAATGCCGCTGAGCGAGAGAGGGCTGGTAGCACTAAGCAGCGTGTAGGTGCCGGCCGAGATGCTGGCGGCGGGCAGTAGCGAAACGTTCACCGTTGAGATTGCTAATCGAGCCGGCGCCATTGATCGTAATTCGATCGGTGGCATTCGTGCCGACGTCGAATTGCAGCGTTCCGCCGGTGGCATTGAGGCTTGTCATCTGGAGTGTTCCGGTCGTGTTCGCTGCGGCGCCGGGATTTAGATTGCCGAAACCGAAAGATACATTCCCCGCGTTGCCGGTTCCCATCAGCACTCCGCTGCTGTTGAAATTGACATTGGCGGAACTAATCGATCCAGTGACGGAGAGAGTGCTCGAGTTGTTGACATAAACATTTCCCGTGAAGCCGCTGCTTGTGCCGCTCAGGGTGAGCGTGCCACCGTTGAGGTTGACACTGCCGCCGCCGACAGAATCGGAAATCGCGCCGGCATAGGCGCCGCCGTTGTTGATCGAAAGGCTTGTGCCTTGCAGATTGACGACAGCGGTCGAAGTCGTTCCATTGAGCGCGCTAACCGATGGACCATTGGCCAAGTTGGCCGTTCCATTCACGACGAGATTTGTGTTATTGGGCAGCGATGCGCCTCCGCTCATCGTGAACGTGCCAGTTGAATTCACAGTGAGGTTCACACTCGTCGCCGCACTGGGGCTCCAGCCGCTGGTGAATACGAGCGTTCCGCCACTGGCAGTCACATTGCCATTGAACGACAAAGAACCGCCGAAAGGTCTGCGTGCCGGTGCCCGTTTTGACGAGCGATAGGGGCGAAGAAAGGCCAGAGTCGATGACGCTGCCATCGAATTCGGTGCTGACATCTCCCGCGCCGAACGTGAGCGTGGAGGCCGCGGTGCCGCCGTCGGTGACCGTGTTCGTGCCACTGCCGCTCACCAAGCCGTTAATGGTATCGCTGTGGCCGTTTAGATTGAGCACCTGAGTGCCCGAGCCGGTGAGAATCACGTTGCCAGCGCCAGCGCCGTCGGGAATTTGATTATCGGCGCCGAGTTTTCCCGTGATTGTGTTAGCTGCGGCGACGGTGTCGATTAGGAGGCCGCCGGTCCAATTGTTGGTGTTAGCGGTTGTGTTGCTCAGCAAGAACACTGTTTGGACCGCGTTTCCAGTTCAGCTCGAGTGTTCCTGTGCCGGTGATCCGGCCGGAGAGTGTGACGCCCAAGGTCGCGCTATTGTTGTTAAGACTGATGCGATCGCCTGAGCCGATAAGCACACCTGGCGCGCCTTGCAGAGTAAAGGTGCCGCTGAAAGCTTCGTTCCCCGGTCTCATGTTTCCGTATCCGCCGGGACCACCGGGGTAACCCAGACCTGGCGAGAGATAAAAATTGTTGGCAAACGTCGCGCCAGTGGAATTGGGAAATACGGTTGCACCGGCCGCAATATAGACCGGACCGGAGCCGAAGCTGGTGGCAGTATTGCCTTGGATGTAGCCCTGATCGACGTACGTTCCGCCGCTATACGAGTTCGCAATAGCATAAAACATGCTGCCGGAGCCGGTCTTAATCACCGTCACCGGGCCGTTGGCGGTGTTGTCGGTGACAGTTAAGTTCACGGCCATTTGATTGCTGGTTCCCGAGCCGTTGACCGCGAAAATTAGCTCGGCGGGTGCGCTGCCGGTGCCGGCCGTAAGCTTAGCACCGGTGGCATTATCGAGCGTGAGGAGGTTCTTATTGCCCGTGGTGCCGCCGGCCGCCGCCACGTAGAAGCCGCCGATGCCGGTGGTGGCGCCCATAATCAATGTTTGATTGGCCGTGGGATTGATCGAAACGGTGCCGGCTGTGGTGCTCGACTGGGTCGTCGTATTGTTCGTGAAAATTGTATTTAAGTGAACCGTGCTGCTGCCGAGCGTGAAGTTCGTCTGTGCGGTGTTGGTCATTTCCACGTTTGCCGTAGCATTATCAGCGATGGCTCCTGCCGCCGACATGATGACTGCGTGCGGGTCGGTGCTGTAGTTGTAGGGAACGACTGCGCCGCCACTGACTGTTGCCAAACCGGTGTAGCGTACGGTACCGTCGCTAATCAAGCCCGCGCCCCCAAATCCGGAAATGAGTCCGGCGGCATCGTTCGTCAAGCTACCCGAAGTAACATTCGCTGCACCAAGATAGGCGATGCTGCCCGTGTTGCCGGTGAGCGAGCCATTTAAGGCGAGTGTTCCGCCGCCGGGAGAAAGAAATGTGTGATTGCCCCAGTCGAGAATTAGATTTTCGCTGATGGTCGTGGTTCCCGATGCGTTGTTGGTAACGCCGTTGATAATTCCGCCAACTTTCCCGGTAAGCGTGATGGTGCTTCCGCTTCCGCCAGCGAGCGTGTAGTTCCCCGTGGGAGTGGCGTTGAACGTAATGCCAGAAACATTGAGCGCTGTTGCCGGAGCGACGGTGACGGTGCCTCGGCTGCCGCCACCATTGGCCACATTGCCAAACAGTGCCGACGACTCGACGCTCGCCACATCGTTGGAGTTGGTCCAAGTGACATCGCTTGTGCCAGTTGACCACCAAGCAGTCGAACCAATATCCCACGTGCCGCTGCCGTCGAGAGGATTGGCAGGGCTTGCACCAAGGCTATCCCACGTGTATGTGGTCGCGTCTGCCGACTGAACAATGAATGCAAGGGATAGCGCGACGACTGCCAACAGCGAACGTGTGGTGCGACTCATGAAAAAAATCCTTGTTAGAAATAGCGCGCAATCGCGCTCCACATTGCGTGTGATCTGCCTGTTCCGTAGAAAACGGTTCACGCGATAAGCGAACGTCCCCAACTACAACTTCTAGAAAATCTGGGAACGCGTCCCCCCGGACGCGAGCCTCTTTACAGCAATGTGACCCAAAAAATAGTGGTCAACATCGGCCCACTATACTCGGGAGTGAAGCCGAGTCAAGCAAAATAATTCCGAAAATGCTAAATAATTGGTCGAGCGTCATTGGCATGGTTGCGCGGCGATTCGGAACGCAAAGGCAGAAACGTCCAGAGTCGAATAGATCAATTGCTTTGCGAAGCCCAAGCGCCTTGAGCCAATCGGCTGCCACTGTTTCGACTTGCAGGAGCGGCCAATTAATAATCGCCAAAAGCGTACGGTGCAGCAGCCTTAATTAAGCACCTACAAATGCGTAAGTGCGGTCCCGTAGTCGCGTTTGCCAATGGCTGATAAACTGCACGATTCCATCGTCGCGAAAACGCTTTAACCTTAGATATACAATTGCGTTATGTTCCAGCCCGTCGCCAGCAACGTCCATTTCCCGAAGCTCGAAGAGGAGATCCTCCAATTTTGGCGCGAGCAGAAGATTTACGAAAAATCGCTCGAGCGCCGCCAGGCGCGCGCCGCGGTTCGTGTTCTACGAAGGCCCGCCCACGGCCAACGGCATGCCGCACCCTGGCCACTGCCTAACCCGGGCCATCAAAGACCTCTTCCCGCGCTACCAAACCATGCGCGGCAAGCTCTGCGAGCGCAAAGCAGGCTGGGATACCCACGGCCTGCCGGTCGAGGTGGAAGTGTGCAAAGAGTTGGGCATCCACTCCAAGGAAGATATCGAAAACTACGGCGTCGAGCCGTTCATTCAAAAGTGCCAGCAAAGCGTGTGGCGCTACATGCAAGAATGGGAACGGCTGACCGAGCGCATCGGCTTCTGGGTCGATCTAAAAGACGCGTACGTCACCTACCACCAAAGCTATGTCGAAAGCGTCTGGTGGAGCCTGAAGCAGTTGTTCGACCGCGGGCTGTTATACCAGGGGCACAAAATCGTTTGGTGGTGGGCGCAAGGTGGCACGGCGCTTTCGGCCGGCGAAGTGGGCACTGGGTTACCGCGAAGTGGCGGACCCGAGCGTGTATGTGAAGTTTCCGCTGGTCAGAAGAGCGGCAAAAAGCTGGGCTTATCGCTTACTGGTTTGGACGACGACTCCGTGGACGCTGCCGAGTAACCAATTTGTCGCCGTACATCCGGACCTTGAGTACGCAGTGGTTCAAGACTCAGAAGCAAGACGCAACGGCTGATCAGTCGCTAATGATCTTGGTAGAAACAACTTGCGTCGAGAAAGTTACGCGCGAATTAACGGTTGAAAAAATAATTCGAGGAGCTGAAGCTGATTGGATGCAGCTACAAGCCTCCATTTGACAGCTATTTCGGATTACCTAACACTCCGAAAGGGATCAGTGGTACGGTTCGCGGCACGCAATGGGGAAAGCTAACGGCAAATGATTCGCAGAGACTTCGCGAATGGCGCGTTGTTAGGCGCAGATTTCGTTACGACCGACAGCGGAACTGGTATTGTCCATTTGGCACCGGCGTTTGGTGAAGTTGACTTCGAAGTATTGCTCGAGCGAGCAGTCGAGGTTTCAGGCCTGGAGAGGGCCCTGAACTCATCTGTGCCGTCGATTCTTCCGGCAAATTCACCGACGAAGGCCCCGAATACTGCCGCGGTCGCTGGGTCAAAGATTGCGACAAAGACATCATTCACGATCTGAAAAATCGCGGGCTGTTGTTTCATCGCGAAGAATATCGCCACGAATATCCGTTTTGCTGGCGGGCCGAAGAAGATCCGCTCATTCAATATCCGCGGCAAAGTTGGTTCATCAAAACCAGCCAGTTCAAAGCCGCAAATGCTCGACAACAACCGGCACATCAACTGGCTGCCGGAGCACATCAAGGAAGGCCGCTTCGGCAACTTCCTGGAGTCGAACGTCGATTGGGCCCTGTCGCGCGAGCGCTTCTGGGGCACGCCGCTGCCGATTTGGAAGTGCGAGAAATGCGGTCAGCAATGGAAGCGGTCAGCAGTTACGAAGAACTAATAAGGAAGCCAGGAATTGCAGGAACGGAAGTTTGGGAACAAGCCAAAGCGGCGAATCCCAAGCTTGTTGATGATCTAAAGGTTCACAAACCGTACATCGACGAAGTCACGTTCCGGTGCGATCAGAACGGCTGCGGCGGAACGATGAAGCGCGTGCCCGACGTGATCGACTGCTGGTACGACAGCGGCGCGATGCCGTTTGCCCAGTGGGGATATCAGGGAGAGCCGGCAGCAAGCGAAGGGCAGCAGGCAGTTAGCGCTGCAGGAAATTTTGATAAAGAAACTGTTTTTAAGTCACGAGAAGCGCAGTCGCCCGAATCTTTCTCGCCGCTCGCCCCTCGCCTCACGACCCTTGCTGCCGCCGAATTTCCACGAACAATTTCCTGCCGACTTCATCAGCGAAGCGCTCGATCAAACTCGCGGTTGGTTCTACAGCCAGTTGGCGATCAGCACGTTGGTGTTCGATAAGCCGCTGCCGCGCCCGTTCCGCAACTGCATCGTGCTGGGGCTGATGCTCGGTGAAGACGGGCAAAAAATGTCCAAGAGTAAGCGGAATTATCGCGAGCCGTCGGAAATTTTCGACAAGTACGGCGCCGACGCGTTGCGCTGGTACTTCTTCGCCACACAGCCGCCGTGGACCACCATCCGCTACAGCGAACGGGCCATTCGCGACAGCATTCCGGAATTCTTGTTGCGGCTATGGCACATGTACAGCTTTTTTGTGATCTACGCGAATATCGACGGGTTTGATCCGCTGGCGGAAATCGCAGCGGGACGAGAGAACTCGATGCCGGAGTCTTCCACGCCTCTCGCCCCCCGCACCTCGGCCCTGGGCTTAGCATCGGCCGATTTGGCCTGCGCCCAAACCTACCGTCCGATCAACAAACGTGGCGAACTCGATCGTTGGATTCTGAGCGAACTGAATCGCACGGCTGTGGCGGTCATCCAAAAAATGGACGCTTACGACAACTATTCGGCGGCTCAACGCATAACCGAGTTCGTCGATGCGCTCTCGAATTGGTACGTCCGCCGCAGCCGTGATCGGTTTTGGAGCGAAGATAAGCGCGATCCGGACAAGCTCGACGCGTACTGGACGTTGTACGAGTGCCTGCTGACGACGGCGAAAATCATCGCACCCTTCGTGCCGTTTCTGGCGGAAGCGATGTGGGGGAATCTGGCAGGAGCGGGACGAGAGACGAGAGACGAGAGACGAGAACAGAAAGAGTCCTCAATCCGCTTGCCCCTCGCCCCTCGCCCCTCGCCCCTCGAAAGTGTCCATCTCTGCGACTTCCCCACTGCCGATCCGTCCGCCATCGACGCGCATCTTTCGACACAAATGAACCTGGTGCGCGAAATAGCGTCGCTAGGCTTGTCGGCCCGCATGGGCGCGAAGCTAAAAGTGCGGCAGCCGCTGGCGAAAGTCGAAGTCATTTTGGCCGACGCCGGCCAGCAGGCGTGGCTGGAAGATCATGCGGCGATCATTTGCAAGGAACTGAATGTCAAACGGCTAGAGTTCAGCAAGAAAGCCGAACAGTACATCACCTACACGGTGCTGCCCGATCTGAAGCGGCTGGGGCCGCGCATCGGCAAAAAATTGCCGCTAGTGAAAAATGCGCTGGCCAAAGCCGACGGCGGCAAGCTGCTGGCCGAAATGGAATCGGCCGGCAAAGTCGAGCTGAAATTGGACGATGGCGCCACCGTGCCGCTGGATCGCGACGATTTGCAAGTGCGCCTGCAGGCCAAACCCGGCTGGGCGGCCGCTCAAGGAAAAGATTGCGTGGTCGTGCTCGCGACTGATATTTCGCCGGAATTGGTAAGCGAAGGCGTCGCGCGCGAAATTGTGCATGCCATTCAAACGCTGCGCAAAGATAGCAGATTGCGAGTACACCGATCGGATCGAAGTCGGCATCGTGACAGAGTCGGCAGCCATTCGCCATGCCATCGAGCAATTCGGCGAATACATCAAAGGGGAAACGTTGGCGACCGTGCTGAAGCTCGATCCGATTGACGGCGTCGAACCGATCGAAGTAAAAATCGGCGAAGACGTTCTGCAGTTATACGTGCGCATCGTGAAAAAATGACAAGCGACCGCGGATGACACGGATTTCCGCGGATTTTATTTTGCCGTTTATATCCGCGACCATCCGCGAAATCCGCGGTCTGTTTTCCAAGTCATGACATTCACCCTCGGCCAAGTCGTTTCTCCCTTGCGGCTGGCTGTGCTGATTTCCGGCGGCGGCACGACGCTCGAGAATCTCATCAAGAAAATCGCCGCGCGCAAGCTCGATGCCAAAATCGATCTGGTCATTTCCAGCACGGCAAAAGCCCGTGGATTGGAAATCGCCAAAGCCGCCGGCATTCCGACGCTTGTTGTTTCGCCGAAAGAATTCGCCTCGCCCGACGACTTTCAGCACCGCAGTGTTCGGACCCTGCCGGCAGGCCGGCGTGCATTTGGTCGTCATGGCGGGCTTTTTGAAGTTCGTGCAAGTGCCGAGCGATTTTGATCATCGCGTCACGAACATTCACCCAGCGCTCATTCCCGCTTTTTGCGGCGCAGGCTTCTACGGACAGCGCGTCCACGAAGCGGTGCTGGAATCAGGGGCGAAAATCAGCGGCTGCACAGTTCATTTCGTCGACAACCAGTACGACCACGGACCGATTATTCTGCAGCGCAACGTGCCAGTGCTAGACGACGATACGCCGCAAGCTTTGGCCGCGCGCGTGTTCGCCGCGGAATGTGAAGCGTACCCCGAGGCGCTGCGGCTGATTGGCTTGGGCAAAGTGCGCGTGGAAGCTGGGCACGTACGAATTCGGTAATAACCGCGTCGATGTGTCGCTTACTCACTCGCGCAGACCGGCGCGCTTGCGAATGCAAGCGAACTGGTCTATCTGGTCACGTGCTCATCTTTTGCAGAATTGGCCCGATGTCGTTTTTGGAAAATGCGCGGATCGTCTGGCCGCGAAAAAAGCCCAGCGACGCGGCGCTCAGGCTCAGGGCGGTCATGGTGGCTTCATCGGGCGCTTCGACAATGGCCAGCATGTCGTACTGCCCCAAGAGCCAATAGGTTTCCTTGACCGTCGCCCCCAGCTTCTTGGCACTGGCACCGTAGGCTTCGGTGCGCTTGACGGTGTCTTTGACGTTGCGAATGCCTTGATCGGTGTAATTTCCCAGCACGAGAAACGTGGCCATGATTGTTCTCCCTTGCGCAAGCGAGTTTTGGAATGCCGAACCGGCGGCATTATAGCACGGATCCCAGGAGCCACAGATGAACTCGGATGAACCGCGATTAACGGCAAAGGCGCGAAGGGCGCAACGATCTAAACCGCGGAGGAAAGCATTGCAAAAGAGAATCGACAGGGCCGGAGGTCCGATAGGAAATAGCCGCAACCGTCAGGTTGAGGTAATATGGCCCAGAAATATCCAGATGTCCGGAGGACCGACATATTTCGCTCGAAAGAATTCACCATGTCTACCTTCATTTCAAACTTGGTTCATTTCGTTTGGGGAACTGCCGAGCGCGAACCGCTGTTGCGTAAATCTTGGCGGGATCAATTGCATGGATACATCGGCGGCGTATTGGCGAACAAGAATTGCAAATTGCTGGCTGCAGGCGGAATGGAGGATCACATTCATGTGCTGGCTTCCTTGCCGGCCACAATTTCATTGGCCGAGGCGGCCAGCGCGATGAAATCAAATTCCAGCCGTTGGATTCATGAAATTGCGCCGCAATCGAAAGGATTCGATTGGCAAGCCGGCTACGGTGCGTTTTCGGTGAGCAAATCGGCCCAGGCGCGCGTGATGGCGTATATCCAAAATCAAGAACGGCATCACAAGAAGTGGAAATTCACGGCAGAGTTTATGGCCCTGCTGGAAAAGCACGGCATTGAGTACGAGGAGCGATATTTGTGGGTGTGAATTGTGTTTCGTCGTGTCCGATTAATGTTCGGTCATTGCGAAGCGGAGGGCCGGCAGGAAGTGACGCGTACCCGGATCAGGGCCAGAGGCCCGACAGTTAGTAGCCCCAACCGTCAGGTTGGGGTGACAAGGCGCGCAAAGGATATCGAGGGCCGAAGGCCCGACACAAATACGCGCACGACCATCGAAATGATTGCCGTAACGTCGTGCGGCGGAATGTGCCGGTCCTCCGGACCTCTGGATCGAATGCAAGCAATGACGTCCGCGGGGCCGCAATCCCCGACCTGACGGTCGGGGCTATTGACTATCGGCCCTCCGGGCCTCGAGAACGATTTCTCCAGAACCAAATGGCCACGCCAGGCCTAGGCATAGCACGCTGCATGACCTGAACGAACGTTGAATAATATATAGAGTCACATTAATCAGCGACTCCGACCGCCGCGAAAGTGTTTCGCCAATATGTTGGAGAGCGTTCCGCCGCTACTAATGACGTTTGAACCACCGAGGCGGCTGAGCGGATCAGATTCTTGTCGCCCAGCAACTCGCGAATCGCCGGGTGCTCCGGCGGATAATACACATCGGTTTGCGATCGTGACATTTCTAGGAACCAAGCTGCCTTGATCGGATCGGAGCGATGGTCCGCCAGAAACTGAAAAAAGTCCACAGCCAGGTCTGCATGGCGGACGAAGCGGACCAAATCACATGTGCCTTCGCAGATCACTTCGATATTCTTCACGTAGTCGAGATAGGTCAGGCGCCATCCCTTTGCCAGGCATGCAGTTTGGTCAAAATGGATGACATCGAATCGACGCGTCCAGATTTCGAAGCATTCGTTGACTCGCCCACGCGCCCCAAGGAGCAAGCCGTCGGCTGCTAAATGATCCGCGTATTCAGAAATGAACCACACGATGGAAGTGATGAGATCGAGAGCATCCTTGTCACGTGTGGCGATATACTCCAGCGAGAGCGGAAGAGTGTAAACGCTCTCTTCATACGTGCCGGCTGGATGATAGGGACCGAGCAGGTCCCTGAAATCCTTCCATTCAAACTCGGCGTCGTGCTTTGCGAGGATAGCACGAATGAACTCCTCGGAATACTCATCGTGCGGGTCGGACAGGCATGATGGTCGCGGATAAGCGACGTTAAGGGGTGTTCAAAAGTGCGATGTCTTGGGGTACATAAGCTGCTTGCGCAGTCCATCACAACGACTCTTTAAGCCCTAACTGGTTCGCGTTTCGACTCATCACTCCGCGCAAACGTAAACTCATCATCTGCAAAATCGATGTGGACGGTGGCGCCTTCGGGGAATTCGCCTTTGAGGAGTTCGCGCGACAAGGGATTCACCACGCGCTGTTGGATGACTCGCTTCAGCGGCCTTGCGCCGAAGGTCGGGTCGTAGCCTTCGCTGGCGATTTCGTCTAAGGCACGGTCGGTGATGTCGAGGATCAGGCCGGTTTGTTCCAACTGCTTGCGCAGGCGGTCGATTTGGATTTCGACGATCTTGCGAATTTGCTTGCGATCGAGCGGATGGAAAATGATCGTTTCGTCGATGCGGTTTAGGAATTCCGGCAGGAAGCGCGTGGCGAGCGTTTCTTTGACGGCGTCGCGCATTTCTTCTTCGCTGCCGCCTTCCTTGGCGATTTCCTGGATGACCTGGCTGCCGATGTTGCTGGTCATGACGATGATGGTGTTGGTGAAATCGACGGTGTGGCCGTGGCTGTCGCTCAGGCGGCCGTCGTCGAGGACTTGCAGCAGGATGTTGAACACGTCGCGGTGGGCTTTTTCGATTTCGTCCAAGCAGCACCACGCAGTAGGGGCGGCGGCGGACGGCTTCGGTGAGCATGCCCCCTTCTTCGTAGCCGACGTAGCCCGGCGGAGCGCCGATCAGGCGGCTGACGGTGTGCTTTTCCATGAACTCGCTCATGTCGAGGCGGACCATGGCGTGCTCGTCGTCGAAGAGGACTTCGGCCAGGGCTTTGCAGAGCTCGGTTTTGCCCACGCCCGTGGGGCCGAGAAAAATGAACGAGCCGATGGGGCGGTGCGGATCGCCCAGGCCGCTGCGGCTGCGGCGCACGGCGTCGGCCACGGCGGTGACGGCTTCGTCTTGCCCGACCACGCGCTGATGGAGGCGTTCTTCGAGCACGAGCAGCTTGGCCCGTTCGGCTTCGAGCATGCGGGTGACGGGGATGCCGGTCCAGGCGGAAACGACTTCGGCGATTTCGTCGGGGCCGACTTCTTGGCGGAGGAGGCGGCGCTTGGGCGCGGCACTTGGCGGAGCCAGTGGCACCCGACTTTGCGTCGGCTTTGCCGTCGGACGATTTTCCCTTGGTGGCTTTTTCCGTCTTTCGCTTCGCCGGAGGATTCGACTTTCTTCTCGAGAGTTTTGCTTCTCTTTGTCGAGATTGAACAGCTTCTGGTAGAGCTCTTCGCTGACCGGCATGCCGGCGGATTGGTTTTCTTTGATTTGCGCGGTGAGCTGGCTGATTTCGTGCTCGACGGCTTCGAGGCGCTTGCGGATGTTTCTGCACGTCGCCCAGGCCGAGCTTTTCGGCTTCCCATTGTTCGCGGAGGCTGGCGAGCTGCTTGCGGAGCTCTTGGATTTCCTCCTGCATTTCGGCGCGGCGCTCGACGGCGTGTTCTTCGGTTTCTTCGGCCAGTTGGCGATCGGCCAGTTCGAGCTGCGTGATGCGGCGCTGGATGACGTCGATTTCGCCCGGCACGCTTTCCAGTTCCATGGCCAGGCGGCTGGCGGCTTCGTCGACCAGGTCGATGGCTTTGTCGGGCAAGAAGCGGTCGGTGATGTAGCGCTGCGAGAGCTTGGCGGCGGCGACGAGGGCGGAATCTTTGATTTTGACATTGTGGTGCGCTTCGTAGCGGGGCTTCAGGCCGCGGAGAATGGCGATGGTGTCGTCGACGATGGGTTCGCCGACGTAGACGGGCTGGAAGCGGCGTTCCAGGGCGGCATCTTTTTCGATGTGCTTGCGATATTCGTCGAGCGTGGTCGCGCCGATGCAGCGGAGTTCGCCGCGGGCGAGGGCCGGCTTGAGCAGATTGGCGGCATCGGTGGCGCCTTCCGCCGCGCCGGCGCCGATCATGGTGTGCAGTTCGTCGATGAACAGAATGACGCTGCCGGCAGCGATTTCGACTTCGCGGAGCACGGCTTTCAGGCGATCTTCGAATTCGCCGCGATATTTTGCGCCGGCGATGAGTGCGCCCAAATCGAGCGCGATGATGCGCTTGTTTTTCAGGCTGTCGGGCACGTCGCCTTGGACGATGCGCAGGGCGAGCCCTTCGGCGATGGCGGTTTTGCCGACGCCGGGTTCGCCGATCAGCACCGGATTGTTTTTGGTGCGGCGGGAGAGGACTTGGATGACGCGGCGGATTTCCTGATCGCGGCCGATGACCGGATCGAGCTTGCCTTGCCGGGCGCGCTCGCACCAGATCGATGCCGTATTTTTGCAGGGCCTGGAATTTGCCCTCGGGGGCCTGATCGGTCACGCGGGCCGAGCCGCGGACCGTTTTCATGGCTTCGAGCAATTCCTTTTCGGTGATGGCGTTGAGCTTGAGAGACGTTTTTCGCTTTGGAATCGACCTTCGTCAGCGCCAAGAGCAGATGCTCGGTGGAGACGAAATCGTCTTTCATGGTGCCGGCTTCGCGCTGCGCGGCTTCGAGCACTTGGGTCAGCGCCGGGCTGATGCCGACGGATGCGACTTCGGCCGCCGCTGACTTTGGGCAAGTGATTCGATTTCGGCTTCGACAATGCGATCGAGCTGCGCGCGGTTGACGCCGATTTTTTCCAAGCAGCGGCTTGACGATGCCTTCTTCTTCGGCCAGCAGCGACGGCCAGCAGATGCAAGGGCATCGATCTGCGGATTGCCGTGATCGGCGGCCAGTTCCTGGGCGCGCTGCACGGCTTCTTGGGCTTTGATGGTGAATTTGTCGAAACGAAAGGCCATATGTTAGTGGGTCAGGGTATGCGGGGTTCAGGAGCCATGTTGCAACATAAAAACCCCCGGTGTTTTCGCCGGGGGCTAAATGGTTTCTGCGGCCGGTGCGAGCGGTCGATTCACTCTTTCACTTCGAACTCGGCGTCGATGGCTTCCTCTTCGCCGGGCTTTTTGCCGTCGGCGGCAGCTCGCCGCACCGGCAGCCAGCGCCAGCCGCCCGCAGCGCACCGCGCCTGGCCGCTTGGGCCGATTCGTACAGCGTTTTGCTGAAGGCGTGCGAAGCTTGTTCAAGTTGCTCGATGGCCGACTTCATCGCGTCGGCATCTTCGCCCTTGATCGCTTCGCGCACTTTGTTCATCGCGACTTTCCAGCGCCGCCTTGTCGGAATCCTTGAGCTTGTCTTTGTGTTCCTTGATCAGCTTTTCCAGCTGGAAGCACATCGATTCGCCTTGGTTGCGCAGCTCGGCCAGTTGGCGTTTGCGTTTGTCTTCGTCGGCGTGGGCTTCGGCGTCCTTGCGCATCTTTTCGATTTCGTCCTTGGGAAGGCCGCTCGGCGTTTTCGATGCGCACCTTGGCTTCTTTGCCGGTGCCGAGGTCTTTGGCCGAGACGTTCAGAATGCCGTTGGCGTCGATGTCGAACTTGACTTCGATTTGCGGCATGCCGCGCGGGGCCGGCGGAAGGCCTTCCAGATTGAAGCTGGCCCAGCACGCGGTTGTCGCGGGCCATGGGGCGTTCGCCTTGATAGACCACTGACCGTGACGGCCGTTTGGTTGTCGGCCGCGGTGCTGAAGACTTGCTTCTTTTCGGTCGGGATGGTGGTGTTGCGTTCGACCAGCTTGGTGAAAATGCCCCCTTCGGTTTCGATGCCGAGGCTGAAAGCGGGGTGACGTCGAGCAGCAGCACGTCTTGCACTTCGCCGGCCAGCACGCCGCCTTGAATGGCCGCGCCGACGGCGACCACTTCATCGGGGTTCACGCCCTTGTGCGGCTCCTTGCCGAACATTTTCTGGACGAGTTCCTGCACCTTGGGAATGCGGGTGGAACCGCCGACGAGCACGACTTCGTCGATATCCTTGGGCTCCAGCTTGGCGTCTTTGAGCGCCTGCATGCACCGGCCCGCGGCAACGTTCGAACAGATGGATCTTCCAACTGCTCGAACTTGCTGCGGGTGATGTTGAACTGCAAATGCTTGGGGCCGCTGGCATCGGCGGTGATGAACGGCAGGTTGATATCGGTCGAGCTGGCGGAGCTAAGTTCCTTCTTGGCTTTTTCGCAGGCTTCTTGCAGCCGCTGCAGGGCCATGGCGTCTTTGCGCAGGTCGATGCCGTTTTCTTTCTTGAATTCGTCGGCGACGTAGTTGATGAGCACCTGGTCGAAATCGTCGCCGCCGAGGTGCGTATCGCCGTTGGTGGAGATCACTTGGAACACGCCGTCGGCGACTTCCAGCACGGACACGTCGAACGTGCCGCCGCCGAGATCGAACACGACGATCTTTTCGTGCTCTTTCTGATCCAGACCGTAGGCCAGCGCCGCCGCGGTGGGTTCGTTGATGATGCGGGCGACTTCGAGGCCGGCGATTTGGCCGGCGTCTTTGGTGGCTTGACGCTGGGCATCGTTGAAGTAGGCCGGCACGGTGATGACGGCCTTGTTCACTTTGTGGCCGAGATAGGCTTCGGCGGCTTCCTTGAGCTTGCGCAAGAATGCGGGCGGAAATTTCCGGCGGTGTGTATTCTTTATCGCCGACTTTGACTTTCGACGTATTCCTCGGCGCCGCCGACGACTTGATAGGGAACAATCTTTTCTTCCGAGCCACTTCGCTGTGGCGGCGGCCCATGAAGCGCTTGATCGAGTAGACCGTCTTCTTGGGATTGGTGATCGCCTGGCGGCGGGCCAACTCGCCGACCAGCATGTCCCCCTTGTCGGTGAAGGCGACGACGCTGGGCGTGAGCCGGTTGCCTTCCTGATTGGGAATGACCTTGGCTTCTTTGCCTTCCATCACCGCGACGACGGAGTTGGTGGTGCCTAAATCGATGCCGATGATTTTTTCGCCAGCTGCCATGAACGAGCTCCTTGTTTATTGCTATCTGTGCGATTGGCACTAACTCTCTGCGGACTTAGGGCGGCCGAGTGATTGATTACGGTTTAGATTGACGGATTGAACCTATGACTGTCGCGCCCTGTCCAGGAAGAAAGCAAAGGCCGTGCCGGGTGGCAGCCGGCACAGTATTTGCGAAGCCGTGCCCGATCGTTGGCCAGCAGATCTGCTAAGTACAATATATACGCGGATTGTGGCATAGCTTGCAGCGGCGGAAGTACCGATAACCTATACTTCGGTAAACGGAAGTCTGCCAAATTGACACTTAGCTGTGCTAAGTTAGAGCGTTCTGATCGCGGCAGGTCGTGTCGGGCGATTCCCTCAGTCGCCGCGCAGGTGCGCAATCTCCAAGGGGATGCCGCGTCAGTCGGCGGTTTTGCCTTGACACCCCAAATCTCGCCAGTACAAGGGAACGCGCTCTTGTTCTGTAGGGCAGGCCTCCGGTTCGAGCACTGCAGCTTAGCTTCAGCCACCTAAAGGATACACTGTCACGTCCGAGCAATCTTTTCGCCCGGCTTCCACGGCCTGCACCATGGCTAAAGCCAAACCAGCCCGATCGGCTCCAAACCGTCTCGCGTCCGCCACTGTGGCGGCGTTGCGCGCGAAGATCGACCAGATCGATCGCGAGCTGGTCGCGCGGATGAACGAGCGGGCCAAGTTGGCGCATCAGAATTGGCAAGGTGAAAGAAGCCAACGGCCAGCAGGCCTACGATCCGGTGCGCGAGGAAGAAGTGTTGGCGCCGGTCGCGAGCATAACCGCGGGCCGCTTTCGAACCAGTGTTTGCAGGCGGTGTTTCGCGAATTGATTAGCGGCTCGCGGGCGCTGGAAAAACTCTGCGGGTGGCGCATCTGGGGCCGGCGTACACGTACAGCCACTTGGCGGCGATTGCAGCGGTTTGGGCAGAGCGTGGAATACGTGCCGGTGGCCAGCATCGGGGCGGTGTTCGAGGAAGTGAACCGCGGCCACTGCGATTACGGCCTGGTGCCGATCGAAAACAGCACCGACGGCCGCATTGCCGACACGCTCGATATGTTCACGCGGTTGCCGGTGCAGATTTGCGGCGAAGTGAATTTGCCGATTCATCATTGCTTGCTGGGCCTGTGCCCGCGCAGCGAGGTGCAAGAAGTTTACAGCCAGGCCCAGCCGTTGTCGCAGTGCCGCAACTGGCTGACCCGGCATTTGCCGCAAGCGCGAACGATTGAAGTGACCAGCACTTCGACTGCGGCTCAATTGGCGAAAGATAAGCCGGGCGCCGCGGCGATCGCCAGCGTGCAAGCGGCGGTGCATTACGGGCTGAATGTGCTGGCCGAAAACATTGAAGATCAGCAAGGCAACTCGACACGGTTCGCCGTCATCGGCCAGCATGCCGGCCCGCGGACCGGGGCGACAAAACGGCGATGATGTTCGAAGTCGTGCACGCCCCGGCTCGCTGGCCGATGCGCTGAACATTTTCAAACGCAACCAATTGAATCTGACTTGGATCGAATCGTTCCCGATCGCGCGGCCCGAAGGCGGCTATTTGTTCTTCGTCGAAATGGAAGGGCACCAGCAAGATAAGCGTGTGGCAAAAGTCACGCAGCTTCTAAGTCGTCGGGCGGTGCGGCTGACGGTGCTGGGATCATACGCCAAGGCCGCGCCGGCGGAGTGAGGACCGAATCAAACCACCGCGACCCGTCGGCCCGACTCGCCGCTGATTTCGACTCGCTATTGCTCCTAGGCGACCCG
>CAWGBP010000041.1:0-20679 GCA_963820835.1 Pirellulales bacterium | reverse complement strand
ATGGCGAATGCAGTGGCGTGCGGCGGGTGACAATGAACGACGCTTTTCACGTCGGGGCGCTCGCGCATGATGGTTAAGTGCAACAGGATTTCGCTGCTGCGCTTGCGCTTGCCGGAGAGTTGCTTGCCGGTCATATCGACAACGCACAAATCTTCCGGCTTCATGAAGCCTTTGGAAATGAGTGTTGGCGTGCAGAGCACCTTTTTATCGGAAAGTCGATAGCTAATGTTGCCGTCGTTGCCGGCGGCAAAATCCTTGTTATAAATGCGGCGACCAATGTCGCAGATTTCAAGTTTGATTTGACGGATGTTCAATGCGGAAGAAGGGTTCAGGGTTCGCGAATCAGGAACTCGTTTCTTCCCGTGCCCGACAGCGTGACGCGATTATGCCAGCCAACGTGGAAGAATCAATCAAGCTATTGATCGGCGTTTGCAACAAATGATTGAATACGATCGCTTTTCGATGCAGCCCGAATTGTATAACATCTTACGGCACTGCGATTTAAGTTTTAGGGCCTGGAGACAAAACGTCCGCGGAGAGGGTGACAGTCCGGATGGTCCCATTTTTCTCCCAAGGCACCGAAAAATCGGGACAGTCCCCCGACGTTTTGCCCTAGACTGTCAGAGGGCTATCGATTTCAAATGACCGCTGTGCTGCAACTTTCCCATCGATTGGAAGCACTGCCTGCGCTGGTTCTGCTGAAGGATTTTAACGTCCGAAATTATTCGGGCGATGCCGATGTTGCTGGCTGGCTCGAACTTCGGCATCGCGCTTTGCGCCAGCGCGTTGGAGTGCGCGAATGGTCTGAGGGCGATTTTCGCGGAGAATTCCTCGATCGCTGGTGGTGGCAGCCCGAGCGCATGTGGCTGGCTGAAACGGCGAGCACAGTAATGGACAGAGATGGCAGACAAATCGTCGGTGCGGTGACGCTGGCCATGCGCGGCGACCACAATAGCGCGAAGCCGGTGGTTCATTGGCTGATGGTCGATCCGAAATGGCGGCGGCGCGGCATTGGGCGCCTGCTGATGGTCCATTTGGAACGAGCGGCCTGGGACGCAGGCTACCGCGAAGTTTTCTTGGAGACGCACGCTGCGTGGCAAGCCGCGGCGAATTTCTACGAGGCGCTGGGATATCGTCCTTATGCCCAGCATGGCACGCCGCGCTAGCCATCGGTCGGGGTTGCAATCGTAGAAAGCATAGCAGCGTCTGACAGCGCGGCGGGCGGGTATCTGGGCCTGCGGCCGGCGCAGCACCTCGCGCTTCAGCCAACTGATGATGGGCGAGCCGATAATGGTGGGCAATATCCACGCCCACCATACTTTGCCGACGTTAACGACTAAAACGGCCGTGGTCATAGCGATATAGGAACCGAGTTGGCCGGAAATGTGGTATTGCAGCCAGCCGGACCAGCGCATTTTAGCGGCCAGGTAGCCCATAAGCGCTACGCGCGTAAGAACCAATCGCAATTGGCGCCAGCCACCAAATTCGGTGCCACTCGATTATCGCAAGAACACAGGCTGAAACTGCCAAACACACGTAGACCCAGTGGTACGCATTTCCCACGAGCGTGTGCAGGCCGCGCTGTTTGGTCGCCCACATGGCAACTAGGCCCAGCGCCAGCGCGACCGCGCCGCAACCAATGTGGAACGCAAGAATGACTTTAAAGGTGGTCATTGCATAAAATCGCGCCAAGTTTGAGATGAATCAGATCCGCAGCACTCTGCGAGTGTCAAGGCGGCTTGGTCGATCGACGTTAATGCTTGTCTTGCACTACTACTTTACCGGAGGTTTAGAGGGATGCCGGTCGTAACAACCGACCAAATATCTGAAAAACGCTGGCAATTACTATGATTCTCGGTTATAAAGAACCAGTCGGGGGCTTATCTGCTCGCTCGCGCAGCATTACGGTAGCTAGTGACGAATCTCGCGAATTGCTAAGCGTTTGACCTCTTCTGGGTCGGCGCGTTCCTGTTGGTCGAGCTTGTCTTGTGCTGCGCTTTTATTACATCGGAACTAGGAGAGGCGGATGGTTTCTCACACTCGCGGACGGATCGTTCATTACAGGCAGAGATTGATACCAATAATCGTCGGCGCGCTCGCATCGATTGGTTTCGTTGCGATCCATTTGCCTGCTCGGGCGTCCGATTTCACCAGCGCTCAACCGGCGGCCCTGGCTCAGCCGCAAATTAACGTGGCGCTAAGTACCACTAGCGGCGGACCGCTGTTGACAGGCACCACGCTGGATGAAAATTTAAACACGGTCTCGACGATCAATCTGCAAGCTTATTTCGACACCGGCGCAAGCGGTATCCTTTTAAGCAATTCGACCCAAACAAACCTCGGCTTCAGCCTGGAGAAAGATAATAGCGGAACCACCGTCACCTACAACGACGTCGGGGCCACGGGCGGCGCAAAGTTCAACGTTTCGCAACCGCTATATGTTTGGCTCGCGCCGGATAATCCGAATGTCAACGTCGAAAGCCAGGCGAGCTATACACAGTTGCCCAATGCATTTCTCGCGCAAGTCGGGCCGGTTTCCGATGCGCAAGCCGACGATTTGAACAACGAAATCAATCAGTTGCTCGGCGGCGATATCAACGTTATCGGCACGCCGGCCATGGTTGGCAAAGTGATTGTGATCGATGCCCGGCCGACAAATACATTGGCGAGCAACGGAGCTGGCTTCACTGCCGCTTTGAACAACGTCATTAATACCTTGTTTTCGTCGACCGATCCCGTCGTTATTCAGCAAGCGCTCGATCAATTCAACCAGATCGAAGGTCAGACGACGCTACGGACGTACGCCTATGACCCCAGTACGCCGTTCCACTCGACGACGACAGACACCGACCCAGGCATTCCGACGACGAATCGCCACATAAAGCTCAGCTTCGCGTCGTTCGACCGCTTCACGAGCGTCGATCAGCCTACCGGTTTGCCGCCGACGCTGGCGCATAATCCGTTCATTGGCCCGAATCCGCTGTCGGCGATCGACAATACGATTCCTGTCGACAATACTCCGAAGGTGAAAATTGGCTACAACGGACTTTCGACTGAGGGGAGCTTTTTGCTCGACACCGGTGCTGCGGCCTCGATGATTTCCACCTCCTTGGCCGACGAGCTTCATGTGGAGGTCGTGACCGATTCTAGCGGCACCTATCTGACCTACAATGGCACTCGTATCGCCGACCAATTCAATTTGCAAATCGGGGGCATTGGAGGGTCCGGTGCGGAAAACGTGCCAGGATTTTTTCTCGATTCGCTCCTATTGCGAACGATGGAAGGCGATCCTGCCAACGACGACGATCCGAACCATTTGCGATTTCTGCATGCCCCCGTTTTGGTCGAAGACATCACCGTTACCGATGCGCTGGGAAATAGTTTGACTTTGGATGGCATTTTAGGCATGAATTTCTTTACCGCAAGTTCGGGCGTTACCGACGCCGGCAGCGGCGATGCACTGGATTTAGGATCTACGTTAGATCTCGATAGTTTGTCGCCCAGCCCCTTCGATTGGTTAACATTTGACGAACCTAATGGTGTGTTGGGGCTGCAACTGGGCGCTCAAGCAGTTCCCGAGCCGCCGGCGGGTCTGCTAGCAATTCTTGGCACGTTGATGGTTGTCGCGGCGATCGCAACTCGCAAGACGACCGCTGCCGCATAGCCAAGCTCAATGTGCCGCTAAACCGTGCGAGCTTCGCGGCTAAGCACGCCCAGCACAATTTTGCGCAGCTTGGGCTCGGCCAGCGATGCCCCGTGCAAGATTTCGTTGATATCGACCGGCTTGAGGCAATCGGCGAATGCCAGGTCGGTCACGGCCGAAAGTCCCAGTACGCGCATGCCGCCGTGGACCGCCACAATACATTCGGGCACGGTGGACATGCCGACGCAATCGGCCCCGATCCAACGGAGGAAACGCAATTCGGCCCGCGTTTCCAAATTCGGCCCGGCGACGGCGACGAACACGCCGCGATGGGCCACGAAGTTTTCCGTTCGAGCCACTTCGAGCGCTCGTTCGACTAGTTCGGGCGTGTAGGGGCGGCTCATATCAGGGAAACGTGGGCCCAAACGATCGTCGTTGATGCCGATGAGCGGGTTGCTGCCCAAGAGGTTGATGTGATCGTCGATGACCATTACGTCTCCCACGCGGTACATCGGGTTCATTCCGCCGCAAGCATTGGAGACGATGAGCAAATCGGCTCCCAAATACTTCATTACGCGCACGGGAAAAGTAATTTGCTGGTGCGTATAGCCTTCGTACGAATGCACGCGCCCTTCCATTGCCACCACCGGCAGCCCGGCTAGTTTGCCACACACCAGCACCCCGGCATGGCTGGTGGCGGTGGAGCGCGGAAAGTGCGGAATATCAGCGTAGGGAATCGTCGCCTCGGTTTGAATTTCGCGGGCGACACTTCCCAGACCGGTGCCCAAAATAATTCCGGCGTGAGCTTTGCCGGGCCATTTTTTCTGAATGGCAGCGACAGCTTCTTGAATTTGGTCGTGCAGCTTGAGCATGGGTTCAAATAGAAGTGCAGGAGGATAAGTGGCAAAAGGACCGAGAACGGCTTGCTAAAATCTAACGAGGAGTAAAGCCCACATCATCGGGCAAAAATGCGATGATGTCTAGCACTGGCGAAACAATTTCGCGGCGAATCGGCATGTGAATGCAGCGAATGGATTGATGGTCCGGTCGCCGCGGCCCGACGAACGATTATAAATCGTCGCCCGCAAAATCGGCATCGTCGTCGTCCCCTTCATCGCCGATTTCGCCATCGTCGCCGGCGTCATCATCGTCCTCGAGTTCCTCTTCGAAATCATCGTCGAAGTCGTCGTCGAAATCGTCCTCGTCCCACTCGTCCTCTTCGACCATCGGCACATCTTCGATGGGAAGATCGTCATCGAGTTCGTCGCCGTCTTCCGATTCCTCCTTTTCTTCATCCTCCTCCTTTTTGTCGTCTTTGTCTTCATCCTCAGCGCGCGGAGCACCAAAGATCGCGTCGCCCGTCGAGGCTTCGCGGATCCCTTCGTGGCAGCACGGCAATTCGTCAACTATGGGCCACGACGCGAGCTTGCTCAATAAGTCATCCGCCGCCAACATATCACGCTTCTCCTATCTGGTCGTCCTGCTCTTTCATCGCTTCGCTTGGGGCATACAACAAATTCTGGGGTCAGGCGAAGTTTGAGTGCAGACGCTTGTTGCAATGACACTGCTATGTTAGACGCTTTCGTATCGGCGCAAAGAGTGTTTGTCAACGGTGATCGGCGCGATTTGGTAGTGGCGGGGCCACTAGGGCGCCTAAGTGTGGTAGTCCGCGTTGAGCCGCACGTATTCGGCCGTCAGATCGCTGGTCCAAAAACGAACTGCAGCATTGCCTTCGTGAAACGTCAAGGAGACATGCGTTTCACGGTTTTGCTTGATGCTGGCCGATACCTGGGCTGAATCGAAGGTGGCCGGCGCGCCCGCTTTGTAGAGCGTGAAACCATTTACTTGGAGATCGACGCCAGCCGGGTCAAACGGCACACCGGCGTAGCCTGCCGCCGACACGATGCGCCCCCAGTTGGGGTCGGCTCCGGCAATCGCCGTTTTCACCAGTGGACTGTCTGCCACGGTTTTGGCGATTTGCTTAGCGGCCGCCGCGGTGGCGCAGCCGGCGACATCGATACGAATTAAATGGGTGGCCCCTTCGCCATCGGCGGGAATGGCTTTTGCAAGTTCGGCGCAAACTTCGAAGAGCGCCGCGTGAAACTGTTTCAATTCGTTTCCCGCAAATGTCGCGCCGCCAGCCGCGCCATTGGCCAACAGCAAGACCGTGTCATTGGTGCTCATGTGCCCGTCGACGCTGACGCAATTAAAAGTATCTTCGACGACGCCAGAAAGCATGCGCTGCAAATCGGCCGCAGTGATGGGAGCGTCGGTCAATATCAGCGCCAGCATCGTGCCCATATTCGGCGCGATCATCGCCGCCCCTTTACACATGCCAGTGATTTGAAACGTGCGGCCGCCGATATTTAGTTCCCGACCGGCCAGCTTGTGGACGGTGTCTGTCGTCATCATGCCGCGCGCGGCTGCGATGAGTGCCTCGTCGTCGGCAGCTAATTTTTTCGCGCACGCCGTAATTCCGGCGGCAATCGTCTCCATCGGCAGAAACTCGCCGATAACGCCGGTCGACATCACCAATACCTGCTCGGCTTTAGCATCGCAAGTCGCACCCGCCAACCGCGCCATTTCGGCGGCGTCGCGCAGCCCGCGCTCGCCCGTGCAGGCGTTGGCATTGCCGGAATTGATGGCCACGGCGCGGAAGTTTTCGCCTGGTGTGCGCGCCTTGTCGTATGCCACCGGTGCGGCAAAGACCAAATTCTTCGTGTACACGCCCGCGGCGGATGCAGGATGGTCGGAAACAACGAGCGATATATCTTCGCGCGTGGGATTGCGCTTGATGCCGCAATGGACGCCGGCTAAACGAAAACCTTTAGGAACGCGGATGGACATAGAATACGGAGTCAGGGATCAGGAAAATTGCGACAGTGGCGGCGTACACTACTACAATAGCGCCGTGGTTTCCGGAAAACCGTACAGCAAATTGAAATTCTGCACCGCCGCGCCCGAGGCACCTTTGATCAAATTATCGAGGCAACTAATCGTCAGCACGCGGCCGCGCACGACGCGCACCGTAATATCGCAAAAGTTCGTGCCGACGGTGTCTTTGGTGCCCGGCAGATGATCGACGACGCGCACAAACGGTTCGTCGGCATAGAATTCGCGCAAGGTGCCAAGTAGCTTTTGCTCGGTTAGCTCGCCGATCGGCTTCGAATAGGTGGTTGTCAAAATGCCGCGGTCCATGGGAATCAAATGCGGAGTGAAAATAACTTGCACTTCTTTCCCCGAGCCGCGCCGAATAATTTGCTCGATTTCCGGCATGTGTCGATGCCGGCCGACGTTGTATGCCGACAAGCTCTCGTTGCACTCAGGGAAATGATAAATCAACTTCGGCGTTCGTCCTGCGCCCGAAACGCCGCTTTTGCTATCGATGATGATGTCGGTCGGCTCCACAAGACCCAGTTTCACTAGCGGCGTGAGCGGCAAGATGGCCGACGTCGGATAGCAGCCAGGGTTGGCCACGAGTTGCGCCTGGAGAATTTGCTCGCGAAATAATTCGGGAAGACCGTAGACGGTTTTTCCCAATCGTTCGGGATCGGGATGTTTTTCGCCGTACCATTGGAGGAACGATTCGGCGTCGTCTAATCGATAATCGGCGCTGAAATCAATCACTTTTTTGCCGGCAGCCAAGAATTGCGGGACCATGGCCGCGGTGACGCCATGCGGCAGACAACTGAAGACACAATCGACCTTCGACGCCACGGCCACCGGGCCCAAATCTTCCAATCGCAAATCGAGCCGGCCAATAAGCGACGGATGCACCGAGCCGACGTGCGGATTGCCTTCCTGGCGGCTGGTGAGCACCGTAATTTCGACTTCCGGGTGGCGCAGCAAAAGCTTTATCAGCTCCAAGGCTGTGTAACCCGTGGCTCCCAGGATGGCAACGCGAACCATTGAAATGCGGAATGTGGAATTCAGAAGAAAAAAAAGTGCCGATTTTAAAATGACGCGCGGTCGATTATACAGGTTCGCGTCGTCGAAGAATCAAAGTATAGCCCTGACGAGCCCAACGCCAAGTGGAAGCATGTTAGCGGTTGACAAGCCGCTGTTCAATTAATCCAAACAACCCCCGAGCCACGTGGTCCTTCGTGCCCGCCAGTGTCGCGATAATCTCGCCCGAACGGTCCAGCACTTCGACCGAATTTTCTTCCGAGCCAATCGCCTGCGCCCCATTGAGCACCATCAGATCGCAGCTTTTCTTTTGCATCTTCGTGAGTGCGCGAAAACGCTGGTCTTCTGTTTCCAAGGCAAAGCCCACAACCCATTGTTTCGGCGACTTACCGGCGGCCAACGTGGCCACAATGTCGGGCGTTTCCACTAGGTGCAGCACCAGCGGCTCGCCCGTCTTCTTGATCTTTTGTTCTTCAATTTTCATGGGCCGGTAATCGCACGGGGCCGCCACGCCGATTAAGCCGTCGCACTCAGGAAAGAGCCGCTGGCAGGCTGCGAGCATTTCTTCGGTAGAAACGATGGGCACCACTTCGCAGCCGCTCGGATAAGACACATCGACCGGCCCGGAGACAATGACGACGTTGTGCCCGGCGTCGATTGCCGCTTGCGCCAAAGCTTGGCCCATGCGGCCGCTAGAGGCATTGGTCAAGTACCGCACTGGATCGAGGTGCTGGCGAGTCGGACCAGAGGTAATGAGGATTCGGGCCAAGGCTGGAGTCAGGACGCAGGGTTCAGCGATCAAGGACAAAAATTCTGGACGAGGCGCCTGGGCTTCTCAAAAGACTGTGATTCGAACGGCTGTCGTTCAGCGATTGGCTAGCGCGGCCTCGATGACGGCGTATATCTTCTCGGGCGCTGCCATGCGCCCCATGCCGACATCGCGGCAACTAAGCCAACCTTCTTCGGGATCGACAATCGTCACGCCGTCGTCGCGCAATTGCTTCACGTTCCGGGCGACGGCTTGTTTGGACCACATTTCGGCATTCATCGCAGGCGCCACGATAATCGGCCCGCGAAACGCCAAATACAATGTGCTTAACAAATCGTCGGCCAAGCCGATCGCCGCTTTCGCGAGGAAATTTGCAGTGGCCGGAGCAACGCACAAAAGTGCGGCCTTTCGCGCCAATTCAATATGCGCCCCCAGCGGATAGTCGGGGTCACCAAACGTGCCGCGCGGCAGTGGCCTGCCAGTAAGCGCTTCGAAGGTGGCCGGACCGATGAACTCCTTAGCTGACTCGGTCAAGACCGCTGTCACGCCGGCGCCGTCCTGAACTAATTGGCTTACGAGTGCCGCCGTCTTGTAGGCCGCAATCCCGCCGGTCACACCGATGACGAGTTCACGACCTTTCATATTGCATTAACCGCCGAGTTAACTATGTAGGTAAATGAAAGAGGCCAGTGACTTGTGGGCTGGATTTGGTAGGAAGTTTAAGCGTTATACGAACGTTCCTACGACCCAACACACAGGAGCACTGGCCATGGCGAAGTTTATCATGGTTGCTTGCGATTTGCACGACAAAGCGATGTTGTTGAAGACTGCCACAGGACGCGGAGCTTCTCAGACCGTCTCGGTGCGCAACACACGCGCTGGACGAGAGAAGATGATTGCCAATCTGCTGGCGCAATCCAAGGCGGCCAGCGCCAAGGTGATTTTTGCCTATGAAGCCTCGGGAGAAGGTTTTGGACTGCATGATGAGCTCACCGGAGCCGGCATCCAGTGCCACGTGCTGGCGCCCACGAAGATGGCACGTTCCACCGGGCATAAGAAGAACAAGAACGACGCGAATGACGCCGATCAGATTTTGCAATTGCTGCGGGGCCATGTGCTGGCCGGCAATCCACTGCCTGCTGTTTGGATTCCGGATCCACAAACGCGCGACGATCGAGAGCTTGTGCGGGCGCGGCTGGATGGGGCGGAGAAGGCCGCTGGCTTGAAGACTCAAATCCGAGGTCTGCTGAAACGCAACCGGCTGCGCGCCCCGACGATGTGTCGAAAGGCTGCAGCAGGAGCTTTCGGGCCTGGCTGCGAGGATTGTGCCGCGAGAGCAAACTGGGAAGGGGGATTCGACAGACACTGGCCAGCCAACTGAGGCAACTGAGCTTCCTGGAGAGAGAGATCGAACGACTGGATTGTGCCTTGATGGAGCTGGCCGAGCAGCCGCGGTACCAACCAGCGGTGGCCAAGCTGTGCCAGTTGGACGGAGTGGCGCTGGTGACTGCGTTGGTCTTCTTGACGGAACTGGGGAATATTGCCAGGTTTTCCAATCGCAGGCAGATTAGTGCCTATCTGGGCCTGGTTCCCCAGTGCCACGAAAGCGGCTCGGCCCATGATCGCAAGGGACACATTACCCGGCAAGGTCCTTCGCGCGTGCGGCGGGTGTTGTGCCAGGCGACTTGGGCGCGGGTTCGCCGGACAGGTTCGGACCAGGATGCCTACCAGCGGATTGTGAAGAAAAACCCCAAACACAAGAAGATCGCGGTGGTGGCCGCCATGCGGCGACTGGCAGTGCGCATGTGGCATCAGGCGCTGGCGGCGCGGTCTGACATCCAGCGGGCTGGTCCGCTCCAACGGGACTGCGGCATGGTGCGGGGCTGCGCCACGCCGCCGCTGCAACTGGCGTAAGCGAATCACGAGCTTTGGAGACGACGGAATCATCACAGCCAGGAATCATTGAAACAGGAGTTTGAATAGTTGGTGCTCGACCAAGGGAACGCGACTGGTTGCGGCTTGGGTTTACCACCCGTCGCCGAGTTTAGTCCGTTCCCATTTTGCGAATCGTTAACTGGTCTCCATGCCCTTTCATGGACGATCGAATAGCAGAATGCACGACATCAACTCCTACCGAACCAACAACCGTCATTGACAATCGCCTACATAGCAGCCGCGGAAGCGCAGAGATGACAAAGAACTATAAGAAGCTATTTCAAAACCTGAATTGGGTTGCTAGTATTTCGCCTTCTTGTTCCGCAAGGAGGCGAACAAATGGCTACATTAGTGCCGAATAAGCTATGGAACGAAATCGAACCGCTATTGCCCAAACGCATCCCATCGCCCCAAGGGGGACGACCGTCGGTTTCCGACCGGGCTTGTCTGGCGGGAATTATTTTTGTGCTCAGGAGCGGTGTGACTTGGAACATGCTTCCCTTGGAAATGGGTTGCGGCAGTGGCGTGACGTGTTGGCGACGGCTGCGAGAGTGGACCCGCTTGAACATCTGGCCCCAACTCCATCGGAAACTCTTGCGTCGCCTGGGAAAACGGGGTGCGATTCGGCTTTCCCGCGCCATCATCGACAGCGCCTCGGTGCGGGCTGTTTTTGGGGGGAACATACCGGACCCAATCCCACGGATCGCTCGAAAAACGGCTGTAAACGGCATGTGATTGATGACGCCAGGGGATTGCCGTTGGTGGTCGAAACCGGCCCGGCCAACGAACCCGATGGCAAGCGTGCGATTGCGATGTTGGACAAAATTCCCGCCGTCGCAGGCCGGCGGGGACGGCCACGCCGCAAGCCGAAAATCTTTCAAGGAGACGCGGCCTACGGCAGCGCGGCAATCCAGCGGCAAGTCGTGAAGCGGGGCATCCGACCGCTGTTGGCTCCCTACGGCAACTCGAAACGCGAACACGGCAGCGGCCTGGGGCGAACCCGCTACGTCGTCGAACAAACCCTCAGTTGGTTCGGGAACTTCCGTCGTCTTAAATTGTGTTACGAACGTACCGCGGAACATTTCCAAGCCTTTCACGAATTGGCGGCTTCCCTCATTTGCTTCAATCGGCTAACGCATCAGCGAAAATAGGTTTTGAAACAGCTTCTAAGGAAACCAGGAAATAAGGAACTCAGGAAGGAAATTCAAGGCATTTTCGCGAGCTATTCGCACTACGCCGTATCGGTTCGTGGATTCCTAAACTTCCTGGCTTCCACATTGATGTGCTCGTCCGCACTCTGCCATGATGATCGCTACTACAGATCCGAGAGATCTAGTTCGGGCGGACCGCCTGAGCCGGCATCTTCCTCACCGGCCACGCGCACTTGGTTGCTGGTGTCTAAATAGATCTTATCTTCCTTGATCTCGCGAATGACAATTTCCAAATTGTTGTCGGTCTTCAAATCGACCAGCGGGCGGCTGCCAGAGTTCAGCGCCACCAAGCGCTTTTGGATTAGTGTGGAAAGCTTGAAGCGCCCCCCGACCTTGTTGACAATTTCTTCTTCCTTCAGGTCTTCAAGCATGTTTACAATCCTCCGTATGACCCAAAATGTCGAGTATCTCGGCGACCGCTCGATCGACCGTTTGATTCGTAACCTGGTAGCGATACGCCCCTGCCGCCGCAAGTTCTCGGCCAGCTACCTCCAGCCGGCGCTTCAGCGCCACTTCGCTTTCAGTGGCTCGGTTCCTGAGCCGGCGCTCCAACTCCTCTAGGCTTTCCGGCCGGACGAAGATGGTCACGGCATCGGGATACCGCTTGAGAACCGCCTGCGTGCCTTGGGCATCAATCTCTAAGACTACCCATTTTCCCGCGGCCAGTCGAGGGGCAACCTCTTCGACCAGCGTGCCGTACCACGTTCCGCGATCGAATACCTCGGCAGATTCCAAGAATTCGCCGCGCTCGCGCCTCCGCCCGAATTCATCTTTCGAGAGAAAATGATAGTCGCGCCCGTTCACTTCGCCGGGTCGCGGCGGCCGCGTCGTGGCCGAAACGCTAGGCACCAATCGATCGCAGCGCGACAACAGCTCGCGCAGCAAGGTCGTTTTCCCCGCGCCCGACGGCCCGGAAATGATAATGATTCGACCCTGGGAATCGTCGGCTGACATTGCAAGCTTCGCGGGTCTTAGGCTCTTCAACTCTTCGACTGTTCTTCGCCAGCATCCTGCCACCCATCATTCGATATTCTGAATCATCTCCCGCAGCCGCTCCACGGCGGTCTTCATTTCAATTACGTGACGGGCGATTTCGACGTCGGTGCTTTTGGAGCCGATGGTGTTCACTTCGCGCAACATTTCCTGCGTAAGGAATTCTAGCTTGCGGCCGACGGCCTCTTCGGTGGCAACAATTTGATCGAACTGCGTGAGATGGCTTTCCAGCCGCACGAGCTCTTCCGAAATGTCGCTGCGCTCGGCATAAATCGCGACTTCGCGCACCAAATCGGCCGGGTTCAGCGTCACCTTGTGCTCTTCCAGTGCCCTGCGGACCCGCTCCTCCAGCCGCAGGCGATACGTATCGACCGTTTGCGGCGCGCGGGCGGCGATTTCCTTCAATTCGGCGGCGATAATGCGGCAGTTGGCCGCCAAATCGGCCCCCATGGCCTTCCCTTCTTCGCGGCGCATTTTGGCCAAGTTATCGAGCGCCTCTTGCAGCGTTTTTTGAATTGCCGGCCAATCGGCCTCGGCCACGCTCGGGTAGGTATGCTTTTCATTCACCACGCCCGGCAGCGGCAGCAAGCTCTCCACCCGCACGTTGGGATCCATTTTCCAGCGCCCTTGCAGCGCCTGAATCTGCTGCCGGTAGCTTTCCAGCACTGCGGAGTTGATCGAAAAATCGTCGGGGGACGATTGTCGCTCGACGCGCAAATTGACTTGCACCGTGCCGCGCTTAATTTGCTCGCGCACGACCGACTCGACCTGCGATTCCAAGGCCGTATAACCTTCGCCCGAGCGCATCGAGAATTTGAAATACCGGTTGTTGATCGTGCGCACTTCCACCGCCACGGCCAGACCGTTGGCCTGATGGTACGCTTCTCCGAAACCGGTCATGCTCAACAGCAAGAGTGTTCCCCGCGATGCGAACTTAAGCGACAAAGATCGGAATCCGATCGATGAGTCGAATCACATTGTAATTAGAGCGTGTTTGTAAATTAGGTTTTGAGCCGTGCCAGACGGCGTGACATGAGGTTAATCATAGTGATGTGGAGCATGGCTTCGCTGGAGCGTACGGTTCGTTCGTAATCCTTGCTGTTGCGGCGGCAGCGTGAAAGCCAGGCAAACGTCCGTTCGACGATCCAGCGTTTGGGCAACACCACGAATCCTCGAATCCCAACCGGCCGCAGCACGGTTTGCAAGACCCAGCCAAAGGTGGCTTTCACCCATTCGGGCAATCCTGAAAACGAGCATTCACTTGGTCGATTTGCCGGCATCCGAGGCCGGCGGTGTTGCGCCGGCGCCGGCGGCTGGACTGCCCGTCGGCGGCTGAGCGCCCGAATTGGAGGGCTCGCCGGCACCACTGGGCATAGATCCACCGGCAGGCGCTGTTCCTGCTGCTCCGGGTGCGGTCGATTCGCCCGCGCCGCCCGGTCCAGGAATTGTCGCTGCCCCTTCGTTCGTTCCGCCTTTACCAGTTTCGGCTCTTGGGGCGGCAGGAGCGCCGCCGCTGGGCATGGCCGGTCCTGCACCGCCTTGTTCCGAACTTGGAACGCCGCCCCCACCGGGGGCCGAGCCGCCCAAATTCGACGCAAACGGGTTTTTGCTACCCCCCCCCATCAACTGCAGGCTCACCAAGCACAGCACAATCCAAAACGCCGCCACGCCAATAGTGACGCGCGTGAACATATCGCCGGCTTTGGTGCCGAAGGCACTTTGCCCCCCCATGCCGCCGAACGCGCCGGCCAATCCGCCGCCGCGGCCGCGCTGAATGAGCACCAGCAGAATCAAAAAGATGGATGTCGCCACCATCAATATGCCTAACAAAGATGTCCAAAACATCGATCACTCCGTAAACTGGGCTAGCAACTGGCAATAATTCCCAAAAAGTCGTCAGCCACAAGGCTGGCACCGCCCACGAGCGCGCCGTCGATATCGGGCTGGCTCATCAGCTCAGCGGAATTCGACGGCTTCACGCTGCCTCCGTATTGAATTCGTACTGCCGACGCAACTTCCGCATTGTAGCGAACTTCGATCAGCTTGCGAAGCTCAGCGTGGACTTGCTCGGCCTCGTCGGGAGTGGCTACTTTTCCCGTGCCGATGGCCCACACGGGCTCATAGGCGATAACTGTTTTTTTCAATTGCTCCGGCGAAATTCCCGCGAATGAGCCTTCGAACTGAATGCGAATGATATCGGCAGTTTTACCAGCTTCGCGCTCATCGAGATGTTCGCCGAGGCACACGATCGGCGCGAGTCCAACAGCCAACGCCGCATTGAGCTTTCGATTCACATCTTGGTTCGATTCCCGAAAAATATCGCGCCGCTCGCTGTGCCCCAAAATCACATACTTGCAGCCGCAATCTAGTAGCATGGCGGCGCTAATTTCCCCGGTAAAAGCCCCCTTGGCCTCGTAGAACATATTCTGCGCCGCCAAAGCCACCGGCGAGCCAAGCCGCACCTTCTGCACCGCTTCCAAATAAACAAACGGCGGACAGAGTGCGATATCGACGTGCGGATAATCGGCCGCGCGCTTCACGATCTTCTCGGCCAGCGCGACCGCGCCGGATCGATCGAGATTCATTTTCCAATTACCGGCGATGAATTTTTTACGCATGAACCGCTCCAATGACGCAGATTAACCACGGAGACACAAAGGCACAGAGATGGCAAAAGAATAAGAGATTTTTGCCGGGTCGCCTAGGAGCAATAGCGAGTCGAAATCAGCGGCGAGTCGGGCCGACGGGTCGCGGTGGTTTGATTCGGTCCTCACTCCGCCACAGCCGCCTTCGCGTACGATCCGAGCACGGTCAGTCGCACGGCCCGGCGACGCAGCACATCGAGCGCCTTCACGACGCGCTTATCTTGCGCGTGCCCTTCCAATTCGACAAAGAACATGTAGCCCCCTTTGGGCCGCGCGATGGGAAACGATTCGATCCAGGTGAGGTTCAATCGATTCCGTTTGAAAATGTTCATCGCGTCGGCGAGCGACCCGGGCCGATGTTCCACTTCGAACATTAACGCCGTCTTATCGGTGCCCGTGCGTGGGCTCAAATGCTGGCCAATGACCGCAAAGCGAGTCGAATTCCCCTGTTGATCTTCAATATTCTCGGCCAGCACGTTCAGCCCGTAATGGACCGCCGCCTGCACGCTAGCAATGGCTGCCGCCCCCGGTTTTTCTTGTGCAAGTTGGGCCGCAGTCGAGGTGCTGGTTACTTCAATCGTGCGCGCCTGCGGCAAATGCCGCGTGAGCCAATTGCGGCATTGCGAAAGCGCTTGCGGACGGCTGTAAACCTCTTGCACTTCGCTGCGGGCGCAGAGGCCGAGCAAGCAATGGTGGATGGGCAAATTCACTTCACTACAAATTTGCACTGGCAGCCGGGTGAACATATCGAGCGTGTCGGCAATGCGGCCATCGGTACTGTTTTCAATCGGCACCAGGCCGTAATCGCAGTGGCCGCGGTTCACTTCCTCGAACACCGCCCCAATGCTGGCCACCGGCGCATATTCCACGCTGTGCCCAAACCGCTGAATGGCCGCCAAATGGCTGTAGGTATAAGCCGGACCCAAATGGGCCACCCGCAAATGCTTTTCCAGCGCTCTGGAGCCGCTAATGATCTCGCGAAACGCCGCCTGCAAGCACTGCTTCCCTAGCGGCCCCTTGTTATGTTCAGCGACGCGCGCGAGCACTTCCTCTTCCCGCGCAGGGTCGTAGGCATGCTGCCCGTTGGCCTCTTTCACCTTGCCGATTCGATGGGCCAACTTCGCGCGCTCGTTCATGCGGGCGACCAGCTCACGATCGATCTTGTCGATCTTCACGCGCAGCGCCGCAATGGTCGGCAAGCGCGACGAAGTTTTGCGAGCGCGATCGGGCGGTTTGGCTTTTGACATCGGTGCGGCGTGAAATGCCAGGCGAAAAGGTTGCTCGCGCCGCGGCCGCATCCATTTAGGCGGCTGAATCTATTGCTGCCACGTTGCTCGAACTGGCAGTGCTCTCCCTCGAAAACGCGCGTGCGGTTTTCCCCTTGTACTTGTGCGAAATTGGGGTGTCAAGGAAACGAAAATCGACCCATCCTGAAGCGGCGAATCAGCCAATTGGAACGATTGCGGCACCTGTGCGGCGGACGAAGCAAATCGTCCGAGTGCGACCGTGCCGCGATCCAGCGACGCTCTGAAAAGTGGCACAGCGTCGAAAATGTCAAATTGGCAGACAATCCGTTTCAGAAGTATAGGTTAGCCGCACTTCCGCCGCTCGGGCTAGCCATAATCCGCGTGGTAGATTGTACTTAGCAAATCCTGCTGGGCCACTACGTGATGCGGGGCACGGCCTTTGCTAAATACAGATGTGCCGGCTTTTAACCGTCAAATCGAGCGCTATGATTGCGCTTGGCGAGACAGGTAGCGGGGCAGTCATTAGGTTCCTTTATTCGGTCACACAGCGAAAGCCTCGTTTACCAATTTCAACAGTTAGCCGCCCTAACGTCCGCAGAGAATTAGAAACAATCGCACAAATAGCAATAAACAAGGAGTAACTCATCCATGGCTTCTGGAGAAAAAATCATCGGCATCGACCTCGGCACGACCAACTCGGTCGTCGCGGTAATGGAAGGTAAAGAAGCCAAGGTCATTCCGAATCAAGAAGGCAACCGTCTTACGCCCAGCGTCGTCGCGTTCACCGACAAGGGGGACGTGCTCGTGGGCGAACTGGCCCGCCGCCAGGCGATCACCAATCCGAAGAAAACCGTCTATTCGATCAAACGCTTCATGGGCCGGCGGCACAGCGAAGTCAGCTCGGAAGAGAAGATCGTCCCCTATCAAATCGTCGGCGGAGCCGAGGAATACGTCAAAGTGAAAGTGGGGGATAAAGAATACACACCGCAAGAGATTTCGGCCCGCATTCTGCGCAAGCTCAAAGAAGCTGCCGAAGCCTATTTGGGCCACAAGGTGAATAAGGCAGTCATTACCGTACCGGCATACTTCAACGATGCGCAGCGGCAAACCACCAAAGACGCCGGCCAAATTGCCGGCCTCGAAGTGGCCCGCATAATCAACGAGCCGACAGCAGCCGCGCTGGCCTACGGTCTGGAACGCAAAGAGCACGAAAAAATCGTCGTGTTCGATCTCGGCGGCGGCACGTTCGACGTGTCGGTGCTGGAAGTGGCCGACGGCGTGTTCCAAGTGATCAGCACCAATGGCGATACGCACCTGGGGGGCGACGATTTCGACCAGGTGCTCATGAACTACGTCGCCGACGAATTCAAGAAAGAAAACGGCATCGACCTGCGCAAAGACGCGATGGCGCTACAGCGGCTGGCCGAAGCCTGCGAGAAAGCCAAGAAAGAACTTAGCTCCGCCAACTCGACCGATATCAACCTTCCGTTCATCACCGCCGATGCTAGCGGCCCCAAGCACTTGCAGTTCAACATTACCCGCAGCAAGTTCGAGCAACTGGAAGACCATCTGATCGAACGCTGCCGCGGTCCTGTGCAGCAGGCCCTCAAAGATGCCAAGCTCGATCCCGAAGCAAATCGACGAAGTGGTGCTCGTGGGCGGATCGACCCGCATTCCCAAGGTGCAGGAACTTGTCAAGAAAATGTTCGACAAGGAGCCGCACAAGGGTGTGAACCCCGACGAAGTCGTCGCCGTGGGCGCAGCCATTCAAGGCGGCGTGCTGGCCGGCGAAGTGCAAGATGTGCTCTTGCTCGACGTGACCCCGCTTTCGCTTGGCATCGAAACCGAAGGCGGCATCTTCACCAAGCTTGTCGAGCGCAACACCACCATTCCCACCGAGCGCAAGCAAACCTTCAGCACTGCGGCCGATAACCAAACGGCCGTTACCGTTGTGGTCTATCAAGGCGAGCGCCCCATGGCCCGCGACAACCGCGAGCTGGGCCGCTTCAACCTCGAAGGCATTCCGCCGGCCCCGCGCGGCATGCCGCAAATCGAAGTCAAATTCGACATCGACGCCAACGGCATTGTGAGCGTGACGGCCAAGGACCTCGGCACCGGCAAAGAAGCCAAGGTGCGCATCGAGAACGCGAGCTCCATTCCCAAGGATGAAATTGAAAAGATGCGCCGCGACGCTGAAGCCCACGCCGACGAAGACAAGCGCAAACGCCAACTGGCCGAAGCGCGCAATCAAGGCGAATCGATGTGCTTCGCGCTGGAGAAGCTGATCAAGGAAAACAAAGATAAGATCAAAGATGCCGACAAGGCGGCGCTCGAAAGCGCGATGGAAAAAGTGAAAGAAACGATCAAAGGCGAAGATGCCGATGCAATTAAGTCGGCCATCGAGCAACTCGAGCAGGCTTCGCACGCCTTTAGCAAGCAACTATACGAATCGGCCCAAGCGGCCGGCGCGGCTGGCGCTGCTGCAGGTGGCCCGGGTGGCGCTGGCTCTGCCGGTGCGGCGGGCGGTGCCGCCGACGGCAAGAAGCCCGGCGAAGAGGAAGCCATCGATGCCGAGTTCGAAGTGAAAGAGTGATGACGACGATCGCATCGCCGAGAAGTTTTTCAGCCCCCGGCGAAACCGCCGGGGGTTTTTTATTTAACCCTGAACCCCGAACCCTGACCCATAACAATGGCTTTCCGCCTCGACAAATTCACCATCAAAGCCCAAGAAGCCGTCCAGCGCACCACGAATTGGCGAGCGATAACGGCCAATCGCAGGTCGATGCCATTCATCTGCTGGCCGCGCTCTTGGCCGAGCAAGACGGCATTGTCCAGCCGCTCTTGGAGAAAATCGGCGTCAACCGCGCTCAACTCGATCGCATTGTCGAAGCCGAAATCGGCCACCTGCCCAAAGTCAGCGGCGCCGAAGTGCATCCTTCGCTTAGTCCGGCGCTGGCCCAAGTGCTCGAAGCCGCGCAGCGCGAAGCCGCCGCTATGAAAGACGATTTCGTCTCGACCGAGCATCTGCTCTTGGCGCTGGCGAAGATCGATTCCAAGGCGAAAAACGTCTTTCGGCTCAACGCCATCGACGAAAAGAAATTGCTCGAAGCGATGAAATCGGTTCGCGGCTCGGCCCGAGTGACCGACCAGGCCCCCGAGGGAAAATTCCAGGCCCTGCAAAAGTACGGCATCGATCTCGTGCAGCGCGCCAGCAAGGCAAGCTCGATCCGGTGATCGGCCGCGATCAGGAAATCCGCCGCGTGATCCAAGTTCTCTCCCGCCGCACCAAAAACAACCCCGTGCTGATCGGCGAACCCGGTGTCGGCAAAACGGCCATCGCCGAAGGGCTCGCCCTGCGCATCGTCCAAGGCGACGTGCCCGATAGCCTGAAAAACAAGCGCGTTGTCGCGCTCGATTTGGGCGCACTCATCGCCGGGGCAAAATATCGCGGCGAATTCGAAGACCGCCTCAAAGCCGTGCTGCGCGAAGTCGAAACCGCTGCCGGCAGCGTCGATTCTGTTTATCGACGAATTGCACACCATGATCGGCGCCGGCGCGGCGGAAGGGGCCACCGACGCCGCCAATTTGCTCAAGCCGGCCCTGGCCCGCGGCGAACTCCGCTGCATCGGCGCGACGACGCTCGACGAATATCGCAAGCACATCGAAAAAGATGCCGCGCTGGAACGCCGCTTCCAGCCCGTCTATGTCGGCGAACCCTCCGTCGATGACACCATCGCCATTCTCCGCGGCCTGAAGCCCCGCTACGAAGCGCACCACAATGTCAAAATCAAAGATTCCGCGCTGGTCGCCGCCGCCAAGCTCTCGCAGCGCTACATCACCGACCGCTACTTGCCCGACAAAGCCATCGACCTGGTCGACGAAGCCGCCAGCCGCCTGGCGATGGAACTCGAAAGCGTGCCGGGCGAAATCGACGCCGTCCAGCGCCGCATCACGCAGCTCGAGTTGGCGGACCGGCAACTCGCAGAAGAAACTGAAGAACACGCCGTCGAGCGCCGCGCCGAGCTGCAGGAGGAAATCCAAGACCTCCGTAAACAGCTCGCCAGCCTACGCGAACAATGGGAAGCCGAAAAGCTCGGCCTGGGAGACGTGCAAAACATCCGCAAGCGCCTCGAAGCCGTCGAGCTCGAAATCAGCAAGCTCACCGCGCAGATCAAAGAACATCAGGCCGGTGGAATGCCGGTGAGCGAAGAGCTCTACCAGAAGCTGTTCAATCTCGACAAAGAGAAGAAAACCCTTGAGAAGAAAGTTGAAACCTCCGGCGAAGCGAAAGAAGAAAAATCCACCAAGGGAAAATCGTCCGACGGCAAAG
>CAWGBP010000040.1:0-64860 GCA_963820835.1 Pirellulales bacterium | reverse complement strand
GGTGGGCAAGGATAGATCGATTGAGCGCCTAACGGGGAAAAACACTTTCTGGCCGCGCGGTCGGACCCCCATTATCTATTCCGAAGACATCGTCAATAACCGCCAGGTTAGCGAACATCATTGCTAGCCAGCCAAACCAACAGACCACAAATCCGATTGTTATGGCAATGCCCGCAATTCGAATTGCTTTTGATATTCCGGCAATTGCGAGCATAGCAACTGCGGGAGGCGCAAAAAACGTATTGATTAAATGGTAATTCCAATATGCAAATCCGAAGTGCCGATATAGGTGAAACGGTCCAACTTTGAGCGATAACACTATCTCAAGAGCTACCGAGACGACCGCCGTAATTCCGGCGACGGTCGCAAAGTAACGAAGAAATATCCATCGTCGCATCGCCGTCTGAATAGCTGCGCAGAAGATCAAACTCACGATGAAGGAAGCTGGAATCGCGAAAAATAATGCCAAGAGTTCCAATTCGTATTTTCCTTGATGCTAGGTGCTTTTCTTCTTTTCCGCCAGCATCTCAATGGCCTTCTCAATCCGCCGTTGGCGTGTTTCGACGTTTTTCGCCTCGCCAATCCACTTGAGATATTCCCTTTGATGCGAGGCGGCTAGGCCGCGATATTTTTTCGCCGCCGCCGGATTTCGCGCCAGCGCCTGTTCAAATTCCTTAGAAGCTGTTTCAAAACCTATTTTCGCTGATGCGTTAGCCGATTGAAGCAAATGAGGGAAGCCGCCAATTCGTGAAAGGCTTGGAAATGTTCCGCGGTACGTTCGTAACACAATTTAAGACGACGGAAGTTCCCGAACCAACTGAGGGTTTGTTCGACGACGTAGCGGGTTCGCCCCAGGCCGCTGCCGTGTTCGCGTTTCGAGTTGCCGTAGGGAGCCAACAGCGGTCGGATGCCCCGCTTCACGACTTGCCGCTGGATTGCCGCGCTGCCGTAGGCCGCGTCTCCTTGAAAGATTTTCGGCTTGCGGCGTGGCCGTCCCCGCCGGCCTGCGACGGCGGGAATTTTGTCCAACATCGCAATCGCACGCTTGCCATCGGGTTCGTTGGCCGGGCCGGTTTCGACCACCAACGGCAATCCCCTGGCGTCATCAATCACATGCCGTTTACAGCCGTTTTTCGAGCGATCCGTGGGATTGGGTCCGGTATGTTCCCCCCAAAAACAGCCCGCACCGAGGCGCTGTCGATGATGGCGCGGGAAAGCCGAATCGCACCCCGTTTTCCCAGGCGACGCAAGAGTTTCCGATGGAGTTGGGGCCAGATGTTCAAGCGGGTCCACTCTCGCAGCCGTCGCCAACACGTCACGCCACTGCCGCAACCCATTTCCAAGGGAAGCATGTTCCAAGTCACACCGCTCCTGAGCACAAAAATAATTCCCGCCAGACAAGCCCGGTCGGAAACCGACGGTCGTCCCCCTTGGGGCGATGGGATGCGTTTGGGCAATAGCGGTTCGATTTCGTTCCATAGCTTATTCGGCACTAATGTAGCCATTTGTTCGCCTCCTTGCGGAACAAGAAGGCGAAATACTAGCAACCCAATTCAGGTTTTGAAATAGCTTCTTAGCAATATTAGTTTTTTCGCGTGTGATCGGCATAGCCCACCTGAATTTGATTGTTCGAGTTACTTACGTTTTCAAAATCTCAATGGGTTGGCGGCACGAACCATCGTGGCAGCGGAATCGCTCTCCACTGAGCCATTAACAGCAACACTCCCAGCAAAATGACAAGAATCGGAATCTCGGTATCGATTTGCAATTGGCCGGTTTGGCGAAGCACCGAGAGCACGCTTGCCGCGATCAACAGCGGCCCGAAGACAATGCTCAACTTGTCGACCCCGCCGCTGAGCACGAATGTCAGCAGGCCCAGAGCCCCAAGGCTTAGCGTCCACACCCAATTAATTCCCGACCCAATCCCTTGCGCTGTAAGTAGCCAGCCGACCCCCACGGTGATGATCAAGATGGCCAGTACTAGTGGCTGCTTCGATTGTTTGGGAAGAATCTCAGCGGCCATTGTCTAAGCCCGATGTGAAATAAGAAGAGTTGGTCCTGCGCACATCCGTAGTCGACGAAGGCCGATTGTAGCTACTTCGTGACGTATCGCAAAATGCACGACAGTCCAAACAGCCGGTTCAACATGCGATCGGTCTTCCAGCGGCAATGGGCTACTGCGTCGTGCCCCAAGCCAGAGCGGCGGGGCAAGGTTGCAAGAATCCGCTCAGTAGCGCCGGCTGCGCCGCAAAGTTGAAATGCACGCGGCTGCCGATGACTTGATGCCTGCCGATCAGATCGAGTTGCCCGTCGGCCTGGGTCGTAAAGTTCGTTAGGCAGCCGGTCGGCTCCAGTTGCCAATTGGCATTGCGATACCCGCGCAACCGCGTGCCGGCCGTGCCGAGCCAACTGTTCGCTGCCAGCGTGATTTCGATTGGTTCCGGCGGAACTTTGACTGCACCGCGATGAGCCACGGCCCGCAGTGCGCCGATCATCGGCACCCGGCTGCCATCTGGCAGCGCAATGTGCTGACAAAGATATGCCAATCCTCCCCCTTCGGCATAAACGCGGCGGCCAGCACAGATGTGCTCTTTCAGCGCCATCATCAAGCAGTGATTATCGGCTAGCGCCTTGGCATACTCGTGCGGATGACCGCAACCCAAATACACAATATCGGTTTCGGGCGGCAAACATTCGTCGCGCAATGGCGAAAATACGCGTACCGTAGCTCCACGCGCTTCGAGCATGTCGAGCGTATCGGGAAAATAGCATTGAAACGCATCGTCGTAAGCGACCGCAACGTGAACTTTGCTGTGCGCTGACGAGCAAATCTTTGCATCGCTCGATGTCGAATCTGCGGCCAGCCAATCTCCCGGAATGCCGCGGCGCGAAGCGAGCTTCAGCAGCCGATCCAATTTCAAATTTTTCAAAAGTTCGTCTCCCAACGCCGCGCACAATTCCCGCGACGGCTTCTGGCTGGCGGGCAATAGCGCGATTACTTCACGCAATGCCGGCGGTTGATCGAGCACGCCCAACACAGGAATACCCCACAGCGATTCCAAAATCGTCTGGCACCGCGACGAATCGCACGGCCCTTTGGTTTGATTCAATAAAAGTGCGTCCGCCGCCGGGCGGTCGGGAAAATGGCAATCATTCAAGAGCGAGCAATCGACCACCGCCACGCGCGGCAGATCGAGCCACTGGCAAAGCGTGTTCAAGCTGCCGCCGCGGCGCCCCGGCATCGCTGAATCGTAGCGTCCCTCGACAATGGCCAGATCAATTTCGGCTGTGGCCTTCAAGAAAATTTGCCGGCAGGCTGCGGGGGTCATCAGCCAGCTGTCGAGATGGCGGGCGTTGCGCCGCTCACGGCCGAGGCAGCATCTTGTGGCGTGAAACAAGCGGCGCGACAAAAACGTTTGCGTGCGAACTCCTTCGCGGAGCGCCCCCATCAGCGCCGAAAACAACGTTCGCGGCTCCGCCTCGGGCTGAATGGTTCCCACCGCTAGGCGAGGCAAAATAGACATACGGGCAAGCCCACGAGTGCGATGATTTAGAGCTGCCTAGTATTATTATGGCCCGGGCAGCCTAGCCCGCGGCGCAACGTCCCGATTCCCCAATCCAAGACATTCTTAGATCGTGCAGCGCATGAGTCAAGCAGACGGAGTGTCGTAGCACTATTTTTTATCGTAGAAAACTGCAACGGGCGATGCATTTGGGAACCAGTTGCGTCCATCATTTGGCCAAAAACGATCAAGACCTTGGAAAAGAAGCTCAAATCCTTCGCTGTCGAAGGAGGCAGCTCAATCTCAAAACCGCGATCCAGCCGTTGCACCTGGAACCCCAGCGCATGCCGAGCCCGTTTTTGGGAAAACTGACCAAGGACGAATGGGACCGACTGCACATGCGGCACGCGGAGTTGCATTTGAGCTTTTTCGTGCCGGAGTGATGCGCAAACTTGTCAGTGGATTTCCCGGCAAAGTTCATCCCACTGAAGCAATCGGGGATCGTGTTTGCCGTAAATTTCAACAATTCGTTCGCGAACCCATTGGCGGTCCAGCTTAGTAGATTGTGTGCGAAGAACCTGCTCGACATCGGCAATATCTTTTCGCCGGAAAAACATCATTTTGAAAACGCACAATGTTTCAGCGTCCCAAACCATAATTGACTGATCGTCCAAGGTAACTCGCGTGCGACGACCGCGAGCGATTTCATAGAATGGCGTAGCGGGCAGGAATACGTCGATTCGTGTCTCACGGAACAGGACTTGGCAATAATCGTGTTCTGACAGCGATTGGATGGCATTGCGCAATCACATCGCATCCAACCGATTGCAAGAAGCGCAAACATTCGGTCGGCTTATTGGGCGGCAAAAACAACGTCAAGTCGACGTCGAGAGTACCACGCGGCTGGGCCCAGAAACCCAGCGCCAAAGCCGCCCCCCAAAGCGTACTCGCAACCGGCCGCTTCCACGGCTGCCGCTAGCCGTTTCGCAACCTGAACGGAATCAAGCGATTCATTGCTGCTCTCGGACACGGCGGGCGCACTCCGCGAGAAATTTCCAGGTGGATTCGGGCCAGGGCTCGGGTTGCGTTGGCGGCAAGCCCATTTGGATTCGGCTGGCTTCGATTTTTGCGGCGGCTCGGCAGGCGAGCGCAAGCAAATCACCCCGCTGGCTGAGCGACAACTTGCGGAATCGGTCCACGTCGCTCTGTTCTAGAACTGATATTGCCTCGGTATCGATCGTCTTGTTCTGGTTCATTCGATACTCCCAAAACAGGCTGCGTCAATCGGCGCCCGTCGCCTGAAGTATAGCACGATGCTCTTTGATATTCGATTTTTGCTCCCAGTGAGTTCACCTTTTCAACCAGTCCGTCGTATCCGCGGGCGAGATGGTGGGCCGCGTGAATGGCTGTGCGACCATTGCCGGCCAGGCCTGCGAGAATTAGTGCGGCACTTGCCCGCAGGTCGGACGCCGTAACATTCGCAGCCTGCAATTCGTGTGCTCCGTCGATAACAGCGATAGAACCGCGGTGCTTGATGTTCGCGCCCAAGCGAATTAGTTCGGGCACATGAGCGAAACGCTCGGGAAACACGGCGTCGCCGATTGTGCTGCGGCCTTCGGCAATCGCGGCCAACGCCATAAATTGCGCCTGGAAATCGGTCGGCACGCCGGGATAAGGCAATGCGGTGAAATGAATGCGGCGCGGCCGGGCGCAGGCCGCCGCGAATCCAATTGAGGCCAGTTTCGATCGCGCAGCCGGCGTCGTCGAGCACTGCGAGCACCGCATCTAAATGATCGGGCCGGCAGTCTTGGACCGTGACATCGCCTCCGGTCATGGCGCCGGCCAATAAGAACGTGCCGGTTTCGATGCGATCGGGATAATCGACCCGATGTGCGCCGCCGCCGAGTTGCTAGACGCCGCGAATTCGCAGCGTCGAGGTGCCGAGGCCGTCGATTCGAGCGCCCAGTGAAATCAGAAATTCACCGAGATCGACAATCTCCGGTTCGCGCGCTGCGCCGCGAATGATGGTTTCGCCGCGCGCCAGCACGGCGGCCATCAGCACATTGGCGGTGCCGGTGACGGTGGGTCCGTGCGGTCCGCTGAGATCCATTTCAGCGCCGTGCAGCGATTTTGCTTCGGCGATCACGTAGCCATTTTCAATGCGAATGTCGGCCCCGAGCGCCGCCAATCCTTGCAAGTGCAAATCGATTGGCCGCGGAGCCGATTCGGCAGCCGCCGGGCAGTGGCACGATTGCCTTGCCCCGCCGCGCCAACAGCGGACCGAGCACGCAGAAGCTGGCCCGCATGCGGCTGACCAAGTCCGCGCTCGGCGGCGACTGGCGACGGATCGACCGTGTGAATGTGCGTGCTGCCATCGGCATGGCGTTTGACTTCGACGCCGAAATGGCCCAGCACGAGCGCCAGCGTGTTGACATCGGTTACGTCGGGAACGCCGTGCAGAGCGCGACCGGCTCGTCGGCCAGGATGCTGGCGGCCATAATCGGCAGCGCGGCATTTTTCGAGCCGGAGGCGGTTACGACGCCGCGGAGCGGGCGGCCGCCGTGAATTGAGATGACATCCATGTCAGTATCCTTGGTATGCGGTCCAGGCAGTACGACGTATGCGGCCGAGTCGAACTGCAAAGCGCCTATCGCCTACTGCTTACGTTTTCTGGCTTGGACGCATCCGCGGGTGACCGGCGGAATCCTTAATGGTCGGACCAATTCGAAGCCGCCGTGTTTGGCGATCATTTCACGCACGGCCGGCTCGATCATCGGACTGACTTCGATCAGCAACCAGCCGCCGGGTTCGAAATCGATCGGCCGCTTGCGGAATCAACCGCTCGATGACTTCGGTGCCGCGGGCCCGGCCACCAGTGCCGCGCGCGGTTCGAAGTTTCGTCACCGAGGGGAGAAGTGTAGCAAATTCGGCCTCGCTGACATACGGCGGATTGCTGGCGATGATGTTAAATTTCTGTTCGGATCGACAGGGCGAAGCAGATCGCTTTCGACGAATTCGATGCGATCGGCCACGCCATGATCGGCGGCATTCTGCCGTGCGACGGCCAATGCGGCGGCGCTGGAATCAATCGCCGTCACGCTGAGCTTGCGGCAGATGTTTGGCGGCGCAGATGGCGATGATGCCGCTGCCGGTGCCGACATCGGCGATTGCAGCGTGCATGTCTCCGCGAATGTTCTCGGCGAATGTCTTGTTTCGCCAAATCGAGCAGTCGCACCACCAACAATTCCGTCTCCGGCCGCGGAATCAAGCACATCGGGAGTCACGCGAAACGAGAGCGAAAAAAATTCGCGCTTGCCGACCAGATACGCCACCGGTGTGCCTTCGGCCGCGGCGGCGGACCAGTTCGCGAAAGGCCGTGCGGGTTGGCATCGTCGGCGATTTCATCGAACGCGGTGTAAAGTTCAATCCGTTTGCAGCCGCGGGCTTCGGCCAAGCAGCACTTCGGCATCGAGCCGCGGCGAATCGGAGCCGTGCTGCTTGAGATAATCGGTCGTCCACGTGAGCAGCCGGCCGATGGTCCAGGGTTCGGCAGATGGCCATGAGCCGCGACCAATGTCATCCAGAGTGCGAGTGCAGCAGATCGGAACTCCGGACGTTGAAAGCCGGTATCATGTTCCTGCTTCATTCCGAATGCCATCTGCCCTCATTCCACCGTGCCCATCAGTTGCCGTTGTTCGTGGCGATCGTGATCCAACAGGGCCTCGATCACCGGCTCCAGGTTGCCGGACAGAATGTTGTCGAGCTTGTAGAGCGTCAGATTGATGCGATGATCGGTCAGGCGATTCTCGGGAAAATTGTAAGTGCGAATTCGCTGGCTGCGATCGCCGGAGCCGACCAGCGTGCGGCGGTGTTCGGCACGCTTGGCATGTTCCTGTTCGCGCTTCTGCTCGTAGAGCCGCGTTTTCAGCACGCGCAGCGCCTTGGCTTTGTTCTTGTGCTGGCTCTTTTCGTCCTGGCATTGCACGACGAGTCCGCTTTCCAAATGCGTGAGCCGCACGGCCGATTGCGTTTTGTTCACGTGCTGGCCGCCGGGGCCGCTGGCGCTGAACAGATCGAGCCGATAATCTTCCGGCTTGATGTCGATTTCCACATCTTCCGGCTCGGGCAGCACCGCCACGGTGGCGGCCGAAGTGTGAACGCGTCCCTTGGCCTCGGTTTCGGGCACGCGCTGCACGCGATGGCCGCCGCTTTCGTACTGCAAGTGCCGGAAGGCCCCATCGCCGTCGATGCCGAGAACGATTTCCTTGAAGCCGCCCAGTTCGGTCGGGTTCATGTCGAGCAGTTCGACCTTCCAGCCGTGATCTTCGCAGTAGTGCTTGTACATATCGTACAGATCGCGGGCGAACAGCGCCGCTTCTTCGCCGCCGGTGCCGGCGCGAATTTCCATCACGCAGCGGTTGCGGTTGGCATCTTCGCCGCCGAGGGTCATGTCCAAGAGTTCGTCCCAATATTTTTCGCGCTCGTCGCGGAGCTCGGGCAATTCCGCCTCGGCCAGTTCGCGCATGTCGGCATCGTCGCCTTCGATCATCTCGTTGGCTTCGGCGATTTGCTGATTCAACTCTTTGAAGCTTGCGATACTTGGTGGCCAGTTTCGCCAGCGTGCCATGTTCGCGGGCAATCGCTCCCACGCGCGCGGAATTGGCCAGCACTTCTGGATCGATCAATTGTCGTTCCAGCTCTTCGAACCGGCCAGTTTTTCATCGAGCATTTCGCGCATGGAGAACACCACGGTACGGCGAACATCGGAGCAGCAAGGAGCTAAGAAATGCACCAAGGACGCGCAGCAGTCCCTGGGCTTGAGCGTATCAAACGCACAGCGGATCGAGAGAAAGGCCGCTACGATTCGGCGGCGGCCGGCTCGGCGACGGGGCCGCTTGGCTCTTCTTTTTCTTCTGCAGGCTGGCGTAACCGGACCGGCGAACTTGTTCTTGAATTTTTCGATGCGGCCGGCCGTATCCACGAATTTCAGCTTGCCGGTATAGAACGGATGGCAGACGTTGCAAATATCGACCTTCATCTCCGGCACGGTGCTGCGCGTGGTGAAGGTAGTTGCCGCAGCCACATTTGACCACGGTCGTCATGTACTTGGGATGAATGCCTTTTTTCATGATCGTCCGTCCTGACGAACTCTTCCTTCGGGGTGTGCCGCTAAACGGCACTGAACGCCCGGCGCGGATGATCGTCTTAGTTGCCGGCCCGGCTTGTGTACGGGCCGAAAGTTACCGAATTGGCAATCCCAAATAATATCGCACGCGGCAAGCGCCGGCAAGGGCGACAACGTCTGGTTAGGACACTACCAGTGTTTGGTTAGTGGGTCAGTTTAAATCCGCGAATTCTGAGTAACTGGTTGGACTTTCCAGGGTCGAACTTGCCACAGATATATTTGGTGAGCGTTGTCCCTGAATTGTCCAATGATCCCCGTGACTTCTGAGCCGACTGGACACCAATCGCCCGCCTGATACCGCTGTCGCGTCAAGTCAGCGATACATATGGTTTCGAGCAATGCGGGAAAGCCCACGCCCAAGTCAAGCCACGCACCAATTGGGGCACGCGCTACAACAATCCCGGTTACGACTTTGCCTATCGAAAGCCCTTGCTTTATCGTTTCCCATTCGGGATCGCGCTCGCGGCTTCTATAATCCGGAAATTGCTCTGATATTATGCGGTCCCAGCCAGTGTAATCCATTGTTACATCATACCCCGATCCGCACAGGAGTGGCGATATCGCGGGCTTTAAGATACACTTTTCATAGCAGCGCTCTTCAAATTTTCGGAGACATATAGCGTGTCGTTCACGGCTGTCTATCTCGAAGTTCCCGAAGGCTTCATCGGCTTTGTGGAAGAGTTGCCCGGCGCAAATACGCAGGGCGCTACTTTGGAAGAGGCTCGTGAGAATTTGCAAGAAGCGGTGCAGTTAGTGCTAGACGCGAATCGCGAGCTGTCGGAGAAATCACTCTCTGGGAAGAAAGTGGTCAAGGAGCCGTTTGTTCTCGCCAATTCATGAAACGGCAGAAGCTTATTGGGCACCTTGAATCGAACGGCTGCTACCTTCTTCGGGAAGGCAGCCGGCACAGCGTTTATGTGAACCCGACGAAGAATCGAACGTCGGCCGTGCCTCGACATCGAGAACTTAACGAGTTCCTGTGCCGCAAAATCTGCCGCGATCTTGGTGTTCCGGAACCTAGTTAGGGGCACCAGATTTCGACTTGCTCGTGGAACTCGACGCCTTCTCCATCGGCTTATCTTTCACGGCAGCAGCCTGCTTCTCTTTCAACCGCTCCACCCGCAGCCGGTCGCCGTAACGTTGCGGCGATTTAGCAGCTTCGTACAACTCGATCGCCTCGGCAGTTTTGCCTTCGGCTTCGTACGTGCGCGAGGTTGTACCGAGCGCCGTTGCTCCACGGGCCGTTGGGGTAGGCGTCGAGTGTCATTGGGCCAAAATATTGCGAAGCAGTCTGAAAAGCCCCCTGCTCGAACGAGATAATTCCCAGCCAATATGCGGCATCGTCGCGCATCCGTTGATACGCAGCAATGAATTCCTTGCTCAGCACTCTGCCGGGAATGATTTCGCGCCCTTCGCTTTGCATTTGCGCGAGATCGGCCAATTGCTCCTGCGTCGGGATTGCACGCAAGTAATAGTATTTCGCGCCGCGCTCGGCAATCGGATTCAATTCCTGTCCACGCGCCGTTTCTCGGGCGCTGCGAATCTTGATTTCCAAACAGCCCGCGCAAGTTCAAAAGCCGCCCAGTGCGCAGCGGCAGCACTTGATGTTGCCGGCGACCTTCGCTGTTTTCCTGCTGTTGGCTTTTTGTGTCCTGCTTCTCAGGCTCGGCCGGAATGGTAAACGGCATGAGTTCCATCTGCGAAGCGAATTGTAGCGCTGGCGGCAAATTTATTCGCGCCATGAGTGTTTCATACGGCAGCGCCCACAGCTTCACGGCCGAAATGTTCTTCATGCCCTTAAGTGTTTCGGCAATTGCCTGGGGCGACGTACTAAGCACCACGCGATTTCGCCCGACCAAGTGCGATTCCAGCAGCTTCATGCGCCTGGCCAAATAGCCCGGCGAAGCTTCAATGAGCGCCGTTATGTTCTTCAAATCGCTTGCCGACCTCGGGTAAATGCGGTCGCCGGGTATGTCCATTTGCCGGAGCACCGCATCGTCGGCCGCAGCCTCGGCCAGCGTGGCAATGCCCTTCCCCTTCGGGCCGAGAATCGGCAGGCCGTAGGTCGTGTCGAACAAATACAACTGCCCGCCGCTGACGAGCGCGGGAATCCAGGGCCGAAGCTGGTCTGGGTTTTTGGGCTCGGGCGTCGCGAGCATTACTACGTCGAGTCCCGCCTGCCGCGCAAGCAGAATAAACGCCCACGCGCGCCCCAGCGGCGTGGCGGTGCCGAAGTACGTCGATTCGAGCGGCAAGTGCAGCGCAATCCATTGTTCGTCGAGCGGCGAATCGGCCGCCGGCGGCGAAACAAGCTGAATGTTTCGCACCGTCCAATCGAATAGCGACTCGGCCACGGAAAGCTCGTCAAGTTTTTCCGGCTGCACCTGGTTGGCTACATCGCGCAAAATGACCGCCTCGCGCAAAAAGGCCGGATCGTATGCCGCGTCATAGACTTCGCTGTTAAGTGTGCGCAAGAGATGCATTTTCTGCAGCGGCTCGGGCAACGTGTCGACGAGCGTCTCTTCGGCCGTAACAGGCGCGGTTTCTTTAGCGGCCGCGCTAGTGGGCGACGTGACGTTGCCATCGGCATTTGCCGTACCTTCGGCGGCAGCTAAGTCGCGGCCGATTTTGGCCCATTGATTGAGCCGCTCGACCACTTGATCGGCTGCCTTTTGCTCGTCATCAAACCGCTCGGGCGATTGAAACATCGCGATCACATTGTCGAGCAATTCTTTGCGATACTGCGCATCGCCGGTTTGCGCGCTGGCGGCGCCGAAGGGCGCGTCGATTTGTAGCCGCCGCAGCCGGAGGCCAACAACATAAGAATGCCCAATGCCGCACAGGCACAAAGCGATTTGCGCTTGATGCAGCGTCGAGGAACTCGAGCCCGCCCTATCACGCCAATTTCTCCACCGTTTCACGTATGCGCAAAAGCCGCTCGATTAGCGCGCCAAATTCATCGAGCGGCACCATGTTCGGCCCGTCGCTGGGCGACTTATCAGGCTCGGGGTGTGTTTCGAAAAACAATCCGTCGACTCCCAGTGCCGTGGCCGCTCGCGCCAGTGGTTCGACCATCGCACGGTTGCCGCCGGTCGCCGCTCCCAATCCGCCCGGCTGCTGTACGCTGTGCGTGGCGTCGAACACCACCGGCACGCCCAGCGATTGCATTTGGCCGATGGCTTGCATGTCGTTCACCAGGCGGCCATATCCGAAGAACGTTCCGCGCTCAGTTAATAGTATGTTTTGGCAGCCGGCCGATTCCAATTTCCCGATGGCGTGCTTCATGTCCCACGGGGCCACAAATTGCCCCTTTTTCACGTTCACCGCTTTTCCGGTACGTGCGGCCGCCACCAGCAGGTCGGTCTGTCGGCAGAGATAGGCGGGAATTTGCAGCACATCGCACACTTCGGCCGCCGGCGCTGCCTGATACGATTCGTGAACGTCGGTCGTGACCGGCAGGCCGTTTTCGGTTTTTACCTTGGCGAGCACGGCCAGACCCGATTCCATTCCGTGCCCGCGAAAAGCGGCGGCACTCGTGCGATTAGCCTTATCGAACGAGGCTTTGAACACCAGTTGCACCGGCAACTTGGCGACTATTTGCTTTAGCCGTCGGGCGATTGACAGCGTGAGTTCTTCCGACTCAATCACGCACGGACCGGCGATCAGCAGCAGCGGCTTGCCGGGACCGCACTCGTATGGGCCGATTTTTGCAGGCAAATTGGGCACAGGCGGAGAAGAATGGGACGAGGGTCGCGGGGCGAGGCACGAGCAACGACAGAAGCTGAACGATAAGCGGCCGGAATCGAACCGTCGAGGGCGATTAGGGTTAGCGTGCGCGTCGACGAGCGCGAAAGTACGGACTATGTCCCAAAGCGGGACGAAAAGTGGGGTCGAACAAGCACTCCTTCGGAATGGTGGGTGATGGATCACCTCAGCGTAGCGAATTGAGACAGGTGTATCAGGCTGACTCGCTAGCAAGCGGCCGCTGAGCTTGCACTAATTGTCGAAATTAAGCAGCGCAACTTATTTGCTGCCAAGTGTTAAAGAGCACAACTTGTAGTCAATTTAGCTAGCACGACCGCCCCCGGCACAGCGCTTGCCTCTAATAGCATTTGTTGAAGTCGATGATTGCGACAAATCGGTAAGAAGACTTCGACATGCCAATGTGATGGCCCGCGGGGTCTCTGACGGGTTAGGTTGGATGGTTGCCTTGCCCCTGACCATCTGACAGCGTCAATGCGTAATTGACACGTCAGGGACCCCGATTTTTTATGCGCCCCCTACAGATCAGGTTTTCCAGGCGCACGCTCACGCCCATCGCAGGTGAGCTTTCTAGGCTGGCTAAAACCGCCGCCTGGCTCGGAATCTTCATTGTCGCTGGCGCGCTCTTCTGAGTTGTTGGCGATCGGGACGACCAAAGCGACGAAAAATAATTTTCCCCACCAGTACCGATCTGGGGATTGCTAGACAAGCATGATGCTCTTGAGTTCGAGATAGCGCGGGATAAAACACCCTTGAAGTAAGCCGGCGACAAATCACTTGGATGAAGGATGATTGTGCTTTTGAGCTTTATCGATTCTCTCCAAAATCCCACCTAAGATCGACTGGCCATCCGGAACGCCATTTGTTTTGTACCTGGCAAGCGCGTCGTTTGCGTTGGTTTTCGCATCTTCTAGCTCGCCAGATTGTAGCAATACCTCTGCAAGGTTTAATTGCGCCAATGCCTTTTCCCGCAAGCGCGAATCTGTCTCGGCGATGTCGATTGCCAGCCGCAGTTGTTTTTCCGCACCGTCCAAATCGCCCTCATCTTTACAGATTACTCCTAGGTTCGTTAAGCATGTCGCCATTGTCCCCGGATTACTCAACGATATATGAGCAATATTGAGAGCCTTAGAAAAGTAATCTTTAGCTTGTGCCCGTTGCCCCTTTAGCATTTCGACCTTTCCTAGGTTCAAGTAACAGCCGCAAATTGCGGGCATGTCATTTCGTTTGAGTGAGATTCCCAAATAGTGCTTAAACCTCTTTTCGGCTTGGTCGTATTCGCCATCCTCCATTGCGACGACGCCTAGATTTGAATCGGCGATATCTTTTTCCACGTCGTCGGCATCGGGTGTCTGAATTATTTGTTCGTACAGCTTCTTGGCATCCGCCCGCTTATTATGCTCCACGTAAAGACCACCTAAGTCATTCAGTGCAGTTGGATTATCTGGTGAAATCTCAAGAGCTTTTTTCAGCCACCATTCCGAATCCGTAAGACGACCGTTGAAGTAGAAAAGCTGAGAAATATAGTTGCAGGTTTCTACATACTCTGCTTTCTTTTTCGCCAGCGGTTCCTCGTTACTGTCGATTGATAAACGCAAAGTCTTTGCTTTGGTTACCAGAGATTCCCTAACGTCCTCAGAATGGCCGTCCCTAATCAAATTTTCGATCGCTTGTTTTTCTTCAATGTCACTTTTGTCGGAATTGTAAAAAATGTTGCCATTCACTACACCCGGACTGTTTTGATAGGTCACACTGCCTCGATTGTCGTTCGGAGAATTGACCTGTACCGAAACTCTTGTCGAACGCGCTTCGGCGGGCGCACTTGGCCAATAGCTACACACTCCCACCGGGATTGTTGACAAAAACGCCACAACTACTGAAAGCGCTTTCGCCTTTCGACCGAAGCGTGGTTTTGGCGTGTTGTCGTTTTCAAATACAGAAGGTTTTGCAGTAGCGCGGAAAACATGTACCGTTCCGGCGACTGCGAAAATGAACACGCCGATCGCGACCGCAAGTTGGCCGGAATTCGGCAGTAACGCTCTCAATGGAGTCGCGTAAGCCGCAATGGCCGCCAACACTACTGCCGGCAGAAGAAATTCGCGGGGTAATTCAAATTTGGCTTTTGAATTGTCCGCCACTTGTTCACCTTTCCGCTTTGCTCTGAGTCAGTCAAGTAGGTCCCGCATTCACATGCATGACAATCAGCTTACAGTTAAAAGCTAAAAGCTTCCTTCGCCCGACAAATTGCTCTTGCCCCAAAGCTATCGCGTCTGCCCGAAAAATCTAGGCTCATCCCTTCAGCCGCGCTATTCTAGCGCACTGGCCACTAGCTTGCGCAGCTCGGAATGATCGTCGCTGCAAACCGTCGCTTCATAAACGGCCTCGGCCGCATCTCCTTGCATTGCATATTCCAGCGCGTTTGCGGCACGCGCTTGCGCAAAGGCAGCCAACATGTCAGCCTTCGAGCACTTTCCTTCATCGCATAACTCTTGCAGTTCAAAATACCGATCATCCAGTTCCTCGACGACCTCCGCGATTGCTTCGGTGGATCCTCCAATTTCGGCGGCAGCCACCACCGGATGCGATAGACCAGAAACGCGAATTGCCCATTGCGCCGCTGCCCATCCAGCCCGTCGACGCCGATCAGCCGGCGCGGCAGCAATCGCGGTGCTCAAGTCCGGGTATTCCGCAGATAATCGCGAACTGGCTATTGCCACACCTTTCTGCATGGTGCTTGTCGGTGGAAGGGATATTTAGCAACTGCCCCCAGCAATGTCTCGCGCTAAATGAATAGCGCCGAATAATTGTGCCTCTGCCCCCAAACTGCTCGTTACAAGCCGCGGTTGCACACGGCTTCCCCAACCAGTCAGAATGTTTTGTGCCGCATCTCGCAGGGCAGCATGCGAGCCCACGCCTCCGCCCAAAACGACGAGCGGGCAATTCAGCACGAGCGATATATTGTAAATGGCCGACGCCAGCAAACGGGCCGATTGCGCCAAGATGCTTTGAGCAAGGGCATCGCCGAGCAGCGCGTGGTCGAAAATTTCGGTGGCCTGTAGATCGCGCGGAAGCGATGTAACGGCTTCGTTCCACTGCGATTGCCACTGAACTTTAATTCCTTCGCCGCCAAGCACTCCTTCCAGCGGCCCAGGCTTGCCGCGTTCCACGGGCTGGTCCGTTAGCCCGGGGAGCAGCAGATAGCCAATCTCACCTGCGGTCCAACCCATTCCGCGGAACAACCGGCCGTCGAGAACAATGCCAGCTCCCAACCCGGTTCCAATGGCCAAAAAAACAAAGTCAGGCGTTCCCTTAGCGGCGCCGGCCCAGCTTTCTCCATATGCGGCCAGATTCACGTCATTATCGACGGCTGCAGGAACCCCGAGCGACTTTTCGAGCATGGCCCGCAGAGGAACATCGCGCCAACCCAGCAGATACGAGGTAACAATAACCACGCCTGTTTCGACATTCGTGATGCCGGGCGCACCGGCCGCCACCGTTTTTAACGCGCTACGGGGAACGGCGGCTTGCGCGAGCAAATAATCGACGCCGCTACGAATGAGGTCGACAATCCTATCGGCGTCGCGAATGCCCACCGTCGATGTCGACCAGCGCGCGATGATAGAGCTAGAGGCCGAGCCAACTGAGTCGGAATCGGAGATGCGCACAGCGCCAAACGCAGATGGGTGCCGCCGATATCCACGCCCACCACACAGTTTCCCGCGCATGGTCGCGGCGCACCGTCAGGCTGTACTTTCGAGCTTTCAATCATTTCGAACACCATGGAAATTGCCTTACGCTGACGAATTCATATTTCCAGCGCGGTGGCTTGGCTGCTGATGCTCTCGAGTTCGCGGCCTTTGGTTTCGGGCACAAAACGGCGCACAAACAGCAGCGTCAATACGCAGAAAGCGCCATACATAGCAAAAGCAGCTGTGGCGCCCATCGCGTCGATCAGAGAAATGTAAGTCAGTGCCACCGCCAAATTCACCAGTCCGAATGCAAACGAAGCGGCGGCAATGCCGCGGCCCCGCACGACCAGCGGGAACACTTCCGCCGCCAGAACCCAGCTAATCACCCCCAAGCTGAAACCAAAGCAAGTTATGTATAGCGCCAAGCAGCCGATGGCCACTGTTCCCAGCGCGCTGCCGAAAGCGACTTTTTGATTGAAGGCGATGGCCAATCCAAATAACGAAAGAGTCATGCCCGCCAGACCAAGGTACAAGAGCGGTTTTCGCCCGATCCGGTCGATCAGCGCCAGACCGATGAGCGTCGCAACCACATTCAAAGTGGTAATCAGAAGATTGCATTGGATGGCCGCTTTTGCTTCCTCGAATCCGGCGAAGGTGAAAATGGTCGTGCCGTAATAAATGACGGCATTAATGCCCGTGGCTGCCACGAGCATCAGGAATCCGGAGGCAATGAATAAAAACGGCCGAACCGCAGGAGCAAACAGTGCCGACCAGCGGGTTTCGACCGATTCGCGCAGCACTTGTCGAATTTCTTCCAGCAGCACATCGGCCCCGGCCGGCGTGGTGTATGAGTTCAAAATCTGCTTGGCCTTGTCGAACAAACCTTTCGTGCACAGCCAACGGGGGCTTTCAGGAAGCGTCAGCACCAACAAAAACAGAACTGCGGCAGGAATCGCGCCTGCCCCGAACATGTGACGCCAGTCCTTCGCGTCGGCCAACAAATAGCCGACAACATTAGAAATCGCGATGCCCAAGGTCAAATTCAGTTGATACAACCCGATCAGCTTTCCGCGCGATTGGGGTGGCGAAAGCTCAGAAAGATATACCGGCGCCGTAACCGAAGTAAACCCGATCGATATGCCCAGAATGAATCGGGCGGCAACGAGCGTGTTGGCGTCGGGAGCGAATTGGGCGATCATCGAGCCGACGATGAAAATAGCCGTACCCCACAAGAGCGTCGAACGGCGTCCAAGGCGGTCGGCAATCATTCCTCCCGCAAGCGCACCAACCATCACGCCCACCAGCACGGCGCTGGTAACAATCTCCTGCATCAGGTTCGACAAATCGAACTGATCCTTCGCTTTTACAAACAGCAGGGCGGCGTCGATAATGCCGATGTCGTACCCGTAAAGAATGCCGGCCAAGCTGCCAATCACGGCAACGCGCCACAGAAACGCACGGTTCACCACAAGCTGCACAGCGTCGTCCAAAACCAAAGGAGCATTGGGCATGTTTTAATTTCTCGCCAGCCGATTGAACCGCCGAATTTATTGCTCCATGTTCCCGTACAGAAATCGCGGCGGAAGGCGGCAGCCCGTTCGCTCGACCATGGCCAGCGTCAGCGCCTGGGATACAACCAGCGACGTGATGCTCTCCCAGGGCTCCGCAACCGCCTCCAGCTTAATGGGAAATAGGCGGTCGGTTCGTTCATGATTTTCTGACGACACGAGCAAGACTTTTCCGCCGCGCCCGTTGCATTCTTCCGCCAGCTTCACGCCCAACGCGCTGGTACGCCCCAGCGCCAAGATCATGGCCAAGTGCGAACCGTCCACATCTAAATTGGGTCCGTGGCGAAAGCCGGCGCCCGTGTGCGGCGCGGCGCGGCGACCACTCATTTCCCGGATGGTCAGCGCGCTCATGACGGCTGCGCCGTAGGCGGCGCCGCGGCCAATGATCTCGATGTTGGCCGCATCGCGGCAAAACGCCTCGAGTTCCGAGCGCCGAGCAAAAATCGGTTCTAGGCTATCGGAAAAAACTTCGCAGGCGTGCTGGGCATCTTGTTGCCAGGGAATCTCAAGAATTTCCGAGGCCAGAATAATCGCCGCCGCAGTCGAGTTGGTGTATGTCTTCGTGGCGTTTCCATATTCGGGACCGGCGAGAATCAGCAGCCGGTGCTCGCTCAAATTCCAGCATGTGCTCGCCGTGTTATTGCAGATAAGACCCAGGGGATTCTCGCCGCAGGGATTCTTGCCGCCGTGCTTCAACAACGCGACCAATTCAGCGCTTTCCCCGGATGTGGTAATCAGTACCGAAAGGGCAGCCTCATTCCATACGGGCTCGGCATAGTGCAGCCATTCGCCGGCATCGATAAAGAAACCAGGCCGGCCGTGCGACTGCAAATGAACTGCGGCACTTATCGACGAACAATAGGAACCGCCCATTCCGATGAATAAGACCGGGCCTTGCGAAGCAGCAAACTTGCGGAAACCGGCCAACTGCTTTTGAATCTCCGCGTCTTCGCGATAGGCCTCGAGCAAGTCGCGCAACCGCGCCGGTTGCTCGCGGCATTCGATCTCGAGGATCTGTGTGCCATTGGCGGCAAGCAATTCTTTCGAAGGCTCAATTCCGTTGATCCAACGCCCAGCAGGCTTCGCGTCTCGTGCCATGATTTCTCGGAGTTGCCAAAATTGTTTGGGGAGGAGCGATGAGCCAAAGTCCGATTGCGAAGCCTAGAAATGTCCTCACTAGTGTAACCGACTTCGCTCAAGGAGCTCAAAAACTCTCCAAATTGCGATCGCAGCCGCTGCACGATTGACCGTTCCCAGTGGCAGCAATTTAACCTATAATCGTAAGTCCTTTTTGCCAGCCTAGCTTCAATTGGCAGAGCACCGCATTCGTAATGCGGGGGTTGCGGGTTCGACTCCCGCGGCTGGCTTTTCGATTGGTTCGAGGGCCGTGGGGCGTTTACCGAGACGACTTTCTCTTCGGAACTTTTGCCCCTTTCTTGCGCACCTTGGATAAGCCGATCGCGATGGCTTGTTTGCGGCTTTTTCACTTTACCTCCTTTCCCTCCTTTGCCGCGGTGCTGTTTGCCGCGCTTGGTCTTGTGCATCGCTTTTTTTACTTCGATGTCAAGCACGAAGGAGACGATGTTGTTCACATCGTGTGTGGCAGCTTGAAGTCGTCAAATGGAATGGCGAACAGTTTGTCGCCGATGCCACGAACTCCTCCTCCCAATAACACTACGTAGCGGATTTTCGAAGTGCGCAAATCCATGGGCCGTTGAGGCACGACGATACCCAGCTCGAGATAATTCGGCGTCAGCGTGCACCAGCCGGCGATGCCGAGCGTCTCGCACGCCACTTCCGTCAAACTCCGGTTGAAGTAGCTCGCAGGCTCGCGGAGCTTTGCCATTGCGCTGATATTGGGTCATCGATTCCAGTTCGGTGCGCATGAAGTTTGTATAACTCTTTGAAAGCCCGAGCTTCAGCTCATAAGACCGACGGCTATCGGGCATTTCTGACATGATATTTTCTGCCACGCCCTACCAAATTTCACCGTTTCTTTCGTCGATTGCCTCAGTAAAGCTCTCCCTCTCGATATCGACTTGTATCTGCGACCCTAAGCGAATTGTCAGATTGCCTCGCTAGCAACAGGGCAATAGCGCATGATGCCATTCGACCTAAGGGTTTGTCCGCGCGGCTCGTCAGAGCAATCGGCACGCGCGCTCCAAGCACCACACCAGCTCCTTGAGCGCTTGCCAAATATTCCAGTTGCTTGGCCAGCATGTTTCCCGACTCAAGATCGGGCACCACGAGAATATCGGCTCGCCCGGCCACCGGCGACACGATACCCTTGGCGCCGGCTGCCTCTTGCGAAACTGCGTTATCAAACGCCAAGGGCCCGTCGACCAAGCCTCCGGTAATCTGCCCTCGATCCGCCATTTTGCACAGTGCGGCCGCTTCGAGACTGGACCGCAATTTCGGAGTTACAGTTTCAACCGCGGAGAGGATCGCGACTCGCGGCAGATCAATACCAAGCGCCAGTGCCAAGTCGATAGCGTTCTGAACGATGTCACGTTTGTCTTCAAGATCAGGGTAGATATTGATAGCCGCGTCGGTCAAAAATAGCAGCCTCGGGTACTCGGGTACATCGATAACAAACACGTGACTTATTCGCTTGGCCGTGCAAAGGCCGGTGTCTTGCGACACAACCTCGTGCATCAATTCATCGGTGTGCAAGCTCCCCTTCATGAGTGCGTCGACCTTGCCGGCGCGGGCCAGAGCAACCGCTACTTTCGCAGCCTGATGGCTATGAGACGTCGGGATTAGTTCATACGGCGAAACATCAATCTTCTCAGCTGCCGCAGCAGCGCGAATTTTGGCCTCAGGACCCACAAGGACGGGTGCGATCAAGCCGGCATTGGCTGCGTCGATGACACCGCGCAAAGAGTTGCCGTCGACCGGATGCACAATGGCGGTGCGAATCGGTTTCAAACCCTTAGCCCGCTCTATCAATCGCTGCAATCGCGCCCCAGGCTCTTGAAGATGGATTTCGGGCAAGACCGCGCACGGGCGCTTTACCTTTTCAGACGGTGCAATCACGACTGCGCTACCGCCAATGACCACCTGGCCCTTTTGATTCGTGCAGCAGCAATCGAAAGCAATTCTGTGCCGTTCTGAGTCTTTGCTTGCCGCCGTTACCTCAACTGTGATCTTATCCCCCAGGGCTACGGGCGCTAAGAACTTTAGAGTCTGGCTAACATAAATGGTGCCCGGGCCCGGCATCTTGGTTCCTAGTAAAGTCGAGATGAGCGAGCCACCCCACATGCCATGCGCGACGATCTTATGAAACACATCGCTGCGCGCATACTCCTCATCGACGTGAGCGGGATTGATGTCGCCCGACATGACCGCAAATATTTTGATATCCTTGGGTGTCAGAGTGCGAGACAGGCTGGCGGAATCACCCACCTTAATTTCATCGAAGGTCTTGTTCTCGATGTACTCCATAACTGGCTCATGGCATTATCTAATCTCCGTCGCCTAGCACGATCGGGCTGGATTCCATGTCGCTTACGGGGCAGGTTGTGTAAGGCCCATTCGGTTTGGCAATTTCAGACGTTTTTAAATTAAAGCATCCAACAAAATGATCTCGGAGAGGGGGACTGTCCCGATCATTTTGTTAGACGCTCTTAGTCTGATTCCAGCTGTACTTTGGGTAGGTTAAGACCATTCGATTCGAGAAGCTGCAATCGCGTGGCACTTAGGCGCGAGGCCAAGGTTTGGGCGGCCCGGCGCATGAATTCGAAGCCGAACTCGGGATCTTTTTCACACAGCCCCAGTATTCGGCTGCCATCGATGGCCACGGCCTTGGTAACAGCAAGCGTGCGCGCTGAGTCAGAAAGCCGGGCGCGACCCACAAGCGGTGACCAGCCAATCAGTTCCCCACTCCCGACTTCGACCAATTGGCGACAGCCAACTCGCGGTGCGCAAACCGCGAGCGAAACGCGACCGCTGATAATGAAATAAACAATGTCGGCGGGATCGTGCTCGCGGAAGATGTCGAAGTGCGCCGGGAACTCGACGATTTTGGAAATTGCGGCAACGCACTCGAGATGCCGGCTATTGATATCGTGAAAGAACTCGATGTCGCGCAATGTGTCTTTGATATCCACCATGACTCCACCTCAAACTTCACCCGAACCGAGTGACGCCAAACGAGGAAAGGAAAAAGAGGAATGGAACGTCTCTCGAAAGCCACTAGAGCATCCTACATGCCACGAACCTTGTGCGAGTGGCGTACTCGTCTAATCAGAGGTTGATTTGCCGTACATCTGACGTGCGCCGGCGGCGGTCCGATTTTTCAAGTTCGCACATGTGAGGGACTGTAAACGCGGGAAATATGGGCCGTCGAGCACACCAGCGTGCCTATTCGCACACTCTGCACGGAGCCGCGCGACAGGGTTGATTTGAACCGACAGTCCGCTGGAGATTTTTTTCTTTGTGCCACGAGCTTCGGACCAAATCGACGTGGATGAGGAAACCATCGACGGTCGTCACTGGTAAAAGTGTTGCAATCAGTTTGGAGGGAGCGACGAGCGAAATTTTGGCATAAGAGTAGCATCGCCCACTATGGCTCAACAAACTATTTCAGGAACCTCATTTGGCGGAGGTGCGGCGATGACACGCGAGGTGGTGGTGCTAAGTGGCGCACGTACGGCGATCGGTGGTTACGGCGGGAGCTTGAAAGATTATCCACCTAGCGAATTGGCGGCCAAATGCGTGCGCGAAGTGGTGAGCCGCGCCGGCATCGATGCGAAAGAGGTTGGGCATATTGTTTTTGGAAATGTAATTCATACCGATGTGCACGACCATTATTTGGCGCGCGTCGCTGGTGTGAAAGGTGGTTTGCCACATGAAACGCCCGCCCTCACGCTGAATCGGTTATGCGGCAGCGGCCTGCAGGCAATAATTACCGCGGCGCAGGCCATTATGCTGGGAGACGCCGACATAACCGTGGCGGGCGGGGCAGAAAACATGAGCCGCAGCCCGTACCTCGCGCCAGCGATGCGGTGGGGGGCCCGCATGAACGATACGAACATGGTCGATGTGATGGTCGGCGCTTTGAGCGACCCGTTCGACGACGTACATATGGGGGTGACGGCGGAAAATGTAGCCAAGAAATGGAACATTTCGCGCGAAGATCAAGACTCTCTTGCCGCGGAAAGCCATCGACGCGCAGCAAACGCCCTCGACAAAGGATACTTCAAAGCGCAAATCGTTCCGATCGAGGTGAAGGCCAAGAAGGAAGTCGTGCCGTTTGAAGTCGATGAGACGGTCCGGCGCGACAGCACCGTCGAGAAGCTCGCCAAGTTAAAACCGGTGTTCGATCCCGCCGGAACAGTGACGGCCGGAAACGCTTCGAGCATTAACGATGCGGCAGCGGCCGTAGTGCTTATGGAACGCGGGATTGCTGAGAAGCGTGGGCTGCGACCAATTGGCCGACTGGTGGCCTATAGCTACGCAGGAGTCGATCCGAAGTACATGGGCATAGGCCCAGTACCCGCTGTGAAAGCACTGCTGAACAAAACCGGCATGAACGTGAACGACATCGATGTGTTTGAAGTCAACGAAGCATTTGCCGCGCAGGCCGTGGCCGTGTGCCGCAGCTTGGAATTGCCGATGGATCGGACCAACCCGAACGGCAGCGGAATTTCGCTTGGGCATCCGATCGGGGCGACCGGTTGCATTCTGACGATTAAGGCGTTGTACGAGTTGAAGCGCACCGGCGGGCGGCGGGCGCTGGTGACAATGTGTATTGGCGGCGGGCAGGGAATTGCCGCCATTTTCGAAAGCTTGTAGGAGCGTTTGCAATTGCCAGCAGCATGGGATAGGGGCAGTGTGATCTAGGGGCCGGCGGGTCACTCTCGCGCTGCTGGTCGTTTTAATCGATAGTTATTTTTCGTACTGAGGAGCTCGAGCGATGAAACGATTGGAAGGCAAAACGGCTTTGGTCACCGGCGGAGCGCGTGGCATCGGTCGAGCGATTGCGATCGAATTGGCCCGCGAAGGAGCGAGGGTGGCCGTGAACTACCACAGCAACGACGCAAAAGCGCAAGAGGTAGCGGGCGAAATATCGAAGTTAGGCGGGGCGGCAATGCTGGTGAAGGCCGACGTATCGGTTTCCGCGGAAGCGCGGGGCATGGTTAGCCGTGTGGCGGAGGAATTCCGGCATATCGACATTTTGGTAAACAACGCCGGCATTACGCGCGATTCGTTGCTAAAGAAGATGACCGATGAAAATTGGCTGGAAGTGCTGCAAACAAATTTGAACGCCTGCTTCTTCTGCACGTCTGCGGTGATCCCAATTATGACGGCCCAGAGCTACGGGAGGATTATCAACATCAGTTCGATGAACGGGCAAATTGCCGCCATGGGCCAGGCCAATTACAGCGCAAGCAAGGGAGGCATTATCGCCTTCACTCGAACGGCGGCCATGGAGTTGGCGCATAGCGGCATTACCGTAAACAGCGTTTCGCCAGGCTATACGGAAACCGACATGTTCGCGAGAGTGCCCGCCGAAATTCAGGCGCAAATCAAGGCAAAGATTCCACTGGGTCGTTTTGCACAGCCGCAGGAAATTGCCAAGGCGGTCGTGTTCCTTGCAGCCGACGGCGACTACGTCACTGGTCAGCAAATTAACGTAAACGGGGGAGCATTCATGATGTGAACCAGGCGAGCTGCTCTTCTGCTATCGAAATATCCCCCCTAGGAAGTTTCGGCGCGGAAAGCGGCCGGCTGGTTCGCACAAGGGAGTCGCATGAGCCAAAACAATAACGAATTCGATATCTTCGATCCGACCGGCATGTTCAAAACCATGCGCAACGAGAGCATGGACGCCTGGTCGAAGACCATGGTTCAGTTTGTAAACACCAGCGCCTATGCCGACGCCACCGGCAAAATGCTCGACGTGTGGCTGAGCAATTCGACGCCGTTTCGCAAAGCGATCGAGAACGTGATTTCCCACGCGCTGGCGAACCTGAGCATGCCCAGCCGGGAGGAAGTGGCGCGACTGGCCGAGCGGCTGACGAACATTGAAATGCGGCTAGACGATTTGGACGCGAAGCTCGACGAAGCCATTTCGGTAAGTCGGACGGTTACCTAATTGAACGCTGGCATTTCGCTCGGCGGCCGCGAGCCCTTGGAGCAAATCCCATGAGCACCACGCAAGAGAAGGAAACGAAGATTCTTGACTATGCGGATGTGTATGCGCAATTAACAAAAGTTGCCGAAAGAATGGCGACATTCAATCGCTTGGTCACCACAGATGCGAAAATCGCTCAAACGCCGAAGACGCTGGTTTGGACATTGAACAAAGCGAAGCTGTACCGCTACGTTCCGGCCGTGCCGGAAGAGCAATTGCACAAGACGCCACTGCTGTTGGTGTTTGCAATTATGAACAGGCCGTACGTCCTCGATTTGCGACCCGGGCATAGCTTCGTCGAATACATGCGCAACCGTGGCTACGACATCTACTTGCTCGACTGGGGCGCTCCGGGGCCGGAAGATAGAAATTTGAAATTCGATGACTACGCGCTGGAGTACATGCCCCGCGTGATGCGGAAGTTGAAATCGGTCTCGGGCAGAAAGCAGTTCAATATGCTGGGCTGGTGCTTGGGGGCATTAATCAGCACGCTGTACGCGGCATTACGGCCCAACGATGGTTTGAAAAATTTGATCCTATTAACAGCGCCGCTCGATTTTTCTGACAAAACATCGTCAGGGTTTGTGCGATGGACCAACAGTGATGAGTTCAATGCCGATCAAATTGTTGATGCATTCGGGAACGTGCCGGGAGGAATAATCGATTACGGAGCGAAGTCGCTTAAGCCGGTCGAGAACTTCGTCGGCAGCTACATCAATCTATGGGACCGGATCGATGATCCAAAAGTTGTGGAATCGTGGCACGCGATGAATACTTGGGTGCGCGACAACATCGACATGGCCGGCGGCGCTTATCGGCAGTTGATCAACGATTTCTATAAACACAATCGGCTGAAGGAAGGCACGCTGCTTTTGCGCGGCGAGCGAGTCGACTTGAAAAACCTGAAGGCCAATGTGCTGAATGTCATTGCCGAAGCCGACCACATTACGCCCCCGTGCCAGTCGGAAGGAATTATGGATTTGCTGGGATGCACTGATAAAGAAGTATTCAAAGTGCGCGGCGGTCACATCGGCATTATGGCCGGCAGCGGCGCCGAGAAAACAACCTGGCCCCACATCGATGCGTGGCTGGCCAAGCGAGCGGATTAAGCGATGTATCCCTGGAATCTGCTGATTGATGAATCGCTCATTGCGTCGGTGCTTTGCGGTGCGTACGCTCGTTTTCAGCAGCCAGTTCGGGAAGGGCTGATTATCTTTTTAAGCTCACTGCCGGAAGCGATTCAAAACGAAATTGTGGCGCGGCAGGCGGCGTTAGCCCCATCGGCAAAGCCGGCCGAACGCTTAGTCGAACTGGCACGCTGTTGCCCCGTGCTGCACAAGCTGGGACAGACACTCGCGCGCGACGCGCGGCTGGCACACGCGTTTCGGTCGCAATTGCGAACATTGGAAACATTTCCGCCGACAGTGCCTCTTGATGTCATCCAGCGTGTGCTGGGTGAAGAACTAGGCCCGCTTGAAACACGCGGAATCCGTTTGGCTCCGCAGGCCATTGCCGAAGCAAGCGTGGCAGTGGTCATCCCTTTTGATCAAGACGCAGAGCGCATCGGCAAGGGTCAAAACAGGAACCGAGATTGCATCGACGGTGTGTTTAAGATTCTAAAGCCGGGCATCGACGAGCGGCTGCAATTGGAATTGGATGTTTTACGGCATGTTGGATTCTACTTTGATGAGCAATGCGCGAAGCTGGGGCTGCCCGCGCTCGACTATGAAGAATCGTTTCAGCAAATTCGCGAAAAACTGCGAAGCGAGGTTCACTTCGAGCACGAGCAGCGGCATTTGACGCAAGCAGCGGAGTTTTATGCCGACGAACCGCGGGTGCATATTCCAGCACTGCTGCCGCATTGCACGCCGCGCGTGACGGCGATGGAGCGAATTCACGGAACCAGGATCACGGACCATCCCCCGAAAATCTCGTTCGAACGGCGAGGTTTGCCCGATCTTGTTGTTCGAGCGCTCGTGGCCAAGCCAATCTTCTCGCGATCACAAGCGGCGCTTTTTCATTGCGATCCGCACGCCGGGAACCTGTTTTTAACTGATCAAGGGCAGTTGGCGGTGTTGGACTGGAGTCTGACCAGCAGCATTGAAGAACGCGAGCGGATCGCAATTGTGCAGACTCTGTTGGGGGCATTGACACTGAATCGCAACAAAATCGTTTCGATGCTGGAAAGCCTGGCAACAGGTCCTGTTGCCAATCGGCGAAAACTCATCGACGTGGTGGAATTGCACTTGAAAAAAATACGCGATGGAGTGCGGCCGGGGTTGACCTGGCTGATAGGTCTGCTGGACGATGCGGCAACAACCGCGAAATTGCGCATGACCGCAGACATGATGCTTGTGCGCAAAGCGTTGCACATTCTGGAGGGCATACTGAGCGAGTTGGGCGCTGAGCAACTCGAGACGGATAACGTCGTGCTTGCGGAATTCTTGAGCTCATTCGTGAGCGAGTTGCCGGGGAGATGGACCACGCTACCCGATTCCCGCGATTTCGCTACGCGGCTGTCGAATTGGGACCTGGCGGAGACGGCTCTTAGCGGTCCGGCAACAGCAGTACGATTTTGGCTAGGGCAAAGTGCCGACATGTTGGAGGCTTGGCGCCAAATATAGTAAACTGAGTTCCTCGTCTGGTGGAACTGCTTGCCAAACAAAGGAAATGCGATGTCGCGAGTTGTCGAAGTTACTGAATTGGCGCCGCGTGACGGGCACCAAAGCTTGTTAGCCACGCGCATGGCCTTGGAAGATATCATTCCGGCATGCGCCGACCTCGACAAGGCAGGGTATTGGAGCGTCGAGTGCTGGGGCGGTGCGACCTACGATTCGTGCATTCGGTTTTTGAACGAAGATCCGTGGGAGCGCTTGCGGACGTTTCGTAAACTGATGCCCAACACGCGGCTGCAAATGTTGCTACGCGGGCAGAACTTGCTTGGGTATCGGCACTATGAAGATACGGTCGTCGATCGCTTTGTGGAGAAATCGGCCGAAAATGGCATGGATGTATTCCGCGTGTTTGACGCACTCAATGATGTGCGTAATCTGCATCGCGCACTGGCTGCGGTCCGCCGCACCGGCAAACATGCGGAGGGGACGATTTGCTATACAGTTTCGCCGCTGCATACCGTGGACAAATTTGTCGAAATGGCTCAACAGTTGAAGGAATTGGGCTGCCAGTCGATTTGCATTAAAGATATGGCGGCTCTCTTGCGCCCCCAGCCTGCTTTCGATCTCGTAAGCGGCATCAAGCAAAAGTGCGGAAGCGATACGCTGGTGCATGTTCACGTGCATTCGACTACCGGCGTGACCATGGTGAGCTTGATGAAGGCTATTGAGGCGGGGGCCGATATCGTCGACACGGCAATATCGTCGCTCAGCTTGGGTCCGGGGCACAATCCGACCGAGGCGCTCGTGGAAATGTTGGAAGGCACAGAATATTCGACCCGGCTCGATAAAGAGCGGCTGGCGAAGATCAAGGAGCACTTCGCCAAAGTGCGACCGAAGTATGCCGAGTTCGAATCGAAGTTTATCGGTGTGGAGACCGACATTTTCGACAGCCAAATACCAGGCGGAATGATCTCAAATATGGAAAGTCAATTGCGGCAGCAAGGCGCCGGCGAGCGCGTGCAAGAAGTGCTGGCCGAAGTGCCGCGCATGCGCAAAGACGCCGGATATCCGCCGCTGGTTACGCCCTCAAGCCAAATCGTAGGCACCCAGGCGGTCTTCAACGTGCTCATGGGGCGCTACAAAGTTTTGACTGGCGAATTCGCCGATTTGATGCTGGGCTATTACGGCGAAACCATCGGATCGCGCGACAAAGAAGTGATGGCGGCCGCAGAAAAGCACGCCAAGAAGCAAGCTATCACCACGCGGCCGGCAGATTTGCTCAAGCCTGAATGGAAACACTTGCGGGAGCAAGCATTAGCCCTCGAAGGATGCAACGGTTCAGATGAAGATGTGCTCACGTATGCAATGTTTCCACAAGTCGCGGGGAAATTCTTTGCAAAACGGTCCGAGGGTCCAAAGAATGTCGGCAAAGATGCTGCTTTGGCGACGGCTGCCGCTCCTGTCGCGGCCGGAAAAGCCGAAAATGGCAAGCAGCCGGTGATGTCGCGCGTGACTTATAACGTGAAAGTGGGCGAGAAGTCGCACAAAGTAACGGTAGAACCAGTTTAGCGAACGCGGCGCGACAACAGACTGAATGGGGACGACATGAGTTCGAAAGCTGTAGCCGAAAGAAAACAAATGCCTGCGGAAAAAAATAAGACGATGGCCGGCTTGGTCGATGGCCTTCGACAGAAGCGCGAGCAACTGCAGTTGGGAGGTGGGGTTGATCGCTTGGCGAAGCAAAAGGAGCAAGGCAAGCTCTCAGCACGGGAGCGCGTCTCCGCGCTTGTTGATGAAGGCAGCTTTGAGGAATTTGGCCTGTTCGCGCAGCATCGGCAAGTGAACTTCGGACTGGCTGGTAAAGAGATTCCTGCCGATGGCGTCGTGACCGGCGCGGCCTCGGTCGATGGTCGATTAGTTCACCTGGCAAGCCAAGACTTTACGGTCATGGGCGGGTCGGCGGGCGAAGTGCATTCGCTCAAAGTGGCCGAGGTCATGCAGCGATCGCTGAAAACAGGCAGCCCGTTTGTATTTATCAACGATTCCGGCGGAGCGCGTGTCCAAGAGGGCGTCGATTCACTTTCCGGCTACGGGCAAGTCTTCTACGCCAATGTATTGCTGTCGGGGGCCGTGCCACAGATTTCGTTGATCTGCGGACCGTGTGCCGGCGGCGCGGCTTATTCACCGGCGCTGACGGATTTCATTATTCAAACGCGCCAGGCGCAAATGTTCATTACCGGCCCGCAGGTCATCAAGCAAGTGACCGGCGAGGAAATTAGCGCCGAAGCCTTGGGAGGCGCCGATGCGCATATGGCGCACTCGGGCGTCATTCATTTTGTGGCCGAAGACGATCAAGATGCCATTTATTTATGCCGGCGGCTGTTGAGCTTCTTGCCGTCGAACAACTTGGAGGAGGCGCCGCGGTTGGCCGCGGAGAACGACGTCGATCCGAATCTGGCGCTCGCCGAGATCGTACCGGTCGATGGGAAACAGGGTTACGACGTGCGAAACGTGATTTCCGGCGTCATCGATCACGGCGACTTCTTGGAGGTTCAAGCCGGCTATGCGATGAATATGGTGATAGGCTTTGCGCGAATTTTGGGGCGCTCGATCGGCGTAATCGCCAATCAACCAATGGTCCTCTCGGGCGCAATCGACATCAATGCGGCGAACAAGGCGGCACGGTTCATCCGCTTCTGCAACGCTTTCAATATCCCCATAGTTACTTTTGTAGATGTGCCGGGCTATTTGCCGGGCGTGCAGCAGGAATACGGCGGCATAATTCGCAATGGAGCAAAGCTGTTGTTCGCCTACTCGGCCGCGTCGGTGCCGAAGATTCAGGTGATTTTGCGGAAATCGTACGGCGGGGCGCACGTCGCGATGTGCTCGAAAGATTTGGGCGCTGATTGCTCGTTTGCCTGGCCGACGGCGGAAGTTGCTGTGATGGGGGCCGAAGGAGCGGTCGAAATTGTATTCCGCAAGGAAATGCAACAGGCGGCAGATAAAGCCTCCATGCGCGCCGAGTTGATTGAAAAATATCGCTCGACATTCGCTTCGCCCTATGTCGCGGCGGGAAGGCGCCTGGTCGACGATATCATCGAGCCGGCCAATACACGGCGGCACCTGGCGCAGGCTCTCGAATACTTGCACAATAAGCGCGACCATCGGCCGCCCAAGAAGCACGGATTGATTCCACTTTGAGAATTAGAAATCGTCACTGGGTCGATTAAAGCAATTTTATGAAAATCGATGAAAGCGGATTAGTGCAGTTCGAGGAATCGCTCGCCAAGCTGCGCGAAGAGATCAGCCGATTGAGCCAACGAGTCGAGGCGATCGAACGACGGTCGGTCCCTTCCGCAGCGAACGAATCGATCGCGCCTCAAAAAATGCTGGCCAAGGGATCGCTTGCCGGCGCCAACGGCGAATCAAGCGGCGTCAGTGAGGAAGTGATTATGGCTATTGGGGCTGCGCTGGCGGCATACTTTGGCTTGCGGCCGCATATTCGGCAAATTCGACTGATTACAAATCAGCCGTGGGGTTTACAAGGCCGCGTTATCATTCAAGCGTCGCATGCATTGGCGATGCATTCCAGCTAGGAGCATCGCGGTGAAACTTAAGGTGACGATCGACGGAAAGATTTACGAAGTCGATGTGGAGGTGCCCGAGCCGGAGCAACCACGGCCGACTTATATTCCTCCCAGCGCCGCGACGACGCAAGTTCCGGCGAAAATTTCCGCTGTCCCCGGCGCGCTGCCCGCCAGCCAAAAGCCAGCCGCTGACGAAAATAAGGTTTGCCGCAGCCCGATGGCGGGCGTGGTGGTGCGCGTGACGGGGCAAGTTGGCCAGCAAATTCAGGCCAACGACGTGCTGTTGGTGCTGGAAGCCATGAAAATGGAAACGACGGTCACCGCGCCCAATGGAGGGAAGATCGGCAAGGTCAATGTGAAAGTCGGGGATCCCGTACAAAAGGGGCAGATTCTTTTCGAGCTGGAGTAGGAGCGGCATTATGCAAGCGATCAAAGCATTGAATCACGTGGGCATCGCGGTGCGATCGATCGATGAGCAAAAGCAGTTTTATGAAAACGAACTAGGCGCGACATTTGAGCACATTGAAGACGTGCCAAGTCAAAAGGTGCGCGTGGCATTTTTTCGCGTGGGCGATGTGCGGTTGGAATTGCTGGAGCCGACCGATCCAAGCAGCTCGATACAATCGTTTTTGGAAAAGCGCGGCGAAGGACTGCACCATTTGGCGTTTACCGTTGACGATATTGCGGCGCGAATTTCCGAATTGAAGCAAGCCGGGTTGCGAATGATCGATGAATCGCCCCGGCCGGGTGCGCACCACATGAGAATTGCGTTTATTCACCCGAAAAGCACTTTTGGCGTGTTAACGGAATTGTGCGAGCCGCCGAAACCAGCATGACAGCCGCTGATTGGCGGGGCGGGGGATGGCGGCTGGAAAATCAACAAATGAATACGTCGTATGACTAACCATATGCCATTTCCGATTCTGAGCCCCGAGGAAGCGGCGGAGCAAATTCCTCATGGAGCGATGGTCGCATTCAGCGGCTTTACACCGGCAGGTTCGGCGAAAGCGGTGCCGCGGGCGCTGGCCGGGCGGGCTAAAACATTGCACAAAGCGGGACTGCCTTACCAACTGCGCGTGCTCACCGGCGCATCGACGGGTTCGAGCATCGACGATGCGCTCGCTGAGGCCGAGGCCATAAGTTGGCGCGCGCCATTTCAATCTTCGGCCGCGCTGCGTAAGCAAATCAACGAGGGGCGCGTCGCGTTTGTCGATATGCATTTGTCGCACTTGCCCCAGTCGGTGTTGTTTGGGTTTTTCGGCAAAATCGATTTTGCCGTCGTCGAGGCAACGGAAATCACCAGCGACGGCCGTGTTTATTTAACAACCTCGATCGGCGCGTCCCCCACATTTCTGCAAACGGCCGAGAAAGTGATTATTGAGGTGAACGGGCGGCAATCGCCGCGCATCAGCGAAATCGCCGACATCATTATTCCCGAGCCGCCGCCCTATCGCGTATCGCTGAATTTGGATCATCCGCTGGAGCGCATCGGTAAAACGTACGCGCGAGTGAATCCTGCCAAGGTGATCGGGATCGTGGAAACCAACGAGCCCGACGAATTTGCCGATTTCCGCCCAGGCGACGCCGTTTCGCAGGCCATTGCGGCCAACGTTGTGAAGTTTTTGGCCGACGAATTGGCCAGCGGCCGCTTGCCGCAAGAATTTTTGCCCATTCAGAGTGGGGTTGGGAACGTTGCCAATGCAGTATTGCAGGGAATTGGCGATAGCCCCGATATTCCCGATTTTCTAATGTACTCGGAAGTGCTCCAGTCCGCGGCATTCGACATGATCGCCTCTCAGCGAATTCGCGGTGCGAGCACCTGCGGCTTGTTGCTAAGCCCTGAGCAGATGCGGCAACTGGAAAACGATTTCAATTTCTTCGCTCGCCGTCTGGTGCTGCGGCCGCAGGAAATATCGAACAACCCGGCGGTAGTGCGGCAATTGGGCGTAATCTCGATGAATACAGCCCTCGAAGTTGATGTGTTCGGCCACGTGAATTCAACGCACTTGTATGGACAGCGCATGATCAACGGCATTGGCGGCAGCGGTGATTTCACGAGGAACTCTTATGTATCGATTTTCATGTGTCCTTCGATCGCCAAGGGGGGAACGATATCGACCATCGTGCCGATGTGTACCCACGTCGATCACAACGAGCATTCGGTGCAAGTGGTCGTGACCGAACAGGGGCTGGCCGATTTGCGCGGACTGGCGCCTCAAGAGCGAGCGGCGACGATGATCGAACATTGTGCGCATCCAGTGTATCGCGCTTATTTGCACCGGTATTTAAGCGAAAGCGGCTCGGGGCACATTCATCACGACCTGAATCGCTGTTTTGAGTTACACCAAAATTTGCTCGCATACGGATCAATGTTGCCCGACGAAATTCCGCCCTCAGCGGCACTTGGTGTGTCGGATGGCGACAGCGGCGTCAGACGCAGACGTGCGGCATCTTGAATGTATAGAACGATGTCTCAGACTAAATTCACCATACGCGACGATTTTCCGCCAGCCAGCTACCAACAGTGGCGGGCGCTGGCGGAAGCTGATTTGAAGGGCGCAACGTTCGAGCAAAAGTTGGTCACGCAGACGTACGAAGGTATTGCGATTCAGCCGTTGTATACCCAGCGCGATCAGTTACCGGATGCGGAACTGGGACTACCGGGATGTTTTCCCTTTGTGCGCGGTGCGCGGCCGGCGGAAGCCGCCTGCGAATGGGATTTGCGACCGGAATATGCTCATCCCGATTTGCAGGAAACGAATCGTGCGATTTTGGAGGATCTGCAAGGTGGGGTTACTTCCGTATTGCTACGGTTCGATGCGGCGGCGCGGCTTGGATTAGACGCGGATGATGCTGCGGCGATCGACAAATCGGGGCGAGATGGGATTGCGTCGTATTCGGCGGCCGATTTGGAAGCGGCGATTGGAGAAGTCGAATTGCCGCTGGTGGGCATAGCGTTTGAGGCTGGGGCGGCATTTGCGCCGGCCGCGGCCATGCTCGTGGCACTTTGGCAGCAGCGCGGCGTTCCGCACGAGAAGGCGCACGGCGCCTTCAATGCCGACCCGATTGGAGTGTTGGCGCGGGAGGGGCATTTGCCCTATTCAACTGACAAGGGGCTGGCCCTAGTAGCGCAATTGGCTGTTTGGACGGCGAAGCACTTACCGCGAGTCCGTGCAGTAGGGGTCGATACCTCGGCATATCACAACGCCGGCGCGGCCACTGCGCAGGATATTGCCTTTTCCGTAGCGACCGGCGTCGAGTATTTGCGGGCGATGGCCAGCGCGGGGCTCGATTTAGATTCCGCGGCGCAGCAAATAACCTTCAATTTCAGCTTGGGAACACACCACTTTCTGGCAATCGCGAAATTGAGAGCAGCGCGATGGCTGTGGGCGCGTGTTCTTCAAGCGTCCGGCGGATCGGCGCCGAGCGGCGGCATGAATATCAACGCTCGAACCAGCCGGCGCGTGCTTACGCAGCGCGATCCTTACGTGAATCTATTGCGAAATACCGTGGGAATATTCGCGGCGGTAGCCGGCGGTGCGAATTCGGTTACGTCGCTGCCGTTCGATGCGATGCTTGGCTTGCCGGATGCTCGCAGTCGGCGGATCGCGCGAAACACGGCGCTTATATTGCAGGAAGAAGCTCATTTGGGGCACGTCGCGGATCCCGCCGGTGGAAGTTGGTTCATCGATCGGCTGACAAAGCAAATTGCCGAGAAAGCGTGGCAGGTGTTGCAACAAGTGGAAGCGCGTGGCGGGATGGTTGCGGCCCTGAACGACGGTTGGATCGCCGAGCAAATCAATGCTGCATTCGCCCCTCGCGCAAAAAATATTTCACGCCGCAAAGAGGGAATCACCGGGGTGAGCGAATTTCCGGACGTGGCGGAGGAAGAGTTTTCCGCAGCAGCGGTTGATTCGCAAAAAGTTCGCGCCGCGGCAATCGAGCGCGTCGCGAAAGGGCGGCAGCAGGTCCGAATGCCTGCAGCAATGAATGAAGCAGGCACATTTGAATCGGCCGTCGCGGCAGCCAAAAAAGGGGCATCGATAGGCCAAATTTCCAGAATGCTTGGTTTCGGCCGCGATTCGGTGGAAATAAAGCCGCTGCCATTTCGCCCGTTTGCCGAGCCGTTTGAAGCGCTGCGGACCGCCTGCGACGCGTGGGAGCAGATGCACGGGAAACGGCCCAGCGTATTTTTGGCAAATATGGGGCGCGTTTCCGATTGCACGGCGCGAGCCACCTATTCGAAGAATTTCTTTGAGGCGGGCGGGTTCGCGGTGATAACGAGCGACGGTTTTGCCGACGCAACGGCAGCCGCCGAAGGGTTCCAGCGCAGCGAAGCGCAGGTCGCCGTTATTTGCTCCTCGGACAAGCTTTATCCCGAGTTGGTGCCGCTGCTTGCTTCCAAATTGAAACAAGCCGGCGCGAACATGGTCGTGCTGGCCGGAAACCCCGGCGGGAACGAAGAGAATTGGCGCGCCGCTGGAGTCGATCAGTTCGTTTTTATCAAGTGCGATGTGTTATCCACGCTGAGGGAGATACTGCATGAGCTCGGAGTGATTAGCGCAGGCGAATCAAGTACGTCGTCTCGCAAATATGTGCCGGAAGCGAGAAAGGCCGCGACAACATAAGGCGCGGTGAACTGTCATGGCGAAGATTCCCAATTTTGCGGAGATTGCCTTTGAGGCCGGCGCGGCGCCGCTGCACCCAGCGGCGGCTACACGACTGCCGGAAATGGCAAGCCTGCACTGGGCGGGGACCATATATGGCAAACGCCGGAACTAATTCCAATTAAGCGGCTCTACACCGCCGCCGATTTGCATGAAGTCGATCATTTAGAATCCATGCCGGGCATCCCGCCGTTTTTGCGCGGTCCATATGCCACAATGTACGTGCAACGTCCTTGGACCGTGCGCCAATACGCGGGATTTTCGACTGCGAAGGACTCAAACGCCTTTTACCGGCGCAACTTGTCAGCCGGGCAAATGGGGCTGAGCATCGCCTTCGACTTGGCCACTCATCGTGGTTACGACTCCGATCATCCGCGCGTGGCCGGCGATGTAGGAATGGCGGGCGTGGCAATCGACAGCATTTACGATATGCGAATGCTGTTCGAGGGCATTCCGTTGGACAAAATGAGCGTATCGATGACCATGAACGGCGCGGTGCTCCCCGTAATGGCGCTATATATCGTCGCCGCCCAAGAGCAGAACGTGAAGCCCGAGCAGCTTTCAGGAACGATTCAGAACGACATCCTGAAAGAGTTCATGGTGCGCAACACGTATATTTATCCACCCGAGCCGAGCATTCGCATCATTGCCGACATATTCGAATTCACCAGCCGCAAAATGCCGAAATTCAACAGCATTAGCATCAGCGGCTACCACATGCAAGAAGCCGGCGCCACGGCCGATTTGGAACTCGCCTATACGCTGGCCGACGGCCTGGAATATGTGCGCACAGGGTTGAAATCGGGTTTGAATGTCGATGCCTTCTGCCCGCGGTTGTCGTTCTTCTGGGCCATTGGCATGAATTATTTCATGGAGGTGGCGAAGCTGCGGGCTGCGCGAATGTTGTGGGCCAAGTTGATCAAGCAGTTCGAGCCCAAAGACCCCAAAAGTCTTTCACTGCGAACGCACAGCCAGACAAGCGGATGGAGTCTGACCGCCCAGGATGTTTATAATAATGTGATTCGTACATGCCTCGAAGCGATGGCGGCGGCACACGGCCACACGCAATCGCTGCACACCAACGCGCTCGATGAGGCGCTGGCCTTGCCGTCCGATTTTTCGGCGCGCATTGCCCGAAACACACAGCTTTTCATCCAGCAAGAAACCGATACATGCACCGTCGTCGATCCGTGGGGGGGCAGTTATTTTGTCGAACGATTGACGCACGATTTGGCCGAGCGCGCCTGGGAGCATATTCAAGAAATCGAGCAAATAGGCGGAATGACCAAGGCCATTCAGGCCGGCATTCCGAAAATGCGCATCGAAGAAGCGGCGGCGCGAACGCAGGCCCGCATCGATTCAGGGCAACAAACTGTCATCGGAGTAAATAAATACCGTCCGGAAAAGGACGAAGCGATCAAGGTTCTGCACGTCGATAACACAGCGGTGCGCGAGACGCAAATCACAAATCTCAAGCGGTTGCGCGCCGAGCGCAATCAGTCCGAAGTCGAGGAAGCGCTCAATGCGCTGACCGCGGCAGCGCGGAATAAGAGTGGAAATCTGCTAGAGTTGACTATTATCGCTGCCCGCGCGAAAGCCACCGTCGGCGAAATGAGCGCGGCCTTGGAGAAAGTGTTTGGGCGGTACGAAGCGCCGGTACAATCGGTGCGAGGAGTGTACGCTGCTGCGATGGGACACAATGGAAACGTGGATCGAGTGCGTCGATTGGCCGAGCAATTTCAGCAGGCCGAAGGCCGTCGACCGCGCATTCTTGTCGCAAAAATGGGTCAAGATGGCCACGACCGCGGCCAGAAGGTAATCGCCAGCGCGTTTGCCGATTTGGGCTTCGACGTCGATATCGGCACGCTGTTTCGTACTCCGGCCGAAACGGCTCGGCAAGCAGTGGAAAACGACGTGCATATTATTGGCGTAAGCTCGCTGGCGGCCGGACATTTACTGCTTGTGCCCGAGCTACACCAAGAGTTGGCGAAGTTGGGTCGCGGCGACATTATGATCGTGGCTGGCGGCGTGATCCCGCCCGAAGACTACGACGCTTTATATAAGGCTGGCGCGGCCGCGGTATTCGGCCCTGGCACTGTCGTGGGCGATGCGGCGGAGAAGTTGCTTCTGGGCTTGGGAAAGAAACTGGATATTCCGCTAGAGGCCGGCGACACAGCCTAGATCGGGGATGCTCGATGCACTCGGACGAACACGAGCATGGACAAATTCAAACACCGCTGGATTCCGGTTTTTCGTTGTCTCCATTGTATTTTGCGGGCGAGCACCATCATGAGCTGACGGTCCAGCAGTATTACGACGGCGTTCGAGCGCGCGATTTCAAAATTTTGGCCCGCGCGCTAACGCTGGTAGAGTCGAGCGCACCGCGGCACCAAGATCTGGCAGAGCAAGTGCTCAATCAATTGTTGCCGTACACGAACAATGCCGCACGAATTGGCATTACCGGAGTGCCAGGCGTCGGGAAAAGCACGTTCATCGAAGCCTTGGGAATGCAATTGGTCGCCGCGGGGAAGCGGCTGGCGGTGCTGGCGGTTGACCCGACGAGCACGGTGAGCGGCGGCAGCATTCTAGGTGATAAAACGCGTATGATGCACCTCGCCGCTCACGCAAATGCGTTTATCCGTCCTTCTCCATCGGCCGGTACACCCGGAGGCGTGGCTCGCAAAACGCGCGAAAGCATGTTGGTGTGTGAAGCCGCGGGCTACGATGTGGTCATTATCGAAACGGTCGGCGTCGGTCAATCGGAAACGATGGTGGCCAACATTACCGACTGCTTTGTGGCTTTGATGCTGCCCGGCGGTGGCGACGAGCTGCAAGCCATCAAGCGTGGGCTGTTGGAATTGGTCGACGTGGTGGCGGTGAACAAGGCCGACGGCGCCAATCTAGCGGCGGCCGAGTTGGCGGCCCATCAGTTGTCGATGATGTTCAAATCAATGGCGGGCAACGAGGGCTATCCGCCCGATGTGCTCACGTGCAGTGCGCTAAACAATCAAGGAATCGATAAGGTTTGGGACAAGATTGAAAAGCGATGCACTCGAATGCGCGCCAGCGGAGAGCTGGCCGGCCGCCGGCGCGAGCAGAATCTACGTTGGCTGTGGTCGAGCGTTGATGATCGGCTGCGACAAGCGCTGCGCACGCATCCCGCAGTGCATGCCATTCGCGGGGAATTGGAAGCAAAGGTGCTTCGCGGCGAAATGACGCCCGAAGCCGCGGCGCGACAGGTGTTCGATGCCTTCGGGCTGAAATGGTAGGTGAGTAATTGTCGAATTCGACCCCATGTCGGCCGCGCCGATCGATCCTGTATGTGCCAGGTGCGAACGAGCGCGCGCTTGAAAAGGCCAAGACTCTATCGGCCGACGCATTCATTTTCGATTTGGAAGACGCAGTAGCGCCGAGCCAAAAGGAGCAGGCTCGAGCGCTAGTTTGCACGAAGGTTCGCCAGGGTGGATACGGCCAGCGCGAGTTGACCATTCGCATCAATGGCGCGGGCACGCCCTGGCACGGCGACGATTTGCAGGCGGCGCTCGATGCCCGTCCGAGTGCGATCGTACTACCGAAAGTCTCGGCAGCAGAGGACGTACAGGCAGTCGAACGAGAACTGGGGGCCATTGCCGCCACGGCTGGCATTCACTTGTGGGCAGTCATCGAAACGCCCCTCGGAGTGCTCAACGCGCTGAAAATTGCAGAATCGACGCCCCGGCTTACCGCGCTTGTCGTGGGCACAAACGATTTAACCAGCCAGTTGCACGCCGAAAATCTGCCCGGGCGCACTCCCCTGCTTTGGGCTCTTTCGCAATGCGTTGCGGCCGCTCGCGCCGCAGGAAAATTGGTATTCGATGGAGTCTACAACGACCTTCAAAATCCTGCCGGATTCGAGCAGGAATGTGCGCAGGCGAAATCGCTCGGGTTCGACGGCAAAACGCTCATTCATCCTTCGCAAATTGAGCTGTGCAACCGGATATTTATGCCCACCGCTGCGGAAATAGAGCATGCCAAGCAGACAATCGCGGCATTTGAAGAAGCAGCCAACCAGGGGCTCGGAGTGGCGATAATTAATGGCCACCTTGTGGAGAACGTGCATTACGCGGCAGCAAGAAGATTATTGGAATTCGGCCAGGCTGTAGAGTTTCTGAGCAAAAGGGTAGCTGACGGATAAATCAATTTGGCGTAGTAGAATCGGCGAAATAAGCGGAGGCGCAAGCCATGCTGGGGTCGCTAACCATTCGACGGTTGATGGGCAAAATGAAGGAGCTCCAGGCGTCGGATCTCCACATTAAGGTCGGATCGACACCGCTGTTTCGCATTGCTGCAAAACTGCACCAAATAAGTACCGCCGAACTGTCCGCTGACGATACATCGCAATTGTTGATGCCCATCGTCCCGGAGCACATGCGGGACCATTTGGAGACTGCTGGGGGCGTCGATTTTTCTTACCATTTGGACGAGGGAGAACGGTTCCGCTGCAGCGTGTTTCGCTCTGGCGGGGGGCTGCATGCCGCCATTCGTCGGGTCAATCCGCAAATTCCCGACTTCGAACAGTTGCATTTGCCTCCTGTTTACGAGCAATTCACTACGGCTGCGCACGAGGGGTTAATCATAGTGTGCGGCGTGACCGGAAGTGGAAAATCCTCCACCCTGGCAGCGATGCTCGATCACATCAACAAGCGCCGGCAGTGCAATATTTTGACCATTGAAGATCCGGTCGAGTATGCATTCCAACCGATAATGTCCTATTTCAGTCAGCGCGAGATCGGCATCGATGTGCCCGACTTTGCCACCGCGCTGCGCAGCGCCGTGCGGCAGGATCCCGACGTGATGATGATCGGCGAATTGCGCGATCGTGAAACGGTGCTGGCCGGAATTCAGGCCGCCGAAACCGGGCATCTTGTGTTCGTTACGCTCCACACAGCCGACACGATGCAAGCATTCAGTCGAATGTTGGAATTCTTCGACACGAAGGATCACCAATTCATTCGTTCCAGCCTGGCGTCGAGCCTGAAGGCGGTCGCAGCTCAGCGGTTGATCCCATCGATCAAAGAAGGAGTGCAGAGGGTTCCCGCCACCGAAGTGCTGCTCAACTCCGGCTTAGTCGCGGAACGGATTCGGGAAGGCCGCGATGAAGATCTTCCCGCCATTTTGGTCAACTCTGTCAATGAGGGCATGCACGATTTTACGACCAGCCTGTACCGATTGATTCAGCAGGGACTGCTCGATGTTAAGACTGCAGAACAATATGCGCCGCACCCAGAAGCGCTGCGCTCCCGCATACGCGGCATTGATGTGAAAGCCGAGGGATTGGTATCGAAGATTCACGGATAGCCGCGTTTGAGGCGTCTGGTGGTGTCCCAGTATCGTCTCGCGGCCGTTATTCGTATTCCAAAATCGGCTGATCGACCGCGAGGATTTCGCCGACGGCCGCGATGGCTTTGTGAATTTTTCCATCGCGCTCGGCGCACAGCACGTTTTCCATTTTCATGGCTTCGACCACCGCCAAGTGCTGGCCTAATTTCACTTCGTCCCCCACGCGCACCATCAACTGCGAAAGCAGTCCCGGCATGGGCGAAAGTAGAAACTTCGAAGTATCGGGCGGATTCTTCTTTGGCATGCAGGCCAATAGCTCGGCCGCTCGAGCCGTGAGCACCATCATGTCAATTTGGGAGCCCCAGTGGAACAAACGGTACTTCATATTCCGCCGCTCCACCTGAATGCACACAGGCATGCCATATACCGTGCCGCGAAACAGCGGTTGGCCGAAGTGCCAATCGCTGAGCACCCGATAGCACTGGTCGTGGTAGATGACATCGTGGCCGCCTTCGATGGGCCGCACGTCTACCGGATGTTGCTCATTGCCGATAAGCACAACCCAATCGTCATTCACCTTTCGCTCATAGCCGGGGAGTTGCCCGCTGATGCTGGCGGCGCGATCCATGTAGCGGCGGTGAATCGACGCCGCAACAACGATGAACAATGCGGGATTATCGTGGACCAAATCGGCGGGATGAAATCCGTCGGGATACTCCTGGGCAATTAGATCCGTCGAAAGTTGGCCCTCCCGGAAGCGCGGATGCTGCACAAGTGACGCCAAAAACCCAATGTTGTGTGAAACGCCGCGAATATAGAATTCATTGAGCGCACTGCGCATGTGGGCGATGGATTCATCGCGGTTGGCGCCGTAGGTAATGAGTTTGGCAATCATCGGGTCGTAGTGCATCGAAATTTCGCCCCCCTCGTAAACGCCTGTATCGACGCGCACATTCGCCGATTCGGCAGGAGGCAAGTAGCGCACCAGCCGGCCAATTGAAGGGAGAAAATTACGAAAGGGGTCTTCGGCGTAGACTCGAGCTTCAATCGCCCAGCCGTTCATGCGCACGTCGTTCTGTGAAAAGGGCAACCTCTCGTCGGCGGCAATTCGAATCATGAGCTCCACCAGGTCTAGGCCGGTAACCAACTCGGTCACTGGGTGCTCCACCTGGAGACGCGTATTCATTTCCAGAGAAATAGAAATTGCGCCTGGCATCGACAATAAATTCGACTGTGCCGGCCGATTGATAATCGACGGCGCGCGCCAGCGCCACCGCTTGCTGGCCCATAGCGGCGCGAGTCGCTTCCTCGAGAAACGGTGAGGGAGATTCCTCGATCACCTTCTGATGCCGCCGTTGAATGGAACACTCACGCTCTCCCAAATGAACGACGTTGCCGTGACTATCGGCAATAATTTGAATTTCAACGTGCCGCGGTTGGTCGATGTATTTTTCGAGGAACACTCGCTCGTCGCCAAAAGCCGAACGCGCTTCGCCGCGGGCGCGGCGGAAACCCTCGCGGCATTGTTCGTCGTTGCGGGCAACCCGCATGCCCTTTCCGCCGCCGCCGGCGCTGGCCTTTACCATGACTGGATAGCCGATGTCGTTGGCTAAACTGACCGCGTGATCCTCGTCGCGTATCACTTCGGCAGTGCCGGGAATGGTGTTCACACCTGCGTCGCGGGCGATTTTCTTCGATGCGATCTTGTCGCCCATCGAATGCAGCGCGTGCGGCGTAGGCCCGATGAACACAATTCCAGCGTCGGCCAGTTGCTGCGCGAAGGGAGCTTGTTCAGACAGAAAACCATATCCGGGATGCACCGCTTCGGCGCCGGTTTCGCGGCAAGCTCTGACGATGTTTTCAATGACTAGGTAGCTCTGCGCTGCGGGTGGTGGACCGATCCGCACTGCTTCGTCGGCCAGCGAAACGTGCAGGGCATCGTTGTCGGCATCGGAATAGATCGCCACCGTGCAAATTCCCATTTTCCGCGCCGTTTTGATGATCCGGCAGGCAATTTCGCCGCGATTCGCGATGAGGATTTTTTTGAACATCGGCGAGCCGGCGGATGTGTGGGAAATGATCGAATAGTTGGTGGCTGGTGAATCGGTGATGCGTCGAGCAACTGCCACGAGTGTCAAAGCGGAATGTTCCCGTGTTTGCGCCAGGGGTTTTCTAGCTTCTTATCGCGGAGCATCGCCAGCGAGCGGCAAATGCGCGTGCGCGTTTGCCGCGGCATAATCACGTCGTCGATAAATCCGCGATGGCCGGCAATGAATGGGTTGGCAAACTTGGTGCGATATTCTTCGGTAAGCTCGGCAATGCGATTCGGGTTGTCGAGCTCTTTGCGAAATATGATTTCAACGGCCCCCTTGGGACCCATAACGGCAATTTCGGCCGTGGGCCAAGCGATGTTCACGTCGCCGCGCAAGTGCTTCGAGGCCATCACGTCGTAAGCGCCTCCGTAGGCTTTGCGCGTGATGAGCGTAATTTTCGGCACGGTCGCTTCAGCATAAGCATACAGCAACTTAGCGCCGTGCTTGATGATGCCGCCATATTCCTGCGCGGTGCCAGGCATAAACCCGGGAACATCGACAAACGTGATGATCGGGATATTGAAGCAATCGCAGAAGCGCACAAACCGGGCCGCTTTGATCGACGACTTGATATCGAGACATCCGGCCAGCACCAGCGGCTGATTGGCCACAATGCCGACCGGATAGCCTTCCATGCGGGCGAAACCGACCACAATATTCTTGGCGTGTTCAGGTTGGATTTCAAAGAAATCGGTGTCATCCACCGTTTTCAGAATTAGTTCCTTAATGTCGTAAGGCTTGTTCGGATTGCTGGGCACGAGCGTATCGAGCGAGGGCTCGGTGCGATCGGCTCGATCGGGAGTCGGGCGGCGCGGCGGCGGCAAGCGATTGTTAGCGGGCAAGTAGTTAATGACTCGCCGCACCATCGCCAGCGCTTCCACATCGTTCTCGAAAGCGCGGTCCGCCACGCCCGATTTTGTGGAATGCGTAACTGCGCCGCCAAGTTCTTCGTGGGTCACGTTTTCGTGCGTCACCGTTTTAACAACTTCTGGTCCGGTGACGAACATGTACGAGCTATCGTTCACCATGAAAACGAAATCGGTAATCGCCGGAGAATATACGGCGCCGCCTGCGCAAGGCCCCATGATCACCGAAATCTGGGGAATGACGCCGGATGCAAGCACATTGCGCTGGAAAACCTCGGCATAGCCGCCCAGCGAGGCGACGCCCTCTTGAATGCGCGCGCCTCCAGAATCGTTTAAACCGATAATCGGCGCGCCCACTTTCACGGCATGGTCCATGATTTTGCATATTTTTTCGGCATGCGGTTCGGAAAGTGAACCGCCAAACACCGTAAAATCTTGACTGAACACAAAAACCATGCGGCCGTTGATTGTGCCATAGCCGGTGACCACTCCATCACCAGGAATTCGCTGCGCGTCCATGCCAAAATCGACGCAGCGGTGTTCGACGAACATATCCCATTCTTCGAACGTGCCCGGATCGAGCAGCAATTCAATGCGCTCGCGCGCCGTTAGCTTGCCCTTGGCGTGTTGGGCTTCGATACGGCGTGTGCCACCTCCGAGTTCCGCAGCAGATCGCTTTTCGGCGAGTTGGCGAACGATTTCTTGCATCGAAGTGGTGAGTGTCTTGATTGTTTTGTGCGAAACTCGCGATCAGTGTATCAAAATTCGATCATTATGCGGAGATACTCATTCAATCCTTGCCACTCGATTCGAGCAAACGTATCCGTTCTTCCAGTTCTTCGACGCGCTGGGCCAACACTTCGGGATCGGGTTTACGCTGTTTGCGCTGTGTTAGCTGCGGCGGAGAATCAGCCGGAGCAATGCTATCGAGCCAGGCTTTAATCCAGTGCACGGGTTTTTGAGCCAAATTCATGGCAGTAGTGCCGTGACGCTGCAGGTACTCCAAATAAGGCAGCGCGTGCCTGAAATAGTCGCGCAAAAAATCTGACATTGCGTCGTTGGCGCGCAGCATGAAGTGCAGCATATCGACCGGGAGCAGCCGCATCTTCTCGGGCTGACGCTCCATGATAATGCGCGTTAGCACCAAGCCAGTCAAATCTTCGTCGGATTGGTTATCGCGAATTTCCACTCGTTTGCCCGAACGCACCAGGCGCTCAATGTCTTCCAATGAAATGTACGTACTTTCGTCGCGCGTATAAAAGCGACGGTTGGGATAGCGCGTAATCTTAATAGGCTCGGTGGTCATCGCGTGCTCCGGGAAGCAATTCGACAGGTATCCTCGATAGATTATAGGCTTTTGTTGTGTGAACGCAACATAACAATGCAGTATGCAGCATAAATGTCGGCATTTTTGACTAATAATCGTAGCGTTTTAAGCAAATTTACCAATGTTATTGATATGCTGCGTTTGCAGCACCATAGCTTGACAACTGCGTTAAAATAGTCGATAATATCAATGTATGAGAAAGCTCAAACGGCCCAATAATGCTGCACGTGCACAATCTCAATTAAGGAGCTCAATTATGGCTGCTGAAACTGCGGGCGGAAGCAAGATGTTGGACGACGTCTTCCAAAACATTCGCAGGGCTGCGGAAACCAATTTGAAAATGCATCAGGAAATCTTTCATCAGTGGTCGCATATGTGGCCGTTCCCCACGCCGCAATCGGTGTGGTTCGATCGCATGCGCGATTTCCAAAAACAATTTGCCGGCACCCTGTCGGATCTGGTGCGTAAGCATCGCGAAGTGATGGACCGGCAGTATGAAGCGGCTATTGAATCGCTCGACGCCGCGCTGCGCGTTGCCGAGGCGACCAATCCGGAGGAATATCGCCGGCGCACTGAGCAATTGTGCCGCAAGACCTTGGATTGCCTGCGAGAGATTTCAGAATCGCATCTGAGCGAATTTCAAGATGCGGTGATGAAATGCACCGAGTTGGCCACCAAAGCCCGCGATTGACGAAAGCCGCTTTCCGCTGTCGGATAGGAACGAACATGGCAGGCGGTCACGGTGAGTTTCCGTCAGCGGAGGGCGGATCGACCTTCAGGAGAAACTGTCATGAACATAGAGAAAAAAGTCGCGCTGGTTACCGGCGCGGCCAGCGGAATTGGGCAGGCAGTCTCGCGCGAGTTGATCAAGCGCGGGGTGCGGCGAGTCATATTGGTCGATCGTAGCGATAATGTGTTTGAAACGGCCGAGGCGATGAACAAGACGGCCGGGCGCGACGTGGCACAGGCCGAAGCCGGCGACGTGACCAACGAAACGTTTCGCACCCAGGTGTACGACGAAGTTACCGCTCGGCATGGCGTGGTGAGCATTTGCATTCCCGCGGCGGGAATCACCAGAGATGGCTTGGCCGTTCGAATTAACAAAGAAACCGGGAAGGCCGAGGAATATTCGATCACCACATTCCGTCAGGTGGTCGAAGTGAATATGGTCGCGCCCGTTTATTGGGCCATTGAAATGGTGGCCCGCGTTGCCGAGGATCGGTGGAAACGAGGTTTGAAGCGTTGGGAGCCGGAAGAGGCGGTGCAAGGAGCAATCGTGTTCATCGGTTCGGTTTCGTCGCGAGGCAACAAAGGACAGATTTCGTACGCCACGACGAAAGCCGGGCTCGAAGGCGCGGCCGCGACGCTCACGAAGGAGGCCATGTATTGCGGCGTACGCTGCGGCATCATTCACCCTGGCTTTACCGACACGGCCATGGCGCAGCAGTTGGGAAAGGAATTTTTGGAAAAGAATGTGCTTCCATTCACACAGCTTCGACGGCTGATTCGACCGGAGGAAATAGCCGATGCGATTTGCTTCATGGTTTCTAACTCCGCGGTGAGCGGCGAGTTGTGGGCCGATGCGGGCTGGCATCCAACGGCCTGAAGCGGCCTGGCGCTCGAGTGCGGCGAAAGTGTGGTCGCCGCACTTGTTTTTGACGTGGTGTTCACTCCGGTCGAAACACTCGATGGTGCGGCGAGTAGTTCATGAGCGTTTGCATGTAGTTGGCGCGCTCCAGGGCGCCTGCGTCGGGTGCGTTGCCCCGGCTCATGCTCCCTTTAAGCTGCTCGACCGAACTATACTCGTGCTCCTCGAGCCAGTTGGCGATTTCCACTTGCAGAGTTCGCAAGTATTCGGGGCCTTTCATCAGCAGCACGCTGGTCATCATGGTCACGTCGGCTCCGGCCAGAAGCAGTTTGATGACCCCCTGCATCCGATGGACGCCGCCCGTTGCGGCTAGGGACGCTTGAATTTGGTCGCGAAGGATGGCAATCCAGCGGATCGGAACTCGCGCCTCGTGGCGATTGCTGAGGATGAGGTCAGGCTTGAAATGAAGCGTTTCCAAATCGATATCCGCCTCAAGGTAGCGGTTGAACAGCACCAAACCCGACGCGCCCGCATTCACCAATCGCCGCGCAAAATTGGGCAGGCTTGAAAAATTCTGACCCAGTTTTACCGCCACCGGAATTGAGACGCATTGGCAGACCTTGGCCACCAAATTGATATACCGCTGCTCGACTTGGGATGCTGTCATTTGCGGATCGGTCGGCACAAAGTAAATGTTAAGCTCCAGCGCGTCGGCCCCTGTGTTTTCGATGTCTCTGGCGTAACGCGTCCATCCGCCGTCGGAACAACCGTTCAAACTGCCGATAATTGGAATAGAAACCGCCCGCTTAGCCGTTTCGAGGCATTTCAGGTAATCGCCCGAACCGGTGTTGTAATCGTCGAGCTCCGGAAAGTAGCTAAGTGATTCGGCGTACGACTCGGTCTGGTATTCGTAGAGTTTCTGAATTTCCTCCTCGTCGTGCCGAAGTTGTTCCTCGAAGAGTGATGGGAACACGGCCATCGATGCGCCGGCATCTTCCAGTCGCCGTAGCATGTCGAGATTGCGCAAGTGGACTTGCTGAAACCGCCAGCGGGTTTCGCAGGTTCAACCCTAAGTACTTTGTCGATAGGTCAATGTTCGTCATTGAGGCACCAGTATCTCTTTCGCTTCCGGCCCGACTGGCCGCGAATTTGAATCGACCGATTGCGGCTCGTGGTTTTCGCTCATGGTCCGCTGGCTAGCGGCCATGTTTTCGTAATAGCGCCACTGGTCGTTGATATCGCGCTGCGCCAGGTTCAACAGGCGCTCCGCACGTTCAGGATGCGAGCGCATGAGCATGGCGAAGCGGCCTTCTTGCGTGGCGAAATCGCGGAAAGGCATCGTCGGCTTGCGGCTATCGAGACGGAAAGGCTTGTCGTCCGCATTGGCATTGCGCGGGTCGTAATGATACAGCGGCCAAAAGCCGCTATTGACGGCATCTTTTTGGTGCGTCATGGCGGTCGACATATTGATGCCGTGCGCAATGCAATGGCTGTAGGCCAAAATGAGCGATGGACCAGGGTACGATTCCGCCTCGGCGAAGGTGCGAATGACATGTGCCGGATTTGCGCCCATGGCCACTTGCGCCACATACACGTTGCCATAAGCCACGGCCATCATTCCCAAATCTTTCTTGCGCGCTTCCTTTCCGCCGGAGGCGAACTTGGCGACTGCGCCACGGAAGGTGGCTTTCGACGCTTGACCGCCGGTATTTGAATAGACGCCCGTATCGAGCACGAGAATGTTCACATCGCGGCCGGTGGTAAGGACGTGATCCAAGCCGCCATAGCCGATGTCGTAAGCCCAACCGTCCCCCCCGACGATCCAGACCGATCGTTTCACAAGCGTGTCGGCAATGACCGATAATCGAGCGGCATCGGGCGCGGTGAGTTGCACAAGCCGCTGCTTCAGAAGCTGTACGCGCCGCGCTGAAGCGTGTATTCGCGCTCATTGGTTTGAGGCGATGCCATCAACTCCTCAACGAGCCCAACTCCCAGTTGACTGCTAAGCTGCCTGAGCAGATGGTGGGCGTACTGCTGCGTCTGATCTAACGACATTCGCAATCCCAGGCCGAATTCGGCGGCGTCTTCAAACAGCGAGTTGTTCCAGGCGGGTCCGCGTCCGAAATTGTTTTGTGCCCAAGGAGTCGTGGGTAGATTGCCTCCGTAAATCGATGAACAGCCTGTGGCATTGCCGATCACCGCGCGCTCACCGAACATCTGGCTCATGAGCTTTAGGTACGGCGTTTCGCCGCAGCCGGCGCACGCACCCGAAAATTCGAACAGCGGCTGCAGAAGCTGTGAACCCTTGAGAGTGTCGATTTTCGCTGCCGTCCGATCGAACTCGGGAATGCCCAGGAAAAAATCGAAATTCGCCCTCTCCTGGTCGAGGTGAGGCAATTTCGGCTCCATGTTGATGGCTTTGTGCTTGGCAATTTCCTTGCTCTTGGCCGGACACACATCGACGCAAATCCCGCAGCCCGTGCAATCGTCGGGTGCGACTTGGATCGTAAGCAGATGATCGGGGAATTCTTTGGCCGAGTACGGCTTGGAATGGAAGCCTTCTGGAGCATCCTCGGCCGCATCAACCGGATATGATTTCATGCGAATTGCCGCGTGCGGGCACACTAGGCGCACAGGGCACATTGTGTGCAGATTTTGTCGTCCCAAATGGGTATCTCCAGTGCGATGCTCCGTTTTTCTAGCCGAGCCGTGCTGGTGGGGAAGGTTCCATCGACTGGTAGCGCGCTCACTGGCAAGCGGTCGCCATGGCCGGCGGCGATTACCGCGGTGACACGCTTCACGAAATCGCTGTCACCGCCGGCACTAACGGCTATTGGCGGTAAGCGGTGAATGGCCGACGTTGTCCGCTCCGGAACGATAACCTCGTGCAGCGAAGCAAGCGCGCCATCGACGGCGGCCCAGTTGGCTTGCAGAATCGACTCGCCGCGCTTCCCGTACGTTTTGCGAATCGATTCCTTGATTTTTTCCACGGCTTGCTCGCGCGGCAATACGTTGGCCAGCGCGAAGAAGCACGTTTGCATGGCCGTATTGAAACGGCCCGCCATTCCGGCCTGCTGTGCCACGGTGTAGCCATCGACGACGAAGAATCGCAGCTGTTTGTCGATAATTTGCTCCTGCACTTCCACTGGCAGCTTCTCCCAGACGGCATCGGGGCCGTAGGGACTATTCAGCAAGAACGTCGCGCCGGGCTCGGCAAATTCAAGCACGTCGATCCGCTCGAGAAAATGAAATTGGTGGCAGGCCACGAAGTTCGCCCGGCTCACCAGGTAGGTGGATTCAATCGGCCGTGGGCTGAAACGCAGATGCGAAACGGTGACCGAGCCGGCTTTTTTCGAGTCGTACACAAAATAGCCCTGCGCGAAGAGCGCCGTATTCTCGCCGATGATTTTCACCGAGTTTTTTGTAGCCCCCACCGTGCCGTCGCTCCCCAGACCGTAGAAAACTGCACGAGTGACGTCATCGGCCTCTGTCGAAAAATCTTCGTCCCATTTCAGGCTAAGGTGAGTCACATCATCAGTGATGCCGATGGTGAAGTGGCGCTTTGGCCGATCGGAAGCAAGCTCGTCGAAAACCCTGGCGGCCATTGCCGGCGTAAATTCCTTCGACGAAAGACCATACCGCCCGCCGATCACCAAAGGGCGCGATCGACCGTTGTGGCCGGCGGGCCAAGCTTCGGCCAGCGCCGTAACAACATCTTGATAGAGCGGTTCGCCGATGGCGCCGGGTTCTTTGGTGCGGTCGAGCACGGCGATGCTGCGCACTGTTCGCGGCAGCGCGGCGACAAACGCCTCGACCGAAAACGGGCGATAAAGCCGCACTTTGAGCAACCCGACCTTTTCGCCTTGCTCTAGCAGCTTTCCGACCGCCTCAGCGGCAGCCCCTGCGCCGGAACCCATCATCACAATGATGCGCTCGGCGTCAGGGGTGCCCATGTAATCGAAGAGACGGTATGCTCGCCCCGTCAGTTCGGCGAACTGATCCATTTTGGCTTGGACCAACTGCGGCACGGCGTCGTAAAACGGATTGCATGCTTCGCGAGCCTGGAAAAAAACATCGGGGTTCTGGGCCGAGCCGCGCAGCACCGGGCGGTCGGGATTCAATGCGCGCTGCGCGATGCCGCTCGATGCATGCCTCGTCAATCATCGCGCGCAGATCGTCGTCGGTGAGTTGCTCGATTTTGTTCACTTCGTGCGACGTGCGAAAGCCATCGAAAAAATGGATGAACGGCACGCGCGAGTCGAGCGTGGCGGCGTGAGAAATAAGCGCCAAATCGTGCGCTTCTTGTACCGAATTGGAACAAAGCATCGCCCATCCGCATTGCCGACAGGCCATTACATCGCTTTGGTCGCCGAAGATCGAAAGACAGTGCGTGGCAACGGTGCGGGCAGAAACATGAAAAACCGTCGGCGTCAGTTCGCCAGCAATTTTGTACATGCTGGGAATCATCAACAGCAGCCCTTGCGAGGCTGTGAAGGTAGTTGCCAGGGCGCCCGTTTGCAAAGCGCCGTGAACCGTGGCGGCAGCGCCGGCTTCACTTTGCATTTCGATCACGTCCGGAACCATGCCGAAGATATTGCGTCCACCGGCCGCCGACCAGGCATCGGCCAACTCGCCCATGGGGCTTGCAGGCGTGATGGGGTAGATCGCAATGACTTCGCTGAGTCGATGGGCGATAGAGGCGGCAGCCTCGTTGCCATCGACCGTAATCTGTCGGCGCGTCGCCATTGGTTCTCCCAGAGTAAATTGCCCAAAACAATCGCTGCCGTAACAAGCTATATCGCGTGGCAGCTAGTTCAGGCGCGGAGCGATTTGCTTCCTTCTGCGAGAGCAAATGCAAGTTAAATGCCCCAATGTGCATCTCACCAAGTTCGCACGATCGCCAAGAGAGTTGCAATGAGATTCCACCCGCGATTTTGCGGGTCTTTCCTGCGGCACCGAAACGCCGGCCAATGACATACCGCCAAGCGTATCGTAGATTAGCTATGAGCGGTTTCGCACAGTACATGCCGCTATTCCGCACAAGGCAACATCGTTTGATCGTACAGGCAAACGTTTTTTAGCCAGCAATGGATCACGGCAAAACCGCAGCAAAAATCGGCTCGTTTTATTGATAGCGCGCGGCCACGAGCGCGATTCCCTACGTCGGCATGCCTCTTGCTTTATGCCCTTGCACCGCTTGATACAGATTGTGAGGATGCGTGATGTTCGATCCAAGTAAAGTTGATTTGCTGCTGGTGGACGACGATGCCGAGTTCCGCGGCACGGTCGCGCGCCGTTGCGTGCGGCGCGGTTTTCAGGTGCAAGAAGCATCTTCGGGGAGCGAAGCGCTTGAACTGGCCGAGCGGCGGAGGTTCGACGTGGCCGTGCTCGACATGGTGATGCCGGGCATTTCTGGATTGCAACTTTTGGAAAAGTTGAAAGGCACCACGCCCGAATGCGAAATTATCATGCTCACCGGTCAAGGCACAATCGAGTCTGCTGTGCAGGCGATGAAGCTCGGCGCGATTGATTTTCTTTCCAAGCCGTTCCCGTTGGCCGAATTAGAAGTGCTCATCGAAAACGCGTACGAGACTGGCCAGTTGCGCAAAGAGAACAGGCAGCTCAAAACGGTTCTGCGGCGCACGCAATGCGAACCCGAGATCATCGGCAAATCGGCCGCAATGCAGGAAGTATTCCGGATGGTTAATCGGGCGGGTCCGACTGATAAGGCCATTTTAATTCAAGGCGAAAGCGGAACGGGCAAGGAACTCGTCGCCAGAGCACTTCACCGGCAGAGCGCGCGTGCCGACAAGCCGCTCGTAGTCATCAATTGCGCCGCATTGCCCGAATCGCTTTTGGAAAGCGAGCTGTTTGGCCACGAGAAAGGCGCCTTCACAGGCGCGGCGGCGGCAAAGCCAGGATTATTCGAAGTGGCCGACGGCGGCACGTTATTTATCGACGAAATAGGCGAGTTGGCTGGGTCGTTGCAGGCCAAACTGTTGCGCGTGCTGGAAGATGGATCGATGCGGCGGATCGGCTCCATCAAGGAACGGCGCGTCGATGTGCGGCTATTAGCCGCCAGCAATCGAAATATGGCAAAAGAAGTGGCAGCCGGGCAATTCCGCGAAGACTTATTCTACCGCATCAATGTCATGTCGTTGCACTTGCCCCCTTTGCGGGAGCGCCAAGGAGATATTCCGCTCTTGGTCAATCACTTCCTGGGTTCCGATTGGACGATCGAATCGCCGGCCCTGAGCGCTATCGAGTTGTATCATTGGCCGGGAAACGTGCGGCAATTGATCAATGCCATCGACCGCGCGAAGATCATGGCAGATGATCGCATCATCCGCCTGGAAGATTTGCCCCCCGATGTCGTTCAATCACAACATGCCGCCGGATTACATTCCGATGCGCCCATTGGCGATGATCTTGCCGGAATCGAGCGGGCCCATGTCATCGAGGTGTTCCGCCGGGAACGGGGCAATAAAAGCCGCACTGCCCGAGCGCTGGGAATCAATCGGCGCAGTTTGTATCGGCTCTTAGACAAATACCAGATTGAACAAACGGAAAAACCGGCGACGCTGAAGTAAGCTCACCCCGCCGCAACCATCAACGGTGGCGGCTGTCTAAGTGGCACTGGGTAACGAGGCATCAGATTTCAGCATTACGTAAAAACGGCTGCCTTCGCCCGCTTCCGATTCGACCCAAATTCTGCCGGCCTGTTGTTCCACTAGATGTTTTGTGAAGTAGAGACCCAGACCAGTGCCTGGCTGATCGCGGTGCATTGGCAAGCGGCGATAAGGCACGAAGATGCGCTGTAGCTCTTCATGTGGAATGCCGGGACCGTTGTCGGAAATGCAAAAGATGCAATTTGGGCCGTCCGTTTGAGCGCTCACCTGAATTTTGCCTGGCCGCTTATCGAGAAACTTCGCGGCATTGGAGATCAAATTATAAAAAGCTTCCCGTATTTTCACCCGATCGCCGCAAATCCACGGCATCGACTGCGCCACAACGAGTTCGATTTGCTTTTCTTCCAACAGCGGCCGCACCGGCTCGGCTGCCTGATGAATTACGGTTTCGCTGGCAAATAATTCGTTATTGTCCTGCGATTGGCTTGTCAGAGCCGAGGTCAACAGTTCGTCGATGGTTTGGCTCATACGATAGGCCCGGTTTTTGGCGGCATTTATCAGCTCGCGGGCAGCCGCCGGCATGCGATCGCCGAATTCGTCAAGCGCTTCATCGCACAAGTTTGCCACAGTGCCCAAAGGAGTCTTCAAATCATGGCTGGTCAGTTGGGCGAATTGCCGCAATTCCGTGTTGGCGCGAGAAACCATTTCTAAGGCCTGCTGTAGCTCGCGCGTAGCTTGGATGAAATAGGCGTCCAAAGTCATGCCAACGTCGAAAAAGACCGCTTTCAGAAGTGATAAGGCGGTCTCGACGAATTCCGTAGCGCGCGGATCGTTTTTGTCGGCCAACCGCCGAAAACAAAACTGCAAGTACTGATTGTAGGCCCCCAAGAACATCCGCGGGTGAATACCGATTTGGGCGTGCATATCGCCCACGCGCCGCCTGCGTTCGACATAGGCATCATCCCAATGGGCCTCGAGCATCGACTCCAAATGCAATTGCTGGGCCTGCTTAAGCCGCTTCACCAGTGCGGGATCCTGCAAAAACCGCGCGGTTTCATCGAATCGAAACAAATGGTCGTAAAACTTTTCGACGAACTCCGGCCCCAGCGCAGTCAACCGCGGCGCCACGGAACGCAAGCGAACGCGATCGGCATCGGCAATTTCCAAGTATGACAATTGTGCCGCCACATCGACCAGCTCGTCGGAGCTCGATTCCATCGAATCCGGAGGCGGTTTAGGGCGATCGTTGGCGGGTTGCGTGCTCATGGGGTTTATCTTCAGTAAGTACTCGACGGCGGTGGCATTCGAACGCCAGCGCTAAGACAAAACGAGCAGCGAGTTGCACAACCGTGCGGTTTTGTCACACATGTGCGAAACGGATCGCACGTCCCCAGTTTAACACAGTGTCACCTGCCATAGGAGAACGCAAATTCTGCGAGTTTCTCGCACAGTTTCGGCGTTCAATCGAGCGGCCGCTGTTGGCACAGGGTTTGCCAAATGCATAGTTCAGGTTTCGATTGCTCGTCCGCAAATGGTGGTTTGAACCTCTCGTTTCAAAGTCGTACCACCGCATGCAAGGATTACCCAATGAATGCCAGCGCCCACACCTCGCTTAAAGACGTGTACAGTTCCGATGTCGTCTCGATCGATCCGCAAGACACGCTGCGCAAGGCGCTCGATGTAATGGTTGAAAACCATGTTTCGGCGCTTCCGGTTGTCGATGGTCGCGGACGTTGCCTGGGTGTGATTTCGGTGACCGATCTGTTGGGAATGACCAAAGACCTTAGCGATGAACTCAACGCCCTCTCCGAATCGGGCGGGTTCGATCACGAAGTGCTGGTGCAAAAGCTGGAGCATGCCGATTTGCTCACCGAGCAAGTGCAAAGCTTGATGTCGACCGATGTTGTTTCGGTTCAGGCCGATAGCACCATTCAGCAGGCAGCGCGACGCATGCTGGAAAACCGCGTTCACCGACTGGTGGTGCTGAATTCCGACCGGCAAGTGGTGGGCGTCGTTTCGACCATGGATTTACTAGCCGCTTTCGCGGGCCTGGGTAAGTCCCGATAAATCCGATCAAGGTAGTACGTTGGAATCGCCAAGCCACGGCAAGGCGGATGAGGTGTGCAATGGAAAAGCAACTTCTTGCCAAGTTGCTCCGAAAATTAGAGTTCTCGGCCAGCTTGCCGGAGAGTGTGTTGGACCGTCTGGCATCGACGGCCTCAATTCGAACCTTTCCCGCGAAATCGATACTCTTTCGCGAAAAAAGCGAGAATAACAGGCTCATGATTCTATGCGCCGGCCGCGTCGCGCTCGATATGCAAGTTCCCGGCCAGGGCAATGTGCGGTTACTGATCCTGGAACCCGGTGAGCTACTGGCGTGGTCGGCCATTGTGTTGCAAGGCCGCATGACCTCGACGGCTACCGCACTCGACGATGTGAAGGTGGTTTCTCTGTCGGCAGACGAATTGATGGCCGCTTGTGAAACCGATCATTCGCTCGGCTTCGCGCTCATGCGGCGCATCGCAGTCTCGCTTGCTGAGCGGCTGATCGATACTCGCTCGCAACTAATCGATTTGCTCACGTTCAATAATGCGCTGGCATTAAATCCCAATTCATCGTAGTCACGCATCCCAAGGTTCGTAGTCTTTCTATGCGACGCTCTCTTGGATTGAAAACATTTATGAAAGGATAAAGCCATGTCCGTCGGTGAATTTTGCTCCCGCGCAGTCGATACGATTGAACCCCACGAATCAGCCTATCTGGCCGCCGAACGCATGCTGCAAAGAGGCGTCGGCAGCCTCGTGGTTGTGGGCAGTAATGAACACCCGATCGGAATTGTAACTGATCGCGATTTGGTCGAGCGCGTGCTCGCCAAAGGGCTCGATCCGGCGGAAACGCCGGTGCAAGACGTAATGTCGACCGGACTGAACAGCGTACCGGAGGAAAGTGCGATTGAGTCGGCGCTGTGGCTAATGCGTACGGGCAAGTTCCGTCGTTTGCCGGTTATCGACGCGCAACGAAAGCTGGTGGGGCTGATTAGTTTGGATGACATTCTGATGCTGTTGGCCAGCGAGTTCACGCAAATTGGAAGTCTATTGGAGAAAGAAACGCCGCGATGCGTTGTCACGGCGCAGCCGTGAATTAGGTCGGCCGCCGGGCTGCGCTCGGTCCTTCGTGGCAGTTTGATCTAATATCGCGGCGTTTCCCCTGGTGATTGGTCGATTGAAGTGAGTTGCAAAGCGAGGCTCGCTATGTCAAACAAATACATTCTTTTCACAACCGATTTATCAGACACCAGCATGGCGGCTTTTCCCGTGGCTGAAGCACTGGCGCGGCGCCACGGCGACAGTCTAATTATCTTCCACGTGCAGGAACCACCCACTGCGTATGTCGCCGGCGAATGGTACTACGGTCCGCTCGAGCCGACCCACGACGAATTGAAACAGGCACTAGCCAATATCAAACCTTCTGATCCAAGCATCCAGTGCCATCGCAGGTTAGGTTTCGGCGAACCCGCGCAAGAAATCGCCAATATCGTCGAAGAAGAAAATGTGGAAATGATCGTAATGAGCAGCGAAGGACGAACCGGCCTGTCACGCGTTCTCATAGGCAGCGTCGCGGAAAAGGTCGTTCGGTTGGCGCATTGTCCGGTGCTGGTGGTCAAACCAAAGCGATCGAAATCACACCCTCCATCTAATCAACTCGAACCGCTCAAATTTGACAGAATTTTAGCGGCGACCGATTTTTCGCCGGCCAGCAGGTCTGCCATACAGGTGGCCGCTGCGCTCTCTGGCAAAGAGCCTGCGGAACTGATCCTACTGCACGTTGAGCAGCCGTTTGTTCCCTACGGCGGCGGCGAGATTTATTCATCTCGCCTCCTCGACGCGCACACAGAGACACTTTTGAAGCTATTGGAGGCAACTAAATCTTGCAATCCTCATATCGCCATCCGCACGACGTTCGCCATTGGCGATCCAGCAAAAGAAATTGTGAAGCTTGCAAAGCGTGAAGACGTCGATCTGATTGTTATCGGCACAGAAGGTCGCACCGGGCTTCCTCATTTCTTTTTGGGAAGCGTGGCGGAAAAGGTCGTACACAAAGCGGAATGCCCGGTGCTTGTGGGCAAGCGCGGCTCATCGGAAATCTGCTGCAATCCACTCGAATCATCAGCCAAAACTATTTTGGGAACTTGTTAGTCGTGTTTTAAGAAATTCCAATCGCGAGGAACCACCGATGGATGCATCAATCGATCGATTGCTTTCGTTGCGTGTTGCCGACGTTATGAACCGATACGTCGTGCAAGTTTCAGCGCACGACACGATGGCCCAGGCCGCCGCCCAGATGACCGAGCATCATGTTTCTGGCGCACCAGTTGTGGACGAGACTAATCGCTGTGTCGGCGTACTGAGCGCCATCGATTTCATGCGGCGTGAAAAACAAACGCTATGCTGCGATTCCACAAGCTTGCCCGGCAAAACCCATCGCCTGGAGCAAATCACGTCCCAGGCGGTATTTGCCATTTGCGATGTGAATGAAGACCTTGTCGAGCGGCACATGACCACGGCGGTGCAATCGATTTCGGCGGGATCTTCCCTGACCGTTGCCGGACATGCAATGTGCCGCGCTCATGTCCATCGGCTTCCGGTCATTGAGCCTGATGGTCGTGTTGTCGGAATTATCAGTTCACTCGACATCGTGGCCGCTGTGGTAAATGCGGTCGCAGAGATGAAGTCGTGACGTTTCTGAATGAATCAGCTTCTGTCTGCGCTTCAAACACTTTAGGGCAATCGTGGCGCGCGTGGTCCGTTCAGCATGTATGACCGGGCCGCCTTGGCGAGATGAGCGGCGGCCGCGTTACTGGCGCAGCCTGCATGCATCGCCTATTTCCTCTTGGAATTGAAAAGCTGCTTGCAATCGGCTTGGAGCATCGCAACGATGGTAGCAGGCGACATGAGGATTCATTGGTCGCCATAGGCGAGATTAATCGATCACCGACCTGTAGCTCCGAATGATTAGGAGAGAAGCAAGATGAAGACTCTTGTTGTTCCCGGCATCGTGCTGTCCGCATTGTGCGCGGCAGCGTGTCTGTTGTTCGCTGCCGATCAGCCAAAATCGGACAAAGGGGATGCGGCTAAACCTAGTGATAATGCCGCGGCGCCGGATTCGCGCCAGCCGACGAGGAAGCCATTCGCGCCTCGGGCAAGGCATTCATCGGGGCCTACAACGCCGCGCGATGCGAAGAAGATCGCTGCGCTCTGGTCGCCTGAGGCGATTTACATCGATCCGCTCACGGGCGAACAATCGGTCGGACGCGAGGAAATCGAAAAAGAATTCGCCGACGCGTTCGCCGACAAGCAAGATGCAAAACTCTCGGTCGATGTGAATTCGATCGAATTTGTCTCACCGAACGTAGCGATCGTGCGCGGAGTGGCCCACGTGACCAGTCCCGGCGCCGAGCCGGAGAATTCCGACTTCACCTCGGTGCGCGTCAAGCGCGATGGCCAGTGGCTGATCGATCGGGTAACGGAAGTGGAGCGCGAAAAGACGCCGCCTTCGAATTACGAGCATCTCAAAGAACTCCAGTGGCTGATCGGCTCGTGGCACGACGACGACCCGCGGCCCTCTGTCGAAATTCAGTCTGATTGCTCGTGGACGAAAAACAAAAATTTCATCACGCGATCGTTCGCTGTCGCGATTGGCGATGAGGTGCGCAAGTCAGGCATGCAAATTATCGGTTGGGATCCGGTCGCCAAGCAGATTCGCTCGTGGGTGTTCGATTCCGACGGTGGTTTCGGCGAAGGCACTTGGTCGCACAAGAAAAACAAATGGTTCATCCAGGCCAATGCCACACTCCAGGATGGCGGCAAGGCCAGCAGCCTTAACATCATGACGCAACTAGACGACAACTCGTTCAAATGGGAATCGGTGAATCGAGAGGTCGACGGCGATATGCAGCCGAATGTCGAGCCCGTGCTCGTAGTCCGGAAATCGAACGACTAGAACGCAAAATCATTCCCCCAACCGACACACAACATACACATAAAAGGTGCGGCGATGAAAAAGCGTTTGCTTTCGGCGGCGGTGATTTTGCTCTTGGGTCTTGCCTGCTCGGGAATCTTGTGGGGACGCGGCGGGATGGGGGGTGGCGGACGGGGCGGCGGTGGTGGTGGAGGTGCACGCGGCGGCGGTGGCGGCGCCAGAGGAAGTGGTGGCGGTGGCGCACGACCCAGCGGCGGTTCGCGCCCATCGATGGGAAGCACGCCTTCGATCTCCCGCTCGGCTCCATCTCGAAGCCGGCCAAGCACCGGAAACACGGCCATCAATCGGCAAGGCAGCGGCGCTCGCCAATCGGTTGGTCAGCTTCCCTCTCCGGGAACACGGCCAGCCGGAGTGAATCGACCCGGCGGCGGCAATATCGCTGGCAATCGGCCCAACTTGGCCCCGGCGGCGGGAACATGGCTGCCAATCGTCCCAACTTTGGCAACAATGCCGGACGCGTTTCGCAGGGCCAATTGAACGACTTTCTCGATCTTCCCGGCCCGGCGCGCCGCCGAGTACCAGGCCCGCCGGAATTTCCACTGGTGCGGCGCTGGCTGGTGGGGCCTTGGCCGGCGGCGCGGCGGCGGACTTCTTACACGATCGAGGGGGCGAAGGGATCGGCGGCGGCAATCGACCCAGTACCCTTCCTTCGCGCCCAGGCCAGGAGGCGCAGCAGCGCCCGGCGGCGGCGAAATTGCCGGAGGGGGTAATCGCCCCGGCACGCTCCCGTCGCGGCCAGGACAGGGAGGCGCGGGCAAGCGCCCCGGTGGCGGCGAAATCGCGGGAGGGGGCAATCGGCCAAATCGTCCCGGAGAAGGCGGCGGCGGCGAGAATCGTCCCAATCGGCCCGGCGAGGGGGGCAATCGGCCTAATCGACCAGGAGAAGGGAACTGGGCCGGTGATCGACCCGGCCGCGTCAACAATTGGAATCAATGGAACAACGTCCGCCAGAATAATTGGGCAAATATCAACAACAATTGGGGCGATCGCTGGCACAACAATTGGCACGATTGCAATCACTGGTTCGATGGCAACTGGTGGAACAATCATCCTTGCGACCATTGGAATTGGTCTGGCCGCACCAACTGGTGGGGATGGGCGGCGTGGGGAGGTATCACTTCCTGGTTGCCTTGGGGATGGGGCCAGCCGATCTACTACAACTACGGCGACAACGTTTGCTACGACGGCGACACGGTTTACTACGGCGACCAGCCCATCGCAACTGCCGACGAATATGCGCAGCAAGCGGAGGCGATCGCCACAAGTATTCCGCCTAACGTGCAACCGGCCGCCGACGACTGGATGCCACTAGGAGTGTTCGCAGTTACGCAAGACGGCGAGTCGGCTAGCGACGAGCCCACCATGTTCTTGCAACTGGCGGTGAGCAAGCAAGGAATCATCACCGGCACGTTCCAGAACACGGCCACGGGCGTGGTGAAAACGGTCGAAGGCATGGTCGACAAGGAAACGCAGCGCGCCGCCTGGACGGCGGAAGGCGAAACGCGTCCACTTATGGAAACCGGGATCAGCAACTTAACGCAGGATACCGCCGGCGTGCTCGTGCATTTTGAAAATGGCGAAACCCAGCGCTGGTTGTTAGCTCGGTTGCAAGATCCGAATAAACTCGGCGCCACAAAAAGTTGAGGCAACGATTAGCCAGCAGTGCGTTCGACGACAAGAATCATAAACGAATCGGGCTTAGGGGCGGATTTTTTTCCGGCCTCGGGAACCGACATTTCCGCGGTCGGCAAATAAAGCGTGTGGGAGCGGCGGTCGAGCGCCATCGTGCGAGCGCCCGGCTTGGTTTGCAATGCTTGCACGACGGCGAACTTGCCTGGCTCTGTTTCGCGAGCGACGGATAGCGTGCCGTCGCGGCAACTGGCCAGTGCATCGCCGCTATCGAAGCGGGTGGCATCGACGCCTGCGCCAATGGACAAATCGGCCAACACTTTGCCGTCGTCGGCGCTCATGACGATGAGCTTTTGCGGTTTGCGGCAGCCGATGAACAGCCGTGAGCTTGTCTGGATCGATCGACATGCCCACGGGCTGACCGCCGGGCGCCGTTGACCAACGGTCGGTCACTTGCATTTTGTTGACGTCGACCACCGCCACTTCGTCTTTGTTCATGAGGTTCACGTACAGCTTGCCTTTGTCATCGGCGGCAAGGAACTCCGGCTCGCCTCCCAGAGCTATTTCGGCCTCGGGCTTGCCGTTTCTCGGATCGACATCGGGCGCGATCGCGAACATCTTGCTTTCGCTGCCGCAAACGACGAATACTTTTTTGCTGGCGGGATCGTAAATGATGCCGTCAGAATCTTTGTCGGTGTGGATTTTGCCTAGAACCTCGTTCGAAGTGAGGTCGAACACGACCACGCAATCGTCGGCGCCGTCGGAGATAAAGCCGCGATTGGCACTGGGCACAATCGCCACGCCATGATTGCGCCTTTGGCCTGTAATGTCGGCCACCACTTTGTCGCTGGCCAAATCGATGACCATGGTGTGCGTGCTCGCGGCACATAGAGCAATTTCTTTTGGGAATCGACGGTTAAATAGTCCCATCCTCCGGCGCCGCCAAGGGGAATGGTTTTGGAGACGCGGTAAGCGGCTGGCGTCTCGTTTGCCGCCTGGACCGATTTCGCGGGTTGCTGTTGGTCGTCGGCAGCTTGAAGAACCTGTTGCGCTAATACGTTCGATAAGATGACGATCATTGCGGTCAAACCAGAGCAGGCGCATGTGTTCCCCCTTTAATTCAATATTTATAGGTAAGTGCTAGTCCAGTTGCATCGTCGGACTGAGCGGCGTGATCAGCAAGCTTCGATTTTCCCACACCGTTTGCTCCACGGTGTGCGTGGCAAAATATGCCAACCACCAACCTAGCAGAACCTGCGATAAGTAGTGCGAATCAGTGTAAATTCGCGAAACGCCGGCTGCTCCCCCCAGAGTGTAAAAACCGACTTTCCAGAAAGTAGAATCGCACATATCGGCGGCGGTAAAAAACGGCACGGCCCCGATGAATGCATGTCCGCTTACGCCATGAGTATATTCGAATGGCGTCCAATGGGAACCCGCCGACGATTCTCCAGGACGACCCGCGCCAATGGCATACTGGAGGGTTAGCAGCGGAACGGCGCCGACGATCCAGCCGCGCATCGATCGTTCACTCCAGTCGCCGACCACCGCAACCACTGGCCACTCATCGTCGCCTTGACACCAGGCGATCGAGCGATCGAACATCCACAGGCCCGCCATGGCTGGGATGACGATTCCGCCAGTGCCGAAGTCTTTGACGAAATCCAAATTCGTATCGGGCGGACGCCAGTGCTCAGCATAGGTTTGGCGGAACCACTGGTCAGCGTTTGTATTGGCTAGCGTAGCGCCGCCGCCAACGCCTAGTGCGATCCATGTCAAGTTATTGCAGCTATAAAAGTTCCGCTCGTCCTCGATAAGATCGTGGAAGAGCCGTCCCGGATCGCAAGCATATCCGGCCCGGAAGTCCGTGGGAGGAAGCGGTATTGGCGCGGTGCTATCCAACCGTTGCCTGCGCAATCGCCTGGTGCCAACCGAGGGCTTGCGCCGACGAATCGCCATTCCATAACGTCTCGGTCAAGGTTTTTCACGCCAACAGACGTTTCGTAATCGACCAGTTTGAAATCGGGCGTGCTCGAATTGAAACCGGTCTGTTGAAAACGCTCTCGCATGCGCACGTCGGTTCGCTGCTCGATGCCTCAGTCGGTCGGCTAGTTGGCGGCGCCAATTGACTATCCGGCGGAGCATGGTCCGCCGGGGGGAACATCGCTACATCGTGCGTTTCCAATGCAGCGCAGCCGCGCATATTGCTGCCAATAGCGCTACGCAAAGAAACCGAAGAACGCCAGAAGACTCTGGCTGGATGAGCTGCACAAAAATCTCAAACTGCTGATTTTGCTGCAATGCAAAACTGGAGCATAGAGACCTCTGCCTGTGCTGGCAATTGCAGCAGTTAAATCGCAGGTAAAATCGAGCTTACCGGGTGCGATTTTTACCGACCGCTGCCGCTAGCTAAGGCGTCTGATAGCAAGAGTCCGTCGAGCAGAATCGAGGTTTCACGCAATTTGCGCAGGGCCTCTAGGTAGGTGACCTGCGTCTGCAAATAAGTGCGTTGCGCCACTAAGAATGTAGTGAAATTGGCGTCGCCAACGCTATACCGCGAGGCGGTTAGATCGACCGATTCCTTAGCATTTGGCAAGATGCTTTGTTCATATCGATCGACGACTTCTCGAGGATCGGCAAACCGCTCAAATGTGTGAGCGCGAGCCGATTCCGCAAATCGAGCGAGACACGATCAACTTCGGCCTCGGTGGCGGCGAAATCGGCTCTGCCTGCCGAATGGCTCCTTGATTGCGATTAAACAAGGGCACTGGCACGCTAGTCATTACATTGGTGGTTCCGTCACCGGTGATATTGTCGTGCGAAAAGCCGACTTCCAAATCAACATTCGGCCAGCGATCGGCCGCTGCCTTCTGCACCGCCCAGCGCCTGCGCGGAACCTTGGCTTGCGGTGGAAGTTAATTCCGGACTGCCTGCGGCAAGTTGTTGCCATGCTTGCTCCCAGCTAATGCTGGTATTCTGTGCACGTCGCCACCAAGCGGCTGAATGGGCATATCGGGTATGCCGACGGCAACGGCCAATCGCCGCCATGCCGATTGATGTGCGTTGGTGGCCCGGACGTTCTGCAATCGCACCGTATCGAGCTCGACGTGCGCCTGTAGCACGTCGCTACGGGCGACTTGGTTGGCTTTCGAGGAAGTCGTTAGCCGAATCGGCCGCCATCTGGCTCACTCGCTCCAACTCTGTGCTTAGCTCGATTGCTCGCTGGGCCAGGAGCACTTCGTAAAAGCGAAGCTTGACATCATTTCGCACTCGAAACTGCTGCGCGATGTAATCTTCTTCTGCTTGGCGCACTTGTTGGCATGCACCGCGCCAAAGCCAGCTTCTTGTGGGTCACGAGTTCCTGGGCCAGTGATGCCCCTTGAAAGCCGGTTTTCCCCTCGTCTCCCATTTCGTCGGCTTTGTACGCGATCCGCGGGTTCGGGTAGAGCCCTTGCTGCAGCCAGTTGCCTGGCATGCCAACTGGCGCGGAGGCTTCGACGAGCGTTGGATTGTGCTCCATGGCCGATGGTTCCAGTTGGTCCACCGTGAGCATGGAGCAGCCTGCGCTTGGGCCGGTTCCGGAGTTGCCGGCGGCAGCGGAATTGGCTCGGCCGCCGGCGGAGGCATGGTGGCAATTGTAAATGCGGGAGCTGCCA
>CAWGBP010000039.1:0-32277 GCA_963820835.1 Pirellulales bacterium | reverse complement strand
ATCGCTACTCTTGGATGGTGTCAAGCGACCATCCGTTTTGGTAGTGTCCTAGGACTGTAGCCTAGCGCTTTCAGAGTTTCTGGTTAATTACGACGAAAGTGAACGTCAAGTTGTACTTCAGGAAATGGAGCACCGGAAATCTTTCGTATCGCTGCAAATGCGTCTACTGCATCACCTAGCGAATCGTCCACACTGTTAGGACACTACCTCCGTTTTCCCATGGGGCTAGCCGATAGCCGGTAACGGCCGCTTTGTCAGGAGTGAAAGCCGTTTAGCAACATGCGCCGGGAAGGTAGAATCAGGCGACAGCCAACCCTGCGCCCTAAAGGGATAGCTATATGAATATTCCGCTTGCCGACGTTTTCCTGAATTGGATTATGCCGATCCTTAGTTTCGCGATCGCCTATGGCGATGCCCGGTGCTGCGGGATAGAGATTGGCTGGTCGTTGCTGATCGGCATTCTGGTGGCAATGGCGCTGCAATTTATTGTCGCAATCACTGCCAGATCAATTGAACGTCGGCCGCGCGGATAATGGCGACAACACAACTTCACTGCGAAATGATCACTCAGGCAAAGCCTGGGACCGCACACTGGCTCCCAGGACGCGGTTGGAGAGGCGCCTTACTCGATTCTCTGACGACCACGCGCGCCACATTCAACGGTAATAACGCTTCCGCTTGGAAGAAAGACGTGCTGCGCGTAATTGGTTTTGACGAACGGATGGGATATGGCGGGCTCGATCGAGAACTAGGCGCGCGATTGATTAATGCCGGCGTACGACCAAAACAAATCCGTCACCGGGCCATATGCGTGCATCTGGATCACCCACGTAACTACATTGATGCAGCCGTCGTAGCACACAATCGAGTAATTTGGAGCGAAACCCGTCGGCACCGGCACACATGGACTCGCTCTGGCATACAACAGGAAGTGGAATGCCTTCGCTTGGAAACGAGCAACTCATCGGTGCCTAAAACTTTCATTGATCTCGGGTCTCGCTTCGGTCATGCCGCCTGAATCGGGGGCAAGTGTCCCCACTGGCTTCACCTTGAAATGCCAAGATGATTTATTTTGTGACGACCCGCCGGCACAGGTACACCATCCGTCGTCACCTGGCGTCGTTTGGCCATTCGCTGGTTGGAACGGTTACTCCGCTGTCGTACGGAGAGCTATTAAATCAACGCCGTCCAGCTCAAGGCGTGTATGTACTGTGCGACATAGAACGATTGGGCCAAAGGACTATCAAGCGAGCCAGCAAACTGTGCGACCAGCTCCGAAAGTCTGGTTCGACCGTGCTCAACCGTCCCTCCGATTGTCTGCGACGTTACGAACTTCTTCGCGCATTGCATAGGAGTGGCATTAACTCGTTTAACGTTTATCGTGTGAGGGACGCACTGTCTCCGCAGCGGTTTCCTGTCTTCCTGCGGCTAGCAAACGACCACAAAGGCAACCGCTCGGAGCTATTGGGTGACGCCGTGGCGTTGCGAACGGCAGTTGCCCAGCAGTGTCGAACACGGTTTTGGTTTCGAGACGAGCATGGCAAGCGGCGGATCGTGCGATGGGGCGCCCGCCGCCGCCGTGAACTGCTGGTGACGGAGTTCTGCGACTCTCGCGATGCCAACGGAATATACCGCAAATATGCGGCATTTAATGTTGGCGGGACGATCATTGCTAGACACCTCTTCTTCAGTCAACATTGGATGCTCAAGTCCCCCGACTCCCAGGACGCGTCCGCGCTGGGCATCGAATATGAATACGTACAGAGCAATCAGCACGCCGCGCAACTGTCGGAAATATTCCGTTTCGCGCAGATTGATTACGGACGGATTGACTACGCCCTGCTCGACGGACGGATCCAAGTCTGGGAGATCAACACCAACCCTATGATTTGCTCGCCGTACGATGAGCAGTGGCCGGCCAGGTTGCCTGTACAGACACTTTTTGCTGAGCGATTCGCCAATGCTTGGCGGCGCCTCGACCAAGAGGCCGGAGCAGATCGATACCGTGGCGCCGCTACGGCGTAACTCGCGGCGGCCTCATTTCTCAAAACGGGCGATATGCTCGTCGATCGCTTCGGCGACGGTCAGGGGCCGATTGGTTGTCGAACTGAGCTGAGACTGAATGTGGCCCGCATCGGTCAATTCAAGAGCCGGGGCGTCGTCGGGCAAGCCTGCCGACCGCATTCGCTCATGCAAGGCGGCGACGTCGGTTGTAATTTGTGCAAACGCTCCCTCGCCGATCGGAGTGAAGCGGGCGTTGCTGGCCAATATGTCGTGCGCCAGCGTTAGTTGCTTGCCGATCCGCAGCAATTGATCGACCACGTAGGGTTGATCGGCCGACCGGTCGGCAGCCTCGAATATCGCTTGCCAAAACCGGCCAACGGCAATGAATACATATAATCCGTGAAGCAGACCCCTGATTGGCCGCGGATCGTCGCGCCAGGGAGAGTAATACCGTGCAAGTCGCTCCCCGGGGCTAGTGTTCGGCTCAAGCAGTGGGTCGCCGTCCTCGATGCTGAACAGTCGGTGATGGTGAAATTCATGAATGATCCGGTCTGCCATTGCCAGCGGATGATTCACCACTGTCAACATCATCGCGCCGGGCAACTCGGAGATGCTAACGTTGGTGTATTGGTTGCCGCGATGGGGTTTGAGTGCGATCAGGCGGATGTTGTCGCGAACCTGCTCAAATGTTTCGGGCGAGTATCGGCGAATCGCTTCCAGCGCTTCGCGGATGAGGCTGGCGTGCTCGCGCTGGTAGTCGTCGCCCGCTACGATCGTCGGCTCGACTGCGGCCAATCCCAAACCGGCTAGGGCGGCCGGCTGCAGCCGGATCGAGCAACCGCCCGTATCGAGAACAGGGCACATCGACAATCGCGGGGCGCCAGGCTTATTGTCTCCGCCAGGCGATGCCAGAGGGAGCCGCCACGAATGCTCCTGCTGCTGCCCGGAGAGTTCGCCAGTGCAAAAAGCGCGAACGTCAGCCGTCGATTGCGAATCGATCGTCCACTGCGAAGCGGGCAGCGACCAAGGCCGGTCGGCAGCCAGTGCAATCTGTCCTTTCCAATCGCGGCCGTCGATGTGGGCAGCGGCCAATTCGAATTCGACAAATCTGTCCAAATGCGCTCGCACGGCCTGCTTGACGTCCGTTGCACCCAAAGCGTAACAGTAGTCGCGCGCCAACGGTGATAGTTCTCGCCCGTTAACCAACGCGTCGATCAATTGGAAGCCGACACGCGTCCAGAAGTAGGTCCGCGGCTCAAGGCATACCCGAGTGAACGCTTCGGGACTTGCATCACAAAAGCGACGGTAGCTTGCAAGGAAGATTTCATCGCACCCGCCGAGTGATCGCTGTTGCTCGACCACCCGCGCGATTGCCGACATTACCTGCACACATTTCCGGCAGCGCGTTTCGAACGGGCGGCTCTCGCACCAAAGGAAATCGTAGGACGTGGTTTTTGCAATCTGAGTATCCTTCAGCGGCTGCCGCTTCTTTCGGCCAACCGATTCTGGTTCCGACGAGCAGTCTTCGGTGTGCTCGTCGATGAATTCTCGGTGGTTGAGTTTCGTCTGGTGCCCTTGCTGCCGCTGACCGTCGGGTCGTTGGCCTTGAAAGTACTCCTTCTGCCAACCGCGGCGACTTTCGTCGCTGAACGGGTTATCCAACCGCCGGTTGAATGATTTCCTCGCCTGCGACCACTGGCGAAAGAGTTTGCCTAGTTCGGGGCTGTCGCACAACGAGCGCACCCGCCCTTGGAGGTTTTCAATCAGTGTCAGCGACAACGGAATGATGCGACAAATTGGTTCGTCGGGTTGGAACTCCACCCATTGGCCGGGTTGGGTAAACTGGTAGTTCATCGTAAACGATGTATGTGTCCATTCCGTTTCGACCACGCCTGACAACGGATAGACATTGGGTTTCGGCCAGTTGAGCGGCCCAGTGACCAGCAGTCGAATCCCGGGCGGGGTTCGGAATAAGTAACCGATGGAAAACGTCAGCACACCTTCACCAAAGTGACCACTGGCCCAATCAACGATCTGGCCGCCGCCCATCGATTCAACCTGCACGTCGCTTGGCGCCGAGCCTCCAAGCCAGCGCGCTCGCAGAGGAAACGGATTTAGAATGTCCCAGCCGAGTTGGTTGGCGATCACCAGCGGCAGGCATCGATAGGCAAAACGGTCGGAAGTTTGATCCATCCACGCGCGCTGGCACGATGCACAGCGGAGACTGGCAAAGATTGGCCCTGCTTGATAGGCAATCATCTCGTTATCGGGAACATTTGGCAGCGGAACTCGATGCTCGTTCTGCCGGGCGGCCTGATCGGCCGTTTCCACATCCGGAATTGACATGGCTTCCATTCCTCTATCGCACTTTTCGTGGATCGATTGTCGCCAGAGCAGTGTATCAAAAAAAGAGCCCGGGCGAGATTCGCCCGGGCCCTCATTTTTGGAGTGCTTCATCCGTCCATCCAACTTAGGCGCTTGGCTGCGGAGTCGGCGGCGGTGGCTTACCGCCGCCCGAGGCGGCGAACTCATCACCCCACAATTTTACGGTTTTGTCGTCCAACTTTCCTTCCAGCCGGGCGACGATCCGATCCGTCTGGGCGTCATCGTTGGCCGCCGGCTTCAAGTTTAGTTTTTTCAAATCGTTCTCCATCGTTTCCTCCTTGAGCATTATCCTGAATAGGCAGTTCAAAAGCGGACGAAATCGCTAGCCGAATTTCGCACGCGCCAGACACCGGTACTGGAAAGTTATGTGACATGCCCACGAACTTAGTCAAGACGAGTTTGTGTCAGTGGAGATAACGGCGGCCGAGGGAGGCAATCGTCAATTCGTACCTCCTAAAGGCGATAGAATTCGCGCGCTTCGCGCAGCTGGCCTCGGATGGCGCCGTTGATTGAGCCGTCGTCCGGGAGCACGTTCCATACGCGGTGCATGGCACTGTGCGCATCAGTGAAATCGCGCTTATTAAAACCTTCGTCGCCGTAACAATAATGGATGATTTTCGGCCCACTCGGGCTCGGCGGAGGCAGTGGGCTGTGTCCGTGGGAATTCAATAGGCAAAGCTGCGTCATTACAGGATGCAGTTTCAAACGGTGTACGGCCAGCACGATGGCCCACATCATCGCCACCCAATGAATGCCCGGTTCGGCAGGCGGCGATTTTCCGGCCGTCGGGGCCTCAAGGCTGTATTTTGCAAACAGTTCAATGCCATACAGCCATTGCTGGCTAAGTTGATTCTTCAAATGATTCGGCAGGATATGAGGAACTCCGCCATTGATCGGATGCGTGCGAAGCGCCTGTGGGTCGATGTCCGCGCGGCGGCACACCTCGTCCAGCGCAGGCTGATATTCCTCACGATCGGCTTCGAGATATCCGACGCGATCGAAACTCACCCGGCTTTGGTTCAATTCGATGCCCTCTAATGACAGCGGCTCCAGGAACACCATGTCGGGCTCACAGAGCATGATGTAATCAGTGTCGCACTCGACGTATTGCAGAGCGGCCGGCTCGTTGCGCGGCGGATAAACCACGTGATCGACGTCGCGAAAATTTGGAGCCGTTTGAATTCTGCCGCCCGATCGGGCGATACTGTCGAAACCTTCGAGCAACGGTTCGTCTCCCTTATGAACGACGATCAGCGGCGCCTGTCCCTGATGTTTCAAGCACGAATAGTGGAACAACATCGCTTGCCAAAGCAGATAGGGCCGGTTCTCGACAGAGATGACGAATTCATATCGCGGCATTATGCGATTCAGCTTCCTAACGAAAGTGATGACGCGTGGACGAAGCGCCGGGCGTGAAACCCGGCGGCGGACTGTCGCCACGATAGCTCATATTGACGGAACTAGCGAATTATCACAACATTCGTTGCAATAATTATCAGGGCGGCAACGGAACCGTTCTGCCATCTGCACGGTTCTACCAACTTGCGATGCGGAATTATTCGCGTGGGCGTGGATTACGTCATTGTCGGCACCGGGCTATTCGGCAGCGTGTTCGCTCGCCGAGTCGCCGAGGCGGGCTACTCCGTGCTGCTGGTCGATCGCCGTACGCACATCGGCGGAAACTGTTATTCGCAGCGCGTCGACGGAGTAGACGTTCACTGCTATGGTCCGCACATTTTCCACACGGATAATGAGCGTGTATGGCGGTTTGTCAATCGCTTTGCACGTTTCAACCAGTACCGACACCGCGGCGTAGTGCGGAGCGGCGACCGGCTGTTCTCGTTCCCCATCAACCTGCTTACGCTGCAGCAGTTGTGGGGTGTCACAACGCCGGAGGAAGCCCAGTTGCGGTTGGCATCGAAGCGAGAGCCGATTGACAGGCCAGGCAACTTGGAAGAGTGGGCGCTGAGCCAGGTAGGCCGCGAGTTATACGAGATGTTCATCCGTGGCTACACGATCAAACAATGGGGACGCGATCCGCGCGAGCTGCCGATGTCGATTTTGCGCCGCATCCCCGTCCGTTTGACATGGGACGACAGCTACTTTGACGATTTGTATCAGGGCATCCCTATCGACGGGTACACACGGCTGTTTGAGAATTTGCTGGACCATCCGCTGATCGAAGTCGAAACACGGATCGATTTTTTCGCCCATCGCAACGAGCTGGCTTCTATGGGTCGTCGGCTTGTTTATTCAGGCAAGATTGACGAATTCTTCAACTACCGCTTTGGCGCGTTGGACTATCGGTCGCTGCGATTCGAAACGGAGCGGTTAAATGGCGACTTCCAGGGGGCCGCGACCGTCAACTACGCCGACGTTGAGCGGCCCTATACGCGGATCGTCGAGCACAAACACTTCGCACTGCAGAAGTGCCAGCGCACCGTTATCACGCGCGAGTACCCGCAAACCTACGAGCCCGGTGGGGAGGCTTTCTATCCGATCGGCGATGCTAGGAACCTCGCGCGACTCAAGCGATACCGTGTGCTGGCCCGGTCGGAGGCGCCTAGCGTGGTCTTCGGCGGACGACTGGGTAGTTATCAGTACTTTGACATGCATCAGGTCATCGCGCAAGCGCTTCACGAGGCCGATCGACAAATCACAATGAGAGAATCGCGGCGAAATTATTCGCGCCCCGCATATGTTGGGACAGTCAGTTGAGTCTGGCCGGAGCGACTGATAACCAAAAGCCAGCAGACGTGTGATATTGTGTCAGATCGTCTTCCTCGCACGTCTGCAATCCTGCCCCGCAACCAGGCCAGAAAAAGTTCAATCGCCGTGCGCTCGCCCCGACTGAAACGCAACTCATGCCTGAACCTTACATTAGGTTCACCTGCCGAAGCCGGCAGCGCGGCGTGAAAGTGGGCTCTAAACCCTCATTTGCACCCCTCAATGGACGACGCTGCGATGCCATCGCGGTTCCGTCGATCGCCTTCGCCGGTTCACGGCTCGTGCTGCTGCCCTATGTGCGCTTCGCCAGCGGTGCTGGATCGCTGCCTTTTAATTGGCCACGCCCGCGCAAATCGCCACAAGGAACTTCTGCGTGCCGCAACGCGACGAATTTGAAGTCCGCACGCAAGCTCACAAGGACACCGCGGCATCGAGCTCTAGTTCGAAGAGCAAATCAGGGCGACAGATGTCGCACTGAACGACTGCGACCGGCCACTGCGGCAAATTGTGACTTGCGACATACATGCTCCATAGCCCGACGTCTTTTTGATCGCGAAAATAGGCGATGGCGCGTGTTGCGTCTGAAAGCGACATATCGTTGTGGTGCAGTAGAGCTTCTACCACCTGCATAGTCTTCTCAATTTGCGTAGCGGCGTCGGCGACGTGGACCGTTTTTCCGCCGGCTTCGATACTGGCGGTCCCGGAGATGTACAGGACGCGAGACCTAGAGTCCGCAACCTCAATGGCCCGGCTAAAAGAACTGCCGTATCGAGTCGCCTCACATTGCAACGGAGAATCGACACGGCGGATTTTAATGCGGTCGGTCTTCGGCTTGACAGCAATCAGTTTCGCCATCAGAGCAGTCCGGCTGGCGTTTGCCACGCCGATGCCGGTGCTAGCCGGCGGCATGATGATGCGTTGCGCTTCAAAGAAATCCGTGCGCACCTGATTGAATTGCGCATACCAATCCGCAATACGATCATTGTAGAACCACGTTCTGACGACATTGGAAAAATCACAGCCGATGTTCTCCAACAGGTTGCGGATGATACTGAATACCTGCCGAGCCTGATCTGGGCGCGAGGCCGAAGTATTGGTAGGTCGCACGCCGCCCAACTGGCAATACATTGCATCGGCATCTTCCCAATAATTGCCGATGACGCGCTTGGAATTGCGCAGCGGCTTTACCTCAACCCCGACGATCGCTTCCATGTGAACGCCCACCGGCGAGCCGGGCTGAGCCCGCAGGGCGGTAATAGGCGTCTGATATATCCCACGCATCGACTGCCAGCGGCGCAGGGTGACACACGGCAAGTATCCAAAGCAGTGCCTGTCGATCAGAGCCGTTTGATCCCAAGCGGACGAAGGGCCCATGCAGGCATCGCACTTCGGTGACGGGACCTGTATGCAGGCGACGTGCCGCTGTTTCCAGCCATCGTGCGCGATTGTACGAGACACCGGGAGTTCATTGGGTGCAGTGGCAGTCACCATGATTTCACCTCTTGTTGTTTTCCGGCACACCAGCAACTTCATATGCGATCGCAGGCAAACATCCCAAGGGTATTTGTTTGGGATTACGATTCCCGAAGCTCACCAGCAAGTTGCCTTTCGTGCCAGGTTTCACTTTCTCGGGATTCACCTCGAATGTAAGTTCGACGCCCAGGCTTCCGCGGGCGGTGCTTTTCAACGTGATTCCATCCGGAGGATCGACGAGCTTTAGCTGCCCAATTTCCGCTGGGGTATAGGCAGGCGTGATAATCCTCACGCTCGCTGTACCCTCGATCGGAATTTTAACTGGAGTCGGTTCGAAGATTCTCGCTTGAACATTGGCAGTGGCATTGCCCTGGATATCAACCAGCAGCTCGGCGCTGGGCACCAAATGCCGATAGAAGAATGCTTGCATCATATCCTCGGCTGCAACCGCTGGACGTTCAACGTGCGTGCGTCCCGATGTTGTTGTGCCTACGAGCTTGAGACTAAGCGGGCCCTTAAGCTTCGCCGGCGCGGTAATCGTACATAGCGCCATGTCGCGACCGGCTGGAATCAGACCACCGTCCAAATAAAAACCTGGCGGCGCGTCCTTAAGCGTCAGCTCAACTTCGCCGGCGAATCCTTCTCGACGAAGGACTCGAACGGTCAGCGGCTGCGTGCTGTTTGGTCGAAAATTAATCATCGACGGGACAATGCGCAGCGAGAAGTCGGGCTGTGGCAGGCTGACGCGGAGGCGGTAGCCAAAGTCTCGACCCCCCTTTTGCTGAGCGTCAGCGACTTGAATGAAGTACTTGCCGGCCGCGGGCAGTTTGTAAGTGAGAAATGAATCGGCCTGATGCGTCAGCAGTCCAGATGCCTTATCTTCATGATCGTCGTTGAAAGCCAACTGGTTTCCACTAGAATCAAACAACGCAAGCGTTGTATCGACGGGCGAATCGAGTCGGCGGGCAATCGTTTCGGCCACGAGGGTTGCTCCCGTGGAGCCTGTAAAGCTGAAAATATCGATGTCGCTGGGTCGATCGATACGCCCGTTGACAACAACCGGAACCTTGATCGGCTGCGCTTGTTCGATCGAGTCGTTCGGTTCATTTTCAATTGTCTCCGCGAGCCAACTCACCTCGAAATGCAGTGGATTGGGGACTGGGCTGTTGCCAACAAGTTGCTCCAGCGGGTAAACGCCGGGTCTTGTGAAGCGGGCGTCGAGCGAAAGTTGGCTGGTCGGCAAATTCCAGCCTTGCAGCTCAATAAAGGAGCGATTCCCCGCTCGGATACCTAGGGGAAACACACTCGTGACCCAAGGAATTTCCCCAAGACGGACTCGGTAGATAAAATCGTCGCGGCCGCGATAAAGGGCGTCGGCGATCTCCACGATATAGTCATCATCGGCGGGTATCTCGAATCGCAGTACAGGATCGGCGGTAAGTCGCCATTGGTCAGACGGTACGAGCTCCTTGCCATGCGAATCGAGCAGCACGACCGACAATTGCACCCAACCGGGAACGGCGTCGGCGATGTAGGGAATTAATTCTCGGGCGCCGCCGATCACGACCAGGTTTTGGCCTTTTCGGGCCGGAAACCGAAAGCGATCGACGCATCCCGGAAGAAGCTGACCGTTGAGGGTTGCTGGAAGCTGGACGGAAACGGGAGTGCGATCGGCGGTGCCGGGCGGAATGCGCAGCACAGGATTCACAATGGAATTGCGAATGCGATTAAAGTCGTCGTCGGGCGGCAGAATGCGCGCTTGCGCTTCTGAATATTCGCCGATTTGAAAGACCAACGGATTGGATAAGCCGGCCGGCGTATTGAGCCGAATCTCGCGATTGCCCAACACTGCGCGTTGCGAAATGGTGATTTTGACATGAGCCAACTCACCAATGGCCGGCGCAACGCGCGCTTTTTCAAACAGCGCCAGTTTGTGTCGAATTGCGGCCAGATCGGAAGCTGGCTGGTCAGCCGATTTTTTTTCCTCCCGCACCTTCTGCAATTGGTCGCGCAGGTTCTGGGCTTCTTTCCCAGTGGGGATCGGTTCCGACTTCAACAATTCTGCTTTAATGCCTCCTCCCGATACATAGGCATCGGTTACTTGACCAATTCGCTGACCTCCAATCGTGACTTCCACCGTGCTACCTTGCTGGCCGCCGGCCGGGTAAACATAGCCGATATGCGGCACACTATCCTGCGCAATTGCTATGCCATGGACGAAGACAAGACCAGCAATCACAGCGAACGACCGAAAACGCAATTGATAGTGCATTACGGTCATGACATGATCTCCTTCAGCACTCCGGCACTCGGCACATGTTCTTCGGCCGCCGGCATCACATAACAATCCAAACCTTGTGGATGCGGCAGTTTCGCATCACCAGCAATGCCCAACAGCGCGTAGATGCTGCCGATGAGATCAGGCGGATAAACTGGCCGATCCTTGGCCGCTTCACCTTTGGCATCGGAGGCGCCTATAGCATGGCCACCCTTGAAGCCACCACCTGCCACTAAATGGCTGAAAACAGCTCCCCAGTGATTCCGGCCGCCGTTCCACGGCGGCTCGCGCTGCAGTTTCGGTGTGCGGCCGAATTCGCCCCCGCACCAGACAATCGTCTGATTAAGCAATCCCCGTTCGGCCAATTCCTGGAGCAATGTTGACAATCCTTTATCGAGCTCAGGTAGCTTTTTGCGCAAGGTGGGAAAGTTGTCTTTGTGGGTGTCCCAGCCTGGATTGTTGATGGTGATATAAGGAATCCCCGTTTCAACCAGCCGCCGCGCGACAAGGCAGGATTGGCCGAACTTATTGCGACCGTAGCGGTCGCGGACTTCGGAATTCTCCGTGGAAAGATCGAACAGCTTGGCGCCGTCGCCGAGAATCATGTCATACGCTTGCTCTTCCGAACTGGCGAGCGCCTGCATCGCAGGGCTCTTGGGCAACCGGTGCGCGAGCGTATCCAGCTTGGCGAGCAAATTCTTGCGAGCGTGTTGTTCTTGATCGTTAACGCCCGGCGTTACGATCCCCTCGACTGCGAAGCGGGGAGCCGACGGGTCGCCGCCAGTGGCAAATGGTTTGTACTTCGAACCAATGAACCCGGATTCGTCGAACCGCCCCTGCGGTTCCGTCAACACAATGTAAGGAGGAATGAGTCCTTCGTAACCCGAGCCATAGCCTTTGAACAGCGAAACAACCGCACCCACACACGGATACACAGTGCGCTCACCGGCGATGCGGCCGGTTTGTACCATGTAACTGGCCGTTTCATGGCCGTTGTTGCCATGCGTCACGCTGCGAATGATCGAATACTTGTCCGCTTGTTTTGCCAATAGCGGCAGCAATTCGCAAATCCGAATGCCGGAGATATTCGTTTCGATGGGCTTGGCGAACTCTCCACAATAATCAGCCCCTGCTTCCGGCTTCGGGTCGAAGGTGTCGAGATGACTCGGTCCGCCCCATAGCCAGATTTGGATCACCGAGCGCGCTTTGCCAGTTTGCTGCGAAGATGGTTTCGCGGCCCAGGCGTGAAGAGCAACGCTATTTCCCAGCCACATGCCTGCTGCGCCTGCCAGCATACGACTGAGCGCTTCGCGTCGCATCATTCGGTAGCCGCTGCAGCCGCATTTGAAAATTGAATCGATCATCATGGCAGCGCCTCAATGCCGGTACTGAAATTCGGCGGTATTGATCAAGGCCCAGGCGATATCAACCAACACTCGGCGATCGCCGGAGCGGCTTTGTTGGTAATCGGCGACAGCTTTCGCTTCCTCATTCGTCGGGTAACGCGAGAGGACTGTGAGGTACAATGCGTCGAGCGCCGCCCGCGATGTTGCCTTGCCCGAAGCGAGTGCCCGAAGTTTTTCGCTTTGCTGAAGCTTGCGCTGGATATGACTTGAATTCAGCAGGTGCAACTCTTGCAATGCGGTTGGACGATTAATGCGTTCCGACTCCAATCCAGTAACCCGCGGCGAGCGGCCGAACAGATCGAGAAATGGACTGCTGATGCTGGCATCGGCCAGCGCGGTCGTCCGCACTTCGCGTGGCACGAACGTGTAGGGTTCCGGAATGGGGCTGATATAGGTTTCTGACGAACCTGTTATTTGGTCGATCGCGTCGATCAGCACTTCGGCTTCTAAGCGGCGCACTGGGTAAAACGCGAAATTTTCGGCGGCTGCCGGGTCGCTGCTTCGGGGAATGCACGAGAGTTGATAGGTCCGTGAGTTGAGAATCAGGCGATACAGTGCCTTGAGATCGTAATGATTTGCGATTAGCTCGCGTTGCAGCAATGCCAGCAATTCTGGGTTGCTGGGCGGATTATTGGGGCGAAAATCATCCGGTTCGCACACGATTCCCCGACCGACAAGCCATGCCCAGATGCGATTGGCAATATTTGGAGTAAACCATGGATTGGTTGGCGTAATGAGCCAATTAGCAAAGACCTTGCGAGGGTCGTCTCCGGGTCGAAGCTGTGTGCGTCGGGCATCGGGAAATGTAGCAATAATCGCTTGCTGGGGCACTTTTTGAGTATCGTTGATGACAATTTCCTCTTTCCACTCGCCGGTCGTTTTGTAGCCGACCTGCGAAAAAAAGACGGCCATTTCACTGAGGCGTTGCGCTGGCCATTTGTCGGCTCGTACTCCCATGAAAGTTAGCGCCACAGTCTGCGCGAGAGCAGTCGGCTCCCGGCTTTGTACGGCGCGGTAGAAGTTAGCCGGCCCGTCGCGAAAGTTGCTGCCGCTGGCGGTTAATAATTCAAACGCGAAGCGGTCGTAAGGTTCGTTCTGCTTCAGCGAAGTACGGATCCAGTTGTAATAGGTTTGCACTGCATTGGGCCACAAATTGATCGGGAACTCCGACTTCACGCGTAGCACATCGCCCCACTTCATTGCCCAGTAATCGGCGAATTCATCGCGATCAAGCAATTCGTCGATTAACTTCGCACGCTTGTCGGGTCGTTCGTCATCAAGGAAGGCGCGTGTTTCGTCAGCCGTCGGAATCATGCCGACGACGTCGAGGTAAACCCGCCGCACGAATGTTGAATCGGAACAGATATTGGTCGGAGCAATGCCTAATTCAGCAAGCCGCGAGTTTACCGCGTTATCGATCGCATTTCCCGGCACGACGATATTTGCACCGTCGAATGGATTGCTGCGATCTGTGTGCTCCCAAGTTGTGGAAGAGTTGTCAGCCGCCGAAATGTCTTCACCGGCGGGGTAAGCCACGTGCCAGTTATCCAGAGCACTCATAAAGAGCGCTACACAAACCAACGTCGGTAAGAAGTAGAGTCGCAACATGCTGGAATCCAATCGGCAGCACGACGATTCCAATGCCGCAATAACGGAAATTACTCACGAGCTTGCAAATGCGCATTCCAATAAAAAACCCCGCTAGGCAGTTGAACTGCCGAACGGGGATTGATTTGCCGATTATGGCCCATCGCGAGCCATAAACACCTCTGCATTATACTCGATTTCCGGACCTGAAGGAAGCAATATGCGCCGCTAATCCGGGTTTATTGCCGCAGGTGACCTGCCGATCCGGAAAATCACCCACGAGCCATGCGATGCGCTACCATTAATTCAGCATGTTCAAAACGGCATTCCCAATTCGCCATCTCGTGCACTGTGCTGTGCCGAAATAAACCCATGGCGAAGACGTCGCCTCCGGACGTGAGACCAAAGTCAGAAGACTTACTGACGTGAGTCCTGCGCATCTCTGACGCGCGAGTGGACGGCCAAACACCACATGTACTGCGCCGCATTTCCATGGCCCCGCAATCTATTGACCGGCGTGAATTCAAGCCTGTTTATTTCTGATTACCCTGATTAGCTTTTTCCGCTGCCGCTGGTAAATGAACAAGCTTATCTCCCAAAAAGGGCAAAATTGGCATTTGCGCGAATCGAGTGGAGGAAGAATGTCAGGACCAGTCCGCGGGTCGGCGACCCAGAGCCCATTCCTATTTGCTCTTTCGCTTCTGGATCGCCAACTTTTCTTTGGCCTTTTTGCAGGCGAGGAGATACTCCTTTGCCGTCGACTCACAGATCCGCTTACCGCCCAGCAACGCATCCAGAACGCGCTGCTTGGGCGAGTCGACTTTTGCGGTTGGTCCAGATCTGTTTCCCATCGACGATACCTTTCGATGGTAGACTTCCCCTTTGAAAGCCTACCATATAATCTAGAAGCGGCCGGGCCGTTTGACGATTCCGCGCCTAGAAGTCTATTCGTGTGGAGGGCAGCGACCGTTTCACTGCGCATGGAAAACCCCTCGCCAACTTACATCGGCAAGGGGTTATGGCTCGTTTTACTTGTGCAGCAAGGCGAGCTTTGAAAGCAGATCTCTCGCCTTTTCCAGGCCACCCGACGTTCTCACGAACAGCACGGCGTGGTCAATGACGGTTTCGTGATCGCCGCGCTGACTCGCTCCGCTGGGCGTGCCCTTCTTGCTCGATTTTTTCTTGCCTTTTTTGGCGGCGAGGATGGCATACACCTGTGCGGGCGCCACTGTAATGTTCCTGGCTTTCAATTTAGCCATAATCTCGGATGCTGTTTTGACCCCGCTTTTGTGAAGTTTCCGGACCTCTTCTGACTTATTCAACTTTTCTTTGACCGGCATCGGTATACCTTTCGTGAATGAGGCAGGAATATTCGGAGTGTTGAATATAGATCGGTAGTCAACACATGTCACCCCCTTGTACGGACAAAAGCGAAAGCAAAGCCTAACTCGCCACTGATTCACCTGACCTCCTGTCACTTGTGCTCCGCTTTGCGCTGACATATAAACAGTCTTATTCGTCACGAGCCGCCATCGGTGAAAATACGCAGGGCTAAACGCTTTTGGTCATGCCGACGTCGGCATTGCTTTTCCCGTTAGGAAAATGCCTTTAAAGTGTGTGGCAATCTGCTCCCATTTATTTTCGAGTGGATGGGGTTCAAAACGAAGCGACATCTACCCATCCATTACATTTTAGGAAACGTAGAAATGCCAACCGGTAAAATTAAGAAGCTCGTGCCAGACAAGGGGTTTGGGTTTATCAAGGGGGACCGAGACGATTTGTTCTTCCACCACTCGGAACTTCAAGGCATTAGCATCGAGCAATTAGCTGAAGGTCAAACTGTCGAATATGAAATTGGGCAAGGCAAAAAGGGACCTTGCGCCGTGTCTATTCGATTGGCTCAATCAAACGCTTAGTCGTTTGTTGACGGCCCGCCGCTCGCGATGGGAATGAATGCGTGTCCTACGATTGCACGTTACATCGGGGGCCTGCATTGGCACCATCGATATCGTGGTGCGCACTTAAACATCCAGTCCGGTGATCAACACTTCAATTAGGGAGCCCGCGCATGGCTAACAAAGAACAGAATCGAAAAGGGAAGACCAACAAACCGAAGCTGACGGTCAAAGAAAAGCAAGCGAAGAAGCTTGCCGCTCGAAGCAAATAGAAATCACGCTAGAGCATCCGTGACTGCAAGCAATCGGGTTAGCGCTGGTTGTTACCATCAATCAGCGCACAGTTCAAAGGCGACCCAGCCTTTCGGCCAGACGCGGCCGCTCGCCTCGGTTAACGTTGAAGTCGAGCTGATTTCCACGGTCTCCGCCGTCAATCAGCTTTTCGGCGCGGATCAAATAGCCGCCAGCATTTCGAGCTGTGCATCGCGCAGCGCATCGAGTTTTTCCTCGGAGCTCAGTAACTGGCTTGAATACAAGTCAGTTTATTTCTGATTACGCGGATTAACTTTATCCGCTGCGGCTGGTAATATGAGCAAACTTATCTCCCAAAAGGGCAAACTGGCGTTCGCCTCCTCAATGTAATCCAAGGAGTGAACCATGCGTTACGAAATTCGGCAACTCGAACTCGGCGGAGTTTTGGATCAAGCCATTAACGTGACCAAAGATCACTTTTGGCTGTTTTTCAAAATAGTCGCTCTGCTCATGATTCCCTATGCCTTGATTTCTAACCTGATCATTCTTTGGAACACTCCCGATTTTCGCGGCCTTCAATTGGGCGGCGTCGAAGCTCGAGAACTTGTCACGAGCTCGATGTCGCACATGATGACCATTATTTGGATCACCAGCGCGATCAACCTGATTTTAATCTTCCCGCTGACCGAAGCCGCAATGATTTACGCTATCGCCAATTGTTACCTTGGTAAGCCTACCAGTGTCACTGAATCGTTCGCGCGCGCCTTCAGAATTTTTTTGCCGTTGATCGGCACTTGGCTCATTACCTACCTCGTCATCTGCCTGGGATTAATTCTATTGATTGTTCCCGGTGTCATCTTTGCATTTTGGTATTTCCTTGTTTCTAAGATCGTGGTGATCGAGGGCACTAGCGGCACCGGCGCCATGCGACGCAGCAAACAACTAATGAAGGGCAACGTCGGCACGGCCTTCGCGCTGGGAATTATCGTGGGAGTCATTGGCGGGTTAATCGGCTGGGCGCCCAGTCTCATTCCGCAAGCCGAATTGCAAGCGGTCATTCGTTCGGTCTTGCAAGGCATACTCGCCATCTTTGGCGCCGCCGCTTGGGTTGTGTTCTATTTCTCCTGCCGCTGCAAAGCCGAGAACTTCGATCTAACCATGCTGGCCGACGCGGTCGCCACCGATGAAACGCCGGCCCTCGATGCACCACCCGCTCAATTCGATCAGCCGAATCCTGGAATTTGAGTTATGTTGACGGTCCTACTCGGCGCGGCCACTTCGGCCACGGCAGGCACTGCGCCCGATGCACAAACCATTCGCCGCACGGCGCGCGACATTGTCAATCGGTCCGAATTCCAAATTCGTCCGGTTTATTCCAATCGGGCCATTTGGGATTTTATCGAGCGAATTTTTGGGCCGATCATTCGTTTTTTCGCCGGCCTGTGGGATATCTCTCCCATATTGGCATGGGTCGTCATAATTGCTTTGATTTTGCTGGGTGCACTCCTGGTTCTTCATATTGTTTACACATTTCAGAAAGCTATTGCGCGGCGCGCGGAAATCGGCGGTTTGCTCAATGGCGATGTTCGCAAAAACGACCCTGCCGAATTGGAACGCCAAGCCGAAGATGCCGCCATCGGCCAGCAGTATGTTACCGCCGTCCGGTTACTGTTCCGGGCGGCCTTGCTGCGAATTGCCCAGCGCGAAAAACGTGAATTGCGCCCCGGGACTACCAATCGCGAATATCTGCGCCGCTATGGCCGTTCAACTTTCGCCGATTCTCTGCGAAAGTTCGTCGAAGTGATCGACGCCAAATGGTACGGCCTTGGCGTATGCGATGCGGACGATTATCGCGCCTGCCGGCTCGCCCATTCGAACATTCGATCGGCAATCGAGGTAAGTTATGCTCACGGCGCGTAGTGTTCTAATAATGGCAGTCGCCGTCGCAGTGCTGGCGGGCATAGGCGCGCTCGTCTCGCTGCTGCATTCGCCCGATTCCAATGGCCTCGGTTCAGACACCTATGGCACCCGAGCTTCGGGATTCAAAGCGGTGTTTGATCTGCTGGCCCAGTTTGGAGTTGAACAGCAGCGCAGACTCGCGCCGCCAACGGAGATGATTGAAACAAACACCACGCTAGTGATCTGGTCGCCTGAAATCGATCTGGTCGATGTCGAACCGACGTATCTACACGGGTTACGGCAATGGGTCCGTAGCGGCGGCCATATCGTAATTGCTCCCCAAGCTTCCCGTGACGCAAGCGACGATTATCGTCGAACTCAGTGGCGCGGCATCGTGAAAGCCACCTCGGCGCTAACTGAAATTGGTCTACCCGGTATCGAAACTAAAACGATCGATCTTACCGCAGAGAATTCCGATCAGTCGTCTACCGACAAACAATCGCACGGTCCCACCTACGCTCGATCGAAAAACTTTGTTCAGGCCGAAATTAATGACTATTTTTTCCCGGAACTGTTCCCCATAACCACCGTCGCGGTACAAGCCAGTGGCGATTTGAGATCGATGAGTGGTGAAGTCAATCATTTGGTTCTGCCGGCGAGTTTTCAAGGGTTAGATGTCGGATTAGAGCGCCCCGATGGTTCGATCACCGCCACCTCCAGCCGGAAAGCTAACGACGCCGATGAATCAGAGCCGGCCATCGTGGTCGCTCGCTATAAAATCGGCCATGGTGTTATTGATGTCGTCAGCGACCCGGCGATTTTCGACAACCGCCTGTTAGCGCAGGCCGATAATGCGGTGCTGGCCGTGCGCTTGCTCGATCTACCGAATCAAAAACTCGCTTGGGACGAGTTCTATCATGGCTTGACCGTGCGGGGAAATCCGTTGTATTTACTCACGCGCGGCAGTTACGCGCTGATCGCGGCGCTAGCCATCGTACTGGTCGGCCTTTGGGTGTGGCGTCAGGCCGTGTTCATCGGGCCGCCATTGCCGACCGAGCAAGTTTCTCGTCGCACCGTGGCCGAATATATCGGAGCAATGTCGACTTTTCTGGGCGCAGTTCCGGAAGTTTGCGATTCATGCTCGCTCAATTGCGCGATGGCGTGTTATGGTCGTTGCGCCGCAAGCTGGGACTTTTTCGCGAGTCGGACGCAAGGGAAAACATCGCCGCCGCGCTGGCGCGGCGCGATCCGCAGGCCGCCCGCCAGCTCTTAGACGCCGTCGCACGAGCCGATTCAATTCTCGCGCAATCCGCGCGACTCCGCCAGGGCGAATATCTCCAAGCCGCAAAGGACCTAATGAATTGTCTCTAGAATCGCAATATCAGGCTATTCGTGCCGAAATCACCAAAGTGATCTACGGCCAAGACGAGCTGGTCGATTTCGCCTTGGCCGGGCTTTTCAGCAGCGGGCACGTATTGCTCGAAGGGCCGCCCGGAACCGCCAAAACCCTTTTGGTCCGCACGATCGCCGCTGCGCTGGCGATGGAATTTCGGCGAATCCAAATGACCCCCGACCTCATGCCCAACGACATCACTGGCTCGGCCATTTATCGCGAAGATCAACACACCTTCGAATTCCGCCCGGGGCCAATTTTCACTAATTTCCTCTTGGCCGACGAAGTGAATCGCGCAAGCGCCCGCACTCAATCGGCCATGCTCGAGGCAATGCAAGAGTTGAGCGTTACGTACGACGGTGTCACGCATCCACTCCCGACGCCATTCATAACCTTCGCCACCGAAAATCCGATCGAGCAAGAGGGCACCTATCCGCTGCCGTTGGCGCAACTAGATCGATTCATGTTCAAAGTAATCGTGCATTATCCGCCGGATAAAGAGGAAGAACGCGTCCTGCGCGAACACCATGCCACCGGCGGACGTTCCGACCCGAAAGTCATGGGAGTAGTGCCCGTTCTGCGCCCTGACGAAATCTTGGCCGCTCGCGAACTTATTCGCCAAACGTTCGTGCGCGACGAAGTAATCGGCTACGTGCGCAAATTGCTTCACGCCACGCGCAACGATGATTCATTGGCGGTTGGCGCAAGTCCCCGGGCCGGCCTCATGGTCTTAATGGCTGCCAAAAGTTTTGCGCGCTTTGCCGGCCGTGATTACGTGACTCCCGACGACGTGCAGACCGTGTTTCTGCCCGCCATGCGGCATCGCGTAGTCTTGAGCCCTACCGCCGAACTCGAAGGGAGCGAGGTCGACAACGTTTTAGCCGGCGTTCTCGAATCGACCGAGGTTCCGCGATGACAGTGCGTCCCGGAAAGCAGCTAATTTACATCTTCGCCGCACTGACAATTTGGTCGCTGCTGTGCTTCGTATGGCCTCAACTGGCGTGGGCAGTTCCGGTTGCACTGTTGGGAGTTTGCATAGCGACTTTCCGTGAATTTGTTTCCCTATCGCGTGGTTTTTGCCAGATCTACGTGCGCCGCGAGTTGCCTTCTCCTGTCGCGCGCGGCCGGGAATTTAACGTTACTCTTTACGTCGAAAACCGCGGCTCCGAACGATGGCTGGCTGAAGTGCGTGACGAACTTCCCGCCGTCGCCGAGCCCAGAATTTCCATCACAACAGCCATCTTATCGCCCAATCGCACCGAAACGTTGTCTACCCAGTTACGAATTGCCGTGCGCGGCAAATACACCTTCGGTCCAGCCTGGATTCGCCTGCACGGTCGTTGGAATTTGCTCGAAGGACAGAAGGCCGTTGGCACGTCGCAAGCAGTGCAGGTGTATCCTGAAAGCCTGCTTTCCCAGGAAGAATTGGCCAAAGACGCCGCGGATGAATTGAAACTACTGGATCAGTTGCGCTCCAGCCGAAATCGAGGAGTCGGGACGGAATTCGAGTCGTTGGAAGAATTTCGAGCCGGCGACGATCCGCGGCGAATCGATTGGCGTACGACCGCGCGCTATCGTCGACCCATCGTGCGACGTTTTCAAATCGAACGTCATCGCGATCTTATCGTTCTGCTCGATTGCGGCCGGCTGATGGGGAGCGATGCCAACAAAGGTTCCAAGCTCGACTGTGCCGTCGATGCATCCTTGCGACTGCTGCGGCTGGCGCTGCGCGGCGGCGATCGTTGCGGACTCGGCGTGTTCGATGATCAAGTGCTCGGATATTTACGGCCGATTGGTGGGCAGGGATCGTTGCCAGCCTTTTTGGCTAATCTCTATGCCGTTCAATCGCGCTGGCACGAATCCGATTTCGGCGCCATGTTCGCCACTCTTCAATCTCGCCAGCACAAGCGGGCGCTCGTCGTCGTCCTTTCCGACGTAGTCGACGCACAAACCTCGGCTCGTTACCGTGCATCGCTATTGAAACTGACGCAGCGCCACGTTGTTTTATTCGCCGCACTCCAAACCCCGCTCTTGCGCGAGGTCATTGAATCGCCGCTTAGGAATGCGAACGACTGCTTCAAAAAATCAATTGTATTTCGCCTTATGAGAGACCGCCAACAGGCAATTCATGAATTGCGGCGCGGCGGCGTTCACGTCTTGGACGTCGAGCCTTCACAACTCACCGCGCCGCTGGTCAATCAATTCATTCAATTGCGCGGCGCGAACGTTTTGTGATGTGGGCCGTCCCTTGTGACTCAGGTTTGGCGGCGCCGTCCTCCATTTCGCTGGCCAAAGTCCGCCGAGTCGCCTCTCGCTCGCGCAGCCAGCCGTAGAAGAAGTACATCGACCAAAATATTGCGCATCCTACGGCAAATATAAACCGTCCTTCATTCGACATTTTGCTTTGCCGTACATAACTTTCCGCCGCCGCCGCCATCAGCAACATTCCCGCTACCCCGAAGGACACGGGCGCTGCTTCCTTTCCTACGCGACGTAAGCTCTCGGCGCGCGTCCTAGCCCCGGGACTAACGACGGCCATGCCAAGCATCAATCCCACCCCGCCGCACAATACGATTGCCGAAAGCTCACTCACCGCATGTGGCAATATCCACGCGCAGTAATCGGCGTCGATGCCGGCTCGGTGATGCAGCGCGGTAAACGACCCGATCAGCATACCGTTGTACAGTATCAGCCCAATCGTCGGTATTCCGGCCAGAATTCCCAAACACAGCGACAGTACCGCCACTTGCAAATTGTGGCCAAACAAAAACGAGGCGAAGGCGAACTTCATGCTCGCATCTTGATCGCGGCCATGCACTAGCACTTCGTGAAGCTGTTCGGGCGTGGACCCCGGCAAGCGAAGATCGCCGGGCATCGCCAACGCGTACGATGCCAACACGTCGTGCGAAGCAGCGTAATAGGCCACAACCGCGCCGGTGACGAACAACGCGGCCGACGCGGCATGGTATCGCCACGTGCGTACCACCGCTCTGCCAAAACCCTCGGTTACGAATTTCAATAGGCCAGTGAAGATTGATTTTCGCGGCGGCAAGTAAATAATGCTGTGTGCCGCCGCCGTCAAATCGTTCAGATATTTCGCCAGGCGAACATCGCGGGTGCGCGTGGCCACCTGCGCCAAATGAACGGTGGTTTGCCTGTATAGCACGTCCAGCCGCGCCAACTCCTCCGGGCTCATTCGGCCGATGCGCTTGCGCGCCCGTCCCACCAACTCTTCCAGTTCCGTCCAGGCCGGCTTGTTGCGGACGATAAAGTCGCTCATACTTCCTGCTCACTGCGGATTTTCGTGGCGCCAAAGATGCACAGCCCAATCCAATTCGAAACACCGGAAAACATTTGCATTTCCTATGAATTGGCCGGTCCGGGCACGCGCTTTGTCGCCTGGTTCATGGACACCATTCTCATCGGGCTGATCGCGCTGGCTTTGTTCTTCGTCATGCTCATTGCCGGCGCATCGTTCGACGTTGTGCGGCGAAATCTGTCCGATCGTGAGGGCCATCCATTTTTCTATTTCATTGGAGTTTATTACATCGCCTATTCGTTCGGCAATCTGCTCTACTTCGGCTCGAGCGAATTATTGCTCCGCGGTCAAACCATTGGCAAGCACTCGGTGCATATTCGAGTGGTAAAGGCCGATGGTTTTGCGCTGGACCCGTTGGCCATTTTTATTCGCACCGTATTCCGCATCGTCGACAACATCCCAATGATGTTCGTCGTGCCGGTATTCACGGCAAAATGTCAACGCCTCGGCGACTTGGTTGCCGGAACGATTGTGGTCGCAGACCATAAAACCGATTTAGGTTTTCTGCGAACGGATCTGACGGCGCAAAAAATCACCGATAGCAAATTCCAATTCGATGTCGCCGCGCTGAATCGTGCCAGACCACAAGATATTGCCGCTGTCGAAAAGCTGCTCGAACGTTGGACATCGCTGCCAGAAAGCGACCGGCAAAATATTGTCGATCGTATCGTCGTCCCGCTCGCCACCCGCTTGCAAGTCGAATGTCCGCCGCCAAGCGATCGGTATTACTTCTTGAGAGATTTGCTCGCCGCCGAATACCGCCGCCAACACCGCAAGCTCGGATAATTTGGTTGAGTCAACGTGTTCTCTAGTTTCTCAGACGCATACAGGCCTAGCCGCTCGAAGAATTGTTTGTTCTGCAACGCAGCAATTTCGGCATGACGGTTGGCGTGCTGGGCCAATGAAAAGTCCCGCGTAACCTCGTGCAATTTGCCTGCAAATCTGCAGCTAGCGGTTAAAAACTTGACGAACGCGCTCGGTGCGGGTTAGGTTGCCATTGTCGGTAGCGTTCTTATGGGGGCACTAAAACGGAGGCATATATGGCGACGGCTACCCGCGTTTGGAACTGGATACCCGTAATATCATTTGCCTGCGCGTTATTGGTCCCACGCGCTTTATCTGCCGATGAAGCGCAACCTGGTGCTAGTCCGTCGCCGGGAGCACAAGCTTCGTCGCAGGATGTGACGCCAACCGAAGCAACTCATCGACAAGTAAAATTTATTACACTTGCGGAAAACCAACCGCAACTTAAGCTGTCGAGCTTTTGCTTAACGAAAGATGGAAAAATCGTGGCCGTGCTTCACGCGGAGGCTCAACAGTCTGGTTCCGGAGGAATCCTCTCGAAAATTGTTTCTGCGCTTTCTGATGGCAATTCGGCTTCAACCGCTGACAGTACTGCCAACGCGAATGGCGGCGGTTCGAACTCAAACAAGCCGCAACGTAGTCCCGCGGAAGTTCGTTTACTTGACGCCGATGGGAAGCTGCTAGACACGTGGCCAATCGATCTCGAAGCGCAGGCCGTCAACATGTGCCCCAATGGCAATTTGATCGTCGGTGGAGATGGCGTCTTGGCCTTGTACGATCTCAAGGGTAAGCAGCTCTCCCGGCAGAAATCTCCGCACTTGACCGCCACGGGCGAGGATCCTGCCGAACTCAAGCGTCGGGCCAAGGAAACAATCGATCAACAGCGCGAGTCAATCCAGAGCCTCATTAAAAGTATGGAAGAGCAAAAGGCAGAGCTTGCCAAGCGAGACGATGCCGCGCTGAACGACGATGAGCGCCAAATGAAACAGCAAGCCGATCAGATTCTGGCCGCCTACCAGCAAATGGCTGGCCAACAGTCGAAACCGCCAACCGACCAAGAAATTGATCAGATGGCTGAGCAGCTTGCGAATCTTGGCCGAAAAATCAATGCCGTAGCCGCCAGCGATAAGCACCTCTACTGCACGGCGCCAGCCAGCAAAGGCTTTGGTTATAGCGTCTGGCGAACCGGTCTTGATTTCAGCGAGCCCAAGCGAATCGTTGACGGGCTTAGTGGCTGCTGCGGCCAAATGGACATTCAATGTTGCGGAGACGATGTCATCGTTTCAGAGAATTCCCGCAAGCGCGTGGTGCGATACGATAGCGACGGAAAACTGCTTTCGACGTGGGGAAAAGCCAGTCGGGACGGGGAAGGCGACACGTTCGGCAGTTGCTGCAATCCCATGAATACGCGTGTTGTTGGCACCGACCTTTACGTATCCGATTCTGATGGACGGGTGCGACTGTTTACGCTGGACGGAAAATATGAAAGGGAAGTGGGCAAGGCTGAAGTTGAGCCAGGCTGCAAAAGTTCGATCGTCGACGTATCGCCCGATGGAAAGCGAATCTTTTACATCGACGTGAATCATTCGCGCATTTGCGTCTTGGACGAAAAATCTCCTACAGATGCGCAGGCTTCTCGGTAGTTTCCTCAATTCCTAAATATCGACTGCTCGGAGTAGCGCCATGCGATGTTCAGCGGTTCGTTTCCGATGGAACGGCATCGTGTTCAGCCTGACGAGCCTGTTGCTTTTTTTTCAGGTTTCGCTCGCCGCGGAGAACCAAACCAACCTGGCCGACGCATCGCACGATCCCTCCGGTTCGATTGTGATGGTCGTCATGGACCCTTTAGCCCTTCCCTTGTCATGCCCCTGTGTGAAGGGCTATGCACAGCGAAATTACGACAAGCTCGGCGAGAAGTTGGAGAAGGACCTTAATCGCGCTGTTCGAGTGGTTTATAGCGAATCACTGAAAAAGGCGCTCAAAGAAGACGCGCACGGTCGTGCCGACATCGTGATTGGCAAGCATTCGGTCGTCCAATTCGATGCCAAAAAAGTAGGCATGCAGGTCGAAGCAATTGCCAGTCTCACGGGCAAAGATGGAGCGACGGTTCAGAAGGGGTTAATCGTGGTGCCTACGGAAGATCCTGCGCAGTCCGTATCCCAATTGGCCGGTTATCGAATCGTCTTTGGGCCTGAGGAATGTGACGAAAAGTATTCCGCCGCGATCGCTTTGTTGAAAGAAAATGGGGTAGCGATTCCGGACCAGTTAGAGACGTCCCCGGCATGCAGTGACGGCGCCTGTCAAATACTGGATGCATTTAAAATGGACCCGAATAGCAAAGGGGCTGCTTTGATTTCTAGCTATGCCAGACCGCTATTGGAAGGTTGTGGTACTGTGGAAAAGGGCGCGCTTCGCGTCGTGGGCGAAACGAAACCGGTGCCGTTTGTGGAAGCGTTCCTTACCGACCAGGTTAAAGCCGAAGAGCGGGGGGAACTTGCTGCCTCACTGCTGAAGGTCACTCGTGATCCGCTCCTGCGACTGGCATTGGAAACGCGCGACGGGTTTACTGCGATTCCAAGTGAGCAAACTGCCGCCACTTCCGAGCAAAAAAAAAATTAAGCAATGCAGCGAACTGGACCGGTTGGCGCGGACCTAATCGCGATGGCCTCGTCGAGTGGCTGCCGGAAACGCTCCCGGAAGTGCTCCAGTTTCGCTGGCGCAAGAAGCTTTCTGGGCAATCGATGGCGGGCCTCGCCGCCACTGAGCGCGAGGTCTTGGTTGCTGATCGCGATGCACTTGATTCCCAAGACATCTTTAGATGCCTCGACGCCGATACCGGCGAAGAGCGCTGGAAAGTCAGCCAATTTGCCAAAGGGCAGCTTGACTTTGGAAATGCCGTGCGTGCCACGCCGCAAATGGTCGGCGAACTCGTATTCTTCTACGATGCGTTCGCGAAACTGATCTGTGTCCGACTCCCGACGGGCGAGGTTGTATGGAAATCGGACCTCGCGCAACAGTTCAAAATCAGCACAATGCCAGCTTGGGGAACAACATCTTCCCCGCTGTTCGTCGATGGGAAATTGATTGTAAATCCCGGCGGAAGCGAAGCTGCCATCGTGGCCCTCAAGCCCGAGACCGGAGAAGTAATTTGGCAAGCGCAGGGCGAGAAGGCAGCGTTTGGATCGTTGATTGTTGGCACCTTTGGCGGCCGGCGCCAGATTGTTGGCCACGATAGTAGTGCGCTGTGTGGTTGGGATGTGGAAAATGGAAAGCTGCTCTGGCGACTCGTGCCGCCTCGCAAGGGTGATTTTAATGTCCCCACTCCGATAGCTGTTGGAAAGAAACTGCTCGTGTGTACCGAAAACAATGGCACACGACTGTTTGATTTCAACGATCAGGGCCAAATCCTTGATAAGCCAATTGCCGTTCAAACAAATTTAGCCCCCGACACACATACTCCTGTGGTTTCTGGACGGCGACTGTTTGGCGTCTGGCAAGGATTGTATTGCCTTGATCTGACGCATCCGCTCACAACATTGTGGAAAGCCGACGACGAAGCGTTCAACGATTACGTCACGGCCATTGCGAACAACGATCGTGTTCTTCTCATCACCAAGCATGGGGAACTATTGCTGATCGATTCAACAGCGGATCGGTATCGGCTTATTTCACGGGTGAAAGTCTTCGATGACGATCCGGGGGTGTATTCTCATCCTGCCCTTGTCGGCAACCGCATGTATTTGCGTGGAAGCGACGAAATTCTGTGCCTCGACCTCGCACCGCAGAATTAGTTTGCTTCAGGGCATCTGCCAATCGCCGGTCTTTAACCACTGGGCACGGTTCCACTGGGCTGCGGCGATGGCATCCATTGGTCCGCACGATCGTTTCCAATCCAGATATATGCGAAATACGCCAGCTTAGGGTCGGATCCTTCCAAGCCGACGCCGTCGCAGCAAGCCTTCTCTTTTGATTTGCTTTGGCACAATAACTGCGGACTAATATATGACGAAAGCGCGTCGTTGAACAACGTGCGGTAGCGACCTGCAAAAAACCGCGACGGTGATAGCAGTATAATACACTGACTCGCAGGGCGGTATTTGCCGTCGCAATATTTGCGCAGGTGAATTTCGATTGCGAATAACCCATTTCAGATTGAGCAATCTCCATGCAACGCAGGAGGTGACCGATGAAACGCATCATACAAGCCATGTTGGTACTGACGGTTACGGCTGTCGCCGTGGCGGCGCAGGCGCAGGTGGCTTACTACGCTCCGACGACAGCGTACTACACGCCGTACACAAGCTATTACACGCCGTACACGAGCTACTACGCTCCGACGACGACCTACTACACCCCGTACACCAGCTATTACACCCCATACACCAGCTATTACACCCCGTACACCAGCTACTACACTCCATACACGAGCTATTACACTCCGACAACCAGTTACTACGCGCCGAGCTACTACACGTATCCCAGCTATGGCTATCCGTTGTACTATCGCCGCGGGTTGTTCGGTAGAACTATTGTATGGTAGTCATCCTGCCGGCGCGTATTCAGCAATCGAACGATTCTGAGCCGCGCAGCAACCCTCAGAAACTCGTGCGGGCTCGGTATTTCAAGACTCGCATACACCATATCGAATTCCACAGCGCACTTCCACGCAGTCAGCCGCTGGCCGTGCCTCAGAGCTGTGCATACGATTCAAACGTGACTTGTCCGCACCACTTACGATATCAGTCACGTTCCATGAAGCTATTGCACCTCCGCCGACATTTGCGCCAGTTCGAACCGCTTGCTGCAACCCGCGCGGCACAAATTGCCGTCATGAACTTCCAACCGAGTGGCACCAGCGACGATCATTCGAGCAACAAGCACCCCCATAGCGAACAGTGGTTGTTTGTAATGGCAGGTTCCGGCGAGGCTGCAATCGGCAAATCGTGCGCGTCGTTGCGACGGGTAAAACTCAAACAGCACTCGCTGCTGGTTATCGAAAAAGGCGAGATGCACCAAATTGTCAACACCGGCCGAAAACTATTGCGCACAATAAACTTCTATGTTCCGCCGGCCTACAACCGCAAGGGCGAAGCGTTGAAGAAAACGACGAAATAACACTGAAGTGATGCGGTGAGATTAATATTTTGTGCTTAATAAAACTGCCCGACCGGGAATATACCGACTCCCGATCGGGCAGTAGACGATAGGTTATAGCGCGGCTAATCGTCGCGCAAGCTCACTGCTGTAGCGGCCTTGATCGGCGTTGCGATCCGAATTGCGATCGAAATTACGGTCAGAGTCGCGATCGCTTCGATAATCGCGATCGCTACTGTAACTTGTGCGATTGTAATTGCGATCCTGGTCATCGCTGCGGTAGCGGCCGCTATCGTTCTGCTGTCCCTGCGAATAATCGCCGTTGCGATCGCGCTGCCACGATTGATTCGCACCGTAGCCTTCGTTGCCGTAGCCTTGGTTGCCGAATCCTTGGTTACTATAGCCTTGACTGTTGCCCTACTCGCGGCCACTGTCGCGATCGCTATTGGCCGATCGTCCTTGACGGCTATAGCTGCGAGTCAAACTATTGGAATCCCGTTCGCTGAGATTGTTCACATCGCGATTGCTCACATCGCGGTTATCGGTGGCGGACGTTTGGCGATTCGCATCGGAATCGGTCTGTGAATTCGCGCTGATTGGCGATTTAATGCTGCTTGGCATTGACTTCTGTGCAGTGTTCCTATTGCTATTCGTGGTTTTTTGCGTTGCTTCCTTGCTCGAATTGCTCTCGCTGGCCGACTTGTTTTCACTGGCCGATTTGCCGTTTTCATTCTCGTCGCTTTTTGGCCTGCGTGCCACTCGAATTTGTTGGCGGTGGTGGCATGGTCTGGGCCGATACCCTCGATAAACAGAATCCCGCAATCGACTCCATCGCGGGCCTATGATCGCACAACGATTGGTAACGCATAGTATTTTCCCCACAAATAAGAAATGCCCCGCCCACACTGTGCAACTTGCGCACCATTAGCTATGTCTAACTGCGGCGAGATTGCGCGTAATTGTGGCAACCGACGAAGAGGCAAATGGCCTAGCCGGCATCGCTTGCATGAGGCTCTGTTCCACGAGCAACCCAACAGCCTGCGGTCCGTCGATCAAGCATCTGGTCGCGAATAAAGCGTTCCGGTTTCGTCTCAACCGTTCACATCTGTTCGCGCCGGCGCCACTTATACCGTTTGGAATTCTCGCTATCGTATAGGCAGCTAAAAGCCGCCGACACACCATTAACTGAGTTATCACAAAGGAACAACATGAAGCGCCACCGAACTCTGCTCGCTCTGATTGCAATCGAACTTCTCATATGCGCGACTTTGCTGGTGGCCGATGATTGGCCGCAGTGGCGCGGGCCCAAACGCGACGGCATTTCCGCCGAAACCGGCCTCCTGCACGAGTGGCCTGCTGACGGGCCGCCGCAAAAATGGCTTATCAAAGACGTAGGCTCCGGCTTCTCCACGCCGGCCGTGGTCGGCAACCGGATTTATCTTCTGGGCAACGAAGGGCTCGACGACGAATTCGTGCAAGCCCGCGACACGGCCGACGGCAAGAAAATATGGTCTTCGCACATTGGAAAAGTTGGCAATCCCGATCAACAGCCACCTTATCCTGTGCGCATCGACGCCCACCGTCGATGGCCAAGTGCTCTACGCACTGGGTTCCGACGGCGACCTGGTCTGCCTTGAAACTTCTTCCGGCGAAACTCGCTGGCACAAAAACTTGCGCTCCGATTTTGCGGGCCAGCCCGGCACCTGGGCCTACGCCGAGTCGCCGCTGGTTGATGGCGACGTATTAGTTTGCACTCCTGGCGGTGCGGAAGCCACCGTGGTCGTGCTCAACAAGCAAACCGGCGATGTGATTTGGAAATGCGTTTCTCCCGAGGCTGATCAGGCGGCCTATTCGTCTGCCATTGCCGCCCAGATCGACGGGAAGAAGCAGTACATTCAATTTCTGCAAAAGGGAGTGGTCGGCATCGATCCGGCCGACGGACAGATTCTTTGGCGATATTCCAAGACAGCCAAGGGGAGCCCGGCCAATATTCCGACGCCCTTGGTCGCGGGCGACTATATCTATACTGCCACGGGCATGGCGGGATCGGGGTTGGTGAATGTGAAGAAAACCGAGGGCGCGTATGATGCCGAGCAGGTCTATTACACCTCGAAGCTCCCCAACTCGATCGGCGGAACGGTGAAGTTGGCGATTATCTCTACGGCACGAATAGTCAGGCATTGCAGTGCGTTGAATTTAAGTCGGGCGATTCCAAATGGTCGGACCGCAGCATTGCGCCGGCGTCAATTTTGTTCGCTGATGGCTGTTTATACTTGCATGGTGAAAACGGAGACCTTGCGCTGGTCGAAGCCACGCCCGATGCTTATCGGGAAAAGGGAAAATTCACCCCGCCCGATCAGCCCGACCGAGGTGCTGCGAAAGCTTGGGCCTACCCCGTAGTGGCAAACGGCTGCCTTTATATTCGGGATCAGGACCATTTGTGGTGTTACGACATTAAGGGAAAGTAAATACGTCGGCCGGCAAAATGGGCGTCCGCGGGAAATCCTCTTAGAAAACTGGTCGCGTCTGGTGCGAACTGCGCAATTGATACAGTTTTCCTCGAGTCGCCGAGGAATCCCGCATCGCCGCAATAGAGCGATCGCGCGAATTTCCGGTACTTTTTCGGACCTACTTGGCGAAACAAATTTTTCCCGCTATCATCCGGTTGCTCCTGATTTCTTGCGGAGCTGTTGGCGCTGGTCTGCGCGTTCCTGGGAGTGATATCCGTGGGATCTTCGCTTTGGCACACGTTCAGCGAGTTATCGCTCGAACAACAGTTATTTTGCGCTTTGGCGCGAATAATCGCTTTTGGTTTTGAGTTCGTCAACGGATTTCACGACACAGCCAACGCGGTTACGACGGTCATTTACACGCGCACGCTGCGCCCCACGCCGGCGGTCATTTTTTCCGGGATCTGCAATTTTCTTGGTGTGCTGTTGGGCGGAACGGCAGTTGCCTTCGCCATTGTGAATTTGCTCCCAGTCGACTTGCTTCTCGAAAGCACCTCGATGCGGTCGATTGTGATGGTGCTCTCGCTCTTGCTGGCGGGCATGATTTGGAATCTCGGCACGTGGTGGTACGGACTGCCCGTCTCCAGTTCACACACGCTCATCGGCTCGATTCTCGGCGTCGGGTTAGCCAATAGTCTGATCACACGACACGATTTTTCGGGCGTGAATTGGACGAAAGCCACCGAAGTGGGTTTGTCGCTTTTGATTTCTCCGATCATTGGTTTTGCCGCCGCCGCGGGCTTGCTGTTGGTGATGAAGCGATTTTTCGCGAAGCCAAACTCGTGCGACCCGCCGGTCGAAGGTGAAAATCCTCCCCACTGGATTCGTGGAGTGCTTTTGGCCACCTGCGGTGGCGTAAGTTTTGCGCATGGTTCGAACGACGGTCAAAAAGGCATCGGCTTGATTCTGCTGGCGCGCGATCGGTTTTTTGCCAACCGACTAATCGCTCAACATGCACGATTCGGCCGATGAGTTGCGCTCGGCGGCCGTGTCGATCGACAAAATCGCCCAGCGGGAATCGGCCGTTCTGGGCGAAGCGGTGCGGCCTCATATCGAGATCGTCACTTCAGCGCTCGCTGGGAAGGCTTCCGTGGCCGATGTTTCCCCCAACGAGCGGTGGAAGGTACGGCAGGCCATTTTGCAACTGCAGGAAGTGTTGAGCCAAGCCCAACTTTCGTCGGCCGCGAAGCAGGCGTTGGCAGCCCCACAAAAACAGCTCTCAAGCGCGACTGAATATGTGCCGTTTTGGGT
>CAWGBP010000038.1:0-53832 GCA_963820835.1 Pirellulales bacterium | reverse complement strand
CGACCGCTGAAGGCGATGATTGAGAGTCCATCACGAATTTGTAATTTCCGTTTCATGTGTCATCCATCTTTGCCGTGCTCCCCTTCCACATATCGCTGCACGCTCGTTCTCCACTGGTTGCACCGGGACCATCGCGCGATTTACGTCAAGGGGCATTTCGCACGCTCGCGGTGCCGCACGAGGCTCGCGACACCATTTGGCGTAAGTTTCGAACAAGCGGCGAGTGCGCTTGAACAAATTGAACGCCTGTTTTTTGAACCCGATGGGTCGTTCGTGTGGACTTCCGCGCAAATTCAAAATGGCACCATAGCGCCCTCCCTGGAAGCCGGTACTTGGCAACTGGAGGGTAATTTATTTGATCGCGCAGGCCGGCTTCTCTTTGTCGATCTCAAAGGCGCTTGCCCAAATAGCGAGTTCGACCGCCTCCTCTCTGCATTCGGCTGGCCGGACACACCCATCATGGTTCAGTTGGCCTGCGACGCCCTATTTTTGGATGAACAAGAATTCCGGCGTTACTGTTGGCCGCCGTAGAAAACCGCCGCGGAATTCGTGCGCTAGCCCTGGGCAGCAGGGCGATTTTCTCACCACGTGCGGTCAATTCTTCGCCGCGGCCTAACGCCGATTACCAATATGCGCGGTCAAAGAATCGCATATTTAAGCCAAATCGTGATCTTCCATAAGTTCGGCACACTGATTGCCTTGCTTACATTAGGCCGCCGTGCCAATAAATCTACACGATTTCGATCACCTACGGTTTAATCGTCACTATGCTCGATTTACAAATCGAATCTGCACATCAAAGTGAAACTGCGAAGGCCGCGGCTGCCGAGTCAGTAATTGTTACGGATTGCTGGCATGCCGGTAGTTCAATCCCACCGCGCCCGCTGGTCTATTCGTCAGATGAATTGCTCAAAGGCCAGCGCGAGGCTTGGATCGAACACGGCGATCAAATGTATCGCCTGCGGTTGACGCACGCTGGCAAGCTATACCTGACGAAATAACTTCAAACATCTTTTCCGTCGCCTGCTTGCGACACCGAGGGGGTGCTGAAAGCCCGCCCAGAGAAAGCAAACTAGCGATTGCTCGCTTGCGCGGCCGCAGTGCGGCGATTAATTTCGTCGGCCGCCTGGTGCACGAGCGACGAAAGTTCCTGCTCAAGCTCCCGGTTCTTGGCGAATAGCTGGCGCCGCTCGCCATCCAAATCGGCAATGCGGGCCTCGAGTGCAGCTACGTGTTTGCTCATCATCGCAGTCTCGTCCTTGAAGTGAGTCAGGTCTTGATTCAGATTGGCGATTTCGCTTTGGCGATAGTCGATATCCTGCTTCGCCTTGCGATCGGCTTCCTGCACGGTGGCAATCTGCCCGTTCACCTCGGCGATGTTTCGATTCAACGCCTCAAGCTGCAAATCCAAGTCGCGATAAAGCTGGGCATAATCGCGCAGCGGCCGCACGTATACTTTGTCGTTCTCGGCCACCGGTTCGACATCGCCGGCGGCAATTCGTTCTTGCGCCGATTTTGGGTCGAACACTAATTCGGCGCCCGCGGTGATGTGCTGCGTTTCTTGGTTTGCCCCCTGACCGATGGCCACGTCGAAATCCTTGAGCGCCTTTACGCGCCGCCAAATGCGGTCGGTTTGGGGCTCATCTGCGGCGGGAACTTTCTCGTCTTTCGCATATTCCTGCTGCACGTCGGCAGGCAAGCCCGACAAGAGAGCCGCGCGCGTGGCGTCATCAAGCTCGGTGAACGCCTCGTGGCTATCGGCCGGCATGATTTCGTAGAGTACAAGCGGGGTGCCCGCCTTTTTCGTAAGCTGTTGTAGTTCGAGCGGCCGCACGGGGAAGACCGGAGTGAGCGTAACTTGCTGGCCGTTTACCGCCGTGACCTCGAACTGGCCCAAAAACTGTCCGCCGTCTTTCACGTCGGCATCGTCGAACACGAAGAAGACGTTTTTGGGCTCGATGCCGTGCGGATCGGGATGATCGACGGTCGCCACGATTACCCCGGCCGGCGAAACCGATTTGCGGGCGACTTTATCCCACACGCGGCCACGGCCTTGCAGCATTTTTTCAACCGCCACTTTGCGCTGGGAAAGGCTGGGTTCGGGCGGCTCGGCCTGCGGATTGCCCTTGATCAGTTCTTCGTTCTGAGTGTCGAGTTGGTCAATATCCTTTTGGTACTGGGCGACTTCATTGCGCCAGTTGGCTTGCGTTTTCAAGGTGCGCACAGCTAAGTAGAACCAGACGATCGTCATCAGTATCGACAGCGCAACTAGCGTGATGTTGTACCACCGCCATGTAGTTCGGCTGAGAACCAATGCGGCAATGCCCACCAAGAACAGCACGCCGACGACAATTGGAACGATAGGCATTTAGATCAGCCCAGCGGAACGCCGGCAACGACTGCCGTGCTTCCGTCCCTTGCGAAAAGAATAAGAGCATTCCGACGCGCCGTAGCTAACTTATCACTCGACGAAATAAGGGCTTGCGCACGGCTGACGCAGCCCATCATTCGATGATAAATAGGGCAAATCGGGGTGTCAAGGAAGGCCCCGCACGTCGCAGGCTGTTTTCAAAATTGAATTACGCCACTTAATCGCTTGCGTTATAACAATAAACTACAGCTATAGATTGGGACTTACCGGGGCCCGATGCCTTCAATGCGAAATTGATGCCTGATTCGCGACCCCTGGCACTGGACTATTTCAAGATCTCCTGCACACTCTTTCACCACTCACCCGTTCACCGTCACACTGAAACCTGGACTCCAAACCCTGAATCCACGCCATGGCCACCGCCCAAGCAAAAAAACCCGCCCCTCAAGAATCTATCGCCGAAGTCAAACTCCTCATTGGCGGCCAGTGGAAATCGTCCAAGGCAACCCGCTGGGGCGAAGTCTTCAACCCTTCCCGCGGCAAGGTAATCGCCAAGGTGCCGCTGTGCAGTGCCGAGGAAATCGATGCCGCCTGCCAGGCCGCCGCCAATGCGCTCTTTAAATGGTCCGAAACCCCGGTCGTCGAACGCGCGAAAGTCATGTTCCGCCTCCGCGAACTCATGGTCAAACATTTCGACGAACTCGCGGCGCTGGTCACCCGCGAACATGGCAAGACAGCCGCCGAAGCCCGCGCCAGCGTCGAACGCGGCATTGAAATGGTTGAATTCTCCTGCGGCATTCCGAGCCTCATCCATGGGACAGCACTTGGAAAATATCGCGACCAATGTCGATAGCGAAACCAGCCGCCATCCCGTCGGAGTGTGCGTGGGCATCACGCCATTCAATTTCCCCGCCATGGTTCCGCTATGGATGTTCCCGGTGGCCATCACCTGCGGCAACACGTTCGTGCTTGAAGCCTTCCGAAAAAGTTCCGCTGTCGGCCGTGCGCCTGGGCGAGCTGCTTATGGAAGCCGGCCTCCCCGACGGCGTGTTCAACATCGTCCACGGCGATAAAGAATGTGTCGACGCCCTGCTCACGCATCCGCTCGTGCGGGCGATCTCCTTCGTCGGCTCGACCGACGTCGCCAAGCACGTTTACGAAACCGGCACGCGCCACGGCAAGCGCGTGCAAGCCGCCGGCGGCGCGAAAAACCACCTCATCATCATGCCCGACGCCGATCTCAATCAGGCTGTCAAAGCCATTCAGGCTTCGGCCTTCGGCTGTGCCGGCGAACGCTGCATGGCCGGCAGTTTGGCCGTGCCCGTCGGCGGCATTGCCGATGCCGCTGGTCGATGGCCTGGTGAACGTCGGCAAAGCGATGAAAGTTGGTCCCACCGACTCCGGCGGCGCAGTCGACATGGGCCCGGTCATCTCGGCGCAGCACCGCGAAAAGGTGGCTTCATATCTCGACGTCGCCGCCAAGGAAGGCGCCAGCGTCGCCCTCGATGGCCGCAAACGGATCTTCCCGAAGACGGCTTCCTGCTCGGCCCCAGCGTCGTCGATCAGGTGAAGCCCGGCATGCGGCTGGCGAAGGAAGAAATCTTCGGCCCGGTCCTCTCCGTCATGCGCGCGAAGAACCTCGACGATGCCCTCGCCATGGGCCGCGACTGCGAATACGGCAACGGCGCCTGCATCTTCACCAGCTCCGGCCACGCCGCCCGGCAGTTCAAGCGGCACTTCAACGCCGGCATGATCGGCATCAACGTCGGCGTGCCCGCTCCGATGGCCTGGTTCCCCTTCACCGGCTGGAACAAATCGTTCTTCGGCGATCTGCACATCCAGGGCACCGAAGGCATCCAGTTCTACACGCAGCAAAAAATGACCCTCACCCGCTGGTTCGAAATGCGCCGCCGAAGACACACGCCGACCCGGTGTGGAAGACGAAGAGGTAATGGTCGGGTAATACCATCAGCTGACTTCAATTGTAACCATAGAGATCAGTTCCTACACTTCTGAACAGTCGCTAGATTGAAATAAGTAGTCCATGGGATCACCGATCTGTGCGCGATATCAATGGACAGTTGATGAACTGCTTCAATCGCGTCGATGCCATCGAGAGCACATGTGCCGACGTTCGCTGCAAGTGGCAATGAAGTTAATCGCTTGCGTTATCATAGTTGGCGGCGTCATTGGCTTTTTCCACGCGGGAACCGATCGCTGGGTTTGTGGCGCCATTGCGCTTGGGGGTATTTGGTTCTTATTTCTACAACCAATTGAAGCTCAATTTTGGACGCGCTATCGATTTGCGAAGCGACCCGATTGTAACAAAGAGATTGAATGGCACTTTGATGACGAGCTGATATCGGTCATCACCGATTCTTCTAATTCTCAATTTCGTTGGGATGTTTTCGCCAAATGCGTGCAAAGCTCAAAAGGCCTGCTGTTTTATCCGAACGAGCAGCAATACCATTGGCTGCCAGTGCGTGCCTTTGAAAACCGTGGCGATTTTGACCATGTGTCCGAAATGGCAAGAAGCGCGATCAAGAAGTTTTATTACGTAGCTTAGCCAAGCCAAGTAGATCACACACTCCGTGCGTGACGCAGGCCCGGAGGGCCGTCATTCAATAGCCCAGACCGTCAGGTCTGGATGCCCGTGTTTACCGAAGGCGCCGCGAGGTCCGGAGGACCGGCACGCAAGCACCAATTCGACTTGAATCGAAAGCCCGGCGGCGATATTCTTTGGCCCCAGTTCTCCATCGAATCCAGGAGGGAGCCATGGCTCAAACGAACGATTTACGATTGAAGGTCATTTTGTCGTTGGCAGGCAGCTTGGCTTTCGCGTGCCTCTTAACTGGATTTGCGTTCGCGGAAGATCCCTCCGCGAAAACGGCCGCGCCCAAGGGGAGCGTCGAATTCGACTGCCCCGATGCGCCCGATGGTGAAATGGCCGAACTCGATCTGAGCCAGGGCATGTTCAAAGATTTGTTTGGCATCGGCGATGCAGCCGTGGCCGGAGTCGTTGAGGCGCTGCGTCAATCGGCAGCCACAACCGGCGGAGAAAGCGAACTTCAAGAGGCCGCCGAACAACTGGAAGCAGCGCGGCAAATCGTCCAATTGGCAGGTCAGGTTATCAAAGGCGTGCGCGTGCGCGATTACGATACCGGCGCTGCCGACGACAAGCAGGTATCGAAGCTAGTCTTCTATTACGACAAAAAACTTCGTGCCCAAGGCTGGGAAACCATTGTGCGAAGCACTAGCGGCGACGAAACGATCGTCGTCGCGGTCCTGCGCGAGAACGGGGCCATCAAAGGCGTCTTCTGCATTTCTGCCGACACCGAGATCATGCTGGCTAACGTGCAGTGCGACATTTCCCCCGAGAACGTCAAGAAACTCTCTGCCGCCGCTACAAAAATCGGTTTGCAAGCAGGTCTGTTCGACGTGCTGAAGCAGGAAATTCACCAGCTTATGCCCGGCACGACGGAAGCAAAAGTCAGCGTCGCCAAGTGATTTGCGTGGGCGACAGACTGCTTTAGTGCCTGCACCGATATGCTAGAGTTGCGTGGGTAATCTTTTTTCACACGCAATTCTCCGAGGTGCATTATGGGTGGCGAACCGTATTGGTATTTCGTCAAGTACAAGCCCAATCTGGATCAGGTGTTGAAAGAGTTGCGCGACCGTGAGTTCCAGGCCGGCCGCTATAACCCGGCCACGCCGTTTCTCCGCTTCCCGTTCGATCCCACCAAGCCCGGCCCCGGCGCGCAGCACGATTCCATCGAAGAAGCGATGGAAGATTCCGACGCCGATGGCACTCGCTCGATCCTCGACATTCAATCGATCGGCGACGAGCCCGATTTTTGCGTCGCCGCGCCGCTCCCAGAAGACCAGCTCGAAGATCTCTACGGCACCACGCATCCCACGCGCCAGATGATCGAAGACAACATGGACTTCCTCGACGAAGTCGAGCGCGGCCATTGCGTCTACGCGCTGGCCTACAAAGACGATAAGCCCGACGAGGTCCTTTTCGCCGGCTATTCATTCGATTAGCCGATTTCAAAGGACCGATGCCAATCGGCTGCTGCCGGGCACATAAATTGCTCCACGATTTGCCATGAATGCAAACCGATCATTCGCGGCAAGTTGTTATGGAGTTCAATCATGCGTCACGTAAGCAATCAAAACGGCCATCACAACGGCAAAGCTGCAAAATCCCAGTGGGGCCTCTGCAAAGACTGCAAATGGTGGCAAATTGAGCCGGGTGCGCGAATTGCCGCCACCACCGCCGGCTATTGCATCGACGAAAAGTTGCAGCCGTTCCAGTTGCGCATAACCGGCGCCGGCGGCTGCAACCGGTTCATGGAAGGCAAGCCGGCCCATGGCCGTGGCTCCAGCGCCAAACCACCCACCGCCGCCCCTGCCTGGTAAGCATTCTTAGGAACGATTCATTTTTCTCTCGGTCCTTTGAGATTATTTGATCGCGCTGCATTAGCCACCACGCGCATGCCGCCGCTTTCCCACGTATTCGCCATTGCTTGACTTTTCCGTCCTAAATCGGCGAAATTGAAGCTGCCGGGGTCGCCGCCTTGCAACCGAAAGCGTCGCCGCTCACGGCACTTCTCTCCGGAACGATTGAGAATCGCGAGGTGTCTCATGGAACGTAGCGCCGATCGAGATGTTCTCCATTGGCTCGCCCGCCTAAGCGCACATCTTGCCGCTGCCATTGTACTGTTCGTCGCCGCCGGCGCACTTTCGGCCGCCACGAACTCCGCCGGCAACTCCGCTTCGAACTCCGCGCAAGCGCCGCCAAGCACGGGCCATCCCGGCGGCAGCATGGCCGATTTCGATAGCCTCATCGATCTCATCAAATCAACTGTCGATCCCCAAAGCTGGACCGATGTCGGTGGCAACGGCACCGCCGTTGGCTTCGAAGGGGGCGTTTATATCGACGCGCAAGGCACGATGCGCGAGCGAACCAAGAGCGATACGACCGGTGCATTGGCCGAACTGCGCCTGCTCGCATCCATGCCTGCCGCGGCTTCGGAGCACGATGTTTGCCAACCAGCTCAACTGCGCAAAATCTCACTCGTGCGTCTCGAACGGCAAGCCCAGGCGCTTGCTGCTCAAGGGCTGCCCCCGACGCAAGAAATGCAGACCTTGGCCGGACTCGAGCGCATCAAATACGTGCTTGTCTATCCTGAAGAAGGCGAAATTGTTCTGGCCGGCCCAGCGGGCGATTGGCAGATGAACGCCGAAGGGCGGTTGGTAAGCACTTCCACAAATCATCCTGTCATGCGCCTCGACGATTTGGTCGTTGTACTGCGGCAAATTCTCTCCGGGCCGAAAGCAGCCATTGCTTGTTCGATCACTCCCACAAAAGCCGCGCTTGCCAACGTGCAAATCTTCCTGAACCAATCGGGCTCCGCGCCGCTGAAGTCCGGTCAGCTCGAGTCATGGATGAAAAAACTTCGCGACCAACTCGGGTCGCAGGAAATCATCTATGAAAACATCGACCCGCGCTCCGCGCAGGCGCTCGTGATGCTCGAAGCCGATTATCGCATGAAGCTGGTGGGCATGGGCCTGGAAGATGGCGTGCCCGGCGTGCCGAGTTATTTGGACATGGTCGATATTCCGCCCGGCCAGCCGCCTCCGCCGATGAATGTGCTCCGCTGGTGGTTCACTATGAATTATGACGCGATTCTTGCCGCGCCAAAACGCGATGCGTTCGAACTCGTCGGCCAAGGCCTGCAAGTGCTCAGCGAAAACGAAATGCTTACCGCTGCCGGCCAGCAAATGCACACCGGCGCGGCCGACGACATCAACCGGCAATTCGCCTTTAACTTCACCCAGCACTTTGCCGAGCTTGCCAACAAGTACCCCATTTATGCCGAACTGCAAAATCTCAGCGACATGGCATTGGCCGCCGAAATCATTCGTAGCGAAAAGTTACTGGAGAAAACCCATTGGCAGATGAGTTACTTTGGGAAATCCGGCGATCACCATCCAATGCTCGCCGCCGCGCCCAAAATGGTCGAAACCGTCATCAATCGCCGAATTATCAATGGTAACGGCGTGCTGATTGGCGTCAGCGGTGGCGTCCGCTTGCAGCCATCGATGATCATGAAGCCGGGTCTGATCAAAACTGACAACGACGGATTGCTCGATGCCACACGCTCGCGCTCATCCCCCGGCATGGAAAACGACAAACAGGCTTGGTGGTGTGACTGACTGCGACCTTGCAGTTTTTGGGGGGACGAGGTTCCCGCCGAGCCGCTAATGATTCTTTTGCATCTCGGAAAACTTCAACAACCGCGGCTCTCCGTCGGCTGCGGCGAATAGCGATTCATCCAAATCACTACGGTTGTGTTCGTTCCGGTCGGCCAAATCGGCCGCTTCGGAATGCATCAAAGCGCCCAAATCAAGGAGCTCCTGGGCCTCGTCAAACAGGTGCTGATAGGAATTATCCCAACGACTATCCAATTCCAGGGGATCTAACCGTTCTAAATCCATTCGACTGGCGCCGGCCGCGTTGATTTCCACTTGCTGTTCACAGCGATCGCTCGTGGAATGATGCTGTCCGGCAATGTTTACGGTGCGATCGATTAAATACAAAGGCCGCCCCCGCACTTGATCGTAAATACGCACTACGTATTCCCCAAGCATCGAAATTCCCAGAGAATTGAGCGCGGCAAAAAAACTCATTGTCACTAAGTGAGAAACCCATGCCGGAGCCGCAACGTCGCTGAACAACTTGCAATACACCGAGTATCCACTGAAGCCGAGAAACATCGACAGCGAAATGGCGCCCAACCAAGCGAACATCGATAGCGGCAACGCGGAAAATGAAAAAATTGCGGTCTTTGCCAACCGCGCCAGCCCCCGGAGTGAAACCCGCGGTCGCCGGTCGTAACGCTCGCCGCGCTGGACCGGTACCCCAATTTGCTTATAACCCACCCAACTGCGCAACCCAGGCAAGTATCGATCATGTTCACACAATGCCACGATCGTGTGCGCGACACGTGCGTCGACCAGCCCGAAGGTGCCTGCGTCGGCCGGAATCGGAGTGCGCGAAATTGACGACAAAAATCGATGAAAGCCCCCGAACATCGTCCGCTTCCACACGCTTTCTCTACGATTGACGCGCACAGCGTAGACCACGTCATAGCCAGCTTGCCAGGCCTTCAAAAACTCGCCGATGGCTTCCGGCGAATCCTGCAAGTCGGAATCCATCAGCACCACGGCATCGCCGCATGCATGCGACAATCCGGCGTGAATCGCCGCCTGATGGCCGAAGTTTCGTGACAAATGAACGACGCGCACTTCCGCGAATTGCCGCGCCAATCGATCGAGTATTTCCGAGCTTTCATCGCGCGAGCCGTCATCGATAAAAATGATCTCGAACGTCGTGCGACAGGCGATGAGTTCCGCTCGCAGCCGCCGGCAAAGCTCAGCCAGCACGGCCGCTTCGTTGTAGACCGGCAGCACCACGCTCACCAGCGCGTCGGAAATCGGTAGGCGCAATGGGGGCGTTAAATTGCTGTTCATTTGGTGCAAAATCCGAAGCGGCTCAGTACGTTGCCACCGTACGCGTCTGTCGTGGCCAAATCGACCACACCAGCATTGCCCCGATCAAGCTTAGGCCAATTCCACTCAGAATGCGGCCAATTTGGAGGCTCAGAGGTCGAAATTTCCACTGAATTTCGTGATTGCCGGCTGGCACAGCGACGCCTAAAAAATCGCCATTTGCTCGAATCGCATTGGCCATTTGCCCGTCGATTCGTGGGCGCCAGCCCCCATCGAAGCTTTCGTTTACAACCAGTAGCTGTCGCGCCGCTGAATCCGTCGCCAACTCGATCGATCCAGGACGATCGGAAACGAGTCGAACTTTTCCCGGCGGCGCGCGATTGCCGGATTCCGATGGCACGGGCTGTAGCGATTTATCACCCTCAAGCGGCCGTTCGATCAAAGCCTCGTCCGTCAGGTCGATTTTCGCAATATCGACCCGCGGCTGATCACTGGCAAGAACTCGCGCAACCAGCCACGCCCGCGGCCGCGGGTTCTCTAACTCGGACCAATCCCCCGATTTTGCAAAGCTGGAAAACAATCCGGCATTCTGAATTGCATTCGCAGCATCTGGGGAAATCCATACTACGCCGGCAGCGCGCAAAGCCGCCGGCTGGCGGTAGTCCAATTGTCGCGCCGGTTCCAAACCGGCATAGCCATCGACGCGTTTCCAACCCGCCAGCAAGATTTGGTCTCCCTGGCGCGGGCCGGTTTGTCCGGGAGCTGTCTCGACGCCGTTTTTCAAATCGAGCGCGACCCGGGCGGGCGTTGCGCCGGGCGGAACATCGATCCGCTGAATGTAAGTTGCTAACGATACAGTCTTTCCGATCAAGGAATAACTCAGCCCGTAGGCTCCCAAATCGATCGCCGTCAACAACACGATGCAGACGACCGCCGGGCGCGAGCCATTGACCGCGCGGACGAGCAACCAGACCGCCATGATCATTAACATCGGTCCCGCCAGAACCAAGGGCCAAGCGGCGGTTTGTTCGGGCCATAATGCGCAGCCGAAAACTGCAATGGTCACGCTGATGGCGACCAGCCACCACAGTTTGCGTGCTGCGGCGACGCCGGTGGCCCGTTCATCGGCCGATTGCCGCGGCAAAGTTGAAAAGCCCAAAGCAGCCAATGCGGCAAACGCCAACTGAAACAATACGATTGCCCTGCAAGGCAAGCGAAATCGATTTATCAATGGCAAATGCGCCTGCAACCATCCCAAGGGTCCGAAAACACCGCAGGCCCAAGCCATTGCCGTAACGGCGATCGCGAGGGCTACGATCGTCAATTGCCGTTGGACAGTGTTGCGTGCCGAGCCGCCAATAATCCACCACACGGCCAATACCAAGGGCGCGGCCCCCATGTATAACCCCAATTCGTGCGTGTTTTGCCCGACCACACGGGTCGAAAGCAAATAGGGGGCGAACAATTGCAGCCAATTCAGCGGATGAAGCGAGCCTTGAGCAGCTAATTGGCCGGCGGCCGATTGGCGAACCGAATGCGCCAGCGCATCGAATGTCGGTATTAGCTGCATACCGCCAATCAACCCGCCGATCGCTACCGCGGCAAACCAGTAAGAACTTGCCGCAAGAGATCGTCGCCAAGAGTCATGACTCGCCAATGCGAGTAATAATAAGTATCCCGCCTCCGCCAGCCCTGAGTACAGCATGTATTGCGGATGCCCGATCAGCAATTGCGAGCCGGTTAGTAGCGCGATTGCGACGAAAGCGAGACATTTTGAGCCGACGCGCCCTCGGCGAAACCTCTCGGAAAATGGCGGTGACGAGTTTGGATCGCGTAAGAGCACGTCAATCGCCATTAGGAGCCACGGCAAATGAGCCATTACTGAAATGGCGTCGATATGCGCGAAGTGCAGCAAATTAAAGCTGCCCAGCATGAACACCATTGCCCCCAAGAGCGCTGCGTGCCGGGCCAATCGCCAGCGGCGCAAAAAGAGGTACGTTCCGACCAAGATCAGCGGATAGTTGAGCCAACATTCGAGATCGAACGCCACGCCCAGCGGCAGGCAGCGATACAGCAACCAGTGCAGCGGGTGATACGTTCCGGCCTGGCCTTCGCCGGTCAAATAGAATCCGCCGAACAAATCCGGACACCAATCGAATGGCTGGCCTGCCGCTAGTTGCTTCGCGTAAAAGGCTCGTAGCGGCAAATGAAATGCGCCCAAATCATCGCCGATATGCACTTGCCCGACAAACATTGGCCAAGCCATGATCACCAGCACAACAACACAACAACCAATGGCGACTGCGACGAGCGGATCAACTTTGATTTGCCAGCGGCTGCGGCTCTGCCGTTGGACCGCGCTGCGGCATGCTGCATCTGGTTCGTCGAGCACGGCAAGGTCGCATGAGGCGCTCATTTTTTTGCAATACCGCCAGATTTTGCTCGACCGACCGATCAATTCCTTTGGTCAAACTGCAAACGTTGCAGCACGGCTGGTTTTTGAAATCAAAGCCCCAGGTTCCTTTGGCAAGTTGCGCAAATGCGGCGCGTCGAGGATTTTGAAAGGTTGCGCCAATTCCCGCCAGGCTTCGCCGCGCTGCACGATGTGGGCTTCGTCAATCGGCCCAAGTCGATTACGCGCGAGCGCTAAATAGCTGACGTATTCAGGGCGCAGTTTCATCAATCGCGCCACAGTGGCATCGACCGCTGGCAGATTTGGACCGATTACGACAAGTCCCATTTCTTTTGCGCTGCCCATGATCGGGCCGTCTCCTTCCATGCACAATATGCCATCGACAATCGCGATGGTGCGCGGCAGCGAGGCATTGATATCGAAGACCGTTTCGGGAATGCCATTGTGGTGCAGCACATTTTTCGGCCAGCCGTACACAATGCCCGGGATGGTGCCATACATATTTTTCATGCTCGCCGTCATGCCCACCCAATGATGCGTTTTTATTTTCGGCATGGAAACGATTAAATCGGCCGCGTGCACGCTGCGCGGGAAATAAAATCCCGGCAGCGTGCTGTCACCGCCTCGATTTTGCATCCATACGACGTCTTCGTAGTTCAGATCCGCAAAGGGCAATCGCGTCTCATCTAAGGCGGAACGCAGTCCGCTTTCGACGAGTGCCATTTCCGTATCGCGCACATGGCCAGGAGCTTCGCCGACGGTGACCTTCGCTCCCCAATCAAGAAATACTTGGGCGGCGGCCAGAACCATTGCCGGATTAGTCGTCAGTTGCGGCGATAATCGCGTTGGCTCAACCAAGTTCGGCTTGAGCAACACTTGCTTGCCGCGAAGTTGCTCGGCGGTGATTCCAGTGGCCAATAATCCGTCGCGAATGGTTTTCGCCAACGGCCCGTCGTACCTCTGATTTCGGGCGATGAAAACCGGCTGTCGAGGTGCAACAGCGCTGCGAACAAGCGGATAGCCGATCGCTCCCGCGGCGACGGCGCCAGTTGCAATTAGCATCGTGCGGCGATCGAAGCCTCGTTTATCACCAGGCGCAACCGCAGCAGATGGCTCGTCGAAATCAGAATTTTTTGTTGCAGCCTGCATCTAAAATTGCTTTCTAAATCAAAGACTTTGCGATGCTGCCATGTGCGAATCGAATCAGAGCGCAATCGGGACCCTGCGCTGCCAAAACTAATAAAGCCAGCGATAGCGGAGATGGATCGCGAGCTATCGTGCTGCGATAAGCTGATTCAAGCCATGTATCGGCGAGCGCCGGATCGCGAGCGTGAGCTGCTAAACCGAGCAAACCGTAAGCAAGCGAATTGGGAGTCGTTTCTTCTGAAAGGGCGCCCAACAGATATTTGAGCGAGCGTTCTAAACGCGGATCGTCGATATTTTCGCCGCGCAAAGCAACCAGAGTAATTCCAGTCGGTTCGACGTGCGGCCGCAATTTTTGCCCGAACACGAATGTATTACCGTAGTTGCATCCACCGGTGGGCAGCAAGCGATCGACTAGCAATTTCACGCCTTCGCGCGTGCGGGGATGCTCATTCAATCCAACTGCACAAAGCGCGAGCACCGACCAGGCTGTGGGCTCTTGCCAAGAGTGCGTGGCGAGCACCCAAGGCCAGCCGACAAGGGTTGTGTCATGCCCGAGGTCGGGGAGCCGTTTGGAGGTTGTACCTTTGGCCGCCAATAGCCACTCCTGCGCTTTGTCGTGATCGAAATTTGGCTCGTTCTTCCCGCTTGAACTTGCGGAACCATTCGCGTCAGCCACAGCCGCTGACGCCAAAATTGCCAGTGGCGTCGGCCAGCCGGGACTTTCAAGCTGGGACAACGGAGCGACCAACCCGTCGGCCTTCTGATTTGACATAAGCCAACGAAGCTTGATGCAGGCGTCGTCAATTCTGCCAGCGCCGACAAGAGCTAGCGCAGCTAAAGCCGTCGGTTCCGCAGCCGGCGAAGAGCCATCGTGATAGCCCGACGGCGAGCTAGCCAGTCGATCGAGTGCTTCGTCGGTCCAAGCCATGATTGAGGATGATGTCAGGTGGTCGTCGTGTCTGCGTGCCGATGCGCTTGTATCGACGGCAAAACTAAATACGCATCCTGCCGCGATCCGCCGCGACACTCCGACAAATTAGGCGGGTCGTTCTGGGAAAATTCGCGCAGGCAATCATAGCTCGCCGCTTGCTGCGCTTGTGCGGAATGTACCGCGCATAAATTGCGCGGTGGCCAATAAGCTGTTGAAAAATCGCAACACGCCGATCACACCTGAGCCGCGGAACATCGGACCCGAATCGAATGTGATGTTGCTCCTGCCGAGATTTATTTCAGAACATTAGAAATTTCTTAAAGCTTTCAATTTGACACTCGGCGAATGTGACATAGGGTTTGTTTGCACAGCCAGAAGCAATTGAGCAATCAAGAGCGGCTGGAATGTGACACGACTTTCGGGTTGTGGTAAAGCGTGGCGTCGATCGCCGGATCCTATTCGACTTTTATCCATCCGGCGCAACTGACGACATGCAACCGTTCGGCCTGCGGCCTTGGAGAACCGAAGCTGGTAAGACATGCCTTCGGAATCCAGGTAGCCAACACGTTTCCATAAATAGGGTTTGCCGATCTGCGTCCAGCAGGCCAGCCGCCACTTGAATTCCAGGTGGCGTTGAACGCCGGCAGTACCCACTTTCCCTTGTTACATCGACGCTATTGCGGTGCTTCTGCGGAAGGCCGCGACGCCGTCGAATTTGGAGGTTTCCATGAAGAGCTTTGCATTGAGTGTCCGCCGGTTCCTGGTTTCCGAAGATGGGCCCACCGCGGTCGAATACGCCGTGATGTTGGCTCTGATTGTCATCGTGTGCCTGGCTGCCATTGGCTCGATTGGCACTAACGCGAAAACCACGTTCAACAACGTGGCCAACTCGTTGGCCGGCGCCAGTTAGTGAGCGATGTACGGCATCTCCCACCGTAGCTATGCACACGGTAGCGCACTTCTTCCAACAGAAGGAGACTACCTATGTGGTACGCAGTGAAGGTGATGCGCGAGTTTTTGGTTTCCGAGGATGGGCCTACCGCGGTGGAATACGCCGTGATGTTGGCCTTGATCGTGGTCGTGTGTTTAGCCGCAATCGGACAAATTGGCACCAACGCCAGTAACACGTTCCAGAGCGTGGCCGACTCACTCACCGCGAGCTAGGAAGCAGGCGTTCGTTCGTGATTCAATCAGGGGCAGACCCACGGGCCAAACGCCCGTGGGTGGAAAACGAAGGAAACGGTCACAGGCGAGAAGCCAAGAACAGAATCAGGACTTTGGCAAACGCGAAACCTCTTCGGCGCCCGGGAATTTCCCGCCGCGCCGAAGAGGTTTTTGACGTATGGTTGAATAGAAAATTGTGTCGGCATCCATTGGTCGGCGTTTGCAACGGACAGAAGAACAGGCACCCAGACACAAATATTCAACCACCATGTCTCCGACTATTCCACAAGAAGCAATCTCCGGCATGATCGAATTGGTGAGCTATTTTTTCACAGTCGTCGTAACTGTGATCGGCATTGTGCTCAGCACGCGAACTTGAGTACAGCCGAGAGAGCAGAATCGATTTTTGATCGTTGGAGCACGTTGAAATTTGTAAGGATTTTTCGCCGTGAAAGAATATTTCGACAGCGCAGTGGAACATTGGCCATTTTGGCTCGTAACGATTACGCTCGTGGTCGCCGCCGTCATCGATGGCTACAAGCTCAAGGTGCCCAATTGGCTAACCTTCCCGTTTGTAATTAGCGGCTGGGTTTTTGGCGCATACATTGGCGGCTGGGCCGGCTTGGGCGAGAGCCTACTTGGCACCGGCGTGGGTCTGGCGCTGCTATTGCCAGCGTACGCCATCGGCGGAATGGGCTCGGGTGACGTGAAATTGCTTGCCGGCGTCGGCGCTTGGGTTGGAGCGGAAACCACCTTTTATGCGTTTTGCGTTTCGGCCGTCGTTGGAGGTGTGATAGCAGTGGCCATGGTGCTATTGCGCGGCAACTGGCGCAAGCATTCGCATCAGCTAGTGGCCATCGTTCACGAGATTCTTACCATTGCTAATCCCAAGGAACTATCAGCAATTGCCGCCGAACGCAAAAGCTCAATGCGGCTTTTGCCTTACGGCATTCCGATCGCCATCGGCTGCATTGCATACTTCGCGTGGACAGGAATGTTGATATGAACTGCCACATCGCTGGTAATCGGCAAAGTTTAACAAGCTTGACGTTCCGGCTCTTCACAAAAGCACCTTCCGTCGGTTTCAAGCTGGAGCGGTTTCGACGGTCCTGTCGAAGAAACCGAAGCGGGGTAGCTGCGGTTGAGTTTGCAATCGTGGCCCCTGTATTCGTTTTGTTTGTGATGGGGATGGTGGAAGTCTCGCGCGGCCTGATGGTGCAGGAAGTTGTCACCAACGCTGCACGCGAAGGGGCCCGCCAGGCGGTGTTGGATAGTTCGACCACTTCCAGCGTGCAAACCGTAGTGAAGAACTATTTGACCGCGGCCAACATTGCCTCATCAAATGCGACGATTACCGTCTCGATTCCTTCGACACGGTACAACAACTTTGCAACCGTGACGGTATCGGTGCCGTACTCAAAGGTGAGTTGGGTTCCGGTGCCACAGTTCTTGGGTTCGGTTACGTTAACGGCCACCAGCACCATGCGGTGCGAAGCGGTAGCGACAGATTAAGTACACTTTAAGCCGCCGCCACAGGCAAAATCGCTATGCGTCCCAAATCATTAATGCTCCTGCTGCTGGCAATCGGCTGCGGCCTGGTGGCTTCGATTGGCATTAGTCAAGTCATTGAAAGCCGCAACCGCGCCGCGGCGCCGGTCGCCGAAAAGGAACAGATCTTTGTGGCCGCCAAGGATATTCGCGTCAACCAACCGCTGACTCCGCAATTGGTTGCGCTCGAAGAATGGCCAAAAGAGAAGGTACCCGGCGATGCCATTCACGATTTGAAAGAAATTGAAGGGCAACGTTCGGGAACGACTATTTTGGCCGGCGAACCGCTTCGCAAGGCAAAATTCGCCACCGACAAGCGGATGGATGAAATTCCCGCGGGATATCGTGTGGTGGCGGTGCCGGCCGACGCTGTAAGTGCCGCCGGCTATCTGCTTGAGCCGAACGACCGTGTGGATGTGCTTTTGTTCGTCGAGCCGAATAACAAATCCGCCGTGCAGGAGAGTATCACCAAGACCATTTTGCAAGATATCCGCGTGTTTGCCATCAACGAACAATGGCGCACTCCCGAAGGTTCCGACAAATCGAACGATGTTATCACCGCAAAAACGGTCTCGCTGTTAGTTACCCCCGATCAAGCCGAAAAGCTGATGCAGGCGACCGAGATGGGTAAAATCCGCCTGGTGCTGCGCAATTCCGACGATAGCCAAGTCGCCACTACCGACGGCACCGACGCTCAGGAGCTTCTCACCGGCACGAGTGCAGGCAATCGCAACAAGGAAATGCCCAAGCCTGCCCAGCCGCAATCCGATGGCAAGGCCGCGGTTGCGCCGGTGCAAGATAATCGCGAACATTTCACAATGAATCTGGTGAAAGGGGGCGAGCTGTCGCAGATTGACATGACTCGCGAGCCCGATGGTCCGTGGACTCCCAGCGAACCGCGAATCATAGTAGCCGCCGATCCCAAGGATCAATCGGCCGCGCCACCCCCATCGGCGCCTGCAGCGGCGCCTGTGGCCCCGATATTACCGGCGATTCCCGCTGCGGCGCCCGCCGGCGCCATCGTGCCGACGGCAATGACGGCACCGAAATACTAGGCGTTCTCCAAATATTTAGGAAGTCAGGAAGATCACGCACTCAGCCATGTCACAATTTTCAGCGGCGAATTACTCCCGCATTTCATCTCGTCTGATTTAACTTCAGCTCATCGAAACAACTTGAAAAGATAAGAGAGGACAAGGATGTTCTCACACTTCGACCGGCGGAGCCGGCTCATTCATCGCGCCTTTGCTTTTGCCGCGCTGTTTTCGACGGTTATTCCCGCGCGGCGCAACAATTGGGCAATCTTCCTTCGCCCAATATCGGCCAGGAGGTTACGGTGCCGCCTCAGCCGTCGATTACGCCGGCAGCAAACGGAATTGCTTCCAACGAACAGGTGGTTCACAAGATTCAGTCGGCGTCGGAACGACTGGAGTTGACCGTGAATTCCAGCCGCATTCTTACGCTCGATCAGCCGATCCCGCGGCTTGTGGTTGGAAATCCAGATATTCTGCAAGCCACGCCGCTTTCGCCCAGTGAGGTGCAACTTTTCGCCAAAAAAGTGGGGGCCTCGCAGGTAAACTTATTCACCGAAAAGGGGCAAATTTATACCGTCGATTGCATCGTCAACGGCGATGTGCGTCAATTGGCCGATTTGATCCGCACCGAATTCCCCAGCGACAACATTGGCGTGAAGGCGATTGCCGATGGTCATGTACTATTGACGGGCTTCGTCGATCGGCCCGATCACATTACGCAAATTGTCGATATTGCTCACACCTATTTTCCCGGATCGAGCCAGAACGATAACCGGGTCATTTCGAATATTCAGGTCGTCGGCGTGCAGCAGATTTTGTTGAAAGTGAAAGTTGCCGAAGTTTCGCGCACGAAATTGCGCCAATTGGGGATGGATTGGGCCAACATTCACGGGTCTAGTTTCGCGGTATCGAGCATTGGAGATGTGATCGCAAATACGCAGGCGATTTCCGGCATGACGGGATCTGGCAACGACGGCATGCGCTTTGGCATTGTCAACGGCGGTAGCAAATTCTTTGGTTTTATTGAAGCGTTGCAACAGGAGGACTTGGTGAAAATTTTGGCTGAGCCCGACGTGGCCACGGTCAGCGGCCGGCCGGCGCAGTTTCGCGCCGGCGGTCAGGTGCCATACCCAAGTTCAACGAGCATCAACGGCGTGAGCGTTTCGTATATGGATACCGGCGTAACCGTGGACTTTTTGCCGATTGTGTTGGGCAATGGCGATGTACGCCTTGAAGTACGCCCCGTGGTGCGGGAACTCGACCCTACAACGCAAATCGAAATTTCACCCGGCGTTTTTGCCCCGGGCTTTACCGAGCGAAAGGTCGATACTGGTGTGGAAATGAAGCCGGGCCAAACGCTCGCTTTGGCCGGGTTGGTTTCGAAGCGGGTCATAGGAAACAAAACAGGCTTTCCGTGGATTGGTGACCTGCCGTACATCGGCATTCCGTTCCGCCGCGAAAAGATGCAAACCGAAGATGTGGAACTGCTGATCATCGTCACGCCAGAACTGGTTGCCGCCACTGATCCTTGTGAAACTCCGCAGTGTTTGCCTGGCATGCATACTGACGTGCCCAGCGATTGCGATATGTATTTGAAGGGCTACATCGAAGTCCCCTCCCACGGACCATGCGGACCGCATGGCTGTGCCATGCCGGGCCAGCCAGCTGTCTACGAGGGGCCAGTTCCGGCCGGCGGTTACACGATGCCTGCCGAAGAAATCCCGGCTGGTTCGCCAATTCCGACTCCGGCGCCGCAATCGCGCGCCCCAGTACCCGGCAGCCAGCAAAATAACACAGCGGACGCTCCTGCCGGAGTACGCATGGCGGCGGCTCCGTCGGGCACCAATATAGGCATTGTTCCTGCGACTCAGCCTGCAAATGCTTCTAATCGCTATAACCCGACCAGCAGGCAAACTTCGCGTACGTCTGAGGCGTCTGGCGCGAGCCCATCCGGATCGGGATACATCGGGCCCGTCGGTTATGACGTATTAAATTAAGAGGCGGCGGATGAGCCGCCTTCGGCGCCGTTACGCACTGTAGGCGCTGATTTCGCGCAGCGCTCGGACCTTGTAAGTACGCCGTGATTGCCGCAGCAGCGCGGCATTTGCGCCACGAGTGTACGCAAGTACTGTGGCGGTTATGATGAGCAACTAATGACGAACGTTCTACGCTTGGCGATTGTCGATCCCAGCGATCCTTCACGGGATTCGCTGAAGACGATGCTTTTGGGCCTGGAAATGGTCTGGCTCGAAGCCGAGTGCTCGCGGTACGAGTTTTTCGCCGATGTCGTGGGGCAAACCCATCCCGACATTGGCGTGGTTGCGCTCGATTCCGATCCCGACAAGGCGCTCAAACTCGTCGAACAGTTGGCGGCGACATCGCCGCGCTGCAGTATTTTGGTGCTTAGCGGTTCGACCGACGGCTCGCTCATTTTGCGAGCTATGCGCGCTGGAGCCAAGGAGTTTCTGCCCAAACCGCTGAAGATCGAAGAATTAATCGGCGCGCTCGAACGCCTGAGCGAGCGGCAATTTGGCCACGGCGAAGGGAAAGTCGCGGGGAAGCCAGGTGATCGCCATTTGCGGCGCTACCGGAGGCGTGGGCACCACGAGCATTGCCGTGAATGTGGGTTGTGCTTTAGCCGCCGACACCAAGAATTCGGTATGTCTATTGGATCTCGATTTGAGCCTCGGCGATGCCGACGTGTTCCTCGATGCAATTCCCGATTACACGCTGGTCGACGTCGCCCAGAATGTAACGCGATTAGACTTCGCGCTTCTTAAGCGTTCGCTGACGAAACATTCATCGGGGCTGTTTCTGTTGCCGCGTCCAGTGCAATTGAATGAGTCGGCGCTGATCACGGCCGAAGATATGCAGCGAATGATTGGGCTGTTGAAGGCGACGTTCACTCATTTGATACTCGATCTTTCAAAAGCCTACAGTCCAGTCGATATGATTGCGATGCAATCGGCAACGCAAGTGCTATTGGTGACACAGCTCGATTTGCCTTGTCTGCGAAATGTCGTGCGGTTAATGATGTCGTTTGGCGAAACCGCGGGCCTCAAGGAAAAAATCAAAATCGTGATCAACCGGGTAGGTCTCGATTCCGCCCAGATCAGTGTCAAAAAGGCCCAGGAAACAATCGGCTGCGAGATATCCTGGCAATTACCAAACGACTATCGCACGATGTCGGAAGTGCGCAACAACGGCGTGCCGCTCATTGAGCAGGCGCGCAAGGCGCCCATCACGCAAGCGATTCTCGAACTGGCCGACTCGTTTTCCGACAGTGCGCGCTAACCCGGAGCAGCCGGCAGACGACGCGCCGGCCGAAAAAGGTCTTAAATCGCGCTTCGCCAACATCTTTGGCGGCAAAAAATAACTTCGGCTTTTTCGCCGTTTTCAGCCCGCTTTGAATCGATTTGCAAACCTTGACAAATCGCGCTCGTCGCGCACGGGCAATAAGCTATGGTTGTTAGGGCGCTGGGCAACGCGCCAAAATAACCGCTGCTGGCCGCGCCACTGGGCTGCGCCGGCGGGCCAAATTCCGCCAATCCCGAATTGAATCATGCCTCCGTTAAAAACACCCGTTCCCAACAGCCGAACCGGCGAAAAGACTTCGGCTTCCGAGTTCGAAGCGCTCAAACGCCGCATTCACACCAAGCTCGTCGATAAACTCGATTTATCGCGCGTGGGCGAACTGGAAGGTGATGTGCTGCGGCGCGAAATCCGCCTGGTCGTAGAGCATTTGTGCGACACGGAAGATCACTTGCTCAACCGCAGCGAGCGCGATCGGCTCATTGAAGAAGTGCTCGACGAAACGTTCGGGCTCGGTCCGCTGGAATTTCTGCTTAAAGACCCGTCGATCAGCGATATTTTGATTAACGGTCCGCGGCATGTTTATGTCGAACGCCGTGGCAAGTTGGAAAAGACAAACGTCGGCTTCCGCGATAATAGCCACCTACTGCAGATTATCGATCGCATTGTGTCGCGTGTGGGCCGGCGTGTCGACGAAGTGTGCCCGATGGTCGACGCGCGATTGCCCGACGGCAGCCGCGTTAACGCGATCATTCCGCCGTTGGCGCTCGATGGTCCGGCCGTTTCGATTCGCCGCTTCGGCGCAAATCCGCTTAAGCTGGAAGACTTGCTCAACTACAAGGCGTTCACGCCGGAAATGGTCATGCTGCTGGAAGGCGCCATTAAGGCGCGGCTGAACATTATCATTTCCGGTGGTACCGGCTCCGGTAAAACCACACTGCTAAACACGCTGTCGAGCTTCATTCCAATTCACGAACGTATTGTGACGATTGAAGACGCGGCGGAATTGCAATTGCAGCAGGAGCACGTCGTGCGGTTGGAAACGCGGCCGCCGAATATTGAAGGCAAAGGCGCCGTCACCGCAACCGATCTGGTTAAAAACGCCCTGCGTATGCGGCCCGAACGCGTGATCATCGGTGAGTGCCGCGGAGCGGAAACGCTCGACATGTTACAGGCCATGAATACCGGCCACGAAGGTTCGATGACCACGCTCCACGCCAATTCGCCGCGCGACGCCATCGCGCGTATTGAAACCATGATCACCATGTCCGGCTTTGAATTGCCGCTAAAAGCCTTGCGGCAACAAATTGCCAGTTCAGTCGACCTAATCATTCAGGCCAACAGGCTCCAAGGCGGCGTGCGCAAAATCACGCACATCACCGAAATTACCGGCATGGAACAAGAAACTGTCGTTATGCAAGACATTTACCACTATGCCCAAGATGGAATTGACGAGACTGGCCGCGCGGTCGGCAGATTTGAATCGACGGGCATTCGGCCTAGCTTCATGGATCGCCTGGAGCAAGCCGGGGTTCGTTTGCCGGCCAGCGCTTTCCGGCAAAGAACCATGATGCAAGACTAACTTTTGCCATTTGCCGATGATTTCGATCCTCATACCCGCTGTTGTGTTTCTCGTAGTAAGCGCTCTGGTAGGAGCCGCCACGATTGTGTTTCGCGGCACTGAGGCCACACGCGCGGAAGATCGATTAGCGGTTCTAACTGGCAATAAAACTGTCGGCACGCGCGATTCGCTCAAACAAAGCGGGGTGCTGTCGCAGCCGCTCGATGTTACTCAAAGTGCCTTTGCCGAGTTTTTGTCGCGATTTCAGAATTTGAGCTTGCTATTCGAGCAAGCCGATACGTCGTTGACCCCGGCCAAGTTTTTCGTCATTAGCGCGACCATGGCACTGGCCGGTGCAATGGTTGGAGCCGTTTCGCATCTGAATCCGGCCGTCATTCCAGCATTCGCAATTATTACGGGACTATTGCCGCTCATTTGGCTTGTCATGCGCCGCAAGAAGCGGCTGCGCCTGTTTGCCAAGCAGTTGCCTGGCGCATTGGAGCTGATTGCCCGCGCACTTCGCGCGGGTCACAGTTTGGCTTCCGGGTTCCATCTCGTTGCGCAAGAAATTCCGGCGCCCTTGGGAATTGAGTTCCAGCGCGTGTTCGAAGAAAACAATCTCGGTATTCCCTTCGATGACGCGCTAAACGATCTCACGTTGCGCGTGCCGAATTTAGATTTGCGATTCTTTGTGACGGCTCTCATATTGCAGCGTCAAACTGGCGGTGATTTAGCGGAAATTCTCGACAAAATTGGCGATTTGATTCGCGAGCGTTTCAGAATTTTCGGCCAAGTGCAGGCGCTTACCGGCGAAGGCCGATTGTCAGGGATTGTGCTATTGGCCCTTCCGCCGGTGCTGTTTGCCACCGTTTACTATTTGAATCCCGATTACGTGTCGGTGCTATTCACCGATCCGATGGGGAAAAAGATGCTTGCCGTCGGGGTCGTCATGCAAGTGCTCGGCGCACTTGTCATCCGCAAAATCGTGAATATCAAGGTCTAGCCGCAGCCGCGCGAAACTATGCTGTACGCTGTACTGATTAGCTTTGACAAGCTTCTGCCATTTGCCCTCTTCGGCCTATTCGCCGTGGCGGCGTTCTGGATCTTAGAGATCATGGCCGGACGCAGTTCGCGCGCCGACGAGCGCTTGGAGGAGTTGCGCAATCCTGAAAGCGCGCAGCGTCGCAACTTGCCCGTGAAGAACAAAAAGGGCGATGCGATGGCGAAGGTGCTGGAAAAGGCATCGCCGATGCTTTCCGCTCCGCTCAAACCAAAGTCGGAAATTGAAACAAGCCGATTGCGGCAAAAACTTTCGGCCGCCGGTTTCCGCGGCGATGCCGCCACCAGTATTTTCTTAGGATCGAAATTCATCGGGCTCATGGTCGGATTGTTCTTCGCGGGGGGGGCCATTGTCGCCGTTTATGGCACCTCGCATAACTCGATGATGTACGTGGTCGTTGTGGCGGCGGCACTGTTTTACTTTCCCGATTTGGTAGTCGGCCTGATCGGCCGCAGCCGCAAGCAGCACATTTTCCATTCGCTTCCCGATGCACTCGATTTGCTTGTGGTGTGCGTTGAAGCTGGGCTGGGATTAGATCAGGCCATGCGCAAGGTGGCTGACGAGATGAAACGCTCTGCGCGCGTTATCGCCGAAGAATTCGGCCTATGCAATTTTCAATTGCAAATGGGAAGAACTCGCAATGACGTGTTGCACGATCTCGGCGAACGCACCGGAGTGGACGATCTGCGCAGCTTGGCGGCAATCCTCATTCAGGCCGATAAGTTCGGCTCAAGCGTCGCTCAGGCGCTGCGCGTGCAGAGCGATTCCATGCGAACGCGCCGCAGCCAACTGGCTGAAGAAAAGGCGGCTAAGACCGCGGTAAAGCTTATTTTCCCGCTGGTGATTTTCATCTTCCCCGGCATCTTCGTGGTGCTCGTGGGGCCGGCGGCCATCACCATGGTTCGCGAAATGTTCCCGGCCATGGGCGCAAAGTAGCTACGGTTTCGCGCGGTTGCCGCACTGCGGTCGTGCGGTGCGCTCCATGCTATCGCAGTCCAGGCAATCGACAGCGATACGATCGAAAAGCGGAATTCTTCGGTTCTAGAGTCAACCGCCCGCACCGACTGTCAAAATCTGCGGATTACGGCGACCTTATCCGTCAAACCCAGTTATGCGGAGTGTGTCGCCCGAAGCAGCCGATAGCCTATATATCGAATTGTGTCGCGATATCTTCTCTATTCGGGTCACGCCATGAAACGCCAGTCGATTCTGATCGCGATCGTCTCACTGCTGATTGCTCCAATTTTCGCACGGGCTGGCGGCGATTCCGGGCCCGAGTGGTGGCGCAATTATTGGACTAGCTGGCACCGCAACAATTGCTGGCCCGAGCCGTTCATCGAACCCGACGAAGCAAGCGTTTGCACCATGTTTTCCTGCGAGATTGTCAAGGGCTGGGAAATGCAGAATTTAATGGGCGAGCCCCATTTTACTCCCGACAATTCCAAGTTGTCGCCGGCCGGCATGATCAAGCTGCGGTGGATTTTGACGCAGAACATTCCCGAATACCGTCTCCCGTTTGTTGAACGCGGTTTCAGCGACGACATCACCGCACGCCGCATGGCGGCCGTGCAGCAAGGGTGCGGCGAGCTGATGCCTAGCGTAGCGCCTCGAGTGGCAGTTTCCGAAATGCGGATGATGTGCACGCCGTCTGATAGCGTCACGACCACCAACGATTGGTTTGCTAAGTACATGCGATCCATTCCCAATCCGCAATTGCCGGCTTTCCAATCGAATAATGGCGGTGCTAGCGGAGGCGGAGGCGGCGCGCCGTAGCGGCTGTGTGGCTAGGGACAGATTTGGCCGCAATTCAAAAGAGTTTGGGCGTCCAGGGAAACGTGGCGGTTCTCGGCAAAATCGCTTAATCCGCTGCCGTCGTTCAAATCGTCTTTAGCCGAACGCGCGGCTCGGTCGATGCAATGAGGGGATAGCAGCGCGCGAATTGCGATTGCCCTTACTCAATTGAGCACGCCAATTCCAGACTCATCGTTTCGCGTTAAGAGGATCTTCGACGTGCCAAGATTCCGACCGACTGTGGTGCTAGTGGCCAGCTTTGCTTCGGCAATGGCTGGATGCACGTCGTCGACCTGGTCGTCGAAATCGGTCGCGACAACCCCATCGTCCTCGCAGTTTTCTGTAAGTCCCGAGCCGAGCGAAATGCAACAAGTCGGCTCGAGCATCACCGCCATTCCCAAGGCCATCGGCGCGTCGATCGCCAGCGGCGCAAGCACGGTGAAAGGCTGGGTAATGGAAGATCACCACTCGCACGTGGTGACAGCGGCTGAAACCGATTCGAGCACGGCTTCTGGATCGCCAAAGAAAATCGGCCCGGAACTGTATGTTGCCACCGCGCGGCTGTACGAGAAAGACGGAAACTTCGTCGCCGCCGCCGACCAATATCAAAAAGCTTTGAAGGTGGGGCCCAACGACATCGTAGCGACGCTTTCGTACGCACACATGCTCGACCGGCAGAACAAGCTCGATCAGGCCACCGAGTTGTATTTGCGGGCCGTCAAAGCTCATCCGCACGAAGCGGCCGCCCAAAACGATTTGGGCTTGTGCTATGCCCGCCGGCGAATGTTCAACGAGTCGGCGGCGGCCTTATCGAAAGCAGTCGCTTTGCAGCCCGATCGTGAGTTGTATCGAAACAACCTGGCTTCGGTCCTCATCGAGCAAAATCGTCCGCAAGATGCGCTCAAGCAACTGCAAGCCGTGCAAGCCGATTCGGTAGCGCATTACAACATCGGCTTTTTGCTGCAAACCCGCGGCGACGATAGGCTCGCTGCCGCCTACTTCAAAAAAGCCTCGGAATTGGATCCGACTTTCGCCCAAGCTCACGATTGGGAAATGCGTATGGTTGCACGCATTTCACCAGCCGAACGCGGAGTTCCCGCCACCCGAGTTGCCGCCGCCGGATCCCCGCCCAGCGATGCAGCCGTTTTGGGCGGCCGCTACGGAGCCCAACAGGCCAGCGCAGTCGCCCAACCGGCTCCGACATCCAACGGGCAGTTGCCGGCCCCGTACTCGCAGAACGTGCCGCAAATGGCCGACGTGCGAACGCTGCCGCCGGTCCAATAGCTTGCCCTCGAGTGGGTATATGAGCCCGCCGCCGCGAACGTCTCTCTGCGGCCACCGGACAGGTCAGGCTCGCGGCAATCCCCTGGCCGTCAGCAGTTTATCCAAATCTTGTTGAACGCGCTGCAAGTTGTCCAATTGACCGGCCAAATCGGGCCGTTTCGACGCCTGATCGACCGCGTCGTCGATCCATTTTCTGCCTTCGGCCCCGAGCTTCTTCACTGCCTCGGGTGGCGTATTGGGCGCAAGCTGCAGCTTCAAATTGATGAGCGTCGCCCCCGAGCGCTCGCCATTCATAAGCGCCCGGATCGTTTGGCGCTGCCGTGACCGCATTCCGCACATCGCCAATTGCCGCGTCGATGAACTCCTTCTTCTTGTCTTGCGTGAAGGTCGGCGACGTCGATTTTAAGCTGCGGAAGTGGGCGTTCGCCGCATACCAATCGGCCAACGCCTCGAAGTGCGGACCGGGTTTCAATTGCAAAATGCGGGTCACATCTTTGACCACTGCGTCAACCGCCGGCAAATTCCACTGCGACTCGGGCAAGCTCACGCGGCACAGCGCGCGGGCCAGCAGCAAGCTCACGTCCGCGCCGTCGGCCTTTGTGAGATCGAGCGGTTTGTCGGCAGGCAGCTTGTCAAGATTCGCGAGCGCCGCATCGTATTCCTTGAGCGCGTCGGCCGGTTTCTTCGCGCTCACCAAGCTGTCGCCCAGCAATAGCGCCGCTTGTTTCGCCGATGAGACGCCGCCCAGATCGGGCGCGGCCTTCAGTTTTTCGGCTCGCTCTTCAACCAACTTGCTGCGATCGTCGGCCGAGAGCGCCGCGTTCAATAGCGGATTGCGCGCCCACTCGATCATATACATGGCACGTTCGGGCAGTTTTTGATCGTCAGCTAAGCGGACTGCCTCGCCAAATGCGGCATCGGCATCGGCAAATTGGTTCAATTGCTGATACACCTTTCCCAGCCATAAAAACGGCTCAACCAAATTGGGCTGCAATAGCTGGGCCTGTTGCAAATCGGAAACGGCCGCTTGCAAAAACTCTTCGCGCGTGCGATCGAGATACTTCGGGTCGAGCTTCGATTCGACCAGCGATTTGTAGAAGCACCGCGCCCGCCCGATCCAGGCGCTCGTCATGCCTGGATTGCTATCGATGGCCTGCGAAAACGCATCGATGGCCGCCTTGTAATTGCTTTCCGGATCGTCGCCTAAAAGCCACGCAGTATCTTCCAGTGCGTTCCCGAGGGCCACATAGGCGTAATCTTTATAGACCTTTTCCAAATCGATCGCCTTCTTCGCCGCCGCGACGGCATTCTCTAGATGTTCGCGCTTAGTTTTTGGGTCGGTCTCGAAGTTGGCCCGTTCCAGATGGGCCATGCTCACATAGAGCCAGTGCGTGGAAAGCTCCTTGTCGTCGGGCTTCGACTTATCGACGGCCATTTGCGATTTCGCCAAGGCCTGGTCGAGGTCAGCCAACCGCGCATTGCGCGTGGCTTCTTGCCGCGATCGATAAATAAGTGCGTGCCCTTGCAGTGCGAATGCGGCGGGCAAGTTCGGGTCGATCTTTCCCGCTTCGGCCGCATCGGTCAGCGCGCCATCGATATTCGGCGGCGTTTCGGATACCCGTGCCACTCCGCGCCGTAAAATACTTAGCCACTTTCGGATTGATGGCGATCGCCTTCGATCAGCAGCGTTTCTTGCTCGACTTGCTTGTCCGCAAAGGGCCATTTGGTCGCACGTTGATAGTGGCTAATAAAATCAGCCGCCACGGCATAGAACTTATCGAGGTCGGTTGGAGGCTTTTTCGCTTGGGATTGAGCATCGGCTAATGCCAACGCGGGCTGAATCACGTCGCTATAGAACTGAATCGGATCAGCCACGGAAAACTGCTTTTGGAATAGCTCGGTCAGTCGCTGGGCGGCCTTGATGGCGACCGGCTGATCGGCGGCGGTATCTTTGTGTGTCAGGAAAATCAGATATAGGGCGGGGAACGCATCGCGACCGAGTTCCGTGTCCGAAAGATTTGCCAACGATTCGGCCAACGATTTTGCCAGCGCCGCATCGGGCTTGGTTTTCCACCGGGCCGCCAGCGCTAAATTGAGCAATAAATCGCGTTGCTGCGCATCGTTCAATTTCAAATCCGCAGCTTCGATGTCGCTTGATAATGCCCGAGCCAATCCTAATTGACCATAGGCCTCACCTGCTGCTTCCTCGTCGCGAAACGGATTGGCCAAAGCAGTGGCTGGCGCGATCGGACCGTTTACGCGTGTTCGTGCGGTCGTTGCAATCAATAGCTTTGCTGCAGTGGCTCGTCGAAATGGCGCCTTTAATGGCAGTGGCAAATTCGCGGGATCAGCGAATGCCTTAACAAGCAGCCGGTCGTCGTCTGGAGAATCGACTCCCGGCATCGCTCGCCCCACTCGTGCTTGAATGTATTCGACATACGCATCGATTGGTTTTGCGCTCTGCGCAAGGTCTACGAGCTGATTTCGATCGCGGGAGTCCAATAGTAGCAAGCATTCCGCGTGCAGCGCATCGATTGTGCCATTGTCGAGTTTAGCCGCTTCAACTTGCTCACAATCTTGCACGATTTTGTTCAGTTCATCTTTTGATGGAACTGTTTGTTGCGCCGGCCGCAACGTGAGCTGCGCAGCCAAGAGCTTTGCAACGCGCCCGGCCATTTCCGCATCGCCAGGATCCAAATCGTAGTATTTCTTCACTAGCGCCAGCACAGAATCCAAGAGCGCCGGCTGAGTGCCCAAAGCGAGCGCAGTGGCCGCCGCGCTCAACTGACCACGCAATACGGGTGTGAGGCTCACCGCTTGTGCGGTGGCTTGAGCAACTGCTTTGGCCGTTTCGGCTGGCGGGGTGGCTGGGTCGCTCAAATCGATAAGCCAGCCGGTCGCGGTGATCTCTGTTTTCAAATCGCCGTCATCGGCCGGCGCTTTGGCGGCAATATCGACCAGTGTCTTCCGCGCCTCGGCAAATTGCTTTTCATCCAGTAGCAACTTGACCTTCGACATTTGCACGTCGGCGTTGGAGCCGAGCTGCTCGAGCTTGGCGAGCAGCGCTTTCTTTTGATCGGCCGGCAGCCCTTCGAGCAGTTTTTGCACGTCGTCGACGACGCGTTTTTGCAAGATTCCCAAACTCTCGCGCTCGCGGTTGCTTAGCGCCAATGCCGCGGGCGGGGGCGACTTTTTCTCGAGCGCCGCTAAATCCAAGAGTCCGTCAAGTAGCTTCAGCGCATCGCTGTTCGCATTCCCCATACCAGTGGCCAAAAGCAACAAACCGGCATCGAGCGGCTGATACTCCGCCGGCAAGCCCGCCGTCGGTCCCAATTTGTTCAAAGCCGTCAAGGCCTTGGCGTAATCCCCCTGGCGAATTTGCGCTCGCACGGCGATGAACTGCGCATCCCGATCGCCGTCGAATTTTTTCAGCAGTGCGCTGGCCGTCTCGAACGCCGTGGGAAACTGCTCGTTTTCCAGCTCGTCGCGCGCTTCCGCGAGCCACGCGGCGCGGATTTTCTCGCGCTGCTGCTTCTTATCGTCGTCGGTCAGCCCGATGCCGGGCGGGGCGTCTTCCAAGTCCGAGAGCGCCCGCGAATAAGAGCCGCTTTGGACTTTAGAATCAATGTAGCTGAGAAAGGCGGTTTTAAGCCGCTTCTGCAAGGCTTCCTTTTCAAACGCCGGCAAACTGCTCGGAGCCTTTTCCTGCAGATCCTTGATGGCTGCCTCGAAATTGCCGGCGTTAATTTTGTCTTGCACGGCCTTGATAAATTGCGCATTGGGGTCGCTCGACGGCGGCTCATCGTTTTTCGCCACATTATTCGACCCGCCTTGATTGCCCGGCCCTTTGGGCAAAGTCGCATCGCTCTTGTTGAGCGCCATGACCGCGATGACCACGGCGGCGATTGCGACGGCGCCAATTCCCACGCCCCCAATGATCATCCCGCGTGATTTTTTTGCCGGAGGCGCAAGCACCGTTCCCTGCACGCCCAACATCGCGGTTTCTGCCAGTCCACTGCTGGTGCGTTCCGATGCGGGCGATTGGGCAGTTTGCCGCGAGAGCAATTGCGATGGCGTGTGGCCGCCGGGGTGCATTGTTTCTTTGCGCGGATCGACCGGAGCTTGCGTGTGCCGGCCCGTTTCGCGCATCATCGGCCGGCCGGTTAAGGCGTGGCTAGGTGTCGGCCCGCCGGTAAAGGCGATCTCGCCCGGGCGCAACGGCAATTCGCCCGTTTGCGCCACGGCTTGTCGCAGCGCCAAAATAAGGTCGCGCGACGAGGGCCAGCGATCTTCTGGATTCGACTCGGTGCCGCGCAAGATGACCGCCTGCTCCGGCTCCGGCAATCGCGAAAAATCCAACATTCGCGTGACGTGCGCCTCCATTACCTGGTAAGGCGTCATCGTTTCATCGAACGGCAATCGCCCGGTGCGCAACTCGGCGTAAGTAATTGCCAGCGAATACTGATCGCTGGTAGGCGTCACCTTTCCCTTGAAGCTTTCGGGCGCTGCATATGCCACGGTTACCGGCGCCATCGAAGTTTTGCGCAGCGTTTCGACGGCCCGGGCGAGGCCGAAGTCGCACACCACCGCGGCATCGCCCACCACTAGAATGTTGTGCGGCTTCACGTCGCCATGCACGATCGGAACCGGTCCTTTGCCAAGATCGTGAATTGGCTTGTTGAGAAAGTCGATGCCGCGGGCGGCCTGCTCCAAGTATTCCAGCAATTCGGCAACAGGAACTCCGGGAAATCCTTGCTCGCGGCAATCTTCCAGCCGCTTGTGCAGGCTCATGGACCCAAGCTGCATCGCGATGAGTAGCTCCACCGGCCGCGCAAATCGCGTGGTCATTGCAATGTTGGACGCCTCAGCCTGACCGCCGGTCGGCATCGGCGCGGTGACGGTTAAATCGGCTTTTGCGGGCGCCGTGCGCCCCCTTCGTCGACAATCTGCCCCTCCTCATCTTTCATCCAAAATGCTTGCAGAGAGATGAGGTTCGGATGCCGAACTTTTTTCACGACGCGCAGCGAAGCAAATTCTTGCACCCCCTGCTGGCCGGTGAGATCGATGATTTTGAGCGCCACCTCGGTGCCACCGGGGGCCGTGGCTTTCCACACTTCGCCGAATCCGCCTGCGCCCAAGTGGTCTACCAGCCGGTAGCCGGCAACCGGCTCGTCGCCAATTTTGTAGCGGTGAAAGGTGTGCGACATTTAAATAAGCCAGACAGCCGAATGGGTAACGGCGGAGGTTTTCGACAGCAATACTTTGAATGAGCGCATACCACCAGCGCCCATGTGCTCAATACCCTTCAATGCTCCGTCCTTCTAGCCTAACGGCGGTTCAAAATGGATTCAAGAAACACCGGCTTTGGCCGTGAATGCAAACCTTTGCCGCAACGGCTGTTTAAGCGATGAACGGCCGGTTCAATCTGGCAGCCTATTACGCCGCTTTTCCGCAGTCTGATTGCTACTTTTGGGCCGGTTGTTTCGGGGTTGCCTCCGCCGGCTCCCGCACAGACGACGTAGCGGGGCTTGCCCCGCCCGTTTGGTCACGAAATGGCTTGTGCGCCCGGTACAGTTCCAAGCGCGTGCGCAGCTCTTGCCGCAATTTATCGTCGGTGGCCAAATCGACCGCCTTCTGCTGGCTTTCGACCGCCTTGTCGAAATCCCCTGCTTCGGCATAGGCCGCCCCTAAAGTGTCGATAAGACCCGGAGCTTTGCCTTCTGTGAGTCGGACGGCTTCCACCGCATTTTCGACTGCCTCCTTGCCATTGCGAATGGAATCGTCAGGGCAAGTGGCCTCGAGCCAAGCCAAATTATTAAGGGCCATCGGCAGCTTGCGGTTAAGCTTGATGGCTTGCGCCATATCGTCTTTCGCTTTTTGATAATCGTGCTTTTCCAAGTAGGCCGAGCTGCGATCGAGGTATCCCGAAGGATTTTCGGGCTCAACTTTAATGACGCCGGTGTAATCCTCAATCGCACGATCAAAATCGCGCTTGATCCACTTCAGGCTGGCATCACACTCGAGCGCAAAGACATTTTCCGGCTCAAGTTCCAGCGCTTTATCAATATCGGCCTGAGCCGGTTCGTATTGCTCTTTGGCGGCATAACATTCGCCCCGCGCGGCAAAGGCGCCGGCATCTTGCGGCTCAAGCCAAAGCGATGCGGAATAATCGGCAATCGCTTCATCGAATTTTCTCAGGTGAAAATTCAAGCCCGCGCGGTAATAGAACGTCTGCGGATCGAACGAAAAACTTTTGACCGCTTCATTGAAATCCGCCATTGCTTTGTCAGTGTCGTGCTTTCCTTCATAGGCATAGCCGCGACCTTTCAGAATAATTGATTTGGCGAATTTCGGCGGATCGAGCGTAAGCGCACGATCGAAATCGGCGATGGCCTTGTCGAATTCTTTCTTTTGCTCCCACAGCATTCCACGATCGGCGATCGCTTTGGCCGATTTAGGATCTTGGTCCACCGCTTCGTTGTAGTCGTCGAGCGCTTTGTCGAGCTGACTTTGTTCCTTGAACAAATCGGCCCGAAAGAGCCGCCAGCGAATTTTGTCGGGCTCCAATCGAATTAGCTCAGTGGCGTCGTCGATGGCCACATCCCACTTTCGCTGCTCGCTGGCCATGCTCGCGCGCAGTTCGTGCAGCATTATGTTGTCGGGATCTTTGGCGATGAGTTCGCCCAACGGACCGACCGATCGCTCGGCCAACACAACGTCGTTCTGATCGACCCAGCCTTGCTTCCCCGCCGTTACGCCGAGATAACCGTCTTTAAGCTCTTCCACGCTTAGCGGAGTGCCGGGTTCAAGCTGCCGCGCAATGCGCTCGTCGACCATGAGCGGAGTTTTACGGATGACAATAATTCGGCTCCCGACTTCGTACTTCGGGGGAGTTTCGCCGGCTGGCGATGACGCGTCGGCGACAAATGAGCTCAGCAGAAATAATAGTGCGACAAGCATTTTCGCACAGGATCCTTCCGGACTGAAAAACGGCGATCGTTTAAATCGCTGCAGATGCCCCACGTAGCCCACCAGACACCTAAACTACCCCGACGCCCAAATATTCACACGCTCATTTTACCCGCTTCAGTGCCACGGTGGGAGAGAGAGCTGCAAGTGCGCGATCTAATTCGTCGTCGTATGCTTTGTAGTCGGCGGCCGCATAATGCCCCGACGCCAGATGCAGTTCATAGTGAATACTCTCCCCCTGCGGGGTCGGCTGGGCGTGCATTTTCCATTTGGCAAATTTGTTTTGCCCGCGATCGTCGCGACTGGCAAGCGACTGCATGCCATAATTTTCCGGGGCACGCACGTCGACCTCGGTCGAAAATTCCAATGGGAATTCCACCACGAATGGCGTTCGCCGGTCAGGAACCGACGGTGCGCCTAAATACATTCGCTCCCATAAGGCGGGCAACTGGCCAAGGAGCGTACCTCCCGCGTCTTTGAATGTGTTGCGAAGTAAATACGTTGCCTTAAACACGAGCGGCTTGTTGCGGTCGAGCAAATGGTTGATTTCGAGCGTTTGCACTTGAAACGCTCCTCCCGTCGGCGCCAGTTCTTCCTGTAGCACTGCCGCTCGATTCGCCTCGGGTACATCTTTGAACGTTTCTCGCAGCATCGCCGCATGATAACCTTCGACCGTTACGGTTTCCTCCGCATTGGCATCGGTTTGGCCAGTCAACTGAATCGTCCTGCTGACGTGGATATTGCTGCTGGTGGCGTCGTAATCGGGCAATTCGATGAAATGTGGATTGGCGGCGTCGAGCACGAGCACTTTGTCCCCGCCTAAATCGAGCGGTACCTTCAATGCGGCCAGATCAGAATTCTTGTCGGTGCAATCGAAACAGCGGCCGCCGCCGAACCCTGGAACGTATACCAGCATGTGATTGAACTGCTCGAGCGCCGGAAACTGAGGATTAACGGTTTCATCCAAGTTCGCCAGCGCTAGGTGCGCGGGAATATGCGCCGCTTGCAAAAACTGCAGTAGCAACAGGGCGTGATCCTTGCAATCGCCATATTTGTTCTGCAGCGTATCGGCGGCCCGATTGGGCACGCGCGCACGTGCTCCAAACTCAATCGGTTTGTACGTCAAATAATCTTGCACGTAATGCGCGATTGCAGCAGTGCGCGCATCATCATCCGACAGCCCGCGCGTAATCTGCTCGACCATTTTTTGCACTGCCCCATCGGGCACAAGCCGATCGGCAATCGACGACAAGTAATCGCGGGCCAACGATTCCCATTTGGCACGCTCAGAACAAATAGTCACCTTTGGCAGAAATGCGCCGCGCACTTCTTGAAGCGGCTCTTGCCGATAGATAAGCGGATCGTCCATTGACCAAATGATTCCCTGCTCTACGCGTGTCATCCGCACACCGGGCGAAGCATTAAAACGAATTTTCGACTCGTCTCCGTTTACATACAGGGCGCTCGTCAGCACGGGAACATCGGATGAAAAGGTAAATGCCGTGTACGGAAAATCGTTTGGTGGCGACAGATCGCGGCGCGTGAAAACTAACTCAATCGTTCGCCCCGGCTGCAATCCAGGCACCGGGATGTTTAAAATCTTCGCCTGCGTGGGGCGCTCGGCTGTTGCGCCATCGACCACGAAGTAGTCGGAGTTTTTTCCCGCGGCAACTTCGACACCGTGCGCATCCAGCACTCGAAGGCTATTCACGTAGATTTGCTCGCCCACGGGATCGAAGGACACTTGAATAGTGCTATAGCGAGTGACTCCGCTAGGATCGAGCACGCGGATGACTCGCCTGTCGGTTTGAGCGAATTCTTTAGCAGGTTCAAATCGCAGCGCTACTTGCCGGCGCAGCAAATAGGCGCCGTAAGTACGAAATTGCGATTCGTTGGACGGCGCAGCTTTTATGGCAGCCACGGACTCGGGCCAAGGCACCGGATCGATTGGGTCCGCTGTTCCGCTGGTATTCCCCTGGCCAAGATTAGCGGTCACTAGCGCCAGAAGTTCCTGAACCTCTTTGTTGGCGGGTTCGTGCTCTTGAGCCGCTTCCAACGACTTTCGCGCCTCGGCAAACAACTTGAGTGCATATTGGCTACGAGCTTGTAACAAATATGTCTGGGCGGTGTCGTAGTGGTGTTCCAAAAGCTGTCGACACACATCGAGCGCTTCGTGATAACGATCGACCGCCCAAAGGCTATCCGCCAAGTCGTACGACAGTTCAGCATTGAACGGCCGATTCCGCGCGAGCTCAGTTAGAATCGCAACCGCTTGTCTATGTTCCCCGCGCTGGCGGTGCAATTGAGCCTGCAATCGCTGCACGGCGAACGAATTTTTCCCTTGCAAGAACTGCTCGACAGCCGCCAGAGCCTCGCTGGTTCGGCCGTTATCGGCCAGGAGCGTAATATATTGGGTAAACGGTTCCTCGGCCCGATTGCCGCTTGCGAACAGCCTTTCATAAGCCTGCAGTGCGGCATCGGTTTCGCCTACACGCGAAAGTAAAAAAGCGCGTGCCGCCAAGAGATCTGAATGCGCCGAAAATCGGCCGATATTCTGCTCTAAAATGGCGAGGGCGTCGCTGTACTGCTGCAATTCAACATGGGCATTGATCAAATTGTTGAGAACGGCCGGGTCGTTGGGCTGCAGCTCAAACGCCTGCCGAAAACTCTCAATCGCCGAAGAGAAATCGCGGGCATTATAAGCAAACAACCCCAGATTGTTATAAAGCAAACCAGCGGTCTGTCGCTGCCGCGGATTCAAATCGCTCAAATCGATCGTAGCCGGCGGCGACTGGTCAAAGGAAACGCGATCGATAATGCCATCGATCTGTGCGATGGTTCGGTCAGCACGCGCTTCTGGCGCATTTGAATTGTGGGCTAGTTTTCCGTCGGCCTTATCGGCTGCGGCGCGATCGATCCAGGCGGCAATTAAATAGGCAACGTCGCCGCGCCGCAAAACCCATAGGCGATATTCGTTTTCAGCGCCGGCTACGTCGCGAGTTAGATGGAAACTATGGCCGACCGCTCCGTTGCGCTCGACCATCTGGAAATCAGTGAGTTGGTCGTTGGGATATACAATTCCCAATCGGGCCAACAGTGCTTGATCGAGCGCCTCTTGCGCGGATCCAATCCATTAAGCGCCAGCGGAATGACAATCAGCCGGCCATAATCGCCAACCAGCGCGCCCCATTCCGCCTCGGGCACAACCTCCGCCAAGTTCTCCCAGCGAACCCACGGCGTATCGGCCAAGTTCACGCTGTATCCATAACGCGGCGAATGAAACGTGCCTGCAGGCTTGGGACCAGACAGGTGTTCGGGTGCGTCGGTGTTAGCGCCGCTCTCCGCGGTATCGCTATTTCCTTGAGGCGACCCCGCAATCGAAACCAGCGGTAGCTTTCGCGCGCTGCGATACGCCGTAATCGATACCACCGAAACAAAGGTGATAAACAGCGCCGACGCAAGGGTCCAAATGGAACGGCGCCGTAGCGAAGAAGATCCAGAACGAGTCGCCATATTGGCGCAAAAACTTTCCCGTCGCATTGGCCATGCACTAGCAATGAGTCAGATGCAACTCAATTACTATTGCCGGCCCTGACGAAATATTCTGACTCGGCCTTTACTGCCGTGAAGTGCCTTCGAAATCTCGATTCGGTCGCTGGATTGAGGGGCAAGCCAAATCGGTCATGTCCGCAAGACCCAGCATGTTGATTCTGGCAATGCAGGCAAAATACGTCAACGGCATTGGGCGGGGATGGCCAGCAATCGCCGGACTGTTATCATTGTGTTAAGCGATTTTCGTTCAAACGACCGCATTTTTCCGGTCTTTTAACCCATCGCTTGTTCACATTCAGAATCTATGCTCCAAGGAGTTCTCCATGGCCCTCACCCCCAGCACGATGTTGCCGCTGGGCACAAACGCGCCCTATTTTCATTTGCCCAATGTCGATGGCCGCATGGTCTCGCTCGACGATTTTAAAGCGGCTCCCGCGTTACTGGTCGCGTTCATCTGCAACCACTGTCCGTACGTGAAGCATGTGGCATCGGCATTCGCGTCGCTTGCTCGCGAGTATCAGACCAAAGGCCTGGCCGTCGTCGGCATTAATTCCAACGACGCGGCAAAATACCCGGCCGATTCCCCCGAGCAAATGGTTCACGAAGTCCAACAGCGCGGCTACTCGTTTCCGTATCTGTTCGACGAAACGCAAGGAGTCGCCAAGGCGTACCACGCCGCCTGCACGCCCGACTTCTACGTGTTTGATAAAGATCGCAAGCTCGTCTATCGCGGACAAATGGACGACAGCCGTCCCGATTCGGGCATTCCGGTCACAGGCCACGATTTGCGCGCGCGCTCGACGCTGCATTGGCCAACGCGCCCATATCCGGAAAGCAAAAACCCAGCATCGGCTGCAATATCAAATGGAAAGCCGGCAGCGAGCCGGCGTATTTTGGGCATGTGAAGGTGTGACAATATAGCCAAGTGGCGCAGTCCGCTAAAGCGGATGGCAGTCAGGGATCCTTATCGGCGCGTTCCTCCTCTTCCTCTTCCTCTACCTCGCGCCGAATGGCGTCGCCGAGCCAGTAGCCCCACACAATATAGTGCAGGAAGGCGACCAGGCATAATCCGCCGACAATCATCGCTGCGCCGATGGCAACACCAACCAGCGGCGCTGAAAGCAAACAAATTCCGCCAAAGAGAAGCACGGCGAAGAAGCCGGCAAGCACAATCGACCAGGCCGAGCGGCGTGGCTTTGCTTCGCTCGGCCGCCGCGGAATGGCTGGCACATCACGCTGCGGCGAATCGTTGAAATCCACAATAGATCACCCTTCGACAAACTCCGGTTCGACCAGCCGTGGAATAATCCCCGATTTGTGTCCTTCGGCAAGCAAACGACGCACCGCTTCCCGGCCGCATGGACCGAAATCAAGCGTCCAATCGTTGACATACATGCCAACGAAGCGGTCGGCCTTGGCGCGATCTAAATCGCGCCCGTACCGCATGGCATATTCAAGCGCCTCGGCGCGATGGGCAAGGCCATACTCAATACTCTGCTTGAGCAGCCGGTTAACTTCGATGATGGTTTCGCCCCCCAGGTCGCGCCGCAACACGTTGCCCCCCAATGGCAGCGGCAAACCGGTTTGTTCGTACCACCATTGCCCCAAATCGACGGCCAGTTTCAATCCCCGGTCGCCATAGGTGAGCTGCCCCTCGTGAATAATCAGCCCCGCGTCAATCTTTTGTCCATCGAATTGCCCGGTCGTGGCCGCCTCAATGATCCGATCGAAGGGCACAACCACGTGGTTGAAATCGTTTCCCAGGCAAAGCCGCAGCGCCAAATAAGCCGTCGTCAACGTGCCGGGCACGGCGATGGTCAGCGGCCGCAACTCGGCAATTGAATACTGCCGCGGCGCCACGACCATTGGGCCATAGCGATCGCCGATACTCGCGCCACAAGGGCAGAGCAAATATTGATCGGTAAGATGCGCGTAGGCGTGAATACTTACGGCCGTCAGTTCCAGTTCGCCTGCAAACGCGCGGCGATTGAGCGTTTCGATGTCGACCAACTCGTGGCAAAACTCAAATCGCCCGGTGTCGATTTTTCCGTTCGACAGGGCGTGAAACATGAACGCGTCGTCGGGATCGGGGCTGTGTCCTACGCGAATCAATTGTTTGAGAGTGGCTGATCGCAATATTAATCCCCCCAGTGCGGCTGTGGGTATGAGGGCGCGGTGGTGGAATCGGAAACTACGACTCGGCGCCGTTAACTTCGCCAATGATAAGCGCTTTGCGCACGGCGGAATAGATGCCAAATGGCGTGATTGGCGGCGCAATCAAGCTCGCGCGGGTTTAGCGCATTAGAATTCGCTTTACCCCAGCCGCAAAGGCAACAGCCCGTGTGCCTTTGCGGCTTGCGACATTAGCCCTTAGGAGCGCTGCCTGGCCGTGGCAACGTCTCTTTGGGCTGGCCCCGGCCCACAGCTTGGGCGTCTCTGGGATCCATGCGAGTCGCGCGCAGATTCTCCCGCTGGATCGCTTCGTAAACTTCCTGGCGGTGGACGGGAATTTCCGTGGGGGCGTTGATGCCTAACCGCACTTTATCGCCGCGAATATCGACAATCGTGACGACAATGTTGTCGCCGATCATGATGCTTTCGTCGCGTTGTCTCGACAAAACGAGCATCGAGGACTCCTTCCATCAATACAGGCCGATTGGGCTAAATCGGCCGCTGGTTCGCCGGCGCCAGTTGGATTAATAACGATTGACTAATGACTACTGTTTCGTGAGCTCTGAGACCCGACCTTCCGACCTCTTGGACTCTAATTCCGCCGCTTACGCACTTTTCCGCATCGCGGATACTTCGCTGTTCAATTCATATTGAATCGGCATATCGCCGTTGGTAATTACTTGCCGGCCCAGCCGGCGCTGCAAGTTGATTACCACCGGCGCCTTGAGGTTTAGCGTTATTCCGTGCTCGTTTTTGCCGACAATCGTCAGCACTTGGGCATCGCGCAATTCTCCCAACTCCAAGGCACTCAACTCGGCGCGAAACTCGCACCTGATAGTTGGGCACAAATCGACGTGGGCTAACCACCGCCATCGCCACGTCGTTATGAGAAATGCATTGCAGCCAGCCGAGCGATTCATTCTCGGCATCGGCTAATAGCACCCATTGCCGACAATTCTGCAGCCCGAGTATGCCGGATGGAAAATGAATTAAATCGTGCGGTTCAATTTCCACCTGCCCAAACCGCGTGGTGTCGATTCGCATGGCCGACCTCCTGTCGTAGTGCACTTTCGCGACCCGAAACGATGGACCTTCCGTGCCAGACGTCCGCCGGCAAAGCTTCCGATGGGCAGTGACGGCCGACGTTCTGAGCTTCGATCGCTAACGGGGGGTGCTGTCCGTGGCTTCCCCAGCGGCTTGCCAGCACTCAATGCAATTCATCGGATGGGCCGGTTCGACGGCAAGAGAAAAACTGCCTATCGTGGCAAGCTAACGGACGTGGCGATTATGTGCCATATTCGCAATGTTCACACATCGTGCCGGATGTACCGGGCGGCTGCGATTCGCTGGGCGATGCCTCGCTCGCTCACCCGCCGCTGGGAACGACCAATGTGCCCGCCGCTGTGGAAAACAAGCTCAAATCGAATTTATTAGGCTGTTTCTGACCCGCCGCGGCTGCAACATCGTCTGGCACGCGCCAGGCAACCAACAGCACCTCGCCCCCATTTCCGATTTGGGTGATCCAGAACTCGAAGGTGCAGGGCAAATCTTTGGTGGGCGATGTTCCTTGCCGCCATTGCACCGTGCTGTTGCAAGTGGCGCGCATCCGCATCCAACCGATCGTTTTTTGTTTTCCTTCATCATCCGGCGGCGTTTTGGCGGTCACTTCTTCCCAGCGGTCGGCAATTTTCAAAGCCGGCTGACCGGCGTTGCCTTTCAGCACCGTATCTTCAATTTTTTTTCCTATTTGTGCCAACGATTTTCCTTGCGGGTCGATCGAACCAAAAATGCAATAGATCGGAATTTCTCCGCCAAATTCGGTGTAATCGGCCCAGCTCTCCTTTACTGACACTGAGCCAAGCTTGCAAATAGAATCCGTAGCATACTCGAGCGACAGGCCCTTCACGCAGTTTGCAGCAGATGGAACGTCATCCGGGTTGCTCTCTCTATTCACCGGTTCCCAGCTTCCTTTAGTTGCTTTTGGCAATCGGATAGTGGGTGGTTGCTCGCCGGCCTTCATGGCGCTTGGCGAATCTTCTAAGACCAGAAATGGTGCCGCCGCTCCATGATTTTGCAAATTCCGTTTGAATTGCTCTTCGTACCCGCTGCCGCCGCAGCCCGTCGAAAGCAGCATCACCGTTGAACAAAGAATCGGGACAGAAAATACGCCGAAATGGCCTGCCGTTTGAAATCGCATGGAACTCTCTGAATATTGGATTCTGTTGGATATGCCGATTGTTTGCCGCTTGTGATGTAAGTGTCAAGCGAGGACGGAATAAACCAGCAGCCAGTTGATACGCTTAACCAGCGCATGGTTCGCCGCTCTTTTCCCCCGTCAAAGTTTCCGATAAACTTTTCCTCGGAGGGTAAGCGAATGGCTAGCGGTCTGACTCGAAATCAGATGCCGGGAAACCGGTTGCGGGTTCGAATCCCGTGCCCTCCGCTGGAAATGGCCGATTCACCGTAACTCGCAACTCGGCAGCAACATGCGAGTTGGCAGAATTAATGCGGAGCGCCTTGTTCAGGAATCCATTGGATCGGCATCTGCGGCGATGAATCATATCCTTTCGTCGGTAACTTGCCGACCTGTGGCTCCATATTTCACGGTTGACTTGCCGCTGTGGCCAAATCTGGCGGCGAAGGCAGGCCGTTGCCGTTGCTTCCATTCGTGTTTATTTGTTCGCCTGAATGAGAGCTTCCTGCTGGTGTAAGCGGCGCCTTCTGTCCGAACAGCCGAACGACGACATAGTAGAAGACCGGTGTCAGCAAGATTCCGAACAAGGTGACGCCGAGCATTCCAGAGAAGACGGCAATGCCTAGCGTGCGCCGCATTTCCGCACCGGCGCCAACGGCCAGTGCCAACGGCAAGACGCCGAGAATGAAGGCTGCCGAGGTCATGATGATGGGCCGCAATCGTAGGCGGCAAGCTTCGATGGCGGCCTCGCGGGGTGGTGAACCCTGCCCCGATTTTCCCTTCGCGAACTCAACAATGAGGATCGCATTCTTACTGGCAAGGCCCACAAGCACGATGAAACCAATCTGGACAAAAATATTGATATCCATGCCCGCCAGTGCCACGCCGATGGTCGAGCACAAGAGACACATCGGTACGACAAGGATTACAGCCAATGGCAGGCTCAAGCTCTCGTACTGCGCCGCGAGGACAAGGAAAACAAGCACGACGGCCAACGCGAATACGATAATTGCGGTATTGCCCGCTCGAATTTGAAGAAGGGTTAATTCCGTCCATTGCGTGTTCATGCCTTGCGGCAGTACATCGCGCGCGACTTTATCCACAGTGCGAATGACCGTGCCAGAGCTAACGCCGGGCAAGGATCCGCCGTTCACTGCGGCGGCTGTAACACCGTTGTACCGAACCACAAGCGCAGGACCTCCGACCGGTGTGATTTCCGCGACACTGCCCAGCGGCACCATTTGTCCGTCTGAATTTCGCACCTTGAGTTGGCGCACTTGTTCGGGGGTCAAGCGAGCGGCCGGATCGCCTTGCAAATTGACCTGCCAGGTGCGGCCAAACTGGTTGAAGTCGTTGGTGTAATAGCCGCCCAGATAAAGCTGCAGCGTAAGAAATACTTGATCGAGCGGAACTTTCATCGCCTTGCAGCGTTCGCGATCGACGTTCACAAACATTTGTGGCGTTTGTGAACGGAACGCGCTGTACATGCCGACGATGCCCGGTTGCTGGTTTCCGGTCGTGGCAAAATCATCGGCGGCTTCTTGCAACGCATCCAAACCCAAATCGCCGACATCGCGGACCATGATTTTGAATCCGCCGGCATTGCCGAGTCCATCGACCGCGGGCGCACCGAAGACGGCCACCGATGCCTCTTGCACTTCCCGGTAGCATGCGGCGCGAAGCTTGGCAGCAATGGCATCAGCACCCAGATCGGCGCCGTGCCGATGCTCGAACTCGTCGAGAATGACATAAATGGATCCATAGTTCGAACCGATGGCATTTTGCACAAACGATTGCCCGGAAATGGCAATGGTGTGCCCGATGCCATGGATTCCCCCTTCCGCAGCGTGGTCGCTCGCGCTCGCTCTTTTGCCCAAGGCAATTTGCTCGATCTGTGCCATGACCTCTTGCGTGCGCTCCAGCGACGCCGAATCGGGCAGCCGTACATCGACTAGTAGGTATCCCTTATCTTGCGGCGGAATAAAGCCCGTGGGCACGCGCGTGAACGCGAAGTAGGTCAGGTACAAAAGGCCGCCATAAACGATCAGCACGATCACACTCAGCCGGAGCAGCATCCCGACGCCAGCGGCATAAATGTTCGCGCTCTTTTTCAAAGCCGAAATTGAATAGCTTGAAAAACCAGCCCAAACACAAATTGAGCAGCTTTGTCAGCGGATCGCGTTGTTTGTCTTTCGGTTTTAAAAGCAGCGCGGAAAGCGCGGGGCTGAGCGTCAGCGAGTTCACTGCCGAGAAAAATGTGGAAACAGCGATCGTGAGGGCAAACTGCCTGAAGAACTGACCAGTGATGCCCGTGATGAACGCACATGGGATAAACACACACATCAGCACGAGCGAAATGGCAATGATGGGCCCCGATACTTCGCCCATGGCTTTCATTGCCGCTTCCTTTGGCGCTAAGCCGTGCGCCAAGTGATGCTCGACCGCTTCGACGACGACGATCGCATCATCGACCACAATGCCGATCGCCAGTACCAGGCCGAACAGTGAAAGATTGTTGAGACTGAATCCCATTGCCAACATAATGGCAAAGGTGCCGACGATCGCCACCGGTACTGCAATGAGCGGAATGAGCGTCGCCCGCCAAGATTGCAGAAAGGCGAGCACGACGATGGCAACCAGAATGACTGCATCGCGCAGCGCCTTAAACACTTCGTGAATCGACTCCGTGATAAACGGCGTCGTATCGTAAACGATAGAATATTCCACATCAGGCGGGAAACTTGCCTTAAGTTCCTCCATTCGCGACCGGACACCCTCTGCAGTGGCCAGCGCGTTGGAACCGGGCTGCTGAAAAATGGCCAGACCGATGGATGGTTTGCCATCGAGATTGCAGGACGTATCTTCGTTTTTTGCACCGAGCTGGATTCCGCCGACGGTTTCACCTTCCACTTTGCGCTCGTCACTGACCAGATCTCGCAGGCGCGTCAATCGGCCATCGGTGCCAGTTTTGACGACGATATCGCCAAATTGCGTCGGATCGATCAGCCGTCCCAGCGTACTTAGAGTGTATTGAAACGATTGTCCTTGCGGCACCGGCGGCCGTCCCAGCGTCCCAGCAGCAACCTGCACGTTCTGCTCCCGCAGTGCAGCCACGACATCGCCGGCCGACAGGTCTCGCGCGGCCATTCGATCGGGATCGAGCCACGCCCTCATGCTGTAGTCTAGCTGGCCAAGATATGTTACGTCGCCAACGCCTTTCACCTGTGCCAGTTCGTCGCGCAATCGAATCGTCGCATAATTGCTTAAATACAATTGGTCGTACGTGCCTTTCGGCGAAATAAGATTTACCACGAGCAAAATGCTGGGCGATTTTTTCTTAACGCTAACGCCCGTCTGCTTTACTTCGCTGGGCAACGTAGGCAGAGCCAAATTCACGCGGTTCTGCACGAGCACCTGAGCCATATCCAAGTTCGTGCCGACTTCGAACGTAACGGTCAGGTTGTATCCGCCATCATTGGTGGATTGCGAGCTCATGTAGAGCATGTTCTCGACGCCGATCACCTGCTGCTCGATCGGCGCTGCCACGGTCTCCGCCACCACTTTCCCGCTAGCGCCGGGATATGTGCAGCTAACTTGCACGGTCGGCGGCGTGATTTCCGGATACTGCGCCACAGGCAGCAGCATGACGGCGATGCCGCCGGCGAGCGTGATAATTACAGAAATGACGGCCGCGAAGATGGGGCATCGATGAAGAACTTTGCCATAATAATGCCGCTCCAATCGCTTTACGCCCACGGGGCGCTATGCTGTCAATTCGCAATCCGGCCAACAGTCGAGTTTGCGGCAACTTTCGTGGGCTCCGCGGCAGCCTCCACTTTTTGTCCTGGCCGAACTCGTTGCAATCCTTTGACAATCACCTGGTCGCCAACTTGCAAGCCGGACTTGATGATTCGCATTTCGCCGCGCTGCGCGCAAGCTCGACGCTGCGGCGATTGGCCACGCCGTCGGCCCCCACAACGTAAACGTATTTGATGTTCTGATCGGTGGCCAGCGTCGCTCGGGAATAAGCAGCGCTTGATAAGGCTGGCTGGCGGGTATGCGAATTCGCACAAACATGCCGCTGGCCAGTTCGCGATCTTTGTTTGCAAAGACGCCGCGAAGTCGGGCTGTTCCGGTTCCAGAATTCACTTCGGTCTCAATAAAATCGAGCCGGCCTTTGTGCGGATAATCTTTTTCGTCCGCCAGCCGAACGAAGCAGTCAATTCCTTGATCGCTCAAGCTGCCTGGCGCTGTGTCGCGAGACTTTGACCGCTCTCGCATGTACCGCAATAGCGACCGCTCATCAACATCGAAGTAAACGTACATCGGCTGCTCGTCGACAATCTTTGTGAGCAATGTTCCGGCGCCAGTGCCGCCAGTCAGCAGCGTTCCCTTAGATACCATCGCCCGATCGATGCGGCCGCTAATCGGTGCGGTGACGGTCGTGTATTTCAGGTCGACTGCCGTTTTATTCGCGTCGGCCTTTGCAGCATTCAAACTCGCCTCCGCCTCGCTGGCCGCCGCGGCGTACTCTTCGAGCTCCTCACGGCTGACAGCGCCGGGGGCCGTCGCCATCAAACTCTGGCGGCGCACAGATTTGCTTTGGCGACTCTCAATTTGGATTCCCAAACGGCGATCTTCGAAAGCGATTGATTGTGAATCGCGTCGTATTCATCTGGCTCGATGGTGAATAAAACCTGCCCTTCCTTCACAAAATCGCCGTCTTTGAATTCAATCGACTTCAAATAGCCAAATACCCGTGCCCTAACTTCGACGGCCTCGGACGCCTCGGTTTTACCCGTGTACTCGTCGAAGTCGGTCGTCTCCTGTTGAACGACCGCCGTAGTGGTCACCTTCGGAACTGGTTGTTCCGCCGCCGTCGATTGCTCTTGCTGGCATCCTGTGGCGCATAGCATCAGGCTCAACCCCACGGCCGCACACATCGCGGAAACTCTGCTGAATTTAAATCGATATTCGCAAACCATGGATGCACCTTTGGATTGCAGAGGAATCGTCGAGTCTGCTTGATGGGCAGTCGCGATTTGAAGTGTTCCCGGTGGAAAAGACTCGAAGTCGGCTAGTTACTAGTATACCTCTGGAACAAACTTACGGCCCTTTAAACTCGCTTGATCGTCGTACTTATTCCTTTCCAATCGTTTGGGAAGTTTTATCTTTTCGCGACGCACCTTCTTATAGCGAATCGTGTTGAGAACGTGCGAAATACAATTCAGGCACCGCGCCGCTTGTCGTCGGAGCGCACGATATACCAGGGCACCTCCTTGGTATCGGTGGCCTGAAGCATCATATCGGCGCGGGAATACGAATACCAATGGGAATACGACTCCAGATCCATCGGACTCAGCTTCCATTGGCGAAGCGGATCCTCGATTCGAGCCTCAAAGCGGCGCCGCTGTTCATCTTGACCAACCTCCAACCAGAATTTGATCAAAATGATTCCCGCCTCCACGATATGACTTTCGAATTTGGGACAGATTTCCACAAATGCCTGATACTGCTCCTTCGTACAGAAATCCATCACATATTCCACGCCGGCACGGTTGTACCAACTGCGATCGAAGATAATGACCTCGCCGGCCGCAGGGAAATGTTGAAGGTAGCGCTGCACGTAGAGCTGGGATTTCTCTCGATCCGACGGAGCAGGCAATGCTACTAGTCTGAACACTCGCGGACTGACCCGCTCCATGATGGCTTTAATGGTCCCGCCCTTACCGGCGGCATCGCGACCTTCAAAGATGATGATCGCGCGTAGTCCTTCCTGGATCACCCACTGTTGCAGAATGCAAAGCTCGGTCTGCAGCTTACGCAATTTCTTTTCGTACTCTTTGCGTTTCATCTTCGAGTCGAGTTGGCCGGATTTGGACATAGTTTCTCCGCGCGAGCAGGAGTCGCGTCAGTTGCCATCATCGCAACTGCTGTTGATTTCAAACCAGTTCAGTGATTTTTTACTTCAATCCGAACGCCGTGTCGGTTCGCTTCGCTGCCGTCGAATCGATCGAACTGGGCGTGCGGGAAAAACGGATGAAAAGTTACTTGCCAACGGTTACCGGTGAGACTTGCTATGCAGCCGAATATTACTGCATTCCCAATCGCGGCCAGCATTGCCCCGTAGAAGATCCCGAACATGTTGTCGCGGGAGGATCTGTGATGCCATGAACGGCCCATCGGGAGCCGCTCAAACGCCACCAACCCTAACGCGCCGCCCCGCGCAAGTCAACGATTTAAGGATTTGGTTTGTCGCCTTCAATTATCGAGTTGTCTCGCATCGATCGGCAAGAATCCTTTGCACAGCGGTAACGATGAAACCCGTCGACAAGCCGAGCATGAGTACGCCGACTGCCGCCTCGAGCGGGCCCACCAGTCGCCAAGCCGCAAGAGGCAAGACATCGCCGTATCCAACGGTCGTGTAGCTCTTTAGAGAGAAGTACAGCGCGGTCTCAAAGTCAGGCAGCATGCCGACAATCACGAAAAGCGCCTGCCCAAACCGTCATTTCAACAAGGTGCAGAACCAGCAGTCCGCTCACGAGGCGAATCAAAGTCCATATCGATCGAAGTTTGTTCGCAGATTTGACACTCCGCGGCCACATACCGGCCACTGGAAGAACGACGTAGATGGATCCGACCGCATGGATAACCACTGTCACGCACGTCAACACAAGCGCGAGGATGAGTTGCTGGATCATGGTTGATCAGATTGAAGGTGCGGAATCGCGAGGAGAACCTGCCGCTCTGTTGATTGCAAAGTATTAATCGTCAGGCACGACGACTTGGTGTGATATGCATCACCGTGTCGAAACGGCAGACTGGTTCAATACCCTGGATAAACTCGGTACAGGAGCCCAATTGTAAGGATATAGATGTTTTGGGGCATAAAAAGGCAATTGCGTTGCGCAACGGCTAACCTAGACTTGCCTTAGAGCAGTCGAATCCAACTCATTCAAATCTCTTGGGGAGTTCCGCCATGTCCACTGATGTCGCCCGGTCGAATCATGAATTGCACTCAGTCCGTAACCAATGGTGGTGCTTTCTGCTGCTGGGCATTGCGCTGGTTGTCGTCGGCTCTTTTTGCATCGTTGAGCCGCTTGTTCCGTCGCTGGCGTCGGTCGTCGTCCTGGGTTTCTTGCTGATCACCGCCGGCATCATCCAGATCGTCAGTTCTTGCTGGGCTGGGAAATGGAGCGGCATGCTGCTGCATATGCTGATCGGCGTGTTGTACGCCGTCGTGGGCTATATGATCGTCGACGAGCCGGGGCTATCGATGTTGCTGTTCACAAAGTTCATCGCCATTTTTTTGGTTGTCAGCGGCGTATTCCGTATAGCCTCGGCGCTGTTGGTGCGGTTCCAGGATTGGGGCTGGGTGCTCCTCAACGGCGGCGTTACGCTTCTGTTGGGAATTATTATCAATCGCCAATTGCCCGAGGCTGCGTTGTGGGTTATCGGCCTGTTCATCGGCATCGAGATGATCTTCAACGGCTGGGCGTGGGTGATGTTGGCTTTTGGTCTGCGGGCCGTCGCCAAAGCCCGTTAAGACCGCGAGGGAAAGCGGAGGCCGGTTGTCGTTTACCAGGATGTTGTTTGTTGCAGCGCCGGAATTGCGCACGAAGGAAGCCCCATCGACGAGCTCGACCGCAATCATCGCAGGTAAAAATTAACTGCTCCATGCGAAGAATGTCCAGGTACTTCCGCAGGTCAGATGGCGCGGGACTTCGTTTCGATGAATACGCGCCGGCATGTCTTTTGCATTTCGAGTCCAAGCGGCGTCGTCAATTTGCTTTGCCTTGTGGTCGCGTCTCGCATTGAGAATAGACCGCTAATTCTACTGTGCCTAGCTTGTTGACTCTTTGAGATGTGGTAAAATCCGGGCGACTCTTGGCTTCTGATGGGATAAACCCATCACCATATCAATCCGATTCCGGTTGTTGGTGTCTCTGCTTTTCTGTCCTGAGTAGTTTCTGTCTTGCACGCACTTTTCCGGTGATTGCAAACCCTTGGCCAAGGTTCATGCAATCGCTGGTTTGCCGTTTTGCGTCGTTGAGCGGTGGTTGATCCGCAAGATTTTCGAGTCGAAAACCTTGGCGGAATAGTCGCGTCGAAACTGCGCTCCAGTCGCAACCGGCTCGATGCTTTTCTTCGTTCGCCTCGTCGACTTGGAGGGCCTCGAGGAACGTCGAGGTTGTCTTTGACAATGATCGCCGAATGAGAACTCTTGGATCGAACGTTTCCCTCGCGCTTTAAATCGTCCAACTCCGTTAAGAAACCCTTCGCTGACATCGGGAGCACCAATCATGAACAAAATCTGGTTTTCCTTGGTCGTCCTATCGTGTTTTGCAACGACCTCCAAATTGCACCTGACCAAGCCGCCGACGAAGCGGCCATCCGCAATAACGTGGCAGCTTACGTCACTGCCTACAACAATCACGACGCGAAAACGCTAGCGACGTTTTGGTCGCCCGACGCCGTGTATGTGAACCCCGAAACAGGTGAAGAAGCCGTGGGCCACGACGCCATCGCAGAACAGTTCGCGGCGATCCTTGCAAATCTGGGAGATGCAAAATTGGCGGTCGATGTGAAATCGATCGTGTTCCTATCGCCGACGGTGGCCATGGAACGTGGAACGGCACGAGTCCTCAACAAGTCCGGGAAGGAACCAAACGAGACTGACTATACCGCAATCGACGTTAAACGCGACGGTAAGTGGCTCCTGGACCGCGTGAGCGAGGAAGATTCGCCGGTGGTTCACTCAAATTACGCCCGGCTGAAAGATCTCGAATGGATGATTGGCGATTGGGTCGACCAGGATGATCGCAGCAGCGTCGAAATGAAGTGCAAATGGGCTAAGAATCAGACATTTATCACGCGGCAATTTGCTATTACCGTCGAAGATCGCCTGGACATGTCGGGAATTCAGCTCATCGGCTGGGACCCGAGCACCGGAAAAATTCACTCCTGGGTGTTCGATTCCGACGGGGGTTTCGGGGAAGCGACTTGGACCAAAAAGGGCAATCGCTGGATCATCAACGCCGTCGCAACGATGCCTGATGGCCGTAAAACCTCGGCGATCAATATCATGACCATGCTCGATAAAAACTCGTTTACTTGGCAATCCACCGGCCGGGAGTTGGACGGCGAAATATTGCCCAACATCGATTCCATCAAAGTGGTTCGTAATGCTGCCTCTGACGCTAAGTAATCCACGAACATCCAACAATTTGGGGAATTTCCCATGAAACGCATCATAACGATTTTTGTAGTTGGTCTTTTGGCGGTGGCGTTTATTTCCAGTGAGGTGATCGGCCGCGGCGGTGGTGGGGGAGGGGGCGGTGGCGGCGGTGGCGGTCGAAGTGGTGGCGGCGGAGGAGGTGGCGGAGCTTCAAGACCGTCAGCAGCGACCAATGGTAGTCCATCGATGAGTCGCACGGCGGCACCGAGCAAAGCACAAGCCACCCCTGCGCATTCTAATACCGCTGGCGCGGCGAAGTCCACGCCTGTCGCAGCTAAGTCCGCGCGGGGGCAGGACAAATCCGCCGTCCCAGTACATCTGGATCGCCAAAATTCGCGGATGCGGCTCCTGCCACTCGCCCGGCCGGCGCCAACACTGCCGTCGCCGATTTTCTGGAAGGTGGCTCGGCGGCCAGTCGCGGCGCGGCAGCGGCCGTTGGTGCCGGCGCGGCAGTCGGCGCCGGTGCTGCAGTGGCTAACAAGAGCCAAGGCAAGGTGGAAAACCGCCCAATCGCCCGGCAGCGAAAGTAGCAATCGCAAAACCGGGTCAGGCGAACGAGCCTGGCGGAGGGAAGCAGCGAGCGCCGCACGCAACGCCAACAAGAAATCGGCAAAAATGCCGACCAAGTCCGCAGTGGCTTGAAAGAACAGTACGGCGATCAATTGTATAACGACTTTTGGGCGTCAAACTCCCAATCCCGCTTCGAGCAGAATCCCGTGTTTTGGTCGTGGGCCACATTCAACGCGGCTCAGGCTTTTCTGCCTTGGAATTGGGGCAGCGAGTCCTATTACGACTACGGCACGGGAGGAAACGTCTACTATGAAGGAGACGTAGTCCACACCGGCACAACAACCGTCCCAGCCGATGAATATGCGGAACAGGCCGAACAGCTCGCAACCGAAGTTCCCAAGGTCGAGAATCCAGACGCGATGGAATGGCTGCCGCTGGGCGTGTTTACCTTAACCGAGGACGGCGTCCCCGACGCGGTTCCTAACATGTTCTTGCAATTGGCAGTTAGCAAAGAGGGAATCATCGCCGGCACGTATCAAAACAAATCGACAGGACAAGTCGAATCCGTCGAGGGAATGGTTGACAAAAAGAGTCAGCGTGCCGCGATGACGATCGCGGGCAAGAACACACCCATTGTGGAAACTGGCTTCGCGAACTTGACTAAGAACGAAACGCGAGTGCTGGTGCATTTCGCCGATGGCCGCACGCAGCAATGGTTGATGCTGCATGTGGAAAATCCGCAGGCTGCGACAAAACAAAAAGGGGCCTAATTCGAAGGACAGGTAGTGTTGGCTGCATCCTTGAAAGTCTATCGCAAATCTGCTCCCTCGAATGCGAATCCGTAGACATCCGCACAGCGCAGCAAACTGGACTGGCTCGTCGTTTAAGTTCTAACACGCTCTCGGCATTTGTTGGAAAATGATGAGATCGCTCCGTTTGATTTCCCGAATGTGTTATGATGCTCCTGCTATCGCAGTGGAACTTGTTCTGCGCGTTCCGCATTTGGTTCTGACAAAGTCGCAAAAAGGAATGAGCCATGTCTATCGCCAGCGCCGAATTGAAACGTAAGCCCAAATCAGAGTCTAACGCCGAGGTGAAAGGACCGCTCACGTCAGATGCATTACGGAAGATGGATGCCTATTGGGCGCGTCCAATTATCTTTCAGTCGGGCAGATCTATCTTCTCGACGATCCTTTGCTACGCGAGCCGCTGAAGCGCGAGCACATCAAGCCGCGACTGCTTGGTCATTGGGGAACATCGCCGGGCTTGAACATGCTCTACGTGCATCTGAATCGGGTCATCAACCGAGATGACCTGAACATGATCTACATTATCGGCCCGGGGCACGGCGGGCCGTCGCTGGTCGCGCATGCATATCTGGAAGGCACCTACAGCGAGTTCTATCCGAACATCAGCCAAGACGCGGAGGGAATGCAACGGCTGTTCAAGCAATTTAGTTTCCCAGGTGGTATTCCCAGCCATGTGGCGCCCGAAACGCCGGGCAGTATCCACGAAGAGGGCGAACTCGGCTACGCGTTGAGCCACGCCTACGGTGCTGCGTTCGACAATCCCGATTTAATTGTCGCTTGCGTTGTTGGTGATGGCGAAGCCGAAACAGGTCCGCTTGCGACCGGTTGGCAAGGCAACAAGTTTCTCAATCCCGCCCGCGATGGCTGCGTGCTTCCGATCCTGCATCTCAACGGATACAAGATCGCCAACCCGTGTTTCCTGGCGCGAATTCCTCGCGAAGAGCTACAAAAATTCTTCGAAGGCATGGGGTACAAGCCGTACTTCGTGGAAGGAAGCGATCCGGAAAAAGTGCATCAGCAATTGGCCGCCGTGTTGGATGAGGTTGTCAACGAAATTAAGCAGATCTGGAAGGAAGCTCGCAGCAAAGGCGATTGTTAAACGCCCCGCCTGGCCGATGATTGTTTTCCGCACTCCCAAAGGCTGGACCTGCCCGGCAGAAATCGACGGCAAAAAGTGCGAGGACTACTGGCGCTCGCATCAGGTTCCGATGGGTGACATGGACAAGCCTGGCGACGTCAAAATTCTCGAACAGTG
>CAWGBP010000037.1:0-79277 GCA_963820835.1 Pirellulales bacterium | reverse complement strand
CGGCACAATTAGACTGCACAGGCGGTAAGCGCCCGTATAATTGGGTTGAAACGCAGGGCCTGGTTATCTCGTCGTTCGAGAGCGGCATGTAGAATGCGTTCTCAGTGTGGCGCGATTCGGAACAGGGGGAGTTTGTAATCAATTCCGCATCGTGTCGTCGTCTGCCTGACGACATTTCAAACACGCAGGTGTTAGACCATGAAGACCTTGTTTCCAATCGCGATGGTTGCGGCCATTTTCGCCGCATCGGCTTTCATATATTGCATTCCTAGTGGTGGCCGTGCCACCGCCGCCGAGCCGACCTTATTCCTGCAGGTTCCGATCTTCCACCGCCGCCACAGCCGGCAGGCGAGACGGCCGGGCCCGCGATGCCATCGGATTCTGGTGCTGCGATGCCTGCCGACGCCGGTGGCCGCACCGATAACTCCGAGGTGTGACGCTGCCGCGGGCCCGTTCACCGAAGCTTTCGCGACGCCGCTTGAGGTAAATCCACAGCCGGGGCCGGTCATCAAGAAAGAACCGCCGCCCGCGATCGAAGAAATGCCCCCCGACCAAAAGCCCGACGGCGATAACGTCGTTTGGATTCCGGGCTACTTCAGCTGGAAGACGATCGGCAAGATTTCATTTGGGTTAGTGGCGTGTGGCGCAATGTGCCGCCCGACCAAACGTGGGTCGCCGGCTATTGGAGCCAAGTGCCCGAGGGCTATCAGTGGACGCCCTGGCTTTTGGACTTCGGCAAAGAAGGCGGAAGTGAACTACTTGCCCGCGCCGCCGCAATCATTGGAAGTTGGTCCAAATATTTCCGCCCCCTCTGGGAACTTCCTTTTGGGTACCGGGCACTTGGGTCTATCGTGATCGATACGTTTGGCAGCCGGGATTTTGGACCATGATGCGGCCCGATTGGATTTGGGTCCCCGCGCATTTTGTATGGACGCCGGGCGGATACGTGTTCCTCCCAGGTTATTGGGATTACACTCCGCAGTATCGCGGTTGCCTTTTTGCACCAGTGGTCTTCTCGCCAGGATATTATCGGCGGCCCGTAATCTACACGCCTGCGGTTGTCATCAATCTCATTTCTTTTCGGCGAATTTGTTTTGTCGGCCGGCGTATTCCTGCTATTACTTCGGGGATTACTACGGTGTGAATTATGTCGGTTTAGGATTTCGGCCCTGGTTCTCGCTATCGATCGGCCGCGGCGGGTACGATCCGCTGTGCAATTACTATCGCTGGCGAAATTCGCGAACGGATCCGAACTGGCTGGCCCAATCGCAGCGGCGGTTTGAAACGCTGCAGAAAAATCCCAACGATCGTCCGCCGGCGCACCTTTGCCGCACAGGAAAAACTTTTCGCCTCGGGCGGGGCCGATAGGAAACCGGGATTCTTCGCCGCGACCACTATTCAGCAAGCCGCAAAAGATCCCAAAGATGTCGGCTTTAAATTGCACGAAGTCTCCCTCTCTGGCCGGCAAGAGGCTTTTAAGCAAGCCCAAGGCTTGAACAAAATCTCGCAGGAACGATCCACGATCGAGAAGGGCGTTGGGTCTGACGGGGTGACGGGTGCTCAAACGGCGGTACTGGGCCAGACGAACCGTAGCGGCGGGAACAATGCGGCGCTGGCGAATCGGAAATTGAAGTTATCAACCGTCACTTCGATGCCATCGAACGACACAAGTGCGGGCACCGGAAACCTTGGTCGAAACAAGTTTCTCGATTCGAACGGCTCGCAAAACAAACTTGGCAATCAAAACGCGAATACGGGCGATGCCAATAAAGGCGTGTCGGGCAATCGGTTCACTAAGCAATTTGGAAATTCCGGCGCTGTTGGCGAGAACGATGCGACGGGAACTGGAAATCAATCGGGACAATTTAAGCGACTTTACGAGGGCGGGTGAAACGAATCTCGGAAATTCGCAGGGCACTAATCTATCGAGCAGCAATTTGCTCGGTGGCGGCACGGTCGGACAGAACAAGGGTGTTCAAAGCGAGAACAATTCAACGCAGCTCAATCAATATAAAATTCCCGGCAATGCATTCGGGCAAGGCAATCAGGGCATGGGAAATCAGTTTTCTGGCACACAGGGGTCAGGAAATCAAGGATTATCGGGCGCGGGGAACAAGGCGACCTTTGTTCCGCAACAAAGCGGCCAGCAAGGTGTGGGCGGTCAAGGCGGTGGCGGCACACAGCGAACGAACAATTCGCAGTCGCAGAAGAAGGACAATAACAATAGCGATGATCCCAACAAAAAGGGGAATCGATCGGATATTGGCTCGCCGCGCACGAATTTCAGCATGGAGCGAGGCGGCTCTACTGGCGGCATCGATGTGGGCGGAGTCGTCGATCAGGAAAAGGCTCAAACCAAGCGCGATGTAGCCAATGGAAAACAGCCTCTGGTGCAAAACATTCTTACCGATAAGCCTGATGCCAATACTGGCCTGAGCAGCGCGAAATCGAGCCGGCACGTCGGCGGGAAATTCAAGCGCCGGCCGGAACTATTCTGTGAATGGCTTTTCACCTTCTGCCTCTGGAGCAGCGGGAAATTCCACCGGTTCCACAAATCCTGGCGGGAACGGCGTGAATTATCCGCGCGTACTCGGGATCAGTCGACAACGCGAATCCGTCGATCAGCAAACCAGGCGCGGGGAGCAGCGGGCCAACAGCCAACCCGCTGTCTAGCGGTAGCGGCACTGCGCCGTCGAACTCGATGTATCAAATGCTCATGCAGCGCGGCCGCAGTTTGAGTCAACCCAGCGCCAGTGGATCGAGTGTTGGCATCAATTCACCAGACGGAAACGCCGTCGATCCACGGCTGACGAAAGACCCGATCGGCTCGTACGGTTATGGTTCCACGCCAACCCGAAATCCGCTCTCGTCCGGGGCAACCTCGTATTCGTTTCAATCGCCCAGCGGGCCATCCATGCAGGGACTCGATTCCCGACCCAGCGGGCAAGGACTCGGCTTGGGAAGCTCCCTCGACACCTTCCAGCATTACACGCCGCAAGAAATACCGAAACTGCAGCACAGCTGGGAAATAATTCGTACGCGCCGACCAACAGCACCGATCCTTCAGCACGCACGTATGACCCCAATCAGCAGCCGTCGAATTCGTACGATCCAAATCGGCGGTAAATTGTCCGCGGGCAACGCAGCTTGGAATGATCGAACTACGAATGAATGCCTAGCGTGAACCACGCCTGCGGCATCGGCAGCGATGAAAGTGCTCGGTTCTTGGGTTTGGGGAAGTACGAACGAAATTTGCCGGGCGTGCAAGGCAATGGCTCTCTGTCGAGTGTCGTCGACTTGCGGGCCGAACGGCTGCCGGCTTTCGTACTGTGCATCGCCCAGCACGGGCCACCCGCGGCTGGCGGCTTGCACTCGGATTTGGTGCATGCGGCCAGTTTCCAGCTCGATTTCCAGCCAGGAACCATGCGGCGTTTGTCCCAGCGTGCGGTAATGCAGCACGGCCCGCTGCGATTCGGGATGATCTGGCGGCACGATTTCGACTTTCGCTTCCCCCGGAATCTTGCGCAGCCAATCGATCCAAGTTCCTTCCGCCGGTTCAACCATGCCTTCGACCGCCGCCCAGTAAAGTTTCGCACCTGCCGCCGCTCGAATTGCCGGGAGATTTTTGCGCCGCGCGCTTGGTTTTGGCCAGTACGATGACGCCCGACACCGGCCGATCGAGTCTGTGGGGAAGCCCCAGGTAAACTGCCGGCACGCGGCCCGTCGGGTCGCTTTGCCAATAGATCATGTCGGCGTTGGCAGCGGTTTGAAGCCGCGCGCGAACTTGTACTTCAAGCGAATCGATTCCGCGCGGCGATTGTGTGGAAATGCCCGAGGGCTTGTTGACGACGAGCAGGTCGTCGTTTTCGAAGAGAATCTCGAGTTCGTTGCCCATTGAATCGTTGTGCCCAATAAAAAAGCCCAGGGACCGAAGTCCCTGGGCTTTCGATTTAATGATTTTTACCTTTACACTTGTCCCGCGCCAGGCACCACGTACGGCGCACAATATTCGCGGGAGAGCATATCGTTGGCTTTCGAATCGGAACCGCTGAAGCGGTAGGCCTTAGGATCGAACGCCAAATGGGGGCCACATTGAAACTTGGCATCGCTGTCGATCTTCACCTTGTTTTCGGCGAGATGATCAATCGTCCGTTTCAATGTTTCATTCACATTATCACTGGATTTGATGCTGCCGAGACGCTCTTTCAATTCGCCGCTAGAAACTTTATCGCCCAAGCGATAGCTGATGTTGCCCATGTGGCACAGCGACTGCTTAAGAAACCTTCTTGAATTTCGGCATGCAAATCTTCTTTCTTACGGCTGCGAACAGCCGAGAGAAAATTGCCGAAGTGGTTACCGCCACCTTTGAAGGTTTTGATCACCTTGGCATCTTTGTCGAAAGCCGCTCCCTCGGTGTAGCTGGTCATCACCAAATAGCCGTCCGTGCCTTCGAAAATGTTACCGACCTTCGCCCCCTTGAGGCTCTCGGTCTTCAGACCGCGGACCTCAAAAACGAGCGTTTTCGGGCCGTAATCGAGAATAATTACGTCGGTGTTGGGGGTTTCGCCTGCATCTTCGTAACCGAAGCGACCACCGTACGAGATAACCGAGTTCGCCAACTGATCGACCCCCAAGCCCCAGCGCCACATCCATTTGGTGAATGCCTTGGTTGCCTAAATCGCCATTGCCGTAATCCCACAGCCAGTGCCAATTGTAATGAATGACGTGTGCTGGCGCTTTCACTGGATGTTGTGATTGAGCGTCGTCGTAACGCGACTTTGGATTGAATGGCGCCGGGCCGGTCCAAATATCGTAATCGATGACCGACGGCACGTCGTACTCGCCTTTTGGGCCGATGGACGGGCGACCTTTGTAGCACAGTCCGCGCGCAAATTCACTTCGCCGATTTTTCCCGACTTCATGAATTCCATGGCATCGATGTTGGCGGCATTGGAACGGCACTGCGTTCCAGTCTGCACAATTTTGTTGTACTTGCGCGCCGCCTCGACCATCCGCTGCCCTTCGCTAATGTTGTGACACACGGGCTTTTCGACATATACATCTTTGCCAGCTTGAATAGCCCAAATTGTTGCCAATGCGTGCCAGTGATTGGGCGTGGCGATGCTGACGCAATCGATTTTTTTGTCATCAAGCGCCTTGCGAATATCTTGATAGTAGGTCGGCTTGCGACCGCCTTGTTTGCCGGCAGTTTCCTCGCAGCGCTTTTGACCCACGTCGCTGTCGACATCGCAAATGGCGACGACTTCGGAATCGTCTTTGCCGGCATAGCCACCCAAATGCGCTTCGCCGCGATCGTGAACGCCGATGACGCAAACGCCGAGTTTTTCATTGGGGCTTTTGCTCGATTTTTCCGAGGACTTAGCGGCTAGTGCCACAGCCGGCACACTGGCGGTGGCGGCAACCGCGGCGGCGATGAGCGAATCGTGCAGAAATTCACGGCGAGAAAATTCCGACATGGCGAGGCTCCCCTGGAAGGAACGTAGGTAGGTGTAGATATCACCGGCTGAAGGCGGCGCAAATTATCCGGCAGCCAATTCCCCCGGCCAGATACATTTCAGGGATTAGCATACCCGAAAGCGCCACGATTATCCACTAGGTGGTGGTTTAGATTGCCGCAGGGCATTGCGGCGGCTAAAGGTTTCTTCGGGGAGATGATCTCGGATGGCGCGGCGGCCATTTCCATCGACCCGTGGGGCGATAAACCGTTGCCGTTCCCATTCGTATGAGGCCGGACAACGGCGGTAACATCGTTCAAGCGACCTAGATGCTCTTGGGCAATTCGGCAGTGAACGACCACGCGCGAGTCGTTAAACCGCTGCGAGAGCACCTCGCCGTGCGCCGATAGATAGGCCAGCAGACGGCCATTATCGACGCCCGTTTCGACATCGACATCCAAGAAGTTCCGGCTGAGCGTGCGGCTGACAACCTCGGCCAGTTGATCCAATCCAATTCGCCGGCGGGCATAATGGGCACCGCGTTTGGGTAACGCGCACGCAACATCTGGAGTTGGCCGCGATTTTGCGCGGCATCGATTTTATTGAGCACCAAAATGGCGTCTTTGGCTTGAATGCCCAATTCTTCCAGCACGCCGTACACCGAACTGATTTGCTTGGCCGCCATGGGGCTGCTGGCATCGGCCACGTGCAACAGCAAATCGGCCTGGCATGTTTCCTCGAGAGTCGCCTTGAAGCTGGCGATCAGATGATGCGGCAAATCGCGAATGAAGCCGACCGTATCGCTCAACAGCACCGGCCCCCAGCCGGGCAATTGCCAGCGGCGGGTGCGCGTATCGAGAGTGGCGAATAATTTATTTACGGCCATGACCCCAGCGTCGGTCAACACATTCATCAGCGTGCTCTTGCCGGCATTGGTGTAACCGACTAGCGACACCGTCATGCGGTCGCCGCGAGCGGCCACTTGGCGCTCTTTGCGACGATGGATCGATTGCAGATCGTCGCTCAGATCGTGAATGCGATTTTCGACCAGCCGGCGATCGACTTCCAACTGCTTTTCGCCAGGGCCGCGCATGCCGATGCCCCCTTTAATGCGTTCCAAATGCGTCCACATGCGCTTCAGCCGCGGCAGCGAGTAGCGAAGCTGGGCCAACTCGACAGCCAGGCGCACTTCGTATGTTTTCGCGCAGCGTGGCGAAAATATCGAGAATCAATTCGCTGCGATCGAGTACCTTCAGACCGATCGCCTTTTCCAGATTGCGCGTTTGGCCCGGCGAAAGATCGTTGTCGAACACCACCACATCGGCATCGGCCGCGGCGGAAAGCCGCTGAAGTTCTTCGACTTTCCCGCTGCCCAAGTAGGTGGCCACATCGGGAGATTCGCGCCGCTGGGTAAGAGCGCCAACCACACGGGCGCCGGCCGTGGTGGCAAGGCCTTCGAGTTCATCTAGAGGTTGTTCCTCGGTTGAGCGCCCGTTCATCAGAACGCCGACGAGAAACGCTGCTTCGCTGGCAACACTGTCCGTGCGAGTTAGTTCGATCACTCTTTGCTAATGCCTCCGGGAGTTTGGGGGATTTCCCGCGAGGGTGCGAACTTCGTGCCACACGGTTTTGTGTGTGTTCGGTCGATTCATTAAGCCTCGCGCCTTTGGTAAACGTGACAGTTGCTGGGACCGGCGGTTCGGCCCCAGCGTCTCTATTCATTTTAATCGGCTTTTACAGGTTGGGACACCGGAATAATTACGCCGAGCAGCGTCATACCGAAGACTTTTGGGAGATATTTACAGGCTTTTATGGCAGTCGAGGTGTTCGGAATCAACAGGTGGCTTACTTTCCCCTCAGCTCCGGTTCCGTTTCAAACAGCAGGCAATAGCTCTCGTATCGCCGGGCGTCCAACCAGCCGTCGGCCACGGCGCTTTTTACGGCGCATTCATCTTCGTGCCGGTGCGTACAGTTTGGGTACTTGCAGCGATTGACAAAGGGGCGCCAAATCGCGGAAGTAGCCGGCAACTTCGGCTGGAATGACATCCCAAAGCTGAAATTGACGAATCCCTGGCGTATCGACTACGTAGCCGCCAGCCGACAGACGAAAAACCTGCGCCGCCGTGGTCGTGTGTTTGCCCTTTTCGGTTTCGCGGCTGACTGCGGCAATGCGCAAACCTAGTCCAGGCTCGATGGCATTCAAAAGGGACGATTTGCCCACCCCGCTTTGGCCAACTACGACGGTGGAACGCTGCGCAAGTTCGCTCCGAAGGCAATCAATTCCAATATCCTTCGTGGCGGAAACCAAGAGCACACGATACCCCATACGGCTGAACACACCGACAAGCGGCTGCAAATCCGCCGGTTCAATCAAATCGACCTTATTGATGCAAATGAGTGGCCGCAGCTTCTCTTTTTCGGCACTGACCAGATATCGATCGATCAGTCCCGGCTTCAGCCGTGGTTCGGCGGCACTAGAAACAATCAGCATTTGTTCGACATTCGTGACGATCACATGCTGCTTGCCGTTGACCATGCGGCTGAGCAAACTGTTCCGGGGCTCGATGCGCTCGATCAGCCCCTCGGGCAACTGGCCCGCTGCCGTTTGACCGCCAGATTGACCCGGCTGGGCGGGGCGAAACAAAACGCGGTCTCCCGCCGCTACCACATGGCGTTGATCCGTAGAGAGAGTCTTGAGCAGGCGGCGAGTGGCGCATCGAAAGTAGGAGCCGTCGGCGGCTTCAACCGTACTAAGCAACCCATGAACGCTGAGAACGCGGCCAGGCTGAATCTGGCTTAAGTCAACTTCGGGCACGACCGAAAAACCAGCACCCTCTTCATCTGTCGTGTCTCCGACGACTGTCCGCCGCCGGGTTAGCTCCCCTTTGCCACTAATGCGCTCATGCCGTGGCTCGTCGTAATCGGCGTTTTCGGGTTGGTCGCGATTGAACCGGATCGTTCGGTCACCTTCGCGCTTTCGCACGTTGCGGTTCTTGCGAAATTCTGCGCGAATCTTGCGTTTGGACATAGAAAGGGACTAAAAAGCTGATGAGCCAAAAAGTCCAAAACGCTTAATGTAAACGGGCTCGTGGGGCAGCCGTCGTTTTTCGTCCATTGAGATTCTATTAGTCTTTTCGACTCCGCTGGGCCTTATACCGGCCGGTTCCGATCTTTTATCTGCCCGGCCGAGTCGTCGTTTACATTGTACCGCTTGTGGCCATCGTCGGGGATTTTGTTCTTGGCCAACCCGGCGCGCTCCAACAGCGATTTGCCAAAGATATCATTAGACAGAGCCTCATCGGCTGGGGGCGGGCCAATACGCGCCTAAATCAGACGGATTGTACTGGATTTCGTACTGGTGTTTGGCAACCGAGAGGGTGTCGCCCGGGTCGAGCCGGCGTTAGGATAGCGCACGTCATTGACTTTAATGCCGTTGCGGCTGCCCATGTCTTTCACGTACCAGTAGCCGTTGCTCACCATTAACTGGCAGTGATGGGCCGATACGTTTGCAAATCGCAGGACGATATCGCAGCTTTCGCGGCGACCGACTAGTAGTTGCTTTTTGAGTAGCGGAATGGGATCTCCTCCTCCCAACGGAAGCAGTTCGCCGAACATAGAACCCCTTTATTACGGGGCGAGCCCCTGATGCTTGTCCCCCGTTTATACTTTCCAATACGATAGTATGAATGATTCCGACTCCTTTGAATTTACGCTCACAACTGGCCGGTGGTCAACAAAAAATGACCATCCGGCGCTCTGAAACAGCCTGTTTGAGTGGCGACAGTATGCTTCAAACGCTTAAAACAGGGGAACTTGTGACTGCAGAGGCGCCAGGTGTCGGCAATGGCCTGCGCGCCGATAGCATTCCCGCCTGGCGAGCCGCCGGATTGCGATACCACGCCTATAACTTCTACCTGCAACGGCGGTTCGGCGGACGAGTGCGAAAAGTAAGTATCGATGCGGGCTTCACGTGCCCCAACGTGGATGGCACGGTGGCTCGCGGGGGTTGCACGTTTTGCGATAACCGCAGCTTTAGCCCGAGCCGCCGGTCGCCCCGCATGTCTGGGCGCGACGTTCAGGGGCAGATATCCGAGGGAATCCGGCGGTTGAAGTGGCGGTACGATTGCGACAAGTTCATCGCTTATTTTCAGCCCGCCACGAATACCTACGCACCGGTTGAAAAACTGCGGCCGCTGTACGAGGCGGCTCTCGATCATTTGCAGATCGTAGGGCTGGCCATCGGCACTCGGCCCGACTGCGTGCCCGACGAGGTTTTGGATTTGCTTCAAGAATTCGCCGGGCGCACCTATCTTTCCGTCGAGTATGGATTGCAGACCATTCACGACCGTTCTTTAGATTGGATGAATCGCGGCCATCATTATGATTCGTTTTTGGATGCCATGGAACGCAGCCGCGGGCGCGGCTTTGAAATATGCGCCCACGCGATTTTAGGGCTGCCGGGCGAATCGCACGACGACATGTTGGCGACAGCGCGAAGTGGCGCGGCTGCGCCTCGATTCGGTCAAGATTCATAATCTATACGCAGTGAAAGATACGCCACTTGCCGACCAAGTTATGCGCGGCGAGGTGCGGCTACTGGAGCGCGATGAGTATCTAAAGGTGCTCGTGGATTTTTTAGAGCTTTTGCCGCCAGAGACGATTGTGGAGCGAGTTAGCGGCGATGCTCCGCCCGATTATTTCATCGCGCCCGCCTGGTGCTTAGACAAGCCCGCGCTGAGGTCGGCCCTGAATGCTGAACTTGATCGCCGCGATGCTTGGCAGGGAAAGGGATATCGCGACTCTAATGTAGCATTGCCCCAAATTGATTCGAAAAGCTAAAAAGACTGCAACAGTCGTTAGTATCTGACGGTCCCCACCAAAGTCTTGACTTAACCCAACGCAGCAGGCAGATTGGTGGGACTTTAATCCCCCTTAAAATTACATTTATTGCTTCGCCGATAAGTAGGCGCGACGCTATTTCCACCACAGAAAGGGTTTCCCATGAGCTTCCAGAATCGATTGATCTCCGCTGCACTCGTGGCGGCCGTTCTTCTTCCCGGAATTTCGTACGCAGCCGGAAATGCTTCTCCGGAGGATGCCTACAAGGCGTTTGCTTCAGCGATGAAAGATAAAGATTTCAAGAAAGGCTTCGCCCAAGTGACTCCCGATTCGCAAGACATGCTCATTGGCGGCCTTGCGATCAGTATTCCCTATATGCCCGTCAACGATCCGACGAAGCGCGACGAGGCTCAGAAGATTCTTGATAAGTATGGCGTGAAGAAAATGGACCCAACGAAGATGACGCCGGGGCAAGGACCGCAGGCAATAATGAAAGACATGGCGGGCGACGTCAAAGACAAACCGGCATGCATCGCCGATTTGATGGATTGGATGCAAAAAAACTCGTCGCAGCCAGGCGCCGGCGAGCAGAAATTCCAAGCAATGGGAGACTCCCAATTGGCAGACGTGAAAATTTCGGGGGATACAGCCACCGGCAATGTGAAGATTAAGGTTGGTGACAAAGAGGAATCGAAGCCTCTAGATTTCAAGAAAGTTGGCGACTCGTGGTATCTCGACTTCGCGGCCGCGGTGAATGCCGGCGCAGGAGCTGGCGCTCGTCCGATGGGGTCGCCGGGCGCCGGAGGAATGGGAAAGTAGAGGGCCGCGAAACTGCAATCAACGGTAGCCGATAGTGCCATCGCGAGCGACTTTAGACGGCGGCCGCTGGCGTAGGCGCCGCTTGGGGCAAGCGGATTGAAAACACACTTCCTTCGCCGGGGGTGCTTTCGACATCGACACTGCCATGGTGGGCCAGGATGATGTGCTTCACAATGGCCAGGCCCAAACCCGTCCCTCCGAGCTTGCGGCTGCGAGCGCGATCAACGCGGTAGAATCGCTCGAATAGCCGCGGCAGGTGCTCAGCAGCGATGCCGCAACCGCTGTCGCGCACCGCGATAATAATTTCATTATTGTCAGCCCGTGCTTCCACTTCGACTTCCGAGCCAGGTTCGCTGTATTTGATTGCGTTATCGATCAAGTTAATGACCGCCTGCTCCAGAAGTGGCGGATTTATTGGCGCCGCCAATGTTTCGTCGCACTCAAGGTGCAGCGTAATTTCACGCTGGGCCGCCTTGGCGCGGCAGCCCGAAAGCGCCGTTTCGAGCACTGGACGAATGCTCGAATCAGCCAAGGGCAAGTCGGCGGCCTCCTCGCTTTGCTCGATTTTCGAAAGGCTGAGCAAGTCTTCGATGATATTGTTGAGCCTTTCGGTCTGCTTCGCAACGATTTCCAGAAATCGGCGAGCATCTTCCGGATGAGCAAGTGCGCCGTCGAGCAGTGTCTCGACAAATCCCTTGATCGAAGCAATGGGAGTTTTCAATTCGTGCGAAACATTAGCCACAAAATCACGCCTCAAGTTCTCTAATTTGCGGTAGTGGGTCACATCGTTGAGCACAATGACCGCACCAACGCCGCGCCCTGCCCCGTCTAAGAGCGCGGTGCCGCGAACCCGCAATATCCTTTCGGCTTCACCGTGCAGCAGGACATCGTCTTCAATCGGTTCCGACGATTGAAGCGCGCGATTGACGAACCGCCGCAGCTCGGCATTGCGCAGCACTTCTTGGAGGTTGCGGCCTTGCAAATCGGGTTGGGGGCTGCCAATCAATTCGGCGGCGGCAGAATTCAGCGTAATCAGTCGCTCGTCAGAATCGACGGCCAAAACTCCTTCGACCATGCTCGCCAAAACGGCCTCTTGTTCATGCCCCTGCCGGCCAATGCGCATGCTGCGTTCTTCGAGTTGCTTCGAGATTCGATTTAGCGAGCCGGCCAGCGCTGCCAGTTCTGCGATTTCAGGGAGCGACAAGCGCTGCCCTGTTTCGCCTGCCGCCAAACGCTCGGCGCCGATGCGTAAGTTATCGATGGGTTGGGCGGTGCGTCGTGCGAGCCATACTCCGACGAAACTTGCAGCAAGGCCAATGATGGCGATCCCCAAAAAAAGCGACTGACTCGCGGCGCCATAGGCATTTTCGATTTCCGCCGACGATTCGGCCGTGCGCACTACTCCAATGACCCTACCGTCGGATCGCACCGGAACCGCCAGATACATTAGCCGATCATTGCCGGTGGCGCTATAGCGAATATCGCGCCCTAATTCTCCTGCCAAGGCTTGGGCGATCTCCGGCCGGTCTGACTGATTAGACATTTCCTGCGGATTATCGCGACTGTCAAACAAGACCTTGCCATCAGGAAGCACCAGGGTAAGGCGCACCCGCGAAAGTTGCACGGCTCGAGATACGAACGCAGTCGGATTTGCTTCGCCGGAAGACTGAAACACTGGCGCTGCTTCTTGCGCTGCCAAATTCGCGGCGGCTTCCAATTCGGTCCATGCCGATTGCGAAAGCGCGCCGTCGAATGCTCTAGCGGCGAGCCATCCGAATAGCAACAACGCGGCTAACGTAAGAATTGCGAACCTCGCGGCCAGATGCCAGACCAACTTGTGCCGTTGCATAGTGCGAAGCTAGCGCGGGTCAATGGAGCTTTTCGAAACCATCGTCGGGAGCTACTCAAACGATAAATGATAAGCGCGCAGCATGCCGCTGAATAGATTGCGCCCATGTTTGGCCGCGCATTTGACTGGCGCCATAGCTGGTTTGGAAGGCCGGCTATTGCTGCTCGCGGAACCGATATCCCACGCCGCGCACCGTTTCGATGTACTCGCCGCACTCGCCCAGCTTTTTTCGCAGGCCCACGACTTGCACGTCGACCGAGCGCTCGGTCACGGGGTAATCTTCCCCCTTGACGGCATCGACAATCTGCGAGCGAGTGAGCGCCCAGCCAGGTTTGCGCGCTAAGAAATGAAGCAGCTTGAACTCGGTGTAGGTTAGATCGACTGGCTTGCCTTGGAGCAAAACTTCATGCCGGCCCGGATGAATGACCAAATCACGAATGCGAATGGAGACTGCTTCATCGTCACCGTCCTTCAATTTTCGCCGCAGCAGAGCCTTGATGCGAGCGAGCAAAACTCGTGGGCTGAACGGCTTAGTGAGGTAGTCGTCGGCGCCAATTTCGAGCCCTGTAACGACGTCGGCCTCTTCGCTTTTGGCGGTGAGCATAAGAATCGGGATGTGCTGCGTTTTTAGGTCCGACTTCAGCAATCGGCATACTTCCAGTCCATCCACGCGCGGCAAGAGCAAATCGAGCACGATTAAATCGGGGAGGCCCTTCCGTGCCTCGTTCAAGGCTTCTTCGCCCGAAGCGACGCACTGCACACGGTAGCCTTCTTTGCTGAGGTTGTAGTTCACCAACTCCAGCAAATCTTCCTCGTCGTCGATCACCAAAATCCGTTCGCGCACGGCGGATTGGCGTTTGGCCATCATGGTTGAATTCACGTTCGGTTCCTCGTGAGTTTTTATGCCGGCGGATGCATTCATCTTGACGCTGACCGCTGGCTTTGAATGGCGGCAAAGTATCATGATCGCGTTAGGAAACGGTTAGCATTTTGTACGGATCGTGTTGCAAAGGGAAGCGATTAAGGAGAGTTGTCGAGCCGCTTATTCCAATCTCCCGAGAAATCGTGTTCCAGGAGAATTAAATCAATTTTGCTGATCCCTAACTAGTTTTTTGGCTCTCAAGAGTCGGCCTGTATAGGTTTCATCCTGGTCCAGTGAGCGGTCTTGCAGCGCAGTGACGTCGGAAATATCTGCAGTTCGTTCCGATTCGTTGATCGTGGCGGTGCCGGCCTCGCCGGAATCAGCCGTCGTCGAATGTAGTTCTGATTCGAAACGCGCGCTAGCTTGCAGAGTGGCAAGGTTATTCGAAACGGCTGATTTTGTGCCGCGGAGGCGCCGAATGGTTTCGCTTTGCCGTTCATTTGGTTCTGGCGCGACAATTCGATGGCGGACCGCCCGACCCAGAGCACGTATCCACGCAAAGCTCATGCGCACCCGGCGCAGTAGCACGTCGAAAAATAACAAACACGCCGCCGCTAGCAGCAGCAAATACCACACATCTTGCGAACTAATTGCAGGCAGTAGATTGTGTCGGAAGGTGTCGAATTCCAAAAGCCCCGAAGTTCCTTGGCCGTGCCCATCGGCGATGGTAATTCCCGGATCGCGCGCCCCCTTAGGAACCAACGCCGCCAACGAGGCGATTAAACCTTCGTTCGCCTCGCGATCCAAATACTCGGGCGAATACGGCATGTTAACCCCAGATAGAATGGGCGCCATTCCAGCGCCAGGATTAAGCATGAGAAAGTAGCTTCCAGGAACAGGAGCATTGAACGCGCCGACATAACGGCCTGGCGAGGCTTGCCGCATTGACAACTTTATTGGTTTCATGTCAGGACCAACGACACTTCCGGTAATGTCTAAAAAATTGAGAAAATTATCGTGGCGGTCCAGTGCCGTGGCGGTAATTTGTACTTGATTGTTGGCCAGCTCCGTGGTGACAGTGAACTTCCCTTGCTCGCCGACCGGCCGCATCGACCAGCGGACCAATTGACTGAAGAGCTTGTCGTATTCTGGCCAATCATTCCAACGGGTCGCCCAGCGCTGGCCAGCGTCGGTGGTTAGGACCGCCGCTTTACCAAGTCCGTATGTCCATCCCGCGAGAATGGTGCGGTTATCGATGGTCGACGCTTCGGGACCGATCGGCGATACCGCCGCCACTTCAACCAATGGGCTCTGCTTTTTATTGGTGAGTACATATCCGGTAATCGGCGGCAAACTGCTGCCGACGCCCTTGACCATTTCGTGCGGAAATGCAATTTGCGGTTGGAATGCGGGCTCGTGCTCGAAAACCAGCGGCCGTGCAACGACTCTAGCTTCTTGCTGAAAGATCTTTGGAAGCGACTTCGGCGAGTTAGCCTGATAAAACCGCCCGCCGCCTGCCTTGGCAATGTCTTGGAGCAAATTCACGTCGGCATCCGGACCGACGCCCACTGTCGAAACCGTCACTTTTTGCGATTCGCGCATGCGTTTGACCAGTTCCACGTAGCCCGTTCCTTCCGTCATGCCGTCGGTCAGAATGACCATGTGCCGCAGGCTGGCATCGGCCGCTTTGGCAAGCTGCTGGTAAGCCATCTCCATCGCGGGATACATGTTGGTGCCGCCGTCGGCCGCGATGCGATCGATTTGCGAATTGATCGATTGCGATGATTCCTTTTTCACCAGCGGGACAAACAAATATGGCGTTGTGTCGAAGGCCACCACGCTCGCATAATCCTCGGGCGCGAGCATATCGACCGATGCCGTGGCGGCGGCTTTGGCCATGGCAAGTTTTTCGCCGGTCATCGAGCCGGAGCGATCGATCACAAGGGCCAGGGCGCCCGCAGGGCGAATTTTCGCATTCTTAATTTGAAAATCGACCGGCATGGCTTCTTCAACGGCGGTGTTGGTCCAGCCGCCGGCGCCAAAACTGTTCGGCCCACCGAGCATGATTAGCCCCGAACCTAATTGCTGCGTGTTTCGTGCGAGCATTTCGATCTGAGCAGCGCTGAATGCTTCGCGTGGCACGTTGGCGAGAATAACCGCGTCGAACGGTTGCAACTCGGCCAGCGAAGTGAACAGTTCATTAGTCGATTGCACGACGACGTGCAAATTCGAATCGCGAAGACCGCTTACCAAACGATCGAACTCGCCGCGATTTTCGGCGTTTTCGATAAGCAACACTTGGCCTTGGCCGCGCACGTGCGTAAACGTTGTAGCGCGATTGTCGGCGGCTACCGCATCTTGGCTAGGGTCGTCGGGAATGTAGCGCGCTTCGTAAGTGTAAAAATCGGGCGTGCGGATTTCTTCCCGCAAGTTGAACACATGCTTTCCCGATTCGAGCGCTACCGGCTCGTTGGAAAGCACGGTTTCGGTATCGCCGGATTTTCTCGTTATTTGTAAACGGCCGCGGGCTCTAGCGCCACTGGCATCGGCTGCCGCGGTGTTATTGAGAACAACGCGAATATCGAACGGCTGTCCGCTATTCACGTCGGGCGGAATGGAAATTCGCTCCACGGCCACATCGGCCCGCGCGGCATAGCGCACGGGTACAATATCGATTCCCACGCCGGATTGCGTCATGCTTCTAGCCTGCGCAAGCGCGCTGCCTAAGTTTTCGTTTCCGTCCGTGACCAGCACCACACGGCGGGCTGAATCGGCCGGAAACGAGGCCATCGCCAAGCGTAGAGCGGCGGCGATATTCGTGCGATCGGAATCAATGTGCGTTTCGGTGGAATAGGCGACATTTATATCGCCATCGAACGGCGGGTGTTCGAAGGCTGCATCGGACCCGAAAACGATCAGGCCTGCACGATCTCCCACGTCGCGGTGGCGATGCCTCTTCACTTCAGCGTTGATGTAGTCAATTTTTGCGCGGCGATCGGCTTCGGGAATGCTTGCCGATTGATCTACCAGATAGAGCACGGTCAGCTTATGGCTTGTGCGAACGAGTTGCATTTCTGCCAGCGCCAAAACGATACACAGCAGCACAAACGTTCGAACAGCCAGCACGCAGATGCGCCGCCAGCGGCCTAATCCAGCTAATCCGGAGAAGCTCAGCCACCACACCAGCGGCAGGCCGAGGAGCAACAGCAAGAAGGCCGGCGCGAGAAAAGCAACGTGGTAACCAAACATACCGAGAGCCCAAGGAAAAACGTTGGGAGGCGATTGCGGCGAAGGCTGCGCTACTTCGATTGTACGCCCCCGCGTTTCGCCCTGCCAACGAGCGAATTTCGCCGCTATCAGCCGGTGTTGCCATAAGCCCGTCGGCCGGGTTAAGCTACGGCACTGAGGAATTTGATCTAGCCGGGCGAGTAAGGAGTAACGGAGTGTTCGTCGCCGCATCGACCGATTGTTTCCCAGGGATGGCGCTGGACGATGTCCTTAGCCGCCTGGCCGATTTGGAATTCACGCGCGTTGAAATTAGTATTCGCACAGAGGGGGGCTGTTTGAAGCCCGCCGAAGTGCTCGCCGACACCGAGCGCGCCATTGCTGTGTGCCGCAACACTCAGCGGCTGACGCCGGTTGCCTTTGCGATTGATCCGGACTCGGGCGACGATTACTACAAGCAGTTCGAAGCCTGCTGCCGGCTGGCGCGCGCCGTGAAGGTGGTGACCCTCGTGATACGTAGCGGAGAACTCGGCACGCCGTTTAACGCCGAAATCGAACGGCTGCGCGAGTTGGCGCGGATCGCAACGGAGGGGGGCATTATGCTCGGCGTGCTCACACAAGAGGGACGCATTTCACAAGATCCTGAAACGGCCGCAGTGCTCTGCCAACAGGTCAAGGGGCTGGGGATTACGCTCGACCCTAGCCACTTCATTTGGGGCCCGCACAAGGGCGGGAATTACAACCAGGTGTTTAAACACACGGTTCACGTCCATTTGCGCGATACGACGAAAGACAAATATCAGGTGCGTGTCGGGCAGGGGGAAGTCGAATATAGCCGCCTGATTACCCAGTTGAGCATGGTCCATTACAATCGTGCGCTGTGCGTGAACATCACCCCGATGGACGACGTGGATCACTTTGGGGAGCTTCGAAAGATGCGGCTGCTGCTGGAGAGTCACTTATAAAAAGCGTCCGCATTCTAATTGCCTAAAACGCTGGCTACTTGAGAAATGTCTAGCGGGCGAGCGTGGCTGTTTGCTTGACATCCGCCGAGTCGCCGATTCTATTTACATGCGAGCCGCATGGCCGCGTGTTGTTAACCCACCTGCCGCTTGGCTCGCGGCAACCACCCGCCTACTGCGTGCCCGCTTATTGGCCGGCCCAGTCAACCAGGAGTATCGAGTATGAAGAAGCTCGGTCTGATGTTGTTCACCAGTGTCATGGCGATCGCAACAGTGCTAGGTCTCACCGTGGGTACAGCAAATTCGCGGCCGCAGTACGCCAAAGCGTTTGTAGCGAAATTCGTGAAGAAAGACAGCACTGATCCAAACGAAAAGGCGTTTGCCGAAGCTGCGAGCAATGCCAAATGTCTCGTATGCCACGAGGGAGACAGCAAAAAAAATCGCAATGCTTTTGGTAAGGACTTCTTGAAAACTCTTCAGGCCGGCGACGACACCGCGAAAAATGTGAAGGACACTAAGAAAATTGACGAAGCCCTCGATGCTGTGATGAAAGTGCACGTCGATGCCAAGGATCCAAAATCGCCGACGTATGGAGATCTGGTGAAGGAAGGCAAGCTGCCGGTGGAAAACAAAGAGACAAAATAGAAGCCGCGTCTCACTCCACTGAGTAGTCGCCAAACTTAGGGAACAAATCGCCATTGTGTCCGGCAACTAGGGGGTTCTTAGAACATCCCCTCGGGCAGGCCTTCCAGATTGCGCACGACAACGCGCGACACGCTTTCCCAAGCGACGATGGTCATCGTCACCGATCCATCGGCCGATTGGGCGGCGAAAACGCCGTGCGTTTGCCGTGAATTCGGCTCGTCGAACCAGTCGGCAATGAGGACTGAACCGCCGGCTAGATGAAGCTCAATAATCGCGCCGTGTTCCTTTTCGGCCCACAGCGTTGTGAGCAGGTTGCACAGGGGGTGATTGCTTCCGGCGGGAGACTCTGCAGTAGTTGCCGCGGCAGTGCCAGCCAACGGTGCGCTCCCGAGCGATGAACCATCCGACGCTCCCGCAGCCGCCCCGTGCGCGATATCCGAGGGACTTGGAATGACGAACTTCGCGCCGCAAACAGGACACTGCCCGGCCTTGCCCTGCAAGTGAGCCGGCGCGTTCATGCGGTGGCCATTTGGGCAAACAAACGCCAGCCGCGGTTCGTTGGCGCTGGCTTTGCCTAAGCCCGATTTTCCTGGTTCCATGGGTGTGGCCATAGGCTGAATGGTTGGCTGAGACGTGAATGAGGGGAGGCGCTGACGGGCCAGTTTTATCGTAATCTACGGACCAAGCCGCAAACAATCGCCGGCGAATATCCGGACGGTTTCGGCTGGCCATTGCCGAGGTGGAAAACGTCGATTACGATCAATCGATTGCCTCGCATTTGGCCGACAAAAGCGAGCAAATTCCCCGATAGCTCAGGTGGTCGTAGCAAGTCCCGGCGCGCCGGGATTAACCGCTGGGCCGGGAATGTTAGGAACTACGAATTTGAGTTGAAGTATCGTTTATTCCCCGATAGCTCAGTTGGTAGAGCAAGCGGCTGTTAACCGCTGGGTCGTAGGTTCGAGTCCTACTCGGGGAGCTTTGTTTTGGACCTATGTAATCGAGAACTCGGTCGGAAGATTTTACAGCGGGCATACGGATGACTTGGAGCGGCGGCTGGATGAGCATAATGATATTTCGCAATCGAGAACGAATTTCGCTGTGAGCAACGGCTTTTGGAATTCATTTTTTGTAACCAAGTCGAGGTTCAGACCCTTAGCAAGCCACGGAATCCCCTGCCGGCATAGTAGGATTCTGCACCGTTGTGATATACGAAGACACGGCCAAAGCGCCGATCGCAAAATAGCGCGCCGCCACGTTTTCTAATATCCGCAGGGGTTTTCACCCAACTCGACGACTTCGTGTCGAACTCCTCGAGTTTCTGTAGCTCGCGATATTCTTCTTCCGTCAATAGCTCAATGCCCATAGCTGCTGCCAAATCCGTGGTGCTATTTTTCGGTTTGTGTTCTTTCCGCGAATCGAGCGCTTCACGATCGTAGCAAAGACTTGTGCGCCCTTTGGGGCTCTGCGGCGAACAATCCACAAACAGGTATTCGCCCGATTTTCGATCATGCCCCACGACATCCGGCTCACCGCCGGTTTTTTCCATTTCCGCTAGCGACCAGAGCTTTTCGGCATTTGCTTCGAGCTTCGCTTGTACCTTCGCCCATACGATGCCTGCATGGCGCTGCATGTTTTTCTCAAAGCGGGCTTTCAATGCTTTGAGCAGTTCTTCGCGCTGTTTTGATGAAAGCTCTTTTTTGGTTTTAGCGCCCTTCATAAGGGTTTCCTTTTTAGTATCTTGCCAGGCCGATATTTTTTAAAGAAGTCATCGAAGTAATCGTACTCCCAGCACGTTCGAGTGCAACACATTGAACCGCGACGCACATACTTCGGCGGCTGCAAGGCGTGCTAAATCGGTGGACGTACAGCGCGCATTTTTTCGCGCGGGTGAATCGCGCGAAAGCGCGATCAAAGTTTGCGCGAGAATCGCTCAGGAAAGACGCTGGCTTTGGGCCACTATTACGCAGAAATAAAATCGGCGGGAACCGGGCTTTTTATCCCGCGAAGGCTGTTAGCTCGCTCACAGCGAATCAACCGATTTCTTATAATATTTTAGCGTCCATCCCGCTTTTTTTCTTGCTCACTGAAATTCTCCGCATTATGATGGGACGCGCTATCAAGAGTGGGAGAGCGTCGCCAGGAACAGGTTTCGTGCGGTTTGCTAGCCGGTTTGGACGTATCGGTCGGATTCCGCATTTCTCGGGCGGGAGGTCCCGGCCAGAAAATCAGCATTTTTCGGCTCCGGAGATGGCGCGAAATTTCTGGCAATGCGCGACGAGGCCATCAGCAGGGGAACTATCTCATGTTCAGGTCGAAAAAAGCCGGCCGAAAGCAAATTCGCGACTTCAGTGCGAAACGACTTCACCGCCGCCGTCGCTTCAACGTTAATTTAGTGGAAGCGCTCGAACACCGCGCACTGCTTTCGGCCAATGTGCTCTCGAACCATTACACGGCTGGCACGACTGGCGAAACGCTCAACGAGACCGTGCTCACGCCCGCCAACGTCAATTCGACAAGCTTCGGCAAGGTTTTCACCACCACGCTCGATGGGCAGGTCTATGCGCAGATTCTGGCTGTGGCCAACGTGAATATCACGCGTGGAACTTCTCAAGGGATTCATAACGTCCTGTACGTGGCGACGCAGCACGACAGTCTCTACGCGATCGACGCCAATACCGGCGCAATCCTGTGGCAGGATAGTTTTCTGAGCATTGCGAATCCTGGAGGAGCAACTGCGGCAGCCCCATCCGCGACGGCTGGAGTAACCACGATTCCCGGCGGTACGATCGGCCCGAACGGAACGACAGAAAACGCACTGGTGAACTCTGCCGACGTTGGTCCCGAATTGGGTATCCTTGCCACACCCACGATCGATCCAAACACCGGCATATTGTATTTAGTGGCCGACACGCAAGAGCTCCGCAATGGCTCGACGCCGACCAGCACCGTCAGCGGAGCCGATTGGCACTTTGTACAACGATTGTGGGCCGTGAATATTTCCGACGGCTCAGTGGCCATTACGCCCATTAACATCGCTGCCGAACCCACCACTGGTGGCAAAGTCATTGGCGACGTCATCTACAACCCAACAACGGCGGGTTCAAATCCAAGTTTCAGCAGTTACAACGGCTACAAATACGTGGTGGGGCCGTATGTAAAAGGCTCGGGAGACAACGGCGATTACACGCCCGGCTCCGGCGACGCCAGTCCGGCTGATGGTTGGGTCACAAGCTCCGGTGACGCAGGCACCCCTTGGGGCAATGCCGGAAAAACCCCGATTCAAACGGGCTACGTCGTCTTCAATGCTCTGTTGCAAATGAATCGCGTGGCCACGACCCTCATTAACGGCGAAATCTACCTCGGATTCGCCTCCCACGGCGACGACGGTCCCTACTACGGCTGGCTTTTGGGCTACAGCGCATCGACGCTAGCGAACAATGCCGCCTTCGTCACGGTCCCCAACTTTGAGCCCTTTGCCGTTGTCTCGGGAGACCGCTCGGCATTCATTGCTCAAGCCGGTTTTTGGAATGCCGGATCCACGATAACCACCGATGGCACCTATCTGTACATTTCATCGGGCAACGGGGCCTTCAACCCTAACACCGACAATTTCAATTCCACCTACACATCGACCGACAACGGCCACACCGTCCAAATGCCGCTAGATGATGATTACGGCGATACGGTTTTGAAACTGCAATTCGACTTGAACGCGGATCAAAGCAATATCAATCTCGATACCAATACCATTCACAATCCCAATGGCTCCTACGACCCCAACGGCGGTTACAACGCCAACGGCTATGGAATTAAAGTCGTCGACTATTTCACGCCGTCCAATGTGTTTGAACTGAACAAGAACGACGAAGACATTGGCTCCGGCGGCGTGCTCTTAATTCCTTCAACAGGATCCGAAGCTTACACCGCGCACTACAACAGTGGCACCAATACGTACACGGTCCAGAACGACAGCACGGGTGACCCGATCCTGGTGACCGCAGGCAAGGAGGGCCGCATCTACATGATCGACGCCAATAATCTCGGCGGCTACAACACCCAGTACATTACCGACGGCAACGAAACGACCAACAACGATCCCGCTCCCTACGATAATATCATCGGCGAGTTTTACTATTACGAAACCACTTCGGGCCACTCGGGCACGAAGGCGAATACTCAAACCTATAAAGGCTACGACATCCCGTCGTACTTCAACGGCGAGATTTACGTCGGCTTGGGCGGCGGCAGTACCGGGACAATGTATGTGGGCGAGCTGGGTTTTGCGATAACGTCATTTCCGTTCACTGCTGGACCAGTTAGCTCCAGAACTGGGGTTGAACCGAGCCCGAATTTCATCAGCAGCAATTTGTTTGGCGGTCGCGGCACAACGGCTGCCATATCGGCCAACGGACTAACGAATGGTGTTATTTGGAACAATGACGTCACCCAGAGTGGCACCGATTATTTGGCAGCCTATGCCGTCTCGTCGAGCGGGACCGTTACCCCGATCTATACAAGCAACGACAACGCCGCGCGCGATAGCCTAACCGGCGGCGTTTCGGGCGCTACGGGCGTAAAGTTCAGCATTCCCACCGTCTTCAACGGCATGGTGTACGATGGCACCGGCGGCGGCTCGGGCACCGGCGGACACATCTTGGGGACCGTCGTCGGGTATGGGCTGATCACGCCCCCATCGCTGGGCATCTTTACCAACGACCAGGACATTGGCGGTCCCAGCCTGGCTGGTAGCTCCAACTACAACACCACTACAGGCGTCTATACGGTTGCTGGCGGCGGGAACGATATTTCCGGCACCTCGGACCAATTTCAGTATCTGTACGAAACCCTAAGCGGTGATGGCAGCATTACTGCCCAGGTCACGTCGATCACCAACACGAACAGTTCGGCCAAGGCCGGAATCATGTTCCGCAATTCGCTGACCGCTAACAGTACCGATATGTTCCTAACGCTCACTCCGAGCACTACGCAGGGGGCTAAGCTCGAAGGGCGTAGCAGTGATGGCGGTTCCGCCACGATTGGCCCATCGCTGGTCGGCCCCATTCCGCCCTATTGGCTGCGGCTGACGCGGGTCGGCAACGTCTTTACAGCGTACGCATCATCAGACGGAATCACGTGGACCACTATTGGTTCAGTCACGGAGACTATGAATCAGACGGTATTTGCAGGCTTGGCTGTCAGTTCACATGCCGTGGGGTCGCTCAATACGAGCACGTTCCAAAACGTTTCGGTGCTGCAGTTCACCACGGCAGCCAACGCCACGCCGTCGACAGTAACGGGGACCAGCACTAACTTAAATGCCGCGGCCAGCGAGAACGGCTCGGGCGCGGGGATTACCTACACCTGGGCCGCCACCAGCAAGCCGGGTGGCTCCAACCCAAATTTCAGCGTCAACGGCACAAACGCTGCGCAGAACACCACGGTCACGTTCGACGCCGCCGGCAATTATACCTTCCTGGTCACCGCGACCGACGCCGCCGGCGCGTCGATCACCAGCAGCGTCAACGTGACTGTCAGCCCAATTCCACCGTCTTTGAGCGCGGCCATTTCGCGTAAAACGCAAGGTTCATTTATCGGCGATCTGGCATTGGCGCTTAGCGGCAATCCGACCATTGAGCCCCGCCTGAACGGACCCACAACGATCATTCTCACCTTCGCGCAAGCAATCGATACTTCGACCGTGAACTCGCCCCTTTCGCTCACGCTCAGCAGCGGCTCGGGGAGCGCAGCCTATGTTGACTCGACCCATGTCGCTATTACTGTTTCGGGCGCAATCGACGGAGAGGTGTTTGTTGTCAATTTAAGCGGAGTGAGAAGCTCCCTGGGGGGCACGACCGGCAATTACGCGTTGAACATCGGCGTGCTGATGGGGGACATCGACGGTTCGGGGGCGGTGAATGTGGCCGACGTCGCCTATGCGAGGCTCAACAGCGGCGTGCCAGTCAGCTCGGCGAATTTCCTCGACGACATCGATGGCAGCGGAGCTATTAACGTCGCCGATATCAGCTATGTGAAGGCTCAATCGGGCGACGACCTCGACTACGGCAACATCACTTCCGGCGGGGACGTGGTTCCCGTGCCGGAGTTGACCGCGCGGGCGGCTCAGACGATTCCAACCATGATTTCTTCCGATAGCGTTTCTTCGCCAACCGTCGCCGCGCCGCTTGTGAGCAATGATTTAGCTCCCGCCATCGAATCAGGCACAGGCACAGCCGATGTTGCAACTCAAGCATCCGCTTGCCCGCCACAGACAGCGACCACATCGGATGCGACTACGACGGCGGAACCGGCCGGCTCGACGAGCATTAACTTCGCGCCGCTTAGTTTCGCAACCTCGATCAAGGTCGCCGCGCCGGCCCCCGGAATTTCGTATGCCGGTGTGCTCAATGACAGCGTTCATTCGCTCGTTTTGGCCGGCAGCGATTTCCTCCCCAGTGCGGCCCTACCGCTGCACGGCCACAAGAAGTCAGATGTTTCCGAATCAAATTGTGAAGATGCTTTCTTTGATTCGTTAGGATCCGGGTAATGAATCCGCTTCTTTTGAAATAAGCTGGCGGATGAGATGGCCTTTCCACATCCACAATCCCGTAAGGATAAGTACGGGAAGGAAGACATAACGAGTGGGAGCGGCATACTCAGGAATTTTGTCAAACGGGCTGTAAACATAACCGGCGATCGGAATGGCGAAGACGATGTGAATCCAGCGAAGAATCGAACGTTTCGTGGCTTGGGTCATAGATGTATTGAAAAGCCGTCTGGCCACCCGGATGCCCGCCCGGACCTCTTATTTGCGATCCGCTGCTAGGCCCGGGACGACCGCGGCAAGCTGCTTAAGCATGTTGGCCCAGCCGAACTCGGCGCCTTTGAATGCCTGCTGGCCAAACGGATGATTGACGTCGAAGCCCGAATGCTCAAGCAAGACGCGCGTGCCATTGCCGTCGGGCTTGAGCTGGAAAGTAACCTGCGTATTCTCGACTGGCGCGCCGGCCGACCACGAGAAGACGAGCCGGCCGGTTTTATTTTCACTGGGCGGTTCGCACTCGAGCACCTGGCAATGGACGGTCAATCCGTCGAAGTTCATTTTCGGGTTCGGCGGCACCTGGAACGTGAAGTGATGGCCGACGCGCGGCTCGAAGTCGTTGGGAAACATCCACTCGGCGAGCGTGACGCTGTTGGTGAGAGCCCGCCAGACCTGCTCGGGGGCCTGTGGAATCAAAATCTCTTTTTGAATCGTGTTGGTCATTTTTTGCTCTTTTTGGATAGCAGCTTCTGCAGACGTTGAAGACGGTCGTCCCAGAACCGCTCGTAGTGCGCGAGCCAGTCTCGCACTGGGGATAGCCGGGCGGGGACGAAGCGATAGCGCCGCTCGCGGCCGTGCCGCCTTTCCGCCACGAGACCGGCATCGAGCAAAACGCGGAGGTGTTGGGAGACCGCCGGCCGGCTCATCTCGAAATGTCCTGCAATGGCGTTGACCGAGCGGTCGACGTCCACCAGCAGATCGAGCATCCGGCGGCGTGCGGGATGGCTAATCGCCCCAAAAATGTCTTGCTCGCGATCGGCGGTGGCTACCATGCGTTCAATATACGTAAGTAAATGCTTACGCGTCAAGTGAGCGCGGCCAGGTATATAATCAGCGGATTGTTAAATGTCGCACCTACGGTTGGCGGCCTATTGCGGACGCAACAATGGCCCAATTGCACGAACTCAATAGGGCAAATTCCCCGACGCTGATCTTCGACGGCGATTGCGCGTTTTGCCGCGCGGCGATCGACCGCTGGCGACAGGCGCTGGGGAATCGGATTCAATTCGCTCCCTATCAGGAAGCGGCTGGCCAATTTCCGCAGATCGAATTGGCTGAATTCAAACGAGCCGCGCAGTATGTTGATTCTAGTGGCAAGGTTTCACGCGGGGCCGGCGCGTTTTTTCAGGCGGCGGCCTATTGCGGGCGGAAACGCTGGGTTCTATGGCTGTATGAACAGGTGCCGCCGTTTGCTTGGGGAGCCGACGCTGTCTATCGGCTCGTTGCGGCAAACCGCGGACCGCTAGCCGTTTGGCGGCGAATATGGTGGGGCAAAGATCTTAAGCCGCCGAAGTACCACATCGCTAGCACAGTGTTCCTGCGCCTGCTGGGCGTCATCTATTTCATTGCATTCGTTTCGCTTTGGACGCAAATCGATGGCCTGATTGGCGACAGTGGAATTCTTCCGGTCAATAAGTTTTTGAGCGCGGTCGATCAGTTCTTCGCACAGCAAGTACCGCGGGGATCGGCCGTTTGGAATGTGCCGACACTCGTGTGGATCAGCCCGCACGATGCATTTTTGCATTTGCTTTGCGGGGCCGGGGCAGTTTTGTCGTTGCTGTTGATTTGCGGCATACTGCCGATGTTCGCGCTCGTTCTGCTGTGGCTCGATTATCTCTCTTTGTTCTACGCGGGCCAGGTGTTTCTGAGTTTTCAGTGGGATAGTTTGCTGTTGGAGACTGGCTTCTTGGCGATGTTTCTCGCGCCGTTCGTCGTGCGCTCGAAGTTTCTTGCCAATCGACATCCGCCGCGCGTGGCCGTTTGGCTGTTGTGGTGGTTGCTGTTTCGGCTGATGCTCGAATCGGGCTGGGTGAAGCTCACCTGGAATCGCTGGCGGCTCGGGCCTAATGGCTTGCCGGTTCCAAATACTTGGGCTTCGCTCACGGCGCTCGATTTTCATTATTGGACGCAGCCGCTGCCCGTCTGGACAAGTTGGTACGCTGCCAAACTGCCGGAATGGTTTCAGAAATTCTCCACGGTTTTCCTGTTCATCGTGGAACTCGGGCTGCCGTGGCTCATGCTCGGCCCGCGGTATTTGAAGTACGTGGCCTCGGGCGGCATCATGCTGCTTATGCTGCTGATTGCTTTCACAGGCAATTACAACTTTTTCAACCTGCTAACGATCGCGCTGGCGATAATGCTCTTGGACGACAAAGCCTGGCCGAAATTCTTACAGCGCCGCATTCGCGGCGCCGATTGGCCAGTGCTGGCGTCCCCCACGCGCTGGCGCAGTTGGATGTTGATACCGTTTGCCGGTCTCGCGCTGTACGTCGGAACAATTCAAGTGGCCGAAGCGATTATGCCGCTTGAGCATCGACAGCCATCGCTATTGGCCGATTGGAACATTGCTCAGTTCTGCTTGGTGAATGAGTATGGACTGTTCCGCCAAATGACCGAAACGCGCCCCGAAATTATCATCGAAGGGAGCGACGATGGCCTGGCATGGAAAGAATACCCGTTTCGTTGGAAAGCAGGAGATGTTTCACAGCGGCCGGGCTTCTGCGAACCGCATCAGCCGCGGCTCGATTGGCAAATGTGGTTTGAAGCGCTTGACCTCGAACAGGCGCATACCATCACGGGCACGATTGATCAGCGCGACATGAGCCCCTGGTTTCAGTCGTTTCTCATGAAATTGTTGCGCGGCGAGCCTTCAGTCGTTGAATTATTGGCCAAGAATCCATTTCCCAACGGGCCGCCAAAAGATATCCGCATCACTCTCTACGAGTACCGCTTCACCTCGGCTGATGAGCGGAAAAATACAGGCGATTGGTGGGCTCGCGAGTCGATTTGGGTGGGTCCATCAATGGCATTGCGGTGAAATTGGTCGGACATCGCCGTGCTTCACACATCTGCTGGCTGGCAATTTGACCGACTGCCAAACCTGACCTAGGTTTGCTATTACCGGACGCAAGCACGCCTTCGGAAGCATGCCCCCGCGCTTCTGAAGGCGGCGTCCCCTTGTCTTCGTCTGGATTGACAATCGCCGAATTGAGTTGCCGAGCGCTGCCGCCGCTTCTGCATCAGGCAATCTGAAACGATTCACCCACGACGGGATTCTGTTATGAATCGAGTACGCCAAATTCGCTGCGCACAACTCCGATTCGAGCAATTGGAATTGCGTCGCGTGATGTCGGGCACCAGTGTGAAAGCGGCCGTCGCCGCAACCTGGTTCAGCGCGAACATTCACAATGTCCCCCTCCGCAATCTGGCCCAATCCGATTATCAAGATGGCGTGCTTAGCCGTACCGACATGATCGGACTGTTGCGGCAGGTGGAAAAAGCCGGCTCGCTTACAAGTTCGGAATTCAGCGATCTGAAGAATATCGTCAATGACGCTGGGCTGTTCACAAACGTCGGATACGTGCAACAACTTGCGCAAGACATCGTGTTGGGCAATCCGGCCAACGTACATTACCTAGGCGCGGCGCTGGGCAATTTGAAAATTGGTTCCACGGCTACCCAGCTTGAGCACTTGCTCGACAAATGGTTCCTCGGCTCAGATCATCCGCTGGGAACATCGGATTGGGGTCCAACGTACAGCTACCACCAGGCTGCGGGGCAATTGTTCGTCAACGGCGTGACTTACACCGATATCAATCAAGGCGGTTTGGGCGATTGTTATTTTCTCTCGTCGCTGGCTGAAACGGCGCTCAAGAATGCCAGCGCCATCACGAGCATGTTCATCGTCAATGGCGACGGCACGTACACGGTGCGATTCTACCGGGGCAGCACGCCCGAATACGTGACTGTCGATACGATGCTGCCGACCGATTCGCAAGGTTATCTCGTGTTCGATGGCATGGGACGCAAAGCCAATAGCGCTAGTAATGAACTTTGGGTCGAACTGGCCGAAAGGGCCTATGTGCAGATGAACGAGTGCGGCTGGATACGACCGGCAAGCTGGGGCGGCGGCCAAAACAAATACACCGGCATCTCGGGCGGCGATATGGCGATGGCGATGAGCCAAATCACCGGCCTCTCGAGCATCGGCGCGGTGTCCACCAGGGGCAGTTCCGGATTTTCCGCCGTAGTGGCAGCGTTTTCGGCCGGCAAAGAGATCTGCTTCGGCTCGTTAGACTCGCCGGCCAATTCGAGCTTGGTGGTCGGCGACCACGCCTACGCAATGGTCGGGTTCAACGCGACGACAAAAACCATCACCCTATTTAATCCATGGGGAATCAATAATGGCGAGGCCCCAGGTCTGGTCACGCTAACCTGGTCGCAAATTCAGGCCAATTTTGCCGATTTCGAGCGCACTGCTTAACGCCACAAGGCATGCTGCGATTGAACCTTAGGTCCGCATTTTGTGAATGACTGCCACATCTGGTACGTCGGCCAGTCCGTTTAAATCTTCGCCAAATGCCAGCCGATGAAGCTAAGCGCCGGCCGGGTTGGCAGTCGGCCGACAGGCTCTATAATCGGGCAGTCAAATTCGGAATATCCGTTTCAGAAAGGGCTTCTAGAGATGCGTCACCTATTGTTTGCGCTGGTCGCGGTGGCATGTCTGATCGACATTGGCACAGCCCAGGCGAGCTGGACCGTTGCACCACCGGGGACCGAAAAATCCAAAGAAATCAAGCAGATGGATATTTTGGATCGCCCCAACCGAGTGCTGCACTTCTACGGCGATACAGTGCGGCTGATGAACCGCCGGCGGTCATAAGCAGCGACAATCGGCAGCGCGGCCCAGCCTGCCTTCCCGCGCGGTACAGCACGCCGGCAACTGGCTTCCAACCACTTTGCTGCTGCGCTAAGATAACGGGAGTCGAGGCAAAGTCTGACGCAGTTGCACTCGAACTGCCGCGCGCAAAGGAAAACGCATGAACCTGGGCCAATGGTCCGCCGTCGATCGATATATCGACGAGCAACTGGTGCATTCCGACAGCGCGCTCGATGCCGTTTTGAAATCGGCCCAGCGCGCCGGCCTCGATCCGATTCATGTTTCCCCCAATCAAGGGAAATTCTTGTACCTGCTGGCCCACGCCGTTGGTGCGCGACGAATACTGGAGATTGGCACACTGGCCGGTTACAGCACCATTTGGATGGCTCGCGCGCTTGCGCCGTCGGACCGGCTAATAACGCTCGAAATCGATCCGCACCATGCAGAGCTTGCCCGGGCCAACTTCGCCGGCGCCGGCCTGGCTGACCGAATCGAACTGCGGTTTGGCCCGGCACTTGAAACACTCCCCAATTTGGCCGCTGAAAACCAGCCCCCGTTTGATTTTGTATTCATTGACGCGGATAAATGGCCGGCAGCCGAATATTTCGATTGGGCTTTACGAATGTCGCGCGTAGGGACCATCATCATTGTCGATAATGTCGTCCGCAATGGTGCCGTCGTTGACGCATCAAGCATCGACCGAAGTGTTCAGGGCGTTCGCCGCTGCATCGATCGCATGGCCGCCGAGCCGCGTGTGAGTGCGACCATTTTGCAAACGGTGGGCTCTAAGGGATATGATGGCTTTTCGCTGGCATTGGTGGTTGGCTGATCGGATGCTCGGGTTGCAAAAGGTGAATTCGGCCGCAATATTACAGCGCACAGAGCGAAAGTAAATGTAGCGACGAAATTCAAGCAAGGTTTCCAAGGTCACACGATGCATTTCTTCTTTTTTGGCGGGCTACTAGGGCTCTTTGCGCTGGCGATGGTCGTATTGATCTTCGTTTTCTGGCTGTGGATGCTGGTGGATTGCATTCAGAATCCCGCGCTCGACGGCACCGAAAAGCTGATTTGGGCATTGGTGATTTTGTTTCTGCACGTTCTGGGCGCCGTTTTGTATTACCTGATTGTGCGGAGCAAGCCGGCAATGTAAGCATGGCCGCACGAACACCGAGTGGCCAAACACTTTGCGATGGGGGATCTAACCATGCCACAAGTTCAAATTCCGCAAATTCAAATACCGCCCGACGCCATTCCGGTCGTCACAGTCGCCTTGGGCATCTTGCTGCTTCTATTTGGACGCTCGCTTTATTGGGCTGCGATTGCCGCTATTGGATTTTTAGCCGGGATGGCGCTCGCCAATCAATTGCTCGCTGACAAAGAACAATGGATTCGCATCGCTGTGGCCATTGGGGCGGGTCTCGTGGGCGCGATTATCGGCATCGCACTGCAACGATTGGCGTTTGCCATCTGCGGATTTTTCGCGGGAGCATACCTTGCAATGCACATCGCAATGCACTTTCAGGCCGGCGGAGATCCCAAAATCTGGATGCTAATTGGCGGCGTGATCGGCGCCATCATTGCCGCAATGATTATGGATTGGGCGATTATCGTGCTAACGAGCCTGGCGGGGGCGGTGGCGGTTATCAGCCCTTTTCAGGCAAAGTTCGATGAGCGCGTGCTCGGCATCGCCTTTGTTGTCATCGCCGCTATCGGAATTGTGTTCCAGAGCCGCATGATGGTTGCCGCGCCTCCGCCGGCAGCGCCGCCCCCTACAACCGTATAGAGTTACACGCGTTTCGCTCACGGCAGCCGCGCCTGCGTTCACGGCGGATCGTACCCTCCCGCGTGCCACGGATGACAACGGCCAATGCGGCCGATACCCTTCCACAACCCGCGAACGGCCCCATATCTCTGCACCGCACCAATCATGTAGTTGCTGCACGTGGGCTGAAATCGGCACTGCCGACCTACCAGCGGGCTTAACGTCCATTGGTAGATGCGGACCAAGAGAATAATGGTCCAAGCGGGCAGATGAACGATGGTAGTAATTAAGAATTGCAAGAAACGACTATTCTTCGAGCGAACTAAATTGCCACAAGCGCGCTCCTGAAATTAGCCCGCGGTTTGTGTATCTTGATACGTTCGACCTCTTGGTCGCAAGTCGCACGAGTGTTCCCACTCGGCGATCCTAATCCTATTTCTTCAGCAAGCTGCCGCGTCGCTCCGATGGTTGATAACGCACCCGTTCAAACACTGCATTTTAAGGGGCTCACGATCGAAGGGTATTCGCGCGCGGCCGTGCAAACCTATTGGCGCATTCCCGAGCTGAAAATCGGCTTCGATCTGGGGGCCCAACCCTGGTCGTTCATGGGTACCGACACCTGGTTCGTGACCCATTGCCATTTAGACCACGTAGCCGCGCTGCCAGTGTATGTGGCGCGGCGGCGGCTCATGAAAATGTCCCCGCCGACCATATATTTGCCCGAGGTTGCCATCGAACCGCTCGAAAAAATCTTGCGGATGTTCACGCGTTTAGACGGCGGACGGCTGCCTTGTCATTTCGTGCCGGTCAGACCAGGCGACGAAATCGAGCTTTCGCGCGAGCACGTGGTAACCGTATCGGCCACCGAGCATCGCGTGCCGTCGTTGGCTTTTATCGTGTGGGATCGGCGGCGAAAGTTGAAGCCTGAATTTCAATCAAAAACAGGCAACGACATTCGCGATCTGCGGTTAAGCGGTGTTGAAGTAACCGACGAAGTGCGCGTACCAATTCTGGCCTATGTGGGCGATACCGCACCGGCCGGCTTAGACCGTTGTCCCGCACTGTTCGAAGCCCGCGTTCTCATTACCGAGCTAACGTTTATCGCCCCGTCGCACCGGAAGGATAAAATTCACAAGTTCGGACACATTCATTTGGACGATTTGCTCGAGCGGCGCAATCGGTTCAAGAACGAATTGATTATTGCCGCCCACTTTAGCACGCGGTATTCACTGGATCGCATTCGCCGCTATGTGCAAAAGCGCGTGCCCGACATGTTCGATGGACGATTGCACTTGTGGACGTGATTGAAATGCAGAAGGCAGAAAGCAGAACGCAGAATGACGCCGGACCGCGCTCGCTTGGCATCGATGCGACCGCCTCTGAGTGCGAAGCCTGGCCCGATAGCAAAGAGTTCTCCGTGCCGCGTTCAGCGTATATCCATGTTCCGTTTTGCCGGCATCGGTGTGGCTATTGCAATTTCACACTGGTCGCCGGACGCGATGATCTGATTGAGGCATATTTGGATGCGATCGAGCGGGAATTAAATTGGTTGGGTGAGCCGCGCGAGGTGGATACGCTGTTTTTCGGCGGCGGCACGCCCACGCACTTAGCTCCTGATCAACTCGAGCGGTTGTTAAAAATTGTGCTGCACTGGCACCCTTTGGCGCCGACCCACGAATTCAGCCTGGAAGCCAATCCGGCCGATGTGACTGAAGAACTCGTCAACCTGCTGGCGAATTATGGGGTCACGAGAATCAGCCTCGCGCGCAGTCCTTCGACAGCGAAAAACTTCGATTGTTAGAGCGGGACCATGCAGCAGGAACGATTCAGCGCGCTTTCGAAATTATTCGGCACTATGGGATGGATGTTTCGCTCGATCTTATTTTCGCAGCGCCGGGCGAAATGTCGGCGGTTTGGAAGAACGATTTAGAGTGCGCGATCGAGTTGCAGCCCGATCATATCTCGACGTATGGCCTGACCTTCGAGCAGGGCACGTCGTTTTGGAATCGGCTGCAGCATGGCGAGCTGGCGAAAATTAATGAAGATTTGGAACGCCAAATGTATGAAGTGGCCATCGATCGACTAACTCTAGCCGGCTTCGAGCACTACGAAGTGTCGAACTTTGCCAAGCCGGCAAAGCGCTGTCGCCATAATGAAGTCTATTGGACCGGCGGAGAATATTTTGCGGCCGGTCCCGGCGCCGCTCGATACGTCGCCGGTGTGCGTGAAACGAATCAACGCAGCGTCCTGGGTTGGCTGAAAAGTATCGATTCAGGGCAATCACCCGTGGCCGAACGCGAATGCCTGCTTCCTGAAGAACGTGCGCGGGAATTGCTGGTTTTTGGTTTGCGACGGCTCGATGGAGTCGAGCGCAACTGGTTCGCCACACGCACGGGCTCATCGATCGAACAGCTCGTGAGCGAGCCGCTTAGTCGATTTATCGCGGAAGAATTGTTCAGCGACGACGGTCGGCGTGTCGCACTTACCCGAAAGGGTCTGCTGGTAAGCGATGCCATTTGGCCCTACTTTTTAAGCAGGCACTAAGTCGTAACCCGCCACTCACTTGGATGAATTGCCTTGCTCGCGCATCAAGTAGGATAGTAAATCGGCCATGCGGTAACCGGCGTCGGCCATGCGCCGCTCGGCCACGGGCTTGGTAAACTTCGAGTAATAATCGGGCAGCGCGGGGGCATCGTTCTTCGTCGGGCTAACTTTCAATTTGCCATTTTCATAGACCGAGGTCTTAGCCGCTTCGAAGCTCTCTTGAATCCATTTCTGGAAATCGGCAGGCGTAATCGTCTTGCCCAGCTCAGGTAGTTTCTCGCGCGGGTAGGATGTACGGATTTCAATCGCACGGTTCTTTGCGTCCTGATAGCGGTCGGAGCCAAGAATCAGGTCATCCCAGTATTTGTGCAAACTGATGGGTTCCGCACCGGGCTTCGCGCGAATGAATGCCTTGGTAGCGCCCTGATCTCCCTTGGGAGCTGGGAAATCGGCCGAAAAACGGCTGGTGGTATGCAGGGGCTGATGAACGTCGCCGACCAAATGCATAATCCACGTCAGGGCCACCGCCTTATCTTCCGGCGAGGCGTCGGGTTTTGTCAGAATTTCCACATTCGTGCGGAATCCAACAACAATATTGGGATCGGGTGGATCGCCCGTTTCGATATCTTCATCGCCCGGCGCTTTGTACGGCAAATCGATATAGTGCCACATGGGATGATCGTATTCCGTTTTGCGCACATCATCCGCCCAGCGCGCCGCGAGCATGAACAACACCTGATCGCGCATCTCCGGATCAACATCGTCGAGTTTTTTAGCCCACATTCGTTCATACGATGGATGCTGCTTCAAAAGCGCGACGACTTTGGCCAGCGTCGCGGGATCGTTCTTCTTGAGCACATCGTACGCAAACGCGGCCGACGTCATATGCCCGCCGGCATTCCAGGCCAGGGCCGTCTGGGCAGCAAGTAAAAGTGAAACAAGGCCGAGCAAGTAAGTAGGAACGAGTCGAAGCATGCGTATGGAATGATTCTCCTTAAAGGTGTGGCCCTGCCGACGCTGGTTAATTTACCAGGCAACGAACTTGTTCAGTATGCTCTCAAATCAACGGCGGCTGCAACCCTTATGGTGGGCTCGCCTAACCACTACGATCCACCAAAAACGTTCCCACCGACACGCTAAATTAGCGCCGGCACCGTTACATTTCGTTTATAGCGAGACAATTTCAAAACCTACCGCCGGCAATCTAAAAGCTAATCTTATCTATCGAGTCGATTTCCGACTGGATATACTTTTTGGCGAACCGGACCTCACTCGAAAACGACAAACCGACTATGCCCGAACCAAAACAAAACGTCGGCCTAGAAGAAGATATTTGCATCCACATTTTCACCGTTTCGGCCGCCATGGTGGGCGTTTGTTTGACGGTGATTGGACTCATCCGCATCGTCATTACCATTCAGCGCACCAACACGTTGGCCGATGATCTATTGGCCTGCGATGCGCTTTTGTATCTCAGCTCGTGTTTGCTCTCGTACTGGCGCTGCGCATGCGCAAGGCGCGCCGTATGTATCGCGTCGAGCGCATTGCCGATTGGGTATTTCTGTTAGCCATGCTCTTAATGGCTGGCGTGTGCTTGTTCATTACCTACGCCATTGCCACGGCGGTGTAATCGAAACCTCCGTGCCAGGTCGCTGGGGAGAAGTCAAGATGATTAAATCGACTGCCCGTGCCATTGCCTGCCCGCTGTCCGCTATCCTCCTCTTGGCATTCGCGCATAGCGTCTGCGCGGCGCAAAACGATTCACCCACTAAGCCGCGCGTCACGCCGGAAAAGCTCAAAGGCGCGCTCGCAACTTTAGAGAACTTAACGCGGCAGACCATGCAAAAGACCGGCGTGCCGGGAATTGCCGTCGCGGTGGTCCACAACGATGAAGTCGTTTATTTAAAAGGCTTCGGCGTGCGTGAAGCCGGCAAGGCCGAGACGATTGATGCCGATACGATCTTTCAACTCGCGTCAGTTTCTAAGCCCGTCACTTCGACCGTGCTGGCGGCGCTTGTCAGCCAACAAAAAATCAATTGGGACGACCGTATTTCCGATCTCGATCCCGACTTCGAAATGCGCGACGCCTGGGTCACGCGCCAATTGACGCTGCGCGATCTGCTATGCCATCGCAGCGGATTGCCCGACCACAGCGGCGACTTGCTTGAGGACATTGGCTTCGATCAAGCGGCCGTGCTATATCGGTTGCGCTTTATGAAGCCCGCCTGCAGTTTCCGATCGCAGTTCGCTTACACGAATTTCGGATTTACCGAAGCGGCAATTGCCGCCGCGCGAACTGCCGGCAAGCCCTGGGCAGATGTTGCCGCCGAGCAGCTTTTCCAACCGCTTGCAATGAGCTCGACCAGTTGCCGCTACGACGATTATTCGGCTGCTAAAAACCGTGCGCTCTTGCACGTGAAAATCGACGGCAAGTGGACGGCTAAATATAACCGCAACGTCGACGCCCAAGCACCCGCTGGCGGCATTAGTTCCACCGCGCGCGATATGGCCCAGTGGCTGCGCCTCCAATTGGAAGAAGGAAAATACGCTGGCAAGCAACTCATTTCGTCCGATGCCCTTTCCGAAACACACCGGCCGCAAATCGTCAGCCATCAAGCCGGCAGTGCCGCAACCGACCGCGCCGGCTTCTACGGGCTGGCGTGGAACATCAATTACGACGAGCACGGCTTGGTGCGGCTCAATCACTCGGGCGGATTCGACTTAGGCGCGGCAACTGTAGTGAATTTGGTCCCCGCGGAAAAACTCGGCGTCGTCATTCTTACCAATGCGTCGCCCATCGGCGTACCCGAGGCGTTGGCAATGACCTTTACCGACGATGCGCTCTACGGCCAGCCGCAACGCGATTGGTTTGAACTCTACCGCAAGGGCTTCGAGGAACTAGCCAAGCCGACCTATGGGACGGAGGTCGATTACCACAAGCCGCCCGACAAGCCGTCGCCGGCGATGCCCAGCGCCGCATACGTCGGAAAATATGAAAGCAAACTCTACGGCGAAATGGAAATTGTCGACCAACAAGGTGATCTGGCGATGAAGCTCGGGCCGGAAATGCAGACTTACGCATTATCCCATTGGGACCGCGATGTGTTTCTTTACCAACCGGCCGGGGAAATGTCGGGTGGCTTAAGCGCTGTGACTTTTACGATCGGAGCCGATCAAAAAGCAGCCTCGGTAACCATCGAAAATTTGGATGCCGGCGGCCAAGGTACTTTTTCCCACAAACCGGCCAAGTAATTCGCGCTTTTCGCCCTGCTTTGGCCCGAAAAATCTTGATAATTCGGGCGCTGCTGTCACAAAATCGCTCATCAAGGGCACTTACTCGTGGGTAATTTAAAACAATGACATGGCGGTGCTGGCTTCGGCTGCGCCGCATGAGAAAATCTGGAAAGGCGCGGGCATGATCGACACCAGCGATATCCAATTGGTGGAGCAAAGCTTAGCGGGAAATCGTGATGCCTTCGGCCACATTGTAGAGCGATATCGCGGCTTGGTCGCCGGAGTGACATACGAGCGCTGCCAGGGAGATTTGTGCGCGCAGCGAAGATATGGCCCAAGAGGCATTTTTAACCGCTTGGCAAAAGCTGCCCCGTTTGGCGAACCCAGCTTCTTTGGCCGCATGGCCATGCGGAATTGCCCGCAATGTGGCCCGCTCGTCGTGGCGGCAGGCGCAGCAATCGGCCCCTGCCACGAGCGATATGGGCATTTCTGAAATCGCATCGACCAAACCCGAGCCGAGCCAAGAAGCCATCCGGCAAGAGCAGCAGGCGCTTCTGTGGAAAACATTGGAAGCGGTGCCGGCGCGCTATCGAGAAGTGCTCGTATTGTTTTATCGGCAGCAGCAATCGACCGCCGAAGTGGCTGCGGCGCTCAATATTTCAGAAGCGACCGTTCGCAAACGTTTGGAGCGCGGCCGCAAATACTTGCGTCGCGAACTGGCAAAGTTTGTCGAAGACACGCTGCAAGAAACCGTTCCTGGCGATGCCTTTTGTGCGTCGGTCTTGTTGCTTTTGCCCGCAATGGGGGCACCGGCGGTTAAGTCGGCGGCGGTGGTTGGAGCGGGGGCCGGCGCGGTGGCCAAGGGGGCTGGGCTTCTGACAGTCGGAATGTTTGCCGGGCCGATCATTGGCGTATTAGGTGGCATGTTCGGCTGGCGCGCAGGAATCAAAAATGCCCAATCGCCCCGTGAACGGCAATTTGTCATCCGCTACGGAATTGTCATGTGGTTGTTCATCCTGGGGTTCGTCGCCGTGAATTTGGCATTCACCTTCTGGGGTAAGAAAGCCGTAAGCGGCGAAGTATACGGCTTCGCGCTAGCTGGATTGTGGCTGATTTACTTCTTGGTTTTGACAAGTCTCATTCTGCTGGGGGAACGCCGCCGCCAGCGGATTCTAAAAGAAGATGGCATCAGCATTGTGCCACCGAAAGCCGCCAAATGTTATCCAGGCCTGACCAAGGGAGCGGTTTACGGCGGCCTGGGGGGAGCGGTGTTCGGATCGGTTGGTTGGATGCTGGGGATGGCTATCGAAAAAGCCGATTGGCCGTGCGCGGCCGTTGTTCTCGTCGTGAGTGCATTGCTTTACATCTGGGCAGTTCGGCAGACGCTTCGCAATCCGCGCCAGCGCTTCACGCAAAGCGTCTTGCTGATATTGACGACCGGAATCATGCTGCTTACGGCCGCTATGGTTAATTTTCGACTGGAAGCGTGGCTGACACCCCCGCAAGGGCAAACCCTGCATTTACCAATGCTGGGCGTAAATCTGTTTCTGGTGGTCTTATGGCTGGGAATTTGCGGAACGATTGTGCTTGGCTTCCAAACGGCATTCAACCCGCAGGATGATCCGACGAGTTGATTACTTCAGCGGCGAAAAATCGGTCGGGTTGACAAATTCCGACACGGTTTTCAGCACGATCTTGCCGTTGGCTTCCGAATCTGCTTTGACTTGCTGCCACTGGGGATCATTGCGGAATTCCGCCCAACTTTTCTTAGCGGCCTCTCGATTATCATGGGCCAGAATGTAAACCAGCGTGTTTTTCGAATCGGGCTCGTCGGCGGGAACGAAATACGCGACATTCGTCATGCCGTGCTTTTCGAAAAGCTTGCACGTGTGATCGCGGAAGCGCGCCAACACGTCGTCGAGCTTGCCATCGGCGGCCGTGTAGGTGCGAATTTCAAAAATGCGATTGGCCTTTTCGGCGTCGGCCGCGGCAAGGCCCGATCTGCGCCCCAGCAGGAACACCACGGTCAAAACTATCGCGACGCCAAGAACGAATACCAGCCGTTTCGATAACATGATTCACCTGCGAAATTTAAACTTCTCAGCACGATGGGTTGACCAATCGCCGTTCGTAATCGGCCACGACGAAACGTTTGCCTTTCGACACGACTTTGTGCCCCTCGGCTTGCAGCAACTTGCGCAGTTTTGCCATGCCGCCGGGATATTTTGGATTCAGTTCGCCACCGGTTTTTAGCGTGCGCCAATAGGGAGTGATTTTTGGCAAGGCCTTCGATTTTCCCTTGGCCTGTTTTTCCGATGCGGCTTCTTCCGCCGCATGGGCGGCAATCCAGGCGAATATGCCGGTCGTGATCGGGCAGCAAATATCGACGCCGTGTTTTTTCGCCAACGCCGTGCGAATTTCCGATATGGTGATGAGCTTGCCCTTGGGCACGCGATTCATCAGGGCATCGACTTCCAGCGGAGCAGGCACAACCATCGTGCCAGTGCCCCAGCGCTTGGTCATTTTGCCGGCAATGCGCCCGGTCTTCGGTAGTCCTTTGCTATCGGCTAGTTTTTCCCGCCACGATCTTTTGCTGTGGGAGCTCTGTTTTAGTGGCATGAGCAATCACCCGGTTCGCGGCCAGTGTTTTGACGTCTCGAAAGATGCATCTCAAAGAGGCGCTCCGCACTGGCTGCAGAATTTGGCCGATTCGTCATTAAGCGCATGGCATTTTTGGCAGCGAACTTTCACCTGCGTGGTTGTACTTTCAGCCGATTCTTCATCAATGGGCTTTCCCGAGCGCAATCCCTCACCCACGGCGGCGGCGAGGTCGCGCACCGTACCCTTGGTTCCTTCGCCCATGTAGTTCACCACATCTTTGCCAACCGGGGCCACTTCATCGGCCACGTAGCGCGCGATCGCCCCCATGTACGCGAACCGACTGATGCCCAACCCGATTCCCAGAAGGGGCATGCTCACAAACAAACACCAAAACTTATCGGGCTGGCGCATTCCGCCGAACGCCGAAAAGAAATCGACAAGGCCCACGACCATGAACAGCGCGCCCACGATGGCCATGGCCGGGCCGACGAAACGCAGTATTGCCCGCGCACCGATGTGCTGCGGAGCAAACGGCTCCAATTGATCGGGCATGGCGAATTCCAGCCTTTACAAGAGAAAAAATAGAGTTGGCAGACGATGGCCGTCTGGCTGCGATAGCGATTATCATATCATGCCTTACGGCCCGAATGGTATTCGCTTTTCGCACCACAATATTGGCCAACTATGCAGTGATGCCAAAATCCTAAAATCAACGTGCGGCGCCGTTGGCCAACGGCAAGATGTAATAGGTCATGCCGTTAAACTGGTGAGGTGTCCAATTAGACGGCACTTGCGGCTGCGGCTGGACTGCGCCAGGAACATAGACCGGAGCCATTTGCATTGCTGGCACAGCTTGAGCCAACGGAGATATTTCAATCGTCCTCCGCTCCAAAGCATCGAGGCGCACTTCCAAAGCCTGCACGCGTTTCGATAATTCCGCGACGGTATTGTCTGCCTCTGGAACGTCATTATCCGCAGCAACCCATCGCACCGCCGCCACGGCCACGCAAAATAGCACAACTGCCAACCATCGTCGACTAGTCATCGCGTCCTCCTTTTCTGGCGAAATGCCGCCAATGTGATACGATTGGCGAGCGTCATTGTACCGCTTTTCGACGGCAAAACCCTATATTGATATGAATGAACGAGCCTGCTGCAGTTTTGAAACGAATAGCCGTTATCGGCGGCGGAATTGCCGGCTTGGCGGCGACACATCGCGTAACGGAACTCATGCCAGCCGCCGAAGTCGTCGTATTCGAAGCGAGCGATAGTCTTGGCGGCGTACTGGGCACCATTAACGAAGACGGTTTTTTGATCGAAACCAGTGCCGATAGTTTCATCTCCAACCCGCCCTGGGCTGTCGACCTTTGCCGGCGCATTGGGTTTGCCGATCAACTCATCTCGACCAACACCGCCAATCGCGGCGCAATGGTGCTCGCTCACGGAAAGCTCGAGCCTGTGCCCGAGAAATTTCTGTTGATGGTCCCCGAGCGCCTGCGGCCCATATTCACCTCGCACATTCTGAGTTGGCGCGGAAAGCTGCGGCTGGCATGCGAACGCTTTGTGCCGCCGCGCCATGGCGACGACGACGAAAGCGTGGCCGCATTCGCGCGGCGGCGATTAGGAAGCGAAGCGTTCGAGCGCCTAGTGCAGCCACTCGTCGGCGGAATCTATACGGCCGATCCGGAAAAACTTAGCCTGGCAGCCACTTTGCCGCGCTTCATCGCAATGGAGCAGCAGTATGGCAGCCTACGGTGCGCGGTTAAAGCGAAACAAAAGGCGGAAGGCGGAAGGCGGAAGGCGGAACAGACAATCACTGAGGACCGACGAGGGACGAGAGACGAGCTCGATGATCTGGGAGCGAGCGGCGATGCCGGCGCGCGATACAGCATGTTCGTCGCGCCGCGCGAGGGCATGTCGAGCTTCGTGGCCACGCTGTCCGCTCGGCTACCCAGCGCCAGCGTGCGATTGAATACCAAAATCGAGCGAATCGAACCAATCGATGGTCAGTGGTCAGTGGCCGGTGGTCAGTCGAATTCCGGATCGGGTGAGTTATTCGACTCGCTTATCATTGCGACTCCCGCTGCCGTAGCCGCGAGTCTATTAAGCTCAGTCGATGGCGAACTCGCTCGCGAACTTTCTTTGATCGAATACGCCGGCTGCGCGATTGCGGTGTTGGGTTACGACCGGGCGCAAATCAGGCACCCGATTAATAGCTTCGGTTTTGTCGTGCCCGCAGTCGAAGGGCGCAGCATCCTTTCGGCCAGTTTCTCGAGCGTCAAATTCCCCGGCCGTGCGGCGTGATGGAAAGGTTTTGATTCGCGTTTTTCTCGGCGGTGCGCTTCAGCCAGACCTGGTCGATTTGCCTGACGACGAATTGCTGCGCGTCGCGGCGGACGATCTTTCCGATCTACTGGGAATATTCGGCGAGCCTTGCCTGGCGAAGATTTTTCGTTGGCACCATGCCATGCCTCAATATTACATAGGACATCTCGACCGCCTGAAGCGAGTGCGAGAGCGACTCGAGAAACTGCCTGGCTTGGCTTTGGCAGGCAATGCCTATGAAGGCGTGGGCATTCCACAATGCATTCGCAGCGGCGAACTTGCTGCCGAACTCGTGCTACGAAAATAGTAGCGGATCGGATGAAGTACGGCTGGACCGCTGCCGACTCGAGTTTGATCCGCGTTATCCGCGGTGGCCCACTGGCAGCTCGATTCGTTAATCGAATTTCGAGCTTCGTTATTTCTTCGCGGCTCCCTTGGCCGGTGCTGCGGCAGCTTTCGCCGGTGCAGCTCCCTTGGCCGGAGCAGCTCCCTTGGCCGGTGCGGCGGCACCCTTGCCAGCTCCCGCGGCGGACGCAGCAGCGCCTGCGGCCGGTGCGGCGGCCCCTTCGGCTCCCTCGGCCCCTTCCTCTTCCTTCTTCTTTTTCTTCTTCTTCATCGTGAGCTTGATCACGCGCACTTTGGGCAGGCCGAGCACGCTCATCGAATCTTCCCAGCGCTCCGATGTTTTAAGCGATGTAATGCGTTCGGCGCGGCGCAGCACATTGCGCGATTTCACGCTCCCGCGGCGAATACGCAGGCTTTTGTCGAGGGTCATGGCAGGAAGGGTTCGGGGTATGGGGAGTTCAGTGGTTTTTTGGCAAAAACACAATTTACCGGCAAAACGAGCTTCCGGCAAGCCGTTCCGAAGTGTAGGGGTGTTCACCAATGGCGATTCCCGATAAAATGCAGTGTTTTCCTCGAAGTACGACTAGCACCCGCTGAAAAGCCGCCCCGTTGGGGATAGCCTGGCGGGTTTTAATGTATGCCCGCCCCCGATATCGTCATTCGCGGCGCTCGCGAGCACAACCTTCGCAGCGTCGATGTGGTTCTGCCGCGAAACGAGCTCATTTGCCTTACCGGCGTTAGCGGTTCCGGCAAAAGCTCGCTGGCGTTCGATACGCTCTATGCCGAAGGCCAACGCCGCTACGTCGAAAGTCTTTCCAGCTTCGCCCGCCAGTTTTTGGGCCAAATGCCCAAGCCCGATGTCGATCACATCTCGGGATTAAGCCCCTCGATATCGATATCGCAGAAATCGTCGGGGCAAAATCCGCGATCGACCGTCGGCACGATTACCGAAATCTACGATTATTTGCGAGTTCTCTATGCCCGCGTCGGCCAGGGTCACTGCCCCACGTGTGGCCGCGCCATCACGGCCCAAAGCCGAGAGCAGATTATCCAGCGTGTTTTGGAGCTTCCCGCCGGCACGACGTTCCTTGTACTGGCACCCCTTATTCGCGCACAGAAAGGCGAATACCGCGATTTGTTCGAAGACTTGCAAAAGCAAGGTTTCGCCCGCGCGCGGGTGGATGGTCGCGTCGTCCGCTTGAGCGACGACCTAAAACTCGACCGTCAAATGCGGCACCAGATCGAAGTGGTCGTCGATCGACTTATTGCCGGACCCGACGCGCGCCCACGGCTGGCCGAAGCGGTCGAACTCGCATTGCGGCTTGGGAACGGGGAAATGATTGTGGCTGCGGAGGAACCATCGACAAAATCGGAAGTCGGAAGTCGGAAGTCGGAAGGTGCTGCAATACGGAAGCGGAAGTCAGAAGTGGCTGCATCCGACCGCCGATCTCCGAATTCCGACATCGTTCTGTCCGCCCATTACGCCTGCACACATTGCGGCACAAGCTTCGAACCCCCCAGCCCGCAGTTATTCAGCTTCAATAGTCCCCAGGGCATGTGTCCTAAGTGCGATGGCTTGGGCGAAATCTACGGCTTCGACGTCGCACGCCTTGTGCCCAACCCCGATCTATCTTTCGCCGAAGGCGCAATCGAAATCGTCGGAGCGTGGCGCGACATGGGGCGCTGGCGCCGGCACATTTATCAAGGCGCGGCCGACACAATCGAGCAGCGCCACGGTTTATCGCCAGGCACCATGCTCGAAACTCCATGGCGCAAGCTCGATCCCAAATTACAGAATTTGTTGCTGCACGGCACGGGTGACGAGCACATTACCTTCACCTGGCGCGGCGGTGCGCACGGCATGAAATACGGCGGCCATTACGAGGGAATTATTCCTAAGTTGCTCTCGCAACATCGCAATAGCAATAGCAGCATGCAGCGCCGGCAGCTTGAAAAATACATGCAGGTGGTGCGCTGCGAGGCGTGCCAGGGCGCTCGGCTCAATCCGCAGGCCCGCAGCGTCAAACTCACGACCGGGCATCTGCGCTTTGCCGATTGCGCCAGCCGCTCGCTGCCGGAGGTTTGCGCGCTGGCCGTCAGCGATGCCGCCGATTTTTTCGGCGCGTAGTGCTCGATTCCACCGCGCAAAAAATCGCCGAAGAGGCGGTTAAGGAAATTCGCGGCCGCCTGGGCTTTTTAGTGAATGTTGGCCTTAACTATCTCACGCTCGATCGTACGGCGCCCACACTTTCGGGTGGCGAATCGCAGCGCATCCGATTGGCAGGCCAAATTGGCTGCGGTCTGGTCGGCGTGCTCTATATTCTCGACGAGCCGTCGATCGGTCTGCACCCGCGCGATAATCAAAAACTGCTCGATACGCTGCACCAATTGCGCGATAAGGGCAATACGGTTGTGGTGGTCGAGCACGATGAAGACACGATGCGCGCGGCCGACACAATTATCGATTTCGGGCCCGGTCCCGGCGTGCGCGGTGGTGAACTCGTGGCCCAAGGATCGCTTGACAAGATTCTCAAATCGCCCCGTAGCGTTACCGGCCAATTTCTAAGCGGAATGCGGAAAATTGAAATACCTACACAGCGCCGAACAGCTACCGGGAATGATCGCCAAATCTTGCGTATCGTCGGTGCGCGCCACAACAACCTGAAAAGTATCGATGTAGAAATTCCGCTGGGCGCGTTTGTGTGCGTTAGCGGCGTCAGCGGATCGGGCAAAAGCTCGCTGGTGAACGACATTGTTGCGGAAGCCCTAAATCGCGACTTGAACAAAGGGGTGGGCCAACCCGGTGCGCACGAGCGCATCGAGGGTCTGGAACACCTCGATAAGCTCATCGCCATCGATCAATCCCCCATTGGCCGCACGCCGCGTTCCAATCCGGCTACTTACATCAAACTTGCCGACGATATTCGCGACCTGTTCGCCAAGCTTCCCGAATCGAAAGCCCGCGGCTACAAACCCGGCCGCTTCAGCTTCAATGTCGATGGGGGCCGCTGCGAAGCCTGCGAAGGCAACGGCTCGAACAAGCTGGAAATGGATTTCCTGGCCGACGTGTGGGTTACTTGCCCCATATGCAATGGCCACCGCTTCAATCGCGAAACGCTGCAAGTTCGCTTCAAGGGCAAGAGCATCGCCGACGTGCTGGAAATGGATATCCAGCAAGCCCTCGAACTGTTCGAGAATATCCCCGACATTCGCCGCAAGTTGCAAACCTTACACGATGTGGGGCTCGATTATCTCAAGCTTGGCCAGCCCTCGCCTACGCTCTCTGGCGGCGAGGCCCAGCGCATCAAGCTCGCGCGCGAGCTCGTGAAGCGCAGCACCGGCCGCACGCTCTATCTGCTCGACGAGCCGACCACCGGACTGCATTTTGCCGATATTCAAATGCTTTTGAAGGTGCTTCACGATCTGGTCGATGCCGGCAACACAGTCTTAGTTGTCGAGCATAACTTAGATGTAATCAAAACCGCCGATTGGATCATCGATCTGGGGCCCGAAGGCGGGGCAGGGGGTGGCGAAATCGTCGCCGTCGGCACGCCGGAGGAAGTTGTCGGGGTTCAGGGTTCAGGGGTCAGAAATCAGAACGGAAGCCAGAAAGCAGAAGGCAAAAAGCAGAAAAAGGGGGACGACAAAACTGATTCTGCCTTCTGCCTTTTGCCATCTGCCTGTACGTCACACACCGCTGCCGCACTGGCCCCGGTATTAAATGGCCACTCCGCCGCCAAACCCCAAAAATCCGAACGCACTAACGGCCGCACACGGGGCGAAATCTTCGGCGAGCAAACCATTCGCGTTCGCGGCGCAGCCCAGCACAATTTGAAAGGCGTCGATGTCGATATCCCGCGCGATCAAATGACCGTTTGCTGCGGTTTAAGCGGCTCGGGCAAAAGCTCGCTTGCCATGGACACCATCTACGCCGAAGGCCAGCGTCGCTACGTCGAAAGCCTCAGTTCCTACGCGCGGCAGTTCGTCGGCCAAATGCAAAAACCCAAGCTCGACCATATCGAAGGTCTCTCGCCGGCGATCGCCATCGAGCAAAAGAATCTGGGCCATACGCCGCGCTCGACTGTCGGCACCATTACCGAAATCTACGACTACTTGCGCGTGCTGATGGCTCGCCTTGGCAAGGCGTATTGCCCCGCGTGCGAAATTCCCATCGGCACGCAATCGTCCGATGAGATTATCGATAAGCTCATGGGCCAGCCCGCCGGCACCAAGCTCTACCTAATGGCCCCGCTCGAGATTCGCGTCGGCGAAAAGTACGAAACGCTGTGGGACGAAATTCGCGCCGGTGGCTACCAGCGCATGCGCGTCGACGGCGTCACGCACACGATCGACCAGCCGCCGGCAATCGATCGCCGCCGCAAGCATTTGGTCGAAGTCATTATCGACCGCATCTCCATCCGGCCCGATGCCCGCAGCCGCATTGCCGACAGCGTCGAGACCGCGCTCTCTCTGGGCAAGGGAGTGCTGCACATTGCCTATCCCGTCGATGGAGTTCCCGAAGAGCGCTGGCAAGCCGAAGTTCACAGTCAGCACTTCGCCTGCGACAAGTGCGGCCGCAGTTTCGAGCCTCTCACGCCGCATAGCTTCTCATTCAATAGCGCCCTGGGCTGGTGCAAAGAGTGTGAAGGCCTTGGAACGCAACTGGGGGCAAACCCCGCGGTCTTAATCCGCGACCCGAAGTTGAGCTTGGCCGAGGGAGCGATCGCAGTCTGGCCGCCGGTAAAGAGCCCGCTCTTCGCACGCATGCTTGTTGCGTTTTCCGCTCGCACTGGTGTGCGCTCCGATGTGCCCTTTGAACAACTTTCCTCCAAAGAGCGCCGTATCGTAATGCACGGGGCGGGGGATGATTGGATTGAAGTTCCGGCAAAAAAAAAGAATGCTTCAGCCAGCGGCCCGGCATTTCGCTTTCAATACAAAGGTCTCTACCCAGCCCTCGATGAAGCAGCCCGATCATCTCCCGGAATGCGCGGCAGCTTGGAACACCTGACCGACGAAGTGGAATGCTCGGTCTGTGGTGGCAGCCGCTTGAACGAACTGGCCGCCGCTGTTCGCTTGCGTGACCGCACCATTGACGAATTCTGCCGCATGCCGCTGGGCAAACTGCTCGATGAATTCAAGGCCTGGCAGCCGACCGGCTCGGAGAAAAAAATCGCAGGCGACCTGCTTCGCGAAATTCGCAATCGCGTGGAATTCCTGGTCGATGTTGGCTTGGAGTATCTCACTCTGTCCCGCTCCGCTCCGACGCTCTCCGGCGGCGAAGCCCAACGCATACGTCTGGCCAGCCAGGTCGGCAGCGGCTTGTGTGGCGTGCTGTATGTGCTAGATGAACCAACGATTGGATTGCATCCTCGCGATAATCGCCGCTTGCTCGGTGCGCTGCAAAAGCTTCGAGATCTCGGAAACACGCTGCTGGTGGTGGAGCACGATCGCGAAGTCGTCGCCAGCGCTGATCAGTTGCTCGATTTTGGCCCCGGCGCCGGCGAATTCGGCGGCCAAATTGTCGCCCGCGGCACGCCAGATCAGGTCGCCAAAGCGCGCGGCTCGGTCACGGGGCCATTTTTGAGCGGCAAACATGCGATCTCAGTGCCGACGAATCGGAGGATAAATCCAAAGTCGGAGATCGGAACTGGGAAGTCGGGATTTCGAGCGAAAACAAAAGTAATTCTTGGCGGTGTTAAATCCGACTTCCGATCTCCGACGTCCGATCTTGCCGCGCTAACCATCGTCGGCGCTCGCCACAATAACCTTCGCAATATTACCGTTCGCTTTCCACTGGGCACCCTCACTGCAGTCACCGGCGTCAGCGGCAGCGGCAAAAGTTCGCTGGTGGAAGACGTGCTTTATAGGTCGCTCGCTCGTACGCTGCACCGCGCTGGCGAAATTCCAGGCGCTCACGATGAAATTCGCGGTATCGAGCACGTTAACAAAGTCATTCGTGTCGATCAGCAGCCGCTGGGCAACACCCCGACCAGCAACCCGGCCACTTACACCGGAGTGTTCGATCTCATTCGCCAGCTCTATTCGCAGCTACCCGAGGCGAAGGTGCGGGGCTATACGCCGCGCCGCTTCAGCTTTAACGCGCCCGGCGGCCGTTGCGAAGCCTGCGAAGGCAACGGCGAGCTGTGCATCGAGATGCACTTTTTGCCCGACGTGTGGGTCCAGTGCGATACCTGCCGCGGGCGGCGCTACAATCCCGAGACACTTGCCGTCACCTATCATGGCCAGTCGATTGCCGACGTGCTCGAAATGTCGTGCGGCCGCGCGCTCAAATTGTTCGAGAACATTCCCAAAATCCGCCGCATTCTACAGACACTGTGCGATGTCGGACTGGATTACCTTCGCCTCGGCCAACCGGCCCACACGCTTTCCGGCGGCGAGGCCCAGCGCGTCAAACTCGCCGCCGAGCTCGCGCGCCAGACACCGGCAAAACGCTGTATCTGCTCGACGAACCCACCACCGGTTTGCACTTCGAAGACATTCGCAAGCTATTGGATGTGCTCCAACGCCTTGTTGATTTGGGCAATACGGTCATCGTCATCGAGCACAATTTGGACGTGATCAAAACCGCCGATTGGATTATCGATCTGGGCCCCGAAGCCGGCGAAGGGGGCGGATACGTTGTCGCCGAAGGCACGCCGGAGGAAATCGTCAGTGGTCAGTCGTTTGCGGTCAGTCCGCAAAAAGCAAAAAACAAAAAACAGAAAAAAAACACCGGCAAAGCCGGCTCCGCCGATTCTGCTTTCTTCCTTCTGCCTTCTGCGTTGGCCTCCCATACCGCCGCCGCGCTCACTCCGGTTCTCGCTGCCGGCCCCTATAAGGACCGCAAGACGCACGATTTTGCCGCCGCGGTCGCCAAGCGCAATACCGATCTGGAAATCTCCGAAGTTGGTAAAACCGCGAAAATGCCTTGGGAAACCGACGGCCGCCGCTGGCACACCGTCGATCGCGTCGGCCGCAACGGCGAGCAATGCCGCTGGGATGGCCGCATTCTCGAATCTCTCGTCGATCGCATCCACGAGCTGGGCCAATTCAGCCCCACGAATTGGAACGACCGCAGCGTTGTCGAAATTGCAGCCACCAAAAAAACCGACGGCTGGTTTTTTCACGCCCTCACCGGCGAGCAGTGGCTGGTGAAGCTGAAATTTCGCACGGCCAAAGCGTCGTTCAATCGCGAACAGCTTATTTATAAATTGGGCATGACGCCGCTGAACGAAATGCACGAGTTGCCCGTCTACGGCACCGACCGCCGCGTTAAAGTGCGTACGCTGCGCGGCCCCTGGCAAGAAATCGAATTCAAGGTTCATTCGCTCGACGAAATCGACCACAAAGATTTCTGGCAGTTTCTTGAGCAAGCGGTCGCCGGCTTCGAAAAAATCACCAAGCGCACGAAGCAAGACCCCGAATCGGTCATGCCCTGGACCGTGCTCGGCAAAAAGTGGCACTTAGCACGCAAGGGCTTTCCGCCGGGTAAATCGGTCGCGTGGGAATTGGATACTCTCGAAGAACTGCTCGAAATGCTGCAGGCGGCGGCGCCGAGCGCCCAGTTCTTGTGGAACAATCACTTAACGGTTTCCGCCATGGTCAAAGGCCAGCGCGATCCCTGGGTTCGCGTCTGGACCAAAAAACCCGGCGCGATCGACTTGATTCTCTCGGGTCCCAAGGGCCGCTTCACTTTGGGGCAAGTCGCCGGCTTCGGGGTCGATCCCCAGTTCGATTCCAGCCGCCAAGATATCGACATCATCAAGCTTCAATTCATCGCCGAAGAACATTTGCACCAGGGCGACCTGGCAGCCTTTCTCCGCGACCACGCCGCGGCAACTCAAGCGGTTGATGACAACCGCCCATTATTTCGCAAGAACGAGCAGGCTTCCTTCGCCATTGAGCCACTAGCCTCTAACCTCTAGCAACACGGTGTCCAACCAACTTCTCCCACCGAGCTTCCTCTTTCGCTTCGCTGCCGGCTGCCGCGCAACTTCCGCCCAGTGGTCTTCGCGCGGCATAACGCTCGGCGAGGAATATTCGCTTCCCGACTTCGCGGAGCTCGACGAAGCGCCGCACCGCGTTTCCGTGAAAGCCGCCTGGAACGAGCAGGGCCTGCTATTCTCGGCCGCAATCAATGGAAAGAAACAAGCCCCTTGGTGCCGCGAAAATCGGCTTGAAGATAGCGACGGCTTTTATCTATGGATCGACACGCGCGACACCCACAATATCCATCGCGCCAGCCGTTTCTGCCATCAATTCGTTTTTCTGCCTACTGGCGGCGGCCACCGCCTCGACGAGCCGGTTGCCGAACTGCTGCCGATCAATCGTGCCCGCGAGAACCCCAAGCCGGTGCGTTCCGGCACGTTGCAGTCGGTCCACCACAAGCAGAGCGACGGCTACCAGCTCGACGTTTTTATTCCCGCGCGCAGCGCTCACTGGCTTCGACCCTACCGAGCACCCGCGTCTGGGGTTCCACTGGGCCGTTTTCGACCGCGAAATTGGCGAACACACATTCTGCTGCCCGCCCGGCTTGCCCTACAAAGAAGATCCCAGCATGTGGGGCACATTGGAGTTGCAACGATGAACATTGAGCAATGAACAACGGCAGGATGTTAATCGATTCTTCGTTCAATGCTCATTGTTCATCGCTCATTGTTGTCCTCCGCCATCTCTCCTGCGTGATAACTCGACCGCACGAACGGCCCGCTGGCCGCGCGGCGAAAGCCCATCGACTTTGCCAGCCGGCCCAGTTCGGCGAATTCTTCAGGCGGCACATAGCGCACCACCGGCAAGTGCAACAAACTGGGCTGCAGATACTGCCCTAGCGTCAGCATGTCGCAGCCGGCATCGAGCAAATCGGCCAATACTTCGAGCAGCTCTTCTCGCGTTTCTCCCAAGCCCAGCATTAAACCGCTTTTGGTTTTCACCGCAGGGTTCAACTGTTTTGCCCGCCGCAAAAGTTCCAGAGTCCAGCGGTACTCGCTCTTTCGACCCCGCACGGTGCGATACAGCCGCGGCACCGTTTCGGTATTGTGGTTGAACACGTCGGGCGCGGCTTCCATCACGAGCTCAAGCGCCCCCGGCTTGCCCAAGAAATCGGGCGTGAGCACTTCGACCGCGGAACCCGTGCGCTCGCGCACCGCCAGCACGCACTTATAAAAATGCTCGGCCCCTCCGTCGGGCAAATCGTCGCGCGTGACCGACGTAATGACCACATGCTTAAGGCCCAGCCGCGCCGCCGCCTCGGCCACCCGCTCGGGTTCATCAATCTCCAGTTCCTCGGTTTTACCCTTGGGCACCGAGCAAAAGCCGCAAGGCCGCGTGCACACGTTCCCCAAAATCATGAACGTGGCCGTCTTTTGCGACCAGCATTCCAAACGGTTGGGGCACTTTGCGCTTTCGCAAACGGTTTCCAGGTGCAAGTCGTCGATCAGATTCGATGTAAATTGCAACCCGCCGCCGGTCGGCAGATTTCTCTTCAGCCACGGTGGCAGCCGCGGGCCGGTGGTAGGAATCGTCGGGTTGAGCGCGACCAGTTGCATGATGCAGGCCTGTGTTAGATAGTTTACTGTACCAATCCATCGAGCGACGGAAAAGCGAGGCGCACCGTCACGCCCAGCCGCAACGCTCACATTCTCCGTTAGGATCAACAGCCACGGCAAAAAACGCACCTCAAAAAGGCGGCCGCAAAAAATCCGCCCCCGATAAAGAGCATGATAACGAGCGCCTAGTCGCGCAAAATCGCCGCGCACGCCACGAGTACGAGGTGCTCGATACGCTCGAATGCGGCATCGTGCTCGTCGGCAGCGAGGTGAAAAGTCTGCGCACCGGCCACGTATCGCTCGAAGATGCCTACGGCCGCATCAAAGACGGCGAGGTGTGGCTCATTGGCTGCGAAATTCCCGAATACGTTAAGGCCAACCAACTCAATCACATCCCCAAGCGGCCGCGCAAACTGCTCATGCACCGCCGCGAGATGAAAAAATTCGCCGGCAAAACAACCGAAAACGGTCTCACGCTCATTCCGCTCAAAATGTATTTCACCGAAGGCCGGGCGAAACTGCTCATGGGCTTGTGCAAAGGCCGCAAACTGCACGACAAGCGCGAGGTGCTGAAAAAGAAATCCGCCCAGCGCGATATCCAGCGCGCTCTGCGCCGCAGTTGATTCTGCTGGGCGGCGGACATGCTAACCAAATAAGATTTCATAAAGCAATCAGGTGCGCGCACACCGTTTCGGCGCGTTAGAATTGCTAACGGTTAAATTGCCGCGAACCGTCAATTCTGCACCCCGAACATTAAACGCTCTGGCATGTCTTCCCGCCGCTCACTCCGCTGGCCGATCACATTGGGCGTGGTGCTCATCGTGCTGGTGGTGGCGCTCACGGTCGGCTGGGTCATTGTTAGTGCTTCGGCGGCGTTGAAATCCGAGCATTCCGCGGTTTACTGGACCCTGCTCGCCGTCGGCTCGGCGTTCTTCGTGCTCGTCTTAGTCGGGGTGTCGATTTATTTGGCCCTAACGGTCAAAGCGATTCGCCTCAATCAGCGGCAATCGAATTTCATCGACGCGGTCACTCACGAACTAAAAAGCCCCATAGCGTCCCTGAAGCTATACCTGCAAACCCTCACCCGCCACCAGCTCACCGCCGAACAACAGACCGATTTCCAGCGATTCATGCTGCAAGATTTGGATCGGCTCGACGGGCTGATCGATCACTTGCTCGATGCCGCACGGCTGGAGCATACCGACGAGCGCGAAACCGCCGCCGATGTCGCATTGGATGAACTCGTTGCGCACGGCCAAGACCACCTGCCAGCGCTACCAACTTCCCGAAAGCATCATTGCTTTGCGATTGCAACCCACGCAAGTTCATGGCCGAGCGGGGGATCTCGAAATAGTTTTTCGCAACCTCATCGACAATGCCGTCAAATATTCCGGCGTCAATCCGCAAGTTGAGATTGAAGTGGAATCCAATGGCAGCGGTCGAGCCATTGCGCGCATTAGCGACAATGGCCCCGGCATACCATTCAATCTCCGGCGCAAGATTTTCGGTCGCTTTGTACGCCTGGGCAATGAACTCGAGCGGAAGACTCCGGGTACAGGATTGGGGCTGTACATCGTGCGCACTTTGGTAAAACGAATGGGCGGCAAGGTTCAAGTGAGCGGCCGTACGAGTGGCCCGGGCACCGTGTTCGAAGTCGATTTGCCAATGGCCGCTAAACGAAGCTGAATTCAATTCGTCAGGGGCGACCTGTAATTGGCCCAACTTCAATCCACCCAGCCATCCAGACACAAAACCCCCCCGCACCCAGACACCCAGACCATTTCCCGCCATGAAACATATTCTGGTTGTCGAAGACGAAGAGCATTTGGCCATCGGCATCAAATATAACCTCGAAGCCGAAGGTTATTTGGTAACCACGTTGGCCGATGGCCCATCGGCTCTGGCCGTGTTCGAACAAAACCCGAAATCGGTCGATTTGGTAATCCTCGATCTGATGCTTCCTGGCATGAGCGGCTATGCAGTGTGCGATCAGCTGCGCCAGCAAGGGCTCGACGTGCCAATTCTCATGCTCACCGTGCGCACGCTCACGGAAGATCGCATTCGCGGCTTCGACGTGGGTACCGATATCTACTTGCAAAAGCCTTTCGATTTGGATGAACTGCTGAGTATCGTACGAAACCTGCTCAACCGGCGCAGGCGTGGAAACGAGACCGCCGAGCCTGTCCAAGCCCCGCGACCGTCAAGCGGAGTTTATCGTTTTGCCGATGGCCGGGCAGAAGTGAACTTCGACACTTATCAAGTCACTGTCGACAACAAAAGTGTACGGCTGACTGCGCTCGAGATCAAACTGCTGCGCTACTTTATCGAGCATGAGGGGCTAGTTGTAACGAGAGCGGAACTGCTGGAAAACGTGTGGGGCATGTCGCATATTCCTTCCACCCGCACGGTCGATAACTTTATCGTGAATTTGCGGAAATACTTCGAAGTCGACCCTTCGCAGCCGAAATACTTCTTAAGCGTTCGCGGTGCAGGCTATCGGTTTGTTGCCATCGGCGAATCGAACGACAAGGCTGGCTGACCTCGCGCAGGCAATTCCGCCCCAGGGCGCAGTCGGACATTCAGCGATGCATTGATCTTGCCCGCACAATCGTTATGAAATGCAATGCCATCACATTCCAGGACGGTTTCGCTTCAATTAACGATTGCGGTGGCTTTCGCGTTCAAATTCGATCGCTCCGATTGCGATGAATAAATAGCCGAGAGTGAACAGGATGTTTGCTCACGGTAACCGATGGCGCGCTCGGCCGGCATGGGGTTATGCCGACCAGCTCACGCTCATCCGATTAGAAGGCCTGGAACCGAACGCTTCGCGTCAAATCGCTCCCACGCTTGCCACGAGGCGGCGCTTCCCTCGAAACCACTGGGTGTCGGCGGCGACGGGAACAAAGCGAACACGCGAGCCGTCAGGTTCCGGCCTTTTTTATGCGCCCTTGAATTCGCTAATGTCGCGCATGTCTGACCCCGATCACCCGACCGGCCGTATAGAAAATTCTGTTGTTAGCCCAGATAAAGCGGATACGGCGTAAAGCACAGTACGGGAATCGCCAGCGACAATAGGCCAATAATCGTTCTCGCCGGGCCCAACCGCACGCGATCGTCAAATGTTGGCGGATGCTCAACGCCAATAGCCATGACCAACAGCAGCATCATCGTCCAGCCATATTGCTTCGAAAGAATGACGAATGCGATTGCAGCAATGAAAAATACCCTCCCCAGAACATACGAATTTCGCAAAAACAATCCGTAGCTCACATGCCCGCCGTCAAGCTGGCTGACGGGCAGCATATTCAAGCCGGTGATAAATATTCCCACCCAGCCGGCCATAAGGAATGCGTTCAGTACAATTTCCGACCCTTGCGGGATGTCATGGCGCAGCAAGGGAACCAAGATTTTTAGTAAAAGTGGATCGCCAATTTCCTCCCCCGGTCCCTTCGGCGTGCCGACAGGCGCTATCAGAATGCCGATGACCACCAACGGAACGGCTAACAATAACCCTGCAAGCGGTCCAGCAATTCCAATGTCAAACATTTGCCGACGGTTTGCTCTATGACTTTGCATCCCAATGACCGCTCCCATGGTGCCGATGAACATCATCGGCATCGGAATAAAAATAGGATAGCTGGCTGGAACCTTGTATCGAACCGTCATCAAAAAATGTCCCATTTCATGGGCTAGAAGAACGGCCATCACGCAACCCATGTACAATAACCCCTGCTGCCAATTCTCCTTGAGGTTGTTGATCGTCGTCGGCCAATTCCAATACGGTTCTAACCGTCGATCAAGTTGCTGTCCAAAGAACGCGGGCTGCCAGTTATTTGCACCTGCCGCGTACGTAAAAAAGCATGTCGCCAGAAACAGCACCAGCGGCAGCAACCGTCGCCGCGGCGGCATGCCCAAATCGTCGGCGGTCAACGGCCGCAGCGGTGGAGGCGAAAGTTTCAGGGGGTTTTGACCAGCAAGGTCATCGCCAGGAATCGCGCTCAAAACGTCGCTGGTCGGCGCAGCGGGTGACCTAATTTCAGGCCGCGCCTCATCCTGTGGCAAGATAGGTGAATCCATACTTGGCAGCATAACCCATCGTCCCACCGATCTAAAAGCCAATAATCCCCGAACCACGCGTCGTAATTAGCAGTGTCAATGTGCTTTCCCGCAATTGTCACTCGATCCCGCGAATGATATATTGACCGGCTACCTTCGGGGTTTCCCCGCAGCGCCGGCGTTCGGCGACTGGGCCACGAAGGTTGAAACTCTAACCGGAATTGGTCTCTCCTCTGGTACGGCCCGCTCGAGCAACTTCGGCGATCTTTTGACGCCGAACCTGCCTCTTGGCTGCGGAAGCATATCCTTCGGATGCACGAAGGACGAACTGTCCGCGCTTCGCCACCGAGCAAGCCCCGTTCCGCCGCAGAAAGTATTTCATGGTTAATCGAAACTTAATTCGCGATTTGTACGATCTTGAAGACCTCGATCAGGAGGTCGCTGTTGCCATGGCCGATGCCAGCGATGGCGCTCTGGCCGTGGCTAATGTGAATTTGAACGAAAACGCCATTGTCGAAGGGCGTATTATCCGCGTCGATCCCGAATTCGTGCTGGTCGATGTGGGCTATAAAAGCGAAGGCCAAATTCCTCGCAGTGAATGGGACGATACCGAAGAGCCGCCGGAAATTGGTCAGCATCTTAAAGTGCTTATCGAGGAAGTCGACGAAAGCACCGATTTGGAAACCCGCGGCCTGATCGCCCTCTCGAAGCGCAAAGCGGCAAAATCGAAGAGTGGAACAAGGTGATGGACTCGGTCAAGGAAGGCGATGTGGTCACCGGCATCGTCACGCGCAAGATCAAAGGCGGATTGTTGGTCGATGTCAGCAGCGTCAACGTGTTTTTGCCGGCTAGCCAGGTCGATATCCGCCGCCCCTCCGACATTGGCGACTACGTCGGCCGCACCATTCAATGCCTGGTGCTCAAAATCGACGAGTCGCGTCGCAATATTGTCGTCAGCCGCCGGGCCCTGATCGAACAAGAGCGCGCGAAAAGAAGAAGCTGTTGTTGGAAACGCTCGAAGTGGGCCAATTGCGTAAAGGCGTCGTGAAGAACATCGCCGAATTCGGCGCTTTCGTCGATTTGGGTGGCATCGACGGCCTGCTGCATATCACCGACATGAGCTGGGGCCGCATCGGCCACCCGTCGGAAATGGTCGCGATCGATCAAGAAATCGAAGTGCAAGTTCTCCACATCGACCGCGAGCGCGAAAAGATTGCCCTGGGACTAAAGCAAAAGACCGCTAGCCCGTGGGACGATGTCGAAGCCAAATACCCAGTCGGCTCGACCCACAAGGGAACCGTCGTAAATGTCATGAGCTATGGCGCCTTTGTGAAGCTTGAAGAAGGCATTGAGGGCTTGGTCCATATCAGCGAAATGTCGTGGACCAAGCGCGTTAGCCATCCGAACGAGCTGGTACACATCGACGACGAAGTTCAGGTCGTTGTCCTCAAAATCGACAAGGAGAAGCACGAGATTTCACTGGGCATGAAGCAAACCCAGGAAAATCCCTGGGACAAAGTTGCCGATCGCTATCCGATCGGGGCGATTGTCGAAGGCACCGTGCGCAACTTGACGAATTACGGCGCCTTTATCGAAATTGAAGAAGGAATCGACGGCCTGTTGCACGTGAGTGATATGTCGTGGACGCGCAAAATCAGCCATCCGAGCGAAGTGGTTGAAAAGGGCCAGAAGGTTAAGTGCAAAGTGCTTTCTGTCGACCAGCAGCGCCGCCGCATCGCTCTGGGGCTCAAACAACTTGAGGAAGATCCCTGGGCGACCGACATTCCCAGCCGCTATCAATCGGGCCAAGTTGTCAAAGGCACGGTCACGAAGCTCACCAATTTTGGTGTGTTTGTCGGCCTGGAAAACGGACTCGAAGGGTTGTTGCACATTTCCGAGCTTGCCGACCAAAAGGTCGAGAACCCCGAAGAAATCGTCAAAGTGGGCGACGAAATCGAGGTCAAAATCTTGCGCGTCGATACCGAGGAGCGCAAAATCGGCCTCTCTCGAAAACGAGTGCAATGGACCGAAGAGCAAGAGCGTGCCGAAGGGGAAAAAGAGAAGGCTGCCGAGAGCGCGGAGAGTAATAATGGCGGCCCGAATATTCCTGCCAGCGAGCTTAAAGGCGGCGTCGGCAAAAGCGGCCCGCTGATTCAGCCGGCGGGAGAATGATCGGTTCGAATTCCTTACAGCCTAGCGACAACACGTCGGAGACTGTCCCGATTTTTCGGTGCCCTGGGGAGAAAAATGGGACTTTCCCCCTTGCCGCGGACGTTTTGTCCCAGGCTCTGATGCTGCGATCGACGGCGATCGGCAAATCCAACCCTAAAGCGGTTTGCCCAAGAGCGCGCGCTTTCGCGCACAAACTTCATGTGGTGCTGATAGTGCCTCGTGGCATAGCCGAGCAAATCGGCCAGTGTCATTAGACCGCGTTCGCTGTGAACGCCTTGGCGCTCGAAATCGGCGTCGGAAAGTTGCCGCAGCAAGGTGGCGATTTGTTGCCGGTTTTTGGCAAAGATATCCGCCGCCAGTGCGGCATCTTGCGCTTCGTAATGGAGACATGCGGTGAATTTACTTTGATCGAATCCCATCAAAAGCGGCTTCTCTTCAGCGATAACTCGCTTGAAGCGGCTGGTAAATTCCAAGTCCGTATCGAGCACGTGCAAAACAATTTGTTGAATGCTCCAAGTTCCCGGCACTGGCACCGCCAGTAGCTCGTCGCGCGAGAGGCCGGCAATCATCTTCGAAAGTCCAGCGCCGTCGGCGGCGTATTGATCGACCAGTTTGCGATCCATAGCTGGCTCCTGAAATATACGCAATTGAAAGATCGGTCAGCACGCAACAGGTTCGCGCCAAATTCGCTGCAGGCCGCCTTTTGAATTTAATCGATCGTTCACTCGATTAATATGGCGTCCTTGTTCAGGCCGACCTGTATGCGCAAACCTTCAGCGCTTGCGAGAGGGCATTCCGCAGGCTAAACTTTTGAATTACTTCGCGCCTGTGAAATAAGCTGGATATTGCTCTATGAGGCACGTCATTTCCGCCACGGTGCAGAATTTGCCTGGTGTGCTTGCGCACATCTCGGGCATGTTCGCTTCGCGCGGTTACAACATCGATAGCCTGGCAGTCGGTGAGACGGAAGACCCAAAGTTTTCGCGGATGACGTTCGTGGTCGTGGGCGACGACCGGGTGCTGGAGCAAGTGCGCAGGCAATTGGAAAAAATTGTCACCGTGGTGAAGGTGGACGATATCAGCTCGCAAGATTATGTCGAGCGCGATTTGATGCTGATTAAGGTGCGGGCGTCGAGCACAAAGCGGCGCGAAATACGTGAACTATGCGATATATTCCGCGGCCGCATTGTCGATGTGGCCAAGGATCAAGTGATCATTGAAATTTCGGGGCAAGAAAAGAAAATCGAGGCCTTCATCGAAATGATGCGGCCCTTTGGAATCATTGAATTGGCGCGAACCGGGCGGATTGCCATGGTGCGCGGCGTGTGCCGGCCCGTGCCGCCAATGCCCAGCCCGGCCGAAACCGGCGGCGTCGATGAAGACGCCGTCCGCGGTTCGCTGGCATGAATTGTCGGATTATCCTCTTCACCCGTTCATCTGCCCTGAACCCCGAACCCTGAACCCTGTTTCATGCCTGCCAAAATCTACTACGACAACGACGCCGATCTCTCGGCGCTTAAAGACAAGACGATTGCCATTTTGGGCTACGGCTCGCAAGGCCATGCCCAGGCCCAGAATTTGCGCGACAGCGGCTGCAAGGTAATTATTGGCCAGCGGCCCGGCAGCAAGAACTATGAATTGGCCGTAAGCCACGGCTTTAAACCAGTCAGCGTGGAAGAAGCGTCGAAGCAAGCAGATATCATCAACATACTATTGCCCGACGAAGTTACCGGCGATATTTATCGCCAGCACATCCGCCCGAATTTGGAAAAAGGCGATGTGCTGATGTGCTCGCACGGCTTCAACATCCACTTCGGCCAAGTCGAGCCGCCGCCGGGGGTCGATGCGTTGCTGGTCGCGCCCAAAGGACCCGGGCATTTGGTTCGCAGCGAATTCGAAAAAGGGGGCGGCGTACCGTGCCTGATTGCTTTTAGCGATGGCGCGAGCGAAACGACCAAGAAAATCGGCTTGGCCTATGCCAAGGGAATTGGCGGCACGCGGGCTGGCGTCATCGAAACCACTTTCGCCGAGGAGACAGAAACCGATTTGTTCGGCGAGCAAACTGTGCTGTGCGGCGGCGTGAGCGCCCTGGTGAAAGCAGGCTTTGAAACGCTGGTAGAAGCCGGTTATCAGCCAGAGATGGCCTACTTCGAGTGCATGCACGAGTTGAAGCTGATTGTCGATTTGTTTTATCAAGGCGGCTTGAACTACATGCGCTATAGCGTCTCGAACACCGCCGAATATGGCGACTACACGCGCGGCCCACGAATTGTGACTGCCGAGACCAAAGCCGAAATGAAAAAGATTTTGAACGAGATCAAATCGGGCCAGTTTGCCCGTGAATGGATTTTGGAAAACAAAGCCAATGCGCCAGGCTTCAAAGCCACACGTCGTGCGGAACGCCAACATCCGATTGAAGAAGTCGGTCGCAAATTGCGTAAACTGATGCCCTGGATCAATTCCAAGGAAGTATGAGATCACCATGGAAACGGTTGACACATATCCAATTTCCGCCGCCGAAGGCGCAGCCCGCAAACTATTCACCGAATTGCAGCCGGGCGACCGCATCGAGGCCACGCACGAAGTAAAGGTTGGCCTCGAGCGATGGACTGCGAAAACCGTCGGCACCGTCGAGCGCTGCGAACGCCGGCGGCACGGGTTGCACTTTCGCCGCCAACTGGACGACAAAGTGTACAGCGACGTGATTATTATTCGCCGCGACACCGGCGAACTCACCACGGTGACGATGGATGAATACACCGTCCTTCGGCGCGTGTAAGCCCCCTCTGGTTCTAGCCTCTTATTGGCGTAGGATTGTGTCGGGAGGGCGAGGCTCCTGCCGAGCCAAACATTCTACAGAAATCGCATCGCACACTGCATCATGTCCGCCCATTCGCTTTTCACGCATCACGAGCGCACCTTCGAGCAGTTCCGGTTTGTCTATCCGGTGCTCAGTCGCCGCGCTGGCGGCATTTCGCTCGGCGTGAACCTGAATCCCGACAAAGTGTGCAATTTCGATTGCATTTATTGCCAGGTCGACCGTACCACTGGAAGCGAGACCATATTCGTCGAAACCGATCGTTTGGTCGATGAACTGGAAATCGGGCTGCGAATGATCTTGTCGGGCGATATTTATCAGACCGAGAAATTCCGCCACACCCCACAGGCGCTGCGGCGATTCAACGACATCGCCTTTTCTGGCGACGGCGAGCCGACGACTTACCGCAATTTCGACGAACTGATGCATTTGTGCGCCGAAATTAAAACGAGACATAAGCTCGACGACGTGAAGATGGTGCTCATCACCAACGCCAGCATGTTCCATCGCGACCATGTGCGGCGCGGCTTGGAAATTCTGGACCAGAACAACGGCGAAATTTGGGCCAAACTCGAGGCCGGCACCGAAGCCTATTTCAAACTGGTCGATCGCACGACCATTCCGTTTCGGCAAATTCTAGAAAACATTACCGACGCAGCGCAAATTCGTCCGCTGGTCATTCAAGCGCTATTCATGCGGGTTAGCGGCCAGTCGCCGTCGGCCGCCGAACAGGAAGCCTTCTGCGATCGGCTCAACGAGATCGTCGCCGCAGGTGGAAAAATCAAGCTCGTGCAGGTATACACAATCGCCCGCCGCCCAGCCGAAAGCTACGTCGCGCCGCTTACGAATGCCGAGGTCGACAATCTATGCGACCTCGTTCGCCGCCGTACCGGTTTGACCTCGGTGAGCTATTACGGCAGTGCAGAGTATTGAAAATTCGTCCTGGTGCCAACCGGTTAGCGTCGGCCGCAAGGCCGAATCTACCGCTGACTCGCGCTACTCCGCAAACGGCACAGCAAACCACTAATCCTGCGGTTTCAAACCGGCTCGACTTCTCGGTTCACCGCACCGCCGGCAACAAACGGTTGAACATTGTGCCGTAGCCCGGACTTTTCGCAGATCGCTTCCGCGACGATTCACGAAGCCGGTGAAACCAGCTTCAGCCCCACGAGCGAGCCGATCAGCGTCGTCAGGAAAAACAGCCGCCAGAAAGTGGCCGGATCTTCGAACCAAACGATTCCAATTAGAGCCGTTCCAAAGGCCCCAATCCCCGTCCAAACAGCGTAAGCGGTCCCCAAAGGAATTCTGTGCGTTGCTAATGTCAAAAAACCAAAGCTCACCGTCGCCAAAGTCAAAAAGGCGATCGTCCAACTCAATCGGCTGAAACCTTGCGAAAGTTTGAGACACGTCGTGAAGCCGCATTCGCAAAGGCCGGCCAGGCACAAGTAAATCCAGGGCATAATGTTCGCCTCAATCATCGCGGAATGAGCTGCACTCAAAAAATCGCCCACTTCGGGCTCTTCCTTTTACGCGACGATCGATTCCACTTCAATCTCGGCCGGCAAGAGCGGCATCTCGAACGATTCATCGCTCGATCGCGGCAACGGAAACTCGCACTGTAGCTCGGCCAGCGCCGCCAGCAAACCGTCGATCGCTTCCGGCTCATGATTGGCGTTAACCTGCATCCGCAGCACGCCGCCGCCGTGCGGAACGGCTGGAAACACGACCGATTGCACGTAATAACCTTGGTCGAACAAAAATCGTCCGGCTTGCATCGTCGTTTCTTCCGGGCCGACCAACACCGACACAATCGGCACCAGCCCGCCGATCATCACGAGATCGAGCTTGCGTGATCCTGCAATCAACTGCCGCACGTTGGCATCGAGTTGCCGGCGCAATTGGTCGTAATCCGCTGAATTGAGAATATCGACCACCGTGCAAATGGCCTCCAAATATGGCGGCGGCACGGGTCCGCCGAAAATAATCGGGTTCGACCGCAGCTTGAGCACTTCGTGGGCTGCCTGCGAACAGGCAATGAAGCCGCCCAGGCAAGAAAACGCCTTCGACAGCGAGCCAACCACGAGCGTGTTATCATAATTACCAAGCGCTTCGCGCACCGTCCCGCGGCCGCGCTTCCCCAGCACGCCGGTGCCGTGCGCATCATCAACGTATAGAATCGCATTGTTCCGTAGAGCAATGTGCTGAAAATCGGCCAAGGGCGGCAGCGCTCCGCTCATGCTATACACGCCGTCGATCGCAATCACCGCATGCCGATAAGGTCGCATCTCAGCTAGCACGCGTGCCAAATCGACCGCCGAATTGTGCGCAAACTTCGCCGTGCGCACTCCGCGCGCCTTGGCGATCTTTAATCCTTCATCGATTGAGTTGTGGGCGAATTGATCGGCCACAATCACATCATTGCGCGACACCAAACCGGGCAGTGCGCCCATATTCGCCAGCGACACCGACGGATAAATGAGCGCCGCATTCGTCCCCATCCAATCGGCGATGCGCCGCTCGGCCTGCTCGTGCGCAAGCACCTTCGAAAACGCCCGCGAAGTGCCGTTGTGCGTGCCCCAAGCCTTCACTCCCCGCTTAAGCGCCTTCTGCACGCGGCGATCCGCATCCAAACCCAAAAAGCTGTCAGACCCGAAGTTTGCCACCCACTGGTCGGCAACTTTCATCGTCCGGTTGGGGCGGACCGCCTCAACCGTCAAGTCTTTCATCAGCAAATCCGGGTAATCGGCAAACAGCCTCACGAAATAGCGAGTCATCCCGGTTCGCGAAAGCGAACCGATCAACCGGTCCAACGGCAGGGACATGAAGCAAACCTCCGTGTCGCGTTGTAGAAGGCGGGGTAGCAGTTAAGCAGTGCGATTGGGCAAATTGCTTAACCGGTGTGGCGCAGAATGCTTTCCAGTGCGGTGCTGCGCCATTCCAATTCAGGTAGGCAAGGCTGTTAGCCTAAACAATTTATAAACATTTGACTAGCAGCGCAAGTGTTGACTTCGCCATTATTTGGCGCAATTTGCGCGATTACGCAAAATGACAAACGCGACTTCCTATTCGCCGTGCCGCGTATTGAAGATCCGGTCGCCGGCATCGCCCAGCCCGGGCACAATGTACTTTTTCGCGTTCAATTCCGGGTCGATCGCGCACACATAAATCTGCGTTTCGGGAAATTGCGCGATCACTTCATCGATTCCTTCGCGCGCCGCGATGGTTGCTAGCAGCTTCACATGCGGCACGCCCCATTCGCGCAACGTCGCCAACGCCGCCACAGCCGACCCGCCCGTGGCCAGCATCGGATCGAGCACTAGCGCCACATCAACCGGCTTGCTGCCCGGAAAGCGACTGTAGTATTCAACCGGCGTCGCGGTGGCCTCATCGCGATAGACACCCAAATGCCACACTTCGGCGCCGGGAATCAAATTCAGCACCGGATCGACCATGCCCAGGCCCGCACGCAAAATGGGAATAAGCCCAATCCGCTGTCGCAACACATGCCCAGTGGTCATGGCCAATGGCGTTTGCACGCGCGCCGAAGCCAGTTCCAAATCTTGCGTGGCCTCATACGCCAACAGCACCGCCAGACGTTGTACGAGCAGGCGAAATTCCGCCGGCTCCGTGCTCGAATCACGCAGCCGCGCCAAATGGTGCTGAATGAGCGGATGCTGGACCTCGAATATGCCCGACATGCGCTCTTTCCTTTCCCGCTTCGCCAACTGCGGGGTGTCGAGTTCGACCGTCATGGTTCGACCTCCGCCAAGGGTAAAGAGATGAATTTCGCCGACCTGCTGCAAGCTTAACTCAAACCCTCGGCGTTGACCAGCACCAGTGCCATAAACCGTCGGCGGCCGGTATCATACGAGCGATTTGTTTCGTGTTTTTTCTCGTCATTGGTCGAATGACCAGTGACAATCCAAGACACTCAGACACCAAGACCACCTAGACACCGAACGTCATGCCAAAAGTCCTCCTCACCGATTACGCCTGGGCCGATCTCGCAATCGAAAAATCGATCCTCAGCGCCGCCGGCGCGGAACTAGTCGTCGCCGATAAAACCGACGCCGCTTCGCTCGCCCGTGTGGCCGCAAATTGCCAAGCCATTATGACCAACTGGGCCAAAGTGCCCGAGTCGGTCATTGCCGTCGCGCCGCATTGCAAAATCATCGCGCGGCTGGGAATCGGGCTCGATAATATCGACGTCGCCGCCGCCACTAAGCGCGGCATTATGGTCACCAACGTCCCCGACTATTGCCTCGTCGAAGTCGCCGAGCACGCGCTGGCCCTGTTGCTCGCGCAGGCGCGCAAAGTCGCGTTCTATCACTGGGAAAGCAAATCGGGCAGTTATCAGCTTCAGGCCGGTCCGCCAATGCATCGACTCGAAGGACGAACGTTGGGAATCATCGGCCTTGGCAATATCGGCCGCCGATTAGCCGCCAAAGCCGCGGCAATTGGGCTCAAAGTGCTCACCACAGGACGTGCGCCGCGCGCCGCAATCGATTTGCCGCCGGGAGTTGTTTGGTGCGAGCTCAACGAGTTGCTCAAAACGAGCGACTATATCAGTTTGCAGTTGCCCCTTACGCCCCAAACGAAGCACCTCATTAATGCCCAGCGCCTTGCGCTCATGAAGCCCGCGGCCTATCTCATTAACACATCCCGCGGCGGCTTGATCGACCATGCAGCATTAGCCGCCGCGCTTCAAAATGGCAAACTCGCAGGCGCCGCCCTCGACGTGCAAGAAACCGAACCCCCCGACCTATCGCATCCGCCTTACAACGACCCCCGCGTCATCGTCACCCCGCATGCAGCCTTTGTTTCCGTCGAATCGCTGGAAAGCCTCCGCACCCGCACCGCCCAACAAGTGGCCACGGCGCTCCAAGGCGGCGTGCCCGAAAACGTTGTCAATAAAGAAGTGCTCAAGTAACGTCCGACAAATTCGACCAGAGAGCCACAAAACAACGGACGGAAAAAATAAGGAATCCATGAAACCCAGGAACGCAAGAAACACTCTCTTAAATACTTCTGATTTTTATTTTCGTTTCTTCCTTCCCTGCCCTCCTGGCTTCCTTATAAAAAAATTGCCTCTCTGTGTCTCCTGTGTCTCCGTGGTGAATCTTCACTCACCGCAGTTCTTCCAGAATCAATCTCACCGCTTCGGCCGAAACAGCCGCCGGCAGCGATGCCGTGCCGTGCGGTTCGTTCACCACCTGCGAAACATCCAGCGGCACGTGAATGAACGCTGCCTTGGTCGGCAGATTCATTTGCTCGATCAAATGGTGCCCCCAGTAGAGCGTCGCGTTGCACAAGTAGGTGCCCGCGTGGAACGAAACCTGCGCCGGAATGCCGCCGCGCCGCAATTTCACCGCCCAATCGGCTAGCGGCAACTGGCTGCGATACGCCACCGGCCCCTCTTCCACCAGCGGCCGATATTGATCGGGCGATTGGCTGCTGGAGCCGCCGATATTCAGCCCAATGGCTTCCAACTGAATGCGCGAACTGCCCGGCGCTTGGCCCAAATGCAGCGCATAGTCGAAGTCGCCTTGCAAATCATCCGCCAGCCGCGACTTCATCACTCCAAAATCGACCGGATATAGCCGCGTGGTAATCTCCGGCTCGCCGGGCAACTCGTGCGTCACCTGCACCAAAGCCAGCCAACTGGCATTCGCCTTCCAGCGATCGTACGGCTCAAAGGCAGTCAACAAAACGCGCGACATCTCGGGGGACTGGGACTGGTGGCTGGGGGCTGGAGCAAAGCTACAGTATGATACAACGTCACTTGTCCCTAGCCACTAGCAACGAATCACTAGCCCCATGAACCGCCCTGTCCATTTCGAATTCCATTCCGCCGATCCCGATCGCGACATGAAATTCTTCGCTGGCGTTTTCGGCTGGAAATTTGAAAAATCCGAGAACGACGAGGGCCCCGAATATTGGCTGGCCATGACCGGCCCCGATTGCACGCCGGGCATTAACGGCGGCATCATGCGCTCCCCCGACGGCAAGCCCCGCACCATCAATACGCTCTCGGTCAACAACGTCGATGAATACGCCGCCAAAGTCACTGCCGCCGGCGGCACAATCGTCAAACCGAAAATGACAATTCCCGGCGTCGGCTACCTAATCTTCTGCAGCGACCCCGGCGGCCAAATGTTCGGCATCCACCAGCACGATCCGAATGCAGAGTGACGGTGGGTCGGAGTACAAATTGCCTACATAGCTTGTCTCACTTCGGCAATAACATACTCGCCTGTTTCAGCCCAATCCTGAGAGCGATAGAATTTCAGGAACTCGATTGCTTCGGCGGGAGACGCAAAAAGTCCGTTGCTGTTCAATCGATCGTGGTATTCCCTTAGAGCGTGTTTGTAAATTGAGAACTTGCATGAGATTGATGAAAAAGGTACGGCTCCATCCCCTTGTTGTGTTTCTAGAACACGGATGGAGCCGCACCCATGGACGGGCGAAAGTATCCCAGCGATTTGACCGACGAGCAATGGCAATTGATCCGACCTTTGTTGCCCCCGACGAGCCGCGTGGGACGGCCTCGCCAAGTCTGCCGTCGGCAGGTGATCAATGCCATTTTGTATGTGAATCGCACGGGCTGTCAGTGGCGTCAGTTGCCGCGCGACTTTCCCAACTGGCGAACGGTTTACCATTTGTTCTGGCAATGGCAACTGTGGAACCTGTGGCAGGAGATTCACGACACGCTCCGCGGGCGAGTCCGTCGCGCCGAGGGAAGAAAGGCAAAACCCAGTGCTGCGATTGTCGACAGCCAGAGTGTAAAAACCACGGAAGTCGGCGGAATTCGCGGGTACGATGCCGGCAAAAAAGTCACCGGCCGCAAACGACATGTGGCGGTCGATACGCTGGGGCTGATCTTGGCGCTGGTCGTGCATCGCGCCGATGTGCAAGACCAAGATGGTGCGCGAATGCTGCTGGACCAAATGCGGCAGGGCTTTGGCCGACTGAAGGTCATTTTCGCCGATGCAGCCTACGCCCGCAGTGGATTGCCCGAATGGGTGAAAGCCACCTTTGGCTGGGTCTTGCAAACCGTGCTGCGGCCGGTTGGGATTCGAGGATTCGTGGTGTTGCCCAAACGCTGGATCGTCGAACGGACGTTTGCCTGGCTTTCACGCTGCCGCCGCAACAGCAAGGATTACGAACGAACCGTACGCTCCAGCGAAGCCATGCTCCACATCACTATGATTAACCTCATGTCACGCCGTCTGGCACGGCTCAAAACCTAATTTACAAACACGCTCTTAGAAGCTATTTCAAAACCTGAATTGGGTTGCTAGTATTTCGCCTTCTTGTTCCGCAAGGAGGCGAACAAATGGCTACATTAGTGCCGAATAAGCTATGGAACGAAATCGAACCGCTATTGCCCAAACGCATCCCATCGCCCCAAGGGGGACGACCGTCGGTTTCCGACCGGGCTTGTCTGGCGGGAATTATTTTTGTGCTCAGGAGCGGTGTGACTTGGAACATGCTTCCCTTGGAAATGGGTTGCGGCAGTGGCGTGACGTGTTGGCGACGGCTGCGAGAGTGGACCCGCTTGAACATCTGGCCCCAACTCCATCGGAAACTCTTGCGTCGCCTGGGAAAACGGGGTGCGATTCGGCTTTCCCGCGCCATCATCGACAGCGCCTCGGTGCGGGCTGTTTTTGGGGGGAACATACCGGACCCAATCCCACGGATCGCTCGAAAAACGGCTGTAAACGGCATGTGATTGATGACGCCAGGGGATTGCCGTTGGTGGTCGAAACCGGCCCGGCCAACGAACCCGATGGCAAGCGTGCGATTGCGATGTTGGACAAAATTCCCGCCGTCGCAGGCCGGCGGGGACGGCCACGCCGCAAGCCGAAAATCTTTCAAGGAGACGCGGCCTACGGCAGCGCGGCAATCCAGCGGCAAGTCGTGAAGCGGGGCATCCGACCGCTGTTGGCTCCCTACGGCAACTCGAAACGCGAACACGGCAGCGGCCTGGGGCGAACCCGCTACGTCGTCGAACAAACCCTCAGTTGGTTCGGGAACTTCCGTCGTCTTAAATTGTGTTACGAACGTACCGCGGAACATTTCCAAGCCTTTCACGAATTGGCGGCTTCCCTCATTTGCTTCAATCGGCTAACGCATCAGCGAAAATAGGTTTTGAAACAGCTTCTAAGAAGGTCATTAGTCGGGCCGAAGCCATGCCAGCGTGGGAAGCACATCGTATCCATGACTGCTGAGAAATGATTACCGGTCCACCAAGTGGGCTCATAGCCAAGCAGTGTAGAATCCGGCGGAGGTTGAATTTCGCAGTCGGCATGCCGCGCCCAGATAAGTTCCCATTGGTCGCGCTGTTGAATTAAATCAAACACGCGTCTTGCATCTAATTTATCAATTATAAAATCGTTTTGTTCTTTGCTGGCTGCTTCAAGTTTGGCCATCTCGATACATGCCGCGTGTTCCGTCGGAGTTGGAATATTGGGAAATCCAAGTCTTAAACCTTCTTCGGTCCAAGCTTCCAAAGCATCACGGAAAATTCCGCGGTATCTTTTCGTGATCGTACTTAGCAGGCGATCAGGACGAGGTATTGAGTATGGCGCGGTCTCCTTAAACACATCCGGTAATTTGTACTCGTTGTACATGCGATCGTATGTCTTCACGATCAGGTACCCGGCGCTGATATCGGGTGTCGAACACACGTTTCTTAATCCCTTTCATTAAACCGTGGTACGTGTAATTGCCTTCCCGCGCCGTACTATCGCTTGTTCAATCCGCGCCATTTGCTCCGCCGAAAGCTTCCACTCCATCGCCGCGGCCGTTTCCCGAATTTGCTCGGGCCGTTTCGCCCCGCACAGCGCCGCCGTAATGCCCGGCTGATGTATCGTCCAATTGATGACCACTTGCGTCACCGAATGGCCAGTTTCCGCGGCGACGGCCCGCAACTCGTCGAGAAAATCCTGATTCTGTCTCCACTCCTCCCCGTGGTACATGGGGTATTTCATTCGTCCGTCGCGCGCGTCGAACTTGTGGTCGCGGCTGAATTTACCCGTGAGCAATCCCTTCATCAGCGGCCAATAAACGCACACGGCAATGTTCCGCTCGCGGCACCAGGGGAGCGTGTCGGCCTCAATCTCCCGCTGCAGCATGTTGTACCGCGGCTGAAACGCCGCCAGCGGGCATACCTTGGCGAATTCCTGCAATTGCGCAAGCGTGCAGTTCGACGCCCCCACCGCCCGAGTCTTTCCTTCCTCCATCAGCCGCCTTAATTCGCCAGCCGATTCCGCAACAGGCGTGCTTTCGTCAGGCGAGTGCATGTAGAGCAGCTCGACGCATTCGGTTTGCAACCGCCGCAGGCTTTCCTCGCACTCGCGCCGCAGCGTCGCCGGCCGGGCGTCGTTCACGCGCTCTCCCTTGGACCCCCAATGCACGCCTGCTTTGGTGGCAACGATCGCTCGATCGCGCTTTTTGCCCAATGCCTTGGCCAGCAACATATCGCTCTCGCCGTGAGCGCCGTAGCAATATGCCGTATCGAAAAAGTTCACACCCGATTCCAGCGCCGCCTCAATTGTGGCCAAACTATCCGGCTCGTTCACATTCAAGCTGGTCATGCCGGCCATGGGCCATGTCCCCAGCGACACGGCCGAAACCATCATGTCAGTATTTCCAAGTTGGCGCAGATTCATTCCCAGATGACCCGACTTGTAAATTCCCGATCGATTTTGCTGTGCGCTAAAGTTTGAGCCGCGCCGTATAATTCTCTGGAATCAACCGCTCGCTCGCAAGCCGCGCCAACCGCATGCCCGCTTCCTATATCATCGCTGCCTGCCGCACGCCGATCGGCAAATTTCAGGGCACTTTAGCAGGCGTGCCGGCCACAAAGCTGGGCGCGATCGCTGTTGCCGAAGCCGTCCGCCGCGCCGGTATTGTGCCAGACAAAATCGACGAAGTCATCATGGGCAACGTCCTTTCCGCCGGCCTGGGTCAAGCGCCTGCTCGCCAAGCGGCGCTCGGCGCTGGTTTGCCCCCCACTGTCGCCGCCCTCACGATCAACAAAGTTTGCGGCTCGGGCCTGAAAGCCGTGATGCTCGCCGATCAGGCCATTCGCACAGGCGACGCAAACATCATCGTCGCCGGCGGCATGGAATCGATGAGCCGTGCTCCCTATCTTCTTCCCGGCGCCCGCGAAGGTTGGCGATTTGGCGATAAAAAAGTCATCGACTCGATGCAGCACGATGGTCTCTGGTGCGCTTTCGAAGATCTGCCCATGGGAAGCGAAGCCGACTATATCGCCGCCAAATGCGGCGTGAACCGCGCCGATCAAGATGCGCTCTCCGTCGAAAGCCACCGCCGTGCCTTCGCAGCCATCGAACGCGGCGCGTTCAACGACGAAATCGTTCCAGTCGCCATCGCCGATAAAAAACTCGGCGAGCGGTCCATCGCCCGCGATGAAGGACCGCGCAGCGATACGTCCGCCGGGGCGCTTGCCAAGCTCAAGCCCTCGTTCTCGCCCGAAGGGACGGTCACCCCCGGGAATTCATCGCAAATTAGCGACGGGGCTGCCGCCGTGGTCGTAGCGAGCGAATCGATAGCCCGCGAACACGCCAGCCCGATAAAAGCCCGCATCGTCGCCGCGGCCACCAGCGGTGTCGCGCCCAAAGATCTGTTTATTGCACCAGTCACCGCAATCGAAAAAGTGCTGGCCAAAGCCAAGCTCACGGTGGCCGATATCGATCTTGTCGAGCTGAATGAAGCCTTTGCCGCGCAGTGCTTGGCCTGCATGCGGCCGCTCAAATTAGATCCCGCGAAAACCAACATCCACGGCGGCGCGATTGCCTTGGGCCACCCCATTGGTGCTAGCGGTGCTCGCGTGCTCGTCACCCTGTTGCATGCTATGCGGAAAAAAAACGCCCGCCGCGGCCTGGCCGCACTATGTCTCGGCGGCGGCAACGCCGTGGCCATGATTGTCGAGCGGGAATAAAAATCATTCCGCCTTCTTCCTTCTGCCTCCTGCGTTTTGTGCCATCCCGCTCAAACAGCAATCCTCAGGGCAAACATCAGGAACCGCTCCGAGCCTGCCCAGCGCCGGCCGTTCGGTCCTTCCAGTAATCCGTTCTTCAATCAACTCCCGAATCATCCGCACAAATCGCGGATGCGTCCCGGCTGTCGCTGCCCGTATCATGTTCAGCCCAAGAGCCGCCGCAGTCTGTTTCGCTTCCGTATCCAAGTCATAGAGCACCTCCATGTGATCGGAAATAAACCCGATCGGCACAACGACGGCATCATTCACGCCTTTCGCCGCCAATTCCCGCAGCACGTCGTTAATATCGGGTTCTAGCCACGGCTGCGTTGGTGATCCGCTGCGACTTTGAAACGCCAACTGCCAATGTGCCGCGCCGGCACCGTCCGCCACCACCCGGCTCGCATCGCGCAATTGCGCTTCGTACTGGCAATTGTCTGCCATAGCTGTGGGAATGCTGTGTGCAGTGAACACCAGCCGCGCATCGCTGCGGCGCGCTGAAGGAATTTGGCCCGTCGCCTCCAGCGTCCGCTCGATCATCACTTCAATGAACCCCGGATGATTGAAATAGGCCCGCAACTTATCAACCTGCGGCGCACCCGAGCCCACTTCCGCCTGCGCCGCCGCAATGTTCTCGCGATACTGCCGGCACCCGGAATACGAACTGAATGCCGATGTGAAAAACCCCAGCGCCCGGCGAATTCCATCGCGCTCCATTTGCCGCATCGTCTCGGCCAAAAAGGGATGCCAATTCCGATTGCCCAAATAAACCGGCAGCCGCGGTCCATGCTCGCGCAACTCGATTCTAAGCGCCGCCGCCAGCGCTCGATTCTGCCCATTAATCGGGCTCACGCCGCCAAAGTGCTGGTAATGCTCGGCCACTGCCAGCATTCGCTCGCGCGGCACGTTCCGCCCGCGCAGCACGTTTTCCAGAAACGGAATCACCTCGTCCGGCCCTTCCGGTCCGCCGAACGAGACGATCAATACTGCGTCGTAGGGATGCTGATGCACTTGAGCCAACGGATGCCTATTTGACGAAACTCCGCGTGCAGAAGCTATTAATTCTATCAGCGTGAACCGCGGCTTAAAACGTGCTAGCACGCCGCCCAAGTGTCTGAACCTGTAGCGGCCGAGCGAAAACTGTCGAAGAAGCTTAAGAGCGCCTCCTCTGTGCTTTCTCCTCTTCTTTTCGGTAAATCGCCATGAGCTCCCCTGCGTTGAAAGTGGTATCCGACACGTTCGATCAGCCTGCAGCCCCCGCCGGCCCGGCGCTCGAGCATTTCATTCCCTTGCGCAAGGCCGAGCTCATCGACCGCTTGTGCCAGCAGCCGGGCCTTACCTCCATCGACGAGCATGCCTTTCGCCGCCTTTGCCAATTGCTCGATGCCACGCTCCACTTCGAGTATCACTCCCACTTTGAAGATTTGAAAACCGCCTACGCACCGTTCGATCCCGACGCCGATACGCAGAGCCTCGAAAATCTCGACGAGCAATCGCGCCAAGCCCAGCTCGCGCACCTTTTCAATCGTTTCGACTGGCTCTTGGAGCGCGGCAATTTCTGCCGGCTCACGCGCGACGACATGGAGCACGCCCTGGCCGCAGTCAGCGATCACGGCCTCAGCCTGGAAGTCGATTTCAATTTCTTCGAGCGCCTCGAAATGTTCAGCCGCGGCGAAATCATGCGCAAGACGCTACGTCGAAATTGGAAGCGCCTGTGGTGCGCCGAAGCAGTGCAAATCCCCGTCTTTCAGCGGCTGGTCATCATCTTCCGCTTGCGCCCGGCTGCCGCGCCACGCGCAAGTTCGACACCGACGACGTTTTCATCAAGCTGTTCAAAGACATTCCCAAAATGGATTTGGAAATGCTCTTGCCCGGCACGCGCGTCAAAATGTCCCTCAAAGACCGCATTAAAATCATCATGCCCACCGTGTCGGGCCTGGCGGTGTCGGCGTATAAAGCCATCAAAGGCGCGCTGCTAGCCGCCGCCGCAGGCGTGTTTGGCGTTCTCACGGTGCTCGGCGTCACCGTTGGCTATGGCATGCGGTCGTTCTATGGCTATCTGCAAACCAAGCAAAAATATCAGTTGAACCTGACCGAAAGTTTGTACTATCAAAACCTCGATAACAACGCCGGCGTGCTCACGCGACTCTTAGACGAAGCCGAAGAGCAAGAAAATCGCGAAGCGGCGCTGGCCTATTTCTTTTTGTGGCGCCAAGGCGATGCCCGTCATCTCACAGCCGGCGAACTCGATCGCCAAATCGAACGCTTCCTGGCCGCTACGCTCGGCCGCCCGATCGATTTCGAAGTCGACGACGCACTGGCGAAACTCGTGCGATTAGGCCTCGCCCACCCCGGCGCCGATGGCCGCTACAGCGTCATGTCGCTCGATAAATCGCTGGAAATCCTCGACTACAAGTGGGACAATTACTTCTCCTACAACAAAGCCGCTTAAAAAAGGGGACGGAATACGGGCGTCTTTCTTTGTCATTTACTATCACCGTCCGCCATTCCAGCAGTTCAACCCGCCCAATTCGTTCGCCGTCTGCTTCTCTCCACAACCTGCCGCGTTCGCCGACGCCGACGCGGCGGGCCCGTAAGATAGAGAATCTAACCGCCCGATTTTCCGCCAGCAGACTGCCCCTGGGCGCTGTCAACATTGCCGACCCGATCGGCTGGAAATCCGTCGGGAAACCAGGGCTTCAGGTCGGCGAGCTTTTCCGCAATCGCCTTGCTCGGCGCGAGTCCGAACGCGCTGTAGTACGGTGCCAGGTTCCGGTGGCAGTGCTGGCTGTAACGAAGCACCCATTGATCGATCTTATCCTGCCGCGTCTTTATCCCCTCGGCCCCGTCGCGTGTTGCATAAGTGGCCAAAGTTTCATGAATCGCCGGCCAACCAAACGCTTGAATCGTCTTGACGTAGATCGATAGGTTCTGCCAGGGACCGCCGGCCGCATTTGGCTCCAGCCTGGCCTGCATGAGTTGATCGACGTTTTTGAGCGACGGATGCGCCGTCATCTCACGTCCAACCAGGGTTTGCATCAGGTACATGCTGAACAGATTAACATTCACTTCGACGAAATCCCCGCCAAACGTGGCGGCATGCGCCTCATGGTTGTGTCCCAACTCGTGAAACAATCCCCAGTCTCCATCGTTCCGAAGTGAATCCAAATCCAGGAACTTTTTTGTGACCGAAATGTGTGCCATCACTGGATAACCCGAATGCATGAAGCCCGCACTGATCTGCCGATCCACCACCACGCGCTCGGGCGGCGCGGGCTGCTCGGGCCAACCCGCCAGCTCCGCCTCCATATCGACGACCTTGCTCCAAAACTCGATCAATTGGGTGGGATCCTCTAACGTTGCCAGGGCGCTAGCCGGCAAATGGAATATGATGCGCTGCGAGCCGATCTCGCCCCATGGCGCCGGCGATTTGCGCATCCGTGCCCATTGTTGCGGTGTCGTCTTGCCAAGTTCAAACATCGGAGCGTCCACTCCTCCGCGGATGCGTATGTGCGCCACCTCTTTCACTGCGGAAAGGTCTTCCCCCAGCCAGCCATATCCTCCATCGGTGGCCACGCGATGCCCTCCCAGCGCCTTATTTCTGGGCACGTCGACGAGCACGGTTCCCCCAAACGCATTGGCCACGATGGTTGACTTCGCAACGATTTCAATTCGCCGGCTGATGCGCGGAAAGCGTGTCCATTTCGCGTCGCCGAGAACATCGTCCGTGTGCGCCCCAATGATGACTGCCAATCCGCGGCTCACATCGGCGTCGTCGACCGTTATGGTCAGGTGCTCCCCCGGCACCGCATAGATGCCCGTGCTGTGCCAGCGTGGCACGTTAAGGGGAACATCGATCACGCGATCCACACGCGGTGCATTGGCTGCAACGGAGCCGGGAAAGTCGTCCGCGCTCGGGCTGCGCAGTCGTCTCCGCCGCCGGGATCGACATATATTTCTTGACGACCGCGTCCCACTGTTTGCGCGTATCGCTTTCGTTTTCAGAAATTGAAACCGGCCGCGTCGCGGTCGGGCGGAGTGATTCGGCCCTGGCCCGGAAATCATTGATGTTCTCTGCGCGTACCGTGGCGCCATGGACAAAAAATGCCAATTCAAGTACTGCCAATTGAATCGACGAGATTTTGGGCCGCATCGGGGAGCCGAGATTTCGCAGCAGTTGACGGGCGCACTGCACAATTATAGCGGCCAAAGTCCGGGGTCTGGAACATTCTTTGGCCGCTCGACCATTCATTTTGAAAAACTCCTAACCAAAAACATGTTCCTGACCCCTTCTCTGCTCCGTTAACATGGTGTGATTGCTCTTCCGCTCTGACGACCGTCGCAATCAACCGGCCCACTTGCAGCATCAATTTCTCTTCGCTTTTTTGAGGTTCCAATTTCCGACTACGCAACCTCCCATTGGCCCCTGGTGGTCATCGGCGCCGGCGCTGCCGGATTGGTGGCGGCGGAACGCGCGTCCTCGCGCGGGCGAAAAACCCTGCTGCTGGAACGCAATCGCAAGCCCGGCATCAAAATTCTGATGTCCGGCGGCACGCGCTGCAATCTCACGCAAAACACCGACGGCCGCGGCATTGTGGCCGCTTACGGTCCGCCTGGGCGTTTTCTGCACTCAGCCCTGGCGGCACTGGGCCCGCAAGATTTGGTCGCCCTGGTCGAAGCGGAAGGAGTGCCGACAAAAGTCGAGGAAACCGGCAAGATTTTCCCCGTCAGCAATAAGGCCGCCGACGTGCTGCAGGCTTTTCTCGATCGCTTGTACCGCAGCGGCTGCGAGCTGGCCCTCGACGAATCGCTGGTCGAACTCGAGCGAATCGAAAATTTAAGAGCCGAAAACTCAATCGCTGTCCAGCACCGTTTTCGCCTGGCAACCTCCAAACGCACAATCACCGCCGGCTGCGTCATCATCACCACAGGTGGGCAATCGTATCCCGCCAGCGGCACCACCGGCGACGGTTATCGTTGGGCCGCCGCGTTGGGTCACACGATCGTTCCGCCGCGCCCGGCGCTCGTGCCCATCACCACATCCGCGCCGTGGGTGCGCAACTTTCGGGCATCACAATTCCCGATGTGGCAATTCGCCTGCTGCAAGGTAGTCTCCCTCTACCTTCGGGAGAGGGCAGGGGTGAGGGTGCCTCTGCTAAACCGGCCAAACCCCAGATTCTCGACACGCGCCGCGGTTCGCTCTTGTTCACCCATTTTGGCTTGTCCGGGCCGGTGGTGCTCGATCTCAGCCGCCACGTCAGCGGGCATCCTAAACCGCAAGCGTTGCAATTGGAGTGCGATTTTCTGCCCGACATCAAATCCGCCGATTTAGATTCGCAGCTTCGCCAACAAGCCGCCGCCGCAGGCAAGAAGCAACTTCTTTCGCTCGTGCCGGAACTCTTGCCTGCGCCGGTTAGCCGAAGTTCTGCTGCGCGAAGCCGGCTTGCCAGCCGACAAAAAAGCCGGCGAGCTAAGCAGTGCAAATCGCGCACTGTTGATCCGCGCTCAAGCAATTTCTCATCCCTGTCTCTGGCACGCGCGGCTTCGCCAAGGCGGAAGTCACCGCCGGCGGCGTGCAGCTCGATGAAATCAATTCCAGCACGCTTGAAAGCAAGCTCGTCCCGGGCTTGTATTTCGCCGGCGAAGTGCTCGATTTAGACGGCCCCATCGGCGGCTACAACTTCCAAGCCGCCTTCAGCACCGGCTGGCTCGCCGGCCTGCACGTCTAAAGTGCCGCGATAGTAACGTAGCAGGCACACTCCGTGTGCCGTCAGCAAAGTCCGGGGTCTGGAACATTTTTTGACCGTTTGACCATCCATTTTGAAAAACCCCTGACCAAAAACATGTTCCTGACCCCCTTTGCGCCACTGCTTTCCCCACTCCCCACTTCCCACTCCCCACTCCCCATTCGACACTCCCCGTGCGATACTCGACCAGTGGCTGCCGAGCGAGCGCGAGCGTCTGTTGCTCATCCATTGCTCGCAGGCAGCCGGCTCGAAAAGGTGGCGGTTATCGTCCCTCCTTCCAAGAGGCTAAAAATGACTTGGAAATTCGCCATTATCTCGGCGCTCTTGTTTTCTCTCGCAGCCGCCTCGGCCGACGACGAAATCCCCAGCGCCCTCCGACTAAAAGCGTGCTCGCTGGCGTCGAACGAAAAATAGTCAACGAGCCCAAGTACACGTCCACCCCGCGCTATTGCTTGCTCGTGCTTGGCACAAATGCGGAATCAAAAGTGTGGATGGTGGAAGACGCAGACGTCTTGTACATCGACAAAAACGGCAATGGCGACCTGACCGACGATGGTCCGCCGATTACACAATCAAATATCCGCAAGTGGCAAGGCCACAATAAAACGGATCGCGGCTGCGAATATGCAGTCGACGAATTCCAACCGCTGGGGGGCAACCGGCAAACGAATTTTCGCTTAAATCGCTGGAATTACGGCGAAAAGCCAACTGATAGCTATGGTCTGGAGTTGAGCCTTGATGGCAAAACGCCCATGTATGCCGGCTGGTTCGGCACGTTTTGGGGATCCTCGCCGGAAAACGCCCCGCTGGTCCATTTTGGCGGACCTTTGAAACCCGTCGTTCTGAGATACAAAGAAATCGAGTTAGGCACTGCTCCCGACCGTTTGAGCATTTGCTTTTTAAACCCCGGCAGTTGCCCGGGAGCGGTCTCCCGGTTGAGCATCGACGCGTTGCCACGGCGAATTGTTCCCGAAGTTCGCATC
>CAWGBP010000036.1:0-174379 GCA_963820835.1 Pirellulales bacterium | reverse complement strand
GCACGAGCGCGGCGATTTCTAGCTGCGATGCACACCGCCTTGATTCAATTGGCAGATTGGGTGACAATTGCCGACAATGTGCGGCAAGTTGATGCAGTTCGGCATGCAAAATTGACGCGATCCATCGAGAAAAGAGAGCAAACAACCGCTCGTTTGTTGATTTAACGACATGGTTTTCGACCACATTGAAAAGCTGAAGCGAGAGTTCACCGACAAGTTTGTTGTCGTCGATGGCGCGCGCCTGAGTTGCGCGATTCAGCAATGCCGTCGGACTGATCAAAACCGTGAACATGAATGGCCGGGCGCTGGTGGAATTCGATCAATACGACAATATTGGCTGGTACGATATCGAGCTCGATTTTTTGAAAGTGGTGCCCAAGCCGGATCCAAAATTAGCCGAAGCGAAGAAAGAGGCCGCTGGCAAAGCGGCTACGCAAAAAGGGACGGAGAAAGTAACCGCCCCAGCGGCGACCGCCGGCCAAGTTGCCGCCGCGAAAGCCGGCGCCAAGCCGAGCACGGCCGATATTCTCGCCGCTGCGCGTGCCGCCAAATCGAGCACGCCTGCGGCGAAAGCCACGCCTACGGAAAAGACGGCAGCCAAACCAACGGCGGCGCCTTCGCCGGGCAATAAGTTATCGACGGCCGAAATACTGGCGGCGGCTCGCGGAAAGGGCACTCCCGCCGCTCCGGTCGCGAAAGCGCCTACTAAACCGCAAACGGAAGTCGCCAAACCGGCGGATGACGTTCAACCGATTACCGAAGAAGAAGCCGAGGAACCAGTGGCCGAAGCCGCCCCGGTCGTCGAGCCGGCCAAGCCCGTAAAAACGACGCCCATCGGCCCGCTGCCCACGACCACGGCCGAAAAAATCGCCTACTGCCGGCGTGTCGATAGTAAGACCTAACGGACTGATAATCCGATGCTGCCCGTAGCATCGCCTCAATGAGCCGCCAAGAACTGCGGCCAAGTGAACCACCCGCCGAAAGGAGTCGCAGCATGGCAAACGCTCCCGTACCAGCGCAACCCAGTGCCGCTGCCGCGCGCAAATCGTGGATCGGCCGGCATAAATTGCTCACCATTTTGATTGTGATTGTACTTGCACTGATAATCGGAGGCTTCGTTGTAGCGTGGCCGCAGCTCCAGCTTCGGTTGAGCAAACAGTACGCAGCGGCATTTGAAGCAGTCCATTCAAGCCCAAAGGTGATCGAGCGCATCGGGGAACCGGTTCAAATGGTGTTGTTTTCGTTGTCGGGTTCGAACGGTGATCGCGAATCGCGCATTCGCTTTGAAGTGGAAGGACCTAAGGGGCGAGCGAAGGTGTTTGCGTTCTCAAGGCCAATTCAGGGCCAGTGGGCAATCTCTCAACTGCAGGTAGACTTCTCGGACAAAGTTCGCATCGATTTGGCTCAAAATCTAGCAGGCGCTAGTGACGATACACCCAAGTTCGATCCCAACGCCAAGCAGCCGGATCTAAAAGAGCCCGACTTGCCGCTGGATGTCAAACTTCCTGATCTGCCGGCGGAGCCGCACAAATGATGAGTACAGGTCGCCAGTTGCCAGGAAAATCTTAGGCGAGCGCAAAGGCAAGCAAACGGCTCGTCGTGATCATCGGCCTCCCAGATTTGGCAATGGCCTGAGCTAAGCCGGCGGTTCAAATGGCGGTTGACCGCGCTTGACGCGCAGCTTATTCAGCGCAATGAACACGCGCGGGCGGCAAGCGATCCAGCGCTCAAGAGCATGCTTCCCCGGCAAATCCAGCAGCGCAAGGCCGCCGAGAATTGCAACCGTCCCGGGTCCCGGCACAAATAGCATGATGAGCCCCGCTGCCAACATTACTACGCCAATAAAATTTTTGGCGACGATGCCGATCGCGCGCAGCATTGGATGAAACCGCCGCCAGGGGGACGGCTTTGCTTTGCTATGAACAAAATAGTCGCTCGGCATGCGCACGACATAAAACGGCACCAGGACCAAAGTGGCGAAGATCGTCGCCAGCGAAAACCCGAAACTCAACCAAACGATCCAATAGTGCGCGCCGATCCAATCAGCAATTCTGTTAGTCGCTTCGATCATTTTCTGATGCCATCTGAAGTGGCCGTAAATTGTTATTCAACACCCTTGCGCGGGCCTTATGCTTAAATTTACGGCCTATTCGCCGCGAGCGAAGTTTGCAACAATTCTGCGGTAATTTGACGTCAGATAATTCGCAGTCCGTACTTCAATACGTCTTAATCCATGCGGCAAGCTGGAATCATTCCAAATCGTGAACAAGCCCAGCGCTTGGCCGATTACTTGCTCACGCAGGGCATTTCGGTGCGGGTCGAGCCCGAAGGGGCCGCTTGGGCCATTTGGGCTCGCAATGAGGATCAACTCGCCGGCTGCAAAGACGAAGTTGCCGCGTTTTTAGCAAATCCTGCTGCCGAGAAATACCGTGTCGGGCAGGAAGCAAAGCTTCTTCGCAAGCAACAAGCCCACGAAGACGCACGGCGGCAAAAACAATACATCGAATTGCGCGATCGCTGGAATGCCCGCCGGATCGGTTCATGCCCACTGACATTGCTTATGATCGCCATCAGCGCGGTGGTGATGTTCGCGACCAATGGAGGGGAAGACGTTACCAGTAAAGTTCTCAATGCCCTGTGGTTTGCACCTCCGCCAACGCCCAACATGAGCATCTTCGAGTTAGCAACGTGGAGTCCAACGAAATACATTGCCGCGGGCCAGTGGTGGCGGCTGGTGACCCCAATTTTCATCCATCAAGGAATGCTACACCTAGTGTTCGACATGTATTGGCTATATGTGTTAGGTTCGATGATTGAGGGGTTGCGCGGCACCTGGCGATTTGGCCTGATGGTGTTAGCGGTGGCAGTGGCCTCGAATTACGGCCAGTATTTTATTCCGACTCATTTTGGGCATCAGTCGCCTTGGTGATCGACCAACTTCGGCGGTATGTCGGGCGTAGATTATGGCTTGCTTGGTTACGTGTGGATGAGAGCACGCTTTGAGCCGCAGGCGGGAATGTATTTAGATGCATTCACGGTTTCTTTTATGCTCGGCTGGCTTGTTTTGTGCTTCACCGGCCTGATGGGACCGGTGGCGAATTGGGCCCATACGGTTGGGCTGGTTGTCGGAATGGCCATCGGGTACGCTCCCAGCCTGTGGCACAAGCTGGCTGGGCGTTGAGATTTGTCCAACCATCTATCTTGCGCCGTGACTCTCTCGTTCGTCTAGCTACGAGCCGGTAAACAGGGCTCACCATGCATGCCATTCTGATTCCACTTCTTCTCGCGGTCGCTGCTGCTGCACCACCGGAAAAGGCACCCGACATTGTTGTCGTTTGTCCCGAAGAATTCCGCGCTGCGATGGATCCCTGGGTTACGCGGCGCACTGAGCAAGGTCACATTATTAAGTTCGTATCGAATTTGGGCAGTGCGGCGGATGTTCGCGGCCGAATTCAAGAAGTGTCAGATCAAAGGGAGCTGAAGTTTGTGCTCCTTGTCGGTACGGCGTCATTGCCGACCCAAAATCTGCCAGTGCACGACCCCGGTGCGCCTTCGGATTGGTGCCCCACATTCAGCATTCCAGCCAAAATGGATGTTTATTGGGGTGGCGGACCAGAATTCGCCAGCGACAACCCCTATGCCGATCTCGATGGTGACGGACTGACCGATATTGCGGTTGGCCGGCTTCCCGCGCGCACTTCCGATGACCTGGCTGCGATGATCAAGAAAATATTGGCGTTTGAGGATTCGCGCGATTATGGCCCCTGGCGCTCCAAAATCAATTTTGTTGCCGGTCAGGCGGGCTTTGGAGCCGTTGGCGATTCGTTGATCGAAACTGCCGCCCGGAAGGCAATTACCTGGGGAATTCCGGGGAGCTATACCACGTCGCTGACGAATGCTTGCTGGTCGAGTCCCAATTGTCCCGATCCACACCTATTTCACCAGCACTGTTTAGAAGGTCTCAACGAGCCTTCGCTGTTTTGGGTCTACATGGGGCACGGTTCGCCGCGAGAACTGCAATGGGCCCAATTTCCTGATGGTGGCACGCCGACGTTATCGTGCGACGATGCGCCAACCTGGCATTGCGCCGCTACCCCGCCGATTGCCATCTTTCTGGCCTGTTATACCGGCATGATGGGACAACCGTCTGATTGCTTATCCGCTGAACTCGTTCGCAACCCTGAGGGTCCTGTGGCCGTGTTTAGCGGTTCTAGCGTCACCATGCCGTACGGAATGACCATGCTCGGTTGGGAGATCATGCAGGAATATTTCGACAAGCACCAGCCGACGCTTGGCGAATTAATCATGCATGCCAAGCGCGATACAATGGCCGGGTACGATCGGCCGCTGTGGGGATTGGTCGATGCACTGACAGTGGCTCTAGCACCAGCTAGCTTCCATCCGAAAGAAGAGCGCCGTGAACATGTGCAGCTTTTCAATCTGTTTGGCGACCCGACGATGTTGTTGCATTATCCACGCCCGATCGTGATCGACGCACCGACTCAAGCCGCATCCGGTGAGCACATTCGAGTTACAGGCCAGTGCCCAATTGCAGGTTCAGGCACTCTGGAACTGGTGCTGCGGCGCGACCGATTGCCCGACGGGATCGCTGCCCGTGACCGTTACAATTCCTCAGACGTCGCCAGACAGCAGTTTGAAAAGACCTATTTAGCCGCAAACAACTTGCAATTGAGTGCGATCGAGGTTCGAATTGCGGGCGGTCAGTTCGAAGCTGAACTTCTCGTACCGGAAAGCGCTCATGGCTCGTGCCATGTTCGTATGTTCGTAACCGGTGAGAGCGAGTGTGCGCTGGTGCTTGCAATATTGTAATTGTTCCAGCGAATCATCAGTCCAACGCATTCAAATCAGGTGCAGCAAACGCCAGCCAGCAGCACAATGAACTCTAATTCAACTCTTGCTGGCGGCGCACCCCCGACGAAGTGCCGGCGCCGCTGGCCGTATTGGCTCTTGGCATTCTTGCTACTGATGCTCATCCTTGTCTGGCTGCTTCCCTATTTCGCCTCGCTACCCGTCTTTCGCGAACGCTGGCTGGCCTGGGCGTCGAACCGGCTGCATTTGAAAATCACCACGGGCGATCTGTCGTTTGGCTGGTTTTCTCCGATCGTCGCCAGCGATGTTAAGATTCAAAACGCCGATGATCGCCAGGCAGTTCTCTCGCTGCCGCTTGTCGAGGGCAATCTGCCGCTGTGGCGATTGGTCACCGGTCACGATTCTGGAACATTTCGTTTATCCGAACCCGAATTAAATTTGGAATTCGACCAGCAGGGGAACAATCTTGCCCGGTTGCTCGACGTGCTCGGTCATTCCGCGGTATTTGGCGGCCGCAGGTGTCGTTTCACGATTGAAAAGGGAAAGTTTTCACTGCGCGGTTCAGACTCGCCAAAAGCGTGGACCATTGAAAATGTCGCCCTTGATCTAACAGTTACGCCCGCCGCGACGAGCAAACTCGGAGTGCCGGTCCTTTCAGGAAGCGGAACACAGATTCTCAATCAGACGGAGCTCACGCCAGAGATGTGTAATGATCTCTTGCGGTACATCGCTCCCATTTTGTCGCTTCCCACTAGCGTTAACGGCCGCGTCTCACTCGAGTTAAGCAACTTTTCTTGGCCGATCGGCAAGGCGGTGGCGGCCGATGCAACCGGCACTTTGACGCTTCATCGCGTCGATGTGGGACCGGGTCAGATTTTTCAGGTGCTGGCGGTCTTCTTTCCAAAGCTTGGCGCGATTCCAGCGTTTCGCGTCGCGCAGGATGACACCGTGCCTTTTCATTTGCACGACGGTCGCGTCGATCATGATAACCTCGTCTTTGGTGGCTTGCCGCAGAGTCAGTCCGATTTTGTGGTTCGTGCGCACGGCTCGGTGGGTCTAGATCAGACATTGGACTGGTATTTGGATTTTCCTAGCTCGGCCGCAGCGGCACTTCCCAGCGGCGAAGGCAGCGGCAAGTCGGCAATTCGCGCGCTGCTAAATCAACTCGAGCTTCATATTACGGGCACGCTGTCGAGCCCGAAAATTGCGGTGCCGACCATCAGATAATCTGCCCAATTATTGTGGATTGAGGCAGAGCCGTCTGTTGCGCAAAAAAATGCAGCGCTCTGCGCGGCGTGGATCGGCGATATGGCTTGCAGCGGCATCAAGCCTGCTTGCTTTGAGCCCTCGCCAATGCCATAGCCGGCCATTGCCGGCGCACCTGAATGCCAAGGCCCAACAAGCTCATGCCTCCGAGCAGCGCCAAAGTAAGGGCACTTGGCTCGGGAACTGGAAACGGATCGAGGACGGCAAAGGTTTTTTTGTCGATGTATGCCGTTCCCCCCTGTAAAGTGTTCGCTTGCAAGCGGTCATCAAGTGCTAAAAACTGTAGCTGGTTGATCTTTTTCCCCGTATCGTCATTGGCCGCCAAGGCTGCCTGTAGATCGTAGGTCGCCACAGCGCCCCAGGTGCCGCTGCCCCCAATCAGTGTGCCGTCAGATTCAAATAGAACGCTATTTGTCGTGGCCGGGGAGGATGGGGGAACGATCGATGCCGATCCCAACGTCGTCGCGTAGGTAAACACGACGGTGGGAGTAACCTGAATGTTTGCTGGACTGCCATTGATGCTGGTGATGAACAGAGGCTCGGCAAACAGCGAGGCACTTGCCGCCGCGGTACCTTCGGGCCCACAGACCGTCCAAGTGCCCGACTCATTGATGGTCAATCCGACAATGGACCCATTCGGAAACAGAGTTTGAATGCTTCCGACGGTCAAACCGGCATCGAGAAGTTCTGACGTACCATTTTGACCGAATGCCGCAAAACCGTTGCCTAATGGATTGAATCTCAAATCGTCGCTGCCAGGAGGAGAAACCGGCGATCCAAGATACGGACCGGGGCCAGGTGTATCGGTTTCCGTCACGTTCAGATATTCCAGATTCGGTCCAGTAAAATCGCCATAAGGGTGAATGGTCGACGCGGTTGCCTGCGTCACAAACGCAAATGCGGCAACGACTGCACCCAAGCCAATGGTGCTAAACAAGCGCATGTTAGAAGTGCTCATTGGTCCTCAATCCGTTCCTTCATGGAGTGTGTTCGTCAGTGTGGTCGCTCATATCCAAACGCACCGCTTTCGACTTGCGCCCATCAGCGAGTGAGCCAGGGCACAAGTTGTTAAACGGCAATGGTGCGCACTTTTGCGCATCTGGGGTTTATAGCTGCACCTCAGCCACGCGATGCACACGGCGCATGCACACAGCGGAGCACTTGGTCCAGCACGTGATTTCAATCAAACCCGTCGAGGCATCTGCGGAGCTAAACTGCAAGCCGCTTGTTGCGACGACGGTGAATTCCATTGAATGCACTCGGACGCGCGCTGCGGCGTTCGTACGCATGGCGCTTCATTCGCTGATCGCGACTGTTGTCGCGGTGCGAATACGAAACTTGGTACGAACCATCCGCGCCGTCTTCGTGCACCCATTGGCTTTGTGAGTTCATTGCTGATCCTTTCTGATGCGATTTGAGGAAAACACTGACAAATTTTTGACAACTCAGCCGGCATAGCCCGCCAAAATTCAGCGGGGATTAGTGGTTTTTGGGTTATCGGCTCCATTTCTGCCGCGGCGTTCGTACATGCGATCGACCACTTGCCGAGCAGCACGCAAGAGCGAATCCAAATCGCTTTCAGGAGCTACTCCCGGCAAATGCGCCCACACTCCTAACTCTCTGGCCCAAATTTCCGCTAGGCGATCATTCGTGCGGCCGCAAACCACGGTCAGCACATCGCGATGCACGGCCAAACATTCGACCAACTGCCGCAGGTCCTTTACGACGTGTTCGGCAGGCGAGGCGATGTCCACCACCGCCGCGCCGACATTTCCCGCGGTCAAGTGCTGTACCGCCACGGAGAAGGTGGTGCAAATGAGCGGACGCCAACCCGTTCGCTCGGCGGTTTGGCCGAACATCATGCGCCGCAGGGGATCTGGCGAAACGACCAGACACGCTAAATCGGCCGCATCAGTCGATCGTTTTTCACCGCGAAATCGCCGAGGGCTTTCCGCCAAGGCGATTTCTCGTGACGCATCAGATGTTGCAAGCTCAGTCGCGGTGTATTTCCCAGGTGACATCATGAAGCCCGCCTATGGTCGCCCGCTCATTGGCACATCTCCCGCCAGACTTGAAACAATCAATTCGGCATTGGTGCAATCCGTGCGCAGTTTCGTCCGCCCCCGTCTATGCATGTGCCGTACCATGATGCTTGTTGCCCCGCTAACGGGCGCAGCAAGTCGCATAGTGCGAACGACTTGAAAAAAGATCGCCGCGATTAAAGTCATCAAATGCGATGCGATCGCATTTCACCATTCTGTGAAGCTGCAGTTCCGCTGCGTCTCGTAAAGCCTTGCAGCGACGGGATTTTAATCGTGCATCACCAATTTAGTGGCGACTCACCAAATTGGTGATGCGATTCGGGAGCGCGGCCCAGACGGCTCTCCCTCAGAGAAAATAAGTAAGAATGCCCCGGCCAGATTGAGACGCACTTGAAATGAAAAGAGCTGCAGCCAATTACATTTCGCCGCCGAGATCGTCACCCTCGATCTGGTTCAACAGCCGAGTGAGCGTATTGGGATGCACACCCAAAAGTCGAGCGGCGCGGCTTTTGTGCCCTTTGGTATCGGCCAATGCCTGGCGAATCGCCGCCGAGCGCAATTTCGTTAGGTTTAGGAACGGCAAGCGGGGGTTGCTGCTCTCGGAAATAATGCGCTTCGCCGAAGGCACGCGCGGCGGCACGTCGAGCACGTAACTCTGCTCGATAACGTGCGACAATTGACGCACGTTACCGGGCCAAGAATACTCGTAAAAATCGCGCATTTCGTCTGGGCTCGGCCGCCACAAATTCCGGCGGTATTTTTCTGAAAATCGACGCGTGAAGAACTCGATCAAATCGGGAATATCCTCCAGGCGCTTGCGCAAGGGGGGCACAATCAACTCCACCATATTGAGCCGGTAGTACAGGTCTTTACGGAACCGGCCTGCCGATACTTCGGCTTCAAGATCACGATTGGTCGCAGCGATTACCTGCACATCCACGTGCACGGGCGTGGAGGCACCGACAGGCGTTACCTCCCGCTCTTGCAGCACACGCAATAGCTTGGGCTGCAATTCCAGCGGCATTTCGCCAATTTCGTCGAGAAACACCACACCGCCGTCGCCGGCACGAAACACGCCAAGCGAACTTCCCAACGCTCCGGTATAGGCACCCTTTTCATGCCCAAAAAGCTGGCTTTCCGCGAGTGTTGCAGTGAGAGCCACGCAGTTAACAGGAACAAATGGCTTAATCGAGCGTGGACCCGACAAATGCAGCCGCCGGGCCAGTAATTCTTTGCCTGTGCCCGTTTCGCCGCAGATTAATACGGAACACTGCACCTCGGCAGCACGTTCAACGTGCTGAGCAATTCGGTGCATTACTGGATTCGATCCAAGAATCAAATCCACACCGGGTCCAGCAGATAACCTGTCCGCACCCGCCGAGGCGGTAACGGATCCACTCGCGTTAGTCATGGTGCGCCGTAGAAATTATGGCCGCCGTTGTGGCCCGATCAGACGATGACCAACAGGCCTCACGAATACCCCGCGGCATTCGTCCGATATCAAATCGTTCTCTGAACTTTTTGCTGGCTACGGGCAAACGTTCGCCCGGTCCTCTGCCAGGGCATAGTCCCCCCTGACTAGCCATCCGTTGATTATACTTGCACGGCCGTAGTAATCAACGAAATGGTGAAGATCCGCCGTACCGGCCAGCAGGCAACTCCTCCGAACGATCTCGTAGATTGAGCGACATTCACAGCGGACAGATGTGAGATAAATCGCCCCTGCAGACTTCAAGTTATGTGCTGGTACTTCGGCCGTAAGCCCTTGTTACGCAATAGCTTCGGCTCAAATCACCGATCCACTAAAAACTCAAATATGGGACGAGCGGATGGCCGCATACTCTGGCGAAACCGGGAGATTTCCAAGCAGATATTAACGGCGCATCAAGGGCACTTGGTCACTTGGTATTCAAAAAAGCCATCACCAATTCAGTGATTCTAGCAGACAATTTCGAGGCCGTCGCACCCATTTGAGCGATTTATGGAGCGACCATACGGTTACTTCTATTCAGCGTAAGTTGGCCGTGCGTGCTTGAAGTTAGGCTGCACGCTGATCGCCAAGGTTGATGGCATTGGCTTGTTCAATCGCCACCACGATCATTTTGTGCTCGTCTGCAAATTGAATAAAATCGCTCTGGTCAACCAGAATCGTTTTGCCCGCTTCGATCACAAGAGTTTTGGCCCCCGCGGCGCACATCGATTCCAACGTACCGACGCCAACCGTTGGCACATCAAACCGCATATCTTGCTGAGGCTTGGCGAGCTTAACCACGCAGAAGCCTCCGCCACGGCATAACTCGCCGGCCCTCCGAATACATCGATCGGTTCCTTCGATTGCCTCGACCGCTAAACAAGCCCGATCTTTCACGACCACGCACTGCCCCACATCAAGTCGTCCCATTTCCTTCGCCAAATTCCAGCCAAATTCGATGTCGGCTTGCTGCGCTTTTGTGGGGCCGAGGCGCGTGAGTTGCCCCTTCTTCACAAGTAGTTCCGGGGCATAGTCGGTGGCTGGTCTCATGGTAATTCCATCTTCAGCAAATGCGTTGACAACAGCCAAGAGCAGCGTATCGTCTTTGCGGTCTTTTTTGGTGGTGATGAAATGCGACCAAAAAATGCGAACGGTGCGCGAATCGGGCAAGAGCCGCAGCCAGACGCGCGGTTCGACGAGTTGCAGCTTGAAAACTTTACCAGCCATCATGGCATCGTGCGCCCCACAGCGCTTGAGAAAGCGGATGGCATGACCAATTTTGGCGAGCCCCGTCCATTCAAAGCCATCGCATATCTCTTTTAAGATCGGATCGGCGTGTCCTTTCAATCCGACGCAATACGTGCGATATCCCTGGAGCTTAAGCGACTGGGCGACCACGACAGGAAAGCGTCCCCAGCCGGCAATCAGACCGATTGATTGCAGACGCGATTGCGGAGTCACCATTTGGTCGGCCATTTCTCACGTTCCGCGCACCTTGCAACTTCAGGCGGCTTCATCGCGCATTTCCGCGCCTGCTTCGCAATTGTTGTCGCGCGATTTTCGTTTGATGCTAATTCATCCAACTGCCGCTGCAACTCTTTCAATTGCTTGCGCATTTCCGGCAATTTGGAAATGGTGGCGAAGAGCAGTTTCTGTTCGCGCTCCGGCACCGCCGGCGTGCCGAGCATGTGAACGCCGTCGCGCACGTCGCCAGAAACACCAGCTTTTGCACCTATCACAGCGCCCGCTCCAATGTGAACGTGATCCCGCACACCGACTTGGCCTGCCATGACCACGTAGTCGCCTGTGGTCGTGCTTCCCGCTACGCCGACTTGCGAGCAAATAAGATTGTGCTTCCCAATGCGGCAGTTATGGGCAATCATCACCAAGTTGTCGATCTTGGTGCCTTCGCCGATGAGAGTTGCGCCATACGTTCCGCGGTCGATGGTTGTGCCGGCGCCTATTTCGACGTCGGGCCCGAGTTCCACGAAGCCCAATTGCGATGACAACGCGTGCCGGCCATCAATTAGTTTGTAACCAAAACCGTAGGCGCCGAGCACTGCGCCCGAATGAATAATGCAGCGTGGCCCGACGCGCGTGTTTTCATAAAGCACGGCGCCAGGAAAAATTGTGACGCCTTCAGCAATGCGACAGCCGTGAAGAATGTGAACACCGCTATGAATTACACAGCGGCCAGCGATTTCTACGTCATCGCCGATCGTCGCGCCGGCGTGTACTTCAATATCGCCGGCCAAGCGCGCCGTCGAACCAATGAAAGCGTGTTGGCTGATTCCGGGCTGCGATTTCCCCGCCGCCGGTCGAAAATGCGCGACAATTCGAGCGAAGGCGGCGTGTACATCGTCCACTTCAATTGCGGCGCGATCGGCGACAAAGCCGAGCGGCACGACAACGGCCCCGGCACGCGACCGCGACAGTTTGTGGGCCTTTTCGGTCGAATCCAATAGCGTGATATCGCCTGGGCCGGCGCAATCGAGCGTATTGGCGCCCACGATGAGGCGTTCTGGGCTGCCAGCGAGACGCCCGCCGACAATTTGCGCCATTTCCGAAAGCGGCGTAACCATGCGAAATGGATTCCTTTCCAAACGCGGGCAACCTACAGTTTCGATCTCAATCGTTTGCCCGGCAGTTGTTGCTAGCAGCCCGATCATTGGCGATCGAAGGAGCGGCAATTTACCCCCCGGCAACCTGCGAAATCAATAGCGTTTGTGCCGTGTGTAAGGGCACATCGCAAGGCATTCGGAGAAATTTGTCTTCCGGCGATTCATCGTCGCGAAATAATGTGCAAATCCAGCGACAGCACGAACAGCATCAGCGATAAAATGAATGCCATCCCTGCATAGGTGAATCCGACAATCACACGTTCGCTGGCCGGCTTACCGCGAAGTCCTTCGTAGAGCAAGAACACCATATGACCGCCGTCAAGCACCGGAATGGGCAAGAAATTCACGACGGCCAAATTTGCACTAAGCATGGTTAAGAACAACAGAAAAGCTGCCAGACCTTCGTGCACTTTCGCACCGGCTTGGCGGGCGATTTCCACGGGTCCGCCCAGCGCCGTGATGGGAATTTGTTTCTGTCCGATCTTTTGCAAAAAGCGATACACCAACAGCAGGCTGTCGAGCGTTTCTTGCCCACCCAATCCGACGGCCTCGCCCACTGAGTTTGCGGTCCGCGTCGTGGTCAGAGGCTGGAAAATAAAGCCTCGCGTCGGCACGTGAACTGCCTTGCCGTCGGCGAGTTTTGTTTCCTCCGGCCCAACTTCGACATCGTGGGTCGCGCCCTCTCGCTCGACCGTCAGCTTGAACTTGGCATTGGGCATCGTAAATGGCAACTGTTCGTAGATAAAAAACGGCCATGCCGGATCGCGCTCGTCGAACTGGACCCGCGATGGCTCGCCGTAATCCTCCTCATCGTCGCCCTCTTTCTTCGGCGGCAACACGATTTCTACCGCGACGATTTTATCCCCCGGCTTGATATCCACTCCTGCTGCCGGACTGTTTGGCTCAACAGCCGACACGTCCGTGGGAACCTTGTATGCAATGCCCAGGGCCGGCGCCGACATTGGGTTCATCGGCAGCAGCACGTCGTAATATTTTGGCTCGCGCGGCTTCACGTCGATCGGCATCTGTTGCGGCTTGCCATCCACACTGCGCGTCACCCTAAACTTCACCGTTTTACCAGCAGCCGCTGCCGCGCGCATTCTGGCCGGCAGCGTCAGCGGATTTCCAACGGGCTGGCCGTCGATCGTGTCGATCGCATCCCCCGCTTTAAGGCCCGCATCTTCCGCCGGCGAGTTCTTTTGAACCGAATCGATCGGTCCAATAGCCATAACCATGTCGAAGCTGCGCATGGCGGTCGGCTGCACTTCAATCGTCAGCCGCTCGAATTGATCCTGGCCATTGGTCGATTCTTTCCCGGTGTCCACCTGAGTCGAATTGTCTTTGCTCGAATTGTTCAATCCCTTCGCGTTTGTCGACGTTTTCTTTCGCTCGACCTTCACTTGAATCGGCTCGTCGATGTACCGAATCATCGCCCGATCGATGTCGGCTTGTGTATGGATCGGCATGTCGTTGATCTGCACAAGATTGTCACCCGGCATGAAAATGGGCTTGGCCTCGCCCGCCGGTGAATATTTAAGCGCCGCGGGCACTCCCGGCTGATCGACGAGGTCGGTGCGCCATGGTCCTACGATACCGATCAAGGGCACTCCCAAACTGGTATCGGGATAGAGCGTGAGATCGATGGGCTTCTCATCTCCGGGCCGATCGATGCTGAACGACACGCCGTGCTCCAAATTTCCCAGCGTCACGCCGGTTTGCAGATCGCGAAATCGTGGATTTTCGATTTTCCCTACTCGGGTAATTACATCACCCGGCTGCAAATCGGATTGCCAAGCCGCCCCGCCTGGAATTACGCCGCGCACAATACAAGGCGTTTCTTTTACACCCAACGCGTATGCCACCGAGGCCATGATGAATGCAAATATGACGTTCATGATTACGCCGGCCGAAATGATCGCCATCCGCTTGGGCACGCTTTGCGCCATGTAACTGCGCGGATCGTACGGCTCGTGCGGGTCGGAAACTGGCTCTGGCGGCAAGTCGCCGTGCGTCATGTGAGGGGCGTGATCAGACTCGGCTAGCGTGTGGTGGTGCTTGTGATTGACTCCGGTAGCCCCCGCGCCGCCGCCAGATAATTCGTTCGTCTGCGACGATTCACGCGCCCGCCGGTTCTCTTCAGCAATTCGCGCAGGGTTATCGTCCTGGCCGAGCATTTTCACGTAACCGCCCAGCGGCAAAATGCCGATGCCGTATTCTGTTTCGCCCCACTGAAACTTGACGAGCTTTAGCCCATAGATATCGAAGCCGAGGTAGAACTTTTCGCACTTTACGCCGCAAGCCTTGGCGACGAGAAAATGCCCCAGCTCGTGCACAAAGATCACAAAGCCTAAGCCGGCCGCCACCGCCGCCACAGTAGGCCAGTTGGCAGGCGTGAAGAGCCATATAAGCCACGAAATCCATCCGGCGGCTATCAGGTGCATACCCAACGTGTTACCTCCTGCCGAGCCCAGCGGTCCACTTCCAGCAATTGCGCTACGCTGGGTTTGGGCTCGAATGTGTGTTGTTCAACAATACGTCGGCAAACTGGCAATATTTCGGAGAATTCCAATTCTCCGGCTAAAAACCCTCGTACCGCTTCCTCGTTGGCGGCATTCAACGCTGCACCTGCTGTGCCGCCCCGCCTGGCCGCCTCGTGCCCCAGTTCTAACGCCGGATACCGCTTCGAATCTGCCGGCTCGAACTCGAGCGTGCAGCGGCTTCGCCAAATTCAGTTGCGGCGCAAATCCGGGCCGACGGTGCGGATAAAATAGCGCGTATTGAATCGGCAATTTCATATCGGGCAGCCCAAGCTGTGCCACCATCGATCCATCGACAAATTCGACCAGCGAATGAACAATCGATTGCGGATGAATGACTACATCGATTTGCTCGGGCGCTAAATCGAAGAGCCAGCGGGCTTCAACAATCTCAAGCGCCTTATTCATTAGCGTGGCCGAATCGATGGTTATTTTCGGCCCCATGTCCCACGTTGGGTGCGCAAGTGCCTGCTCTACCGTGACGCGCGCCATCTGCTCGGCCGTGAAATTGCGAAACGGTCCGCCGCTGGCTGTAAGAATGATCCGTTTCACCTCTTCGCGCTGTCCCGCTTGCAGGCATTGAAAAACAGCGCTGTGTTCGCTATCGACCGGAACGATTTGGGCGCCGCTGTGGGCGGCCAATTGCATTACCTGGGGCCCGGCCATGACGAGCGTTTCTTTATTCGCCAGCGCCACCGTCTTTCCTGCTTCAACCGCAGCCCAGGTGCTTTGCAATCCTGCCGCGCCGACGATGGCGGCCATTACGATGTCGACCTCCGGTGCCGCCGCAATTTGCGCCAGTGCCTGCTGGCCGCATAGCACTTTTGTTCCGGCCGGCAATTCGCTCCAATCTTGCCGCTTGTCTGCTTCCTCATCGGCCACTACCACCAACTGCGGGCGAAATCGCCGCGCCTGCTCGAGCAATAATTGCGTGCTTGAGCGCGCTGCTAGCGCCACAATCTTCAATAGCCCTCCTGAGGCCGCCACCACTTCGAGTGTGCTAGTGCCGATCGACCCGGTCGATCCCAACACGGCGACATTCGTAGCAGTTTGCGTCATCGAAGCAGGGCTGGTGAAGATGCAAATTCACAAGGTGAAAATTTCGGAGCGGGAATTGATCAATTATTCCGGCGGCTTGGCGACTGCGGAACCGAGCGCCGTTAGTTCCGGCACCCTGTAATTCGCCAATTCAGCGGCAATATTCCACTTCCCGATTTTTGACGATTCTAAAGCCGCCGCGAAATAGCCACAATCCGAACGAGAGAGCCCGCTGCGGTGTACCGATTTTGCCTACTTTGACGCCCATGGCCGACGGCCACGCGCATCCGGCGGCTCACTAGGTTGTTTCGATGGTTTTAGTGGCATACTATGGAATCAGATGGGCACCCGGATGGCACAATCTGCAACTTAAGAATCTTCCCCGCAGTCCCCAAAAAGCCAGACGCATGGAAAGCAAACCCCCCGCCAAGCCCGAAAAGAAAACTCCCCCGCTAAGCAATAACATCGTTTGGTATCTCCTGGGCATCGGCGTGGTCATTTTAATGATCGTGGGGTGGCTCAATCAGCCGCTAGCTTACGAACTCTCCTACAAAGATCTGGTCGATCTCATCAAGGCCAGCGGCCCCGAATCGACGAGCGATGGCATCACCGTCAAGGAAAACGACGGCAAAGACGCGATTCGCTACTCGACCCCGACTGATATCAAAATTGGTAGTTTTGAAGTCACTGGCAAAGTAACGCGCGAAGTCCTCGCGGCTAAAACGGCCGACGAAGAAGCCCCGTCCTCGGCCAAAGAAGCCGACCGCAAGCAGGTCGTCACATTCCATACCAACAAAAGTGCCAACGATTCGACCGACAAAGAACTTTCCGACCTCTGCCAGAAATACGGCATTGCCTACGCATTTGAATCTGGACCCAGCCCCTGGCGCGGGTATTTGCCCATGTTGGTGCTTACCGGCCTATTCATTTTTGTGTTCTTCTTCATGCTTCGCCGGCTCGGTGGCGCCGGCAGTCCGATGGCTTTTGGTCGCAGCCGCGGCAAGATGTACGCGCAGGAAGATATCGGCATTACGTTCGAAGATGTCGCTGGCATTGACGAAGCCGTCGAAGAGTTGCGCGAAGTGGTCGAATTTCTCCGCAGCCCCGAGCGCTACCAAGTGCTCGGCGGCCGCATTCCCAAAGGCGTGCTGCTGGTCGGCCCACCGGGAACCGGCAAGACATTGCTGGCCAAAGCCATTGCCGGCGAAGCGGGCGTGCCGTTTTTTAGCCTCTCGGGATCCGACTTCGTCGAAATGTTTGTCGGCGTCGGTGCCGCCCGTGTGCGCGACATGTTCCAACAGGCCGAATCAAAGGCCCCTTGCATCATCTTCATCGACGAGCTCGACGCCCTGGGAAAAACGCGCGGCTCAAGTGTGGTGGGCGGCCACGATGAGCGCGAGCAAACGCTCAATGCGCTGTTGGTCGAAATGGATGGTTTCAATTCCAACAACGGCGTTATTGTGTTGGCGGCCTCTAACCGGCCCGAAACGCTCGACCCCGCACTCCTGCGTCCCGGTCGCTTCGATCGCCATGTGCTCGTCGATCGGCCCGACGTGCGCGGCCGCGAAGAAATTCTCAAAGTTCACGTGCAGAATGTGAAAATCGACTCCGCCGTCAACCTGCGCGAAATTGCCGGGCTAACTTCAGGTTTCGTCGGGGCCGATTTGGCCAACCTCGTCAACGAAGCCGCTTTGCTGGCCGCCCGCAAGAACAAGACCTCCGTCGGTATGGAGGAATTCAACGAAGGGGTCGAGCGCGTCACCGCCGGGCTTGGAAAAACGCAAACGCGTCATCCACGCCGATGAAAAGCAGCGCGTCGCCTATCACGAAGCGGGCCATGCCCTCGTGGCCTACAGCCTGCCGAATACCGATCCCGTTCACAAAGTTTCGATTATTCCGCGCGGCTTGGCAGCCTTGGGCTACACCATGCAGCGGCCCGAAGACGATCGCTACTTGATGACGCAAAGCGAGCTGGAAAGCCGCATCCAAGTGCTCTTGGCGGGTACCATTGCCGAAGAAATGACCTTCGACGATGTCTCCACCGGCGCACAAAACGACCTGGAACGCGGCAGCGACATCGCCCGTGCCATGGTCATGGATTACGGCATGAGCCGCTTGGGCCGGGTCAATTTCCGCGAAAGCAATCGCTCGCCGTTCCTGGTTAGCGGCTCGGGCGAAATCGGTCAAGCCCGCATGCACAGCGAGCAAACAGCGCGAGAAATTGACGAGGAAGTGCGGCGCATTATTGACGAAGCGATGGAAAAGGTTCGGCAGATTTTGGCGGCCCGCAAGGCTTCTCTTCAGGCGCTGGCGAAGCGATTAATCGAACGCGAAGTGATCGACGCCACCGAGCTTAAAGAGGTCATCGAAGAAACCTCGCCAAGCCCGCTTTTGGTACCGGGCACCACCGCCGAGCGCAAGCGCCCCTCCGGCCCGCCAGTGGTCGAAGCCCCCCTGCCGCGCGAAACGGCGGAAGGCTCGCTGTAAAGCCGCACGTGAGCCAATATCCGTATGCCAAAGCTGTCGAGAGAATTGCTTTCGCAATCGCGAGTAATTGCAAAGGGGCAGCGAATTCGGGACGTTCGTCGGTTAGTCGCTAGGTATGGCGGCCGGGCATAACAATGGACCAAGAAAAGCAGTCCCCAAATTGAAGTGCGCCGAAGGCTCTTCGAATTCCATTGGTATGAGCACCCAGGGCTGGGTAGATTCGAAATCAGGCTTAAAGAGGTAAACTAGCAATATGATCGTCAAGCTAAAACGCCGCAGCGCTCGGTATCCCGATCTTTCCGCAGGGCAGCAATATCTCGTCATCGGTATTGAGGCAGACGATCTTCGTTTGTTGAACGATCAAGGACGGCCGTTTCTCTATCCATCGAACCTGTTCGCAGTGGTCGACAAGCATCGTCCGGCCGAATGGATTGAACAGCGTGGCGATGATGGCGAACTCTACGCATACCCCCCGCAATTCAGCCGTCCTGGATTTTTTGAAGATTATTTCGATTCAAAATTGCGCACCGTGCGAACCTTCTGGCGCGTAATGAATGAGAAATTGGCAAACGCTTTTGCGTAAAAGAGATCTTCAGGCGATCCACCGCGCTAGTGTGAAATAGACCAACAGCGTCACCATGTCGGCCGATGCCAGCGCAATCGGACCGGCGGCCACCTGCGGATTGCGGCGAAACATGCGCAAAATATTCGGCATGGCCATGCCAATGACCGCCGCGGTGGCGACTCCGCCGGTAATTCCCACCAATAAGCAAATCGCCACGTGGCCATTTCGTAGCCATAAAAATGAGACCACGGCGACCATCGCGGCGCTAGCCAGCCCCAGCATCATGCCCGTCAGCAGTTCGGCCTTCAGCTTTTTCAATAGCACGCCCGGGGCCGGCGGATGCCCATGTAGTATTTGCAGCGTCAGGCTGACCGATTGAATGCTCACGCTCTCGGCTAAGCCCAGCACCACGGGCACGAACATGGCCAGGGCCACCACACGCTGCAGTTCTTCTTGAAACACGCCCGACAAAAATGCCGCCATAATGCCGCCGCCGATATTGCACAAAAGCCAGGGAAAGCGGCTGCAAAACGCGGTCATGGGCTGGGCTTGCTGGGCCTCCGCCAAATGCACGCCGATAAGCTGAAACAAATCGTCCACTCGCTCGGCCTCCTCCAGCTCAGTGCGCCCCTTCGTGTATAAGTCGATATCGACAATGCCCACTAGCCGCCGCTTGTGATCCACAATCGGGAATGCCAGCAAACGGTGCATGGTGAACAGCTCGCACGCGTCGAGCACGGTGGCCGTTTCGGGAATTGTGATCACCTGCCGCACCATAATCTCGGCAATCGGCGTTTCCAGCGAGCTAAGCATTAAGCGCCGCGTCGGGACCACGCCGCAAAGCCGGTTCTCGTCGTCAACCACATAAAAATAAATCACGCGGCCAATGGTCGGGTTCTGCCGAACCTGGGCGAGCGCCTGACCGACGGTGAGGTTTTGCCGAATTTGGACGAAATCGTAGCCCATGTGCTTGAGCACCGAATCGTCCATCGATAAGTGTTTGAGCGGCGCGTCGGGCATACAGGCCAAGTAGATGTTCGCCATCGCACTGGTAAGAATGCGACTACCATAGCGAACTTTGCCGGACGTTAAAACCCGATTCGCCAGCGGCGAAGCAGCTGGCCGCGGATGTCGATCGGCGTTGGTCGTCTGGCGATTAAACCGGGCTGGTGTTGCGCCTGGCCCGGCTGGCATGCCACAATGCTGCCCCATAGGCGGCGGCCAGCACGATGCCTAACACGGCGACTGTTCCCTCGGCAACCGTCAGAATCGACGACATCAAAAGCGAATAGACCATGGCCGGAACCTCCCCGTAGCCCAACCACAGCAGCGCGAGAAAAGAAGAAAAGTTGGACGGCGGCGCTGCATGCTTGAGCCTGATACATGTGTATTCCCGCGCAGAGGGAAAACGTCAACGAATCTTCAGCGAATTCGCGGGAATTTCTGAAAAATCGGGCTGCCGTGTGGCGCTTGTGCCGGTGTGGTAAAGTATAGGAGCGAAGTCGAATCAGTGTCTTTGCGTCTTCGTGTGTCTAGGCGCCTGCGCTTCCGGGCCTAATGCGCCCAGCCACAAAATAACCCCGACGCCGACACGCAGACACCGAGAGACCCAGACACGCAGACCACCTGAGCCATGCCCTCGATCAAACGCATTTTAGTTACTGGCGGCGCTGGCTTTCTTGGCTCGCATTTGTGCGAGCGGCTTGTCGATGCCGGGCACGACGTGGTCTGCGTCGATAATTTCTTCACCAGCCAAAAAACCAACGTCTCGCATTTGCTCGACCGCGCAAACTTCGAGCTATTGCGGCACGATATCGTTCATCCGCTGTGGCTGGAGGTCGATGAAATCTACAACCTCGCTTGCCCTGCGGCGCCTGGGCACTATCAGTACAACGCCATCAAAACGATGAAAACCTCCGTCATCGGCGCGATCAACTTGTTGGGTATGGGCCGCCGCTGCCGCGCGAGAATTCTCCAAGCCTCCACCAGCGAAGTGTATGGCGACCCCGACGTGCACCCCCAGCCGGAAACTTATCGCGGCTCGGTCAATTGCATCGGCCCGCGGGCTTGCTACGACGAAGGCAAACGCGCCGCCGAAACACTGTTCATGGATTATTTCCGGCAGAACCGCGTGCAGATTCGCATTGCCCGCATTTTCAACACCTACGGTCCGCGCATGCACCCGTTCGATGGGCGCGTCGTCGCGAACTTTATTCGGCAGGCGCAGGCGGGGGAAGACATCACCATCTTCGGCGATGGGCAGCAAACGCGTTCGTTCTGCTATCGCGACGATTTGATCGAAGGCCTCATTCGCCTGATGAACGCTTCCGGCGATTGCGTGGGACCGATGAACCTCGGCAATCCCGATGAATTTACGATGCTCGAATTGGCCCAACTGGTGCTGGAGCTGACCGGCTCGCGCTCGAAGCTAGTTCACAAGCCGCTGCCGCAAGACGACCCGCACAGCGCCGCCCCGACATTTCGCTAGCGAAACAAACGCTCGGCTGGGAACCCAAGATTAAATTGCGCGAAGGGCTGGCGAAAACGATCGATTGGTTTCGCACGCTCGATTTAGGCCAATTCCGCGCCCCCACGCCAAATTTTTGAACGAACTGTTAGCAGTTAGCTATTAGCTCTGCCCTTTCTGCCTTTTGCTTTCTGCCTTCTGCCTTTTACTCACGCCTTGCGAATTTTCTCGCGGCCGTCGCGCACTTGGCGCGTGGCGTTGCGTGTATCGAACACCAGCCGGCTGTTGCGCACGATGAATTCGTAGTCGTAGGCCGAATGATCGGTGGCGATCAGCACGCAATCTTGGTCGGCCAGGAATTCCGCCGTGAGCGGCTGGCTGGCCAGATCGGGCACGTCGTGATGCCGCATCTTCGGCAATTGCGGAACGTGCGGATCGTTGTAGCTGAGCACCGCGCCGCGGGCCCGCAATAGGTCCATCAGCACGAACGAGGGGCTTTCGCGCGGATCGTCGATGTCTTTCTTATAGGCCACGCCGAGCAGGCACACCTTGCTGCCGCGCACTGGCTTGCCTTGGTCGTTGAGCGCCTCGGTGAGCCGCTCGACCACGTACTGCGGCATCGAGGCGTTGATCTCGCCAGCCAGCTCGATGAACCGCGTGGTTTGCCCTTGCTTGCGCCAGCCACGTTAAATAGAACGGATCGATGGGAATGCAGTGCCCGCCCAAGCCCGGGGCCGGGGTAGAATGCCTGAAAGCCAAAGGGCTTGGTTTTGGCCGCGTCGATCACTTCCCAGACGTCGAGCCCCATGCGGTCGAATAGCATTTTCAGCTCGTTCACCAGGGCGATGTTCACCGCCCGGTAGGTGTTTTCGAGTATCTTGCAGGCTTCGGCCACTTCGCAGCTGGAGACCGGCACGACTAGCTTGACTGCGTGGCGGTAGAGGGCGCAGGCCAATTCGAAGCTTGTCGGATCGTCGCCGCCGACCACTTTGGGAATGGTGTTGGCCGTGAAGTTCGCGTTGCCCGGATCCTCGCGCTCGGGGCTGTAGGCCAGAAAGAAATCACGGCCGGCTTTCAGGCCGCTGGCTTCCAGGATCGGCTTCACCACGTCGCGCGTGGTCGTCGGGTACGTCGTGCTTTCGAGCACGATGAGCTGCCCCGGCCGCAGCACCTTGGCAATGTGGCGAGCGGTGCTCTCGACATATTCCAGGTCGGGATCGCGGCTGTCGGAAAGTGGCGTCGGAACGCAAATCAAGATGCAATCGGCCTCGGCCAGCCGGCGCATATCGACAGTGGCTTCGAAGCGCCCGAAGCGATCCAGCCGCCGACCCAATCGGCGGGAATGTGCTTGATGTAGCTACGGCCGGCGGCAAGCTGTTCGATTTTCGCCGGATCGATATCGAACCCAATGGTGCGAAAGCCTGCCGTATGAAACGCCCGCACCAGCGGCAGGCCGACATAGCCCAAGCCGACGACGCCGACTTTGGCGCTTTTCTCGGCAATGGCTTGGTGGAGGTTGGTCATGGTTTCAACAACCGGTTTATTTAACCACGAAGACACAGGTTCTAATTAACCGCAGAGCCGCGGAGTCGCGGAGAAGCAAATTAATAAGGAAGCCAGGATAGACCACTAACGGATAACATCGGTGGCAACTCCCCACGTCTGTTCCGCTGCTTCCTTTTTGGATTCCTAATAAATGTCTTGTTCTTCTCTGCGTCTCGGCGCCTCGGCGGTGAATCGTATTGGTAACTCGTATCCACAATCATAACATGCGGTCGCGGGACGGGCGCACGGCGAAAGCGCAAAGAAAAAGTCCGCCGGGAAGCTTCTCGCTTTCCCGGCGGACTGAGAGTTACACGATTAAGGCACACACGCCTAGCGTATGGCATCACTAACGTATCGCATCACTATCGAACGGCTCGCCGCCGTTGCGAGTAACAATCCAGTAGTAGATACTGGGGTCAATTCCGTCCGTCACACATTGTACATGGCCATCACAGAACAAATGGTTCACAAGCGAGCCGCCATGATCGCTACTGGGTCCCCAACGGCGCGGCTGAACTTGTATGGGGGCCGTCATCAAGTTTGCAGGGTAGTAATATACTCCGAATCCGCTTGGGTCGGGTGGGTTGTGCCCTACGTTGATGGCAGTGCCGCCATTGGCGACGTCGGTGGGTACGAGCTTACCCTGGTAAGTGGCCGAGTTGTAAGGCGCTTGTGCGGGCGGCATGCCGCCTGTTCCGCCCAGCGTCGTCACTGGAATCGTTAGGTTGCTTCCGTTGGACAGGTTCACTTCGCGCGCGGCCGTTAAAAAGTTCATAGTCCCGTCGTACCACGAGCCGAAGCCACGTTCTTTTGTTTCGGCGCACATGACGGTCTTCGAGGTGCCATCGACGATGCTTGATAGTCGGCTGCCGATGGTGCCGTAAAAGTCAGTTGGCGACGAGGGGGTGCCGTTCATTTGAAATGCGCCATTGGGGTTGGGCGCGTTCCGGTTAGCGAAGGTTCCGAACGATTCTCCGATCCGTACATCGGTACCGATATACGCGTTGTAGTTGGTGAGCGCCACGCCGCCAGCATTCAACAGCGTTGCAAACATGTTGTAATAGGTGCTGCCGGGAGTCGTCGAGGTATCGACGATGCGGTCACCCGCAAAACTGGGGCAAATCAGCGCTGGAATTTGCGACGTCGAAGCGTGCGGACCGCGGTTGTTCGTAGCCGCACCGATCCATTTGGTGTTACCTGTCGAGGAGTTTGGGGTGGCGGAAAAAGCCGGTTGAGTGAATTTATCAGAGTTCGAGGAAATGGTTTGGTAGAGGGTAAGTTCTTCCAGGTAAGGGAGCACGAGCACAATCCAACTGTAACCAGCTTGGGAACCCGTGTGCCCTGACGTAAACAATTGGCCGTTACTTGTTGCAGGCATGTCGGGTGTGTTATCGGTCGCCGAGGTTGTCGTTACTGGAGGCAGTGCTTTGTTAGCGCTTTCGAAGTTCAAAATGGCCAGACCAAGTTGCTTCATGTTGTTCTGGCAGGCGTTGCGGTTGGCCGCTTCGCGGGCCGCTTGCACGGCAGGCAACAACAGGGCGATGAGGACCGCAATGATCGCGATAACTACCAACAATTCGACGAGCGTGAAGCCTCGCTGCGTCCCAGGGCCATTGGCCCCACAAGAATTCCTACACATACCCCACCTCCACCGTAAGAAGAAGAAAAAAATGAGAAAGGCTAGCGTTCGGCCCATACGGACCGAAATCCAAACCAGCACTCTCCTGGAATAACCAGGGCTGGAGACCGCGTTGGCGCAAAGAAAAAGTCCGCCGGGAGAAACGAATTCTCCCGGCGGACTGAAAACTACGCGTTCATCAAGTCAGCCGCACCCTCGCCCAACTCTCCCGGAGGGAGAGGGTATAGGGACACGTGCCTAGCGTATGGCATCACTGTCGAACGGCTCGCCGCCGTTGCGTGTGATGATCCATAGGTAGACGCACGGGTCGATGCCGTCAGTCACGGTTTGCACGTGGCCATCGCCGAACAGGTGGTTCACGATGTTGCCGCCGTGGTCGCTACTGGGCCCCCAACGCCGCGGCTGAGGCTGCAGAGGAGCTTGCATCAGGTTGGCAGGGTAGTAATAGACCGCGCCTGCTGGATCGGGCGCATTATGGCCGACGTTGATGCCGTTGCCGCCGTTGGTTACGTCGGTCGGCACTAATTTACCCTGGTAGATGGCCGTGTTATAGGGCGCTTGTGCCGCCGGCGTGCCGCCGGTGCCGCCCAGCGTTGTCACTGGTATCGGTAAGTTCGCTCCGCTGGACAGATTCACCTGCCGCTCAGCAGTAAGCCAGTTCATGGTGCCATCGTACCAAGAGCCGAAGCCGCGCTCTTTGGTCTCGGCAACCAACACGGTCTTCGAGGTGCCATCCACCATGCCGGCCAAGCGGCTGCCGATGGTGCCGTAATAGCTGGTTGACGATGAAGGAGTGCCATTCATCTGGAACGCACCGTTGGGATTGGGCGCGTTGATATTGTTGCGGGTGCCAAAGGATTGGCCATTCTTAATATCGGTGCCCACATACGCGTTGTAATTAGTGAGCGCCACGCCGCCGGCATTCAACAGCGTTGCGAACGTGTTGTAATAGGTGCTGCCGGGCGTGGTCGACGTATCGACAATGCGGTCGCCGGAAAAGCTCGGGCAAATCAGCGCGGGAACTTGCGCCGTCGAAGCGTGCGGGCCTTGGTTATTCTGGGCCGTGCCAATCCACTGCGTGTTGCCGGTCGAAACGTTCGGGCTAGAGGCAAATGCCGGCTGCGTGAACTTATCGGAATTGGAGGAAATGGTTTGATAGAGCGTGGTTTCTTCCATGTGCGGAAGAATCATGACAATCCAACTATAGCCGGCTTGTTGCCCGACGTTGCTGGCGGTAAAGAGGATACCGGTGGACGACCCTGGCAAGTCTGGCGAATTATCGCTGGCCGAAGAGGTCGTGACTGGCGGCAGGGCATGGTTGGCGCTTTCGAAGTTCAAAATGGCCAGACCAATTTGCTTCATGTTGTTCTGACAGGCGTTGCGGTTGGCCGCTTCGCGGGCCGCTTGCACGGCGGGCAACAACAAGGCGATGAGGACAGCGATGATGGCGATGACTACCAATAACTCGACGAGCGTGAAGCCTCGCCGCTTCCCAGGGCCATTGGCCCCACAAGAATTCCTACACATAACACACCTCCACAGAAGAATGAAAAAAAATGAGACAACCGCACTCGTATGGGTGGCATGGTGTCATTCGCCCTGGGCGAAGGTCACCATGTGCCTGACGACATGCTCACGCTGTGCGCGAGAGCATGCCACCCTGATTCATAAACTAAACACTCCCCGCACACCGATCCAAAAAGGTTCAACTCGCGCGGCTCCCCTCGCGCCGCCAAGCTACAGAAATACAGGGTGCAGTCTATAGATTGTTAGGGGTTTTGTCAAATGTTTTGCTGTCGGTGGGAACAGGGTTCAGGGTTTGGGGTTCAGGGTTCGGGCGGCAGGGGGCAAGGGGCACGGGACGATTACTGATTGATAATTACTGAATTCAGATTGCAGATTTAGGTGAAAATCGCGAAATGTAGAGCCGATTGACGGTTTTTGGAAAACCGAGAAAACGGTGAAAAACGGGGTTTAAACGGGGCGGAAACGGACGGAAAACGGTGAGAAACGGCGGGCGAGGTGGGCAGAAGCAAATGGGGAGTGGGGAATGCGGAGTGGGGAATGAAGGCGGAAGGCGGAATTCGGAAGGCGGTAGGAATGATCACACCGCGGCGCTCGGAACAGCGCTGTTGTGTACGCGGCGAAAGTGGGAGACGAATTGAGAGCCATGGCACTTGGATGGATTTACGGTTCAAACATACATATACCAATGTACATGTAACAGAATGGCCGCTGATTGTAAATGAGCAAATTGGCCGCGCGTTTGGCGCGAGGCGTTCCGGGTCAAACCGAATCTCTGAGAGCAACCTCAATCGTCTTATTTATCCGCATCGAGCGAATTGAGCCAATCGGCGATTTGTTTGGCCGTGGGTGCGTTCCCCTGCGAAATGGCAAGTTGCAGGGCGGCTTGCCCGGCGGCTCTGGCTTCGGCTATTCGGCCCGTGCGGGCATACGCAATCGCCAATGCGGCGCAGATGTCGACATTGTCGGGGGCGAGCTTGCGGGCCGCTTCGAATTGCTCGGTGGCCTCTTTGAATCGGCCGGTTTTGAGCAGGGCCAAACCAAGATTGTTGTAAGCATCGGCATAATTGGAATCGGATTGAATCGCGGATTCAAACTCGCCGATTGCTTCGGACAGCTTGCCTTGATGAACCAGCGCAAGGCCAAGGTTATAGTGCGACAGGGCTGACTTGGGATCGACTTTTAATGCGTGCTCGAAACATTCGATTGCGCGGGGAAGCTCGTTTTCTTCGACCAGCGCGATTCCCAGCGCATTATAGGCTTTGGTTTGTTTGGGATTGATCTCGAGCGATTTATTGAACTGGGAGATTGCTCCTTGTGAATCTCCTGCGCGATCGAGCGCCTTGCCGAGCAGGTCGTAGGCAAACCAGCTCTTGGGATTGCGCCAGCACCGTTTTGTAGAGCGTCGTCTCCGTTTCATAGAGTCGATTCTGGTGCCAGGTCAGGTAGGTGAAGATGATGGCAACGAGCACTGCGGCCGCAATCGGAAGCCAGCGGTGCTTCGCGCTCCGGCGCCAAATGCTCCAGCCGGCGGCCAGAATTGCGACGACAGCGATCAGAGCGAGATGCGCATAGTGGTCCGCGATAAGTGAATACTGCATGAATCCGGTGTCGGCGAAACCCAGCACTGGCACCAGCGCCACGCAAAAGAATGCCCAGGCGAACGCTAGCGAATGAATCCAACGCGAACTGGGTGCCTGTGCACAGCGCCAAAGGATTGCAGTGACCGTCAATACGGCCAACAACGGAAGCCACCATCGCCAATCGATGATATCAATGGACCATTGCGGATACACGAACAGCAGATCGAGCGGCAAAATAGCTTTCGCCAAGTAAAACCAGATTGCCGTCGCGGCCCCCAGGGCTCGTTGGCCGATCGTCGCGTGGCGAAGTATTTCTCCCGACCCGTGCGTTTGCGACCAAATGTGGACGAGCGTCAGAGCGGCCGCAATGCAGAAGAATGGGGCTAGTCTCAGGATATCTTGCGATGTCAGCGTCGAATGTTTCCACCAGGCAATCAGGAGCAGTACCAGCGGCAGCACAGCGATCGAACCTTTACTGAGCATGCCCAATAAGAACGCCAAGAGACTTAGTGAATACCAGCCGGCGCGGCGCCAGTTCAAAGACGCACCATTATATTGGCGCAGGCCCGAATTCCCTCGCTCCAAAGGAAGTGCAGCAGGCGATGCTTCGGAAGCGGATCGCTCGGCGCACAAATACCACAGCACCGAGAGCAAGAAGAAGAATAGGGCCAGCACGTCTTTGCGCTGGGCAATCCAGGCGACCGCCTCCACATTCAGCGGATGCACCGCGAACAACAGCGCGGCGAAATAAGCGCCCGTGATCCCGAGCTTTGCCAAAATCATCCACAGCAGAAGCGCGGATGCAACGTGCAAAATCAGATTCGAGATGCGATACGGCGCCGGATCGGAGCCCCATAGCCGCCATTCCAACCACAATGTGGTGTTTGATACGGGATAGTAATCGAGCAGCTTCCAGAGTGAACCAAAAGCGATACAAACCATCGTGAGCCGCGATCAAGCGGTTACTGGTGAGATAAACGTCGTCGTCCATGATGAATCCGCCATGGACCCCGGGAGAATAGGCGAGGCCAATCGCGAGGACGATTAGCGCTGCGCCGGCTATGATCGCGGGCCAGCCAGCCGACCACGAGTGGGTTTCGGGATCGCTGGGTCTTGCAATCGCCGACTCGGAACCCGGCTGCGGATTGTGCATAGTCGCCCAGGCGCGAATGAATTTGCAGTCCGATGGCACGGTCGGGAGAGCGTGCAATAACGCGGGCTGACCTACGAGGAAAACCACGCCCATGTTGGGCGTGCCACCCAACCATCGGCGTGAGCTACTTGGGCACCAGCGTACACAAAATGCGTTTGCCCTGTTGCGAGGGGGGCTTCGAGTTTGCCATCAGTATCGAGCATTTCCAAAAGCCGCTTGAGCACGCGGTGCCCTTCTTCGATGTGCGCCAGTTCGCGGCCGCGAAACACGACCGACACAATGACTTTGTCTTTGTGCTCCAGAAAGCCGCGGGCCTGGTTGACCTTGGTTACCAGATCGTGGTCGCCGGTTTTGGGGCGAACGCGAATTTCCTTGATCTTCACATGATGGGAATGCTGCTTGTGCGATTTCTTCTTCTGCTGGTACTTGAACTTGCCGAAATCCATGATGCGGCAAACGGGGGGCTTTTCGGTGGGGGCCACCTCGACCAGATCTAGATTTTGCTCGCGGTGCCAAGCTCATAGCTTGCTCGGTCGCGATGACGCCGAACTGAGAACCGTCGGCGCCGATGACCCGCACTTGCGGGATCCGAATTTGTTCATTGATGCGATGAGACTTATCGATGGCAAGCATCCTCCGGACGGACAATGGAAACGATTAACGGGAGTTTGCAGCCATAGCCACGGCCGCATGCGCCCACAGGAATCTTAGAATATGTACCTGCGGGGGCGGGATTGTCAATTGGGATTGGAATCGTTGGGCAAATAAGTTTCGGGTGGCATGCTCTCGCTCGCGTGAGCATGACAATAAGCGCGCGCAGTAAACATGGTGACCTCCGCCTGGGGGCGGATGACACCATGGCACCCAGTCTCCAACAATCTGTACGTTGCGCTGAATTGATTTTCGCCGCGGCCAGTCGCATGATGTGGAATACTGAGCGATTGGCAGGGCCGACGGACTTTAACGCATTGGGAGCAGTTCGATGAGATCAATTCTATTTGGGCGGTGTGCGGGAATCCGCTGGCTACCGGGTGTTTCAAAACGCGCCTCGGCAAAGGGGACAGTCCCATTTTGCTCGGCGGCACTCCCAAAACTGGGACAGTCCCCGGCGGTTTTGAAACGGCTTCTAATCGTCCTCGGCTTTTTGGGCGTGCTTTCGGGAACACCAAATCAGCAGGTAGCCGCGGAAGACCCAACGCCGCTCAATACCGGCAGATACATACCGCCGCGAATTCCCGCGAAGCAAACGGTCGGCAACTTACCGATGAATTTGATTACGAGCCGCGATGGGCGATTTGCCATCACTAGCGACATGGGGAACCGGCAGGCGCTGTGGTCGATTCGCACCTCTGATGGAGAGGGGGTGTCGCACGTCGATTTTTCCAATCGCGTGCCGACGGGCGCGACACAGCCGGTCGGCGGCGAAACGCGCGATGCCACCAAAGGCTCGGCCACGCAAGTAAGCAACGGGTTGTACTATGGGCTGGCCTTTGGCAAAGACGACAAGCTCTACGCGGTGCAAGGCGGGCACCAGAGCATCGCGGTCCTCTCTTTCGACGCGGAGTCTGGCAAAATTCAATCGGTCGACAGCATTGCCACCAAGGCCAAGGATTTCCCCGCCGGCTTGGCGACCGACGAGCATGGCTTGCTCTACCTGGCAAATAACGCAGCGGGTCCGGGTGATCCTTTCAATTACCCCGGAAGCGTGGCCATTTACGATCCATCGACGAAAAAAGAACTGGGACGCTACACGTTCAAAGAAAGCCACGGCGGCACGTCGAATTTTCCATTGGGCATTTGCGTGCTGGCCGATGGGAGCAAAGCGTACGTGGCCGCGGAGCGCGACGAATGCGTGTATGCGATTGACACGCACGACTCGGCGCAGCCGCGGCAGGCTGCAAAAATCGCCACCGGAGCGCACCCAGTAGCGGTGCTGATTTCGCACGATCAGTCGAAGGTGTTCGTGGCGAATTCATTAAGCGACACGATTTCGGTCATCGATCCGAAAACCGACAAGATCACTGCGACAGTGCTCTTGCGGCCCTCCATCGTGCGCAGACTTGGCCGGGTGCACGCCGACGGCGATGGCGCCTGTGCCCGACGATGAAACGCTGTATGTGACATTGAGCGATATGAACGCAGTGGCGGTGGTCGACGTGGAGGCTGGCGAAGTGCGCGGCTACCTGGCGACCGGCTGGTATCCTAGCGCGCTGGCGGTTGTGGCCGATGGCAAAAAGCTATTGGTCGCCAACGCCAAAGGCACGAGCGTCCGCAATCCCAACGATAAGCCCGACCAGTACGATCCCAAGCGGAAGCATGCATATATATTGAGTCTGCTGGAAGGGAATATGTCGCTGTTGGATATTCCAAGCGGCGATGCGCTTGAGAAATCGACGGCCGAGGTGCTCGCGAATAATCGGCTCGATAAACTTGCGGAAATAAAAACAAGAAATCCGCAAGCGGGCATTGGTCCGGCGGCCGGCGCAATCAAGCACGTTATCTATATCATCAAAGAGAACCGCACCTATGACGAAACCTTGGGCGACTTGCCGCAGGGCAACGGCGACCCGGCGCTGGTGCTGTTTGGCCGCGACGTGACGCCGAATCAACACGCGCTGGCCGAGCGATTTGTGCTTATGGATAACCTCTATGCGTGTGGTGAAGTGAGCGGCGACGGATGGTGCTGGAGCACGCAAGGAATGGCCGACGCCTACGTTTCGCGAAATGTGCCCTACAGCTATTCGCGGCGCGGCGCGTGTTCGATTTTGAGGGGACCAACAACGGTTACCCGACCGCGGGCCTTCCAGCGAAGGATGAAGATGGAACTCCGTTTGCAACGCACGCGGCATTCAAGGATGGCTTGCCGCCGGTGCCTGACGTGGCCAACACGGGCGCAATATTTGGGATGCGGCGAAAGAAGCCGGCATAAGCTTGCGCAACTACGGTTTTTTCCTGTACGTGGGAGACAATGCGGTCGGGATGAAAGGGGGCCCCGACAATTATCCTTGCGCCCCGGGGTTGCTCCCGCCCGGGCACAATTTGGAAGGCACGACCGATATCGATTATCGGCGGTTCGACATGGATTACCCAGATAGCGATGCACCGGCGCTATATTACAAAAAATCGGGCAACAAAAATTGCTTGTACGACATTACCAAGTACGGAAAATTCGACATGCCCTGCCGGTTTGACGAATGGAATCGCGAGTTTCAAATGATGCTCGCGAAAGACGCCACCGGCGCTGGCGTGCCGGGACTGATGCTGGTGCGGTTCCCGACCGACCACACCGTGGCTGCGCGGGCAGGCAAGCACACGCCGGTTTCCTACAACGCCGACAACGATTATGCAGTGGGCGAGTTAGTTGAAGCAGTGAGCAAGAGTCCGATCTGGAACAGCACGGCGATTTTCGTGATCGAAGACGACGCCCAGAGCGGGGCGGATCATGTTGATTGCCACCGGACGCTGGGTTATGTGATCAGCCCGTGGATCAAGGCCCACAGCGTCGATCACCATTTCTACAACACCGACAGCATGCTCAAAACAATCGAGTTGCTATTGGGACTCAAGCCGCTGTGCCAGTACGACGCGGTGGCGGACCCGATTCTGGATTGGGATGCATCTCCATCCAACGCGCAGCCCTACAACGCGATTTTGCCGGCCGAGGAGTTGATTGCACAATTGAATCCGCGAATGCGGGAGCTGAGCTCGGTTGATCCGCGCTACCAAATGGCGCTGGAATCGGCAGCGATGGATTTCACGCACGCCGATGCGGCCCCGTGCTTGAGGCCAACGACATCGTTTGGCGCACCGTGAAGGGAGTCGGCTCGCATGCGCCAGCGCCGCGCGGGATGTCGCAAGCGGATGACGATTGACAAATCACGAGCATTTCAAAAGAGCGCTTTCTGAAGCTGCATGACCGAAAGCTGATTTGCGCCGCACCGTGCTTGATCCACGAATTTCGCGATTTCTTCGCACGGCCACTCTGACATAAATCGAAACGCGGATGAAATCGCATAGCTGCGATCGCACTCTATTCCTAGCCAATTGCGCCCTAGCTCCTGAGCGACTTCGCCAGTTGTATTCGAACCGCAAAACAAATCGACAACAAGGTCGTCTGGGTCGGTCAAGAAATTGATGAAAAATTCTGGCAACGCTTTGGGAAAGCGCCGCAGGATGCGGTTCAAACCCGAACTCTTTGCACAAACGAATGTGAATCGAATTGCTTTCCGTATTGGGATACTCGAGGAGGTTGCTCGGAATTGCGCCTCCATTGTCCTTTGAAAACCTTGAACTGATCTCATGGCCTGACGGCCGGTCCTTCGGCCTGTAGAATTTTTCCGGATCCTCGATGAGCTTCCGCATGCGATCGCTGTAGGGGACAAGAACTCTGCGAACGTCCGATTTTGGACTTTCCGTCTTTGAAAGCCACCATACTGTATTCACCGAATCCTTGGCTCGAATCTTGCGCTTGTTCACCCATTCAATCGGGCTAGGCAATTTGGCCGGATTGTGCCAATAGAATTCCTCAGCAAGATGAAACCCACAGTCGTCGCAGAGGCGAAGCAACGCCCGAAAACTATAAAGTGATCGAACGGGTTTCCCACGCTGATATGCGCCACCTAAATCGATGACAAAGCTGCCGGAATTCTTCAAAGCCCGTTTCACCTGAGGACCAAAGGAGACGAGCCAGTCGACGTACTCCGACTGCTCGAAGTTGCCGTAAGGCTTTTGCCTTAGAAGCGCGAACGGCGGAGAAGTGATTACCAGATCGACCGACTCGTCGTCCAGCTTCGGCAATACGTGTTCCGCGCGCTCAACTAACAACCTGCCTCGTTCGGTTCGATACAGCTCCGTCAATTCGTCACGCACATTTGCACCGGGTTGGCTAAAGGTCGACGCGATCAACATATCAAAAACGGCGATATGGCGTTGAATACCATAAGGTACGTACCTCGCAGTCTGTAGACCCATAGACTACATGGGCTCATATTGCTCGTCAATGGTTCCTGTCAAATGTGGGTGAAGGTGTGAGCAGCATTCACGCTCGCTTTGGAGCGAATTTACGTCGATTGCGCCTTGAAAAGAACATCTCGCAAGAAAAGTTGGCGGACATTGCGGGGCTCCATCGCACCTATATCAGTAGTGTCGAACGCGGCGAACGAAACGTGACACTAGAAACGATTGAGAAACTCGCAAGGTCGCTCAATGTTTCGATGGCGAAGCTCATGCCGGAATGAAACGATCTCCGACGAGCACTCTCATGCCTTTGAAGCCTGTAAAGATCCCGCTCTTCACGTACCACAAGGACAAACGGCAACTCGATAAGATATTTCCACACCTGAGGCTGCTGCAGAAGCTGGCGACTAAACACGGCATCTCCGACATTTTTCAGGACAACGGCGGCAAATATCTCCAGCTCGCGCTTGTGACCGGATTGACTCTCCTGCGAAATCGAGAGGGAAACGACGCGGTTGACGCGACCGGACGTGAGTACGAATTGAAGACCCTTAACGTTGACAAGGTGAAAAGCTTTACCACCCATCATCACTTGAATCCGACGATTGTCGCAAAGTACCGCTCGGTAGATTGGGTCTTCGCCATTTACAGAAGCATCGAACTTGAGGAAGTCTATTTTATGCCCGTTAATCTTTTGGAGCCCTTTTTCACCAAATGGGAAGCGGACTGGAAAGCGACCGGAAAGGACATCAATAACCCAAAAATACCGCTTCGCTTCGTTATCAATCACGGCCACAAGATCTTTCCTGCGCATCGAGCGCGTTGAGCGGCTCATCGTGCCACATTTGCAGCGCATTACTGCTATCACTCGATCCGCAGCGACGAGGCCACGCGGCCAACGCCGCTGGGAATTAGACTGAAAAATGCCGCTAGCAGTGCCGAGAATTTGGCAAACTTTGCCGCTCGTAGCGGCTATAGCGGGGAAAGTGTTCCGATCAGTCCGGTTGTAGCTGATATGTCGATAGTCGCTGTAGGTGCAATTGTCTCGATTGTACTGCGCTTAAGGGTTTTGAGGCGTCTAGCGGCACTATGGTCAGCTCGCGATTTCGTTCTCCGATTTGTCTGCTTCTGGCGGCTTCGATGCTCGCCAGCGGCTGCACCAGTTGGCGGCAGTATTTCCGCAACGGGCTGAAAGTCGGGCCGAATTATCACACGCCACCAGCGCCCGTGGCCGACCACTGGATCGACTACCTCGACAAGCGCGTGCGCAGCGAAGAGCCCGACTTGAGCACATGGTGGGCGGTGTTCAACGATCCGCTGCTCAACGGGCTGATGGTAAACGCCTATCAGCAAAACCTCACGCTGCGCGAAGCGGGTTTTCGCGTGCTGGAGTCGTGCGCCGAGCTGGCGATTGCGGTGGGAAATTTTTTCCCGCAAACGCAAGACATGTTCGGACGCTACACGCGGTCTGGCGTGGCCGATAGTTTCTTCAGTTCGTGGAATTTCGGATTCAATTTGAATTGGGAGCTCGATTTCTGGGGCGCTTTCCGCCGGGCGATTACCTCGGCCAAAGATACGGTCGACGCGTCGGTGTTTAACTACGATGACGCGCTGGTGACGCTTTTGGCCGACACCGCCAATGCGTATGTAAACTATCGCACCGATCAAGAGCGCATTCGCTTGCTGCAACAGCAGGTCGACGTGCAAAAGAACGTGCTCAAGTTTATTACCGAGCAACTTAATGTTGGTTTCCACGGAGTGACGAACTTATACTGTGCCGAGGCTGAAAGCAACCTGAAGCAAAGCGTCGCGCAAATTGCGCTATTGGAAATCGACATGCGTGCGCAGCAGAATGCCCTGTGCGTGCTGATGGGCATGCCGGTGCAGAATTTGGAAGCCTATTTGAACAGCGGGCCGCAGACATCGATTCCCGTTGCGCCGGAAGACGTGGTTGTCGGCATTCCGGCAGATTTATTGCGGCGGCGTCCCGATGTGCGCGCGGCCGAGCGCACCGCGGCTGCGCAGGCGGAGCAAATCGGCATCGCCGAATCCGAAATTTACCCGGCGTTTGTGATCAACGGTACGCTGGGGTGGCAAGCCGCGCGGTTTGGAAAACTGTTTTCGTCGCACGCGCTGGATGCCAACGTTGGACCGCAATTCACCTGGAATTTGCTGAACTATGGCCGCTTGGTAAACAACGTAAAGCTACAAGACGCCACATTTCGGGAACTCGTGACGATTTACCAGCAGACGGCACTGACCGCCGATCAGGAAGTTGAAAACGGCATTATGTTGTTCTGGAAATCGCAAGAGCGCACGCAACTGTTGCGGGAAAGCGTCAACGCCGCGTACATCGCGCTGGCAGTGGTCATCGCTCAATACGAAAATCCGACGCAGGCCGCCGGGGCGGGGGCCGACTTCAATCGGTACGCGCTCATTCAGCAAAACCTCATTACACAGCAAGACCAATGGCGCAAGCGCGCGGGCAGATCGCACTGGGGCTAATTGAAACATACCGCGCTCTTGGCGGCGGCTGGCAAATTCGCTGCCGGCCCGACGTGATTGCCGGCGGTCCGCTCACGACGCCCGATGGCGAGCCGGCCAAAGTATCGGGCAATGGTTTTCCGCCCCCCAGCGCCGCGCCGCCAGAGGAAATTAAGAAGCCCGAAAACAACGCGATTCCGCAACTACAGCCCCCGCTTCCGGTGCCGGAGAGTAATTCGCTCCCGTCGCCATTGCCGGGGATCGACAATAACCCGCCGCCCCCGTTGATGCCGCTTTTAACTCCACCCACGACGACTTCGCCGTCGGGTGCGCCACCGACATCGACCGCGCCGCTCTCATCGACGCCACCACTGCAAATATCTGGGGCGCCGCGAGCAAATAATTCTGGGGCAAATCCGAGCGAACCAGCGACGCCTTCGCTCAGCACGCCTCCTCAACCCACAGCACCCCCTTTGCCTTCGCCGCCGCCAAAAAGCTCGCAGTAGTGGCCGCCATTGCTATTTGTGGAGTTCTCCCTGCAGGGTAAGCACAAGCCTCCGCCGGCCATCGTGGTTGCGGTGCTCGCAGAGGTAGATTCCTTGCCAAGTGCCCAGGCAGAGCCGCCCGCTGTGAATTGGAATCGAGAGGGAGCTTCCCAGAAGTGCGGCTTTCACGTGCGCTGGCATGTCGTCGGGGCCTTCGATCATATGCCGATGCGGGAACGACTCGGGCGCGAGCGCATTGAACGAAGTTTCCAAATCGGCCGGCACGTCGGGATCCGCGTTTTCGTTGATGGTCAGCGAGGCACTTGTATGCTGGATGAATACATGCAATAGCCCCACCTCGACCTTGGCTAATTCGGGAACCGCTTCGATCACGTGCGAGGTTATGATGTTGAAACCTCGCGGCAGCGGCGGCAGTTGAATGGTTCGCTGGATCCACATGGGGAATGAAGCCATCTCTCGATTTGGAGATCTGGGAAAAATGCCGAGATTTTACCGTGTATGCGATGGCTGAAATGCCAAACTTTTTATGCAAAAAGGAAGGAGTCAAACCTCTTTGCACAAAATCACTTGCGTCGCTCACGCCAAAAATCTGCGGGAAAAACTTGACATTAGAGATCTCTCATCAATAATGGGTTGTTTCAATCAATGCAAGCAGGTGATCGCACATCCAAATGCCTACCGCCGAGAACCCGCACTTGCCCAATACGAGCAAGAGGATGTGATCGCCGAGGTAACTGTGTCTATGTAAGTCGGGTTCTTCCAAACCTTTCGCCTGTGCTCCAGGAGAGCTTCGCGGAGATTTTTTCCGATCTCGCGCGAACTAATGTCGAGCCGGTGCGTACAGAACAACAACTTCCGAGGAGATACTATTCATGCGTAAGCACCGCAATGTGTTTGAGACAATCGTTCAATATGGCCACGACGAGGGATTTGCCCCCGTAGAAACTGAGGAGTTTATTCCCACCGATGCTCCGGCCGGCTCGCGAGCTAAAATCGATGCGCTCGCTCAGCGCATTCAGATGGGCTTGCCGCTTTGGCACCCTGAAGACCGGCAAGATTACAGCGGCCTGACCGGCATCATTCGCCCGCGGGAATAGCAAGCCGTATCAAAGAAGTCACGCCACTGCAGGGGATTGCGCCGTATAGTGGGCACAGTGGGCCGTGACTAGGCGACTTGCCGTAGATCTACCTTTCAATGGCCGGGAGTTTGGGAAGATCGGCAGGAATTCCCGGCGGCTCGTCGGATTGAAGCGGGGCCAGCCAGCGCTTGATGAGCGATGCCGCCGGATCTGGAGTTACCGGGCCAGCGAATTCCATTGCGATTGCGACCATACCGTCGATCGCCAGCGCGTCGTCGGCGAGTTCTTCATTTTTCTCGCCATTGCGCCAAATTGCCACTGGCGTATTTGCCTCGACCAGCGAGCCATTGCCGTTCCACTGGATCGACTGCAGTTTGCCGGCGATTGTAGGCCGCTTACCGCGCCCGATGAGTGCCAATAAGCTGCCGCCATTATCGGGCGCGAATGCGCAACCGACGGAATCGAGCGTTATTTCCGAAATTTCATCGGCCGAATCGTTCGACTTGATTTCGACCACCGCCGTGCCGCCTCGCTGTGTCACGTGTTTCAATGTAATCGCGGTCGGCGCGCCTGTGCTCGCCGTGGATAATCGCAGAAGCGGGCCTTTGCCCAAGTACAGCGTATTCGACAGTTCGATCGCCATGGGACCGTCCGCTTGGCAATCGACCGCCGATGCGACATTTCGAACGACGCACCGTTCAAGGCATACTTTCGATGCAGGGGCTAATTGAGAGCGGGCTCGAATCGCGTCCAATCGAATGGCTGCGGGCAATTCAAAGGAACCCGACGCTTGCGCCTGGAACGTGCAGCCTTCAAATGATCCGGCTGTCGCACGAACAACGACCACTGCACTTTTTTTCGGCTCCGTTATGGCCTCCGGCTTCACTCGCCAAATAAAATCGCAATTCTCGAAACGCACCTTTTCGACGGAAACTGCAATGCCGGTCGCAGGCACAAGAATTCGCGGCCGGCCTTCTCCTTTGCCGCGCACGATTGTTCCAGGACCTAGCGATATCGACGATGCTGCGGTTTCTGTGTCGCACGAAAGCTCGATCGTTTGCGGCGGTGCGACTTCATTTGAGCCCTTAGAGGTTTGTGGTTTTGGACTGGAGCTTTCGACGTCAGTTGCTTGGTAGTTTACTTGTCGCACGGCCACAACGGGCGTGATCTTGCGAGGCTCGGGGACGAAGCTATTTAACGATTGACGATTTACCGCCACAACTGAAGATGCCGGGTTGGCACTGATTGCAGAATGCTTGCCGCGCCACAGCGGCCAACTTGCCACTAACATTAGCAAGATACAAGCGGCGGCAGCCAATGATTGCAGGCCGGCGCGACCGATCTTTGTCCGAGCATGTGCGGTCCAGTTCGTGTGGCTTGTGCGGCGATTCGTTCGGGCCAATAGATCAGCCACTTTCCGCTTGCCAGCCGATGTTGACGGGCCGAGGAGCTTTACCAATTCTGAAAAAGAGCTTGGACGTTCGCTAGCTGAGCGGCGCGTGCAACTTTCAATTGCGTCAATCAATTGCCGCGGTGCGCCATGGGCGAATCGGCGGATGTCGGGGATTTTCGCCTCGCGGGCGGCTTGCAGTTTTTCCTCGACGTTTCCACCTGGCAGCGGAGTGTGGCCAACAAGCATGTGCCACCAAACGCAACCACAAGAATAAATGTCCGCGGCGACAATGCGCGCGTTCGACCCATTCAAGTCTGATCGATCGATGATATTATCTAGCCGCTCTGGTGCGCTGTAGTCAAAAACTTCCATCGGAAAATCATCGTGCGATGAATCCTCGTTGGGCGCAGCGCAGATCGCGCCGCGCAGCGCGTCAGTTCAATTCCCCCATGTCCATTAATGAGTAGTGCGGACGTGGCAATGTCGCCGTGCGCAATTCCGGCTAGTTCGAGCTCAGCCAGGCTTTCGACCATTTGTCGCGCAATTTCGAGAATCAAGTCGGAGGAAATTCGGCCGTGCCAGGCAAGCCATTGCGCGATCCCAATGCCATTGCTCGGCTGATAGGCGACCCAGACCGAGGTTCCATCCGCGCCGGCATCTTCAACGGCTGCCACGCGCGAAGCCGGCTTGCTCAGTTTTGTGCGAGATTCTTGCCCGGGGGGCTTCGAATCGTCCGAGGTAGATTGCGAGCGGTCCGCTTTTTGGCGTTCTGCACGCCATGAGTCGAACGCAGTGATCGTAGTACGAAGACTTGCGGAAGCCGCGTCGATTGAGTTTTGCGGCAGATCGCGTTTTACGAGCAAATTGGCTTCGCGCTGCGTTTCGGTTTGGACCGCTGCATAGGTTTCCGCATAGCCAATGGGTGGGCCGCGGCGTGACTTAATGACGTACGGTCCTACCCTTAGTCGCTCGCCGCGGCCAGCAAGAATTTCCGCAGCCTGAAATGGCGTAAGCACCCGGTCCTGCACAAGCGCATCAAGCCAGACCGAATCGAATAGCGGCAGGTCGTGTGCTAGCCGGCGAGCGCGCGGCGCCACGGTACAAATCTGCTCGCGCGTGGCGATGCCCAGGCGAACAAGAAGGTCGACAAGCTGTGCCGGGGGTTCGTCAGCCATAGTGCGGTCGGCGTGCAAGAAGTCGAAGCGCGCAAATTCGGACCGCGGTTGCTAGCAAAACTGGTACAACGGAGCAAGGGCGATGTATGACCTATGCCGATTTAAAAGGCCTAAGCGTTGAGAATTCCAATCGGTGGCCGCGAATGATACTTGACTACAAGCTTGCCAGCATGCGCTCGTATTCGGCGTGGGTTCCAATGAAGAACCAGACAATCGTATCTTCGCTTCGGACACCGACTGCTCGATAGGAACCACTGATCCGCACAGACCACAGCGGGAGACGTACATGAAGCCGCTTGAACTGCAGACCGGGATGATACGGATTGGTTTTGAACCGTTGATAGGCCAGTCGGGCCCGCCGCTGAATATCGGCTGGCAGATTGGCAAAAGCACGGCGGAATGAAGGGTCGATTCGAGAGATCACAGTTGATCTGGATCCAACGGTTCGCACTTGCCGTTACGATCGGCTTCCAGGATGTCGTCGACCAGTTCCCGCAACTTGCCAGCGTGCGTTTCTGTCGAATGCATCCATCGTTCATCTTCCTCAATTTCGTGCAGCACGAGCCGAGCAAGTAAATCCTGCCGATTCTCGTCGGGCATTTGCCGCAACCGTTCGATCGCTTGTTCGACGTTGTTGGTCATAAAACAATTATAACACACTCGATCCGCGGAGCGAAGGCGAACGATCGTCGGGCATCTCTCCCAGAAATTCCACGAAACAATAATTTCCCGGGCAAGGCAGGGCGAGAACAAATCGAAGATATATTTAAGAATCCCAGTGATAGCTCAGCTTCCGATGCCAACGTCAATTAACTACTTTTCCCGGATTGCAATACAAAACTTCGGCCAGCAAATCTTTGGAGCCCTGAAGGCCTCCGCGTTCGAAATGCCACTCGGGATGCGTCGGCACGAATTCTTCCGGCAGTGGCCAAGGGTCAAACGGTTCGAAGCCTAATGCTTCGGTGAGTTTGTCGGAATTGAGCGAGACGTCGCCTGCCCGCGGTGGAATCGGACCAGCGTCAATTCGCGGACAGCCGATCAGTAGTTTCGGATCATATCCGCCCACGCGGTTTATGATCTGAGCGACGTTGTAGAGGCTCAAGCGCCGCGGGCCGCCAGCGTGATAAAGCCCAGCCAAATCGCTTGCTAGAACAGCTTCGCAGAGTTCGTTCAAGCAATCGGTGTAGGTTGGCGTACGAATTTCATCGAAATACAAAGTTGCCGGCTTCGATTTTTTAAAGCGTGAACCGATCCAATCGATCGCCCCTGCATGGCCGTTGAAGCTAACACCCATGGGGAGCGAAATGCGCAAAATGCATGCCTCCGCATACTCCGCAAGAATAATTTCTTCGGCAGCCACCATGGTCTTTCCATAGACGGTGACGGGATCGGTCGGATCGGTTTCGACATGGCCGCCATCGGCGGTGCCTGAAAATACGAGGTCGATCGATAGATGAACAAAGCGAGCGCCGTGCATGCGGCTTACTTCTAGAAGATTCCGCACGCCTTCGACATTAATTCGCCACGCCATCGCGGGATCCAATTCGCACGACTTAAGCGCGCAATTCCCCGCGCAATCGAGCACTGCGGCAAATCGGTACTTGCCAAACAGCCGCTCTAAGCCCTCGCGGTCTTCCGCATTGCACACCTCGATGCCCGGTCCGCTCAGCCGCCAATTATCGCGCTGGCGAATCCCAATGACCTGTCCTGGATAGCGGGCGAGAAAATAGGGAAGCGCATTGTATCCCGCCACGCCAGAAATGCCGGTAATCAATAGCGGCAGGGGCGGCTCAGTCAGTAACGTTGATTGGCGAAACACGCGAGCGATTGTAGCGGCAAATTCTGGGGCGGGTCCACAGTCGATTTCAGTGGTTCCTTGACGGTCCCCCCTGGCATTGATAAACTCGCCTGTTTGATCGAGAAAAACTCGCGGGCTCGATGTACGGCGGGCGACGGAAAGCCGGCTGTACCGGTGCGCGATTTTTTTTGCCCAGCAGGCCCTCCGCGGCAGCCAAACATACGCTCCGCGATGTACGCTTTTTTGATGAGTCCTGGCGAACGCCAGCGACCATTCCGTCGAGCAATTTACAACGAGGAATTTGCAAATATGGCCACGATAACGAAGCGCCGCGGAAAATCGCTTTCAAAATCTGCATCGAAAAACGGCAAGGCACCCGGGAAAGCGTCGAAGCCAGCAGGCGGAAAAAGCGGCGCGGGGAAGATCGTTTACTACTTCAGCAAGAATCGCACCGATGGCCGCGGCGATATGAAGCCGCTACTGGGCGGCAAGGGGGCAAACCTGGCGGCGATGACGAGCATCGGCCTGCCGGTGCCGCCGGGCTTCACCATCACGACCGAAGTCTGCACCTACTACTACAAGAACGGCAAAAAGTTTCCGCCAAGCATGGCCAGCGATGTGAAAACGGCCGTCGCCTGGCTGGAAAAGGAAACCGGCAAGAAGTTCGGCGACCCGAAGAATCCGCTGCTGGTTTCGGTCCGCTCGGGCGCGCGCGATTCGATGCCGGGCATGATGGACACGATTCTGAACCTGGGCCTGAACGACAAAACGGTCGAAGGCCTGAAGCAGCGCGACGCAGCAACGGCCGCTTCGCGTGGGATTCGTATCGCCGCTTTGTGCAGATGTATGGCGACGTGGTGATGGGCGTGCAAAAGCGCCACGAGAACGAGCACGAGCCGTTCGATGAAGTGATGGACGGGCTGAAGCACGAGCGCGGCGTGAAGGAAGACACGCAACTCAACGAGGCCGATCTGCAGGAACTGGTGAAGCGCTTCAAGACGCTTATCAAGGAGCGCACCGGCAAGGAATTTCCAGCCGATCCGGTCGAGCAGCTCAAGGCGCGATCGGCGCCGTGTTCGGCTCGTGGATGAACGAGCGGGCGATCCTCTATCGCCAGAAGTACAAGATTCCCGATGAATGGGGCACCGCCGTCAACGTGCAGAGCATGGTGTTCGGCAACATGGGCGACGATTGCGCCACGGGCGTCGCCTTCACGCGCGACCCGGCCACCGGCGAGAACATGTTCTACGGCGAATATCTGGTGAATGCCCAAGGGCGAAGACGTCGTGGCCGGCGTTCGCACGCCCAAGCCGGTGGCCGAAATGGCGAAAGACCCAATCATCGGCCCGGCCTACAAAGAGCTGGAAAAAGTCCGCAAGACGCTCGAGAAGAATTTCGGCGACGTGCAGGATTTCGAGTTCACGATCGAAAAGAAAAAGCTCTACATGCTGCAAACGCGCAACGGCAAGCGCACCGCGCTGGCCTACGTGAAAATTGCGCACGACATGGTGAAAGAAGGCTTGATGACGCCCGAGCACGCCATTCGCTCGGGCGATCCCGGAGGCGCTCAACCAACTTCTTGCAGCCGATTTTCGACCGGCACGATTACGAGCAGGCCAAGAAGGAAGGCCGCCTGATGGCCACGGGCTTGGCGGCCGGGCCCGGGCGCGGCGTCCGGCAAAGTCGTTTTCAGCGCCACCAAGGCCGAAGAGTGGGCCACGCCAGGGCGAGAAAGTCGTGCTCGCCCGCATCGAAACCAGCCCGGAAGATCTCCGCGGCATGATCGCCTCGGAAGGCATTCTCACCTGCCGCGGCGGCGTTTCCAGCCACGCGGCGCTCGTCGCCCGGCAGATGGGCAAGGTCTGCGTCGCCGGCGCGGGCGATATTCACATCGACTACCACGCACGGCACGCTCACCTGCAAAGGCGTCACGCTGCGCGAAGGCGATGCCGATCAGCATCAACGGCTCGACCGGCGAAGTTTTCAACGGCGCGATCAAAACCGCCGATAGCGAACTGAAGCAGGTGCTCGTCGGCAAGACGCTGAAGCCGGCCGATAGCAAAGTGTTTCAGTATTACAACTCGCTGATGAAGCTGGCCGACAAGTACCGCAAGCTGGGCATTCGCACCAACGCCGATCAGCCCGATCAGGTAGAAAACGCCATCGCCTTCGGCGCGGAAGGCATCGGCCTGTGCCGCACCGAGCACATGTTCTTCGAAGGCGACCGCATCATCGCCGTGCGTGCAAATGATCCTGGCCGAAAACCTGGAAGATCGCAAAACGGCCTTGCCAAATTGCTGCCGCATCAGCAGAAGGATTTCGAAGGCATCTTCCGGGCGCTGGCCGGCCGGCCGGCCTGCATTCGCTTGCTCGATCCGCCGCTTGCACGAATTCCTGCCGCAGCACGACAACCCGCAGGGCCAGCAGGAAGTGGCCGAGCAGCTTGGCATCTCGGTCGAAAGGTGACACAAGCGCGTCCACGAACTGCACGAGTTCAACCCCATGCTCGGCTTCCGCGGTTGCCGGCTGGGCATCAAGTATCCCGGAAATTACCGAGATGCAAGCCCGCGCCATCTTCCAGGCCGCTGCCGCCGTGCTGAAAGAAGGCATCAAGGTGCAGCCGGAAGTCATGATCCCGCTCGTCGGCTTCAAGCGCGAGCTCGATTTGCAAGTCGAAATCATCCACCGCGTGGCCCGCGAAGTGATGAAGGAAACCGGCAAGAAGTTCAAGTACACCGTGGGCACGATGATCGAAGTGCCGCGCGGCGCGCTTACGGCCGACGAAATCGCCCAAACCGCCGAGTTCTTCAGCTTCGGCACCAACGACCTCACGCAAACCTGCCTCGGCATGAGCCGCGACGACTCGCGGCTCATTCCTGCCGGCCTATCAGCAGGCCGAAATCATCAAGACGCAACCCGTTCGCCTCGATCGACACGGTCGGCGTCGGCCAGCTGATGCAGATCGGCGTCGAAAAAGGCCGCAGCACGCAAGCCCGATCTGAAGATGGGCATCTGCGGCGAACACGGCGGCGATCCGTCGTCGATCGTACTTCTGCCACAAGATCGGCCTGAACTACGTGAGCTGCTCGCCCTTCCGCGTGCCGATTGCCCGGCTGGCCGCGGCCCAAGCGGCGCTGGCGAAGTAGGTTCCTTGGCGAAATCAATTCCCGCTTGCTTGCACTTCGTTCAATTCGCGAATCACATCAGCGGCGGTGTGGCGGTTGAAGGCCGCTTCGGCCTGCGGGCCGTGGTTACTCGTGGGAATTTCGATCCCCGGGTCGCGGCGTTTGCGCTTGTGCCTTGGCGCCATCGGCCGCTAGTTTTTGCGCGAAGGCCTTGTACTTTTGCAGCGCCTCGGGCGAGGTGCCGGCACCTGCTTCCAGCGACATAATGCGCTTCAGTTGGTTTTTTTGGCCGACGAGCGGATTCACGTTGGCCGTGCGCCCTTCGGCGGCGGCAATGAGCATTTGCGAAAGCTGCCCGGTTTCGTAGAGCACGGCTCCAATTTTTTGGTTCCGTTTTCCGGAAAGATGGTCGATTGCGCCGGGGCCGATCACCGTCATGTCGGGCGGATCGAAGGTAATGGCATCCAGCGGCGTGCCTTCGGGCGCAGTAAGCATATAGTGCCCGTCTTTATCAGTCGAAGTCGACTGCACCACTTGGCTTTGACGCCACACTTTCACCTTCACGTTGGCTACCGGCTGGTCTTGCGCCGTGCTGATCCAGCCTTCGATGGTAACATTTTGGGCGCGGGCGGCATTCGTGCAGGCGAAGCATAGAGTCGTGCACACCAGCGCAGCACAGCCGATTCGCAGAGCCCACTTCATTTGACATCTCCTGGATAGAAGTTGATATCGCGCGTGGTGCGCAGTAGCAGCAGCACCCGATCGCCGGCATTGGCTTCGGGGACGAAGACCGTTTCATCGTCCCCCTCCTTGTCGCGATGAGTTTTCAGAATTGTTAGATTCCCCGACTTGTCGCTTGGTTCCAAAAAAGCATACGCGGTTTGGATGGCATCGCCGGGGCCGACGGTGAACACATGTGAAGTCGTTGGTTCGGAATAAGGCACCGTTTCGATCATCGGATTGAACGTGTTAGGCTCGCTGCTGATATACGGCACCAATTCGGGATGAGTGACGCTGATTTTGGCCGCACTTTGCACCGGAGCAAATTTGATAACCGATGGCTTGATCAATGCTCTTTGTTGCGTGGTCGTGTTTTCGCCGATGTAATAATGCCCGAAAAAACCAAAACATGTAAATGCGACGGCGATCAACGCGATAGCAAGATAACCACGCCCGCCATTGGAGGCTAAACCGGGAACACCCAGCGAGCGGTGAATCGCTTCGACCAGTGTCAGAATCAAGAGCGATGCGAGAATGGAAATGAAAATCATCAGGCCGGCGCTATATTGGTTATCGACCAATTTAAAATTGCGCAGCGGCAACGAGATGGCATACGGCAAGGCGAAAGTGCCGGCGATGAAGCCCAACGCTTCAAACACCTTTTTATAAGAGTTGGAAGAAGGTGCGGGTTCCACCATGACTGCCACTCCAAGTGAATTTCAGAAGAGGATTAATCGAACTTGATTATCCCACACTTTTTTGAACTAGCAATTGGAGGGGGAACGGCCACAAGCAGGCATTCGTAAACGCTCGCAGCGTCACAGCCGGCAATACATCAAGGCGGGCCGACCTTTTCCTAGCCGACGTTTTTCGCGACTGGATCGGCCAGCGATGCAAGTTGATCGCTAGGCGTAAACTTTAACGAAGCGGAATTCATGCAATATCGCAAGCCAGTTGGGCGGGGACCATCATCGAAAACATGGCCTAAGTGGCCGTCGCAGCGTGCGCAATTAATTTCAGTACGAGCCATGCCGTAACTATGATCGGCTTGCTCAGCGATATTTCCCTCGGCGATGGGCTGGAAGAAACTTGGCCACCCGGTGCCAGAGTGGAACTTCGCGTCGGAGGAGAACAACGGCAGGCCACAGCCAACGCAGGAATACACGCCGGTGGTTTTGTTGTCTAAGCAGCGCCCCGCAAAATGGACGCTCGGTGCCCGAACTGCGCAGCACATCGAATTGCTCGGGAGTGAGCCGCTTGCGCCACTCATCGTCGGTTAATTCCAATTTGGGAACATCGACGGGACCGACGAGGCCGCCATTGGAATTAAAAACATAAACGCGCGGCATGCAAACTCCTCAATCGATCCATGAAATTAGTGCATGCTTCGCGAACGCAATTGCGCTAGCTCGGTTTGTTAGTCGCGGCAACAAGCGCTTCATATTTTTGACGGTCCAGCGGCGAAAGCTCATCGGGATTGAGCTTGAGTTCTTTTGCTTTGGCCAACGACTGGCGGGCCGCGACCATATCTTTCGCCGCTGCCTGCGCCATGGCCAAATGCACATAGCTCACTGGCCGCGGAGAGATCATCGTGACCGCTTCGGTTAAATCGCGAACCGCCTGTTTGGTATTTCCCCTAGCGAGCATCACCAGGCCGTGCGTATCCATCGCATCGGGAATAGGCCCAAGATAGGCGATTGCATCGTCAGAGAGCTTGAGGGCGTCGTCGATCTTTTGGCCTTTAAGCGCCAGGACGAATGCCAAGTTGTTAGATATGTTCGCACGATCCTTCGGTTTGAGATCGGAGTGATTCAAAATACTGCGGTACACCTTCTCCATTTCATCGTAGCGGCCTCGAGAATCGAGATAGTCGGACCACAAAATTTGAAGCGTGACGGAATCGGGGTCCTCTTGCATCGCGCGTTGGAACCATTGTTCGATGCGCTGCAATTGCTCTTGGGTCACGGGATGCAATCTTTGCCGCGCGGCCGCAGTCGCGATTTGCAGTACCGTCATCGGCGAATCGGTTTTCCGAAGTTGCTCGGCAATTTGCAGCGCTTCGTCGATTTTTCCACGTTGAGCCAAAAACACAGCCAACTGATAGGTCTGCGCGGGGTTTGCTTCGGCATATGTGCGCCAAACGGTTTCGGCGCGATCGAATTGCTCCAGGCGCTCAAGCAGCGCGGCCAATGTGCGGAGAGATTCCACGCGATCTTTCGGAATCGGCCGCTCAGCCGGCACGAGTTGCATCATAAGGTTAGCTGCTTTTTCACCTTGGCCTTGGGCCACCAGAATCTGCGCATTGAGTGTGGTGGTGAGCAGTGGGGACACCCGAGGCAAGGTAGCAAGCTTTTGCAACCATGGCACGGCAGCATCGGCATCGCCGCGGTGCAAAAGCATCTCAATAAACAAAACGTAAGCTTGCGAAGGAACATCTGGCTGATCGAGCACTGCCAGCATTTCATCGCGAGCACTTGTCCAATCCCCCACGCGTTCCTCGAGTGTGCGCAAGAGCAAGCGTTCTTCCATGGTCAAGGAGCGATTTTGCTTGAGTTCCTGCAGCGCAGCGATCGCTTGGCGCGCTGCAGAGGCTTCGGGCCGGGACGCCAGCAGCGAAATGCGGACGACTAAATCGGAAGGAGCAGACTTTTCGTTAGGTGCCGGTTCGAGGAACTTTAGAGCTTGTTGGAAACTTTCATAGCTGCCGTCAGCCGAGAGCATTTGTGCCGATGCACGGCGGGCCCACGCTTGCAAATCGCGATCTTGCCCGCTCGTGGGCTTCAGCTTCAGCAGTTCGGCGACCAACGGCTTAGCCAATTCGAATCGCTTGGTCAAAATGAAATAGCCCGCCGCCATTTGACGAATTCTGGCATTGTTCGGAGCCGCGTCCATGGCGGCCTGATAGTATTCGTCAGCCAATGACTGGTCGCCGATGGCCTGATAACCTTGGGCCAGCGCAATGTTGCGTTTTTCTTCCGGCAAAGCAATTTGCGCATGTTGAATTTCAGTTCGGGCTTCGAGCGAGCGGCCATTTAGAACCAGAAAATTCACAAGCCCCAACCAGTTGTCAGGGTCGTCGGGACCCAATTGGGTCGATCGCCGGAATTCGGCCTCGGCTTCGTCTAACCGTCCGTTGACGGCTAGTAGTTTTGCGTGATACAGATGATCGCCGGCATTTTTAGAATCGGGCGGCATTATTTTCTCGAACTCAACCAGCGCTTGTTTCTTATCGCCGACTTGAACATCGCTTTGCACCTTGAGCGAACCGAGCGAACCGCCGACCAGCGCGCCATAATTTTCCAACACATCCTTTGCCTCGGCGTTGCGGTGGGTGACGAACAATAGCCGAACAAGTTGATTGACGATAAAACTGTTGGCGGGTCCCAGTTGCAATGCTTGCTGCAGGTCGCCCACGGCATCGTCGAGCTTGCCTTCGAGCACGTCGATCTCTGCCAAGATGCGCGGGCGTTCATACCATTCGGGTCGCACGCTTTCCACCGCGCGAAGCAGATTTCGAGCGCGCAATAAATCCTGTTTGTTTTCATCGGTTAGCACAAATTGGTCTTGCTGGGCGCTGCTTTTAGCGCGCTGTTCTTCGCGCACCGTGGCCGTTAGCTCGGCCGCTTCGCAGAGTTGGGCTTGTGAACTGTCACGGCCGAATTCGGTCTGAAACCATTGTGTGAGATCTTTCATGGCGGACAAATCGTCGGTCTCGCGCACGGCATCGAATATGAGCCAGCGGGTTTTTGCATCGTGAGGTTCCAATTGGCCGGCTTCGTTCCAGATCGCCAAACCCTTGTCGCGTTCGCCGAGTCGCGCGTAAGCGGCGCCAAGATTTGTGTAAACTTTAGCGCGATCGGAAGGAGATAATTGCTGCACGTCGGCGTACACCGCCTGTAGCGATTTTAGGATGTCTTCTTTTTTCCCGCCTTTGGCCAAAAGCGCATCGATGCGCTTCAGTGTCAGGCGGACTTCGCTGCGAAGTTTTGGGGAAGCTGACTCAATCAACTGCAGCGCCTCTTCCGCATTTCCCTCTTGGAGCGCCAAGTCAACGCGAACGCTAAATACGGCGATGTTATCGGGAAACGCCTGAATGAGTTGATCGAGCAAATCGCGCGCGCGGGCCATATCGCCTTTGCGCACCAGCACCTGCACTTGCATTAATGTGGGCGCAGGTTCGTTCAAATATCCTTGCTTTCGAGCGTTGGAAATAAACCCTTCGACTCTTGACCAGTCGTGCGCATCAGCCGGCAGCTTGAGCTGCTCGGCAATTTGCAGTTGAACCAGGGCGGCGGTAATTTGCGGAATAAACGCCTTTACTTTGGCATCGGCGGCGTTTGGATCGGTGGCAATGGCAAGCAGCTTTTCATACTGGATTTGGGCATCATCATTTTTCCCAAGCGACAGCAAAGAAGCGGCAATGCCGACTTGCGATTCAAACGAATTCCGCGATTCAGTGGCTAACCGCCGCGCGGTCGTAAGCGACAGGTCGTGTAAACCCAAACTTCCATAGCATTCCATCAGCAGCAAATCGGCGTCTTGCACATAGTTTCTCGCCTGCACCAAATCGCGCACGTTGCTCAATTGCGGACGCAATTTTTCCAGGCGGCGGCTGGCCTCCAAATAATTCCCTTCCAACGCCAAAAGTTGAGCCTCGCGGAATTCCTTCAATTCGGGTGGATACCGAGAGGATGCGAGCTTTTGCAAAGTTACTCGAGCGCTCTTAGCGTCGTTCTGCTGCAACTGCATGTCGAAGAGCGATTGCAGCAGCCGCGGACTGGTGGGCAATTCCTTGAGTCCGGCTTCAAGAAATTCCTTCGCTTCTTTTGGCTTCGATTGAAAACCTGCTACCAGCGACTGGCCGAGGTACATGCGGTCGTCCTTAGGATACAATTCGACGCCTTTGGTAAACAGGCTTTGCGCTCCCGCAAAGTCTTTGGCGCGGATGGCCATTTCGGCTGCCTGGAGCAATACGTCGGCATCGTTGGGGGCCAGTTCCAGCGCCTTGTCGATTGCCGGCTGCGCTCGCGCTCGGGAATAGTACTGTTGCAAATACTGTGCTTCGCCGAGGTACGCTTTGACTGAGTCTTTGTTGGTTTCGATCAACTGATCGATGACTTGATCGGCCAATTCCTTTCGATCGGGCACTTGTGTATCAGTAATCTTTTCGCGCAACAGCATGGCTAGTGTGATATAGGCGTCCGGGTCATTCGCGCCGGTGGCCTTTTTGGAATCGAAGGCTTTCTTCTCAGGGTCGTAGCCGACGACCGTTTCCAATAGTTTTGCTGCATCGGAGAAATTGCGCATGTAAAGTTGGCATTTTGCTAGTCGCATGTCGTCTTCGGGCTTGCTTTCTCCCTTCGACTTCATCTCCAAAAGCAGCGTTCGAGCTTGCGAAATCAAGGGCAATTGCAAGCTCGCCATTTCCAGGTCGATCAGCTTGTGCCGAACGTCAGAGCGAACGTCGTCATTTAGCCGATCGTCGGAGCGCGAGCGATCGGCAAGTAACGTATTAACCATCAACGACAATGCAAGCTTTTTATCCGATTCCGAGCTGCCGGCGTTTTCGGCAACGTCGGCGGCAACCAATGCGCATTCCTGCGCCGCGTTGCAGATCAGTTGGGTTGTAGGAAAGATAGCGCCGGTAGTACCAAAGGGCCTGCGGCATATTTCCAGAAGTTTTTGCCGATTCCGCTCGTTTCAGCAGCGAGTCGGAGCTGCGGCTCATTTGGTAGGCGTGAACGGCAAAGACGCCCACGCCAAAGACGATCACAACCACCAACGATACCAACAGTAGCTTGATGTTCAGTCGCTTCATGAAATAGCCAATTTTCCCGGTAGTTCAGCTCTAGGAGCGTAGTTCGCGGCTTTACGCAGAAGAGGCGGTACTTCGATTGCAGCCAGCCCTAGCCGCACAACTTGTGTTACGAATCACAAGAAAAGCTGGCTTAAGTTCATCGTACTTAGGGGCTATTAGCTGTCAATGAACTCAATTTGCTTCTGGCAAACACCTTATACTTAACTGGGATGCAGCATTTATCTCTGGAAATGCCAATCAGGTGGTAGACAACTTTCTCGTGTTTGCAACGGATCCGGCGATTTTTGCGTCGAGGTCTACGTTTAGACAGATTTAGCTGCGGACCGGGACTTTCATTCCAAGTCTCTGTCAAACTTTGCCGATTATTCAAAGGCTGACTTCTGCGCTGATTTTTTGGGCGCAGTAGCAGCGGTTCGGGCAGTAGGAATGGGACTGAAAAGTCATTGTTCGTTAATTTGGGTTGTTTGGTAAATATGGGAATACGCAATGGCGGAATCCGGAAGTTGGCTATAGCTGCTGGAAAACCTGTTTCCAGTGGCCGCCCTCACTTCGCGCTGCGGATCCCGAACTCGCCCCCTCTCACCCCTTCACCCGTTCACCCCTTTACCCGCTCACCGGCTCAGCGCTGGATTCACAGCCCGCAGTGGCTCATCTTACTGGCTTTGATCTTCACCTCTAGCAGCAGCGGCTGCCGCACCTGGTTCGATATGCGGCCGGTGCCGGCCCAAGCCGTCGGTGCGCCTTGCCAGTATGTGCCCACGGAAAAGAACATGGTCTCGCTGCCGGCCTATGTGGTCGAGCCGCCCGATATTCTCTTGATCGATGCCTTGCGGGTGATTCCCAAATCGCCGTTTAAGATCGAGCCTTTGGATGTGCTGCAAGTGCAGGTCGAAGGGACTGGAGCCTATCAGCCCATTAGCGGCCTGTTTTTGGTCGAGCCCAGCGGCATGCTCAATTTGGGCCCCGGCTACGGCAAGGTGAAAGTCGGCGATCTGTCGCTGGAAGAAGCCACCGAGGCGGTCACCAAGAGCTTGAAGCGGATCCTCAAAGATCCGCAAGTCTCGCTGACCCTGAACGAATCGGGGGGCCAGCAGCAAATTGCCGGCGAGCATTTAGTTGGCCCCGACGGGACGGTGAACTTAGGGACCTATGGCACCGTGTATGTGGCTGGCGACACTATTCAAGAAGCCAAAGCGGCGATTGAAGAGCACTTGCGCGACTACTTGGAAGCGCCGTTGGTCTCGGTCGATGTGTATGCCTACAACAGCAAAGTGTATTACGTGATTACCGAAGGAGCCGGGTTTGGCGACAACATCCAGCGGTTCCCCATTACCGGCAACGAAACGGTGCTCGATGCAGTCAGCCTCGTGAACGGTTTAAGCCGGCTGTCGAGCAAGAACATTTGGATTGCCAGGCCCTCGCCCACCGGCTGCGATCAGATTCTGCCGGTCCGCTGGGACGATATTGCCCGCGGCGGCAATACCTGCACCAACTACCAGGTGCTGCCGGGCGATCGCATTTTTGTCGGCCAAGATCACCTGATCGCCCTGGATTCGTTCATCGCCAAGGTGCTCAGCCCGATGGAACGGGTGTTCGGCACCAGCTTGCTGGGCATGCAAACCGTGCAAACAGCCAACACGTTCCCAGGAGGACCGAATGTCGCACATTAGCCGTCATCGCCGCGGAAAGCGGCCGCAAATATCGGGCAAAATCAATCTAATTGTCCGCCATCGACACAAGAGATAAGATTAACTGGAATGCTAGGAGGTTGAACATGCAAAAATTTGCGTGGATTATGGGTTTAGTGGCAATCGCCGCGTTATCGAGCGCTCGGGAAGCATCGGCGCAATCGCAATTGCCATTCTCAAACATTCAGCAGTCGCCGACGGTTAGCCCGTACTTGAACTTGCTGAATCGCAACACGGGAAGTGGATTGCCGGCGTATCAAACATTGGTCCAGCCGATCTTGCAGCAGCAACAACAGGCGGCCATTCAACAAACGCAAATCAGCAGGCTGCAAAAGCAGCAAAGTGCGCTGGCGGCGGGCGCTGGCTTGGCCGCGCCTGCACGCGGCGTTTCGTCAGAGATTCGCGGCACTGGGCACGTGACCGCGTTCATGGATTACTCGCATTATTACGCGAGAACGGCTCAACACTGAGCATACTTCGGACAAGTCATAGGCAGCAGAGCAGTCTCGCGATTCAAGCTGCACGGCTGGAATGTGGCTGCCGGAAACTTGTGGCCAGCGGAATTAAATCCTGGTTCTTCGCGGCATCTAAGTATTGGCACCCTTGCTGCCACCCAGGCGCTGCAAATATGATCCTGCGCAACGCTTCCCGATAATGCCGTGGTAGAAAAAGCGTTGTTGAATCCGGATGTTTCCGGGCGCAGCTCCTGCTAAATGTAGTAACCAACGAACGACTTCGCTGCTGCGTTGCAAAATCAAGCTTTACATTCCGGCCGGAATCTAGCATCCAATAGAAGATGATCGTCTCCTGGAATTGGCTTAAAGATTACGTCGCGCTTTCGGTCCCGCCCGAGGAACTCGAGCGGCGACTGATGCTGGCCGGGTTGAACCATGAAGACACGCAATCAGTCGGCGGCGATCTGGCCATCGACCTGGAGATCACCAGCAATCGCCCCGACTGTTTGGGCCACGTTGGCGTTGCGCGAGAGGCGTCGGTCGTGTTCGGTCTGACGCTACAGCTGCCCGATCCGCGGCCGCCGGAAGGCAAAACACCGACCGCCGAACTGACGAAGGTAACGCTTGAGTGTCCCGAGTTGTGCTTTCGCTACACGGCCCGTGTGATTCGCGGCGTGAAGGTCGGGCCAAGTCCCCAGTGGATAGTCGAGCGCCTGGCGACGTTGGGAATCGCCGCGATCAACAATGTGGCCGACATTACCAACTACGTGGTCATGGAGTGCGGCCAGCCGCTGCACGCGTTCGATTTTCAAAAACTCAACGGCCGCGAAATCATCGTCCGCCCGTCGCACAAAGGGGAAAAATTCGAAGCCATCAATCACAAACTGTACGAACTTGATGCCGGCATGTGCGTTATTTCCGATCGCAGCCGCCCGGTGGCGCTGGGCGGTGTGATGGGGGGCGCGAACACCGAAGTCGGCGCCAGCACGACCGAAGTGCTCATTGAAGCAGCCGAGTTCGAACCCGTTTCCATTCGCAACACCGCTCGCAAGTTGGCGCTGCACAGCGATTCATCGTATCGCTTCGAGCGCGGTGTTGATCCTGAAGGGGTCGACTGGGCCAGCCGCCGCTGCTGCCAACTAATTTTGGAATTAGCCGGAGGCGAACTCGCCTCCGGAGTAGTCGATGTCGGCCGCCAGCCGCCGAAGCGTGAACCGATCGTGCTGCGGCTGGCGCAACTCAAGCGTATTTTGGGCATTGAAGTCAATTCGGCCGAAGCCCGAAGAATACTGACTGCGCTTGGTAATCGCGAATCATCAGACATCAAACACCAGGCACCTAGACACCCAGACACCCAAACCCTCACGGTCGTCCCGCCAAGCTGGCGCCGCGACCTGAAGCGCGAAATCGATCTGGTTGAGGAAGTCGCGAGGATCCATGGATATGACGCCATTCCCGAAGATGTCACCGTGCCGATGGCCAGCAGCCATCGCACCCAGCGCGATCGAGTGCTCGCCAAGGTGCGCGAGGCGCTGGTAGCCTGCGGCATCGACGAAGCAATGACCATCAGCCTGGTGGAAGAAGCCGCTTCGGAAGCATTCAGCCCTTGGACGAGCGAGCCGTCGCTGGTTTCATCAACGCCGGTGTTGCGCCGGGCCGATCGATTGCGCCGCAGTCTCATTCCCAGTTTGCTCCTTGCCCGGCGGAACAACGAAGCGGTGGGAAACTCGCGCATTGAGCTATTCGAAATCGCTCGCGTGTATTTGCCGAGGAAGGGCGAGTTGCCGGAAGAATCGCTGATGTTGGCGATGGCTTGCAGCGGCGATTTTTTGGCGGTGAAAGGAGTCCTTGAGGCGATCGTGGCGGGGCTGAACCCGGTAGCCGAATTGGAAGTAAGCGATTATCGACATGAATTGTTCGGCGCGGTCGAGCATGCGGATTGAATATCAATGGCAAGCCGTTGGGTTATTTGGGAGAAGTAAGTGCCGCGGCCCTCAAGAAATTCGAACTGCGGCAGCCGACCACCGTGGCCGAAATTCAAATTGATCGGCTGGAGGCAATTGCGCAACTTGTTCCGCAGGCGAAGGAATTATCGCAATTCCCGGCCGTTTCGCGCGATCTGAATTTGGTCGTCGATGAGCGCGTGCGCTGGGCCGAATTAGCCACAACAGTGCGCGGTGCCGCCGGATCGGAATTGGAACGCGTCGAATACCGCGACACCTGGCGCGACCCGCAGCGACTTGGTCCTGGCAAAAAGAGTCAATTGTTTTCCATTATGCTGCGCCGCGCCGACCGCACGCTCACCAACAGCGAGGCCGATCAGCTTCGCGATCAAATCGTCGCTGCCTGCGGCAAAGCTCACGGGGCAACCCTGCGGGCATGAATATCGCTGATTATCCCTTCGATAGTCCTATTCTTTCAAATTCGCGCTGCGCGGCGCGATCGGTCAGCGATGCCAGGTAATCGGCCACCGCGCGGCCCACGCCATCTTCGCTGACGAGCTCCTTGAAATCGTCGGGCAGTCGATCAGAATGACTGGCATAGAAATCAAACGCTTGCCGCAGACCCTCTTGCACTTGGCTGCGAACCGCGAGTATTTGCGGATGGCGATAAACGCGGTCGCCAAGAATGGCTTCAAAGTCTCGCTTGCGCTGGGCCATTTCGGCACTGGGCTCGGCCACCAGCGGCGCGGCGCGGACCTGGGACACACTGTCGATAGCGCTGGCTTGAAGTCGTTTCTGTGTGGTGGCAAGTAAATCGCCGACTTGCCAATCGATAAGCTCGTGAATGATCGTTCGCCGCAAGTCTCGCTGGTTAATCGCTGCAAATTTTTGCCGTACGCGCCGCGCCGCCTCAGCCCACATCGGCACGTTTTCAAGGTCCTCCATCGATAACAAGCCAAGCTCCAAAGCGTCGTCGGCATCGTGAGTGTCGTACGCGATGCTATCGGCGGCATCGACCACCTGCGCTTCCAAGAGCGGCCGCTGCCCGGGCGACTGTTTATCGATGCGCGCCGTCTGACCCTCCAGCACTTCGCGCGAGAGATTCAAGCCGCGGAAATTTGGATAGCGCCTTTCCAGCTTTTCGACGATTCGCAGCCCCTGAGCGTTGTGATTGAATCCACCCTGATTCTTCAGGCATTCGTCGAGCACCCATTCGCCAGCGTGCCCAAAGGGAGGATGCCCCAAATCGTGTGCCAGTGCCAACGCTTCGACCAAATCCTCATTCAGCCGTAGTGCCCGGGCCAGCGTACGAGCGATCGAGCTGCATTCTTGTGTGTGGGTGAGCCGGCTGCGATGGTAATCGCCCAATTCGCCAGTGAATACTTGCGTTTTGTACGCTAGCCGCCGATAGGCTGCGCTGTGAATGATGCGATCGCGATCGCGCTGGAACGGCCCTCGATACGAATGCTGAGCTTCAGGATGCACTCGCCCGACAGAGTCGCCGCTGTGCATGGCGTAAGGCGCCGAAAGCGCAGCTTCCCGGGAAGTAACCGAGGCGCCCGGACCTGAAATAGATTCGCGTGAAGTTGATGACATTTCGTCGTACGGCGGCCGTCGGGCTAGTGCTTCATTCCATCGCGCAGCAAATCCAACATTGCCTCCAGCGATTGAGGAATCACGCGCACTCCGGCCAGCGCGGGCATGAAGTTCGTATCGCCGCTCCAGCGGGGAACAACGTGCCAATGCAAGTGTCCCGTGAGGCTCGCGCCTGCCACATGCCCGACGTTGAGCCCAATATTGAAGCCCTCGGCTTTCATCTGCCGCTCGATAATACCGCAGAGCTTCGCGCATAGTTGCATGAGCGCGGCGTGATCTTGCGAATCGAGCGATTCCAGCCGCGGCATGTGAGCAAGTGGCGCGACTAATAGATGGCCATTGTTGTAGGGGTAAAGGTTCAAAAGCGCAATGGCGCGATCGGTGCGCGTTACGACGAGCTTATTACGTTGTCCCGCCGCCGACATATCTGCTACGGCCTGGCAGATGAAGCATTTCTGATCGGCGCCGGTCTGCCACGAAAGCTGCGCGTCGGACTTGCTTTCAGCCGGCTTTTTTTCGCCGACCACATAGCCCAACCGCCACGGAGCCCAAAGTTGATCTAATTTCACGGGTGGAAATAAGTGATTAAAACTATAGTGCTAACGACGACGCCAGTTTAGGGCAGGCGTGCCGCGGCGGACAAGCCGGTTGTGGCGGGCAGCGGCGAAGTGCGGTATCCTAAGTTGCTTCGAAGATCAATCAGCCGCACGCGAGGAATGGGGGATGCTGTCATGAAATCAGTCTATTTCTGGGGGGGCTTGCTGTGTTTGGTGCTCGTCGCTGGCATGGCAAGCGAGCTGTCGAGGACGACGCGTCTGTTGGCCGCCGAGGGCGGTACGGCGGCTGCAACGCCGGCAACCGAGCAACCGGGCGAAAAAAAGCCGTCGGAAGATACCGAGGTCAAAGACTTCCACTCGCTGGGGAAAATTGGCGGGCACGAGATGATCTTCCGCAGCGCATGCCCGGTGAAGGACTTGCTTATAAAATCCTCGGCCGAACCCACGGATGCGGCGGCCCAAAACGCCATCGAGAAGCAAAGGGCGGTTGCGCGGCTCAAGCATTTGCACGATTTGGGAATTCAAACCATCGTCTCGTTTGAAGATCCCACCAAAGGAAGCTCAAAAAGCAATGGCGAAAAGAATTCCAAACCCAACGCCGAAACGGCCACTGTCGAACTCGAGACGGCCGCCGCGCCGGATGCCGGGATTACCTTCATTTCACTGCCGATGCGAAATTCTGGCAAGAATTCGCTCGAAGACATGAGCGACGAGGCGGTTTGGAAACTGCTCGACTCGGTGAGCGATCAAATTATGAAGGCTGCGCAAACTGGCGGCGTGCTGTTCCATTGTTCGGCCGGACACGACCGCACGGGAATCGTCGCGGCATACATGCGCATGAAGTACGATCATTGGAGCGCCGACAAAGCGATTGCCGAAATGCGCGACAATGGCCATAACTGGCCGAAATTTTCGAAAAATGGCGGCCAGTCATCATGGAACGAAGACCACTTGCGCGGCATTGAGCGGCTGATGCAACAAGAATCGAATGGTGAGGCAACTGGCCAGAAGCACCCATAGCAAGCTTCTCGCGATGCGAGAGGCGCGGAACGCTTATCCCCAAAACTGCCACCACGATTTGCTCGCCTTCGCGGCGACTTTGGATCCAACGGTAACGGCCGCCGCGGCAAGCCTTCCACTGGGGTCGATCGCGCCATTCATCCGCGCGAGCCAATATGGCGCACGTGAGATTAGCGCCCTTCAAATTGGCCTTTTCGAGGTTCGCGCCCATCAAGTTAGCGTTGGTTAGATCGGCGGCACGCAAATCGGCCCCGGTAAGATTCGCGGAATTCAAATTCGCCCGTAGGTCGCTCATGCTCAAATCGGCGCCGGTCAAATTCGCGCCGGCCAGATTTGCGCCGGCCAGCTTGGCATAACGCAGATGGACGCGTTCGAGTTTCGCGCCGGAAAGATCGGCGCCGATCAGTTTGGCATCCGTCAGATCGGCGCCGGTGAAATCGGCGCGCGACGCATTCGCGCCATCGAGCGCCGTTGCATTGAGATTGGCATCGGTCAACACGGCCCCGCGCAGATCGCAATCGCGAAGGTCGGAATTGCCGAAGTTGGTGGTGCGCAGATCGAGCCCCTGCAAGCATGCGCCGTGCAGCTTGGCTCCCGAGAGTTTAGCGCCGGCCAACGTTGTGGCATCCATCTCCAGCAGGACGGCGCCCGTCGCCTTATGTCGAATCTGGATCATTTCCGCACCTTGGGCAGCAATGGCCCGGGAATGCCGGTGCAACTGATCAGAATCTCGACGCGCCTCACCTGCTCTCTGTCCCGCCTTAGGGACGCAGCATATGCGCTGGCCCCTCGCTCCGGGGAGAATTATACCACGCCAGCGGGACGGTTGTTAAGTCGAAATGGGTCGTGCATTGGGGAAAAGACTAAGTTTTTGGTCTGCTTTTGGGCTGGTAATTTCGATGGACCGTGCGTTGCATATTCAGCAAAACAGCGCATTAGCAGATGCGCCGTTGCCGAGGCGCTCGGAGAATCTAGCTCAGCCCATGTATTGCCAAAATGTCGCCAGCCAGGGCTCGGTGAAGGGTGTCCAGACGGGAAACGCGGCCGAGAGCGCTGAAAGGCCCAGAAGCAAGCATGCCAAAAGACGTGCCCAGCGGCGGTTTGCCATTCGGTCGATTGCTGGAAGCATTGCGAATAGCCAAAGCGGCGCAAGCCAAAACGCCCAGCGGAAGCCACTCGACATGCCGCCATAATTCCGCTCGGGCTGCGGCCGCAAAATATAGAACGCAATGCACACGATGCTCAAGAGCATAATCGAAATCGCCGCTGTTCGCAGTCGATAGTCTTTGCCCCACCCGAGCCAAACGATTCCTGGGATGGCCAAGAGCCAAATGGGTGTGAGCGAAAAAATGCCGTGATGGCCAACGAGCAAGTGCAATACGTATTTGTCGATTGACGGTTCGCCGATATCGACACCCTTGGGATTGCGCCAATAACTCTCAGTTTTCTCACCGTCAGTGCGCGTGAATTCGTAATCGTACCAATTGTCGCGATTGCCGCGCAGCGTGACGGTTTGGCCGGAATCGGTGGTGAATTTGTCTTCGAAGTAATTCGCTTGCAATTTGCCAGTAGTTTGTGAAGCCTGGTTTTGCGGGGCTGTTTCCAGTTCGCGATGTGCGTACGGGGGCGAAAGGCTGTGATGCGCGATCCAATTGGTCGCAAAGAAGGGGACGACGATAACCAGCGCGGCAGGAAGGAAAGCGAGAATTGTTTGCCGCGGCGCTTTCCAGGCCACCGCGGCTGCAACCAAGCAGAAAAACGACAAGGCTGGCAACTCGCATGCAGCCATAAGCGCGCCGAAAAACCCTGCTAGCGCGAACCAACGAAGGCGGCGCTCGTCGTCGTACCAAATTCGTAGCATCGCATCGAGCGTGATGGCGGCGCAAACGGCTGCGGGTACATGATTGTTGAGCACGACGGCAAATGTCGTCAGGAACGTCCCGAACGTAGCGGTGGCCATGACAAAAATGCTGCCCCAATCAGAGCGGCCATACCGCTCGACAATGCTGGCAATTACGAGGAAGTAAACCATCAACGGCAGGACGTTCACAATGAGTAGCAGAGCCCGATCGATTTCGTACGGATGCGTGCCAAGCGTGGCACCAGTAGTGCGGTTGATGATCCAATACACGCCGGCGTAAAGCGTGGCCAAGAGCGGAGGTTTGCTGCTGTAAAGATGCGGCGTGCCGGCGGCGTCTTCGTGCATGACGATGTCGATACTGTCCCAGTTGGGATACGTTTTTGGATCCGTGACAAAGGCCTCGACAGCATAAGTTCCCTTCTCCACGAGCGCGAATCGTCAGCCAGCGGCTGCGATCATTGCTGCTCAAAAATGGTCGCTGGCGCTGCCAATCTTCGCGACCTTGCGATTTAAGCACATTCTCGGCCCCTTCGCGGTCGGCGGAATTCACAGCGAACACGCGGCCCACCATCATGCCCAGCGAAGCAAAAATCAAAATCGCGTAAACGCCGCGCCGCAGTTGCGCACGGTCCGACGCATCGATTGAATTCATTGATGACGCGACAGTGCTCATATATGGATTCTGAGAATTTCCGTTTCGTTTTATGGCGGCTGCCGATTGGCTGTGGGCGTCGGTTCGGCCGGTTCGTTCAATTGTTCGACAATCGCATAAGTTTGGCCGGCGCGATGCCGATCGACAAGCAGCAGAGCGGCTAAAAACCCAATCGCCAACAGCCCGAGACCAGTCAGTGCAAACATTAGGAAAATAAGATCGTGAAACCCCAGCGGCACTGCGAAGAGGAGTAACCCGAACACGATCGAAGCAATCGCCAGTTCCCCGAAAAAATGCTGCGGACGCTCGCCGAAGGCAGTAAGGAACTTTACGGTGAGCAAATCGATAAAGCCGTGCGCGAATCGGCGAACGCCATATTTCGAATAGCCAAAGCGGCGCTCACGATGATGCACTTCAATTTCGGCTACACGAAAGCCGCGCGCTGCCGCAAGTACAGGCACAAAGCGGTGCATGTCGCCATAGAGATGAAGCTCGTCGATAACCTCGCGGCGGTATGCTTTGAGTCCGCAATTGTGGTCGTGCAAGTGGACCCCTGTGAGCACGCTGACCGACCAATTGAAAACGCGCGAAGGGAAAACCTTGTGCCATGGATCGTGGCGGATGCGCTTCCAGCCGCTGACCAGGTCGAAGCCTTGTTCGAGCTTCTCCAGCAAGCGGGGGAATTCGTGCGGATCGTCCTGCAAGTCGGCATCGAGCGTAATCACGCGGTTGCCGCGGGCGGCTCGGAAGCCAGCCTCGAGCGCCGCCGATTTGCCAAAATTCCGCCGAAATCGAATGCCGCGGACGCGCGAATCGCACGCGGCGAATTGGCGAATGATTTCCCAAGAGCGGTCTTGCGAGCCGTCGTCAATGAAAATTATCTCGAGGTCGTATTTTTGCGCGGCCGCGACTTCGCTCAGCTCCACGTGCAACTGGGGAAGGCTCTCGGCTTCGTCGATAAGCGGGATGATAACGGAGAGCATATGAGGCGATTTGCCCGATTGCGTTTTGTGAACAATATGTGCGGCGGAAAGACTGTTTTCAAGGATACTTTACTGGGAGCGCGAATTCACGTCAGTTGGCAATTGCCGGTGCATATAACCAAGAGGGTAAAGGACGGCTGATGCCATCAGTTCGGTTCCTAGCCATACGAGCCGCAGCACAATTACCGCGACCAGCGCGAGCAATTGCCCTTGTGCAGGTTGGAGCTGTTCTAAATACGGCGCCAAAAGTTGCAAGAGAGCGATGTCGCGCACCCCGACTCCAGCGGGCAGCATGGAGGCAAACCCCAGAGCGACAGCCAACGCCACAGTGGCCGTATAAATTGGTAAATCGGTCCATAAACTTGTATTATCGACTCCAATGGAGCGAAGCACGGCCCAGAGGCTCGCACCATTTAAAAACCAGCCCAGTGCAATCGCTACCCAGCCGGCAAGCAGCAGCCGCCAAGTCAGATGGATTGAGTTTTCGGAAGAATTTGATGCGGATTCAGATGCCGGCGCGGCGCCGATTGTTCCGTGCGTGAAACGGGCACGATCCGCATAATTCGATTGAACACAACCGGAATGGTCGGCACTCCCATCAGCAATGCTAACCCAAGCGCACCTAAAATTAGCCATGCGTGCTCGCCGCGATATCCAATCAGCAAAATCGTTGCGGCCACAACGCAGCCGCACGCCATGGTGGTGAATGTTTCATAAAATACCGCGGCAACGGCGGGCGCGGTTCGCACGTTCGGGCCTCCTACTAAGGCAGCACGCAACACAACCACCATCGCTTTGCCGGGCACGTACTTGCCGAGATGGCCGATGAGAAAGGCGCGCAGCGCGCGAAGAAATACAATCGGCTGTCGCAGCGCAACCAATACGCGCTGCCAAAGCCACGCGCAAGGAATTTGGGCGACAAGATAGAATAATCCGGCTACGAGTATCCACGCCGGCTGAATGCGGGCGAGTTGCCAATGGTGACTTTTGAGATCGTCGAGCGCCGCGACAATGGTGCAATGTCCGCCCCAAACGACCAACGCCAATATCGCCAATTTAACGCACCAAATTACAATTCGGCGGAAAGTGGCTCGCATTGGGTGATACGTCGGATTAACCGGATCGTGAGGGGCCAATCGGCGCGGCTGCGGGGCAATACGTGCGAATGGTCTGGGTTTAATAACTTGCCATTGGACGCTCCATCAATTTCACCTTGCCAGCATAACTGCACTAGCGGTAGGTTGAAACTGTCCGGCACGTCCGTTGCGTCCTTGGGCGGTGCGGCCGCCAATCTAAAAACTGCTAGCAGGAATTTGCTATGAAGCGATACGTTTTTTGCGCGTTTGCGTTTGGCTATTGGATTCTAAGTTTTCCCGGCCGTGCACCAGCCGTCGAATTCGGTTGGGAACCATTGGCCGGCGGCGGGATCGTTTACACGGTACAGGTTGAACCTGAATTGCTGCAGTCGTTTCAAAAGGAAGGCTTTACGAGTGATGTGCCGCCGGGATTGCGCGATATTCGCCGCATTCATTTACAAATAGGAAACGACGCGTTGCCGAATCAAGGCGACATCAACGGACCGCGGATCGCACGCGCACCAAACACATCGGAAGTGCCCTCATCTTCGCTGGCGCCGTCTGCGGCGCAATCGCAGGCCGCAATATCGCCAATGCCGGTACACGGCCCTGCCGCAGGCGAAACAAACGCCATGCCCGATGCAGCAGCCGCCAACTCAGCAGCAGTGGTAGGGGCTCGTAATAAATCTGATGCAGCCGGTGAGCCTCGCACGTTCGACACGGCGGATAAAAATCTGCCGCCGGCGAAATCAGGGGAAGTGGTAAAAAAAGACACTACGGCGAACCCATCAGGCTCAACTGCGTCGGCCGCCGGTGTGCCGCCCCTGTTGTTTCTGTATCGCGATTCCGCCAGGAGCATGCCGGAAGCGAGTGCATCGGAACCGCCTCCATCGGAGAAAAGCACTGGAGGCTTAAGTGCATTGAGCAAAATCGTCGCTGCCAGCCAATCATCCGAGACGAGCCAACCAACTGTTCGGCCGCAATTGAAAGCGGATGATGGAGCTTGGACCGATGCTCGAGAAGGCGACGCTGGTCGCAGTGGTTTCCAGGTTAACGCAGGAATGCCCGCGGTGAACGGACCAGGCGGCAATAGCGGCGGCACCACGAGTGCGCCGGAGCCTGCATCGAAGCCATGGTTGCCGTTAATGTTGGCATTACTTTTCTTGTTCGCCTCATTGGGAGCAAATGCTTACCTCACCTGGATTCATCAAGAAATGCGATTGAAATACCGAGCGCTATTGGCGGGAACATCGGGTAGTACGGTTCCAAATTAGGCACTTGCCTCCATCAGCAGCCGCTATTTCAAATGGCGATCAGCCGTTAAGCCGACGTGAGGCGCATCCGCCTTGCCAGTCTTGCATCGCGCAGTTATGCAACGTCTGCCGCTAGCGGTTTCTCCGAGAATTATCGTGTTGCCGGCATTGTATGCGGTCCCATTGCATTGGCTAGCGCCGGGTCGCCGCCGTCGGCAAGTTCCTGGCCCGACATTTTTTCAGCCACGTGATCAGTAAGCGCCACAAACTGATCGCGCCGCTCGCGATCGACACGCGTGAGCTTGGCGGCCAGCCGGCGCATGCCCTGCGGGTTGCGTTCGGCCGCGTGCGAAACGCTTCCCACAAACGCCACGGTTTCGATGAAATTATGGTCAATCGTTTTGCCCAGCCATCCCTGGAACATTTTGGCGATGACTTCCAAGCCCACGTTATCAACGTGCATAAATGTGTCGAGCCGCGTGGTCACGTAATAACGGCCGTTAGTTTCCCGAATGCTGGCGCTTTTTAGCACTGCGACCACTTGGCCGCGCACCGGCTTGGGAAACAGGGGGCCATCGTACTCCCCTTCGGCGTAGATGATTTGGGTATCTTCATTTTGGAATACGATTTCGCCATGGGCAGTCGTGCCATCGCCATCAGTGCAGCGGAAGTGAGTTTCGTCGGGGCGATCGAGCGCTACATTAGTGACACCCATCACCTGCCAAATGTTGACAATCACTTCCGGCTGGTGCACGAGAAAATGAAAAAGCTCGGGCTCGCAATCGACTACTTGTACCGGCAGGCGGCGGAAAACGCTCGTGTTGTCGAGCACGGCCGAAATTCTTTTGGCGCATCTGGCGAAAGCTTCTCAAGCGGGATAGATCGCAAAGCGTCGTCGTGTGCTGCCTTGCTGCTGGTGGCCTTTAGCTCTTGCTCGGCCGCCGACGTAACAAGCTCTCCGAAAGTCAGCACTGTCGCTAAGAGTACGATGGTCCGAACAGCTGCCCCGCGCGCCATTGGCAAATCGCCACGCGGAGTTGCCCGATGCGCGCGTAGACGCTCTGCTTCCGCGCAAATCCAGGCAGTTGATGCCGAATTGACATTTTCCCCCCTTCCACATCTGCCGACAACTCTGCCGGCTATAGGGGTAATTCGGCTTGCGAAGGCCGCTGGAAATAGAGAAATTCTGCGACCGCTTGTGTATCCACGAAGCCGCTTTGCTAGCATTGCAGCCGGGCTGGCGAAACCGCTGATGCACCGGCGATGAGCGATTACCGGCCGCGAAATTCAATCGTGCGGTGAATACTTTGAGCGCAATGCTGTAATTTGCTTGCTGCAAACTTCGGCCGAAGCTGCCGGGTCGAATTCGATTGATTGTCCCACGATGCTAGCAAACTGTTCGGCAGCGGTGCGGCGCGTCGATTCTTGCGCATCGTCTAACAGCGCCAGCCATACCGAGCGATCTTCCATCATGCGCTCGGCCACGCGGTCGGGGGTATCATCGTGATTGTCGTCGTACGAGTCGATGATTTCATTCACGCGCTGCCACTGTTCGGCATCGAGATCGGAACGCCGCAGGGCTTCCAAATATGGAAGCACCGCTTGGCCGGCTGCACGCAATTGCCGCTCAGCTTTTTGACGCACGGCAAAATGGTCGTCGGCCAATTGAGCGACCAACTCCGACCAACGCTGCCGATCGGCTGCACGCACTTTGCCTGCCGTTTTGAGCAGGCTTTTCTTGAGTTGATCGGCCTGCGAAGAGAGCTGCCAGTTCGGGTGCAGCATTTCAAGGATCGGCACTAAATGCCGATTGACCAGGTCGGGCTCGAGCAGGAACAGGTGCCACACTGTGGCCGCCTCGACCTGGCGAGTTTTTCCATTTTCGGTAACCGTCAATTTTATTGGTTGCCGTGCGGCCTGCGAATAATCGACGATTGTTTCTGGGGTGGCGGACCCGGCCGAGGGATCTTTTTCTCCAGATGCGGCAGTTGCCTGTGGCAACTGATGATGGATGTTGACCGGGTCATCTCCTTGGAAATGAAATGATAGTTTTTCGGTGGGAGAAGTGTATTCGAGCTCAATAACCCAGCCATTCTCCGACATGGCCGAACTGATTCGTTCCCCTTCGGCGCCATGATGAAATGCGGCCTGACTTTCGCGAGCGGCGGTAGCAGTTAAGCGCCCATCGTGAATGGCAACGTTGAGGCCGATTTGTTGGCCGAGCGCGGCCAAGCGACGGGGGGTGGCAGCCGGCTGGACGCCTTGTGCCGTTGCAATCGCCGGGACTGCGAGAAAAAGAACGCCGACGAGAAAAACGAACCGCCGCATGAGATTCCTCCATGCCGAAACTGCTTCAGCGAAAACGGGACATCCGATCCGTCGGCCAAACTGAAGAAGCGTGTGATGTTCCATTTTAGCATTAAGAGTCCATGAGAGCCAACGTTTTGGCTCGTTGGCCGCCGATGTTTCACTCAATGTCGCCGGCAGAGGACATCTATTTGCTCACCGATGGGCCCTGCGGCGATTGAGAGCTTGCCTGCGAACCGTTTGCCGGTCTCCCATTAGTAAACGGCTCGGCAGCGGTCTTTATTGAATGGCCTGGCACGACTGGACCAGAAGGCAGGGGTCCTATCTGCTGGGAGAGCGTCGCGCGTTTCGCCTTTTGCCGCCGAAGATACAACCATAGCGAGACGCCACCGACGACAATACCACCTGTCAAAACGGCAATCGTGAGCCAGCCTTCTCCTTCGTGAATGATGCGGATAATTTCCTTGCCGTAGAAGTAGGTTAGCCCGAAGAACAAGCTCACCACGAGCGTGGCGCAGAACAAATCGGCCAGCAAAAAGCGGCGAAACGGCACCTTCAGAATACCGGCGGTAATGTACATCGGACCGCGCAAGCCGACGAGAAACCGTGCTCCGAGCAGCACCTTGACGCCGTGCTGAGCAAGTAGCTCTTCAACTTTCTTTTCGCGCTCGGGCGTGATGAGCCGCTTCCATACGCGATTTTCTTCCAGCAGCCGGCGGCCGAAGTGGTAGCCGATGAAATACATGACGCAGTCGCCCACCAGCGCGCCGATCAACAGCGAACCCAATGTCAACTCCCAGTGCAACTTGCCGTTGGCCGCCAAAGCGCCGCCGGCAATGATCGCCACTTCCTCGGGTATGGGCAGGCCACAGCCGGTGAGAATCATATACAAAATGATCCCGGCATATCCGTAATAGACGAGCCCTTCAAGCATTCCGTCGGCGAGAAGCATGCGTCTTGAGTACGAACTCGTGAAGGGCGAATAACGTGCTGAGAGGGATCATTCGAAACCGACCGATCGATCGCACAACCGAACATTCTAGCTTTTCGCAAAATCTCTGGCACTTCCAATCTGCGCGATTTCGGCACTTTTTTTTAGCCAAATTGCGCCATGCAGCCAAAATGAGATTCAATCGGCGCGTCGTACTCGCACCGCGTCATCCTCGAGAATGCCAATGTCGCCCCTCTGAAATCCCCACAGGGTCACATCGATGCGACTCGAAGCGGCTGGCGCAATTAAAACCGCGCTAATTCCCGGATGGTTTCTGCAATAGCCGATTGCGTCATCGACCCCGAGCACATAGAAGGCGGTGGCCAACGCATCAGCTTCCGCACCGCTCGTAGCGGCCACAGTGACTGAAAGCATTCCTTCCGCCGGTCGGCCCGATCGCGGATCGAGAATGTGTCCATAGCGGCGGCCATCGTGCAGGAAGAACTGTGTGCCACTGCCCGATGTGCCCAGGGCGCAATCTTCCAGCTTGATCTCTCCTAACGGCTGTTGTGGTTTGAGGGGATGCCGCAGGCCAATTTGCCATTGGCCGCGCGCCACGATGCTGCTATTGCCCCCATGCAACAAAAAGCGTGTGACTCCGGCGGCCGTAATAACTTCCGCAGCGCGATCCAATGCATATCCCTTGCCGATGCTGCCAAGATTAAATTCGATGCCGGGGCGATCGAAGTGAACGGCATTTCGCGCGGCGTCGAACTCGACGTGCTGCATGCCGGCGCGATTGATGGCCTCGTTTAGCGCCGCATCATCTGGAATACGACCGGCACGGCGATTGAATCCCCAAACCTTCGAAAGCTGCGCCGGCGGCAATATCGTAGGCGCCGGCGGTCTCGAGGTGGATCTGTGCTGCCAAGCGGAGTAGCTCGAACAGCCGCGACTCAACCGGAACTGAATCGACATGTGCCGTACGATTGATGTGGCTGATTTCGCTCGTGTCGCGGTAAACGGTCAATTGGGCTTCGAGTTGGTCGATCAAATCGAGCGCGGCGACGGCCGCTTCAGCGGCTTGTGGGTTCTGCTTTGCATTGACGAACGCCTCGAATTGACAAGCCATCGCCCGCCGGCCGAGGCGGAGGAGATTTCCGGCTGATTCCTCGGAAATTTCGAAATTGTCCTCGCCAAATGAGTCGCCGGCTCCAGCCGCCGATTGAATGGTCTCCGCAACGGCGGCCGCATTGCCTCGCAGAAACTCGCGCCGGGACGATTTGCCGGAAGTGGTCATTCAAATGTCAATGGATTAACGAATGCGGATGAACGCAAATCAATTGAGGACGAGTCTAAGCACGATTATACGTTGCTGCCGCCGAAACCGCTTGGAATAATAGACAGGCGAGGGCAAGTCCATTCGAATGGGAGCGAAGTGCGAATGCGGCATGATATCGGGTTACCTGTAATCGTGGCAGCAACGGTGCTGATTGGCAGCCTCGTCGCTGCCGACGACGCTGCTACGCCGAAATCCGACGTGACTAAGGAAAGCCCAGCGGCCTCGGCAACTGCGCCAACTGGCGACAAAAGCAATCGGGCGGCTCCGCCGGAAAAGTGGGATAGCCGCGTGCTCGACACATTCTTCCCCGACGCGCGCAAAGTTCTCGTTGGTGATCGTCCACAGTACAGCGCGGCCAAGGGTGGCCCCGGGGGAGCGGTGCAAATGGTGGCGATGCTCAAGGGGCTTTTCCCTGGTCGAAGCTCATTTCGGCCGACACGTTGCAAGATGAAATTAAGTCGCAAAACCCAGCGCTTGCCGAGACGGTAAAAACTCAACAAACGTTCCTCGGCGGGGCGAATAAAAAAGCGCGGCAATCGCTCAGCCTGTTGGCCGCCGCATTTGCAATCGTCAACGAGTACGACGGCGACGTCCGCTGGAAAAACCAGGCGGCCGCCGCCCGCGACTTGTTCGCCCGAGCCGGGTACAACTGCAAGGCGGCCACCGAGCAAACCTTCAAAGATGCCAAAGGGCGTAGCGACGATTTGGCCAGTCTATTGCGCGGCGATACCATTACGCCGCCGACGAAAGTCGAGCCTAAAAACGATTGGTCGAAAGTATCCAATTTATCGCCATTGATGACGCGTTTGGAACTCGCTCAACGCGATCGAATTGCGGCAGCCACTTCGAACCCGGGCGACTTCAAGAAGAACGCGGCCCAATTAGCGCATGAGTCGGAGATCGTGGCGGTGCTGGCGCAGGTGATCGCCGAACCTGGAATGGAGAACACCGATGATGAAAAATTCGTCGGTTTCGCCAAAACGCTGAAACAGACCGCAGTCGAACTGCGCGACGCAGTGCAGCACGATAATTACGACTCGGCGACCAAGGCCGCCGGAACGATGGCGAAGACCTGCGCGAACTGTCACGCCGATTTCAGATGAACGGTAAATCCAGTTGCTTTCAACTGTGTTCGCATTGAGATGTTTCCAGTTAGCGAATCACACGGTTCTCGGGCTTCCCGAAAACAGCTTCACTTCGTCAATCGCGCGGCGCATCAGTTTCCTATTCACAGCGTGTACTTCAACGGGCTGAGCAATGCCAGCGAGCATCGTTAAGGTTAGCCTGCCGCCCAAGTGCTGCCGAAACTCTTCCAGCCCGGCGAACACGGCGTCGCTCGCTTCGAGTTGGAAGTGGTTCAGCTCGAACCCTAAATCTAAGAGGCACCGCAGCACTCTATTCGCGTCCTCCCGCGGCAAGCCGAGGGCTAGCGACGAGTAAATCGTGTCGATTGCCACACCGATGGCGACCGCTTCTCCATGCCGTAGCGAAAACTCCGAAAGCGTTTCGAGCTTGTGGGCACTCCAGTGGCCAAAATCCAATGGACGGGCTTCGAGCATTTCAAACGGATCACCGCCGCGGGCGATGTGCTCTAGATGCAATTGGGCCGAGCGGCGAATTAGCGGCAAGCACACCTTCATTTCGCGACGGCGAATGCGCGGCGCTTGCTCGCACAACTCATCGAAGAACTTCGCGTCCTTCAGCAGCGACACCTTCACGGCTTCAACAAAGCCGCAGGTAAAATCGCGGTCTGGCAGTGTGGATAACAGCGCCGTATCGTTGATGACCGCCCACGGCACCGCAAACGTGCCAATCCAATTCTTCTTGTGAAACACATTAACGGCATTTTTGACGCCAATGCCCGAATCGGCCTGTGCGAGCGTTGTAGTGGGCAATCGAATGAGGCGAATGCCGCGATGCGCGATGGCGGCGGCAAAGCCGACGGCGTCGAGCATTGCTCCGCCGCCAATGGCGACCATGTAGCTGCGACGGTCGAGATTGTGGGCGTGAATGACTTTGAGCATTTGCTCCAAAATGTGAATATCATTTTTGATTTCTTCGCCCCCCGGCACAATCTGCACATTGCCGGCCAGCGCAATGCGTTGCGGAAATTGGCGCGAAAGGGCGAAAAATCCGCTGCTGCAATTCAGGCTGCGCCGCGGCCACATGCGAATCGATCCAAAATTGCACGCGCGCCGGCTGACCGGCAGCCGCTTCCAGCAGATTGATAAGCACCTGCGCGTCGCGGCCGAATACGTCGTGCGTGAACCGCAAGCGGTGCACGAACTCAGCGGTGAAAGAAACGTCGGCGCTCGGTCGCGGCGCAGCCGGTTCGCGTTGCTGTGAAGACATTAGTCCGTACAAATAACAATAGAATCTCTGATGCCCACCACGATTGTAGTCGAGGAGCTTGATTGATGTAATCGCGATATTCAATGCGGGATCGCACCGGCGGTGCATCTTCATTGCCGAGTGAGCATATAAGCGACCAGTGCGGCGCCGGCAATCGCGGCAAGTAAAATGAACGCAGCCGCTATCAATCGAATTGCCCGGTTGCCGAATTGCTGGCGCATGACGGCCAGCAGCGCTTGCTCGGCTTCATCGGAATCATCGGCTGTGTCGCTGCCCAGCGGCCAAATATGAAATCCACCACGGTCGGTGAACAGACCCCAGAGCTGCTTTAATTCCCACACGCCCCAAATGCCGGCGCCTTCGTTAACTCCCTTGTATCGAATGGAATGACGGCCGACATATTTCTTGACCCATTCACACTCGCCCGACCGCACGTTGTAATGGCCGGCCATCGTAAACTTTCCAATGACGTCTTCCCCTTGGCCGGCGAGCTCCCCGTGCCGAAACGTCAGTTCCAATTCGGTCGTGTGACGGCCAGGCAGCCAATATTGCAGAAAGAAGCCGGTCCACTGGCCGCTGGGAAAGCGGTCATCTTGCTCCAAATCGGCGAGCCGCTGGGGATCGTCCATTTCAAGGCCTCGTCAGCGAAATGGGTAGAGGGAGATGCTTTGAAACAATTTACGGCATTGGCTGCAAATCAATCGAAAGTGATGTAAATGTATTTCTGCCCGCTGTCGCTCACAGGGTCTTCGTCGTAGGTTGCGCCCACGGTCTCATTCAGTTTGAATAGCTTTGCACGAGCGGCCGAGTCGTCTGGCAGAACGATCAGCAAGCCGCCGCCGTATTGCTTGCCTTCGTGCTCTTCAACATCGGCAATGAGAACTTGCTTGGCGCCGGCAGCATAGAACTCGTCGATAAAGCCGGCCAATTTTTTGCGGTTTTCTTTGAATAGCACGTGTGAATCCGACTTCAACCACTCGCGGGACTCGGCTTTGCCGTTGCCGGCCATGATCTCGTCGCCATGCGCATTGATGTCTTTGGTTTCCTTATCGGCATCGCCAGGGGGCGCGGCTGGTTGTTCGCAGCCGAGCAACAGTGCGCAGCAAAATAGACCGAACAGTAATTTGAACGAGTAATGCATAACGATATTTCCAATAAAACACTCGGAGTACAAATCCTCAATTCGACCGGTGGGCGGATTTTAGCAAAACTTTGTGCAAATGCACTTGCAATCGCTCATTCCCTCTCCCACGGTCGCCGGGCGAGTTGGTCGAAGCCGGCTGGACCGGCGATCAATCGCATCACGCCGTGGCCCACGACGATCAGCAAAATGTACAAGACCGATACCGCCGCCATTGGAGCGATGCCCGGCTCGTAATATCCCCATTCGGGGAAACGTCGCATATAGGCGTAGTCGCGCACAGGTCCGAGCACAGCCGCAATAACTGTCACTACCACAAATCCACGCCAGCCAAAGCGGCGGGCAATCCGCCAGGTGATCAAATAAATAAAACCACAAAGCGCGAAATCGATGCACATAAGAGTCAGATAGGAAGGCTCCCAGTGGATTGCCATGTGCCATAGCGGAATTCGTTCGCCAAGGGCGATTATTCCCAAGGCAATGACTCCATAGACTGAAGCCCCAGCAAGTGCCCCCAAAATGCGCTGCAGCCGCGCGCGTCGCCAAGGTGACCGCAATGAAAATTGCCAGATAAACCGCATTGAATATCCAGAGTTGCTGGACCGTCATCGCTGTCGCTCATGGGATGTTTTTGCTCGTCCCGGCGGTCCAATTTATCATAAAGTCGGTAATCAACCACACTTGCTAAATCGGACCATCGGGCCAATTAGTTGACAATCGCTATCCCTGCTCTGTACAGTAGTTTAAGAGAGGTGCGGCCTCTTGGCGTCGCAGGCATTTTGGTGGCGCAATCGAGCCACGAGGCCGTCGATTTGTGGGACCGGGGCGAGACGAAAGCGCCGAACGAGCGCGCATCCGAGGGAACTGAATAACTCGCCGGTGCTTCCGTCCGAATTGAACGCTGCGGAGCGGAGATCGAGGGACCTTTCACATGGCAAAGACGGGAGCCGTTTGGGGAATCGACCTAGGGCAAACCGCCCTCAAGGCGCTGCGCTGTCGTGCTGCGCCCGAAGGCGATCGTATCGTCGCCGAGGCCTTCGATTTCATCGAATACCCCAAGATGCTCAGCCAGCCGGATGCCAATCCGGTCGAGCTCATCAAAGAGGCCCTCGAAACATTTCTTTCGCGCAATTCGCTGACTGGCGATCGGGTGGCCATTTCGGTTTCGGGTCAAAGCGGCTTGGCGCGGTTCATCAAATTGCCGCCGGTCGAATCGAAGAAAATACCCGACATCGTCCGCTACGAAGCACGGCAGCAAATTCCCTTCGCGCTGGAAGACGTCGTCTGGGATTATCAGCAAATGGCCGGCGGCAGCATGGAAGAAGGCTTCGCGCTGGAAACCGAAGTCGGCCTGTTCGCCATGAAGCGCGATCAGGTGAATCGCGCACTTAAGCCATTTATCGAAGCCGGCATCGAGGTCGATATTGTGCAGCTCACGCCGCTGGCGCTGTACAACTTTATCACGTTCGACCAAATGCCCGACATTCCGCCGCAGGATCAGTACGATCCGGAAAATCCGCCGGCCAGCACCGTCGTGCTGTCGCTGGGGACCGACGTTTCAGATCTGGTGGTCACTAACGGCTACAAGGTTTGGCAGCGCACCATCAATTTGGGCGGCAATCATTTCACCAAAGCGCTGACCAAGCAGTTAAAACTGACTCTGGCCAAGGCCGAGCACTTGAAGCGCAATGCTATGAAGGCCGAAGATCCCAAAGCGGTCTTCCAAGCCATGCGGCCCGTGTTCGGCGAGTTGCTGGGCGAAGTGCAGCGCTCGCTGAGCTTTTTCCAGAACCTGGAACGCAATGCCAAGCTCGGCCGCGTAGTGCCGCTGGGCAACGCGATGAAATTGCGCGGGTTGCACAAATATCTGTCGCAGAACCTGGGATTGGAAATTTCCGAGTTCGAGAGTTACCGGCAACTCGATGGCCCATCGGTCACTGGCTCGCCCGCCTTCAAAGAGAACATGCTCTCCTATCCGGTCTGCTACGGATTAGCGGTGCAGGCCTTGGGGAAGGGGCGGCTGAATACGAACTTGTTGCCGCGCGAGATCATGAAAGATCGCATGATCCGCGCGAAGAAACCGTATGCTGTCGCCTGTGTGGCGGTGCTGCTCTTGGGCTGCTTGTTGGGCTACGTGGGCAAATGGCGCGAATGGAACTCGGCGCGCGAGGACGATGCGTTTCGAGGAGCCTTTGCCTCAGCCAAGAGCGCGCAGGATTTGTCTTCCAGTACTGAGGACGAATTTAAAAACGCCAAGCAAAAATTCGATGACATGCGCGCCACCGGTCAGACATTAGCCAGCATCGGCGAGCGCCGCGTGCTTGTCGGTGAAATGCTCAAGGCCGTCAACGAGTGCTTACCGCACGACGAAAAGAAAATCGAAGATCCCAGCGCGCGCAACGAACTGCACATCGAATCGGTCGATATGGAATATTGTCCCGATTTGAAAACCTGGTGGGACGAAGTGAAAGATCTGGTGGTTGAAGACAAGCCCGCCGCCGCCAAAGCCGAGACCGCCAAGGCTCCGGGTGCTGACAATGGCGGCGAAGCTCCGGCCGCACCCCCCGCCGATGCCGGACCCGATGGGCCGGGCTGGATCATCCAACTTTCGGGCTACCACTATCACAACAAAAACAAGAGCGATTTCGGCGCCGATTATCTTCGCCGCACTTTGATCGCCGCGCTCAAGGATAAGAACAAGAAAATCGATTTGATCGGCGGCCAATTCACGCTGCAAGAGCTGGGCATTGGGTATCCGGTGATCGTCACCAAAGTTACCAGCCTGAAGACGAAAGTCATCATTAATCCGAATGTTACCGATACCTACGCCGGCCAAGCGCAGCCCACGGGCGGTTTTGGCGGATTCGGCGGCGCAGCCGCGGGGGGCGGCGCGAAGGGGGCACCCGCTGGCGGCGCTGGGGGCAATGTTCCGATCGATCAACAGGCGAAAGTAACTGTTCAGGAGTACGATTTTGTCGTCCAATTCGTCTGGAAGCCGACCACGCTCAGTCAGCGATTGGAAAAACCGGACGAACAAAAGAAGGGGACCGAACAGCCGCAAGTCGCCAACAGTGACGCTGGCGGAAAGAATTGAGAATTCGGTTCGGAAAGTTTTGAAATGGATAAGGTCAAGCAAATTTTAGAAATGCTCCGGAAGCACCACTTCTGGATCCTGTGCGCCATTGCCGCGCTGGTGGGGCTGTTCGTTTGGTACAAATCGACAAGCAAGCTCAATGAGCAATTCCTGGCCGATTCGAGTCGAAGATCGATACCGCGATTGACAGGCCTGACGAACATCGAATCGCCGCATGCGAACGATACATGGGTCAACGGCATCGATAAAAAAACGGACGAAGTGCGCAAGGAAGTCAAAGACGTTTGGGATCAGCTATACAAGCAGCAAAAAGAGCAAGTTTTCATTTGGCCTGAATCTTACGGCAAGGAATTTCTCGATGCCGTGCCGCAATTGGAGGCCGAGCCCCCGACTCTGAGTCAGCGCTTGCGTGAGCGCTATCAACAAGTCGTACGGCAAGAGGCGCGAAAGCTCGCCGACATAGTCGATTCCGCGCCGGTCGATGAGTCGGGCGCTGTGCCCGATCAACAGCCAGCCGACAACGGCGACCTAAACGCTCCAGAACATCGTGTCGTCTGGACGCAGCTTGCCGATATTGTTTCCAGCTTCGAATGGGACCAGGCCCCTTCGCCCCAGATGATTAAATTCATGCAGGAGGAACTGTGGGTCTATCAGGCGCTGTGCAACATTGTGAAAGCGGTCAATGAAGGCTCGCGCGGCCCGCACGATGCGCCAATCACCGCAATTAACGAAATGCTCATCGCCTATCCGGCTGCCGACGATGCGCCGGGAGCACCTGGACAGCGAATACTACACGTGAAAGCGGCCGCCGCCGGAACTCCGCCAACTCCCGGACCCGACGCCAACAGGCCACGCCCTAATCCGGTAACGCGCGGCCATGGCGACGACTCCCACGCGGGAGCCGCGCCAGCAGAAGGAGGCGACGCTGCCTCGGCTGATCCGGATGCTCAATGGAAGAATTACCGCTATGTGAAGGACACCGGCGAACCGATGATGGCAGCAGATCTTGCCGCCGGCTCGCCTGAATACAACCTCATGCCATTTCGGATGCAGTTGGTGATCAATCCGCGCGATCTCGATCGGCTGCTGACAGACTGTCGCAATTCGGTGCTGCCGATTGAGGTGCGCGAAGTTCGCATTAACGCGGGCACTGCCCATCAATCGACAAGCTCGCGGGGCGCTGCTTCCGACGATGCAGGACCGGCAATCGGCAGCGCTCCGACGCATACAGAGCGCGTCGAAGTTAGCGGGGTCGTTTATTTGATCAAACCCCCTGATTTGCAAAAGCTTGGTGAGCCGGCTCCGGCTGAAGGCACGCCGGCTGAAGGCGGCGCGGCGGCTGCCGCAGCCACTCCAGTTCCTGGTGGAGCAGCACCGGCCGCTGGCGCTACGCCGCCCGAGGGCACAGCACCAGCGGGCGCACCTGCTCCAGCGGCTGGAGGCGAAGCAACGCCTGTAGGCACTGCTCCAGCAGCCGGTGCCGGAACTACTCCCCCGGCGGCGGGCGAAGCACCGGCACCAGGCGCGCCAGCGGGCGCTGGCGCTGGAGGCCCGGCCCCGGCCACGCCCCCTGCGGGCGGGCCAATGCCGTAACGGTAAGCGGAACAACGAAATGACGAACGATGAGCGGCAAATTAACCGAAACTCAACATTTGCTCCGAACGTCGATTGGATCTCGGCATGAAAGTTAAACTCAATTTCAGCGGCGCGGCCATTCGTGATTTCTTCATCAACAATGGTGAGAAAATCGTGCTGGGTATCACCATTTTCATTCTGCTGCTGTTCATGTACGGCGCGATCACGGCCAAGCCGTTAGAGGATTCGAAATCGGCCGACTCGATCAAGCGGGACAGCAGCCAGGCCGAAGGACGAATTCACGATGTGGCCTGGAGCAAAGATGTGGAAAAGGAACAGGGAATTCAGACGGTGAAATTCGATCCCAAGATCAGTATGGAAAAGATTCCCAATATTGATTTTCCCAATCCGTGGAACCCCAATATCTTCCCCGACCTCATGAAGCGCGCCGATCCACAGATCTTCCCCGTCGAGGATCTGCAAATTGCTTCGGGCTATGCGCTGGTGCCCTACTCGAAAGATAACGGCGGCGGCCCAGGCGCGCCCCCCGCAGCAGCGCCGGCGGCTGGAAACACTCAGATCCCCATTAATGCGGCCGTACTCGGAGTGTCGGCCCCGGGCGCGGATGCTCGCCCCACGTTTTACACGATCATTACAGGCGCAGTGCCGTACGAGCGAGAAATTGCTGAATTTAAGCGCCGCTTCGACTATGCAGTGAAAGTAGATCGTCCGACTGCCGCCGCAGCACCGACAATGGGAGGCGCTACGGCCGCTACCGCGCTAGCCTCGCCCGATTCACCAAACTACTACTTCTTCAGAGTCCAGCGCGCTGAAGCCAGCGGCGCCGACCCGAATTTGCAATGGGTCGATCTTGATTGGCATGCGCTTGTGCCCGATGGCGGCCGCCCCGATGCCAACAAGTGGGACCCCGGGCCGTATCCGGAAATTGTCGATTCGGCCTACATTTTCCCGATGCAAACAACACCTAGTGGCGCATTGAATTTGTACACCACCTGGCCGCTGCCGCCGGTGTTTTTGAAAATGTGGGGCCTTGAAGCGTCGCACCCCAAAGTCGCCCTCTTACGGCCGCAAGGCAGCGCCGACCAGCCAACCGGACCCGGTGGCGACGCGAATCCGATTCCTGTGAATCCGTTGGAAGGCAGTGGTCTGCCTGGGCTGGCTGCACCCGCGGCAAGGCCTCCTGTCGCTATAGCGCCAGCAGCGCGACCTGCCGGCGGCGGTTTTGGCGCAGCGCCTTCCGCGCCGGCTATTCGTCCGAATAATTTTGTTGCTAACAATGGCGACAGCACGGTCGCTGTCCCGACGCCGCCGTACAAGCTGTTTCGCTTTATCGACACGACAGTCGAAAAAGGCAAAACCTACCGCTATCGAATTCTATTGGTGTTGACGAATCCAAATTTTGATGTCAAGCCAGAGTACTTGGAGAATCCAGACAGTGCCAAAAAGCGGCTGGTCGAATCGCCTTGGAGCGAACAAACGCGATTGGTGAGCGTTCCACAGGACGTCCAGGTGCTGGCCGACGATGTTTCCACCCCGCGCGGCGCAGGCGGCGAGCCTGTGGCGAAAATCAACGTTCTGACACTCGTGAAGGACGATAAAACTTCTGATTGGGTCGAGGTGACCAAGGATTTTGAGCTGCCGCTGGGTGCGTTTGCTTGGTTCAAAGATGTAAAGATCGATAACGTGCCCGATATGGCTGCCTCGGCAATTCTCCAAAAGGTGACAGTGCCATCGCTCAACGCAAATCTCGACATGCTGCTCGACGCTCGCGGCGACGATCCGCTGGCCGCCGGCAAATCGAAAGGGCCCATCGAGCTGCTGTTTTTCGACGCAAATGGCAAATTGAACGTTTCTGATTCGGCCGTTGATGCCGCGACGCTGAACGATTATCAGCAGCGCACGAATGTGCCAAAGAACCCGGCACCGGCTGCCGGAGGAAACGCCGGAGACGGATGAGCCGCTTCTGGGCTTAAATTTGCCATAATTCTCCGCCGCGCCAGTTGCTAGCACTGGTGCACATGAAGAATTTTTCGCATTGTCGCGCAAGTGACCTTGACCGCTGTTTTGGCCGCCTGTATTTATCCCGCCCTCGTCTGCCATTTTTCCGGTACAGCGGAAGCGCTTTGCCGCGAAGATGCTCCGTCGGCGCACCACGCGCCGGCGTTGTGCGAAACATGTCGATTCGGCCAGTGGTTGTCTTTTCTTTGGCCGGCGACGAAACGGTTTCGCGAGCGCTTTGCGCCGAAAGCAAGAAGCTTCCCAACAAATTCAGTTTAGAAAGATCGTTCGCTCCTCGGGTGGGACTCGATCATGGAGGATCGTGCGTTGAATACCACGACCAAGATTTTTGCCGCGTTTTGTGCGTTCACTTTGGCCGCCGCTCCGACGTTGTGTTGGGCCGGCTCGCAATCGGTTGCGCTAGCCATGCTGATGGGCGCGGCCAGTTTAGGCGACGACGGAAATTCCGCCGCCGTGAAACAAGCCGACGATTTGCTCCGCGAAGCTCGCCAAGCAATGAACGGCGGCAATCTCGATGCGGCCGCTTCCAAAATTGCACAGGCCGACGCCTTGCGTCCGAAATATCCGTTGTTCTATTCCGGCGATACTCCCAAACGAGCCCACGCCGATTTGGAAAAGCTCGCCGCCCAAAAAGGCAAGTTCGCCGGTAAGACCGCCGCCAGCGGCAAATCGGGCGCATCCAGCGATCCGTTCTTGACTCGTCCGTCGGTGGAAGCCGCCGGCACAAGCGCCAACAGCCTGGCCGAAACCACCAGCGGTTCGAACCGCTATAATCCGCCTGCCGCGCAAGGCCGATCGACGGAACCGGGCATGACGGCCCAGCAACTTGCCGCTCGTGGCTATGGTTCGCAGGGCAGCATGAATTCTTCGTCGCCTGGCGTACAATCACAAACCTCGCCGGCGAACCGTTTGAGTTCGATCAGAGACGAGGGGCCGAACCCTTGGGACATCGAGCCTCCAAACGTGCCAACGCTCCCTGGCAGTACGAGCCCTAGCACGAACATGGCCGCGGCCGCATCACCGCCGCCGGGCGACAGCATTCCAACTGCAAACGAAGCGCTGGGCGCCGTGCCCATTTCGACGCCGATTGAATCACCAACGGGCATGGTTGGCAGCCGCTATGCGAACGCGCCGCCGCTGGTATCGCCCGACTATTATGCCACCAACGACAATCCAGCCGCCGCTACCGGCAACCTGCAAAGCGTGCCAGGCACGTTGGCCCCCGCGGCCACACTCGGCGCAAGCGCAATGAAAATGGCTGGTGATGGCGGAAAAGCGCAAGCGTTGGAATTGACGGCCGAAGCGCGCAAGGCGCTGAGCGAAGGCAACGCCGCGCTGGCTGAACGGCTTGCGCATCAGGCAGAAACATTGGCGCCCGACTCCGCCTATGCGCCGCGCGAGGATCGCCCCAGTCTGGTGCTGCTCGATATTCAACGCGCCAAGAAGCAAACGTCATCTGGCGTCATTCACGCCAATGGAAACGCGTCCGACGACAGTCGCTACCCGGCGCTGCGCGGTTTACGATCCTCAGGCCGATGCCACACGAAACATGACAGCCGCGGCACAAGAATCGCCACCTGTAGTGCAGCGTGCCGTGGCAAATAGCGCCCCGTCAGGCATTCCCGCTGGTTTGCCCATGGGAATTGGCGATACGGCGCTTGCGCCGCAAGGCATGGGTTCTCCATCGCCTGATGCCGGTACGGGCGAAGGGCGCCATTGGTTCCAACAAGGGCTGCAGGCGCTGAGCCAATCGAATTCGCAAGAGGCAGTGCACGATTTCCGCCGCGCGTGGGCCTTTCAAGCCGAGCTCGATCCCGAAACACGCCGCCAACTGCAAGATCATTTGAAAATGCTGGGCGTTCAAGCGGAAACGGTGGCCCAAATCGATGCCGGAGCCGGAAATTCGAATCAACCCGTTGCAGGGTCGACCGCTAATGGCGGCCTTTCCGCCGGTGCGATCACCGCCTCGGCCACAGCGCCTGCCGCGCCCACTGCCGCCAATCAACCCTCGGCGCGCCAGGTCGCGGCGGAAGTCGCCAAGCAACAAAGCGCTGCCCGCGACCTGAAAGAGAAAAAGCCTAAGCAAGCGCTCGAACTGTTGCAAAGCATGCGGGCCACGGTCGCAGCCAACTCCGATCTCGATCCTGTGAGCCGCGAACAATTGCTGCGCCGGTTGGATATGAGCATTGCCGACATGCAAAAGCACATCGCGCAAAACGCGCCGCAAATTGAATTGGACGAGAAAAATCAAAAAATCGAGGCCGAAGTCGATCAGCAGCGCAAGCAAAAAGTCGTGGTCGACGAAAAGCTCGCCTACAAGGTCGATCAGTTCAATAAGCTTGTCGAAGAACAACGCTATGCGGAAGCCCGCGTCGTGGCCAAGGAATGTGCCGAGCTCGACCCGCGAAATCCGGTCGTGACGCAACTCAATCTGATGGCCAAGTTCCTGCAGCGCATGGCGCAGCAGCAAGATGTGAAGGACGCGAAAGAAGACGGCTTCTATCAGGCCATGTACGACGTTGATAAATCGGCCGTTCCTTTCGTCGGACCGTATGAAATGCCCGATTTGAAAAAATGGACCGATCTGACGAATAAGCGCGGGAAATTCGGCAAGGAAGGAAACTTCCGCCGCTCGCCGAAAGATCTTGAGATCGAGCAGCGTTTGACCACTCCCGTTTCGCTGAAATTTCAGCAGCGGCCGCTGAACGAAGTCATTTCATATCTCGGCAAAATTGCCCAGGTGCCCGTCTACCTCGACCCGAAGGGTTTAGCGGCCGAAGGCGTGGGCAGCGATACGCCGGTGACGATTGACCTGAGCCAAGACATTTCGCTCAAAAGTGCACTTAAGCTCATTCTCGACCCGCTGCGGCTGACATACATCGTCAGCGACGAAGTGTTGAAGATAACTAGCCAAGATATGCGCAACGGCGAACTCTACCCAGTCACTTACTACGTGGCTGACCTCGTCATTCCCATTCCAAACTTCATTTCCGACGGTCGCGATGGGCTGAATGGCGCCTTGCGCGAGGCCTACTCGCGCATGGGTTGGAGCGGTGCGGCCGGCGGCAGTGTATCTTCCATGGGCCCGATCGCAATGGCGTCCAATGATAAAAGCTCCGTTAACCCGCTAACGCTCGCTCAGGTGCAGCCGGCCCTTGGTTTGCCCATCGGCAGCGGCGGCCCGCCGAAAACGGGCGTCAATCAAGGCAATCCCTTCGCAGCCAGCGGACCGGGTGGCGCCAAAGGTGGTTCGCAAGCCGACTTCGATCAGCTGATCAACCTGATTCAAGATACCGTCGGTCCGCCAACCATTTGGCGCGACGTGAATCCAGACGGCGGGACCATCGAGCCGTTCGACACGAATTTGAGCCTCGTCATCTATCAGACGCAGGAAAAGCATGAAGAAATCGCCGACTTGCTGCAGCAGCTTCGCCGCTTGCAAGACCTGCAAGTGACGATCGAGGTGCGTTTCATCACGCTCAACGACGACTTTTTCGAACGCATTGGCGTAAATTTCGATTTCAATATTGCCAGCCACACTACTGCGCCCAACCCGCCGCCGGAGCCCGGTGCCGGCCTCCCCTCCGGTGCTCCGTCGTTCAATGGGGTCAATCCAAGTGCCGTTGTCGGATTGTCGCCCACCAATATGGTCACGCCGCTACAAGATGTCCAATTTCGCCAAGGTAGTTTTTCCGCTTCGACGCCCCCGACATTCCCGGGGCTCGGATTCGATCCGTCTCAAGCCGCAACATTTGGCTTTGCGATTTTGAGCGATATCGAAGCATATTTCTTGATCACAGCCGCGCAAGGCGACAACCGCAGCAATGTGATGCAGGCGCCCAAGGTTACGCTTTTCAACGGTCAAACAGCAACCGTGCAGGATCAAACGTTCAGGCCGTTCGTGACAGAAATTATTCCGGTGGTCGGCGATTTTGCCGCCGCGCAGCAACCCGTCATCGTCGTGCTCGCGGAAGGCACCGCGCTCACAGTTCAGGCCGTGGTTTCGAGCGACCGGCGGTTTGTACGCCTGACGGTTGTGCCCTATTTCAGCACCATTGGCGACGTGCAAACATTCCAATTCACCGGCACGACGACCACCATCAGCAATTCGTCCGATTCCAAGGCTGGCGACGATACTGCGGCCAGCAACGGCAGTACGCAAATTAACGAAGGCACTACGGTGCAATTGCCCGAACTCGCGGTCGAGTCGGTGTCGACCACCGTTAGCGTGCCCGATGGCGGCACCGTGCTCTTGGGCGGCATCAAACGTCTAAGCGAAGGCCGCAACGAAGCCGGTGTGCCGATTCTGAGTAAACTGCCATACATCAACCGCCTGTTCCGCAATGTCGGCATCGGCCGCACCACCAACAGTTTGATGATGATGGTCACGCCGCGAATCATTATTCAAGAAGAAGAGGAAGAGAACTTGCTAGGCACCGCGCCAGCACCGTAACGTCTCCTCGATCGAATTTCGCATTCCCCCCGAGCCGCCGGTAGTCGAGACCGCTAAAACGACTGCCGGCGGTTTTTATTTGCGCTTTTAGATCATCCAGGTCGGCATGCTTTGACTAAATGATGAGTGCTCTTGCTTCTGCTAAAATGTGCGCACCGATCTCTTCGATTTCAAAGAGCAAAGGATAAAATGATGTCTCCCCGAATTTGGATTGCGCTGGGTGGATTGCTGGCCGCGATTGGCATCGGACTCAGTGCCTTTCATGCTCATGGACTAGAGCCGATGCTCAGCCGGCGCGGATTGCAGCCTGATGAAATCCAGCATTTGATGGCCGATTTTGAAGCCGGCGTGCGATATCAGTTGTATCACGCAGTAGCATTAGTCCTGGTGGGTTTGCTGACAATTCAATTCAATTGCCTATGGTTCTCCGTTGCTGGATCAATTCTGTTCTTCGGAACCGTGTTGTTTTCTGGCAGCTTATATGTGCTCGTATTGACCGGGCAAAGGCTCACGCACGTTGCTCCCATCGGTGGCTCAGCGCTGATAGCCGGCTGGGTCGTGCTGGCGGTGGCGGCCGTTTTGTGCAAAACGAGGGACGCGTCGTCTCCGAAAAACTACGGCCCCTAAAAATCGGGCTGCCACGTCCTAATCTTCAAACGAGAAACCCCGCGCGAGTCGCACTGCTAAGTGCAACCCACGCGGGGCATGGGGGGAGAGGGTTACCTACGCAATCATTTCAACTTCGCACAACAACACGCGGCGCACTTGGCGACTCGACTGGCTAAGGTGCCAACACGGCTAGCTCCTTGGCCAGCCGCTTGCGGGCGACGTGCAATCGGCGCTTAATCGTTCCCACCGGGGCGTCGAATTGATCGCTCATATCCACGAGCGACCGCCCTTTCACGTAAAACGCCACCAGCGTATCGCGGTCCATCGACTTCAGCCGCCGCAGGCCCGCGCGCACGTGCCGCTGCCGCTCGCTAGCCAAAGCGCCATCAAGCGGCGTATGCCGTTCCACCGCTGACACCTCAAGTGTTTCGGCCTCGGCCGTGGTCACCGGCTGCCGGCGCACGGCGCGGTTAATGGCCATGCGCTGCGCCATCGAGCGCAGCCAGCCGCCAAAACATTCCGGTTCGCGCAGCTGACCGATTTTCTCCAGCGCATGCATGAGCACTTCTTGGCACAATTCCTGCGATTCGGCTTCGTTTCCCAAACGCGCAAGCGCGATGCTGTAGACCATGCGCTCATAACGTATGCACAACCGGCCGAATGCGGCCCGGTCGCCGTCTTGCGCAGCCAGAACCAGCGATCTCAGCTCTTCCGTCGCGTTCTCTTCTAAAGCCAAAGCGGTCATGATCGTTCTCTCCTGAAATTTCGACCTGCTTTCGGCTTATGCACACAAAATGCACAAACCAGCGGTCGAGGGGCCAAGGGGACGGAAAGCGCCGACTTAGGTCGGCACCACCCAGCCATTACCGGCAAGCGTCGTAATGTTTGGCCCTGCTTCGGGCCGCGGCGTAATGCTTACGCCACTACGACTGCCGGCATTTGGCGCCGTACGGTCATGCGGTTTTGCATGCCCGTCACCCACGCGCCCGCAGGCTGCGTGAATGGGCCGGCTTGCCACGCCGTCGAGCCGGTACAACCCGACCCAGCGGCAGCTAGCAATCCGCGCAAACTCGCACACAGCCAATAGAAAGCGTGTGCGGCGCGCGCATGGAGCTTGGCCTTATGATTCGTTTTCGATTTGCGGACGATGATGCGGTCTTCGCGAATCGCAAAGAAACGATCAATCGAGGCAATCTTGAACGAACGATTCATGGCCTGCTCCTGCGTAACATGGCGCGGTTGGAGAGAATCACGTTTCGAGAGCTAATCGTAATCATTCGCCTGGCGATGCTCTCTGTTGCACAGGCGAAATCAGTAACTATTCAACTTTGCCGTTCAGGACCCTTGGTGTCAAGTTCGCCTGTTTTAGGCCGTAAACTCACCAAAGACTCGAAAACGAGGCAATTGGGGCTAGGCGGGCCTTAAAAACACGCCTAGCACCCCCTAAGACGCCATATCGGAGAGAAGGTTCACAAAAGCTACGAATTTTTTGTGAAAAAGCCTCGCCACTCGCGTGCACGCGATGCGTAAGTACGAGGGCAATATATACTTACGACAAATACAAATGGGCTGCCGCCGGCTAGCAACCCGCACCGTTTTTGCAATTCGACGAGGCCGGCACGACTCGGTCTCGCCGCTGGCGGGCAATGTGGTGACATTCGCGTATTCGGCGGTCGATTTCCGCCAACAACCGCTCATCATCCCAGCCGCTAAACTCCGCTGGACACAGCGCCGCGCCAACTTGGATATGAATCACTGCCGGCTGCGGTAGCAGGTTTGTCCGCGGCCAAGCGCTGTAAGCCCCTTCGATGGCCACCGGCAATAGCTTCGCTTTCGAGCGGCGGGCAAGCGCCAAAAATCCGGGCTTCAGTTTTCCCACTTCGCCGTCGCGAGTGCGCGTTCCTTCGGGAAAAATCAGCAGCATTTCGCCCGCCTTCAGGCGTTTCAAACTTTCTTTGAGGCCGCCAAGGGCGATGCCTTCGCGATCCAGCGGAATGGCATCGAGCGAATAGATCAGCCAGCGAAAAGGGGCGAAGCCAAACAGCGTATCGCGGGCTAAATAATTCATCCGCCGATCGCACGCCAAACCCACCAACACCGGATCCAAGTGGCTCTGATGATTCGAGAGCACCAGCACACCTCCATCGACCGGCGCGCGCTGCGCCCAAACACGCGAACACGAAACACCGCCACGCCGAATACCCAGCAGACCACGCGCAAAAAATCGTACCACAGAAGTTTGGGAAGCGATCGCTGTGCCATGGGAAAAGTGCGAAAAGGCAGAAAGCAGAAAGGGGACCAGGCGCAAATAAAATGATAACCAGTGGACCTGACAACATCCAAACGTAGCGGTCTCGTTAATCTACCTTCTGCCTTTTGCCTTCTGCTCTCCCCATTTTCTGCCGCACGATATTTTCCAGGCGATTTACTACGTCCTCGGCCGAAAGACCATCAGTATAGAACTCGATCGCGTCTGCCGCTGGAATTAAAGGTCCTACAACCCGGGTCGCGTCGCTTTTGTCTCGCTCGTTTTGCTGTCGCAGCACTTCCTCCCATTCGGCATTTTCACCACGGGCTTGCAGATCAAGCTGCCGGCGCTTGGCTCGCGCTTCCGGTGTGGCAGTAAGGAAAATTTTGCATTCGGCACGCGGAAAGACCACTGTTCCTTGGTCTCGGCCTTCTGCCACTACGTCGCTGTTGGCCACGAGCGCACGTTGTAATTTCACTAAGTGTTCCCGCACTTGTGCATTGTTTGCCGCGTAGCGCGTTACCGCGGTAATTTGCGAGGCGCGAATTTCCCGCGTAACGTCGGTGCCATTCAAAAGAATGTGCGAATCGTCCAGCTCAATTTTTATATTGCCGCGCCAGTTTGGCCAGTGCGTCCGAATCGTTCCAATCTAAGCCTGTCCGAACTGCCGCCAGCGCCACCGCCCGATACATGGCGCCCGTATCGAGAAAACGAAAGCCCAATCGTTTGGCTAGCGCACGCGCCGCCGTACTCTTGCCTGCGCCAGCGGGGCCATCGAGGGTAATGATCATCAGGAGTCGGACGTCCAGGAGGTCAAGCGTGAAGACTCACATGTATTATCGCTCGATCCATCATTTGCTGATTACGCGCTGGGTCGCGGCGCGGATTTCATTTTGCACTTCGTCCATTGACCGGCTGGCATCGATCACAACGATTTGCTCAGGCCGGCGAGCGGCTTCAGTCAAAAAACCGGCGCGCAGTCGCTCCCGAAAATCGTTATCTTGTTGCTCCATTCGGTCAAGCTCTCGTTGAATTCGACCTTGTGCCGCTCCGGGCGGCATATCGAGCAAGAAGATCATATTGGGCTCAATTCCATGCGTAATGTACTTGCCGATATTCCATAGTTCAGCCACATCCAATCCACCCGCGTGCCCTTGATAGACGACGTTCGCCAGCAGAAATCGATCGGATACCACCGTTTTCCCCGCCGCCAAAGCTGGCTGAATAATTTGCTCCACAAGTTGGGCCCGCGCGGCCATGTATAACAGCATTTCGCTCATGCGGCTAATCGCTAAATCGTCCCGCTTAAGCAGCAATTCGCGAACGGCCTCTCCCAGCGGTGTAGTGCCCGGATCGCGGCAGGTAACCACATTGTGCCCCTGCGCGCATAACCAGCGGCAGAACATTTCGCTCTGCGTCGATTTTCCCACGCCATCAAGACCATCAAAGCTGAAGAACATGGGGATAAGAATAATGGGCAAACGCTATTTTGCAACCGCGACTACAACGCGGTTAGATTTTATAATAACCCACACCAGATGAACCAATAGAAAGGTCTAAATGCGACGCATTTTATCTCGGCTGCTATTTGTTTTCATAATTTGCAGTTCGCAGCATACCTCGGCCGCGCCGCCGAAGTTTAACCCTGAAAAGCTGGCTGCAACAAAGCCGGCGATGCTGAAGTTCGTCGACGATGGCACCGTCTGCGGCGCGGTTATGGCCATTGGTACCGCCGATGGAAGGGTTTACACCGAGGCCGTCGGCAAACAAACGCTCGAATCCGACAAACCAATGCCCAAAGACGCCATCTTTCGGATCATGTCGATGACCAAACCAATCACGGCCATGGGCATCATGTTGCTTGCAGAAGAGGGAAAACTATCGATCGACGATCCCGTGGAAAAGTATCTGCCGGCGTTTAAAGGACAAAAACTTATCGATTCGATCGATCTTTTGGCCGGCACCGTTTCCGTCAAAAAATCACCACGCCCCATTACGCTGCGCGATTTGCTCACACACACCTCCGGGTTGCTCGATTATCCGATAGGCCTTGCCAACTTGATGCGCAACCGCGATTACACGCTCGACGAACTGGCTTGCATATTGTCGCAGCGGCCGCTGGATTTCGAGCCGGGAAGCAAATGGAAATATAGCTCCTCAGGCATCGACATCTTGGGGCGCATTATCGAAGTGGTTTCGGGCCAACCGTACGAAGAGTTTTTGGCCCAGCGGTTTTTCCAACCGCTCGAAATGCGCGACACGGCGTTTTATCTAACGCCTGAGCAAACGGAACGTTTGGCGGAAGTGTGCGGACAGAAAGATGGCAAACTCGTGCCAGCCGACACGCTTCCTAAGGCGGCCATGGCCGTGCCTACCAAAAAGCCGAAATACTTTAGTCCGTCGGGCGGATTGTATTCGACGGCCGCCGATTTGGGGCGGTTGTATCAGGCGCTGATTGCGCGGCGGCGAGCTCGACGGCCATCGCATCATCTCCGAAAAATCGCTACACGAGATGACGCAAAACCAAACTGGCGAATTGAAAGCTGGCTTCACGCCGGGCATGGGTTACGGGCTAGGCTTCGGCGTGGTCCGCGAGCCGCAAGGCGTAACTGCAATGCTCTCGCCGGGCACGTACGGTCACGGCGGGGCCTATGGTACTCAAGGCTGGATCGATCCTGCCAAAGGCGAGTTTCTCATTTTGCTCATTGGTCGCGTGGGAATGGGCAATGGAGACGCCAGCGACATTCGCAAGCAGTTTCAATCCCTCGCGGTCGAAGCGATGGAGAATTGAGCCGCGACGCAGGTCCCCCTGTACCATCGATAGTTAGACGCCTTTCGCGCATCGCCGCGCCGGTTCTCAAGCGAAATCGCATCGAGTAAACTGTGGAGCCGATGGATCGCACGCCTCACGACTCTGCCGAAATCGCACTGCGCACGCACGATCCATACGCGGCGCTGCGAATAAAAAACTTTCGGCTGTACATGATCGGCAATTTTTTGTCGATCTTTGGGCTGCAGATGCAATCGGTGGCGGTGGGGTGGGAAGTTTACGATCGGACCAACGCACCCATTTCGTTGGCCTTGGTCGGGCTGGTGCAAGTGTTGCCCGTGTTGGGGTTAGCCATATTCACAGGGCATGTGGCCGATCGATTTAATCGCCGCAAGGTGGTGATGACGGCGCTGGTGTTCATTTCGGCCGGCTCGGCGGGCTTAGCGGTCGTTACCGCGCTCAAAGCGCCGATTATTTTGATGTATGCGTGCCTCTTCGTGGCCGGCATAGCCCGATCGTTCCAACAGCCGGCTAAAGCATCGATGATGCCGCAGTTGGTGAAGCGGCGCGTGTTTCCCAATGCCGTTACTTGGAACGCCACTGCATTTCAATTTGCCTCAGTGCTGGGACCGGCGGCGGCGGGAGGAATAATCGCGCTATTTGGATCATCGGCCATCGTATTCGTTTGCGATGCGGCTTTTGCCCTCTGTTTTTGCGCGATCTTGTCGCAAATTCGCTATCGGCGAAACAAGGCGGCGAAGCAAGCATTCACCGCTAAAAATCTAGCAGCCGGAATTCAATACGTGTGGCGCAACAAAGTCATTCTGGGCGCGAGCAGTTTAGATATGTTTGCCGTGCTGTTCGGCGCGGCGGTGGCGCTATTGCCTATTTACGCTAAAGATGTATTGAAAGTGGGCTCGTTCGGCTTCGGCGTGATGCAAGCCGCGCCGGCAGTCGGCGCACTCACGATGGCCTTTATTTTGTCGCACCGCAGGCCGATGAAGCACGCTGGCCTGGCATTGTTGGGCGCGGTCACCGGATTCGGCGTGGCCACCATCGTGTTTGGCCTTTCGCGGAACATCTACCTTTCCGTTGGGATGCTGTTCGTGACCGGCGCGATGGACAACATCAGCGTGGTGGTGCGGCAATCGCTCATTCAATTGCTTACGCCCGACGAAATGCGCGGCCGCGTCTCGGCCATCAACGGCATGTTCATTTCGATTTCGAACGAAGTGGGGGACATCGAATCGGGCGGAGTGGCACAACTTTTCAAATCAGTCGGTTATGGCACTATCGGCGCCGCGACGATCTCGGCTGTGAGCGGCGGCGCCGGCACGCTGGTTGTTGTCGGGCTTGCGGCAGTGCTATTTCCTCAACTTCGAAAATATGGCCGGCTCGATGCGGCGGTTCCCAAGCCCGCTTCGCTGCCGGTGGAGGCGGCGGAAGTTTCGGAATCAGAGTGGTCGGATACCGCCCGTTGATTGAACCTGCTGTCATGACGGGCAGGGCGCACTCGAACACGCTTTCGCTTGACACTGAAATCCATTCTGTCGAAATTAGACTGCGATTTGCACGCCTTCGCTCAACCTATTGCATGCCCATAGGATCCTGCCCCATGGCAACTATTCTTGACAATCCTTTCGACACGGCCGGCTTTCCGCCACGCTGGTATTGCGGCAGCGGTTGGGCCGACGATCCGGCGCTTGGCTGGCTGCACATTTACTCCGACCTGGCGATCTTTGGCGCATATACGGCCATTCCGCTGGTAATCGCCTACTTCGTTTTACGGCGGCGCGATGTACCATTTCCGCGGATTTTTTGGTTGTTTGTGATCTTCATCTTTGCCTGCGGAACCACACATTTGATTGAGGCCATTATTTTTTGGCATCCAATTTACCGGATCGGCGGTCTGGTGAAATTGATAACCGCGGTCGCTTCTTGGTCGACTGTGGTTGCCCTGGCGGTTATCACTCCGAAAGCGCTCAAGCTGCCTGGTTTGGCAATTCTGAATTCGTCGCTAACGCGCGAGGTGCAAGAGCGCAAGCAGACCGAGGAAGCGCTGCGCGAAAGTGAGCGACAATTGCGCGCCCAGGAGAACGAACGCGAGCAGTTGTTGGCCAGCGAACGGGCCGCGCGCGGCGAGGCCGAGCGGGCAAATCGCCTCAAAGACGAATTCCTATCGGTGGTTTCGCACGAATTGCGCACCCCGCTCAGTTCCATTATGGGGTATTCGCAACTTCTCAAAGCCGGCGCGATTCAGCCGCAAGAGGTCACTGAAACACTCAATGCCATCGAGCGCAATTGCCGCGCCCAAGTGCAGATCATCGAGGATTTGCTCGATATGAGCCGCATCATCTCGGGTAAGATCCGTCTCGATGTCCATCCTGTGAACCTGTCGGATGTGATCGAGGCCGCCATCGACACCATTCGACCTGCCGCCGATGCCAAAGAAATCCGTTTGCAGAAAGTGCTTGACCCGCGCAGGGCCGGCGCTGGGCGATTTCCAGCGCCTGCAGCAAGTGCTCTGGAATTTGCTCTCCAATGCTGTGAAGTTCACGCCGCGCGGTGGTCGAATTCAAATCTCGCTGGAGCGCGTGAATTCGCATTTGGAAATCAATGTCGCTGATTCTGGGCAAGGCATAGCGCCGGAATTTCTGCCCTATGTCTTCGACCGCTTTCGCCAGGCGGAAACGGCCACCAGCCGCCGCCATGGCGGTCTGGGTCTGGGCCTGGCCATCGTCAAGCAAATTGTCGAACTTCACGGTGGATCGACGTTTGTTAAAAGCCCTGGCGAAAATCAAGGCTCGACGTTCACGATTAAATTGCCGCTGCAAATTCACCCATCGCAAGAACTCAACCGCTTCCATCCACGCGCCGACACGGGGCATCACGAAGCGTTCACGCCGCCAGATCTGGAAGGGGTGAAGGTTTTGGTAGTGGATGACGAGCCCGACGCCCGCGACGTGGTTCGCCGGCTGTTGGTGCAAAGTAAGGTGCTCGTCCAAACGGCTGCCACAGCCGACGAAGCTTTGGGCATGCTCGAATCGTTTCAGCCCGATGTGCTCATTAGCGACATCAGCATGCCGGGAAAGGATGGCTATCAATTCATTCGTGAAGTCAGAGATTTGCGCGACGGTCGGACCCGCTCTGTCCCAGCAATAGCTCTGACCGCTTTTGCCCGAACCGAAGACCGTCGCCGCGCCATGATGGCCGGTTATCAATCACATGTCACTAAACCCGTCGATGCAGGCGAACTGCTGGCCGTCGTGGCCATGCTCACGGGCAAAACCGCAGCGAAAGGATAAAGCCAATGGTTGGTTCTGGAGCGATTACTATCGAGCAAAGCGGCGCCTTTGTCGAAACATTCGAATTGGCGCCGACCGGCGACGGCCCGCTGGACGGCTTGCGGTTTGCCGTGAAGGACATCATCGATATTGCCGGCCGAAAGACCGGCTGCGGTAATCCGACATGGCGCGATACCCATCCACCGGCGCGAAGCCACGCCAATTGCGTCGAGCAGCTGCTCTACAACGGAGCGCGATGCATTGGCAAAACGGTATCCGACGAAGTCGCTTTCAGCCTGATCGGCGAAAACCATTTTTATGGCACGCCGCTGAATCCCAAAGCGCCAGATCGAGTGCCGGGGGGCTCATCGAGCGGATCGGCCGCCGCAGTCGCGTGCGGATTGGCCGATTTCGCCCTGGGCAGCGATACCGGCGGCTCAGTGCGAGTGCCGGCAAGCAATTGCGGTATTTGGGGATTGCGCCCCTCGCATGGGTTTATTTCCGTGGCGGGAGTCATGCCCTTTGCGCCGACATTCGATACTGTCGGCGTGCATGCGCGCACGGCGGAAATTCTCAATCGCGCATTGCGCGTTCTGATTGGGTGCTCCACCGCAATCGAAAAGCAGCGGAGACTCGCGTCCAACCGCCATCTATTTGCTCCGCGATGGTTTTGAATTGGCCATGCCGGAAGTGCAAAAGGCACATGAGCCGGCGATCGACTGGCTGCGAAAACTGTTCGGCGCCGCGGTGCGTGATATATCGTTGAGTAGAATTGTCGGCGGTTCCGTCGCCATGACATTCGACTCCTGGTTCGATACCTATTGCGTCATCCAGTGGAGCGAAATCGAAGGCTCGCTTGGCTCTTGGATTGCCGACGCAGAGCCGATGTTCGGCCCAGTGACGACCAAGAATTTTGAACTTGTGAGCAGCTTAGATCGCCGCCGCGTGCCGCCGGCTATCGCGCGCCGTGAACAGTATTACCATAGCTTGCGAAAATTCCTGGGGCCGCGCGATCTGCTTTGCATTCCCACGACGCCGGCGTCGGCCCCCATTAAAGGGAGCCTGGGCATGGACCAGCGCACCGGCGATTACTACAAACGGGCGTTGTCGCTCACATCGATCGCCGGAATTGGCCGCTTGCCGCAAGTCTCCATGCCGCTATCGACTATCGAATCAGACACAGGTGCGGCACCAGTCGGCCTATCGCTGATTGGCAGCTTCGGCGAAGATTTGTTTTTGCTTCACGTCGCGGAATCGATTGCCGGCGCGATTGATGTGAATTAACGGCCGCGCCGTTGGATGAGGGCGTGGCTCCCGTTGAGCCTTTTCGGTTCAGCCGGCTATGTCGAAGAGCAGCAATTCCGCGGGTTTTTGGACGGAAATGGCCAGCGCGCCCTCCTCATTGATAGCAATTCCGTCGCCAGTCGCCAGTTCCTGGCCGTTCAGGGTGACTGCTCCTTTGATCAATTGCAGCCATGCCGATCGGCCGGGCGCAGCGTATGAAACTGCTCTGTTCCCGAGTCTAACAACGCCGCATACACGTCGGCATCTTGATGAATGGTGACCGAGCCATCGCGGCCATCAGGCGAAGCGATCAGCCGCAACCGGTTGTGCCTTTCGCCGTCGGGAATCGTTTTTTGCTCGTAGCTTGGCTGCAAGCCACGCTCGCTGGGCTCAATCCAAATTTGTAGCAGATGCACTCTCTCGGTTGCCGAGGGATTGAACTCGCTGTGGCGGATGCCGCGGCCGGCGGTCATGCGTTGCACGTCGCCAGGTCGGATCACAGAACCGGTGCCCAGGCTATCCTTGTGTTCCAGGGCACCTTTGACGATATAGGTAATGATTTCCATGTCGCGGTGCGGGTGCATGCCGAAGCCCATGCCTGGCTCAACAAAATCTTCGTTAATCACGCGCAAGGGGCCAAAACCCATCCAGCGCGAATCGTAGTAATCGCCGAAAGAGAACGTGTGGCGGCTGTCGAGCCAATCGATCTGCGTCGTACCGCGCTCGGCCGACTTGCGAACGGTGATCATATGTGTCTCCCGTGAATGCTTCGTTTTGAACGCAAAATTCTAAGAAGCTATTTCAAAACCTGAATTGGGTTGCTAGTATTTCGCCTTCTTGTTCCGCAAGGAGGCGAACAAATGGCTACATTAGTGCCGAATAAGCTATGGAACGAAATCGAACCGCTATTGCCCAAACGCATCCCATCGCCCCAAGGGGGACGACCGTCGGTTTCCGACCGGGCTTGTCTGGCGGGAATTATTTTTGTGCTCAGGAGCGGTGTGACTTGGAACATGCTTCCCTTGGAAATGGGTTGCGGCAGTGGCGTGACGTGTTGGCGACGGCTGCGAGAGTGGACCCGCTTGAACATCTGGCCCCAACTCCATCGGAAACTCTTGCGTCGCCTGGGAAAACGGGGTGCGATTCGGCTTTCCCGCGCCATCATCGACAGCGCCTCGGTGCGGGCTGTTTTTGGGGGGAACATACCGGACCCAATCCCACGGATCGCTCGAAAAACGGCTGTAAACGGCATGTGATTGATGACGCCAGGGGATTGCCGTTGGTGGTCGAAACCGGCCCGGCCAACGAACCCGATGGCAAGCGTGCGATTGCGATGTTGGACAAAATTCCCGCCGTCGCAGGCCGGCGGGGACGGCCACGCCGCAAGCCGAAAATCTTTCAAGGAGACGCGGCCTACGGCAGCGCGGCAATCCAGCGGCAAGTCGTGAAGCGGGGCATCCGACCGCTGTTGGCTCCCTACGGCAACTCGAAACGCGAACACGGCAGCGGCCTGGGGCGAACCCGCTACGTCGTCGAACAAACCCTCAGTTGGTTCGGGAACTTCCGTCGTCTTAAATTGTGTTACGAACGTACCGCGGAACATTTCCAAGCCTTTCACGAATTGGCGGCTTCCCTCATTTGCTTCAATCGGCTAACGCATCAGCGAAAATAGGTTTTGAAACAGCTTCTAAGGCGGCAGGGAAACACGCGGACAAGCCGCTGCGCGAATCTGCCTATTTCTCGCTGCGAAATCCCATCGGACACTTCGAAATGCAGCTCCGGCGACTCTGCAAACTGTGGCTCGGAAGGTTAAAATGGTTTCCGCGTCTGCGATATAAAGCGACCTCATTCGGATGATGTGCCATGAAACTTCGCATCGCAGTTCTGATCGCTACTGGTTTGCTCGTAGGCAGCTTTCATGTGCGGGCCGAAGAGCCTCAACCCCCGGCCGATCAAAAGACGGAAAAGGCTGCCATTCCCGCCAACGAATCTCCCGAAGCCGCCATGCTTCGCATAACCGACGACATGGAAAAACTCGATCTCGATCAGGCGCTCGGGCTGTACGATTACTCCACCGACCTAGAAAAACAATGGGCCCGTGCCTCGTGCAAATATGGACTGGCCATCACCCGGGTCGAATTGGCCGCCCGCAAGCAATTCGGCCGAAAACAAGCCGACCAGTTCGTCCATGCAATCCAAGATCGAACCGATGAGGATGTGAAGCAAGCCACGTTCAAGGTCGATGGCGACAAGGCAGCAGTTCAGTTTGCCGGCGATACGGAACCGACGTCTCAACTAGTTCGTGTCAAAGGAGTCTGGAAGCTAGATGCCCATTTTTTTACGAAAGACCTGCCGGAAAGCGCGATTAAGCAAGACATCAAAACGTACGAAGCCATCGCGCGCGATGCGGCCCCATTTGCTGAGAAAGTTGAAAAAGGTGAGTACAAAGACGTCGACTCGCTGGCCAAAGATCTCAATACGATGATCAACTTGCGTCAAGCCGAAGGCATGCCCGACGATACAATTAAGTGAAGAGCTGCGACAAATGACGCTTTAATCGCTCGCAGCTGCCCCTATTTCTTCCCATAAAAAATCCGCTCCACATTTCCGCGCAGCACATCGTGGCCAAAAGCCACGGCGCGCTCTTCGCTCCAGCCGCGGTCGATGCAAAATCGCTCGGCCAGAATCTTCGCCAAAATACGCTTATACATGCGGAATTTCGGCAAGGCGAATTCCAACTTGTACATGTCGCTGTAGTAGCCGACTTGCTTCGTGCGCGGCACTGCATCCAGCCGCGCGGCGGCATCGTGCTCGATGAATGTCGGCGTGTTCGAGTACCACCAATGCCCGTTGGTCACCACGTTCGGGAAGATCCAGGCATAGCTGGTTAGCTCCTGGTTGGTCACGCTGGCTAGGACCGAAATCGGAAACGTGACTTGCGGGAAAGCGTTGAACAATTCGCGGTATTGAATAAGCGAAACGCGAGAATCGTATAAATCCTGCCCTTGGAATACGCCCCCAGTATAGACCGCGCGGTTCACGCCAATCATCAGGTCGAACGGAAGCCAGTATTCCACGCAGAATTCGGCCAGCGTCCAGAACACAAAGTTTGATAGATCGCGCCGGTGCAATTCGCTGATGTTGTCCGCCGGCTCAAGGGCTGCCTTGACGGCGTGGTCGGCCGCCGTGGCATCGACCTTCGTCGGCGAAAAGTTCGGCGGCAGCGATACCGCGCAGGCCCGGCATCCTTTGCTGGTGAAGTGCTGGAACAATTTGCCGATGGCTTGCCGCATGCTCGTTGCATTTTTCGCCTCGATCCCGCTTGCCCGCGCCAGCCGCTGTTGGACCGTGGGGTTGGCGAAGTGAAACACCAAATCGTCAGTGCGCAAGCAGGGAATGAATACCTTCGTGTCAAAACCCGTGAGCGCATCGTCAAAATCGTTGGTGAGAAACACCGCTTCGAGTTTCGATTTCTTCATCACCTGCCCGAACCAATCGGGCTTGCTCATCCTCTCATGCGCTGTGTTGAACAAGCCTTCCCAGTTTTGTGGCGTCAACCGGTCGTCTTTGAAACCCAAGAGCTCCTGCGCCATTTCAATAAACCAACTGTATTGAATCGTGTTCTCTAAGGGCGCCATGCCCGCCACCAGCCGGCCCACTTTTTCTTTGGCCGACAGCCCTGGCTCCTCGATCCGTTCGCGCGGCAAGCCGGCCGAGTGCGCTAGCTCGGTGTAATAGTGGTAACCCAAAATATCGGCGAGACTTACCGATGCCGGTTGATGGGCATTGATGTGCGTGTGCGGATCGATGAGCACGATTGATTCGAGTTGGTCGAATAGTCGCTGGCGGAGTTCTTGAGACATGAGATTGATTTCGAGCGGTAAGAGTGCGGGTGCGGTTTAGGATGGTCTGCGGACAGCGCTTGAATAATGTATAATGACTTGGGGTAAGGGCCGCAATAATCCACTGCGCACTTCTGGCAAATCGGTCATGCAGAGCGAAGGAAAAACTTCTGACAACTTGCCGGACGCCCGAAGTTTCCAGTATTACGGTGAGTACTCGGAAAGTGGTGTGGATATTAGTCTGATCAAATATTTACTGAGTCTTTCGCCGACGGACCGCATTCAATTACTAGAGCGGCGCGCAAAGGACAAGCTGGCATTATTGCACCTCTACGAAATTCGCAAACTCCGCGAGCAAAACGCGCAATGAGCGTCATACTTGTTCCGCCAACACGTCGTATTTTAGTCGCAAATATTCCCCCAGTGACCAGGCTTGAAACGGGCATCCGCGCGGCATGAACGGCGGATCGGCGTCGCAAATTTCTGAAATATGCCCTAGCCCAGCGGTGGAAAGATGTTCTTCCAGCGGCGGCAGAAAACGCTCGCGGGCTTCGCGTTTGATTGCGGTCGATGCTCCTCTCACGCGCACCCAGGCTTCGACGAAGGGCCCGATGAGCCATGGCCAAACGGTGCCTTGGTGATACGCTGGATCGCGATGCGCCGGCGGCCCCACATATTGCGGCGTGTAGCCAGGCGAGCCGGGGGCCAAAGAACGCAGCCCAAGCGGCGCAAGCAAGTGCCTCTCCACCGTGTCGACCAATTGCCGCGCCTTATCGCCATCCAATCAGCGCCAGGGGCAAACCGCCCACGGCAAAAATCTGATTTGGCCGCAGCGATGGATCGACTGTCCCTGACTGATGATCGACATCCACGACATCGAACAAACCCGGCAAGCGTGGGTTCCAAAACCGACGCTCAAATGCATCGCGGCCGCGCTCAAAAGCTCCTTTCCATTTCAAGTCGATGCGGCTGGCGATCCAGAGCGCATTAAGCCAGAGGGCCTGAACCTCGATTGGCTTGCCGACGCGCGGCGTCACAGCCCAATCACCAATTTTTACATCCATCCAGGTTAGCTGCGAACCTCGTTCGCCGGCTGCCAACAAACCATCGGAATCCATTTTAATTCCATACCGCGTGCCGGCGGCGTAGCCCTCCACGATTGAAAGAATGGCCCCTTCCAAAGCTCGGCGATGGTCGCCCGCCACCAGCCGATTCAAATTGGCTGACCGCGAAATGAGATCATTAACTGCAATAACAAACCACAGGGATGCATCGACCGAGTTAAATTCCGGCTCAATTCCGCTATCGGAAAATCGATTGGGCAACATTCCCTCCGACACTGTGCCAGACCAGGCCAGGAGAATCTCACGCGCGTCATCCAAACGACCGATCGCAAGGCACAGGCCGCGCAGCGAAATGAACGTGTCGCGCCCCCAATCGGTAAACCAAGGATAGCCGGCGATGATTGTGCGCCCGTCAGGCTTGGTGGCCGAGCGGCGCTCGACAATATACGCGTCGGCCGAACGATGCACCAAAGTGGGAAACCCTTGCCGGCGCGCGGCTTCTCGCTCGGCCAAAGTTTTCCAGATCAACAAAGCCGTCGGCCCAGCCGCTTGAATTGCCGCTTGATAGCCGTCAGCAGCAAAGATTAACGCTGCGCTGTTTCGAAGTTTTGGATCACCTACCGGCGAAAGCTCAAATTGAAACAGACCGGGCGATGCCAAATCTTCCGTGCAATCGAGCCCCCGCTCTTGCTCCATTAGATACAGAAAATTTCGATACCACTCGGGTTCTTGTGAATAATTACCGCTCGAGATCGCCCAAACCGGCGGGACGCCGTCGTACGGCTGCCAGTCAATCCAGCCATTAAGTTCGCGCGCTTCAAACCGAAACGCCGAATTTTCGTGCTGCAGCGAATGATAATCGCGGCCGCAAAATAGCGGTCGAATGTACAACTTTACGCGCTCTGCCGCATTTTTGATCTGCCGAATCTCCAATGGGCTTAGCGGCTCCTCCAACCGCCATCGCAGGCAGCAGGCTGAAACGCCGCGAGGCACAAAGAGTTCCTGCACGATGATGGCGCTGCTGGGCAATCGATATTTCCAAGTAGGCCAGGGCTCCAAATCAAACTCAACCAGCCGAAAAGCTCCGTCGGGGTAAACCACATCGGGCATATAGCGCTGGGTCGATATAGCAATTCGCCCGGCGTCGGTTTCGACCCAGGCGTCGAATCCGCTGACCAGCGCCATTCTTCCTGTGGGCGGCTGCGTCGCGGTAAGCAATAGCGCGTGATAGCGGCGCGTGCGCTCGCCGCTGGTTGTACCCGATGCGAATCCTCCTAACCCATCGGCTTCGAGCCATTCAGTCCAATGATCGAGCGGGTAATTCATCGTTTCCGCCGATCGAGAGAGAATGTGTTGCGGCCGCTGCCCTACTATGCAGGAGCGGGCGCGGTGCTCGATTCCGAAGACGGAGTTTTGACCGCACCATCTTCAACAACCTGGTCGCGCGGGCAACTGCGCGGCGGCCGCTTCGGTTGCAACAATTTAGCGACCAAGGCCGTCCAGCCCGTTTGATGGCTCGCGCCTAAGCCGCGGCCATTATCACCGTTGAAATATTCGTTGAACCAAATGTAGTCGCGAAAATGAGGATCGGTTTGGAGCTTTTCATAGGGGCCAAAAGCCGCCCGGCGGCCGTTCTCACTGCGCAAGAACAATTTAGCTAGCCTTCGCGACAATTCGTTGGCCACTTCCAGTAGCGTAATGTATTGTCCCGATCCCGTCGGGCACTCGATCTTGAAATCGTCGCCATAATAATGGTGAAATTTCTGGAGCGATTCGATAATCAAATAGTTCACCGGGAACCAGATCGGTCCGCGCCAATTGGAGTTTCCACCGAAAAGCCCGCCTTCAGATTCCCCCGGCTCGTAGCCAAGACGGTATTCGTGCCCGTCGAAATGCGCGATCGTAGGATGGTCTTTGTGCCATTTCGAGAGGGAGCGCACGCCATAATCGGAGAGAAACTGCGTTTCGTCGAGCATGCGCGCCAACACGCGCTTCATTCGGTGCCCTCGCATTAGCCCCAACAGCCGCCTTTCACCGACGCCGGGCAGCTTCCACTCGGCCACCAAATCGGCCAAATCTTTGCGATGTTCACGCAGCCACAGCAGCCGCTCGCGAAATTCTGGCAGCCGCTCCAATTCTTCAGGTTCCAACGTTTCGACGGCAAACAAGGGAATCAGCCCAACCATTGAGAACGATTTCATGCGGATCGGCTGGCCGCCGGTCATTTCAGCAATCGAGCAAAACCACTCCTCTTGGTCGTCCCACATGCCGATGCCCCCTTCCTCGATGGCGCGGCTGCCGAGATGGTTCATGGCCTCGACAATCGACAAGAAGTGCTCAAAGAACTTCGTGGCGATGCTTTGGTAGGCCGGATCGTGCAGTGCCAGCTCGAGCGCAATGCGCATCATGTTCAAGCAGAACATAGCCATCCAGCCGGTGCTGTCGGCTTGGGCGACATGCGCTCCCATCGGCAATGGCGCGCTGCGGTCGAAAATGCCGATATTATCAAGTCCCAGAAAACCCCCCTCGAATACATTGCGGCTTTCCGAATCTTTGCGATTAACCCACCAGGTGAAATTCAACAGCAGCTTGTGAAATACCTCTTCGAGAAACCGCCGATCGCCATGGTGACACTGGTTTCGCCGGTCGATCTGATACACACGCCACGCCGCCCACGCCTGCACCGGCGGATTCACGTCGCCGAACGCCCACTCATAGGCCGGCAATTCGCCATTGGGGTGCATGAACCACTCGCGCCCCAGCAGAATCAACTGTTGCTTCGCGAACTGCGCATCGACTCGCGCCAGTGCCACGCAATGAAAAGCCGAATCCCATGCTGCAAACCAGGGAAATTCCCAATTGTCGGGCATCGACATGATTTCGCGGCATTTCAAATGACGCCAGTTGTGATTGCGCCCAGGCGGCGCTGTTCCGGCGGCGGCGGCTGAAGTTCATCGCCGCGCAGCCAACGGGCGACATCGTAGTGATAGAACTGTTGATTCCAAATGAGCCCTGCAATGGCCTGCCGCTGCACTCGACGGGCATCTTCATTGGCAATGCCATGCTGCAAATGATGGTAAAACTCGTCCGCCTCGTTCCGCACACGCTCAAGCTGCTCGTCGAAATCAGCAAACGCTGGGCTATGGGGCTGCTCGGAAAGGCGCGTTCGAATAATCGTCGAACTACCAGCGGGAATCGACACAGCATAATGAGCTGCCGCCTTCGTGCCGCGATGCTCAGGGTTGACCGCGGCCTTATTATTCTCAATCAAATACTCATGAAAGGCATCTTTGAAATATCCCCGCGCGTCGGTCATGCCAAACAATCGCCGTTCATTTGTATCATTCTCGGTGAACAGCAACTCCGCCTGCCCATCGAGATACCAGTGATATCGTCCCAAACTTTCGTGCATCGCGGCAATTGTGTTCGGGTCGATCTCCGATAGATCGGGTTTCACAAAACCCGCCCGCCACGACCATATATTGCGAAACCACAACTGCGGCAGCACGTGCAACCGAGCTGCTTCCGGCCCGCGGTTATGAATGGTTATCTGCATGAGCACGTCGGTCGGCGCGGCCTTCGCATATTCGACGAACACATCGAAATAGCGATTGTCGTCAAACACGCCGGTATCGACGAGCTCGAATTCCGGATCCAATTTTCCGCGGCGGCGATTTTCTTCGACCAATTGCGCATAGGGAAATTCTCGCTGCGGATACTTGTACAGCATCTTCAGATACGAATGCGTCGGCAGCGCGTCGAGATACCAGTAGCATTCCTTGACATCTTCCCCGTGATTGCCTTCTTCGTTGTTTAAGCCGAACACGCGCTCCTTCAGAATCGGATCGCGCTCGTTCCACAGGGCCACACCCAGGCACATTTCGCAATGGTCGTCGCAAAAGCCGGCCAGCCCATCTTCACCCCAACGGTAGGCGCGGCTGCGTGCATGATCGTGCGGGAAGTAATCCCAGGCCGTCCCGTAGGGGCTGTAATCTTCGCGCACAGTGCCCCACTGCCGCTGGCTTAGATAGGCACCCCATTGCCGCCAAGGGTTCAACCCGCGATTAGCCTCTTCCAACCGGCGTGCTTCAACGGTGGCGGCGTGTGTGTCGCCATCGCTCGATGGCTTTGGCTTTTTCCCGGCAGATTTTAAGTGTTGGTTTGCCATTGGGCTTTGCGACGATGTCGTTCACTCTGCGCGTGATGATGGGCGTAGTGCGATAGCCGGTCAGTCCAGCGCCGGCCTCGCTCCGAAATTCTACCCTGTCGGCAAAGTCTTCCGCGAGATGTGCGTTGCATTTTTACACCAGAGCCACTGGGTCCTCGATACAATCGTTGCGCCAGGATTAAACGCTAAACTACGGCAAACAATGGGGTCATTGAAGCGTTCCCACACGGCGGATACTTTCAGCTTGTGGAGCCAAGTGGCTTTCAGGCGTGCAGGCTAGAACGTTGAACACATTTGAAAACCGATCTCGTTCGCATAAAAGGAAATCACCAATGAAGAACTCATGGGCCATCGTTACAGGCGCTTCCTCGGGCATCGGCCACGCTGTGGCCGAGCAACTTGCCGCGCGCGGCGTGAACTTGCTCATCACCGCCCGGCGGCGTAATCGCTTAGAGCAGCTTCAAAAACAGCTAGTTTCTGAGCACGGAGTGAAAGTCGAACCGCTCGTGTTCGACGTGCGCGATTACGGCCAATGCGAAGCCGCCGTCAGAACTAAGCAGGATTTCGTCTCGCAAGTCTCAATTCTTGTCAACAACGCCGGATTGGCACGCGGCGCCGATCCGATCAATGCTGGCAAAATTGAAGATTGGGATCAAATGATCGACACGAACATCAAAGGCCTGCTGTACATGACGCGCCTTGTGCTGCCGCACATGCTTGCGCGCAATAGCGGCCATATTGTGAATTTAGGCTCCGTCGTCAGCCGCTGGGTCGCCACCGGCAACGTTGTATATCGCGCCAGCAAATTTGCCGTGCGGGCCATTTCCGAAGGCATCCGGCAAGATCTGCATGGCAAGCGAATTCGAGTTACTAACATTGAGCCGGGCGCAGTCGAATCGGAATTCTTCCACGTTCGGCTTCAAGACGAAGCCAAAGCCAAAGCGTTCTACAAGGGCTTCGAGCCGCTCAAAGCCAAAGACATCGCGGAGTCAATTGTCTGGTGCCTCGATCGCCCAGCGCATATGAATATTCAAGAGATGATCATCATGCCGACCAATCAGGTCGGAGTGGGTCCTACCGCAATCCACCGCGAAGACGCTTGAGATGAGTGGCACGCCGCCGAATCGGCGAAAACGCAAATCAGCCCGCTTTCGCAATGCGCTGCATGGCCGGTTGCATGGCGGTGAGAACCGGAAGTACCGAGATCGCCGTCGAGGTGCGCGGCACCGACTCAGATGAGTGACCCTCGCCGGACCTAAGTGGCGCGGCCGGCGATTCGAGTTCGTCCATATCTTTACGCAGCTTCAAGGTCACGCTGCGCGGCGGACGGCGCTCTTGCGTAAACCCACGCGATCCACCATGGAAGAATTGAACCATCGGCCCTGCGGGCCCGTCGGCAAAATCGGTTGTCAGTTTTTCCAACATTTCACGCCACGGCAGCCCACTTCGATAGATCACACGATAGGCCGCCTTAAGCTCGCTAATTTGTTGCTGCGTGAAGCCATTTCGCTTCAATCCGATCAGGTTTAAGCCCACCACATCGCCGGACGTGCCGTCGATCGTGACAAATGGTGGCACATCGCGCACCACGCGGGCATGGCCGCCGATCATGGCCATTCGCCCAATCCGGCAAAACTGATGCACAGCGACGGCGCCCGAAATAAACGCCCGATCGTCGACCGTCACGTGCCCGGCCAACAGCGCATTGTTAGCGAGAATAATGTTGCTGCCCAAGCGGCAATCGTGCGCAACATGCGCGCCGGCCATAAGATAACAGCCATCACCGATCGTCGTAGCGGCCTCAGGTTTGATCGCCCGATGCACCGTGGAGAACTCGCGAATCGTGTTTTCTTCGCCGATGATGACCTGCCCAATTTCGTCGGGGCACCGCACATGCTGCGGCAAACCTCCGATGATCGCGCTTTCGCAAATTTTATTTTTCGGTCCCAACCGAACGCCGTTTTTAATGACGACATGCCCGGCAATTTGGCACTCCGGCCCAATCAAAACATCGTCTTCCACCACAGCAAAGGGGCCAATCCGAACGTCGCTAGCAATTTGGGCCTGCGGACTGACGACTGCCAAGGGATGAATATTCACCGGCGAAGTTCCTGTGTGTTTTGGTGGGCTGAAAAGGTGGGGGGGCGCGTCCGATTGATCGTGCTCAACGAGAATGGCAAGCCATGCGTACAGTTACGCGCCTGACGGGTTTATCGGCTTTGCCCGCCGCAGGGGTTCAGCCGCATGTAGCTCGAATTGCAACCAGGCAAGCGATTCCACCGCCGCGGGCGTTGGCTAGCAGCGCGCCGGGTGTTAAATTGTTCCGATTAAGTTGTGTTTTTTAGGTGCTTGGGCGTGAGCAGCCTGTGGACGTAGATTGGACTTTCATGTCGAAGTCTGATCGGGTCGTCAACCTGGAAAGGCTGAACGCGAAAAGTAAGGAGCAAGAGCAATGGCCACAAGCCACGAACTATACGATGAAGCCGACAAGCTTAAAGACGCCGGCAAGCTGGACGAGGCTGTAGCAAAGCTCAATGAGCTATTAGCCGCCGATCCGAATTATGCATTGGCCCACTCGGCACTGGCGGTCATTCTCACGCGGCAAAAGAGGCATGACGAGGCAATCAAACATGCCATCCGCGTTTGTGAATTGGAACCGAACGACGCCTTTAGCTTCACCGCGCTAAGCGTCACCTATCAGCGCGCAGGAAAAATTCCCGAAGCTGAAGATGCCATGGCCCGGGCGCGCATGATGGGCGGGATGCACTGAGTAATTTAGAACGTTAGATGCTTGTTGATAAACGATATTCGAGGAGAACTGGCAAAATCCGCCACTGTTCCGCCGCGATTATCATTCATCATTTATCGTTGTCTGAGCCGCTTCTGGATATCGGTTTCCAGCACGCCGAATGCCTCTTCGTGCCGAGCGACGGTAAGCTGTAGCGCGTGCAACATTCGCTTCGCTGTGAAGTAGTTCGTCACGATTCGCTGCGTGATGACCACCGGCTCGTTGGGAATGCCAACCGGCTGCGGGTTGAGCCCAAAATCGATAATGAGTTCTTCCGGCGTGCCGGTGACGCGGCAGAAATTGGCGTACGAGGTAACCGCACCGGCGTCCTTCACTTCAATGCGTTGACGCTGCGGCTGCTGCACTTCGGGGGCCGCAGGGGCAGGTACCGCCGCTTCCAGGCCCGAGCGATTCCCTTCCTTATCTTCTGGTGCTTTCGACACGCGAAACTCCTTGTTCTTCTTTATTTGGTTTGTGTGGGTATTGCGGATCCGATTCGAACCTCATTGCAGTCTAGGGCGCAATTAGCACTCTCGCCAGTCCCTACGTTTTCATTCGTATTTCCCGCTGTGCATGGCATTAATCGGAGATTTTGCGCCAGTTCGTCGTCGGATACCTCCCAAGGATTTCCGGCCATGCTGTCTCCGCGCGAGCCGGCGGCGGGAATATCGCAGGGAGGGAGCGACTGCTCGGCGAGCGCGAAAGCGAGCGACAGGGTGACTCCACGGCGGCCGGCCTTCTACGGTCGGGCTTCAATTGCCAGACTAATCCGCTAGCTGCCCTTCAGATCGGTGAGCTTCTTAACGACTTTCAAGCCGGTCACCGTGTTGAATGGACGTCGTGGGAGATCACGCACTACGTTCTTGCGTCGTCTCTTGTGAACTTTCACAAAAATTCGATCTTCCCGTTCATGTCGGCCGGTTCAAAGCGGTCGGCTAAAAGTGTCAGGTGGCGCACAATTTGGCCGATGGTGCGAGCATCTTGATGACAGTAAGAGCGTGTTTGTAAATTAGGTTTTGAGCCGTGCCAGACGGCGTGACATGAGGTTAATCATAGTGATGTGGAGCATGGCTTCGCTGGAGCGTACGGTTCGTTCGTAATCCTTGCTGTTGCGGCGGCAGCGTGAAAGCCAGGCAAACGTCCGTTCGACGATCCAGCGTTTGGGCAACACCACGAATCCTCGAATCCCAACCGGCCGCAGCACGGTTTGCAAGACCCAGCCAAAGGTGGCTTTCACCCATTCGGGCAATCCACTGCGGGCGTAGGCTGCATCGGCGAAAATGACCTTCAGTCGGCCAAAGCCCTGCCGCATTTGGTCCAGCAGCATTCGCGCGCCATCTTGGTCTTGCACATCGGCGCGATGCACGACCAGCGCCAAGATCAGCCCCAGCGTATCGACCGCCACATGTCGTTTGCGGCCGGTGACTTTTTTGCCGGCATCGTACCCGCGAATTCCGCCGACTTCCGTGGTTTTTACACTCTGGCTGTCGACAATCGCAGCACTGGGTTTTGCCTTTCTTCCCTCGGCGCGACGGACTCGCCCGCGGAGCGTGTCGTGAATCTCCTGCCACAGGTTCCACAGTTGCCATTGCCAGAACAAATGGTAAACCGTTCGCCAGTTGGGAAAGTCGCGCGGCAACTGACGCCACTGACAGCCCGTGCGATTCACATACAAAATGGCATTGATCACCTGCCGACGGCAGACTTGGCGAGGCCGTCCCACGCGGCTCGTCGGGGGCAACAAAGGTCGGATCAATTGCCATTGCTCGTCGGTCAAATCGCTGGGATACTTTCGCCCGTCCATGGGTGCGGCTCCATCCGTGTTCTAGAAACACAACAAGGGGATGGAGCCGTACCTTTTTCATCAATCTCATGCAAGTTCTCAATTTACAAACACGCTCTAAGCGATGCCCATGTGTTTTGCGCCACCCTCCGCGAGCGCGAGAAAGTCGCGGTCGTGCGTGAACAGAAAGCGGCCCGAGATAAAGGCGTATTGGAGCTGTTCTTCGTCGGCGGCCGCCAATAGTCCAACGTCGGCGGGCATGGTTACGTCGATGCCGCGTTTACGCAAAGCCAGCGCAACAGCCTTAGGCACGCTCTCATCAAGATGGATTCGGAGCATTGGAATCGTCCATGCCTTGGAGCATTTTTTCCAATGGTCCGGCCCCGAGTTTGGCTCTTAAGGCCGTGACATATTCTCGATCTTCCTGGATCTGCCGCTTGATTTCGTCTCGATGGTCGAAATAGTAGGCCAAGGCCGCGTGAACATCGGCCAGTGTCAAATGCGGGAAGTTTGTCACAATTTCTTCGACGCTCTGACCTCTGACTTCGTGCCAAATATACACATCTTGCACGCGAATCCGCGTGCCATCGATGCGCGGTTTTCCGCCGCACGTGCCGGGCGTGCAAACGATATGCTGTTTTTCGACGAGTTGATCCATGTATTAAGTTTAGAACGCGAACAATGACAGTGCAATTGGCAGGCGAGTTGGGCCTTTTCATAGCATCGACCGAAGCACTTGTGCGAGTTCTAGATCGGAGACCTCGCGCGGGTTTCCGGCCATGCTGTTGCCGCGTGAACCTGCGGTCAGCGCGGGAATTTGATCGGGCCGTACGCCTAGTTCGCCAAGTCGTATCGGAACGCCGATTTCGCGGCCAAGCTGACGGATGCAATTGATGAAGGCCTCGGTGGCGGCGGAGTCGGAAGTTAGATCGGCGCGTTTCTTAGCGGCGCAGACCGTGCGGCCTAGGATCGCTAAATCTTCTTCACTAACCGCACGATTGATTTCAATCGCCGCTGGCAACATGACTGCGCAGGCCAGCCCGTGGCGAATCTGGCAAACAGAGCCAAGTGCCGCCGCAACGCCGTGGGCCAGTCCAAGGCCAGAGTTGGCGAGCGCCATGCCGGAAAGCAACGCGGCATGTGCCATCGCTTCGCGCGCCGCGCGATCATCTCCTTTTCGCACGGCCACGGGCAATGCTGGAATTGCAAGTTGCAATCCTTGGATGCACAGCGCCCGCGGAATCGGCTTGGCGCGCCGCGAAATGAAGCTTTCGATCAGTTGCGTGATGGCATCCATTCCGGAGTGGACCGTAACTTCAGGCGAGGCACTCGTCGTCAATTCGGGGTCGATCAAAACGATTCGCGGCACCATTTGGTTAGAACGCAAGCTTTTCTTAAACGGCGGATCGGAGCTGCTGATGACCGCGTTTTTTGTGGCCTCACTGCCGGTGCCGGCCGTGGTGGGTATGGCCAGCACGGGCAGCGGGGCGTTTTGAATTTTCAGACCATGGCCCACGCCTTCCAGATAGTCGGCCACCGTATTGCTTTTGCGATTGGTGGCCATAGCAGCGCCGGCTTTGGCCAAATCGACGGCCGACCCGCCGCCGATGCCGATGATCGAATCGCCATCTCTAACATTCTCCGAAACCAACTTGGCCGAAAGTTCATCAACATCGCCCACTTCGGGTTCGCGCGAAATGGAAACAATGTGAACTGCTTCTACGCCTGACGAGCGCACGTTCTTTAGTAGTTCAGCTAGCGCGCCGTTTTGCTCAAGCGTCTTGGAACCATTAACGACGAATGTGCGCCGGCCGAGCGATGCGGCGAGCGCGCCCACTTCGCGCCGGCGGCCCCAGCCAAAGAGAATTTGCGGTGGTGCGAAAAACTCATAATCCATAGCAACTCGGCGCACTGCGCCTAAACGATTCAGATTGCGCAACTTTCAATCCGCGGTTTCCAGTCTTGAGAGATAGACTACAATAATGTCGCCAGTGTTCAACTGTGATCGCAGGCGCGCGCCAAATACCGACCACCTTCCGAGCTGCCGTTGATGGAAAGCCTCGAGATCATTCCCGTCAAAAAGCCCATCGTCGGTCGAATTCGCCCGCCGGGTTCCAAAAGTATCACGAACCGGGCGCTAATTTGCGCCGCGTTGGCCGAGGGAGAATCGACGCTTATCGGTGCTCTGGACAGCGAAGATACGCGCGCAATGGTTCACGCGCTTCGGCGGCTGGAAATCGCTGTCACCGAAGGTGCTTCTGCTGAGCAATTGCACGTTTACGGCTGTGGTGGCGATATTCCCGCGAGTCGAGCGGAATTGTACATCGCCAACAGCGGCACGAGCGCGCGGTTTCTAACCGCGCTTGCCGCACTCGGGCACGGGTGGTTCCGCATCAGCGGTTCGCCGCGGATGCACGAGCGCCCCATACAAGATCTGCTTGATGGGCTGGCTCATCTCGAAGTGCGTGCCGAAAGCGAGTCGGGCAATGGGTGCCCGCCGGTCGTGATCCATGCCGACGGATTACCCGGCGGCATCGCCCATATTCGGGGCGACATTTCAAGCCAATTCCTCAGCGGCCTCTTGTTGGCGGCCCCCTATTCGCGGCGGCCGGTCGAGTTGGTCGTCGAGGGGGAACTTGTTTCGCAACCCTACGTGCGACTCACGCTCGAAGTCATGCAGGCGTTCGGCGTCGACGTGTCCGTGAACACTTTATCGCGAATTGCCGTGCCGCAAGGTCGTTATCGCGCCCGTCAATACGCGATCGAGCCCGACGCGAGCGCCGCGAGTTATTTCTTCGCCGCTGCGGCGATAACCGGCGGTGAAGTAACCGTCGAGGGACTATCGCGCAACAGTTTGCAAGGCGATGTCGGTTTCTGCGAATGCCTGGCTAAGATGGGCTGCCAGGTTCAGTACGAGACGGATTCGATCACCGTTGTCGGCAAGCCGCTGCGGGGGATTGCAGTCGACATGAGCGCGATCAGCGATACGGTGCAGACGCTCGCCGCAGTCGCCCTTTTTGCCGACGGGCCAACCACCATCACAGGCGTCGCCCACATTCGTCACAAGGAAACCGATCGCATTGGCAATCTGGCGATTGAGCTGCGAAAGCTCGGCGCGACGGTGGAGGAACGATCCGATGGTTTCCGAATTACTCCCGGGAAGTTCGTCGGCGCCCAAATTGCAACCTATAACGATCATCGCATGGCAATGAGCTTGTCACTGGTTGGTCTGCGAGTGCCAGGCGTTGTCATCCAAGATCCCAGATGCACTGAAAAAACGTATCCCGGTTTTTTCCGCGATCTCAAGACGCTAATCGGCGACTGAGGTTGCTCTGCTTTGGCTAACCGCCTAAATTCTGTGATGGTCAGCGGTTTTTAACCTTCTGTAACTGGATTGGACCGAAAGTTAGCGGCTCCTGTGCGCTCGGGGGGAACAATCGCACACCCGGCTACGTCTTAGATATTAGGCATACCATCCCAAGAAGCTGGGGCCATCACCCGTCGTCCTCGACAACCCCGCAAGCTGCCACCCGCCGCTTTCCAAACCTTGCTCAGCATCATGAAATTGACGAATCGCATTTCGGCGGCTCTTTCCGTAATCATCGCGATAGCTATCGCTGCGATCGTGATTCCTGCCGCCCACGCCGACAATTCACAAGAAACTCAGCGCGAAAAGCTCCATAAGCTCGCCAGCGATGGCAACTACAAAGACGCCTACGACGGCTTTCGCCAGTTGGCGCTCGATCCCAAAGACGACCCGCTACGGGTGGGCAGCGATCTCGACATGGCGCTCCAGGCGCTCCAACAACTCGGCCGCTTGGATGAAATCGACCAACTGCGCGAAAATGTGGCGCAAATCGACGCTAGGAATTGGCGGCTGTTAATGGCCGCGGCGGAAAGCTACCTGCACTACGATCACTACGGATTCATTATCGCTGGCAAGTTTTCTCGCGGTCCCCATCGTGGCGAAGGAGATGCTGTGAACTCGATGGAGCGCGATCGCGTGCGTGCGTTGCAACTCATGACGCAGGCAATCCCGCTCGTGGCGAACGAACCGCAAAAAAGCGACGTCGCGAACTTCTGGATGAACCTATCAAAAATGCTCATGGCGGACCGTGGCTATGGCGAAGCCTGGCGGCTGCAATATCTGACCGATCTTGGCCAACTGCCCGACTATGAAAAAGGCTGGTACCAAGACAACGGGGCTGGCGGAGCGCCGGTGGACGCCGATGGTAACCCCGTGTTCCATCACTTGCCCAAAAGCTGGGCTACTGCACAGACTGACGGCGAGCGGTGGCGCTGGGCATTGGCGCAAGTGCCGGAAAACGACCCATCGCGCTTAAACGAAGTGCGCTTTCAATTCGCCGATTTTCTGCAAAACCAATTCGGCGTGCAAACGATGGCTTACTTCGGTAGTTTTTTTAGCAACTCCGACGCTGACGACGCCAAAAAAGACGAATCGGGGATCTGGGCGCTCGATTCGCTGGGGGACGACGAAACAATCGCGCGGCTGGCCGGTGGCATCAAGCGGTTCAAATTGCCCGAAGAGTTCGACTTTATCGCCATCTATCGCAAAATTGCCGACGAGCCAAAAACAGGCCACGGCGAAGACGCCCTGCAGCAACTTGCGCAAATTTACGAAAACCGCCGCCAATACGATCAGGCGGCCGACTATTGGCGCCAGAGCATTAAAGAATACGGCCCGGGGGACCACGACAATAAGAAGCATCGCATCGACGAGATCGTCGGCAACTGGGGCCGCTTCGAGCCGGTTATAGCGCAAGCCGCTGGACAAGGGGCGACTGTCGATTTTCGCTTTCGCAATGGCCACAAGGTGAGCTTCGAAGCGCACGAAATCAAAACCGCCAAATTGCTCGACGATGTGAAAGCTTATTTGAAGTCGAACCCGCAGAAGATCGATTGGCAAAAAATCAACATCGCCGACATCGGCTACCGGCTGGTGCAGGAGAATGAGACACAATATCTCGGCGATCGTGTCGCCCAATGGAGCTTGGATCTTGAGCCTCGCGAAAAGCACTTCGATAAGCGCATCGCGGTCACGACTCCGTTGCAAAAAGCCGGCGCATACCTGCTCTCCGCGAAAATGGCCGATGGCAATACCAGCCGCATCATCCTTTGGCTTAATGATACAGCGATTGTGAAAAAGCCGCTCTCCAAGGGCGTGTACTACTATGTGGCCGATGCGGACACTGGGGCGCCGGTGGCCAAAGCCAACGTCGAATTCTTTGGCTATCGCTCGCGTTCAGTCGGCACGAATCGCTTTACCGTCGATGTGCAAGATTTTGCCGAAGCGACGGAGGCAGACGGTCAACTCGTCGCCGGCTCAAAAGAACACGATAACGAATTTCAATGGATTATCACGGCCACCACGCCGCAGGGCCGGCTGGCCTATCTCGGCTTCACGAATGTCTGGAGCGGCGAATACTACGACTCGCAATACGACGAAACGAAGGTCTATACCATCACCGACCGGCCAGTCTATCGACCTGGCCAAAAGGTCGATTTCAAATTTTGGGTCCGTCACGCGCAGTACGATCAAGACGAAAAATCCGATTTCGCAAATCAGGCATTTACGGTCGAAATTCAAAATCCTAAAGGCGACAAAGTTCTCGGTAAGTCGTTCACGACCGATGCCTATGGCGGCATCAATGGCCAGTTCGAATTGCCGGCCGACGCCACGCTTGGCGTTTATCAGCTGTTCGTGGTGAATCAAGGGGGCGGCAGCTTCCGCGTCGAGGAATACAAGAAGCCAGAATTCGAGGTGACTGTCGAAGCACCAAGCGAACCGGTCATGCTTGGTGACAAAATACAAGCGACGATTAAGGCGAAATACTATTTCGGTTCCCCCGTCACCAACGCCAAGGTGAAATACAAAATTCTGCGCACCAACTACAGCGGCGATTGGTACCCGCTGGGCCCCTGGGATTGGCTCTACGGTCCGGGCTATTGGTGGTTTGCGTGCGATTACTCCTGGTACCCCCGTTGGCTCGAATGGGGTTGCCGCCGGCCCGCTGCGCCGTGGTGGGGCTTGGGCCCGCAGCAGCCGCCGGAAGTTGTGGCCGAGGCCGAAGCGCCCATCGGCGCCGACGGCACGATCACGGTCGAAATCGACACATCGGTGGCCAAGCTCATTCATCCCGATCACGATCACCAATACTCGATTACGGCCGAAGTGACCGACCAGTCGCGACGCACTATCGTCGGCCAGGGAAAGGTGCTTGTTGCCCGTAAGCCGTTCAAGGTGTATGCATGGGTCGATCGCGGATATTTCCACGTAGGCGATTCGATTCGCGCTCAATTTCAAGCGCAAACGATTGACCAAAAGCCGGTGCGCGGCGACGGTATAGCGCATCTTTACAAAATTACTTACAAGAATTCAGACAAACCGGGCACTGACGCCAAACCGATTGAAACGGAAGTGCGCACTTGGCCGCTCAACCCCGACGCCAATGGTCACGCCGAATTGCAACTCAAGGCTTCCGAGCCAGGACAGTATCGTCTGTCCTACGAACTGACCGATGAAAAACAACACAAAATCGAGGGTGGCTACTTATTCTCGATTGTGGGTGCAGGCTTCGATGGTAGCCAGTTTCGCTTCAACGATTTGGAACTGATTGCCGACCAGCCTGAATACCATTCCGATCAGTCGGTCAACTTGATGGTCAACACCAATCGGACCAATAGCACGGTGCTGCTCTTTGTGCGCCCGGCCAATGGAATTTACCTCAAGCCCAAGATATTGCGCCTCAAAGGCAAATCGGCGGTCGAGGAAATTGCGGTGGTCAAGAAAGATATGCCCAACTTCTTCGTCGAGGCCGTCACAGTGGCCGGGGGCAAATTGTACAGCGAGGTCAAGCAAATCGTTGTGCCGCCAGAAAAGCGCGTGCTCAATGTGGCGGTCGATCCCTCGAGCGAAACCTATAAGCCGGGCCAGAAGGCCACCGTGAACCTAAAGCTGACCGACAGCGACGGCAAGCCATTCAGCGGTTCGACAGTCGTGGCCATTTATGATAAATCGCTCGACTACATTTCCGGCGGCAGCAATGTGGAAGACATTAAACAATTCTTTTGGAAATGGCAGCGATCACACTACACCAGCGGCGAGACCAACTTGATGCAGATGTTTGGAAACCTCGTCGCGGCGGGTAAGCCGCTGATGGAAGATATTGGCGTATTCGGCCATGTTGAGCCGGACGATCTTACCGAGGAGACACTTGTGCGCACGCGGAACAGCGCAATGGAGGGCGCTAAATTCGGCCCCGCTCCAATGACTGCCGCGCCTGCCGGATCCGCAATGGCAATGCCCAGTGCACCTCCGGAACTACCCTCTAACGCGGCGCTCAATATGAATGGCGGAGCCGGCGCGGCCGTCGAACCCACCGTCCGTACCAATTTCGCCGATACCGCGCTCTGGGTCGGCTCGCTCACCACCAACGACGATGGCACCGCGCAGGTATCGCTCACCATGCCTGAAAATCTAACTACCTGGAAAGTGCGCATCTGGGGCATGGGGCACGGCACGAAAGTTGGCGAAGGCGCAGCCGAAGTCGTCACTCGTAAGAATCTTATCGTGCGCCTCGAAGGCCCGCGATTCTTCGTCGAGAAAGACGAAGTGGTTATCTCGGCCAACGTGCACAATTATTTGAAGACAGCCAAGACGGTGACTGTAGCACTCGAACTCGATGGCAACTGTCTCACCCCCACCGACGAAATGCGCCGCCAAATCGAAGTGCCTAGCGGCGGCGAAGCGCGCGTCGATTGGCGCGTAAAAGTGGCCCGCGAAGGCACCGCCACAGTTCGAATGAAGGCCCTCACCGATGAAGAATCCGACGCCATGGAGCAAAAATTCCCCGTCTATGTCCATGGCATGCTCAAAACGGAGAGTTTCGCCGGTGCGCTGCGATCCGACGAATCCATTAGCAAAATCTCGTTCAAAGTTCCCGTCGAGCGCCGTGCCGATCAATCGCGGCTCGAAGTGCGCTATAGCCCCACGCTGGCCGGAGCGATGGTCGATGCGCTGCCATATTTGGCCGATTATCCCTACGGCTGCACCGAGCAGACGCTGAATCGCTTCTTGCCCACCGTCATTACGCAAAAAGTGCTCATCAATATGGGTTTGGACCTCAAGAAAATCCAAGAGAAGCGGACCAATCTGAACGCTCAGGAGCTTGGCGACGACCAAAAACGAGCCGCCGGCTGGAAGCAGTTCGATCGCAATCCTGTGTTCGATCAAGACGAAGTCACACGCATGGTCAAAGATGGCGTCCAGCGCCTGACCGATATGCAACTTGCCGATGGCGGATGGGGCTGGTTCAGCGGATCGGACGAACAGAGCTACGCGCACACAACGGCCACGGTAGTTCACGGCTTGCAAATCGCGCAGGCCAACGACGTAGCGCTCGTGCCCGGCGTGCTCGATCGCGGCACGCAGTGGCTCAAAGATTATCAGGCGCGCCAAGTACAAATGCTCAAAAACGCCACCGCCAAGCCAAAGCCGACCGAGCCGTACAAGACCGAAACCGATAATCTCGATGCACTCGTTTACATGGTGCTGGTCGACGCCGGAGTTGCCAACGACGACATGCGCGACTTTCTTTTCCGCGATCGCACGAAACTAGCTGTCTATAGCAAAGCCATGCTAGGCCTGACGCTAGCGAAGCAGAATCAAAAAGAACAGCTCGACATGATTTTGCAGAATCTGCGGCAATTCGTGGTCGAAGATGAAGAGAATCAAACCGCGTACTTAAAACTGCCGGCCGATAACTACTGGTGGTGCTGGTACGGCAGCGAAACCGAAGCTAATGCTTATTATTTGAAGCTGCTCTCTAAAACCGACCCCAAGGGACGGCTCGCTTCGCGACTGGTGAAATACTTGCTCAACAACCGCCGGCACGCCACTTATTGGAACAGCACGCGCGACACGGCTTTGGCCATCGAAAGCTTGGCGGATTACTTGCGCGCCAGTGGCGAAGATAAGCCCGATCTCACCGTCGAAGTGTGGCTCGACGGCAAAAAACAAAAGGAAGTGAAAATTACCGCTGCCGATCTATTCACGTTCGACAACAAATTCGTGCTCGAAGGCAGTGCGGTCGCGGTCGGGGCGCACCAGCTTGAACTTCGCAAGTCGGGCACGGGGCCGCTTTATTACAACGCCTACCTGACGAACTTTACGCTCGAAGACCCGATCACCGCCGCAGGTTTGGAAATCAAGGTACAGCGAAAGTTCTATAAGCTCATGCCGGTCGATCAAACGATCAAGGCGTCCGGCAGCCACGGGCAAGCGGTCGATCAAAAGGTCGAGAAATACCAGCGCAAAGCGCTTTCTAATTTGGCAACTCTCAAAAGCGGCGACCTGGTGGAGGTAGAACTCGAAATCGACAGTAAAAACGATTACGAATACATCATGTTCGAAGACATGAAGGCCGCCGGCTTCGAACCCGTCGAGTTGCAAAGCGGCTATAACGGCAATTCGCTCGGGGCGTATATGGAGCTTCGCGATAACAAAGTCACCTTCTTCGTGCGCTCGCTCGCGCGCGGCAAGCATTCTGTCAGCTACCGCCTGCGAGCAGAAGTTCCCGGCCAGTTTAGCGCCCTGCCGACGGTCGCCAGCGGCATGTACGCCCCGGAACTCAAAGGCAACAGCGACGAAATGAAGCTAAAGGTCAGGGACTGAGCTTCGAGGTGTCGGCAGGCTAAATCCGGCCCGATCTATACGCATCGCGCGCCAATTCGGCCTCTTCTCCCGCCGCCCCATCTTGCCCAAGGAACAATTTCCTCGCCGTGAGGTTCAATCTGGGATAAGATACAGCTCTGGCAATCGCCGAGTGGCTGGCAGAGCATACCGTATCCCCACCGATCTCATCGGACTTCATTATGGATAGCCGCTGGATCACCCCTGTCATTACGCTGTTTTGGCTTTCGACCATGACTTGGCTGATCGAGTCGAAGGTGCTGCCGCCACTTCGCCGTGGCGACCCTCCCGACTATCGCTCCCTTTATACTGACAACCCCAAGGATGACGCTCCCGTTGGTTGGGAAATGTCGCTGGGGGGCAAACCGCTGGGCTGGGCTATTAATCGGCTCACCCGCTCGTTAGGTGGCGTAAACAGCAGCGACCATATTACGAATCTTGAAGGGCACATTCACTTCGACCGCATTCCACTGGCCGAATTATCGCCCGCATGGATGAAAGATCTGTGGGGCTTTGGCGACGCCAATGGCGACGTACCGATGGATGCCGACAGCAAGCTCACCATCAATTCGCTGGGCCGCTTGAATTCGTTTAACTCATCGCTGCGGCTGGGAGGGCTGCGCGAGGCAATTCGTATTCACGGTGATGTACAAGCTTCCCGATTGCACATTGTGGTCGAGGCCGGACAATTTCATGAAGAGTTCGATCCTTTCTTGCCGTCCGATGCGCTGGTGACAAGCGAGCTTTCTCCGCAATCGCAGATGACCGGCTTGCACATTGGCCAAGAGTGGACGGTTCCCGTCTTTAGCCCGCTTCGCCCGCCGAACAATCCAGTTGAAATTTTGCAGGCTCGGGTCGAGGAAAGCGATCCGCTCGTCTGGGGCGACCACATGACATCGGTTAAAAAAATCGTCTATCGTACCGATTCCGGATCGGCAGGCTCGTCCACTCAGGACCCACGGGCGAAGCTGTGGGTTGCCGACGATGGCGCCGTGCTGCGGCAAGAAATTAACGTGCTAGGTTCTAAGCTGGTATTCAATCGCATGTCGAACGAGCGATCGGCCGAGTTGGCTGCACAAAATGCCGAGGAAATCGAACGCCAAAGCCGCGAGCATCGTTGGTGGAATCGCTGGAGCAATCGAATTCCCAACGAAATTCTCGCACCTCCGTCAAAAGACAAGAAGTGAGCATTGGCGTCTATGTGTCTGAGTGTCTAGGAATCTGCATATCACAAACCGCGCACCTAGACACCAAGACCACGAGACCCCAAACGTCCTCCCCCGCCCATGATCGAATTCAACCAGGTTTCAAAGAACTACGGCCAAAAAGTCGCGGTCGATCGGCTCACACTTACCATTCGGCCGGGAGAATTATTCGCCCTCTTAGGACCTAACGGCGCCGGCAAAACCACCAGCATCAAAATGCTGGTCGGCTTGCTGCGCCCCACGGTCGGCACGCTGCGCATCTGCGGGTACGATGTGGTGAAGGAAACGCGGCAAGCCAATGGCTGCCTGGGCTATGTGCCTGACCAGCCGTATCTATACGAGAAGCTTTCCGGACGCGAATTTCTACAGTTTATCGCTGATCTCTACGGCTTAAACCGCGAAGAATCGGCTACGCGCATCGCTAGAGAAATCTCTAATTTCGGCTTGGCCGAATTCATCGATCAATTGACCGAAACGTACTCGCATGGCATGAAGCAACGCATCGTGCTGGCGGCGGCATTGTTGCACGATCCGGCGGTGCTGGTGCTCGACGAGCCGATGGTCGGGCTCGACCCGCGCAGCATGCGGCTGGTGAAAGATATTCTTCGCCAGCGCGCCGACGCTGGTATGGTAATCTTCATGTCCACACATACATTGGGGCTCGCCGAAGAAATTGCCGACCGCATCGGAATCGTCCACCGCGGTCAACTCCGATTCCTCGGCACCCTTGCCGAACTGCGCAGCCAGCTCGCCCAAACCAACACAAGCCTCGAACGAATGTATCTTGACCTGACCGCATCGGCCGAAGAAGAAGCGGTACGCGAATCGTTTTGAAAAACTCGGCCATAGCCGTATCAAGCTGTCACGCCGCCGCCAACCGAATATCGAAGAATCTCACTCTCGTTCACATGACAACTCCCGCCAACGATTTCATCGCGCCTGTCGGCGGCCTGCTTTCCAATCAGCGCGAATCGCAGGTGTTCTGGCATCTGCGCGTGCAAACTGCCAAGGCCACCGTGCGCCGTTCGCTCACGACTGCCCGCTTGCGCATTTCCTTGGTCGTATGCCTTTGTATTTTTTTCTGGGTCGGTCTCTACTTTCTGTTTTACAACGGTTTTGCTTTTCTCTCCGGCCCCGGAATGAGCACCGATATCGTCCCGCCGCTGTTCAACACGTTTTTCTTGGCCTTGATGGTCATGCTCATCTTTTCGGCCGGCATCATCATTCACAATTCGCTGTTTTCATCCCCCGAAGCCGTATTTTTACTCACCACTCCCGCCCGCCCCGAACGAATATTTGCTTACAAGTTTCAAGAAGCCGTATGGTTCAGTAGTTGGGGCTTTTTACTTTTGGGTAGCCCCACGCTGGTGGCCTATGGCGTATCGTCAGGCGCACCTTGGTACTATTTCGCTCTGCTGCTGCCGTTTGTGATTGCATTCGTTCACATTCCTGCGGCCCTTGGTGGCATCCTCTGCCTGCTCGTCGTAAATCGACTGCCGAAGATCCGCGCCTATTTGTTCGTAGGCGCTATTGTGCTCATGGTACTGGCGATTGTTTGGATTTGCTGGTCCACATTTTCCAAAACCGAAAACAATCTCATGGAAAAACAATGGTTCCAAGAGATGTTTTCCCGACTGCGGTTTACCCAGCAGCGGCTATTACCTAGTTGGTGGCTGTGCGCTGGGCTACTCGAAGCCTCGCACAATTCGCTGACGGCGCAACCCGGCGATCAGCCCTGGGCCCAAAGCCTTCTGTTTTTGGCGCTCTTGATTTCGAACGCTTTGTTCCTCTCCCAAGTTGCCATGTGGCTGGCAAGCAAAATCTACCGCGTCAGCTATTGCCAGCTTTTTCACGAACAAACCGTCTATCGCCGCACCACCACATGGTGGATCGACGCCATCATCAGCGGCCATTTGCCATTGGTGCCGCGCACTGTGCGATTGCTGTTGGTCAAAGATTTTCGCCTCTTCCGGCGCGATCCTGTGCAGTGGTCGCAATTTCTCATCTTCTTCGGACTGCTTGCCCTCTATTTCCTCAATATTCGCCGGTTCAGTTATAACGCCACCTATTCCACAACCATCGGCTTCCTCAATTTGGCGGTGGTCGGCCTGATTCTTTCCACCTTCACCACGCGCTTCATCTTTCCCATGATCAGTTTGGAAGGCCGCCAACTTTGGATTCTTGGCCTGCTACCAATTAACCGCGATTTGATTATCTGGTCTAAGTTCCTCTTTGCCGCGATCGGCTCGCTGCTGCCGTGTACGCTGCTCATATTGCTCAGCGATCTGATGCTGCAAATTCCCTGGCCGATCATTCTCATGCATCAGCTCTCGTGCGCCGTACTTTGTATCGGCCTTTCGGCGATCGCCGTGGGTCTTGGGGCGAAATTGCCCGACCTGAGTGAACACTCGCCGTCGAAAATTGCCGCCGGCTTCGGCGGCACGCTCAACCTAGTGATCAGCGCCGCATTTATCGTAGTGGTCGTGCTGCTCACCGCACTGCCCGTGCATTTGATGATCGCGTCCCAGCAAGAGCTCACGCTGCCGATCTCTGAAAGCGTGTATGCGTTTCTCGGCAGCAAAGCGGGCGTGGCCGCCGGCACAATGGTAACGCTCCTAATTGGCATCGTTGCCACCATTTGGCCCCTGCGAGTCGGCCTCCGCGCCTTCCGCAAGCTCGAATTCTAGCCGCCCACGCATCTTGGCGGCTCACGCCTACTTCCGTTTCGCAACGCGTTTATTGCGCTGCGCGTTGCGCGGCTGCTCTGGTGCTTCACGGCCACTAGCGTCGGATGACGCGGTACGATGTTCGAACGGAACATCTCAAGCATTTTGAAATCGATCATCTCCGCCAGTCCAGCTTTGCCCAACTCTGGCCCCGTCACGTAGCGACAAGTTTTAATCCAATCTTGAATATCGGATTTCGCGCGACCGAAGAGATCGGCCAGGAAGCGGTCCATGTCGGTTTCAAGTTGTGCAAAATGCCGGGCCCATTCTGCGGCTTCATGCAAGCCCACATGCTCCTCGCTTTGCCACTTCATGGGGTGGAAGAGCATCACGCTATAGGGAGTAACCATCCGCCGCACGCACGCGGCAAACGGCCACAGCGCGGCCGATGAGCACTCGCCGGTTACAATGCCGGTCGCCCGCAACCCGCGCAACATAATGAGCGCAGTGAGCGACATGGCGCAATACGGGCTGCCACCGGGCGAATCGAAATACAAAGTGCACTCGCCGCCTGGCTCAACCGCCAGCAGCTTGTCGGTCATTTCAGCTTCGCTTTCGGTCAAATCGCCAACCAAGGCAATTTCGACCGGACCGGGGCGTTCTTGTTCGTCCATGCGGACAATCCTGTTGCAAATACTTGGTAACTACTCCCTTTAGCGTATCTAAAAACATTAACTCGCGGCCGCCAAATCATCAAGCAAAAAATGGCGAAAATACAACCGGGCGTGTTAGCACGGCATAAAACTTGAAACCTAGCGAGCCTCATGGAACGTTTCTCTGTCTTGAAAAAAGACGCCGCCAGCATTTGCCACTGCGTTCAAGGCCCAGTGGCAGTGATTTCCCCGGCTGGTACCAACCATGGCCAGAGTAAAAAGCCCCGCTTGCTCTAAACTCGCCGCGTTTGCTACCTTGCGAGTGTTCGATCCGCCCCAGCGGAATACGCAATTTCAGGCGTCCTTTGTATCGATGCCCAAACTTCGTCCGACCCCGCGGCCGGGCGGCATAGAAACCTTAACACACCATGCTCAAGGTCAAGCTCCCCGACGGTACTGTTAAAACCTATTCGCAACACATGCGGGCCAAAGATGTCGCAGCCGATATTGGCCCCGGCTTGGCCAAAGCCGCCGTCGCCGCGGTCATCGACGGCAAAATAGTCGGTCTCGATACACCGCTGCCCAGCGACGGCGAAATTGCTCTTCGAATTCTTACCAAAAAAGACGCGGCCGCCTTGGGCGTTATGCGGCATTCGTGCGCTCACGTCATGGCCCGGGCTGTCATGCGCATTTTTGACGGCGTGCAACTGGCGTTTGGCCCAACGGTAAGCGGCGGCTTTTATTACGACATGATGTTGCCGCGCTCGCTGACCGAGGAAGATTTTCCGAAGATCGAAGCGGAAATGGCCAAAATCGTCAAAGCCGACGAAGCCTTTGAACGCCTGGAAGAACCGCGCGATAAAGCCTTGCAACTCTGCCAGGAGCTGGGCCAACAGTTCAAAGTGGAACATATCAACACCGGCCTCAAAGATCACAAGTCGATGTCATTTTACCGGCAGGGGGAATTTATTGACCTGTGCCGCGGCCCGCACGTGCCTAGCGCCGGCTACATTGGCGCATTCAAACTCACGAGCGTCGCCGGCGCATATTGGAAAGGCGACCAATCGCGCGAACAGCTTCAGCGGCTGTATGGCACCGCCTGGTTCAGCAAGGAAGACCTCGACAACTATCTTGCCGCACTGGAAGAGGCCAAGCGCCGCGATCATCGCACACTCGGCAAGCACCTGGAATTATTCGCGACCAGCCCGCTAGTCGGCTCCGGCCTGATTTTGTGGCTGCCCAAGGGGGCAATTGTGCGCGGACTGCTTGAGCAATTTGTCAAAGACGAGTTGATCAAGCGCGGCTACGAACCAGTGTACACTCCCAACATTGGCAAGATCGATTTGTACAAAATCTCCGGCCACTATCCGTACTATGCCGACAGCCAGTTCAAGCCAATCGTGATGTCGGACGACGAGCAGTACTTGCTCAAGCCGATGAATTGTCCGCACCACATCATGATCTACAAAAGCAAGCCGCGCAGCTATCGCGAGCTTCCGTGCCGATTGGCCGAGTTCGGCACCGTATATCGCTACGAGCAATCGGGCGAACTTGGCGGCATGACGCGCGTGCGCGGCTTCACGCAAGACGACGCCCACATTTTCTGCACCGAAGATCAGGTGGCCGATGAAATTCGCGGCTGCATCGATTTCACGCAAACCGTGCTAGGCGCACTGGGCTTAAGCGATTATCGCGTCCGGCTGGGCTTTCGCGATCCGACCAGCGACAAATATGTCGGCAGCGATGCGGCGTGGAACAAAGCCGAGGAGGCCATTTTGAATGTCGCCAAGAGTTTGAACTTGCCGCATCTGACCGTCGAGCGTGGCGAGGCCGCGTTTTACGGCCCGAAGATCGATTTCGTCGTCCGCGATTGCTTGGGGCGCGATTGGCAATTGGGCACCGTGCAAGTCGATTACAACTTGCCCAGCAAGGAACGCTTTGATCTGGAATATATTGGTCCCGACAACCAGCCCCACAAGCCAGTGATGATCCACCGCGCACCCTTAGGTTCGCTCGAGCGCTTCGTCGGCGTGCTCATCGAGCATTTTGCCGGGGCGTTTCCTTTATGGCTGGCCCCGGAACAAGTGCGCGTGCTAACGGTAAGCGAAAAGAGCGAAGAGTACGGCCGGCGCGTTGAGAACGAACTGAAGGCAGCCGGCCTGCGCGTGACCGGCGATTATCGCGCCGAAAAATTGGGAGCCAAAGTGCGCGATGGTCAGTTACAGTTGATCCCCTATATGTTCGTGGTCGGCCCCAAAGATGCCGAAGCGGGCACCGTTTCAGTGCGCGACCGCATCGAAGGCGATAAAGGTGCGATTCCCCTTGCCGACGCCATCGCCAAGCTCAAAGAAGAAGTGCGCACCAAACAAGTCCGCGGCCTGAAGCCGCCACCCCGCTTCGACGAAGGTGAAAGCGGCGGGGACGAATACTGATTTATTCAGCGGCGCACGCAATCACTGTTTTGATTGACTTACGTGAAACGGGAGAACTTTCCCGCGTTTGGCACATCCTTCGTGGCAAAGTGCATATCGATCGCGAACAAATCGCTCGATCAGCGCAGTCGATAAAGCGCAATTCAGTATCCCGCCCGCTTCCAAGGCGTTGCTGCGCCATTGGTGCCAGCAGTCGGGGCCGCAGCATCGGACCCATAGATGTAGCTCGATTTCCACTGACCGCCGCTGGAGGTTTGCGAAGCGCCCGAGTCGCTGGTCGAAGCGCCCTTCGTGCCAGGAATCCCGAGCGGAATATCGCCCCAGTCGGGTGTTTCTTCTTGATAACCGGCCTGCTGGACTTGACCCTTGCTCGCGCTGCCTTCGGTATTGGCTTGGTTTGGCAGTGCGCCCGGTTGGATTGCCGCGCTATTTCCACGCGCGACGCCGTTAGCTGCGGTATGACCCGGATCGTATGCGGGAATGCTATTTGTTGCGTTTCCGTTCGATGGGCTACGATTGGCTCCAAACCGTGGCCCGCCAATCGGATCGGTGCCGCGATTGGTCATCGGCCCCGGCCCGGGCATCGGAGCCGGCAACTCGCCGCCATTTCCGCCAGGCATCATGCGCTGCCCTGGCTGTGGCGGCATTACATTTTCCGGAATGTTTTGCGGCATGGCCTCCGTCGGCACCCCATCGACGTGTCCGCTCGTGCCGTCGGTATTTTGGAACTGTGGGAACGGTCCTGTGCTAAACACCGCCGGTCGCGTGAATCCGTAGTCGATATACGTGGCCGCGTCGCGTGCCCGAGCCCGGCGCTTCGCATCGAAGTAAGCCTTCGCAGGCCAGGGGCCTTCCGCCAGATATACGCCGTTGTATTCCAACAGCGAACCCTTGCGGTAATGCACGAGCATGATTGCCTTGTTATAGTCGGTCAAAGCGCGGTAGTACCCCGCTTCAGCATCCGACCGATTGCGCTGCGCTTCCAACAGTAAATCGAGGGTCACCGTGCCGGCATCGTACGCGGCCATCACGGCTTCCACTTCGCGTTCAGCAGCCACGCGGCGGTTGAAGAACGTTTGCGCCAACGTGTAGTTGGTATCCACGTCGCGCACCGCATCGGCGATTTGATGCGAAACTTCCAATTCCATGTCTTGCAAAATCGACCGCTCGCGGGCCAATTGCAGCTGCGCGTTGCGCACGGCCGCTAGTTGTTGACGGAAACCGATCGGCATACTGAATTGCAGGCCCGTTTCCCATTCTTGGAAATCGCCGTGCGCCAATGTCGAGAACGCATCGGTCCCGTTGATAAGCTGGCCCGTCGATGGGTTATATGGTGTGCCTGGTTGGTTGATTAGATCTTCGCCCACGCCCAAAAAGCGGTATGTGCCCAACACATCCAACCGCGGCAACAGCAAGTTCTTCGACGCGATAAGCTGCATTTCCATTTGCTTCACGCGCCACTTTTCCTGCCGCAGCTCAACCGAGCGGCACAACGCTTCGGCGTGCACTTCGCACCAATCGAATGTCACTCGGGCATCGGTCGGTTCGTCGACGGGGCGAATCAGCCGGCCATCGGTCGCGGCCAGGCCCATCATGTAACGCAGCCGGTTTTCAGCCCGGTACAAATCTGCCAGCGCGGTTTCCAGCGACCCGCGGAAGAAGAAGTATTGTTCGCGGGCTTGGGCTTCCTTGTCGGCTTCGCCGCCGCGCGCCTCGCCGATGAACAGCGCGTGAACTTTTCGCCATGTTTGCAAGGCGGAATCACGGCCGATCTTGGCCGCGCCCACATTGCGATAGGCGAAATACAGTTCCCAATACGCGTTTTCCACATCCGACACGAAATTCCGCACACCGGCTTCAAAATCGGCCAATCGAATGTCGGTTCTGATGCGCGCAATCACTACGCCGTCGTATTGCAAATAGGTTCCAATGCCGCGTAGCGGATCGAACGGTCCCGCAATGCGGTTATACAAACTGCCGGCGCCCTGCAACAAAGGCTGCTTGAAGCTGAGTTCGAAATTCGTGGTCCAGTCGTTCGGCGTCTGATTTAGAGGATTGTTGTTATCATTGTAAATCGTGTTATTGACGAAGCTGAATTCGCCGCCGGTGGCTGTAGTCTTGCTGATACCTTCTTGGAAGGTGCCCAAATCTTGCTGGAAGACTGATGCTTGAATTCCGGTGGCAAGCGGATTAACGTTTTCCGGCGTGTCGTGCTTATCCCAAATCATGCTGGCGTTGAACTGCGCGTCGAACGCCGAGAGCGCACCTTCCACGCCGAAAATCGGATCCGTGTCGGCAATGGCCGGTTCGTACACCGTCATTGCCGCTGGCGATTGGGTTGTGAGCACATCGGGTGTGTTGGCAACTTGCGTGCGCACGAGGTTCGGCGTAATGAACAAACGCGCCCCCAGCGACCGCATTACCTTGCCGTTTTCCAGCGCAATGCGCACCGCGTCTTCCAGCTTGAGATCAAGCGTCTGATCCGGATTCGGATTGCTGATCGTAAACGGCGCAGGCGGATTATCGACTTCCTCCAGGCTGCACGTATTCACATCGGGGTATTCAATGTTCGTCGCCATACCCACATAGTGGGAAAGATCACCGTCCTCGAAGAAATAGAACGGTTGCTGCGGCGAACAGCCGGTGGCCAAAAGAACACTTCCCAACAGCACGACCAGTGCCGCCAGTGCGCAACTCGGCAAGAAACATTTGATGCATTGAGTCATTGGGTTCACATCCCCGTTGGAACATGCCAGGCCACCGCATTCGCTTACCTGCCGCCTCTTCGATCTACTTTGAGGCGCTCTTGCTTGCCGTGCGACTGATTGCATCGCTGCCAGCTAAGTTGGTTTGCGAACCGATTTACCCGTCGGACAGTTCTTTCACAGTTCAGTTCCCCCCGAACCAAGCCCTCCGGTGACAGCACACTTTATGGGCGCGCGTGCCTAGAGAGAGATTGGCACCCTTGGTATCGACTGCATGGCCCGCAAACTTTGACGAAACGGAAAAATCGACGGAATCGTTAGACTCACCTTCATCAATCCAAACTGCCCAACTATCCGTGATTTACATCAAGTCTGCTAGCATTGACGTGCTGGTAGACAACTAAAGCGAATTGCCACACAACGAGCTAACAGCAAGCAGTTATGAAACACATCGATTGCACCGAAACCGAACACGCCACGGCCATTCTTGAAATCTTGAACCACGCCATCGTCCACTCCACCGCGCTGTACGATTACAACCCGCGCCCGCCCGAAAGCATGCGCGCCTGGTTCGAAACCAAGCGAAACGCCAATTACCCTGTCATTGGCGCCGTGGATTCTGACGGCCAGCTTCTCGGCTTCGCCACCTATGGAATATTTCGCGAGCGTCCCGGCTACAAATACACGGTGGAACACTCCGTCTATGTTCACCACGAGCACCGCGGCCGCGGAATCGGCCGCGAACTTCTCAAGCAACTTATCGCCCGCGCTCGCGAGCAGAATTACCACGTCTTAGTCGGCGGCATCGACGCGACCAACGGGGCCAGCATCCGCCTCCACGAAAAGCTCGGCTTCACATATTGCGGCACGGTCAAACAGGCCGGTTTCAAATTCGGCCGCTGGCTCGACCTCGTGTTCTATCAACTGATTCTGCCGACGCCTGTAAATCCGACCGATGGCTAGCGCTCAAAATAAATCTCGAATACTGCGGCTGCTATACTGAAACGATTCCGGCAGAAAAAACTGGCCGCCTAAAAACAATCGGTTTAATCGAATAATTGCATGCTGCCCTCATCGCGTTTTGCCTTCGCCCCAATCTTCTGCGCCTCTTCTCTGCGCCCTAGCAGGCTGCGGCACGTCGCCGGCGTCGTCTACTCCCAATAGCAATTCATCGGCCCCTGCCGCCGACCTGCAACCCGTCTCCGCCGCTCGAAACGGCTTCACGCCCGAGCAAATTTCCGCTATTCGCGCTCAGTGGAAGCGCGATCCGATCTTCGAATCGGGCGATGTCTCGCTCTATAGCTATCTTCACTTTTCCGAATTTCATCCTACAGCTCGAATCCCGCGCACGGGCGAGGTCCTGCCGCTGGAATATGCACTCGATCCGCAGCTCGATTCATTACGCATCCCGACGGTCGCCGGCGAAATGACGCTTGCCGAGTATCTTGCTAATCCCAAATCGCGCGCGCAAGGCATGATTATTGTTCATGGCGGCAAGATTGCGTTCGAATCCTATCCCGGCATGCTCGAAACCGATTGCCACATCACCATGTCGGTCGGCAAAACGACCATTGGCCTGGTGATCGCCCTCTTGGAAGCCGAAGGAAAAATCGACGTCAACAAAACCATTGGCGCCTACGTGCCCGAGTTGAAAGATACCGCCTGGAGCGAGATCAAAGTCATCAATGTTCTCGACATGGCTAGCGGCCTCGACGTGGTCGAGAACCGCAAAAATCTCGATGATCCCGCCGCCGCCTTCTCCCGCTTCGTGCGTGCCATTTTCGGCCTTCCCAACGATGCCGGCAAAATCGAACTCCCACTCGACGTCATCCGCTCCGCGACAAAGCTCTGCCCCCCTGGCGAGCAGTTTCAATATTCGTCGCTCAACTCGCAAGTGCTCGTTCTGCTCGCCGAAGCAGTTGAGCATCGCCCCTGGAGCGATATTTTCGAGTCGCGCGTCTGGTCAAAGGTTGGCGCCGAAGGCGATCTGACCGTGACCATCGCCCCCGACGGCATGGCCTTGCCCGTCGGGTTCATTTCCATTCGCCTGCGCGATCTGGCGCGCTACGGCCTGCTCTACACACCCAGTTGGAATCGGGCCGCCCGCGAGCAAGTCATTCCGGACGAAGTCGTGAAAAAAATCCAAAAAGGCGTGCGGCCAGAAATTTACCCAGCCGACAAGCGGACTCAAATGTCCAAAATTTTCGGCGGCGATTCCCCGCGGGGCAACAGCCGACAGTGGGACGTTGTCTTCGACGACGGCGACTTCTTCAAATCGGGCTTAAATGGCCAAGGCTTGTACGTTTCGCCTTCAAAAGATCTGGTCATTGCCTGGTTCTCGACCACCCCTTGGACCGATCTCCCTGCCTACGCCCGCGCCATCGCCAAGCTTTACGCAAACAAATAGCGAAGTCGCGCAAGCGACATTCTTTCGGGCCAGTCGTCCGCCAAGCGCCTCAATCGACCGTGACAAAATGACTGCTACTTGCCCCTTCCCACGATCCGATTGATTATCCCCTGCATGGTGGTGAAATAAACCTCACCATGTTCGTCTTCGCCGAATGAGAACACGGGCATGCTTGGTGGGTTAATCGGCGTCACCGCTAAAGCCCTGCCGCGCGCTTCGTCAAACGACAGAGCATAGAGTTGCCCGGTCACATAGTCAGCAAACAAGTACGCACCTGCCAATTCGGGCGCCGCTTTTCCTCGATAAACGCACCCGCCAATAATGCAATTCCCAACCGTGTGGTTGTACGCAAAGATCGGATCCACAAGTGTGCCGTAGATCTTCGCCGGCGGCGCCGCACCAGGCGGTTCTCCCTTCGATTTAAATTTCGAAAAACCCTCGTAAATGCTCCAGCCATAGTTGCCGCCGCGCTGAATGATATCGACTTCCTCCCACGTGTCTTGCCCCCACGTCCCCCGCCCATAACCGACCCGTTTCTCGATCGAACGACATCCGCCACACATTCCGCAGGCCCAACGCCCAAATCTCACTACGCGCCCCAGGAACTCCTAAGAACGGATTGTCTTTCGGAATCGCGTACTTGAGCCCGGGATCTTGATGGTCGACGTCGATCCGCAAAATCTTTCCAAGAATTGTCCCGACGCTCTGTCCGTTTCCATGCGGATCGTTAATCGGTCCGCCATCTCCAACCGCTACGTACAAATATCCGTCGGGACCAAACACAATTGTCCCGCCATTATGGTTCCAAGAATCGCGTTTCGGCCCGCTCAGGATTTCTTCTTCCGAGTCCGCATCCGCCCGATTCGCATCCGCAACCGACATCGTAAATCGTGAGAGCACATTCACGTGATCCACGTTCGTGTAATACAAAAAGAATTGCCGATTCTCACGAAATCGCGGATGAAATGCCAAACCCAACAACCCTTCTTCGTTCGAACTGTCTTTGTAGGCCACTTTTTGTCGAATGTTCAGCGCCTCGTTCGGTTCTTCCACGCGCGCGTCATTGGGAAACAAGTACATGCTCCCGTACTGCGATATCACGGCAATCCGATTGCTGCCATCCGGCGGATAGGTCAGAAATACCGGCCGGTCGATCTCCACGCGCTGAAACGCTCGCTCATACGTCGCCGGCGCAACTTCGCTGCTAATTGCAATCGGCTCGCTGCCGGCATATGCGTGCAGCAATACTATTCGGCCGCACCAAAACAATCCGACAGCCAAAATCAAGGCCGCAACAAGGCGCCAAAACCTTCGTAAATTGTCCGACGAGCGCCGCATAATCTGCACGATGGTCGATTTCCTCAATTTGGAATCTGTTAAAAAGCCCTCGAGGGATACCGTGCGCAATCAGAATTTGTTGGCGAAAAACAGACGAGGATGTCACACTACCCGTGGAGCCGTTATTCTAATACCCAAGTACCGCCATCACGAATCCAATCTTCCATCACAGGCTTCACTTGCCCTCAAACGACATCTTAATCATCGGCGCCGGTCCCTCCGGCCTGTTCGCCGCCGCCGAACTCGCGCACCACGGCATTCAAGCCCGGCTCATCGAGCAGGAAACAGAGCCCCATCGCGAGGCCCGCGCCACCGCTATCCAGCCCGGCACTCTCGAAATCCTGGAATCGGTCGGCCTCCTGCCCGCTTTCCTCGCCGCCTCCGAACACATTCGCTGCTCCCGCTTATATGGTCCCGGCATGCAGGAATTAGCCGCCATGAGTCACGACGGCATCGATTGCTCCTGCGAATTCCAGTCGAGCCTGCCGCAATACGAAACGCAGCGCATTCTCGAAGAGCACCTCGTCTCCCTCGGCGGCCGCGTCGAGCGCGGAGTCACCGCCGCCAAAGTCGAACTCAACGGAGACGATGTCGTCGTCGAAATGCGCCATGCGGACGGCCGCGTCGAAACCGTGCGGCCCGGCATTCTCATCGGCGCAGGCGGGGCCCACAGCGTCACGCGCCATTCCACCGACGAGCCTCTCGAAGGAACCACCTACCGTGGGCAATTCCTCGTGGCCGATATCGCCATGCCCTCGCCCCTGCCGCGCGACGAAGCCGGCGTCATCTGCAGCGAGCACGGCTTGCTTCTCCTGGCCCCGCTCCCCGGCGGCCGCTGGATCAGTTTTCAAGATTTGGAGGAAGAAGTCGAATCGGTCACTGCCGCTGAAGTCATCGCGCGCGCCGCCGCGCGCCTCGATGGAAAATTTCGACCGACCGATGTTGCTTGGTTCGCGCGGTTCCGAATGCATCGGCGCATCGTCTCGCGGCTGGCCCACGGCCGGCGCTATTTAATCGGCGATGCCGCCCATCTTTCGAGCCCCTTTGGCGGCGAGGGGCTCAATGCCGGTTTGCACGATGCCTACAACCTCGCCTGGAAGCTCGCCCTGGTGCTCCGCGGCCACGCCGCCGACCCGCTCGTCGAAGGCTACACCATCGAACGCCGCATCGCCGATCACCACGTGCTTGACGTTTCCGACCAGGTGCACCTGTCCATCGTTGAGGCGGCCGACACCGCGCGCCAACGCCGTCCGGTCCATGCCGCAGTCGTCGATCCGATTACCGCCGCCATCGTGCGCAATTCCCGCGCCATGATCGACGTCGACTATGCAGGCAGTCCGCTGGTGGTTGACCACGGCTCCGGCCGCGCCGATGCTAAGGGACCGCGCCCCGGGCGCTGGTATCCTGATCATCGCCGCTTCGGCGGCACGTCCCACTACGTCCTTGTCTTTGGCGATGTCAACGATTCGCAATTGCTCGCGCACACGGCGCAGCGCTGGTCGAAGCTAATTCAAATCCATCACAATCCGCGCGTCGATCGCGACCGTGCAGGCTTACCGGCCGGCGGCATCGCCATGGTCCGACCAGACGGCCACATCGGCTTCCGCTTCCCCGCCGCCACCGTCGATGCACTCTCCGCGCTGGACCACCACCTCAGTTCATATCTGCTCCCCGAACCAGCACATAGCCCGATCTAATACTTCGGCACGCCCAGAGTGGGACAGTGTTGGCCAGCGGCAATTGTTGTGGTAGCTCAGATGGGGTAGGCTACCGGGGAGCTTGGAGGGCCCCTGGAACCGCCCCCCCGGCCCGCGTCTTTTCTATCGCGCACATTTCCTGAGGAGGCCAATGTCATGCTCACATCGTCGCTGGATCGCGCTGAGTGTGACCGCAATTCTGCTTGCTGCGGTGCAGCGTTCAAGCGGGGCTGAAGACACAACGAGCGATTCAACTCAGCACAACCCTGCTCAAATCGCGTTCGACGGCTTTCTGGCTGGACGCAAGGCGTTGCAAACGGGCGTGTTTCGCTTCGCGGAAATCACCGTCGTTAGTACGGACGGAAAAGAGACCGAGCCTAGCGTGGAGTCGGGCTACTATATGTTCGACCATAAGGCGGATTCATTTCGATTTGATAGACTTCGTCCGGCACAGACAGACGGCAACAACCAGCCGCTTCGTTTCATACGCACGCCGGACTACGTCTTGTTATACGGCGAGTACGCAAAGTCGATCACCCGAATGCCGACTTTAACTGAAGTGTCGCTAAACGCAGACGTGATCGATCCGCGTCTAGCCGGCATCGCCAATCAAGGGGTTTTGGAAACGTATTTTACTTGGGAGCAATGGTTGACGCAGGCCCGCAAAAAGGATTTCGTGTTATCGGGTCGTGAGGGCGACGACTATGTAATCTCGTGGCAATTTCGTCCCCGAAACTCAGTTGCCGATGTCCGCTACTTTGCGACGCTCGATTCGAAGCGGGATTTTGTTCCCGTTAAGCACAGATTCGAGGATCAAAGACCGCGTGGTAATGAGATGGAGTGGGTGTCGCTTGATGATTCGACGTGCGAATGGACACAAAAGAACAATGTGTGGGTACCGACTGTTTGGACTTCAAATGACCGGATACAACAAAAGGGCAGAGAGGTTACGACGATTACGGTAAAGTTTGAATGGGAATCAGTTAATACCGTGATCCCGAAATCCAATTTTGACGTTGAAGGATTTAACGCGCCGGCTGGAATGCACGTCATCGACGTTCGTGGCATGTTGCCGAAAATGGAAAGAATCATTGGTCAGGAAAAGACGGATCGCAAAAAAGATTGATCTTCCGTAATCGGCCGCCAGAAATCCGATGCCTATGTTACAATCAATTCGCCGGCGACAGCAGAAAGGAACGAGCCATGAAGTTCAGATTCACTATTCGTGAATTGGTGTTCGTGACGGCAATCGTTGCACTCGTTATCGGTTGGTGGATTGACCATCGAAACTTGGAAACGAAATGGACACAATTGAAGACAGACGTTGAACTGCATAATGCGCAAAGCAACTCGTTTCACGAACACGCAAAAAACGATCCCGCGATTCAACAAGCGCTTACGAATTAGGTTGCAGGCATTAAGAGCAGAATTAAAATCAATGCGACATTTAGAAGGGCATACAGCCAAAGCCGCCGCTTGATCACCAAGTTAATCCAGCTCGCCTCTAACATCCTGCGCAAAGCCAATCTGGCGATTGCGGCAGCGGCCGGTTGGCACATTCGGAGCGCATGAAGCGGCATCTACGCCTAATTGGCGGTTTCGTCGTCAACAATTAGTTGCAATTCAGCGACACCTTTCGACGCCATCGCGTCCATAATATGAACCAAGGAATACCTGCAATCCGGTTCGGCAAAGGAGATCAATCGATGATTCGCTTTCAATTTCCCTCGTTAATCGCTTTGGTTGCCATATCCATCTTTACTACGATTGCCGCGTTTGCCGACGATTCGGTGTCTTTTGCGGAAAAGCACGACTTGGACTCCGGGTCGTCTCGCGGCCATTGCATCTTAGAAGTAGCCGAGACAACGGTTGAAAGCGCCAAACCATTGACTCTAGAAGTCCGGTTCTTCAACACCAGCGGCGGCCAAAATTTTTATAACCCATTTTTCAATAGCCTTGTGCCGTTGCCAGCTCAGTTGGTCCTGTACGATACCGACAAGAAGTGCCTCGGCGACCTCCTCATCGATCGTCAGAACGGCTCTCACAGGCGGGTTTCCGCTTTCGACTGGACTTACATTCCATCTTTGTGCAATGTCGGCTCATCGCTCAAAGTGATCCTCCAGGGGCATCCGCCGGGCGACTATTATCTGCAATTGGTCTACTGCAAAGCCTTCCTCGCTCAAGAACCAACAGTCACCACAACCCATGATGAAAAAGAATTACAAGACCGTGAGAACGAATTCAGCAAGCATTTCGACCATGCTGAACTGTTTCGTTCGAATGTGGTGAAGATTACGATCATAAAGTAATCCTTGCTGCATGTGCCGAATAAAGCCGAGTACCCCGCGCACTCCGTACCACTTGGCCGATACTTACAGATAGCGGCCAATTTCCCTCTTGATTTTTCGGCCGCGAGTATACTATACTGATGTTCATTAGTTAGTAGCGGCCATGCGTGGCAGGAATATACGGCCACTAACCTGCGCGGCCGTACCCGAAAATAATTTTTAATCTGCCAACCAGAACACTTGACATCCCAGCGTCAGACTCGACTTACCCCATCAACCAATACCAATTGGCAACCACAAATCATGCAAATCCTACCGCACATCTTGCCGAAATTTGAACCGCAAAGGTTCATTTCAAACAACACGTGGGTAAATGATGGGAAAATGTTTGGCCCAAAACCAGCGCTTTTCCCGAGAGTTTTACACGCACACTTCCCCGGCGCTTTCGCCCTCTTCACGTGCAAGAAAAAAACGCGCGTGCCCAACGCCTGCCTTCCGCTCTCTGCTTTTGGCATCCGTTCAACATTCATCATTCATCGTTTATCGTCGTCTCGCCCCGCTCACCACTCGTCGGCCAGCACTTTCTCCCGTTCAACCGGCGTTCCGTCGACGAAGCCCGGCCGCAGCCGAGGCACGAACATTGGCACTTGCCGCCGGTAGTCTTCATACTGGCCGCCAAAATGTGCCACCAAATCCCGCTCCTCGACCGTCGCCGCCAACAACATATAAATTGTCAGCACGCCAGCAAACAGCAAATGTCCAAATGTCATAGTGGGAATCGCCCAGAAGGCGATCGTCCAGCCGATGTACAGCGGATGCCGCACGCGCTTGTAAAACGACGGCACTCGAAACGGCAGCGATTCGTATTCGCGCTTCCGCAAATGCAGCCATACCTGCCGCGTGCCAAACAAATCGAAATGATCGATCATGAAGCTCACCGCCGGTACCAACAACCAACCGACGACAAACAGCCCCCACACCGCAGCGCGGGCAGCCGGGTTTTGAACATCCCACACAGTCACATCAATAGCGCACCACTGCCACATGAACAACGCCAGCACGGCGCACGAGAACACGACGTACGTGCTGCGTTCAATCGGCGTGGGCACAATTCTGGTCCAGATGCGCTTGAACGCCGGCCGCGCCATGACCGAATGTTGCACGGCAAACAGCGCAAGCAGCACCAGATCAATCGCCACCGCGATACCGACCGGGCCAGTCGGCGTGGAATCGATCGTCTTAAGCACCAAAAAGTCGCCCACGAACGCGGCCATGTAGGCGTAGATCGCCAAGAACAGCAGATGAGCCCCGACGCCATAGACAAAAAAGATCCAGCGTTTCATGTCAAAACTCCTCGCAATATAAATTTGTTGTTAAAGGACAAAGCCGCCGAGCCCAGAGTTCGTCTTGTCTCGCGGGTATTATTGTGTGGTTGGCATCTGCCGCCAGTTGACTTGTGGTACACTGACCGGTTGACTTGTAGTCAACCCGCCAAATTGCCCGAGAAATCACCATGCCAGCAGCAACTCGCACGCGCCTTGTGGAAGCAGCGTTCAAGCGCTTCTACCACGATGGATTCCGCAACGTCGGTCTCGATCAGATCATCGCCGACGTCGGCATTAGCAAAACCGCGTTCTACAAGCACTTCGCCAGCAAGGAAGATCTGATGCTGGCCGCCATGGAAATGCAAAACGACTGGCTGCAAGAGACGTTTCGCAGCATGGTCAACGAGCGCGGCGCAACGCCGGTCGAAAGACTGCAAGCCGCTTTCGACGTTGTCGAATTTCTGATGGAGAGTGAAGGCTTCAAAGGCTGCTTCTTTGTAAATGTCGCGATGGAATTTCCGTTGCCGCACGAGCCCGCGCACATCCTGGCAGTCGAGAGCAAGCAAGCAATTGAGCAATTCGTTTACGAGCTGGCCGTCGATGCCGGCGCAAGCGACCCCAGGGCGCTGCGCGCGAACTTTGCCTGTTGATGGAAGGAGTCTACGTCACACGGCATGTCAGCGGATGCAAAGATACAATCGACGTCGGCCGGCGCGTCGCCCGATTGATCATCGACTCGCACTGCCACACGGCGACAGCGATGGTTTCCCAAACCTGATTTCATCATCCCACGCATTTTAAAATGGGTTGCGTCAGATCTGACAATCGCGTCCGTTGTCGGCGGTACGAATCAAAGTTGCTCGGGTTCAACCATGCTTGAAATGCTTCGCGCAGGCGCGGCCATTCGGAATCAATTGCGGCATACCAGGCAGTGTCGCGGTTGCGGCCTTTGGCTACACCTGCCTGGCGAAAAATTCCCTCGAACGAAAGCCCCGATCGTTGAGCCGCCGCGCGCGATGCCGCATTCAAAGCGTGGCATTTCCATTCGTATCGGCGAAAACCAAGCTCGAATGCCCGCTCCATCATTAGATACATTGCCTCTGTGGCTGCTGGCCGACGCATCAAGCGAGGAGAAAAATGCAAGTGTCCGACCTCAATCGAACCTTGGGCCGGTTTGATATTCAGATAGCTCGCCACGCCTGCTGCTAGCCCGTCGGTTGCATCAACAATGGCGAAGAACATCGGGTCGACACCCAGGCAAGTCGCCTGTATCCATCCAAGATATTCCGCCAGCGTGCCAAATGGACCGTACGAAAGATATGTCCAACTTCGGCCATCTCGATCGGCCGAGTCGGCGGCGAACAAGTCGGCCGCATGCCGCTTGGGTTCGAGCGGCTCTAGCCGGCAATACCGGCCGTCGATTGGTTCCTGCGGCGGACTCGCAAGGGCCTGCCAGTCTTGCACCAAAAAGCCAACCGGCTGGCCTAAATCGTTCACTAGCGTTTCCATGGCAATGGCTCCTCGCAGCACGAGGGAAAATGCGACCAGTGCAACATCGGCACTTAATCGACGCCGTGCTGGCGGCCAAGACAACGCCATACGAATTTTGGTTCGGTTGGGCTTATTTCGCAGCAGATTCCAAGGATTGCACGAGACGACGACGGCGAGTTGCTGCACGCTGCTTGCGTCTCGATTACCGGCTCTTACAATTGACCCTTTAGGGGACCGAAACGATCAATTCAACGACTCGGATCAAGTTCTAAAGGAGCGGCTGCAATGCGTAACTGGCGTTTAATGCTCGGAATTTCACTTTCAATATCCCTTCTCGGTACGCTTGTTTGCCGAGTTGGCACTGCCGCCGATACAGGGAGCAAAGATAAAGCCGCCACCAATGCGGGCGATGCAACCAAGGCCGCGCCGCCCGAGACGCCTAAGCCCACCGCCCCGCCCGAACCGAAAGATATGAAGCCCACGTTCGATGGCAAGACGCTGGAAGGCTGGGACGGCGACCCGCGCCTCTGGTCAGCGAAAGATGGTCTCATTCGCGGCGAAACAACGAAAGAGAACTCCACGAAAGGCAACACATTTCTGGTTTGGAAGGGCGCTGAGCCAGGCGATTTCGATTTGCGGCTCTCATTCCGGCTCGATCCTGACAAAACCGGCCTGGGAAATAGCGGCGTGCAGTACCGTAGCAAAGTGCTGCCATCCAGTGACAAGCGTGCCACGAACAACTGGGTAATGAGCGGCTACCAGGCCGAAATTGCGAACGTTCCTGGGAAGGACGGGTTCCTCTACCACGAAAAGGGCCCCAGCGAGCGGCATCGCGAGGACAAGGGAACGCCGCTCTATTTGGCGATCGTCGGCGACAAAGTGGAAATCGATCCTGACGGTTTGTCGCACGTGGTCGGCTCAGTCGGCGACCGCACAGCCATTGGAGATACGCTGCACAAATCGGATTGGAACGATTACGTGATCATTGCCCGCGGCAATCACTTACAGCACTTTATCAATGGCATCCAAACGATCGACGCAGTGGATAACGATCCCAAGGGGGCGCTCAAAAGCGGCCTGATCGGTTTCCAAATTCACGCCGGCCAGCCGATGCTGGTGGAATTCAAAAACCCGCGAATCAAGATTTACGACGAGGCAAAACCTGAAACGAAGTAGCGGAGTCGCTCTTGTGCATTTCCAGGCCGTAAGCGCGGCGGTATACTACTAAACCGTTCTGGCGGCGTAGCTCAGTTGGTTAGAGCAACGGCTTCATAAGCCGTGTGTCACTGGTTCGAGTCCAGTCGCCGCTACTTCGATGCGCACCGCAGCCATTCAGCTTTCAAAATGGAGTCGTCCAGCGCGCATTGCTAATGAAATTGCCGATTATTCCGACAGTTCGTCCTGGACATGCGATCGCCGTTGCTTTTGCACAGATATGAAGTAGGGTTTGATTAGAAAGGTTGCGGCCTGTGCGGTGTCTTTTCTCAGGGCCCAGTTCTTTCTGACTTTTCTGGCTTTTATCGAGCAAGCATCTATGAAGCGGCTGATGCAATTTTTGCGCAGCGAAGACGCAGCCACCGCCGTGGAATATGCTGTCATTTTGGCGCTGATTTGTGTGGCCTGCATTTCGGGTGTGGCGTTGGTTGGGCAGCAAACTGGGGCAAGCTTTGCCAGTTCGGCCGCTCAAATAAATAGCATTACCGGCAGCTAGCCAGCGACCAAAAAGCTCGAATTCAAATAATCAGAGATCAGATCACGACCGCTAAGTTCCACTTAGGCTTGTGCTTATTCACTCGTATAATTTCGCTACTGCGCAAGCATTGCAGCAAAATACTGCAGTTTGTAGGTGGTAGATTAAATTCATCCAGCGCCGTCGCTTGGCCGATGTTAGTACATAACCGTCATTCGCCCCCTATGGGGGAGACGGCCGACAGCTTCTGCTATCGATCGAAAACGACGGCTCTCCTTCGTGCTATTGGACTTCCTGCCCCAGTCCTTGCGAGGAGAGCCGTTTTTTATTGGGGCGCGGGTTTTCACAAGCAACCTGCGGTAAGTGATGCCGCCTGTAGCCGCGGCCGCAAGAATACCGGGAGAAGTGCGAGGCAACGAGTCGATTGAATGGTATGGGGGCTTTTCGAAATCGCCGTTGCACGAAAAATCGATTCTGACGATCATATCGCCCCCGCATATCTCGACATGAGGTCGATCACGAGCAACCGCTGAGCACGGTTGCGCAGGCAGCGCGCTGGCGACTCTGCACGAGCTAGCCAAGGGCGCTGCGGTTGAAGCATGGAGGCACCGTTTGGCAATGCACTTTGCGCATGGCAGCGAATTTTCCGGAAGTGCGAGACTTATTTCGATATTTTTCCTGACCGTTGCCGTTGGCTGCGGCGCTCGCGATTCCAGTACGCCTACCGCGGCAATCGGGGCACGCTACCCGATTACGCCTGAGGGCGCCCAGTTCGAAAAGCCTAAATTCAATGCGCACCCAGAGCTTGAGGTGCGCACTTCGGCCGGCAATTTTACGCTGAAGCTCGATGCCGAAGCAGCGCCGCTCACGGTCGATAACTTTTTGGCATATGTTGACGACGGCCATTACAACGGCACAATATTTCATCAGGTTTACCCGGGTTACATTGTGCTGGGCGGCGGTTACGATGCTCAAATGCATTTGAAGCCGACGCAGTTTCCGGTTCGCAACGAAGCCCATAACGGCCTGAAGAACGCGCGTGGCACGATTGCGATGGCGCGGCAATCCGACGTGATCGATAGCGCAACGAGCCAATTTTTCATCAACATTGCCGACAATCCGTCCTTGAACCACACCGGGTCGGACGCCAGCACATACGGCTACTGCGTGTTTGGCGAAGTGGCTTCTGGCCTGGATGTCGTCGACGCGATCGCGAAGGGGGAAGTGAAAACTCAGCCGCCATTTGAGAACCTGCCGGTGAAGCCGGTCGTGATCGAATCGATACGCCGCATCAATTGAATAGTGTTGTCAAAAGCAGCCGCTATCTGTTTTTAAAAAGCAATCTGTAAGTCGCGCAGAATTCGACAGCTAAACGCTACGGTTGGTCAAAAATCGAGCGGCATGCCAGCATCGCAGCCAAGAGCCCGCCTGCTGTGGGTGCGTCAAATCTGACTCTGAATGGCCATCGCGCCGACAATTCTCTTCCGGAGAATTGTGCATTTCCAATTCGTCGCAGGTGTAAAACTGCACGGTTTTTGCCTGTCACACGCGTAGCATCTGAATTCGCCATCGTCGGCCGGTCGCGGACGGGTTGGGGAACTCCGACGAAGCCTGCCTCAATCTGCAGCTTGGCACGCATGGCCTTCGGCACGGTTTATGCACCGCCTGTCGGCTCCTCTGCGAATACGGCTGAACCTTGGGGGAATGGGGGCTGTCGTGCAGGTATCCGGGCCGGCTTAAACGCCGCCGCAGCAATAATTGCAAGCAATATTGCAGAGTTATGCCGGAATTACATTTTTCGAGAATTGCATCGAAATCCAGTTGGCATCGCCGACCGCACAATTCTAAAATGAATGTCCCGTTGTGGCCATCGGGCAATTCGGTAGAAGGAGATACCGCTATGTCGAAGCCCGTGTATTTCATACAAGAATGCCCAACCTGCGGCCGAAGTTTGCAAATTCGCGTTGCGCACTTGGGAAAGCGAATGCTCTGCCAGCATTGCTTGGCGGAATTCGATGCTTGCGATCCTGCGAGCCGACAGTACCCGCCGCACGATTCCGGTTTGGAATTGTTGCAGCGCGCCGACGAGCTGTTGGCGACGGTGAGCCGCTCGCGCGAATTTGACTAGGCCAGCGACAGCGATTTACGCGCACGAATTCAGAGTCCGTGTCGTGCACTGCAAGAACTAAAAGTGCGGACGCGGTTTCACTGGTGGTAGGCCATCAGAATTTCATCGGGATGCACTCCAGCGATCGATTTGAAACCGCCGCCGGCGATTGATTCACCCAATTTGGCAACCGCGCGAAAATAGCGGTCGGCCGGTGCGCTGCCAGTTAGCTTGCGCGTGAGATCTTGGCAGAGTATGTCGGCAGCGGCGCGTACAACATCATCATCCGAGCGGCTGCCATAGAGGCTGACGCACAGCATCGTGACGGCATCTTGCAATTGCTGTGAAAGGTATGCCATGCGGCACTGGCGATCGGCCAGAGCCAATTGATGTTTCCGCATGACGCCATCAATTACCAGCGGCGAGCGCTGGAGCCAAGCGGTCGCAAATTCGACGTGCGTCCGCAGGCTGGAAGGCATATCGGTCGGTACTTCTGGGCGAGATTTGCCGCCGATCTTTTCGCCGATGATCCAACCGATGTATGGCCCCATTACACCTCGGAGCGCCCATGCGTGCGCCGGATTGAGGGGGTTAGGTTTTTTAATTTTTGCCGCGGCGAGCGCTTTGCCGATCGGCTCAAAGAACCGCATCCCGTGCTGCTTCACGAGCGATTTGAAGAACGCCATGCCGAGCATTTCGCCTTCGCCCTCATAAATGCAGGGGGCGAGGAATTCGTGAGCATTGTCGCCGAATATATGCCCGTGCAAGAACGAGCGCCCCCCGTGGGTTTTCATGAACAATTCGACTGCCGCTTCCTTTTGCGCTTCGCTGCCGAAAATTTTCGCGATAATGCACTCCATTTCGCCACGAAAACCTTGATCTAACAAGCCAGCACACCATTGCACTAATGCATCGCACCCGACAATGAGCGCCGCCAAGCGACCCAGCCGGCGCTGGACCAATTCACGCGTGGCGATTTCGGCCCCATAGGTGCGACGGAAGTGGGCCCAAGGAATCATGCTCGCCAGCATCAACCGCATGGTGCCGGCGGCATTGGCGCAGAGCGAAACGCGGCCCAGATTTAGGCCGTGGTAGGCGATGGTCAGGCCGTCGCCGCGCGAGGGTGTCAATAAGTTCTCCTCGGGCACTGGAAAATCGCGAAACACAATGCCTTGGTTGTACGTGTGCTTGAGCGCATAGAGGCCGTATTTGCGTAATTGAAATTGATCGTTCTCTTGGTCGGGCAAGTCGACAATGAGCACAGCCGGGCGATTGTCGATCAGGCAAACCAATCCAATGGTGCGGCCCGGCACCACGTTCGTGATAAACAGCTTCTCGCCATTGACAATGAATTGGTTGCCTTGTCGCTGGGCGCGCGTGCGCAGCGCCGTCAGGTCGGAACCGGCGCACGGCTCGGTTAGAGCGAACGCCGAAAGCCGCTCGCCGCTGGCGAGCCTCGGTAAAAAACGCTTCTTTTGCTCTTCGTTACCAAAGGTTCTCACAGGGTCGACAGCGCCGATGCAGCCATGGACCGACGCCAGGCCGGCGACGGTAGGATCGATCATTGCCATGCGCGTGAGGAATGGCGCAAATGAAGCGAAGGGCGCTCCGGTGCCGCCGTATTCGCGATCCACCAGCAGCCCCCAATAGCCGGCCGCGCCCAGCTCGTTCATGACAGCGGCAGTGATTTTTTTATTTTCGTCGAGTAGCGTTTTGGCTTCGACGTGCCGGCGAACCACCCCCAGCGAGTTTTGCATAACCCCGTCGACTTCGGGCGGGACTACGGGTGGCTGACTGGCAAATAGTTCCAGCGGGATTGTCTTTTCCCAGATGGCGCGATGCACTGGACTGTTGACGGTTTGAAACCGCGCGGCAAAGAGCGCTTCGACTTGATCGTCGGCCTTATCGACCGCCCCCATGCGGCGCGCTTCTTCCTCGCTTTTGCCGCCAAGCTTCATTGCCGTCTCGGCAAACGAGGGCTCGTGCGGCGTTGGTTGATGCGAGGGTGGCTCCCCGACGGCGGAGGCTGAATGCGGGTTGGTTGTCATGTTTTTGGACGAGAGGTCAGTCCTTATAGAGTGACTCAATTTCTTTGGCAAAATGGTCCTGTATTAGTTTACGCCGCAGCTTGAGCGTGGGGGTCAATTCTTCGTGCTCGATGGTGAAACCGCGAGCAAGCAGCTTGAATTTTTGAATTTGTTCGCAACTGCTGACACTCGACAGGCACTGGTCGATTCGCTGCCGATACAGTTCGTTAACGGCCGGGTGCGCCAGTGCCTCCTCGGCGGATCGAACGGGGATGTGCCTACCCATAATCTCTGACCGCAATGCGTCGGGGTCGGGCACAATTAGCGCCGTCAAGTATTTCTGGCCCTCTCCAATGACGATCGCCTGCGCGATGAGCGGCTCTTCTGTTAACAAGCCTTCGAGAAACACCGGCGCAATGTTTTTGCCGCCGGCAGTAACAATGAGCTCTTTCTTGCGGCCAGTGATGCGCAAATAGCCTTCGGAATCGAGTTCGCCCGAATCGCCGGTGTGCAACCAGCCTTCTCGGATAGTTTCGGCAGTATCGGCAGGCCGATTCCAGTAGCCGAGCATCACGTGAGGACCGCGCGTCAAAATCTCGCCGTCTCCGGCAATGCGAACTTCTACGCCATCAATTGGCCGACCAACGCAGCCGATTTTATAATGCTGAGGAGTCGAAGTCGTAATGACCGGCGATGATTCAGTAAGCCCATAGCCTTCTAAAAGCGGCATTCCTTCTCGGAAGAAGAATTCAGCCACATGCCTGGGAAGTGCCGCCCCGCCGCAGCAGCACGCGCGCGTGCTCCCTCCAAGCAATAGTTGCAGATATGTTTTGCCGCTGGGCTCAGCGAGGCCGATCCGGCCCGCCTGTTCGAGGCGCTGTTTGACCTTCTCGAAGAAATAGGGAACTCCGTTCATCAGGGTGGGATGCACTTTGTTGCAAGCAGGGATAATGTGTTCGCGGTTTTCGATGATGGCCAATTGCGAGCCGCGGGCCAACCACGTATATAAATCGCACGTGCGCGCGAAGATGTGCGAAAACGGCAGCCAGGCGAGTCGCACATCATCGACGTTCGTCTCGAATGCCGCACAGCACCCTAGGGCATTGCTCGTTAAGTTGCTGTGCGTAAGCATCACGCCTTTGGCTTCGCCAGTGGTGCCAGAGGTGTATAGGATCGTAGCCAAATCAGTAGGACGTGTGCGCTCGAGTGCCTCGGTTTGCAACTGTGCGATGGTTTGTTTTCCTACGGCCGCCAATAGCTCGGAGAATGGCTGCACCTGCTGGCCGACGATAGATGTTTCGACTGCATCGTAAGCGTAGAACTGCAATCCTTGCGGTAGGGCGTCGGCGACGGCCGCCAATTTTGCGGTTTGTTGTTCGGTCGATAGAACGACAAGGCGCCCGCCGCAATCAGCGATCTGATGAGCGATTTGCTGTCCCGACAACGAAGCATGCACGGCTACATGTACACCGCGGGCGAGATGAACCGCCAAATCGAGCAGAATCCACTCGTACCGATTTCCAGAGACTTGTGCCACCCGATCGCCGGGCTGTACGCCCGCGCGGCATAAGCCAGCCGCTAATCGCCGCACTTCATGTGCAAGTTCATTCCAGGAAAGGGGCGTGAAGTTCGTAGCATCGGCCGAGGGCAAGAGCAAGGCTGCGCGGCTCCCATTGCGCGACACACAATCGTGAAATAATTGAACAAGAGTCGTTGATGGCTCGCCCATCGGAAAAATCCAGCATAAGCGGCGTGGCGACTATACTCGCTCGAACACGGTGGCAATTCCTTGGCCGACGCCGATGCACATAGTGGCCAACCCGGTGTTGGCGTTGCGGTCGAGCATGTTGTGGACCAGCGTGGCAGTGATTCGCGCGCCGCTGGCGCCTAGCGGATGCCCAATCGCGATCGCGCCGCCGCGGACATTTGTCTTTTCTTCATCGAGCCCGAGCATGCGGATGCAGGCCAGCGCCTGCGAGGCGAAGGCTTCGTTGAGCTCGATCAGGTCGATATCGGAGAGTTTCATGCCGGCACGGGCGAGAGCTTTTTTGACGGCGGGCACGGGGCCGGTGCCCATCACACTGGGGTCGACGCCGACCACCGCAGTGGAAACGATTCGCACCAACGGTTTGAGACCCAGCGATTTAGCTTTTTCCTCAGACATAACTAGTAGTGCCGCAGCGCCATCGTTCAGCGGCGAGCTGTTGCCGGCGGTAACAGTGCCCATGCCAGGCATGAAAGCGGGTTTGAGCGCGGCGAGCGATTCCATGGTGCTATCGCTGCGGATGCACTGATCGGTTTCGACCAAAATGCGATTTCCTGCTTCGTCGCGGCCATAGACGGGCACGATTTCGGCTTTGAACTCGCCCTTGGAGGTGGCGGCCGCGGCACGTAGATGGCTGCGCAGGGCGAAGGCATCTTGGTCTTCTCGGGAAATGCCTTGCGTTTGGGCGAGAAACTCGGCGGTCACACCCATCAGCAGCGCGCCTTTGCTGGTGCGCTCGAAAAGCTTTGGGTTTAAATCGATGCCAGCATCCATCGGAATGTGCTGCATGTGTTCCAGACCGCCAACAACTTGCACGTCTTCACCGCCGGCCACAATCGAATGAGCTGCTTGATTGAGGGCCTGCAGGCTGGAACCACAAAGGCGATTGATGGTGGCGCCGCCGGCGTGCATCGGTAAGCCTGCCATCACGGCCACCGTGCGGGCCACGTTCAAGCCTTGCTCGCCTTGCTGCTGGGTATTGCCCAAAATAACGTCTTCAATTTCCTTGGCATCGATGCCGCTGCGCTTCACCAGCGCCTCGACTACTGCCACGGCGAGATCATCGCTGCGCACATCGCGATACACGCCTTTCTCCTTATGGGAGCGGCCAATGGGAGTGCGGACGGCGGCGACAATGACGGGGCGTTTCATACGGAGTCGGAAGTCGAAGGTCGGAAGTCGGAGCTCAGATGAATCGTATGGCGGCTAGTCAAGGTTTTGATTGAATGTAGAACTTTTTGCCGGTGCGGGCCATTTCCAGGAGTAGCGGCGTGGGTTTCCAGCGGTCGCCGAGCGATTCGTACGGTTTAATCATTTCGATGATTTTGGCGGCACCCAAAGTGTCGGCCCAGAACAGCAGCCCCCCTTTGAACGGTGGGAATCCCAGGCCGAAGATTAGTCCCAGATCGACATCGCGCACGTCGCGAACAATTTTGTCTGCCAGCACGCGAGTGGCTTCCAGCAGCATGGGCATGAAGAGCCGCGTGGTAAGCTCTTCTTCGCTGAATTTTTTCTTGCCGCGGAGCATTGGTTCCAACATCGGCTTAAGCGCCGGGTCGGGCTCGCCCCGTTCTTTGCCGCCGGGATAAGCAAAAAAACCGGCGCCCGATTTTTGTCCCAAGCGACCGGCCTTAATTAGTGCAGGCACGACAGGGGAGACGACAACGCGATCGGGGAACGCATCGTACATGACGCGGCCGGCATAGAAGGCAGTATCGAGTCCAACCACGTCGAACAGCGCGATCGGCCCCATCGGCATGCCGAAATTCCTGGCGGCTCGGTCGATGGCCGACATTTCAGCCCCGTCCAGCAGCAGTTCGATCGATTCGTTCATGTACGGGAATAACAACCGATTGACCAGAAAGCCGGGCCCGTCGTTGACGACAATCGGCGATTTACCGATCGACTTGGCATAGGCTACGGCGGAGGCGATGGTTTCGTCACTCGATTGTTTGCCGCGAATTACTTCGACCAGCGGCATTTTGCGCACGGGGTTAAAAAAATGAATTCCGCACACGCGCTGCGGATGTTTGAGCCCCTGCGCCAGTTGTGTGATCGGGATCGTGGAAGTGTTGGAAGCCAGAATCGCATCGTCGCGCAATTGAGGTTCCAAGCGGGCAAATACCTGCCGTTTGACGTCGGGATTTTCGACTACGGCTTCGATCACCAGATCGCAGGCGGCCAGTTCGGCGTCGGTGGTAGTGGCGTTCAATAGCGCGGCGTATTTCACCGCGCGCTTCGGATCAGGCCCTTTGGTTTGCCTGTTGTAGGAAACTTCTTCCAGAATTTTCTGCACGGCCGTGGCCAGTGCCTTGGGAATGGCGTCGGTCATAGCTACAGGCACGTCGCGCCGCAAATTCGCGGCAGCAATGCCCTGCCCCATGATGCCTGAGCCGATTACGGCCACAGATTTGATCGGTCGAGTGGGCACATTCGGACAATCGACACCGGTATCTTTTTTGTTGCGATCGGTGAGAAAGAAAACATTGATTAGCGCGCGGTTGACTGGTGAGCCAAACAGAGCCGCCATGCCTTCGGCTTCGGCCGCGCAGGCGGAGTCGATGTCGGAGCCGGCTGCACCGAGCATTACCTCCAATGCCGCCATCGGGGCGGGATAATGCCCTTTGGTTTGCTGTTGGATGACGGCCGAGGCGGTAGCGCCTAGAAAGCCGAGTTCGGTTTCATCGATATCAACCGGGCCGCCCCAGCGCTTGCGGTCTTCAAGATATTGTTTCGACCTGTGCTCGGCACGAACCAACCGGATGGCGGCTTCTTGAAGTGCGGCCGGAGTCACGAAATCGGACGCCAGTCCCATTTTGTAGGCCGTGCGGGCGTCGATGCTTTCGCCGCTGGTGACCATTTCGACGGCGTTGCCCAGACCGATAATGCGCGAACTGCGGGCGGTGCCGCCCCAGCCGGGAAACAGCCCCAGCTTCACTTCGGGAAAGCCGAATTGAGTTTTGGGATCATCCGCCAGAATGCGGCGATCGCACCAGATGGCCAATTCCGCGCCGCCGCCGACGCAGATGCCGTCGATTGCAGCCACTGTTACAAACGGACAATTTGACAGACGCTGAAATACCTTCCGGCCGCGGTTGCACATGTCGGCAACTTCGCTTTTCGGCACGTCGAACGAGGCGGCGAATTCACGCAAGTCGGCCCCGGCGATAAACATGCCCGGCTTGCCGGAGCGGATGACAAGCCCTGCCAAATCAGTGCGATTTTCCAGCGAGTCAAGATGCTTAGATAACTCCTCGAGCACGTGCGAAGAAAGGATGTTAGCCCCTTTCTTCGGATCGTCGAAGGTGAGCAAGGCGATGTCGCTTTCGGGAAACGACAGTCGGATGACGGCGTCGCTGGGCATGAGGCATCCTTACGGCGTGGGCGATTCATGTGTCAGGATAGGCGGACTAGCGCCATCCGTAAACCCGATACCTGAAAAACTCACCGGGTTCACGCTTGTGCACATGGTAGTGATGGTTGTCGACTCGAAAGGCTATTCAGCCCCGCTTGCCGAAGGCGCGCGAAAATCGGTAGAATCGTTGGTCCATTCGAATTATCAAAGCGGAGCCAGATTATGAAGCGGGAGGCACTGACCAACGTGGTTGTATTCTGCTTGCTGGTGGCGCTCGGGGTGGCGACCCGCTGGATATCGGATGCCAATCAGCCTGCGCTGTCGAATATTACCGCCACGGTTGCCGCGGGGCTTTTCGCAGGTTTTTTTTTCATTCCACGTTGGACGGCTTGCCTGGTTCCCTTGGCGATTATGCTGGTGAGCAATCTGGGTTTGCCCACTTACAACAATCGCTGGGAAATGGGCGTGGCGGTGGCGATGCTGGTGCTGCCGGTGGTTTTGGGATGGTCGCTGCAACGACGTACCAACGTTCCGAGAATTATTTGCTTTGCCGCTGCACCTGCGGTTCTGTTTTATCTGGTCGCCGATTTCGTGTGGTGGCCCGGATTCATGCTGTATCCCAAAACGCTGGCGGGGCAGATGGAAAGCTACATCGCAGCATTGCCCTTTTTGCGCAACATGCTGCTGGGCGATTTGCTATTTAGTGGGCTGATCTTCGGCACGTATTGGTTGGCAGTTTCGGCCGGCGTGCTCCGGGAGCGCGAATTGGCGCGGTCGAAGCTGGCGCGTAAGTGCCCGCGCAATGCGGGTGTGCGCGAATATCTGATAGCGATACTGTAGCGGCGGATGAGGGTCCTTCTTGTGCTGCAGGCTGCCCGGATTACCGGCACATCCGTTACAAGCCGCAGAATTGTTAAATCTTAACATTCTGGCGTGACGAGTGAGCTATAGCTGCTCTTGCGCCGGTCAATCGCCCGCGGGCACAGCTAGCAGGCTAATTATCGATTTCGCTTATCTGCTGCGAGTATGGTTGGTGCTTCGGCAGACTTGCCGCAGGCACACGAGAGATGAGCGGGTATCGCACTCGGGGGAATCTATGAGGCCGTCGTTTCGCCGGTGGAGACAATCAGTCTGGCTTTTTCTGATATGCGCGGCGATCGCCTTGCGATCTGCTCACGGCGCTGAATCTACGTGGTCGGGCGGCGGCGGTGACGACAATTGGAGCACCGCCGGCAACTGGAATCCTTCGGGTGCTCCGGCCAGCGACGTCAATGCGACCGATCTAACATTTGCCGGCACGACGCGGCTGACGCCGGACATGGACGCTGATTGGAGCGTGCATTCGATAACATTCGATAACACGGCGGGGGCATTCACATTAGCCAGCAGCGGCGGGAACTTATTGACGACGGGCCAAGGCGGCATCACCAATAACAGTGCAAATACCCAAACGATCAGCACGAATATTCAATTGGGATCAGGTGCTGCACAATCATTTACCGCCGCCTCGGGCGATTTGGTATTCAATGGCTCGATTGATAAGAACGGCAGTGTTCTCACCATTAGCGGTGCAGCACAATGTCACGTTCAATGGTCAAATAAGCGGCTCGAACGATTTCGATCAGAGCAGCACCGGGACGACCACGCTTGCTGCAGTGAACACCTTCACAGGCACCGTGCGGGTTAGTAGCGGCACGCTTCAGGAAACAGTGGCGGGCGGTTTACCCGATGGCAATAGCTATGTCATCAGCGGGGGTGCGCTGATGACAAATAACAACGATTTAACAATGAGTCAGCTTAACGGTAGCAGTGGGGCGAACGTAAATCTGGGAACAGGCACTCTAACGATTGACATGCCATTATCCGTGAATACCTATAGTGGAAATATTACCGCGGGCGCGATCACCATTTCCGGGACCGGCACACAGATTTTAGCCGGCAACAACAACTATGGAGACACAACAATTGACGCGGGCGCCACGCTGCAAATAGGAAACAGCGGAACAACGGGCAACTTAGGAAGTGGAAATATTTCCAACAATGGACAACTCGTTTTTGACCGCAATACATCCCTAACTGTAGTTGGCAACATCAGCGGCACAGGAACTTTGGAAGCGCAAGGCGTCGGCAGCACAGTATTAACGGGCACTAATACATATTCCGGCACTACGACAATTGATGCAGGTTCATTGCTGCAAATCGGCGACGCCGGCACTACAGGCACTCTCGGCACGGGCAATGTTGCCGACGATGGAACCCTAGCGTTTAATCGTAGCGACACCATTATTGTCGACAATACAATCAGCGGCGCAGGGACGGTGGAGCAAATTGGCACGGGAACAGTTATTCTAACCAGCACAGGCGCCCCAAATACGTACTCAGGTGGCACGACGATCAATGCTGGCGGCACGCTGCAAATGGGGAATGCGGATACGACGGGCACCATCGGTACAGGAAATGTCACCGACAATGGAACGCTCGCATTCGATCGCAGCGATGCTTCGCCGGTCACCGTGAGCAACAATATCAGCGGCAGCGGTGGAATTCACCAACTGGGCTCTGCAACGATCGTTCTCACCGGAACCAATGGCTACTCGGGCACGACGCTCATTGATGCCGGCACGTCGCTTGATGTCGGCGGCGGCGGCACGAGTGGTACGCTGGGCACTGGGACCGCGACCGACGACGGGACGCTGATTTTGGATCGCAGCGATGCGCTGACGGTCAGCGCTGCAATTCAGGGGCTCGGTGCTGTGCATCAAGTTGGCGCGGGCACAGCGACTCTCACTGGGGCGAATTCCTATTCCGGTACAACGACCATCGATGCAGGCACTACCCTGCAAATTGGCGCCAGTGGCGCAACGGGAACACTTGGGGCTGGTGCTGTCACAAATAGTGGAACCTTGGCGTTCGATCGCAGCGACGCCCTATCGGTTTCCAACACAATTTCCGGAAGTGGCGTGCTAAATCAAATCGGTTCAGGAACTACGACGATTAGCGGCGTAGTGAGCCAGTCGAGCACGAACGTCAATGCTGGGCAACTGAATATCGATTCCGCAAGCTTCAATAGTCCGGTAAATGTGATGTCCAACGGAACTTTGGGCGGCATCGGTTCGCTCACCGGCAATGTGAGCAATTCCGGCACCGTCGCGCCCGGCAACACAGCTACGCCGCTTGGCACTCTGACAGTCAACGGCAGTTACACGCACAATAGCAACGCCACGATTCAAGCAACGATCGATTCCAGCGGGAATAGCTCGCTGCTGAATGCAACAGGAACAGCCACTCTCAATGGCGGCACGGTAAATGTCGTTTCGACAACCGGTTCGGCCAATGCCGGCACGAAGTACATGTTCCTGACGGCTGGCTCTGTAAGCGGCACATTTGCCAACGCGACAACAGAAAACTTGCCCTCGGCTTTGGTTCCTGTATTGGGTTATACGAGCAATACCGCATTTTTCACCCTTTTGCGAAACGGTGAAACCTATGAAGCCGCAGGGCGCACATTCAACCAGCGGGCCGTCGGGCGGTATTTGGATGAGGTATCGCCGACTGCCACCGGCGATTTGCAGACCGTTTTCAACTCGCTTAATTCACTGAGCGACGACGCCGATTTACGCGCTGCGGAAGACCAACTTGGCGGAGCAGTACATGGCACGCTTGCACAAATTGGGGTCAACAACACAAGTTTGGTCATCGGGCAGTTAGCACAGCGATTGCGTTCTTCGTCCTTCACGCCGTGTTGCGACCCCGAGCCAATCTGCTGCCGCAACGGCGACGGTTGTTGCTGCCCTGCACTGTGCAACGGCGGTTCGCTCGCAGAAGGTTTGTTTGCTCCGATACCATCGGCGGCCGACGGCACCCCTTGGACCGGCTGGGCACAAGGCTTCGGTTTGGGCGGTAGCGCCAAGGCCGATAACAACGCCGATGGCATTAAGTACGACGCCGGGGGGGCCATCGCGGGCATGGAACGATGGATTGACGACTCGCGATTATTGGGCTTTTACGGCGGTTATGTTGGCACCGGGGCAAACAATCGCGGGCCGAACGATTCGATCAATGGCGGCAACTTCGGCGGCTACTTATACACCGACGATGGCTTCAACTATTACACCGTGGCCGCAGGGTTCGAATTCGACAGTTACACAACGCACCGCGCAATCATCTTTGCCGACATCGACCGCGAAGCATCGGCGAACTACGACGGTTGGCAAGCGTACACCTACTTGGAACGCGGCGTCAGCTTCGAATCGGCGAATACCGTGTTTCAGCCGTTTGCAGCACTGCAATACATTTATCTTAGGCAGAATAGTTTCACCGAGAACGGGGCCGATTCGATCGATTTAACCACCGGGGGCATCGATACGAACTCGCTCCGAAGCTTATTAGGCGCACGCCTGCAATACGCCATCTGGCAGCGTAATGGCCGCCGCTCAATGCCCGAGGTTCACGCCTACTGGATGCATGAATATCTGAACTCGCATACATTGCTCGATGCAACGTTTTCGCCCGTCCCGACCGGCGGCGCCACTCCCTTTGGAGTGCATGGGCTAGACATGGGGCGCGATTGGGCGGTTGTTGGGGCGAGCTTCACTTGGGAGCTATGCTGCAACTGGAGTATGTTTGTAAATTACGATGCGCAGATCAATAATCAGCAGATTATCGAACTTGGCTCCGGAGGTGTAGCACATCTGTGGTAAGCCGCTACAGGATCGCTGTGCTCGAAAGTTCAACGGTCAGTCGGCCAGAATTTCTGCGACTGTTTCCCCCCAAAATTGCGAGATTCGAAAGACAAGCACCCCTCTAAATCATAATGCGAAAAGCCTAAACTCAGGTATCTTCCCGATCGATCGTTGCGATACTTTCTCTAAGCTGCGACGATCTTCTGATGTGCTTCTCAGCGGCGAGCAAATAGAATAGTTAATGGCATGACTTCATTCGAATCCGACGAGTCGCCGGCTGAAAAATTTAGTTCGCCCGATATTGCTTCTGCAAACTCGTCCGAAGATGCGCTTCTCGCTCCTGTCAGCCGCCGCGTGGCGACAATTTGGAATACCGTCTTCGCCTATATTGCGCTGGCACTCGTACTTATTCGCAATTTGGCGCTAGTGCCCTTGTATTTCAAATTCATCGGCGCCGAAGAATACAACGCCTGGTTATGTACCGGCGCTGTGCTGATGCAGTTGACGAGCGTTGATTTCGGCTTAATGGGAGTGCTGCTCCAACAAGTGGCGGCGGCTTACGGGCGGCGCGACCGAAAACATTTGGAGCAATTAATTGGCACCGGATTAATTTTGGCCGCTGGGATTTCGTTATTGATGGGAGTAATCACGGCTGTGGTCGGGCCGTTTTTGCCGCGGCTTGTTGCAATGGCGCCGGCGACCGGTCATCGAGTTGCAGTGTGTTTCTTGATCGTGGCTTTTTCCAATAGCTTCGAGCTGATGGGGTTTGCCACAGGTGGTCTGTTAAAAGGTCTGCAGCGAACGTTCGTTCCAGGATTGTTTTTGGTAATCTCGGAACTGGTTTCATTAATATCGACACTGTACTTCTTGTATACCGGCTGGGGGCTGTACTCCATTGCGATCGGCCTGGTTTTGCGAGCATTCGTGGAACTAAGTGGAACGGCAATTGGTTTTGTTTGGATTGCCGGCGTGCGGCTGAAGTTGCGGCCGCACTGGAGTCGTGCTCAAGTACAAAGCCTGTGGAATTTTTCGGCGTATCAATTCATGACCCAAGTGGCCGGGCGAATCAAAACAAGCATCGATAGTTTTCTGATCGGTGTCTTTTTAGGAAAAGATGTTGGCGGCCCCTATGTGTTGACCACTCGAGCGCATGACACAGTGCGGATGTTCGCGGCTGGGTTCGGCGGGGCCTTTTCGCCAGCTCTTTCGCATCTGCACGGCGAAGGCAACAGGCATCGGTTCAAAGAGATGATTATTCTGTTGTTTAAGCTTCAAGCGCTCACCGCGGCAATCGGTTATGGTGGGGTACTCGCGCTTAATCGATCATTCGTGTTTCTCTGGGTCGGCCCCGATAAGTATTTAGGAAATGCGATCAATATGGCCGCTGTGTTCGCGGCCATTGCCTATCAATTCTCGGTGGCTCCTTTCGAATCGGTTTTTGCTCGCGGCGGATTTGCCGCCATTGCTCGTGTCGTTTGGTTCGAGGTCGTGCTGCGAATTGTTGTAATGATTGGCCTGCTGCATGTGCTTGGGGTACTGGGAACGCCTATAGCCTCGCTGGTTTGCCAATGCTTTGGAATTTTGCTGCCGTTCATTTGGATCAACGCCAAAACACTGCCACTTTCGGGCATGGAATTGCGAAAGTTGGCAATTTCGGCAGCGAAGCTCTCGGCTTTCCCTTTGATCTTTGCCCTGCTCCTTGGGCTTGTACTTCCGCCGGCGAGCACATGGACTATTCTAGTTTTAGAAGCGGTTGCATTCGTGGCCGCCTGCTTAATTGCGACATGGCTCGTCGACCGACCTATATTGCTCTTGGTGCTACGGCGTGGCCGAGAGCCAATCGCCGAGCGCCTCAATACTTAAATCGAAAAGTCTTCGCGAGTAGATATCCGTGAGTGCCGCGCAATGCAGAATCCGCTGAGAACTTTTTATCATAGCTTGGTGCTGTTCGGATTTGATCCGCGCAAAACGGTGCGCAGTTCTGCGCGATGCCATCGTATTTTCGCGACGGTTTAAAATTCAGGCGTCAGCGGCGCAGTGGCGAGCGCCGATTCGCAACGGGGAAATTGTACCCCTGCCTGGAAGACCGTTATGAGAATTCGGGCGCCGCGAGTGGCCATTATTTTCACCAGGATTTGCTGGTGGCCCGGCGAATCTTTGCCAACCAGCCGCGGCGGCATGTGGACGTGGGTTCGCGCGTTGATGGGTTTGTGGCTCACGTGGCGTCGTTCCGGACGATTGAGGTCCTCGATATTCGGCCCTTGCCAAGCGCCATTCCGAATGTGAAATTTATTCAAGCCGATCTCATGGCGGAATTGCCGCCGGACCTCGTTGAATGTTGTGATTCACTATCCTGCCTGCACGCGCTGGAGCACTTTGGGTTGGGGCGGTACGGCGATCCAGTAAATTACAATGGCGATCTGATCGCCTGGAAGAATTTGGCCGCAATGGTGCAGCCTGGCGGACGATTTTACTTCTCGGCGCCCATTGGTCCGCAGCGCATCGAATTTAATGCGCATCGCGTGTTCTCGGTTAAATACCTGCTCGAACAGTTCAAGGACAATTTCGTTGTTGATCGGTTTTCATACATCAACGATCAGGGCGATTTGCATGAAGACGTTCCCTTGGATCAAGCGCTAATCGACATGAATTTTCATTGCGTGTTTGGGTGCGGTGTTTTTGAATTGACTAAGCTTTGAATGGTTAGGGGTTTTTGATGTCGCTGGTGACAGAAACACTGACTCGTCTCACAAGCAACCTTCCAGCTCAAAAGACGCTGGAAAAGGTCGTGCAAGTTTCGCAATTTCTACAGGGCATTAGCTCGGGAACCGATGTCAATGCCAGCGGTGAAAAAGCTGTTTTAGAATTCGTTAGGCACAGTTTTCCTCCGCCGCATTGCATTTTCGATGTAGGAGCAAACCAGGGCCAGGACCTAAACCTGCTCACCAGCGTTTTTCCTGTGACCGAAGTGGTCATTCCACTGTTTCGAGCCAGGCAAACAAACCTTTGCAACACTTACTTCCCGTATCACGCCATCGCATCGAAACGTTGTGCAGCTTAACGATTTGGCGCTGAGGAAAAGAGCGCGGGGAGCAATCGCTGTTCTACGATTCGCCTGGCTCAGGTTTGGCCTCCCTTAGCAAACGCCGCCTCGATCATCATGGAATTGCAGTCGAGTAATCTGAATCGGTCCAAGTCGACACGCTGGTCAACTACTGCAATGCTCATCAAATTCAGCGCATTCATTTGCTGAAGCTGGACGTCGAAGGGCCCGCTCGACGTGCTGGCCGGCGCGAAAGAGATGTTTGCGAAGAACGCCGTCGATATGGTCACTTTTGAATTCGGTGGCTGCAACATCGATACGCGCACCTTCTTTCAAGATTTCTTTTATTTCTTTCGCGAAAAGCACATGGTGCTTTTTCGCATTACGCCAAGAGGCCGCCTAGTTCCCCTGCGCGAATATCGGGAAACGCAAGAACAATTCCGGACCACCAATTTTCTGGCTGCGAAAGAAAGTTAAGGCGGCTGCAAATTAAGATCGCTGGAGCTCACTTAACGAGCAAATCGGCCAGTTTCAATGGACCCGTCCAACCTTGCAGGTGGGATCACGAAGCGAATTGGTACGGCTTGCACGGTCGGTTAGTTCGGCTCGGACCGGATCGGCCAAAAGCTCTCGAATGATACGGGCGCAGACCGCTGCATCTCTTAGCTTCCTAGCAGGCACGGTCGCCTGGCGAATTGCGACACGCTGTGCGACATTTATTAAGCCGGCAAATTCGGATGAAAACGAATGATGTCTTGATCGATCGCGAATTTCCAATCTGGCCGATGCGTCAAACAAAACGACCGCAATTCTTCTATTGTTGGATAATCGTAGCGGCCCACAAATTCGCGAGCGTCATCGATCAACAAAAAATGCGTCTTGATAGGATGATCGAAGATATGGTTCAACTCCTGAAACACAGGCGTATTTAATTTGCCCTGTGCGGTAATGCCGCCAGAATAATGACCATCCAGCCAAAACAGACACGGTTGGCGCACTTGGGTCAATATGTCGGAAAGTTTTTCGGCGCTATCCCCTTGGACGGGCGTTATCTGAGGGAATTTCGCGAAGCGTTTTATGGCATTTCGATACAAGGCTTCGCTGAGTTCGATCGTATACAATCGATCAAACATGTCGCGCATGGCATATGTTGTATCGCCAAAATACGTGCCGGTTTCGACGAAGATCCGCGCCGCATCGCCGCGCGTAATCACGAATGACAGCTTGTTTCGCAAGCGCCGGAGATGGAACGGGCCGGCCGTTTCTTTCCCAGACCGCCAGCAGTTGTTTTTCCCGCCTTTGGTAACGCACTCGGCCAATCCAGGTGTTCCGCAAAGAATTCTTGAGGGCTCGCAACAGCATAAAACAGCTTTCTGTTCTTCGAGTATCATTAATTCGCCAAGAGACCTGAGAATTTTAGAGTCGTTCCCCAACGAGCTTCATAGGTGTGATCGCGCAGTGCTCGGGCGCGTCCTGCCTTCCGAGTAGCGTCCGCTCGCTGTGGTTCGGCCAATATCTTCTGAATGATTGTTGCACAATCGGCAGGTTCTCGGTAAGTAAGAATTTCATTTCCAATTTCATAAACCAGCTCCAATTCTGGGTTGTGCTGTGTCAAATACAGTCCCCCGCTCATGGGCACTTCGAAATCGCGCCCTTTTACGCACATCAATTTCCGCGAATAGCCGACGCCGGCGAAGCCTAAGTTAATGCGGCTGCGCGAATAAAGCTTGACAAGGTCTTCGTCGGAAAGCGAACCATTGGACCAGCCGCGGCCGAAGCACGCGATCTTGATTCCAGCGGGCATTAGCAGGCGCTGCAATTCGTCGATAAATGGTCCTCTCCACCCATAGCGAGCGCCTACGAAACTAACATCGAACTCAAAAGGGAGGTCGTATTGTCTGTGAAAATCGGGGTGAGCCGCTTCCGGAAAGAACATGGCTAGCCCGCCATGCACTGCGTATTTCACCAGCGAACTGGGTGCGTTGGTGAGATTGAGATCGACGGCGCTCGCAATTTCCGCAGGACTAGAAAATTGTCCGTCAATAATGCGGCCGGGGAACCCGAGCTTGTCGTCCCAGCAGAAATTGAAGATTGCCGCGCCGCTTTGGGACATTGCGGCCAGCGTTTTGGAATTGGTGTTGGCCCCCGACAAATAGCCAATCACCACGTCGACCGGCTGCCCTTTGCTCGCCGCTTGAAAAGCCGCGAGCATAGCCTCGTTCATGGCCGCACGGCGGTCAAGCCAATTCGAAGCCGTGTCGTCGAATCCGCGACTGCGCCATTCGAAGGAAGTTACTCTTCCAAATGGAGAAAGCGCTCGCGGCAGAATGAATTCCCAATTCGCTTGGCAATAGGCCAAAAAAATGTGCAAATCGCCTTTGCGCTTAGGCCATGCGGGGTGCGGACGATTGGCGAGGCGCTGCGCAAGCGCAGTTTTCCAGTTCGTTGCCTTCGAGCACGCGAACGCCGGTTGCGGCGGCACGGCGCTCGTATTTGGCCTGTGTTTTGGCGAACAGCCGCTCTTGCTGCAACCGCCGATAGGTTGCATGCAGCGGCTTAACGACGGGAAGTTGTTTGATGGACTGCAAGAGCGACAAGAATTCGACCTGCTGAGAAATAGCTCGGGTCGGTCAAGTAAATGCCTCGATCAGATATCGCTATTGTAGCATGAGCAAAAATTCGGGGCTCACTAACGAAAAATGGACGGTTAAGCCGCGTGGCTCAACCGTCCAATAAGTTGTCGGAAATCGATTCTTATCGACTAGAGAGCCACAATTCTATTCTTGCGACGACGCAGACCGCCCCACCCGCAAACGGCCAGACCCATCATCGCCAGCGAGGCGAGTGTAATCGGCTCAGGCACTGGATTTGGCCCAGTCGCCTCGAAATCATAAGTCGTATTCACGCCATTGATGCCAACGGTGAAATTATCAATGTTGCCATTGAAATTATCAGTAGAACTTCCTTGGCCAACTTGGAACTGCACGCCGAGAAAGAACTGGTAAGGCGTGGGCCAATCCATAATCGTCGCATTGGGGTAGGTCGACAGTACTGTTGCCCAACTCACAACGTTGGTGCCGTCGGCGCCATCGAGATCCCATCCGCCGTCCAGTGCATCCCACGTTTGCCACGTATTCAACGCCGTGTCACCTTGATTTGGGAGACTAGGATTGCCCGACGAAGGTGTTTGATACGGTGGCTCGAAAATCGCATTGTCGATTGACCCCGGATCTCCGGAGCCATCGGTGCTGAACGAAATTGCCAAGTACGGAAACTGCTGCCCATTGTTGACGGTCATATACGTCGAATAGATCAAGCTTGTGATCGAACTTAGCAGGGTGCCACTGTAAGCCGATGTTCCAACCATCGCGCCGCCGTCGCCATAGCCTGCGTTGGTTGCCAAGTTGACGCTCCCAGTTCCTGCGGGAGGAGTAGCTGGGCCGGTTACATACGCTGCGGTGCCGGCAGCGCCGTTTTCGGTGTAGGTGCCGTCGAAGGTCGTCAAAACCCAGCCATTGGGGCTGGTCGGGCTAACCACGACGGTGCCTGCCCTGCATTCGAAAGCGAAAACGGAGAGTATAAATCCCGCTGCCAGCCATTGAAGAATCATTCTCATCGCGCCGCTCCTGAGTAAGTGCTCATAGTCGAGCCTGGGCTGAATCTAAACAGTTTGAGAAGCTAAGCGACAGCGTTCGCCCCGCGCTTTCTCCACTTCAAACCGCTCCAGCCGCAAAAGGCTAGGCCGATTGCACCGAGCGAGGCGAAAGTAGTCGGCTCGGGTGCGGGTGCGGGGCTAAAGCTCCCATTGATGCTGTCCACCTCAAGTGTCTTGTCTGCTCCGTTGAAGCTGTCGAGAACCACATAGATCGATTCAACAGTGTAGGAACCAAGCATTGCAAGGGCGGAGGAATACGTCGTATACGGACTCCCTCCTGCGAACCCGCTGGCGTCGTACCGGCCGGTGTCATTATTACCGATTAAATTCACGCCGCTGTACGCGTTGAGGTCGGATGGTGTATTGATGTAGTTTGGCGAATCTCCAAGGTAAATTGTTAAGAAATTATCGACTAATCCTTGCGCGAGTTCGATATCGATTCGAGGCGCGCCCAGGCCAGCGCCGGCGTTCAACGGGTTTTGGCTTTGAAGTGCATTATTCGTTGGCGAATTGAACACGGCGTTTACATTCGTCAATTGCGAGAACGTTGGATTTTCATTGGTTACGATTCCCAAATAGCTGTACGTCGAATCCGAAGAGGTCAACGTCCACGGGCCTGTGCCTGTCGTCTGGCTACCGAACCCAGCTCCCGTGTCGATCGTCCCTGTCAATGGGTCGGCCTGCAAAGCCGAATTTGAAAACGTGATGAATGAAAAAACAACTGCCAGACGAACGAAATCCTTTCTCACAGATGCCGCCCTTCTTAGAGCGTGTTTGTAAATTGAGAACTTGCATGAGATTGATGAAAAAGGTACGGCTCCATCCCCTTGTTGTGTTTCTAGAACACGGATGGAGCCGCACCCATGGACGGGCGAAAGTATCCCAGCGATTTGACCGACGAGCAATGGCAATTGATCCGACCTTTGTTGCCCCCGACGAGCCGCGTGGGACGGCCTCGCCAAGTCTGCCGTCGGCAGGTGATCAATGCCATTTTGTATGTGAATCGCACGGGCTGTCAGTGGCGTCAGTTGCCGCGCGACTTTCCCAACTGGCGAACGGTTTACCATTTGTTCTGGCAATGGCAACTGTGGAACCTGTGGCAGGAGATTCACGACACGCTCCGCGGGCGAGTCCGTCGCGCCGAGGGAAGAAAGGCAAAACCCAGTGCTGCGATTGTCGACAGCCAGAGTGTAAAAACCACGGAAGTCGGCGGAATTCGCGGGTACGATGCCGGCAAAAAAGTCACCGGCCGCAAACGACATGTGGCGGTCGATACGCTGGGGCTGATCTGGCGCTGGTCGTGCATCGCGCCGATGTGCAAGACCAAGATGGCGCGCGAATGCTGCTGGACCAAATGCGGCAGGGCTTTGGCCGACTGAAGGTCATTTTCGCCGATGCAGCCTACGCCCGCAGTGGATTGCCCGAATGGGTGAAAGCCACCTTTGGCTGGGTCTTGCAAACCGTGCTGCGGCCGGTTGGGATTCGAGGATTCGTGGTGTTGCCCAAACGCTGGATCGTCGAACGGACGTTTGCCTGGCTTTCACGCTGCCGCCGCAACAGCAAGGATTACGAACGAACCGTACGCTCCAGCGAAGCCATGCTCCACATCACTATGATTAACCTCATGTCACGCCGTCTGGCACGGCTCAAAACCTAATTTACAAACACGCTCTTAGTAGGTGAAAATGATTGATCCCTCAAGCGGGGAGTATAGAGGGTTACGCAACGGAGTCAATGATTCGGCAATTAGTTAGTAAGAAAAAAGTAGCAGTTGTTGCAGTTGCAACAAACAATTGCGCAATCGACTTCATTTTGCCCCTCCTAGGTGAAGGATCAAATCAAGAATTACATGACCCCTACAGCAGTCCGCGAGCTAATCGGCCGATTTCGCCGAGCACCTTCTTTTCTTCAAGCCGCCCCAGCCGCACACCGCTACTCCAATACAAGCCAGCGAAAGCAGTGTCGTTGGTTCGGGAACCGGGCGAAGCGAATCGACGCGCACGTCGTCAATTCCCAAGACATCGCCAGAATAACCGTTGTCCCACACAGTGAACCAGTCTCCGTATCCAGTGCCGACTAAGCTGGAAAACGCAAGCGACGAATCGACTGTGAACGAACCGATTAAATTGCCGAGCGAATCAAGAACTGACATTACGTTCAAAACATTCCCACTTCCGTCGTCTTCAAAAGTAGTTTTGAAGGTGTACCAACCGGAGGTGCTGATCGAGGTGGAACCGCTGCCATTTAAGCCGACCATGGCGACCGACACCTGCCCTGCCCCATTATCGGTGAAACGGAAATTCGTTTCGTCGATGTAGCCGGCATCATTATGAGGAGTCGTGTCTAGCCAGAACCCCTTCCCGGCTTGACCCAACGCAGTGTTGATGTAAATCGAAATCGATTCGGAGAACGGCTTCGCGATCACCCCGCTTCCAAGCGCTTGCCGCCCATAATCTGTGTAAACCGATTGCCCGTAGCCAGGCGGATCCATGTTTGAAGTGCTATAAGCGTCGGGAACATTGCTCACTTCCGCATAATGCGTCCCCTCGGGAGCAGTCAAACCAAGTACACCGCCGCCATTGGCAACGATCGTTATATTCTCTCCCTGATTACCCGTTGTGGAATCGTAGAAGTCTCGCGTACCGGGATCACCCGGCTCAAAACCATTGATGTAAAGTGGAGCCGCGTGCACGCTACTCGAAAGCAGAACGACACAAAGAGCCGCAAATATCGCCCGATACGTCTTTTTCACAGCTGCTTCTCCAAATGTAGAATGATTCGCTATTGATCCCTCAAGCGGGGAGTATAGGGGGGCTGTACAAGCGCGTCAACGATTCGGCAATACTTAATAAGAAAAAGATAACAGTTGTTGCAGATGCAACAAACGAGTGCGCAGCTTGGCGGCCGGAAGCGAAAATCACACGAGCGAAACTCGTACGCATGCGGACGTTAGACGCATGGCGTCGATTCTGTACCTAATGCAATCGCTTAGCGCGACCCGAAGGGCCAGAGCGCCGGGTCACGCAACAATCACGATCCACATGATACCCAAGCATTCTTGGGTTTGGAGCAGATAAGCGAGAACACTGCAGCAGCCACGCAAATCATGACCAGCGAGAATACCGTGGCTGGTTCAGGCACTGGACTAAACTGAAAATTGGGGCCAAAGAATGCAGTATCGTACGAGATGGTTGGATAATCCAGGGATCCATTGTAATCATAATAGTAGCCATTCAATGTGAGACTTGGGTCTGTCACAATCTGGTTCAGCGGAATGCCTGCACTGTACGGATCTCCCCCATTCTCGTTTTCGTTCTGATACGAGTAGCCCGCCAACATGTAAGACTCCCCAGCATACAGCTCAATTGGAGCGATCGCTTGTGACAGAAACAGGCTCGTCCCTGGAGGGTTTCCCACGACTGGCGCCGAACCTGGCCCGACTGTAGTCTCAACCAACGGAGTTACATGGCTTCCAGCAACGGCATAGATTCCTACGTCGTGACCGTCGAGTAGAGTTCCGCTTTCCGGAGGATACGGGCTAACGTAATAATCCAGGGCTGTTACCAAGATATTTGTAGAAGGTGTAAATACGAAACCATCGTTTCCGTATTGTGTGTACACCGTCGATGTCTCTGGTATACCAAAGGCCAATTGATCTGCCCGCGCCTCTGTACGCATTGCCGCAGAAAGGAAAAGGGCTGCGAACGCAATTGACGTTTTTTTGTTGAATATCTTCGGCATTTGCCAAGCCCTTTCAGTGGGGTCACGGGTGCGCAAGAACTGCTAACTCACATGCACAACCAAATCAGGATTCGAGCGACATTCTTGATCATCGCAATAACTCTCTTTTATCAACCGGAAAACAGGTTCACCTGAAAATGCATTCCGCCTACACCTCTGGGGGGATAGATTACCCTGTTGCAAGCGGTCAAGTCAACTAGCCGGCCGCAAGAATTTAAAGATTCTTAATGAGTTCACTTGATCGTATCTGATGCTTCGTATCTTGCGCTGCAGCGCAAAAAAGGCCCTCAGTGTTTCCACCGAGGGCTTTCATTTTTGGTTGAAATCGATTGTCGGTCGTCTGCATTCGCACGAAAGGCCGCCGATCCCTTACTACATGTCGTAATACAAGCAGAACTCGTACGGGTGCGGACGCAGCCGCATGGCGTCGACTTCCTTTTCCATCTTGTACGAAATCCACGTATCGATCACATCCTTGGTGAACACATCGCCACGCAACAAGAACGCGTGATCGTGCTTCAACGCCATCAGCGATTCTTCCAAGCTGCCGGGTGTCTTGGGCACTTCGGCCAATTCTTCGGGCGACAAGTCGTAAATGTCCTTATCTAACGGTTGGCCAGGGTTGATCTTGTTCTGAATGCCGTCGATCACCGCCATCAACATGGCCGAAAAGGCCAGGTAGGGATTGCAGCTCGGATCCGGGCAGCGGAACTCGACGCGCTTGGCCTTCGGGCTCGGGCTGTACATCGGAATGCGGCACGATGCCGAACGATTCCGCTGCGAGTAGGCCAAGTTCACCGGCGCTTCGTAACCCGGCACCAACCGCTTGTAGCTATTGGTAGTGGGGTTGGAAAACGCCAAGATCGACGGGGCGTGCTTGAGCAACCCACCGATGCCGTGCATGGCCGTTTCGCTCAAACCTGCATAACCGCTGCCGGCAAACAGCGGCGTACCCCCTTTCCACAGCGAAATGTGGGTGTGCATGCCAGAGCCATTGTCGGAGAACAACGGCTTGGGCATGAACGTAACGGTTTTGTTGTACTTCTTGGCGACATTTTTGATGATGTATTTGTAGATCATCACCTGATCGCCCATGCGCACCAGGTCTTGGAAGCGCATGTCGATTTCGCTCTGTCCGGCGGTGGCCACTTCGTGATGCTGCGCTTCGATGTCGATTCCAGCAATCGATCATCGTTTGCATCATCTCGTTGCGGATGTTCATCAGCGCGTCGGCCGGCGGCACCGGGAAGTAACCTTCCTTGTAGCGAATTTTGTAGCCCAGGTTCGGACCCTCGACGCGGCCCCGGTTCCATTCCCCTTCAACGCTATCGAGGTGGTAGTAGCCTTCGTTCGGTCGGTAGTCGAACCGCACATCGTCGAAGATGAAAAATTCGGCTTCCGGGCCAATGAAGCAGGTATCCGCAATGCCGGTGCTCTTCAAATAGTTCACCGATTTGCGGGCCACGTTGCGCGGATCGCGCGAGTAATCTTCGCGCGTGATCGGGTCTTGAATATTGCACACCATCACCAGCGTCGGGATGGTGGTAAAAGGATCGAGGAATGCAGTCTCGGGCTGCGGCACGACGAGCATGTCGCTCTCGTTAATGGCCTGCCAGCCGCGGATGCTCGAGCCGTCAAAACCGAGCCCGTTTTCGAACACTTCCTCGTCGAGCTTGTTGACGGGGACGGTAAAATGCTGCCACAGCCCAGGAAAATCCATAAACCGCAGATCGATCGCCTTAACATCCTTTTCGCGGCACAATGCCAACACTTCTTTAGGCTTCACAGCAAAACTCCCCTATACGAAGGACCAGAAGGAAGAAATTAAAGATCGGCTTCGGGGCCATGGGCTTCAGCCAATAGACTGCGGCGGGCGAGCAAGAGCTTCTCGCAGCAGTTGCCGAGATCGCCTAGCGCGGGTGAACCGATCAAACGTTTCGTTTGGTGATTTGCAAAGTTCGTTTGACTTTAGCAACTGCGGTGCCGACACGGTGCGCAGAACTAGCATCATAGCGCAAAATGGAGCGGATGCAATTGGGTGCCTGGCAAAAAACACGGTTGCTACCGCGATGTCAAGATTTCGTCAAAATTGCTGACGATTTAAGCAAGCGTCGATGAAATGGCGGGCAGATTTGAAGCATGTCGCTCCCTCAGGCATAGGGCCTTCTGGCAAATAGAAAGATTGAAGTCTCGGAAATTCTACAAGGCAGTACGCACGATTCGCACGCATCTGCGCACTATTTGGATTGCGGCATGCTTTCACAACGCCTCGCCGGCATGGTAGTTGCCTACGCCCCTGGCACGTAATGGTATGTACCAATCGGCAGCAAAGCGGATTGGCTGCCTACATTTCACGCGGCAAAAAGCTCAAGGATTCGAGCGCGGCAGGGTCGCGGCGTTTTTTAAGGAGCTTTCTGTGAGCACGATTTCAGGAGGATCGACCCTCTCCAGCGGCAGCGCAGCTGCTGCAGGTGGATCTGCGCCAGCGACGAGCCACGCTGCGACCCGCATGGCGGCAATTTCCGCGGTGACTTCCTGGCGGCCGATCTCACAGCCGCTGAATTTTGCTGAAACACCCGCGCAAAAGATCTTCGGACAGAACACTTTCAGCCGCGCCGAAATGAAATCGCGCTTGCCAAAGCCGATTTATAAATCGCTGATTAAAACCATTGAATCGGGCGAGAAGCTCGATCCGGCGGTGGCCGAAATCGTGGCGGTGGCCATGAAAGATTGGGCCATTGAACGCGGGGCCACCGCGTACGCCCACGTCTTTTTCCCGCTCACTGGCCTCACGGCCGAAAAGCACGACAGCTTTTTGGCGCCCGACGGCGAAGGGGGCGCGATTGCGGAATTCAGCGGCAAGGCTTTGATCCAAGGCGAACCCGACGGCTCGAGTTTTCCCAGCGGTGGCATTCGCGCAACGTTTGAAGCCCGCGGATACACGATTTGGGACGTAACCAGCCCGGCTTACATTTTGGAAAACCCCAACGGCACGACGCTTTGCATACCTACCGCGTTTGTGTCATGGACGGGCGAAGCACTCGACAAGAAAACGCCCGTGCTGCGTTCGATGCAGGCGCTGAACAAGCAAGCCCAGAGGATTTTAAAGTTGTTCGGTCATGCGGACGGGGCGTTTGTGGCTTCGACCGCCGGACCTGAGCAAGAATACTTCTTGATTGACCGGCATTTTTACTTCGCGCGGCCGGACTTGTTTACCTGCGGCCGCACGCTGTTTGGCGCCAAGCCCCCCAAGGGTCAGGAGTTTGAAGATCATTATTTTGGCGCAATTCCCGAGCGCGTGCTGGGCTTCATGCTGGAAGTGGAGCGTGAACTGTTCAAGCTCGGCATACCGGTGAAGACCCGCCACAACGAAGTGGCGCCGGCTCAGTACGAAATTGCGCCGACGTTTGAAACCGCGAACCTCGCGGCCGATCATCAGCAGCTCACGATGATCACCATGAAGCGCGTGGCCGAAAAGTACGGCATGGCGTGCCTGACGCACGAAAAGCCTTTCGCTGGCGTCAACGGTTCCGGCAAGCACGTCAACTGGTCGCTTGGCAGCAAGGCGCAAGGCAATTTGCTGGATCCGGGCGAAACTCCACACGAAAACGCGCAGTTCCTCGTGTTTTGTGCCGCAGTAATTCGCGCAGTTTACAACTATCAAGGGCTGCTGCGCGCGGTGGTGGCAACGGCTGGGAACGACCATCGCCTGGGAGCCAATGAAGCTCCACCGGCGATCATTTCGATTTTCTTGGGCGATCAACTCGCCGATGTGTTTAAGCAAATCAAGACCGGCGGAGCAAAATCGTCGATGAAAGGGGGAACGCTGACCGTCGGCGTCGACGTATTGCCTCCTTTGCCTAAGGATGCTGGCGACCGCAACCGCACGAGCCCGTTTGCATTTACCGGTAATCGATTTGAGTTCCGCGCGGTCGGTTCGAATCAATCCATCGCCGGTCCCTTGGTGGCGATGAATACCATCGTGGCCGATTCGTTGGACTACTGTGCCAGCAAGCTCGAAGAAGCTACCAAGGGCAAACCCGAGGCTTTAAACGGGGCTGTCCAGAAGCTGCTGACGGACATTATCAACGAGTGCGAGCCGATTATTTTCAACGGCGACGGATATTCGACCACGTGGCATCAAGAGGCCGGAAAACGCGGCTTGCTGAACCACAAGACGGCCGTCGATGCACTGCCGGTTTTGGACTCGCCCGAAGTCAAGGCGCTATTCGCGAAATTCGGCGTGCTTTCGGACCGGGAACTGAAGAGCCGGCTCGACATTTACCTGGAGCAATATTGCAAGACGGTGCGCGTCGAAGCATTGCAGACCATCGAAATGGCCAAGACGCTCTTGTTTCCCGCCGCGATTCGGTATCAGAACGAGCTGGCATCAACCTGCGCCAATTTGAAGTTGGTCGGCTATGAATTCGACACCGATACGCTTGATAAGATCACGGCGCTAGTCAAGGCACTCCAAGACAGCGTCGCGAGCTTGGAAAAAGCAATGCATCATCACGACGCCAGCGGACTACTGGCCGAAGCTCAGCACTACTGCGACGACGTATTGCCGGCCATGACCATGGTCCGCAAATACGCTGACGAATTGGAAGGCTGGGTGGCCGACGATTTGTGGCCCCTTCCGACATATCAGGAGATGTTATTCATCAAGTAGGGTTGCGAGTCCATTCTCCGTTTCCGATCGCACCCTCGGTGGTGCTAACGTGCCAACGGCGGAAATGAGTCGCTTTTCCTTTCGCTCATGTTTCTTCTCTGGGGCTGCCAACGGACCGGCAGCCCCGGGGAAGATATCGGGCCGTTTCCGGCCCCTAAATCGATTTATTGTCGCGCCGTCAGTCGAAAAGCGCAAACGTCGGCTGCTTTCGATTCTGGTCAGATTTAGTTGCTCCACGTGGCACTCTGCAATACGATATCGACCAGCTTGTCGAAAGCAGTCCATTGCCGTGCTGAGGGAGCGATTTATGCGCAAGAAAGTCGGAATTTGTTTTGTGCTGGCTTACGCGACAATGGCGGGAATTGCCCGCGCCAAGATGCGACATCCGGACCAACGGCCGCAAAAACGGCCAAATCGCCCCCCAGCGACAAAGAAATCATCGACGCAGTCGGCGACCGGATGTCGAAAGTCTTCGCGAAATTCGGCTATTCCCAAGATGTGTTCGCGACGACCTCAGAATCGAACAAGCCGGCGGTCTTTCTCGATTTCGGCAGCTACGGCCTCGAAGTCTACAACAAGGCTGTCGATTGCTGCATGTTTTTCAGCGATTGGAAAGGCGCTGTGCTCGGCATCAAGATGGGCGATACCCAGGACGCAGTCGTGAAAACGCTTGGCAAGCCAGACTCCTCGGACAAAGGCACCGATGGACTGCTCTATATGACCTGGCCCATCAAACAGTGGGACGGCACCTTTGAAGTCGATTTCGACAAAGACAACAAAGTTAAGCGCGTGGTCGTAACCGCTCAGTAGCAATAAACTTCTCCGGAGCAGTACGAATGCAATCAATTGAGTTTGAGCGACGATCGCCGACACTAGTCTGCTTGATAATATCCGTGGCCATGGCTTTTGCGTTCGCGACGTCCGCCGAGGAAATAAGTCTTGGCGAAAAACCACTGCCAAAGCCGGACGATGTTGTGAACATGTTCGGACAATCGCTGGCGACCATATTCGAAAAATTTGGCGCGCCGAACGATTTAACGGTTGAGGACCCCAAATCGAAATCTCCCGGCGTCAATTTTGACTATGGCAAATTCGGATTTGTCGTGCATGACAAGAAGGTGACGATGTGTTTTTTCTGGGGGGCATGGAAAGAACCGGTGCTGGGTGTGAAAATCGGCAGTACAGCAGATGAGATTGTGAAAGCTCTTGGCAAGCCAAATCTCGACATCACGAATGCCAACGGCACCTCGATGATGACGTGGAATCGCGCGGACGGAAAATCGAAAGTCTCGATCACATTCGATAAAAACCATACGAGCGACGGGCTATATCTAGAATTAAAATAGCCAATGACCGCTCTGCCGTTTCGCAGACAGAAATGACTACAGGAATTATCGAAGACGACTTTGGGCAGCTTTCGGTCGACGATGAGCGCGGCAAAAGTTATTGCTCTAGACCGCTCATGATTCCTCTTCCCCACTCAGTTTCTTTCTGAGCGTTGCCCGGTGGATCCCGAGAATCTCCGCGGCTTGGGCGCGGTTGCCCCCAGTGGCCGACAGCACCTCGTTGAACAATGCCGGCTCGGCAACGTCCAAAAACTGCTGATAGAGATCGTCCAGTTTTGCGGGAGATGCTAATCGTTGTTGCGCCAGCCGCCAACGGTGCCGGATAGCAATTGTGCCGGATCGCTTGTGGTTGGCCGATCCAAGTGCGTTGGCGGCGGCAAATGCTCCGGCGCGATCGCTCCGCCGCGGGCCAAAAGTGCCCCGTGTTCAACGGCGTTGCGCAGCTCGCGAACGTTTCCCGGCCAGTCGCGCCGGCATAGTTGGTCGATGGTTTGATCCAAAAGCCGTGGCTGCGGGCCGCCAGCACTGGCCAAACGCTGCAAAAATCGCTCGGCCAATTGGGGAATTTCCTCGCGCCGGCGCGCAGCGGCGGCAATTGAATTTCGAAACACGGCCAGACGAAAGAACAAATCTTGGCGAAAGCGCCCCGCGGCGCATTCGGTGCGCAAGTCGCGATTCGTGGCGGCGATAATGCGAAAACTCGTGCGCCGCGGGCGCGTTTCGCCCACCGGCGTGACTTCCTGCTGCTCGAGCACGCGCAGCAGCTTCACTTGCACCGAAAGCGGAATATCGCCGGCCTCGTCGAAGAACACCGTCGCGCCGTCGGCCAGTTCCAGCAAACCCTGTCGAGCACTGGTTGCGCTGGTAAACGCACCGCGCACGTGGCCGAATAATTCGCTTTCGACCAGCGTGGGGCTGAGCGAAGCCAGATTCACGGGCACCAGCGGTGCTTCGGACCGCTTCGAATGCCTGTGAATCGCCCGGGCGACCAACTCCTTGCCTGTGCCGCTCTCGCCGCTAATGAGCACCGCGGCGTCGGTCGGCGCGACCAGGGCGATGCGTTTAAACACATCTTGCATCGCCGGGCTTGTGCCAAACAGTTCGTCATCAGCAGGCAATACGTTTTGAACTGCGGGCCGCGTTTCGTCTGGAATTGCAAGCGCACGATGAATGACTGCGGCCGCTTGATCTAAATCGAACGGCTTTGGCAAATAATCGAATGCGCCCTCATTCAGCGCTGCCACGGCCGTATTCAGGCTGCCGAATGCCGTAATGACCACAATCGGTACGGGGCCGGCCAGCTCGCGGAATTTGCTCATGGCCGTTAGGCCGTCGATTCCCGGCAGCCGCACATCGAGCACCACCAAATCGGGCCGCGCCTGCGGAACCTTTTCCAGTGCCTCCTCGGCCGACGATGCCACTGCCACCGCATGTCCCTCGCCTGCCAGCAGTCGGCTAAGCCCCCAGCAAATACTTTCTTCGTCGTCGACGATAAGAATGTTAGACATTGCAGTGAGGGGCTAGAGGTGAGGGACGAGGGACGAGGGGCTGCAGGCACGCGGCTCAAGAGCGAACTCGCTGCGGCCGGCTGACGAACTCCGTTGGTTCACGACTGGCAAAGCCACTTCAAAGCAAGTTTCGCCGCCAGTGCGCTGATATACAATCCTGCCGCCGTGGCCTTCGGCTATTTGTCGGGCCACGGCCAGAGCCAAGCCCCACGCCTTCAGGCTTGCTAGTGGCAAATGGTTCGAAGAGCCTCTTCACCATTTCTGGCGACGGTCCAGGACCACTGTCGATAACACGAAACACAATTTCTCGGTGCGGCGCGTTGTCTATTTCCAATCTAACTGATCCGCCTGCGCCCGCTGCCTCCCCGGCGTTGAGCAGCAGATTCGTCAGTACATGCCGTAGTTGCGGTGAATCGGCCGAAAGTTCGGCGGCTGCGTCAGCCAGATTTACGAACGCCAGATCGACGTGACGGTGCTTAAGCGACGGCCCCACGAGTTCGATGGCTTGCTGCGCGACATCTGCCGGCCGACAGATTTGGAAACGGAATTCGGCTGCCGGATCGACCGAAGACTGCGGCGCCGCCAAGAACTTCTTGAGATTTTCTTCCGTCAAGGCAAGCTGCCGCTTTGCGACCTGCAAACTCTCTCGATCCAACGGACACTCGCGCGCGTGCAATTGCACCGCCATAAGTGCGCCGGTCACATTATTGCGCAATTGATGCGCCAGACCGCCGGCCAATTGTCCCAAAATCGCCAGTCGTTCGCTGCGGCGAATAGCGCTGTCCATTTGCGCTAATTGCTCAGCCAAGCGGTTTACCGTTGCGGCCAAGTCGCGCGTCTCGTCGTTTCGGGCCGGAAGCGGCATCGGCGAATAATCTGCTTTTGCGATGCGACCTACCTGCCGGCGCAGTTCCAAGATCGGGCGGCTCAAACGGCCGGCAACTAAAATCGCCAGCCCCACGGTCGCCAAAAGCGCAGCGGCCCCGACAACCAATGGAGGAAACGCTGCTTCACTGCGCGCCTCGATCCAAAATTGCTCGGGATACAAAATATTCAGTTGCCCAGCATCGCGACTGCCGCGCGGCATCATGGCAATCGCCATTTGGAAATAAGATTCGCCGTCGATCGTAACCGGCGGACCTAATCGCAGCTGGCTTGGCTCACTTGCGGCCGTAGCCGGGAACGTAGGCAATTCAATTGGGCGACTGGCGGCAAGTACGCGACCGCCGGTGTCGGAGAGCAGAAATTCGGCTCCCGACAATCCATGCATCTGACGCAGCACGCTATCCGTAAGCGGAAAGGTGCTATTTACCAAAGTTCCTGCAATGCCTTGCAATTGCTGTTCGATTTGCCGCTTCGCATGCTGGGTGGCCAAGATCGCGCTCAGCACGCTTACTGCGCAAATTGCCACTAGCATGAGTGCGGCAAACGGAATCAGAATTTGATATCGCAGGGGCCAACGCATGGGGCAATGTCAGTCGTCAGTGGCCGATGGTTAGTGCTCAGAAATTGAAGAGACGTGCTCGTTACATGCGTTCTCTATTGGCCAAGAAATGGATATAATCTGGCAGCGACAGTCGATACTAAGACCCTGGGGACAAAACCGCCGGGGACTGGCTCATTTTGTGCAGTCCGCGAAGCAAAATGTGCCTGTCCCCTTCTCTGGCGGTTTTGTCCCTTCGTTCTAAGTCAATTTATTGACCACGGGTACCAAACGACCTTCATTCTAGCCGATTGCCTGCGAAAGCCGCCATCCAATGGAAAAAGAACTAACCGATCGCGCCGAACGAATCCATAAGCGAATCCTTCAACTGCGGGATAGTCTTTGACTACGCTGCCAAAAAAAAGCAGGCGCAAGCAATCGAAGCCCGAATGGCGCAGCCCGATTTCTGGAACAATCAAGCAGCGGCCCAAGCCACCGTGATGGACCTTAAGGGCTTGAACGCGCTCATTAAGCCCATGGACGAGGCCGTGCGGGCCGATGAGGAAATTCGCACGCTTGTGGAAATGGGGGACGAGGATCCCAGCTTTGCACCGGAATTGCGCGAGCAACTCGACCGTGCCGAGCCGATGCTCGACGACCTGGAATTGAAATCGCTCTTAAGTGGCCCGCACGACGCGAACCCCGCGATTCTAGCGATCAATGCTCGCGACGGCGGCACCGACGCCAACGACTGGGCCGAAATGATGTTGCGCATGTATTTGCAATGGGCCCAGAAAAACGGCTACGAAACCGAGTTGCTCGATCGCCAAGATGACGGCGTGGCTGGAATTCAGCACGCGGCCATCGCCATCCGCGGACCGATGGCGTACGGCTATCTGAAGGGAGAAACTGGCATGCATCGGCTGGTGCGCATCAGCCCGTTCAACGCCGAAGGGAAGCGGCAGACGAGTTTCGCGGCCGTGGACGTTTCTCCGGAAATCAACGACAACACCGAAATTGAATTGAGAGACGAAGATATCCGCGAAGATGTGTTCCGGGCCAGCGGCGCGGGCGGGCAGCACGTGAATAAAACATCCAGCGCCATTCGGCTCACACACTTTCCGTCGGGCATTGTCGTGCAGTGCCAGAACGAACGAAGCCAGCACAAGAATCGCGCGACGGCTATCAAAATGTTGCGGGCCCGGCTGGCGCGCCTGGAGGAGGAAAAACGCGAGGCCCAGCAGGCTGCGAAATATCGCTCGCAAGCGAAAACGGGCTTCGGCTCGCAAATTCGCAATTACTTTCTGCACCCTGATCAGCGCGTGAAAGATGCTCGCACGGGACATTACGTAGGGAGCTTCAATTCTGTGCTCGACGGCAATATTCAAGGATTTTTGGATGCCTATTTGCGCTGGCGCGCTACCGGCGGCAAACCAGTGGAAGCCGCGAAAGACGGCAGCGAGTA
>CAWGBP010000035.1:0-261080 GCA_963820835.1 Pirellulales bacterium | reverse complement strand
GGCGGATTGGTACCATAAGATGTATCGATTGCACGAAAGAAGCGGCTCAGAAAATCCTTGCAATCGGAAAGAAAAGAGGGCGTGTTTTTGACTCGCCCGTGGAACAAATAAGTGCCTCACACAGCAGTTTGACGTCTCGGCCTCAAATTATGCACATACGTGCTTGAACTTTTTATTGAAGAACGCAACTTTTGTTCCAAAATAAGAAGGCCCTTCGACGATCTCGCCGAAGGGCCCATTTTGAGTAACAGTTGAGGCGACTGGTGGCCAGAAGCTGGCTCACGAAAAGCCTGACCAAACGCTCAGTGTCCGCCAACTCGGACGTTCGGCACGGCGGCAAGTGTGAAGACCACCAATTCTTCGCCCGTCGACGTGCTAATGTCGTGGTGCAGGCTCAGCACCTTTACACCGGTCACACCCTCGACCATTGCTTCCATCACTGGTCGTGCGGTTTCTACCAGGTGCGTCCGCACCTGCTTCAGCAGATCTCTTCCTTTATCTGGCGATAGCGATTTAACTAATTGTTGTTCGGCTGCAGTTAGAACACCCTGGAGCCGGACGACCAAGAGATCGTTGATCAAGTGTGCATGAATCGACTTGGGTCCGCGACCCATGTATTGCTGCTCAAATTGCGTAATTCCAGCGCAGATGGCTGCTTCGATTTCTCCTTGGGTCTTCATGGCAAATGTCAGCGGCTTAATTATTGAAAAGACCTTGATTCATTTGCAACCGATTCGAACCGGCAACGCAGTCCTACGATACTACCCGAGAAACATTTCCATTGCATTCCACAGGCCAATTCCTATACTTTAAGTGTACAAGATGTCGGCAGACTAGTTGAAGAGCAACCGGGTTTCACGGGGGCTTGTTAACGCGTAAGGCCGACGTGGCGGAACTCTTAGGGAGTTCTACCACGTCGGCTTTTTTTGTTTGCTTTGTCGAGCGTTGTGGGCAGGTGCTCTTGAATCGCGAATTCAGTCCGATTGCAATCTCCAAATTCAATACTTTCCAATTCAATTATGCCACTGCAGATTGAAGTAGCGGCTCCCCTTTCCAAGTTTCGGAGCACGGCACCGCAGCCACTGCCGGCCAACTGAAGTTTGGCGCGAAGACCTATTCTATCGCGAACTTCGCAGCCGAGTTGATGACTACTTCCAGCGCACCGGCAGAAGACAACGCGACTGCCCGCGAATGTATCTGAAAACCGCGATCATACTCCTGTGGTTCGCGGCGTCGTATGGTTTGTTGGTATTTATGGCGACGACGTGGTGGCTCGCCGTGCCGCTGGCAATTTCCTTGGCACTATCGATGGCGGCCATCGGATTTAACATTCAGCACGACGGATCGCACGGGGCTTACTCGAAGCATGCGTGGATCAATAAATTGATGGCGTTGACGCTGGATATGCTAGGGGGCAGTTCCTTCGGTTGGGCCTGCAAGCACAACATTGTGCATCACACGTATTCCAACATCACCGGCCACGATGACGATATCGATATTGGAAGTCTTGGCCGGCTTTCGCCGCACCAGAAGCATTACAAATTTCACCGCTGGCAACACATATATCTGTGGGTGTTGTACGGTTTTGTGGCGATTAAATGGCATTTTTACGATGATTTCCGTGATCTGACTCAACGGCCGGTTCGGTGGATATCGGCATGCACGCCCCAAAGGCTGGGACTTAGCGACCTTCGTCGGCGGCAAGATGTTATTTTTTTCGCTAGCTCTCGGAATCCCACTACTGGTGCATTCTGTGTGGACCGTTTTGGCGTTTTACGTGGCGGTTTCGTTCATCGAGGGAATTGTGCTGAGCATGGTGTTTCAGCTTCCGCACTGCGCGGAGCAAGCGGCATTTCCACTACCGCAGGCCGACACCGGCCGGATGGAATCGCCCTGGGCGGTGCATCAAGTGCAAACAACGGTGGATTATGGCCGGGGAAACCGGCTGCTTTCCTGGTTTGTGGGCGGCTTGAACTTCCAAATCGAACACCACCTGTTTCCCAGAATTTGTCACGTCAATTATGTGGCGATCGCGCCCTTGGTGGAACAAACGTGCCGCGAGTTTGGAGTCAATTACCAGGCCAACGAAACTTTCCGATCAGCGATCGCATCACATTTCCGCCTGTTGCGGAAGCTGGGGATGCCTGGCGCTGTATAAGAGCAAGTTTGTGAACTCATCAGCATCTCGTTTTGGCGGCAGAACACGAGTTAGCGACGCCTGTCATCAAAATAATGCAGATATATCCCTCGCAATACGACAATCTCCCTTGTATTCAGTCGGCGAAAGCGTATGCTGTAGGTGGTGAAGTGTTCAAATGAACAGTTTGGCACGGCTCTCTGGCAGTTAAACAGATGCGTGCGGTGTCGGATGACTAGATAAAGAGCAACCCGGCGTGGGCCGGGCGGCTAGTTAACAAGTAAACCGACGTGGTTGACCACTTGAGGTGATCGGCCACGCCGGTTTTTTTATTGGCCGTTAACCATGGGCAACGGTTGTGGCCACCAGGACGAACGTTATGGAACAATCTCATGCTAATTCGAATGTGGCGCAACAGATCGCTGAAGCGGCGCTTGCCTTTCACGAGAAACGAACGGGCCACACACCCACTTCGGTCACAGTAGTTCTCGGTCAAGATACCCTGGTGATTACGCTACACGGCGCCTTATCGCCGGCCGAGCAAGTATTAGTCCAGAGCCAGGTCGGAGCCGCCCAGGTACGGGAATTCCACCGCGAACTGTTTATCAACTCCGCGGTCGCGCTGCGACAGGAGATCAAACGAATTACCGGTGTGGACGTGCGCGAAGCCGTCGCGGAAATCGAACCGATTATTGGCAGTGTCGTGCAGGTTTTTACGACCGGCGAGATGGTGCAAGTGTTCCAGCTCGCTCACAACGTGCCCACGGACACTTGGAGCGAAAATACAAACGGCAAAGAACCCGTAAAAACGGAGGTTTAACCATGTTAGTGCTGTCAAGGAAGAGCCAAGAATCGGTCGTGGTCGGCGGAATTAATGCCGTCGATCGCAAGCTGGTAGTGACGGTCCTTGAAATTCGAGGCGCGAAGGTGCAACTAGGCTTCGACGTTCCAGTAGATGTTCCGGTTCATCGCCTGGAAGTGTGGGAACGAATTCACAATGAAGACCGCCAACAACGGCTAGGGTCTGGTGTTTAGTAAATAGAAATAAATGGCTTAGCGTGGCACGGCGCGAACGAAGCCAAACCATTTTTTAAAGGAGATGGAACCATGTTACGCCTTGCGGTCGCTTTACTCGTTGTTGCTGTGATTGCTTCCCTCTTCGGTTTTGGCATCATTGCCAGCGCCTTCGGGGAAGTGGCAAAGATTGTGTTTTTCGTGTTTATCGTTCTGGCGGCGCTATCGTTCTTGGCAGGCATGTTCCGGAGGACGCCAGCTTGACGCGAGGCGGCCGCCCGTCACACGCTCCACAGCAGAACAGGAGATCACTATGAGCCCTAGACGTTTGGAAATTGAAGACGGGCTGTCTGTCACTCGCGAAGATCTCGTTGCTTTGCTTAACGAAGACCTCGCGGGCGAATACCAGGCGATTATTTCCTACGTCATTTATTCCCAGGTTTTGAAAGGCGCTCAGTACATGAACATCGCCGCAGAATTGGCGGTGCATGCCGGGGAAGAACTCGCCCATGCGCTCGTCATTGCCAACCAAATTGATTATTTGGGAGGCATGCCGCTGGCTGTGCCTAAGCCGGTCAAGACTTCGGCCATTGCCGAAGACATGCTGCGCTTCGACTTGGAGAACGAGAATGAAACCATCCGTCGCTACCGGCAGCGAGTCTGCCAGTGCGAAGCCTTGGGTGAATTTGCCGTCGCCGAGCACATACGCGACATCCTGATGCAGGAACAGGATCATCAAATCGCTCTGTCCACTGCCCTGGGCCTGGAGGTTCCCAATGTTACCAAGTCCGAGAAAGCCTTGGAAGAAAAGCCCGCGAAGTCCTTAGACGAGCACTCTCGAATCAATGCCGGAATGACACGAGAGCCGAGTCAGGTTGCAAAAACATAGTCACATAACAAACGTGGTGCGATTACCCGTTTCGCCTTGAAGTGGATCTATCGTACCGAGAATTTTCAAACGGGAGATATCGAACATGAAACGCATTATTTCCGCGATCCTGCTGTTGAGCCTGTTTTCGATGGTCATGATCGGCTGTGCTGACAAATCGACCACAAAAACCGAAACACAAATGACCACGCCTGGTGGGAAGACGACCGTCACGACTGAGAGAGAAGTCAAACAGACCGGTGAAAACCCACCACCGGCACACCCTTAAGAAGAGAAAACGTCGGTTTGCAACTCCAATTTAATCGAGTTTTGGAAAGGAAATATGCATGTCTGCTACAAGCGATCGGCTAAGGAAACAGGCGAAGAAAGTCGCCAAGGATCTTCACGGGGTACGTGTCGCCGCCGCAGATGTCGCTCACGAAAAGCTGCGGGAAATCCGCAAGAACGGTTCGCAGCATTACAACGAGGGACGAAGCAAAGTGTACCAATTCGAGCACCAGGTGGTGCAAATTATCCGGGAGCGTCCCTTCCGGTCCGCATTGATCGCGGCGGGTGCCGGCGCGGTATTCGGAGGCTATTGGATTCGACGCTTAATGAAGGCGCAGGCGCGAAGATAAAACGCCGCCTGAAATTTATGTTTGTACTCTAAACTTTTGTCAGGAGAAAGCGACGTGCTTACCACAATCTTGATCGTTGTTTTAGTATTGGCGCTGCTGGGCGCGTTACCCACTTGGAACCATAGTCGAAACTGGGGTTACTTTCCCAGCGGCGGACTAGGACTGGTTGCCCTGATTCTGATCGTCTTGTTGCTCGCAGGGCGCATTTGAACCAGCGTCTAGCGGACTGACGATAAAAGGAATTTCGCCGAGCGGCGGAAAGTTGCCGTTTTTCCAGCAGAATCAACACAGGAGGTGAAGAGTGAATGCGGTTCGACCACTATACATTTCGACTTACCCACCCGAAGAATGCGGGCTGGCGACGTTTACTCGGGATTCCGCCGATTCGGTGGATCTGGCGGCGCTTGAGCCTATTTCTTCGGTGGCGGCAATTCAGAAGACGAGCGCGCTGGCTTATGATGACCGAGTTGTTCATGTGATCGACAACAATCAGCATGATGCGTACAGCAAAGCGGCCGAAATTGCCAACGACGGTCCTTGCGATGTCGTGAGCTTACAGCACGAGTTCGGCCTCTATCCCGGAGAATGGGGCGACCGCATCATGAAATTTGTGCGCGCTTGTCGCAAGCCAATTGTCACGACGTTTCACACGCTGCTGACTCGGCCAGATCCGCTGCCGAGGCACTTGATCCAAAGCCTTGCATTCCACAGCCAAGGAATTGTTGTGATGACCAAGGTGGTGCGCCGACTTTTGGCAGACGTATATAGCGTGCCCACCGGCAACGTGCGGGTGATTCCGCATGGCGTGCCTGAAGTACCGTTTGCGCACGACGAAACGCAAAAAACTCGGTTGGGCTTCGCCGGGCGACAGGTCATCTGCACGTTTGGCTTGATTAATCGCGGTAAGGGCCTGGAATACATGATTCAAGCGATGCCGCAGATCGTGGCTGCTTGCCCGCAAGCCCTGTATCTGATCGTAGGAGCGACCCATCCTCAGGTGAAACGCCAAGAGGGAGAGGTTTACCGCGCGAGCTTAGTCGAGATGGCAGAAAAATTAGGCATTGGAAAACACGTGCAGTTTATCAACCGATATTTGTCACTCGCGGAGCTGCTGCAACATCTCCAAGCTTGCGATGTGTTCGTGACTCCCTATCCAGGAAAAGACCAGATTGCCAGTGGCACTTTAGCCTATGCGTTGGCGGCTGGGCTGGCCGTCGTAAGCACTCCCTACTTATATGCCGAAGAAGTGTTGGCCGATGGTCGGGGACTGCTCGTGCCGTTTGGACAAAGTTCTGCTTTAGCCGCTTCGACGATTCGATATTTGACCGATACAGCTTTTCAAATTGAAACTCGACGTCGAGCTTACGAATATGCCAGGCCCATGGCGTGGCCGAATGTCGGCCGGCGTTATTTGGATTTATTCAGCGATGTTGTGCAGAAGAATGAGACGGGAAGAGAACGTTTATTCCGCCGAGCTTTTCCTGTGCTAAGTAATGCCCGACGACAGTTCTCCCTCACGCAAGGAGGCCTGTGATGCCCGCTGACGATTGGATTGTTTTAGATCATCTCGATCGCCTGACCGACTCAACCGGTTTGATTCAACATGCCATTTACAGCCTCCCGCGGCGTGAGAGTGGCTACACCACCGACGACAATGCTCGGGCTTTGCGGTTGTGCACACGCTTGTGGCGCCACGATCCCGACGAGCGCATGTTGCGACGAATTACTACATATCTCAGCTTTTTGGAGCACGCTCGTTGCCCAGTGCGAGGCTTTCACAACTTTTTGAGTTACCAGCGCGACTGGTTAGATGCCAGCGGCACCGGTGATTGCCAGGGGCAGGCAGTCCGCGCGTTGGCCGAAGTGCTTGGCAGTAATTTGCCTGAAGGATACCGCGCCCTGGCCCGGGAGTTAATTGAAGCGGTACTGCCCAGTTTGGCAGATTTGCGAAGTCTGCGCACAGGCCTATATCATTCTGGCTTGTGGACATCTGCGCACCGCCGGAATAAGAAACGTCAATTCGCTGGAACGAATTGCCTTGTCCGCGGCAAAGCGTCTGGTGGACTGTTACCGCCGATCGGTTCGATTCGACTGGCAGTGGTTTGAATCGCGCTTGACCTATGCCAATGCCGTGCTGCCACACTCCCTATTTATCGCTGCCCAGTGCTGGCCAGAAGAGGATTTTGCCGACGTGGCCGAGACATCGTTCGGCTTTCTCGATTCCGCGACGACTTCCGAGAGTATTTTTTGGCCGGTTGGCAACAGCGACTGGTATCCGCACGGCGAACGTAAGTCGTTGTACGATCAACAGCCTGTGGAAGCGGTAACCACGGCCGATGCAGCGTTGGCGGCATTCCGATTGCTACGAGACGAAAGATATCTGTCGATCTTCTGTCGAGCGCACGATTGGTTCCATGGTCGAAATAGTCTTAAACAAGCATTGATCGATCCGGAAACGAGCGGCTGCTACGACGGACTGCAACCGTCAGGACTGAATCGGAACCAGGGAGCCGAATCGACGCTGGCCCATTTATGGACCGAAGTTCACAACTTCGAGATGCAACTGGCGGTGAACGATACTCTCGAAGCTGGAATTGCACATAGCTAACCTCATGCGGTTTTACGAAGGAACGCATTCAATAAAGGAGATGGAAATCCAAATGCTGCGAGAATTAAAAACGCCTAACCTATATGCCGAACTATTTCATCGCCATCCGGGCAATCCGATCCTCACAGCTCAGGATTGGCCTTATCCTGCCCATACAGTTTTTAATGCCGGCGCGTGCCAGTTCGGCAATGAAACAGTTTTACTTGTCCGTGTTGAGGATCGTCGTGGTCATTCCCACCTTACCGTGGCCAAGAGCAGCAACGGCATATCCAACTGGCAAATAAACTCCAAGCCAAGCTTTGCCCCCGATCCAGCAAGTTTTTCCGAGGAAGCTTGGGGCGTGGAAGATCCGCGATTGACGTGGGTCGAAGAGCGCAAAGAGTGGATCATTGCCTATACGGCATTCTCGCCCAGTGGCCCGCTCGTATCGTTGGCGGCTACGAAAGACTTTATCACGTTTTCGCGACTCGGTCCGGTGATGCCACCAGAGGATAAAGACGCCGCCGTCTTTCCGCGCAAGTTCAACGGTCGCTATGCGATGATCCATCGACCAGTCTCCGCTGGAAGTTCTGGCGCCCACATTTGGCTCTCGTTCTCTCCCGATCTCACGCACTGGGGCGATCATCACATACTCCTGCACGCAAGACGGGGCGCCTGGTGGGACGCGAACAAAATCGGTTTGAGCCCGCCGCCGCTCGAAACGCCCGAGGGTTGGTTAATCCTGTATCATGGTGTCCGAAACACGGCCGGCGGATGTTTGTATCGCTTGGGTTTGGCGCTGCTGGATTTGGAAGATCCTTGTCGCGTTCTTCGCCGTAGCGACGAGTGGATTTTTGCTCCCCAAATGCCGTACGAACGTCAGGGAGATGTGAGCGGAGTCGTTTTTCCATGCGGCTGGATTCTGGACAAGGCCAGCGGCGCGATCCGTATTTATTATGGAGGCGCCGACACATGCATCGCACTGGCCACAGCCCAACTTTCCGATCTGCTGAGCTATTTGCGCGAATGTCCCGCGCCCTCAGCCAGGAAACGCCCGGGAATGACGTTGTCGGACTAAGTGCCTGGGGACAAAACGTCGGGGACTGTCCCGATTTTTCGGTGCCCTGGGAGAAAAATGGGACTGTCCCCTCTCCGCGGACGTTTTGTCCCTCGGCTGTAAGTGCGATCAGTGGCGTAGACCTGATTGGAAAACTGCGACTAAACTATCGGTGTCGACAGCGCCGCGTGGTTGCGAAATCTATTTAATAATGTTCATTGTTTTCCCCCGTATCTGACCGCCTGGAGACGGTTAGAATACCATGGTCGAGATCGCCCAGAATATTCGGGGCTATCGCCGGACGGAGTGCGATTTAGTCTCTCGCTATTTGCCTTCACGAGGACCCAACATGGCCGATGAAAAGCAGTTGAACGCAATCCGATTTTTCTGCAAGAAGCCTTTTTCGGACACCGGCTCGAAGAAGTCGAAGGGGCCGTCGTATCATTGCTGGAGCGACTTGGTCCAGCAGGTCTCGTACTTTGACTTTGGCCACACGCAGAAAGACAATGCCATTATCGAAAGCGTGGATCGGATGATTCGCAAGGAGTTTCCTAACGACAAGCACTGGGACCGTACCGTCACGGCGGAAGGCATTCACGAGCGAATCTTGTCGATCATTCGCACAGGACTAACTAACGCCGGGGCGGCATGAATTGCGGTTCGCCCCACAATAAGAAAGCCCTTCGACATTCTCGCCGAAGGGCTCGTTTTGAGCAGTCGGGGCGACAGGATTTGAACCTGCGACCTTCTGACCCCCAGTCAGACGCGCTAAACCGGGCTGCGCCACGCCCCGAATGATCGATCTCAAAATAGCGTACTGCGCAAGTTGAAGTATGGCAGATTGGGCCAGTTCTTACAATCGCGCGTGAAAAGATCGGGCGTGAGCGCTTTCTTCAGATTACTGCCAGTCAACTCGACGATTTTCGCTGTCGTTCGTATCATGCGTGCATGGCAACTTTTTCCGAGCGATTGGCCGCGGCAATTTGCCGCAAGAAAACTCCAGTGGTAGTGGGGCTCGATCCGCGGTGGGAGAATTTGCCGCAGTGCATTAAGCAAATCCCCCCCCCCCCTGACCCGGCGGATTTAAACGCTCAAGCCGCGCAGTTTGCAGCCTTCTGCAAAGGCGTCATCGACACCGTCGCGCCGCTCGTCCCAGCGATCAAACCGCAAGTGGCATTTTTTGAAGAATTGGGCCCGGCAGGCATGGCGGTGCTTGCAGATGTCATTGCCTATGCACGGCAGAAAAGTCTTCTTGTAATCGTCGACGCTAAACGCAACGATATCGGCTCGACGGCCGCAGCATACGCGGCTGCATACTTTGGTTCGCACGCTGGGTGGCCGGCCGATGCGCTTACGGTCAGTCCTTATCTTGGCGACGATAGTCTATCGCCGTTTGTCGGTGCGGTGCGCGAGCACAACGGCGGCGTGTTCATCCTGGTGAAAACGTCGAACCCTGGTGGCGGCCAATTTCAAGATCTGGCCTGCCAAGGCAAACCACTCTATCACCACGTCGCCGAATACGTCGAACAGTTCGCGCGCGAAGATGCGGGAGCCAACGGTTATGGAAGCGTTGGCGCAGTGGTGGGCGCGACATATCCCGAACAGCTCGCCGAATTGCGCGCGACCATGCCGCATGCTTGGTTCTTGATTCCCGGCTATGGATCGCAAGGGGGCACCGCGAACGATGTCGCTAAGGGTTTCGACTCACACGGCTTGGGCGCGGTGGTGAACAATTCGCGCGGCATTATTTTCGCGCATCAGCGAAAAGAATTCTGCGCACTTCGGCGATGCCAATTGGCAGCATGCTGTCGAGGCTGCCACATTGGATATGATTGCGGCCCTGCGAGCTGAAATTCCCCCGTGCTAGCTGCCCAGTCGACGACCATTTTCGGCCAACTGCCGATTGCCCTTGACCCTCTCTGTGGCGCGTTCTAACCTTCGCCGCACTCGACAGGGGGAATTCCGCAGCGGCGTCCTTCCCGATTGAGCAAATGCCGCGACCCAACTTCTCCGCCGTCACAAAGGATGCACGTATGAAGCGCTTCGCCCTGTTGACCCTGGGGCTGGCAGCCATTGTTTCTTCACCTGGTTGCTGCTGTTGGAAACACGACTGGTTTGCCTCGACGTATCAGCCTGCGCCAACGTATTACAGTTCTGCGCCGCGCCCACGTATTATGCCGCGCCGCCGACCGCAGTCGCCGCGCCGGCCCCCGCGCCAGTGGTAGCTGCAGCGCCGCCGGTTCAAGCGCAGCCGGTCGTCTACGCAGCGCCTGTGACGCAGAATTGCTGCCAACCGTGCACTTGCACTTGCCAGTAGTTTCAGCTTAGCAGCGCCCCATTCAGGCGCGGTCATGCGCCAACTCTTTTCGATTGAGCCGTGCTATCGCTGACGCCAGCACATTGTGAATTTCTCGAAACATTTGCGCGAATTGCCTGGCTTCACGCCGGCAAAGTCTGCCTGTTTTAGCGGACCGAAGTAGCTGCGCCGTTAGACTTTACCAATCGCAGCGGCCGTCGATTTCCGTCTGCGAAATGCTACTCTCAGTGCCGATGTTGCTGATAGGACCGCAAACGCCGGCTGCGTAACTCCTGCCGGTCTTGTCGAGCAAATTACCCGCACCCGCCGCGGTCCCGGCAAAAAGACCCCTCGATCTGTTGGCGGCGATGATCCAACTGCGTTTTGCCACTTCACGATTATTGGCGCTGGCCCAAACTGCGCTCAAAGCACGCTTGTTCCGCGTGCTCATTGCGGCATCGGCTTGCAGTGCGGCACTATCCGCCGCCACTCCTTCAGCGGAAGCGCAAGTGCAGCCGTTGCCGCCGACCGAAAATTACGCCAGCCCATGGGCGAACCTGGCAATGCAAAACGCGCAGGCGAACCCGAACGATCAAGCGCCGCCGGGCATAGATAACTTGCTCAAGCCGCAGCCGGCATACACTCCCCCCGGACCATGTGCCGATCCGTGCGTGGATCACGAATGCAGTGACGGCGATGATTGGCACTCGCAAGTGTTGCCGCAGGGAATCATTTATCAATCGTACATGGCCGGCACCAAAGAGCCGCGTTTTGCCACCTATTTCAATCAGAATAGTGCGATGGGCTATATGTGGGATGTGGCGCTAGGCGCCCGCTGCGGCATTTGGCGGTATGGCAATGAAGATCCAAATTGGCCCGAGGGCTGGCAGCTCGATATCGAAGGCGCGGTGTTTCCGCGGCTCGATCCCGACGGTGTAAGCACCCCGCTCATCGGCGACGACTATCGCTTCGGCATTCCCATCACCTACGGCAACGGCCCGTGGGAATTCAAAACCGGCTATTACCATATTAGCGCATTTGGGCGACGAGTTCATCATTCAAAACCCAAGCGAAGCCGCCGCGAGAATCAACTACGTCCGCGACGGCTGGATTTTCGGCGCCGGTTACTTCTGGACGCCGGGCCTGCGCACCTACGGCGAAGTCGGCGTGGCCGCAGTCGACGGCGGCGCCAAGCCGCTCGAGTTTCAATTGGGATTCGAATGGGCGCAAGCCGGCAACACGGGTTTGCGCGGCGGCCCGTTCGTCGCTGTGAATGCCGATCTGCGGCAAGAAGTCGATTACAGCGGCACCTTCTCCGTGCAATGGGGCTGGATGTGGCGCAATATGCGCGTGGGTCGAATATCCGCATCGGTGGCCAATACGTCTGCGGCAAGAGCGACGAATACGAATTCTTCAATCAGAACGAATCGCGCATTGGCTGGGGATTGTGGTACGATTTTTAACGTGCAGCTGTGGTTGTCACAGTTGCCATGTGAGTTTCAGCGATCAATCGACAACAATCGGTGAGCGCACGTCACCGCCAGCGAACCATCGCCGACAGCGAATCCCACGCGCTTCGTCGATCCTGAGCGAATATCGCCGCCGGCCAGCACTCCGGGAATCGAAGTTTCCAGCGGACAAGGGTCGCGATCGCTTCGAGGCCAATGTCCCGCGCGAACCACGTCGACCCCAGTCAATAAATATCCCTTCGAGTCGCGCGCATCTGCGCCGGCAACCACTCGGCCGAAGGTTCAGCGCCAATGAATACGAACACCGCCGAACAGGGCAGCCGGCTGGTCGCGGAGCCGTTCTTTAGATCAATCTCTTCGATGTGCCGGTTTCCGTAAATCGCCGCAATTTCCGTCTGCTCGTGAACAACCACGTTTCGCGCCGCGAATTCGGCTGGCCAGGTAGTCCGACATTCCCCGCCCAAGTTTTCTCCTCACGAGCAAGTGAACTGTTCGCGACGGGCAACATTCCGCCAAAAACATCACCGCTTGTCCAGCGGAATTTCCGCCGCCGATCACGGCCACATCGGTGCGGTCGTATAAATCGGCCTCAACTGTCGTGCAGGCGTAATAAATTCCCTGCCCTGCAAAACGATCGGCGCCCGTGGCTTCCAGCCGCCGCCAGGTTACCCCCAAGGCTAAGAGCAAAACCCGGCAGCGTATCTCAGCGCCGCAATCGAGCGTCAACGTATGTAAGCCATCGGTCGCTTGCGCAGGAACTAGTTTTTGAACGTTCACCGGCGCGACAATTTGCGCCGAATTTCAGCATTTGCAATACGCCGCGCGTGGCGAGTTCCGCTCCGCTGAGCCCAGCCGGGAACCCGATGAAGTTTTCGATGCGCGACGAACTACCCGCCTGACCACCAGGACCAAGCCGATCGAGCATCAGCGTCGAAAGCCCCTCCGACGATGCGTACACCGCGGCCGCAATCCCCGCCGGCCCGGCGCCCACAATCGTGAAATCGACCTCCCGCGAAGGGCAGTGTCTCCAAATCCCGGCCGCACTGGCGAGTTCTTGCAACGATGGGTTCAATAGCACGCGGCCATCGCCACATTTAATGGCGGGCGTCTTGCGCGGCGAGCCGAGCTCGGCGAAGACTTGTTTTCCAGCTTCGGTATCCGGGTCGAACCAAGTGAAGGGCACGAAGTTTTTATACAAAAACTCCCGCACCGTGTTCGTATCGCGGCAGCGTCCCGGGCCCACGACGCGCAATCCCAAACTCCCCATCTGCGTCAATAGTTCGCGGCGGCGGGTAAACGCCACAATCAGTTTCTCCCCAAACGCCGGCACCCGGTTAAGCAGTGCCCGCAAGTGGCTATTGGCAACGCGCAATAGCCGTGTGGGGCCGCGCGCCAGTGCGGTTACAATCACCGGTCGCCCGGTTAGCAAATCGATATCCCCCGAGAACTGCCCAGGCTCATGCACGACGATAATGCGATTGCCGTCGTTGGGGTTGCGAATTTCGATGGCACCCGATTCGATAATGAATAAGTCGATTTCTGCTTGGCCGGCGCTAAATATTTCGGCCCCGTCGGCAAACTCGCAAGCCGTAGCCAACGGTCGCACGACCGAAAGTTCAGCCTCGGTAAGCTTCGGGAACGCGGAATCTACTTCAACCTGCGCCACACGCTAATCCTTTCAAAACGTCCAACCAAACAACCCGGCCGTATTATATCAGGCTGTCAGTCGCTGGGAATTTGCTCAGTGTTCCATAAAGTACAGGTTCACTTCGCAATATCGTGGACGTGTCGTTGGCAGCCCGGGTCCATGCGCACGAATCGGTGAGCCAGCGTCGTGTTTGACAGTTAAGCGGATATTACAAAGGCGTTACCGACCCGTTTAGGCAAGCCTGCTAGAATGAAGCCATTTCCAGTACCTTTTCCAGGACGGGTTCTTCGATGCGAGTAATCATTGCCGCGGGCTTAATAACAGCTTTCTCCTGTCAGGCCATTCCGGCCGAAGAGACCGCGAAACCTCAAATCGTTTCCGCATTGGATTTGAAGCGCGTCAGCGCCGTCGTGTACGGATTATTGCGCGAACCGCTAGGCACTTCACAAACGATCGCGGGCAGCGGTGTTGAACCACCGAACAAAGAAAAAATCAGCAATCCACTCTACGTGACCGAGTCGAGTAAGGGCGCATGGGGGGCAGGCGTAGCCATCGAAATTCGCGGCCTGCACGTGGAAAAAAACAAGCACTACCGCCTCGAGGGCTTTGAGTCCGGAGAATTTGTAGGCGCCGACAAAAATAATCCGGAAGCGCCGCCGCTGCATTACAATCCGTTTTTCGTTGTCACCAAAGTGCTCGATCTTCAAAAAACGGCGACACTTATTCTCCCTGCCGACATTAAAATCACATTCGCGGAGAAACAAAATTCACTCCCCCAAGGGATTCCCAAGGACGTTCGCAATGACAAGATCGAGGACACGGGGGACGCAGGGCCTTTGTCAAAACTTGCCGCTGGCGATATCGTCGCGCTCAACGTTGCGTCGTCCGATCCAAAGCGCTTCAAATCTGAAACGCAAACCGCGGATTTTTTGCGACAACTGCTTACGGTTGAAAAAGGTTCTACCTGGAAATTTGAAGTCTGGTCGCAGGGAATTCAGCCCATGTTGGTTGCGAATGTAGAACACACAGCTGGAAAACTCAGCAAGTGGTACATCGGCCCCAACGGTGAAGATGGCGCGGTATCCGCTTATCAAGATGGCGCAGGCAATTGGTGGTTCAGCAGTTGGAAAGATTTGAATCTTCCGAAATCGACTTCCCCTTCAACTTCCAATCACTCCTCGCTGTCCGTCGAATCCTTTCGATTCATCGGTGCTGCGACGACCCTCGAGCAAGTCGAGGCAAAGCTTGGCAAGGCAGACTTTTCGATCGCCGGCGGCTTTGGCGACAATTATACCTATCACTTGAACGACGGCAGTGACGTAACGATTGGTGCGACCGATGGAAAAATTCAATTTGTCACTCACGGCCAAGAGACTTTGTTCGGACATACCATGTTTGAAAAGAAATGAGAGCGGTGCTCCCAACGGATCAAAATGTGCGATCGAATCTTCTGCTTAAGTTTGCCGCGACATCCATCCCGAAGGGATGCCAGCTCGGCGCGGATAATTCACCGCCGCGCTCCAAACCGGCGATGCCGCAGCCACGAGCAAACCGCTGACCCCAACGGCGGACACGCAAAAAATTCCCGCCACGAACCAATTTCCAGCGAGCCGCCGTCATTCGAATCGATTTGCTTGCCGATCATCGTGTTTTCCTTTGCGGCCATCAATGAAAAACGATCTGCGACTCTCGGCTGCCTGCAAATACTATGCTACTTCTCGATCAATTCTATCACCCCATCCACCAGCTTTCGTTGGCGGTTAGAGTAGCGGCTCACTCCGTATTCTTCATTCCGCCCGCCTATGGCAAACCGCCACACGCTAAGTTATCCTGAGATGGCCGTCTGGCGGGGGAACTGCGCCGTGCCGGGTGGATTCCCGCCGCCTATCCCGCCTGCTTTGAGGAGCAATCCATGAAAGTTGTTCGCTGGGGCAATATACTCGCATTTGCCGCCCTGGTTGCCACGTTTGGCGCAACTCATTCGCCCGCTCGCGCCGCTGATTCGGAGCCCAAAACAAGCCCTGTGGCCATCAGCATAGATCCGTTGCCGGTCAAGATCGAGGAGGTGTTCACCAAGCTGCGCGTCAAGTCCGACGACGGCGAAGAGCACCGTATTGATCGTCCACTCTATTTGCAGTCGCTCCCCGACCGTTCGCATCGCCTGGCGGTCATTTCGCAGTTAGGTCGCGTGTACATTTTCCCCAACGACCCCAACGTCGAGCAAGTCGAACCCGCGCTCGATATCCACGAAAAAGTGGTGTATGCGGAAAAGCAAAACGAGCAAGGCTTGCTCGGTATGGCTTTCCATCCAAAGTTTAAGGAAAACGGCGAAGTGTTCCTTTACTACACAACCACCAAGGTGCCGCATCAAACCGCACACTTGTCGCGGTTCCACATGGCTGACGGCACCGGCAAAATCGACCCCGACTCAGAAGAAGTACTGTTCACTTCGCCTGAAAAACCGGATTGGAACCATGATGGCGGCACGATTATCTTCGGCCCCGACGGCTATTTATATTTCTGCCTGGGCGACGGCGGGGCAGGCAACGATCCGCACGCGCACGGACAGAGCTTGAACACGGTGCTCGGTAAAATTCTGCGCATCGATGTCGATCACCAAGACCCCGGCATGAAGTACGCCATTCCCAAGGATAACCCGTTTGTGAATGTGCCCGATGCTCGCGGCGAAATTTGGGCGCTGGGCCTGCGCAACGTGTGGCGCATGGCGTTCGACGACAAAACGCACTGGCTCTGGGCGGGGGACGTCGGCCAAGACACGTGGGAAGAAGTCGATGTGATCGACAAGGGGGGCAACTACGGCTGGAACATTCGCGAAGGCTTTCACAAGTTCACCGCGATGCACAAACCGCCGCAAGGCCCGCCACCTGAGCATATCGTTGGCGAACTGATCGACCCGGTGTTCGACTACCACCATTCGATCGGCAAGTGCATCGTCGGCGGCGGCGTGTATCGTGGGAAATTGGCGCCGGCACTCCAAGGCAAATACATTTTCGCCGACTATGTGAAAGGAGAACTTTACGCGCTCGATTACGATCCGGCTACGAAGAAGGCAACCTCGGTCCGGCCGATCCCAGGCAACCCAGGCAATCTCGGAATTTTCTCGTTCAGTGAAGACGAAAATCAGGAGATGTATTACACAACGGTGGCAAACAGAATTTACCGCTTCGGCTCGGAGGAGAAATGATCGCCGCCTGCGCTGGCGCGTTATCCGTCAGTACTGATAACTCAGCCCCATTCCTACGCCGTTATCCATCGGCACCGGGATGACTTGCCACTGCGACGCCGTGCGGTCTGTTTCATCCACCGCTGCTGCGGCACAATAGGCCATCCACCAGCCAAGAAAAGCTTGCGAGGGATAGTGAGCTTCGTCGCTAATGCGCGACCAGGCCGGCAAAAATGAGCAGGCATAGAAGCCGGCTTTAAGCCACCCGTTGTCCGTTGCTTTGGCCGCGTCGATGAACACGAGCCCGCCAACGAACGCATGGCCGCTGACGCCATTGCTGCGGCGGAACGGCCGCCAGCCACTGCCATCGTCGTCTTCGCCGGGGCGCGAGCCTCCGGTCAGATACTGCATGAACAACATCGGCGGTGCGCCGACGGCCGCGGCGCGAAGGCTTCGTTCTCCCCACTCACCGATGAAGCCCGTAACCGGCCAATCGGCGAAGGTGTCGCCGAGCACCCAGCCACCCACCATGGCCGGAAACATATATCCGCCGGTGCCGAACAGTTTACACGTCCTCGCAAAATGGTCGGTGATGTTTGAACGAACGTCTTTCTGATATTGAGCATTTAGGTCCCGATCGATTGGCGTATTTGCGAATACCGCCGCCACGCCGAAGCTGGCCGCCAACATTCCGAAATTATCCCACGAATAATAGTTCTTGTAGTCGTGCTTGATCTCTGGCCAGAGATCCTCAGTCGATTCCCAGAAGTGCTTATAGTGGTACGGTTCCTGAGAATTCGGGGGCGGCGAATCGGCGAGATTAAAGTTCACGGGCCCTTCGATCGGCTCAGTAGCCGAGGTCAATTCAATGGGCGGCAGCGGAATGCATTGATCGTAGCTCTCGCACGCCAAAAGCGGAGGCGGAGTCGGCCGGACGACGATCGCGTTGGCGGCCGTTGCCCCCGGAGAAGCGCTGTTGATTGCAGCGATGCCGGCGCTAAATTGAGTCGGCCCGGCGATCGGCTGCGCGGCATTGCCTTGAACTAGAAACGCGGCATCGTGCCGGCAACCGGTGCATAGCGCCAGCGCACCAAGCAAAATCATGCTCAGCCGGCCCAGGGTCATGCGCGGTCATTCCCCGCAATGCACGAGCAGCGGCGCAACAGTGCGCGGCGGCAGATGCAATGGCGGTAAGAGAAAAGCTGAACCGTCGCGCCCATCAACGACCGGCAGCAGGATCCGCTCGTGCCGTGGGAAGCACGAGCGTGTGAGAGAATTTGCCGGTCGTTCGCGACTATCCGATAGCGGATACTTTGACGATTACGTCATTGCTATCATCGGACAGCGAAGAATTGGGCCGTGAATGGCCGAAACGTCGCCGGCAGAGTTGCGCCGCAAAGAAGAGTCGATGGGCCTTGCGCCTTTTAACATCGAGGTCTTGGCGCTAGGCGGCTTGCCGCGAAGATCGCGCATCGGAACTTGAACCTTCGGTGTTTGCAGATCCAGAGTGGCCCTGCTGCGAAACCGAAGGCGGCTGCAACCAATCGTCCAGATTCCAATTTAATAGCTCTGCTAGCCGGGCAATATCGGCCCGGTAATGGTCCGCTAGCATCGTCCGATCTTCGGCGCTAAGTTTGAAGGCGGGTGCATCGAGCTCGATGTTCAACCACTTGTGAAGGTATTTCGGAAGAAACTTGCTGCCAGCGCGGCCGATTTCGACGAGCACTTTTCCCTTCCAGGTGCGGCGCAATACGTCGGCTCGGCGGGCCGATTTATTCACCTTGCGATTGGCTGCCTTGACGTCGATCATGTCCACGCCGATGAAATCCATCAGATTGCGGTAGAATAGCTCGGGCGTTTGCTTGAGCTCTTCGTAGCGGCGAATGAACAGTTGATTTACCGGGAAGTGATTCAGATAGCGGGCGACCTGCTGGGAATAAAGAAAGCAACCTCTGTAATCCCAGGCCCATTCCCATCCGGCCGCCATCCGATGGTTGGTGCGGCGAAAAGCATCGTTGAACGATAAGCACGGCTCACGGCGATCGCGGTGCATCATCGAGAACATGGAAAACACGCCCTCGATGGGATTTCGCAAAATCATGACGATTTTCGCATCGGGGCACATTTTTGCAATTCTGGCTGCCGTGCGCGGGTTATGAAGGTAAACGGGGCTGATATCGGCGGCAAAGGGTTCGTCTTTTCGATCATCAAAAAGCGCGAGATAGTCCGTCAGGTGGGCGATGCTGCGGCCGGCAGCTGCAGTGGAATCACCCGGACCCGTGCAATTTGGGACACCATCATAGTAGGCCATATAGTTGGCCTCTTTAATGGCGCTGGAAACGTAAATTTGCGGATGCGCCTTAAAAAAGTGATAGAGCGCCGTGGTGCCCGATTTCGCCGCGCCGACGACAAAGAGATTGGGTAATTTCGCCATCCGCGAGGACCGATTCGTTTTCCTTGCTTCCACGAACGATATCGAAGTTGAGCCTTCGAACCCCCGGCACAAAGCGTGCGCTCAAAGATGAGGCAACGCTAAAAAAAATCGTCGGGAGAGGCAATTTCACTTTCACCAAAAAGGAGGAAGAAAGCGAAAAAACACGTTAAATTCCCATAAATGCCAAAGATGTCGGCGGTTGATAAGCCAGCAAGCTAAACAAATGGTGGAAAAAGAGGGCGCAATCGTGCCGGGCGCTATCAAGTCTTCGCTCGGCCAGCTGGCGACAGGCGCCTGACTACGAGAGCAGAGCCGCGTCGAACACGCGGACCTTCTTCCAGAGCGCGCTGCATTGGGCAATGAATTGCTTGTGGCGAGGCGATCCTTGATACGCATCGTGTGCGGCGTGTGAATCGAACACGAGCATCAGCAGGAAATCGTAATCGCGATCGTTCACCGGCCGAGCATAATCGGAACATTCGGCTACCGAAAAGTGCAACATGCCCTGATGGCCCGTGAGCAATTCCTGGCAGGCGGCTAGCATTTTGCGCTTATTTTCCACCACGGGTTCGTGGAGCGAAAAAAAGACCAGGTGTGCGAGCTTAGGGCCAGCGGGGTTCGAAGGTGCGATGTTCGACATGGCGCTCGCGCTCGATCACGCAAAAATCCAATGAAGGTTTCCTTACGAACCGGCCGCCGCTTCGCTGCCGGTCCCACTCGAGTTGGCGCTAGGTTTCCCATTCGACGGGCTGCCATTTGTCGAGCGAACATCGGCGCCCGCCGGGCTGACGACTGCGGTAAACAATCGCGGATTCTGCGAAGGGCCGAGCAATTCCTCGACTTCGGTGTCGTCGAGCACTTCGCGCTGCTCCAGGGCGGCCGATAGCGCATCCAAGTTTGCGCGGTGTTCCAATAGAAGTTCCATGGCGCGGGTATCGGCTTCGTGCAAAATGCGCGAAACTTCTTCATCGATCACCTGAGCGCTATGCTCGCTGAACTCGCGCTGTTCGTAAATCTCGCGGCCCAAAAACGGATGTTCTTCCCCCGTGCGATAGGCCACCGGGCCCAGGCGATCGCTCATGCCCCAGTGGGCAACCATTTTGCGCGCTAGTTTCGTGACTTGCGACAAATCGTTCTCGGCTCCAGCGCTATACTCATTGAACACGAGTTTTTCGGCTGCGCGGCCGCCGAGCATGAATATCAATCGTCTATTCAATTCGGTCTGGCCGATGTTGAGCCGATCTTCCTCGGGCAAAAGCTGCGTCACGCCCAGGGCTCGCCCGCGCGGAATGATGGTCACTTTGTGCAAGCGGTCGATGCCGGGGAGAATCCAGGCCAACAGCGCATGGCCCGACTCGTGGTAGGCCGTCATTCTCTTTTCTTTTCCGGTGAGCAGTTCCTCGCGCTTCGGGCCCATGAGCACTTTGTCCCGGGCGAATTCGAAATCGTCCATGTCGACATTGTTTTTGCCGTTGCGCGTGGCCCACAAGGCCGCCTCGTTCACTAAGTTGCGAATGTCGGCGCCGGTAAGCCCCACGGTGCCGGCGGCGAGGCGCTCCAGGTTCACATCGGGCGAGAGTGGCACGTCGCGCGTGTGAACTTTGAAAATGGCCAGCCGCGCCTTTTGATTGGGCCGATCGACTGTGATGTGGCGATCAAAACGCCCGGGGCGCAAGAGTGCTGGATCGAGCACGTCGGGACGGTTTGTAGCAGCTAGCACAATGACCGATTCGGTTTGGCTGAAGCCATCCATCTCGCTCAGAATTTGGTTGAGCGTCTGCTCACGCTCGTCGTGCCCCCCGCCGAGCCCTGCGCCGCGGTGGCGGCCAACTGCGTCGATTTCGTCGATGAACAAAATGCACGGCGAAGCTTCTTTGGCCGTTTTGAACATGTCGCGCACGCGGCTGGCACCCACGCCCACAAACATTTGAATGAATTCCGAGCCACTAATGGAGAAAAATGGCACGCCTGCTTCGCCGGCGACTGCGCGAGCCAGTAATGTTTTGCCGGTGCCCGGCGGTCCCATCAGCAGCACGCCTTTGGGGACGCGGCCGCCAAGGCGAGTGAACTTTTCGGGGTTCTTCAAAAATTCAACGATTTCCTGCAGATCGTTCTTCACATTCTCCAAACCGGCGACGTCGTTGAAGGTAATCGGCTTTTTGCCCGATTCCTCGTAGCGCTTGGCGGGGCTTTTGCTAAAGCCAGAGAGAATGCCGCCGCCCAAGAACTGATCGCGCGTGCGGCGGAGCATGACCCACAAGCCGATGAACAACAGCAGCGGGACGAATAAATAGACCACGAGCATAATAAACGTGTTGTCGGCTGGCTGCTGGGCGGCAATCTGCACTTTCTTCTCGCGCAATAGCGGCAGCAGTTCTCGATCTTCCACCGGCGGCAATGTGACAACGAAATTCGGCAGCAGCAATTCCTTGCGCGCTTGTTCGGCGGTTTCGGCTTTTTCGCCGGTCGTGACGCCGTGGTTCAGATCGACTTCCGATCCCTCGCCAAAGAGCCGATCGGTCCAACTCTGCGTTGCGGCTTGATGCGGCGGCGCTTCTGGCCGCGTGCGGAATTTCCCGAGCATTTGGTGGTCGTCGAATTCCACCTCGCTCACATTGCCCCCTTGCACTTGCTTCCAGAAAAAATCGTAGCTGATTTCCGATCGCTGCACGCTGTTTCGGTTCACCAAGAAAAACGTGATGACCGCCAGCACGACAATGATCAGCAGAATGCCATTGGGAGAGAGCCGCGGCCGCGCGGGAAGGGGTCGCTTGGGCATTTCAACCGGTGGCTTATTTGTCGGTGTAGAAGGTGTATTCGAATTGCTCATCCTATCAATCTATTCCTGTTTGGCGTCGCTGGTTTTGACGCGTTGGTTGTTTTCGTATTTGATTTGACTTAGCAACTCGCCATCGACGTTCCAATGGCTGATGGTGCCATTGAGCTTATCGTCGACATACTCGAATTGATTGGCCAATTTGCCGTTGGGAAACCACTGCTTTTGCACGCCGGTAAGCTTGCCTTGTTTGTAATGCCGCTCTTCGGCCACCGAACCGTCATCGAAATACAAGTATCGGTCGCCGTCGAGGAGACCGCTTGTGTAATTCTCTTTTTTGTGTACTTTGCCATTTTCGTAGTACACCCATGGGCCATCTTTTTTCCCGGCTTTGTAACTTAATTCGCATTCGGGAACGCCATCGGCATTGTATCGTGTCCACTTGCCGTCGAGTTTTCCGTCGGCATAGTTTTCTTCCTGCGCTAATTGCCCATTTTCGTGCCACGAGCGCCAGGGGCCAGTCTTCAGGCCGTCGGCAAAATTACCTTCCTCAAATTTCTGCCCGCTCATGTAATAGCCAACATAGGGGCCATCGTTCACCACCGAATCGTCGCTATACTTTTTCACGATGCGCACCGTGTACGGCTTGCCGTCAGGAAATTCCATCACCAGGCGCTGGCGCCCAATGAATTGGGCGGGCGGTTTCTTCTCGACTTCAATCGCTAACTCAGGAGGCGGCGCCGACTCGACCTTTGCCAGTTGGTCTCCCTCGGCTGGCGCGCTCTTTGATTCGGCGGTCGATGGCGTTTCCGTCGATTTCTGATCGGCAGCCGCTGTTGGATGACTTCCTGGAGTTGCCGCGGCGCTCTTAGACGAAGGATTCGCGGGACCGGATGCCGTTTTTCCGCAGCCGGCCACGCTCAAAATTGTCGCCAAAGCCAATATGACAAAGGCCGGACGTGCAAATCGAATCAATAAAGCATCCAACTCAATCATTACTCGGTTATCGCGGGCGACCAAAACTTTGTGTGAAGCCGATTCAACTCCCAAGCCAATTACGGCCTTCCAGTTGTGCAGCACTTGTGCAATCTTAGCATTTTACCGTGCAGCGTGGCATGGTGGTCCACGCCTTCCGCGGCGGCACTGTATCCATTATACCGGATCGAACTCGCATAGATTTCCCGCAGCAAATGAGTCCAGAAAGCCACGAGCCCCCCTCCGAATCCCCCGCGATTGTTCGCTACGGCGCGGTGGCAGTGATTGTGCGCAGCGGCCGTCTCTTGGTGATTCGCCGTTCGCAACAGGTCGTCGCACCGGGATACTTTTGCTTTCCTGGGGGTGGAATTGAGGCGGGCGAAACCGAGATTCAGGCCTTAGTGCGCGAGCTGCGGGAAGAGTTGAATTGCGAGGTTCGGCCGCTTAAGCGGCTCTGGGAGAACGTTTCGCGATGGCGAGTTCACTTGGCTTGGTGGCATGCGGAATTGGCCGAAGGGGCGACGATCGTTCCCAATCCTGCGGAAGTGGAATCGGTCCATTGGCTGGAGCCCAACGAGATTTTGGAATTGCCCGTGGTGCTAGATAGCAACCGCGATTTTGTCGCCAGGTTAGTGCAGGGCGAAGTGCCGTTGAAAATCGAGTAACAGTGCCAGCGGAATTCTGCCCGGCGATGCCATCGCCAGCTTTATATTGAGTCACTGCCTCAGAACGGCAGGTTCTCTTCCATCGCCAATTGCCGTTCGGTTTGCTCTTCAATTTGCACCTCGTCAAGCAATCGGCGGTGCTTCCAATCGCCGCGGGCAAACCAACACCCGGTAATGATGGCCGACACAATAATCGAAATCGACACTGCCCACCAAATTCCATCGGCGCCCAGATGAGTGTGCTTGGAAAGAATGTAAGCCAGCGGAAAGCGAAGCACCCACAGCGATACGATGGCCAAAACCATGGGCGCGACTGTATCGCCTGCGCCGCGCAATGTTCCCGTGAGCACCTGTTGCAGGCCGACAAACCCGAAGGCGAACGACAGAATGCGAATGAGTGTCGCACTTTCGGCGATGGCCTCGCCCCCCTCGGGCATTAGAAACGCCGAGGTGGGATAGGCGATGAAATACATGACAATGCCGGCCGCGGTGAGAAAGGAAAAACTGATGATGCAACTGGTGCGATTGGTTTTCACTGCCCGCTCGACCTGCCCAGCGCCCATGTTTTGCCCCACCAATGTCGAAGTGGCCAGCGACAAACCCATCGCTGGAATAATGGCGCAGCTCAGCACGCGCTGGCCAATGCCGTAGGCGGCAATCGGATTGGTGCCGAATGTCGATACCAACAGCATCATGATCATTAGCCCCAGCGCCTGAGTCGATTGCTCGACCGAGGCGGGAAAACCAATACGCGCCAGCATGCGCACTAGCGAAAAGTCGGGACGAAAATCACTCCAGTGCAAATGCACGCCATGTTTGCCGCGAACGAGCAGGCCCAGGCCGATCATTGAGGCCAGCACTTGTGTGCATAAAGTGGCCATGGCTGCGCCGGAAACACCCATGGCGGGAACGGGACCCCAGCCGAAAATAAAGAGCGGATCGAAGGCGAAATTCAAAATCACCGTGCCCAGCACAATGAACATCGGCGGATAAACAGTGCCCAAGCCTCGCACCAGTGCCTGATACGCCAGAAAGCCGAATACGAACAAAAAGCCTAAAAACGTAACTTGCAAAAAGCGCACTGCATTGGGCAGCACTTCGGCATCGGCCCCCATGAAGCGCATGATGGGCCAGGCGAACGTCAGGCCTACGACCGAGAGAATCGCCGACACGACAAACGATAAGAGCAGCGTCTGGCCGGCCACGTGGCTGACGCCGCGCTCATCACCTTTGCCGCGGAATTGTGCGATGAGCACGGTGCCCGCGATCGGCAATCCGCCACCCACTGCAATGCACAGAAACGTAATCGGGAAGCAAAGCGAAACGGCGGCGACCGCTTGGGCGCTCAGCCGGCCGACCCAGAACGTGTCGGTCAGTTGATAGGCCGTTTGCAGAATGTTGGCCAGAATAATGGGGACCGACAGCCGCACTAGCGCCAGCGAAATGGGGCCTTCGGTTAGGGGACTCTTACGATGCCGCGAAATGTGTATCGGGCGCTCCATTGCCACGCAGTATTCCTAGATTCGATGCATTAAGCGAACATCAATCGACGGCCCTTAGGTGTTGGAATTGGATCGCCAAACTCCTTCGCCGTGTCGATCCAAAGTTGCATTGCCTCTTTGGCATTTGCCAGCGCGGCCTCTTGGCTATCCCCATGCGCCATGCAACCCGCTAACTCCGGCACTTCGGCGATGAACACGCCATCTTCTTGGCTCCAATAGATCACGATTTCGTAGTTCAACATTCCAAAAAGATCCATTACAGAAATATTCGAGCCTGAGGATATTCCGTAAGCAGTTCCTGGTAAAGCGAAGTCCGTCGCAATAGCTCTTTGGTTTCTTTGCCTACAGTGTCAATCTGCGACGCGCACTGAGAGCACATTCGGATGGGAGTGCGGATAATTAGTTCACGTCCTATCACTTCTGGGTTTCGATAATCATCGTGAATTTGTTTCATCGCGATCCAAGGTGCGAATAACATGAGAAAGAAAGTTTTCCAATACCCGTTTCCGCGCACCATGGGTCGCTGGCATTCGACTTTGAAATTCAGCGTCTCGCGTGTCGCGCTACCACACCTTACACAATTTAACTCCAGTGGTAGTTTGCCGTCGAAATAGAGTTGCTGTAATTTCTCAGTCACGCTTACGTCAAAAGCCGTTTGCCCGGCACTGCGACGCAATTCGCTGAGCGAGGGGACAGTTTGAATTTTGCCACAAATGCACTTTAATTCGCTGCCCGCCTGGCTTGCGATGACTTTTATTCGTTCGCCGCACGCGCATTTGATAGCAAAATCCATTGTCGGGCTCATCGACCAGCAATTAGCAAAGGATTAGATTTGTCAGTCCTGCAGCCCGCGAAACACCTGCTGGTAGAGCTGATTTTTTTTCGAAGTCATCGGACCGGGGGTTTTATCGTCTCGCAGCGTTGTGTACAGCATGGCGTATTTGGCGTCGAGATCGTCCGCGTAGTGGACGATCATGGCTTCGGGCGTCATCGGGATTTTTCGCGCGCCCCATTCAAGTCGGCCTTGATGTGCCACAATCACGTGCTCCAACCGCAACAGCGTTTCGGCGTCGACCTTTCGGTCGGCGGCCAGTTCGCGCACAATATCGCGCCCTGGAGCATGTGTCCGATGAGCGCGCCCTCAGCCGTATAAACGGCGCCCATCGGGTTTTCCTCGTACTCGCGCAGCTTACCGATATCGTGCAAAATCGCGCCGGCGGCGACCACGCCTGCATTAAGCCGCGGCTGCATGTCGGGGTAATAATCGTCGTATTTGTCGGCCAGATGAACTGCCGTGCGCGTGACGCTTAGCGTGTGTTCCAGCCAGCCGCCGATGTAGGCATGGTGGTTTTTCCGCGCCGCCGGCAGCGTGAGCAGCGCTTCGCGATGCGCCTGCAGAACGTCGAGCACGAGTTTAACGCAGCGCTTTATCGCCAATTTTTTTCTTGGCGATTTCGCAAAGCTCGTCGAACATTTCCACCGAATCGAAACGCGACTTGGGCTGCAGCATCAGCGGGTCGAAACCGTCGGCAGCATCGGCATCGGCCGCGGCACGAATTTTTTTGATCTCCAATTGCGGACCGAAGTTGGTCTCGCGGTACGTCGCCCGCAATTTATAGAAAGTGCCCACGGTCCAATTCGCGCGGCAATCGGCGGCCCAGGCCGAATCGTGCCAGATAGGGGTGCTAACTTCGCGGCAAGCGTCGCGAAAGGTGACTTTGAAATACGGCTTCCCCTCGCGCGTCGTCAGTTCTTCCTTAACCGTTAGCAGCGCGAAGAATTCCCCCTCCTGGTTGTGGGAAAGATCGGAGAGATTCGGGGCGGAAAAAAGGTCGGGCATGAGATTGAGTGTCTAGGACGTCTGGGTGTCTGTGTGTTTGTCGGTGCTGGGGCCACGATACAACCGCTATAAGCCTCCGGCGCTGTCATCTTAACGAATCAAAAAGCCAAGGGCCACAGGCTGACGTTTCTGGAATAGAGTCGCGCTCAATTTCCTACCGATGCGACATGAATAGGCCCAGGCCAGCAGTCTCCCAAAACCGCCGTACGCCGCCAATTTTTCCACAGTCTCAAATGCCAATCGGCAAACGAAATCTTCGCTTGCGCCAGCCCCCGGCGACCGGCAATTCCTCGGGCCGCTGGATTGAGCTGTTTTTGGAATATTGCCGCAGCGAGTGCCACCTTGCTGATAATACTGTCGCCGCTTATCGGCGCGATTTAGCCAAATTCGCCCAGTGGCTGGGCCAACGCAAAATTCAAACCCTCACCATTCGGGAGCTTTCCGATTATCCCGCTTGGCTGCATGCGCGAATTGGCGGCGGCGAGCATTGCGCGGCACTTGGTGGCGCTGAAGGTTTTCTTTCGCTACCTGCAACTCGAAGGCGTGTTGCAAGACAATCTGGCCGAGTTGCTTGGCAGCCAAAAACTGTGGCAGCGCGTGCCGCAAGTGCTCTCGACCGAGATGATCGATAAATTGCTGTCTGCGCCGCAATCGTTCGACCCGCTTTGGCGGCGCGACCGCGCGATGTTGGAACTACTCTATGCCACCGGTTGCCGGGCGTCGGAAGTTTCCAATTTGCGGAAAGACGATGTGCATTTGACGCAGGGCTTCTGTTTGGCGCGTGGCAAAGGTGAAAAGGAGCGCCTCGTGCCGCTGGGACGCAAGGCGATCGTGGCGATTGAAGAATATCTCAAGCACGAACGGCCGGCGCTGGTGCAAAACGTTCCGGTGCCGCCGCGGTGGCTGTTGGTCTCGCGGCGCGGAATGCGGCTGCGCCGCGAGCGCATTTGGGAGTTGGTGAAGCGGTATGCCCTGCGCGCGGAGCGCCGGCATCGATGGGCCCCCATACGCTGCGGCACAGTTTTGCCACGCACCTATTGGCCGGCGGCGCCGACTTGCGGCAGGTGCAAGAACTGCTCGGCCATGCGAGCATTCGCACCACACAAATTTACACCCACGTCGATCACTCGCGGCTGAAGAAGGTTCACGAGCAGTTTCACCCGAGAGGGTGAAATAGACGCCATTTTCGTGGTCCTTCGGCCGTTAATTACCTTTACCGGTTCCATCGACTCGAAGCGTATTTTGTCTTCAGCGTAGCGGCCGCCTGTTTCGCACGGTCGGGCCGGCTCAGTTGCTCCCACAATTGCTTGAGTTGATAAAGCGCCTCGGCATGCTGGTCGGGAACTTGGTTGTAGAGCACATCGACGTGAAGGAAGGCGTACAGCGCGTCTTTGGGCTGCTGTGTTTGCAGATACGCCTCTCCCAGCGTGTTGTAAGCCATCGCCAGCACGAGCGTGTTTTCCGGAGCGGCCTTGTCGATCACTTCCTGTAAGAGCTTGATGGCGTCATTCGCGCGATTCTGCTTAATCAGGCATTCGGCTTTGCCGATGCGGGCAAGCGGCAGCAAGTTATCCATCAGCTTCCCTTTAACATCGGAAGTCAATATGGCATCGAACTGCGTCATGGCGGCATCGGGCTTGTCTTGCGCTAAGTAGGCTCGGCCCAGACCGGCGGCTGCTCGCATTTTGAAATCGGGCCAGGGGGCATTGGCCAATTCGTTGTAATAGGTGGGCGCTTGGTCGGCGCGGCCGATTGCCACGAGCAAGTCGCCAATGACTTCGTTGGCATCGTAAAAGTGGTAACTGTCTTTGTTTGCCGCGACGAACGCCAAGAGTGCGTGGCCGGCTGTTTGCGCATCGCCTGAACCTCCAGCCGCCAATCGCGCGGACGCCAACGCGTTGTAGTAGTCGATTTCCTGGCGGATCGATTCGACCGTGCCGCGCTGCGGGGGTGGAATTTTGTCGAGCGTTTCGATCACCTGCTCGAAATGTCCCTGTAATGCATCGTTTCGCGCTTCGAGCAGATCGCGGGGTTCACCAGCGAACTGAATGAATTTGATTTCGTTTACGGGGAATTCTTTCGTCCCCTGCAGAACTTGAATCGTGACCTTGTCTTTGGTGATCTCGCCGATATGGCCGGCCACTGGCTGGCCTGTTTGGAGATGAATGCGATCGAAATCGCTCTGGGCGCGCAGGGGGGCGGGCGCCAGAGCGATTGCGGCGGCCACAAGCGAAACCAATCCAAAGTGAATATTTGGGCTGCTCATGATTCCTTCTTTCCCGTGTCGGCCGCTTGCGTTCCCTTCGTTTGTTCAAACTCCTGCAAGCCGACGGCCGGCTGGCCGAGTTCGGTCTGGATGCTGCGGAGCAATTTGTCGTAGAGCGGTTTCCATTTGTCGCCGCCCATGGTCGGATCGAATTGATTTACGTTGCGCAGGCCTTCTTTGGCAACCGTGAAGTATTTTTTCTTTTCCGCAGCGTCGCTGCGCGACTGGGCGTACCGCATGCGGCAGACCGCCACGTTGTAACTTGCTTCATGCAAAGTGTCGCGATAGCGCGGGTTGCGCGAAGTTTGCAGCGCGATTTTTCCCCAGCCCCAAATATTCGGGCTCACGCCTTTGGCTCGACGCGTGCCGCCCACGATGGCCAGCACAAAGTTGTCTGGGTTATCTTCTTCGCCGCGCTGTTGGAACGTGCGGGCGGCTTCGACTTGAGCCGGCAGTAACTGCGGTTTCTCGTTGAGCATGTCTGTAAGCGCGGCCAATGCCTTATCGAAATCGCCAGCGTTGCGGTGGGCAATGGCCAGCCGCAGTTTCACGGCCGGCGCCTGATCGGCCGGCAGAAAAGCCTCGTCCTTTGCCGCGCGGCTGAGAATCTCTTCGCAGGCCTTTGCGGCCTGTGCGTAAAGCGATTTGCCCTCGGGGGTGACCTTATCTTGCTGCTTCAGTCCTTCCGCTAGGCTCTCGTACGTGGCGGCGACCCAATTAAGCGTCTTAAAATCGGCCGCCGTGGAGCGTTGCAAGATACGGTCGAGAAATTGGCCCACGCCTTTGGTCAACTGCGTCTGCTTCTCGCGGTCGCCTCGACGATCGAGTTCCTGCAGTTCTTGTTTCAAATCGTAAGCAATGCCGACCAAGAGTTGCGTGAGCGCCGCATCCCCCTCCGGATCTTGGGCGTAAATTTGCCCGAGAGCATCCATGCAGGCAGTCGCCTTATCGATTTGTTGCGGCACGACGGCTACGTAGGCTTGCAGTGCCGTTTTTTGGATTTCAGCCGGGATGCCCGTGGCCTGCGCCGCAGGGTTGTTCTTTTGCAGTAGCGTAAGTGGCCCGACCTTGGCATCTTCCAGTAGCGCTATGGCCTTGTCAGCCTGCGAGTGCATCAAGTAGAGCTGCGCCAGCGCCAGCGCCGCGGACACGGTCGGCGGAGTGATGGCGTTTTGCTTCGCGCTATCGGCGACGCTTGTTTCCAATGCCTCTTGGGCTTGTTTCACGAGCGCGTCGAGCTGTTTTTTGCTCTCCGCCTCATTTTCCGGCGCGGCCGACGAACTGGCGCCGGCGGCGGTTTCTTGCTCGCGCAATTCCTGCGCCTCGCAGATATTTGTTCCACAGCGCCTGGCCGAGCTTCGCTTCGGCGTCGGCGCGATGGGGCGAGTCGGCCTTAATGTGGTTGAGCAGCTCGGAGCCTTTTTGGTAGTCGCCCGAGTTGATGTAAAAGCCGATGAGCAAATCCAGCGCTAAATCGGCCTCGGGTTGATCGGCCCAGCGATTCGTGATGTACTTGGCCAGATCAAATATTTTGTCGCGCTCAAAGGATAAATCTTTATCACCATCGTGCTGATGCTGGCGATACAGTGCGTCGAAGGCCGCCAACGCAATGCGCGCTGCCGGCCGTGCATTGGCCGAATCGGGAAAACGCTTGGCGAGGAATTCACCCAAAAGCGCCGCATCGTAGTAATCGCCATTTTCGTAATGGAAATAGCAAAGCAAATAGCGCGCAAAATTCAGTTTCTCGGGGTCGGATTTGGCATCGGCCAGTTCCACTGCACGCTGGAACATGGCGAATGCTTCATCACTTTTGCTTTTGATCTCGGTTTTCAATTCGGCCACGCGGGCCACATCGGGGTTGGGATCTTTTTGAATGAGCGTTAGTTCGAGCTGATCGCTCTTAAGCTGATCGACCGCGTCGTTGCCGCGCTGGTACGCATCGTCGAACGATTTAGCCTTGTGATCGGCAGCCGCTTCCTTCGATGCTTCTTTCGTCGTCGCAACCGCAGCGGTGCGCGTGGATTGAGAATCTAATTGCGCGAGCAAGTCGCGAGCTTGAGCTTGCACCTTCTGATCGCTCGATAAACGCAGCACTTCGCCGGCCATTTCGCGCGCGTTGCGCAAAAAGCCGCGCGTTTTGGCATCCTTCTTGGTTGCCGAATCGGCCAGTCCCTCGAGTGCCGTGGCTGACGAGAGCTTGACCGCCAACCAGTCGGCATCTTGCAATTCGGACCCACGAGCGCTTCTCGCCCAAAGGAGCGTTTTATCGACGGCCACGGCGTAATCCTTATCTTCGAGCCAGCACTCGAGCGCGTAGCGAAAGGCTTGCGTTTTCAACTGCCGCACATTCGAATCGCCGTCGGGCAGATCGGCGATCAATTCGCCGAAAGCCACTAGTGCTTGTTTGGTGTCGCCGAGCTGTTGATAGCTGCGGCCCTGATAGAACCGCGCCGTAACCCCCGCCAGCCGCTGCGGATAATCCTTATGGATATTGCCGCACGCTTCGATCGTTTCTTCGAGCAGCTTGTGCCAATCGTCGCTATTGGGCTCGGCAGTTTGCGCCATATTGAAGGTGCTTCGGGCTGCATTTAGCATCGCACCTAGCCAAGCGGTCCCAAACTGGTCGCGCAATTCTGGTTGTTCCCCTTTGGGAATTTCGTCGAGTTTGGCACGATAGCGCTTGCCGGCTTCTGCGTATAGATCTTGGGCTTCGCTTTCCAAGTTGCGGGCTTGTTTCGCGCGGCCGCGGAAACCGCTCCCGATTTGTCGATCTGTTCCAACAGTCGATCGGCACGGTATTGCAACAGGCCCGCTAGCCTCTCGCGAGCTTGCTGCGCCTGTTCCAAATCTGGATTGGCGGCAATAAACGCGCGAAGTTTGGTTTGCGCCTGATCGAGCTGCCAGTTGCGAATTTGCGGATCGTGAATATTGGCCGCCCCTTCGATGAGCACGGTGGCTTCTTCGAAAGGAATCAGCCGGCGCACCGAATCGTCGAGCGACGTATCTGTTGATAGATGCTCGAGATAGTCGGCGGCCGTGTCTAAATAACCGCGCTTGCGCAGGGCATCGACGAACGTGCGCGGATCTTCGGCCGCCGAAATATTGGCGGCGGCATTGGCTGCCGTCAGGCACAACACTACCAGCGAAATGAGCGAGACAATACGTCCCGGTCGGGCCATTACGTTTGTTCCTTATGCGCCGCCGCAGACGGCACGCCCCGCGCCACGGAAAAATCTGCTCCTTTATTATAAGTTAGGAGTAGAGGCGAACAAGCGAAGCAATGTCGATGGCCTGCCGATGCTCATTTCCCGCCTGTCCCTGAATGGATGGTAGCCAATTGGAGCCGTCACTAAAATAGCGGGCATGAAAATTCACGCATTGGTGTGGCCGGAGGATAGAATTGAGCATATTGCCCGCCATGGAGTAACTCAAAATGAAGTTGAAGATGTGTGCTTTGGCGACGCGGTTGTGCAGAGAGCAAGGTCGCAGGGAGAGAACCCGGTATACTATGTTCGGGGCCAAACTGCCGCGGGACGATAATCTATTTTGTGTCGTGATTGCGTTTCCCGATGGGGTTGGGTATCCCGTGACTGCCAGACTAATGACCGAACGAGAAAAGAAAAACTTCCGAAAGAGGAAACAGTAATGTCCAACCTTCATTTGCCCAATACCGACTCCATCGAACAGTTGGCCCGATTCTGGGATACACACGACCTGACCGATTTCGAATCGGAATTGGAAGAGGTGCCCGGCGCGTTTTCGCGGGATAGTTCGATTACCCTTCATCTGCAGTCGAATGACGCCGAAGCAATTCGTCGAATTGCAAAAACAAAGGGAGTCAGTGAATCTGAATTGATCTGCGCCTGGGTTCACGAAAAGCTGCAGATTTCTTAATCGGCTGCTCGCGTAGGACGTCAGGGGTCAAGAAGCATCTGAATTTCCGTAAGATAGCTCTGTGGGTTTCCCTTGAATATCATGCCCGGGCCTTTGAGATAAAGCTCTCGGGAGGGGACCTCGATATTGAAGTTCTTGCTTTTCGCAAAGCTGATTATTTTTTGATAGGAGCGGCCTAATTCTTCGTACGGGCCCTTGTGCAATAGCGAAATGCAGGGGCCGCCCATCAACTCGCGAACCGAAATCCCTGCAGGCACTTCGCGCGTGGGTTGCCTGCGAAGCGGAAAGCAGGCTTCGAAATCGGCATCGTCTTCGCGGTATTCCGTGTCGTAGTGCAGCAGAAAACAGGGGCCGCCTAGAAAACGACCGAGTTTCCGGCCGATCTGCGAAAATCCTTTCCCGCAATCGCTGTAGCGGCCTCTCATCCGCGTGCCCGCGATGAGCTGTGTTGCAATTGTTTTTTCTTCCACTTCAAATTCATTTGCAGTCATGGCCGATCTCGCTTCCTGTTGTTGACGAATCAATTGATTCAAGCGTGATTCGATTTGCCGGTAATGCGCTGCCTTGGCGGCAACCATCTGCTTGTGCTTCGCGAGGTACTCGAGAACGTCGCTTCCGGCGTGCAACCCCGCGAGAATTTCGGCAATGTCGGCAAGCGAAATCTCCAGTCCGCGCAACTGCTTGATGACGCGCGCGGTTTCGATCTTGTCGGCCGCGTAGTAGCGGTAACCGGAATGATCGTCGACCGCCGACGGAGGCAAAATCCCTTGCTCCTGGTAAAAGCGCAAGGTTTTCACCGTCAGTCCGGTAAGCCGCGAGAATTCGCCAATCGTGAACATGTCGACACCCAGTGATGGTGGCCAGCGGTCGCGCGATCGCCGAGGCACATCGAATTGAACCAACGAGCAAGATGCTAAAGCCTCCAGTTACAGGAGGGTCAACAAGGGAAATCAATTCTGCCAGAAAGATTTTTATTAGCCTTATGGGAAACAACTTGTCTGACACAAAAATTACACGAAATCGGGGCAAGGATGCTTGACAATTCCGCCCAAATTGAAAAGCGTAAGGTTAGCGAGCGATGTTCGCCGAAACTACCGCACGCGGCGAGGCGAATCTTGCCGAATAACCGAGTCATCCTTCATGTCAACTTCGTCGCCAACTTCGACGCTCGCACCTGCCCGGCCGATGGCGAGCGGCGTGGCTAACTCGCATGTCGCCGGCGCCGCTCGCTCGGCCGTGCTCAATCATTCTGATGCGTTCGCCGCCGAAGTTGCCAACACTATTACCCATGCGCTCGGGCTGGTGCTAAGCATTGTGGCCTCGGTGGTTCTCCTGCGAGCCGCTCGTGAATTAAGCGCCTGGCAATTTGCCGCCTGCGTGCTGTACTCGGCCACCATGGTGTTGGTGTATGCAATGTCCACGCTGTCGCACGTGGTGTGGCAGCCACGTTTGCGGCATTTATTTCGTGTGCTCGATCAGGGTTGCATTTATTTGTTCATCACCGGCACGTTCACTCCCATTGCCGTGACCTATTTGCACAGCACCTGGTGTTGGGGAGTGCTGGCGACAATGTGGGCAATTTCGCTCGCCGGCCTATTGAGCAAGATTGTCTGGGTGCATCGAATCGACGCCGCTTCAGTAATTATTCCAGTTGTTTTAGGGTGGATGCCAGTGCTCGACGCACCAGCCATTCGCGCCTATGTTCCAGCGCCGGTGATATGGTGGATGGTGGCTGGGGGTTTCTGCTACACGCTGGGTACATTGTTTCTCATGTCGGATCATCGCCATCGCTACTTGCACGCGATCTGGCATTTATGGGTTATCGCCGGCAGCGCGCTGCAATACTGGGCGATATTGCATTTCATCGTGCAAGCTGCATAGCGCGCGGCTGCTTCTATTTCGAGTGCGCGTTTGCGCATCATTGTGCGGAACAAAACTCGGAACTCGCAGAAAGTTATCTGTTGCCACAATCTTCTTCTGCATTCTGCTTTCTGCATTTTCATTCGCCCCCCTTTGCAAAGCGCTGCGCGTGCGTTAGGTTGCTAACTTGCGACAAGTTGATCGTGTTTTGTTCGAGGAAAGTGCATGCGTCGCGCGAAAATTAGCATCATTGGCGCCGGAAATGTCGGCGCGACCACCGCGCATTGGTGCGCAGCCGCCGAGTTGGGCGACATCGTGCTTGTGGATATTCCACAAACTGAGGGAATGCCCTCCGGCAAAGCGCTCGATTTGCTCCAGGCTTCGCCGATCGTCGGCTTCGATGCGAAAATCACCGGTACCACCAATTACGCCGACACGCAAAATAGCGACGTGGTCGTGATCACCGCCGGCATCGCGCGAAACCCGGCATGAGCCGCGATGATCTGCTTTCAACCAACGCCAAGATCGTCGGCTCGGTTGCCGCCGAGATTAAAAAAACGAGCCCCGACACGATCGTTATCGTTGTGAGCAATCCGCTCGATGCAATGGTACAGCGCGCTTGGCAGGTGACTGGGTTTCCGCCGAATCGCGTGCTCGGCCAGGCTGGCGTGCTCGATACGGCGCGCTACCGCGCGTTTTTGGCGATGGAATTGGGCGTGAGCGTCGAAGATATTTCGGCGCTCTTGTTGGGTGGCCATGGCGATACGATGGTGCCCATGCCGAGTTGCACGTCGGTCGGGGGCATTCCGGTATTGCAACTCATCGATTCCAAACGGCTGGAAGAAATTGTGCAGCGAACGCGCAATGGCGGCGCGGAAATCGTCGGCTTGCTCAAAACCGGCAGCGCCTGTTATGCGCCAGCGGCTGCCACGGCCCAAATGGTCGAAGCCATCGTGCGTGATAAGAAGCGGCTCATTCCGTGTGCCGCGTACTGCGACAAACAGTATGGCGTGGGTGGATATTTTGTGGGCGTACCTGTCATTCTCGGCTCAGGCGGAGTCGAAAAAATTATTGAGCTTAAGCTCTCTTCCAGCGAACAGGCCGCGTTTCAAAAGAGTGTCGATGCCGTGAAGGAACTTGTTAAGAGCATGGCAGCACTGGTTGGGGCGGGTTGAGGTTGACACATTTCGCTTGTGTGTCTTAAAGTCCGAGGTGCCTTAGCGTTATCCGGCGGCTAGGCGGAAGCACGATCGTTTGCAAAACTATTTCTGTTTGAGGAAACGCTCGCATGAATCGCATTCAAGCCAAGCCGTCGGGTGCTGCTTCGAAGATTGCCCTAGATTTGAATTGGTGCGGCGCAGGAACCATTCACGATTCGGACGAAAACAGCCCGCATGCGATATTCGCGCCGTTGCACTACGAAGCGAATTATGCGTATCCGCTGTTGGTCTGGCTGCACGGCGGCGGCGACAATGAACATCAATTGCGCCGCATTATGCCGGTCGTAAGCTTGCGAAATTATGTCGCCGTGGCCCCACGCGGCACGCTGGCCGCGCCCAGAAATAATGGGGCCGGCAATGGATACCGCTGGGTGCAAACGGCCGAACATGTGGCCCAAGCCGAGCAGCGCATTGGGCAGGCGATTGCCGCGGCCAACGATCGTTTTCATGTCCGTGCCGATCGCATTTTCTTGGCCGGCTTCGAATCGGGCGGGACCATGGCCTTCCGGATCGCGATGGAAAACCCGTCGCAATTTGCCGGAGTCGTTTCACTTTGCGGACCGTTTCCGCAACAGGGAACACCGTTGGCCGCGCTCAACGCGGTGCGCCAGTTGCCGCTGTTTGTTGCTGCATGCCGGCAGGGGCAACATTATCCCACCGAGCAAGTCTGCGACAACCTGCGGCTGCTCCATTCAGCCGGAATGTCGATCACGCTGCGCGAATATCCTGGCAATGATGGCCTTACGCCCCAAATGCTAGCAGACATAGATCGCTGGATCATGGAGCAAATTGCCCTGCCGCCAGCCATCTTGGTCGGCGAAACACGCCGGCAATCTGAAGTAGGCTAGCCTGCGGAACGCCTGCAGTCTTGTTTCGTCTGCCGCATCTTCTCAATGTGGCATGCTGGCCGACGCTAATTCGCGAAGATCGCTCCGCACTCGCTTCCGAGCGCCAGCATCTCAACGTCGATTGACACTGGCGGCCGTTTTTCTGTACAAGACGCGCCCATTTTCTCCACATCGGGGTCCAAGCCATGACGCAGTCACACGCGCAGTCTTCGCCAGAGCAAACCGATCGCCACGAAAATCACATCCTACCGTTTCGCAATTCGCGCGCCACTCCCTGGCGCTGGATCGACGTGCGTGGATTGGTGCTGGAAGTTTTCGAACAACTGGCGCCGCAATTGCGCGCCCGGCGAATCCATGTTGAAATCGATGTACCCGCCGCACAGCGCGTTTGGGCCGATGACCAATCGCTGCGCCGGTGCGTATGGCATCTGGCGCTCAACGCCATCGAGGCGATGCCATCGGGAGGCGAGCTGGCCGTCATGTCGTATGCTTCTCCACAGAAGTTCGAACTGGAGATTTCCGACAGCGGCCGCGGCTTATCCGAAGAATTTCGCCGCCGGCTGGCGCAAGTGCAAACTACCAATTTCGCGGGCGGCATCGGCCAAGGGTTGACCACGGCACTGTATTTGGCGGCGGAACAGGGAGGCGAAATCACCGCCCGCAATTGCCCGCAAGGAGGCGCCGCATTCACCATCCGCTTGGCAAATCGCGCCTTTGGCGCTGTAGCCTAGATCAACCTCCAATATAGATAACAACACTTAGACACCACACTATCTGACTATCTTATCCGCTTTCTCGTCTGTTCGTCCTTCTCACAACGCATTCGCTACGGATGGATTTGCTGACCAAAACGCTTGCTCGCTGGAGCCAGTGGTATCGCGCTTTTGCGCCCGGCACGCGATCGCTGCTGATGCTAGTCGTGGTGGCGTTTGCCATTGGCGGTGGCTATTTTGCCATCGCGCCGCAAATGGTTTCCAGCGAAACATATTTATTCGACGGTGAAGCGGTCTCGGCCGGCCAATGGCCGGCCATGGTGCAAGCGTTTGCGGGCGCCGGATTAAACGATTATGAATTGGAAAACAATCGCATTCGCGTGCCCCGCTCGAAACAAGCGCTGTACCTCAGGAGCGCTTGCCAGCGCCGGCGCGCTGCCCAACAACTTCGGCGATTCGCTCAAGCACATGCTGGAAAAGAGCGCGAGCCCGCTTTTGAACCGTCGCCAACAAGAGGAAATGTCGAAAATTGCGCTGCAAGAAGAACTGACAAGAATTATCAGCTCCATGCCCGGCATCGAGTCGGCCTGCGTGCTCTACAACGTGGAAAACCAACAGGGCTTCAATCCACGCAAGCAAATTACCGCCAGTGTGAACGTGAAGCCGCAGGGCAAACAGCTTCTTACCGCACGCCAAGTGCAAATGATTCGGCAAGCGGTCGGCCCGCCTATTGGCGCTTTGCCGGAGAGTGTGGCGGTTATCGATTTCAATGGCGCAAGTTACCCGGCAGGCTCAGACGATGGCGAATCGGTGTCCATGAGTCATCGCGATTTCCAAACCAAAGAAGAGCTTGAGCGAGATTACCGCGAAAGGATCACCGAAGCATTACGGCCCATCATCGACGGAGCGGTGGTGAAAGTTTCCATCGAAACGAATGAGTCGGCTAATCACGCAGGCGATTGCGCCCCTGCGAAGTCTGATTCTCGCGCCGTCAAATCGCGCGAACCGAATGCCTCCTCCGACGGTGAATCGGGCCGTTCCAATCAGCCCGCGGTTGTCAAAACGTTGGTCGACGCCTTGACTGCCGATATTCCGAAAGCCGAAAGCGCGCCAGAACCCGCACCTGTTAAGGTCGAGATGCATCAAAACACTCCGGCGGCGGCGATTGTAAAATCGATTTCTGTTTCTATCGGCATACCAGCCGATTGCTACCGAATGATTTGGCAAGATCACCGCGCGGCGGGCAGTAACCACGAAATCAAAAATCCATCGGACTTGGAGCCAAATGCCGCCGACTTACAGCAAATTGAAGCTGACGTATGTGCCTCGGCGCGGCAGCAAGTGCTCGAAACGCTGTCAACTTCGGGCGCATATCCTCAGACCGCTCGACTGATCACGATCACTACGCTGCCCGGATCGTGTTCCTCCGCCGGGCCTCACGTTTCTGCGACGCCGATTGCGCCGCAGCGAGCCCAGGTCGATGACGAGATCTGGCTGCGCGCCCACTCGGCAGAAGTCCTCTGCTCAGTGTTTGTTCTCGGATGCGCGCTTGTTGTGTATTCCGCGATGAAATCGGCGTCCAGAAAACGACGTGCCGCGCCCGCGTTGAAAGTGGTGCCAGCCGATGACGAGCCGATCGAAGCCGATGCTCGACGCGAAGCTGTTTCCCGCGGTGGGCTTCAACCGCATGGCGGCCCTTCATTGCGCGACGAACTAGCTGACATTGTGCGCGACGACCCCGAAGTCGCCGCCAATGTGCTGCGCAATTGGATCGCTTCCGCCAGCTAGGAGGCTGCTGCCATGAGCAATTCAGCGCTATCGAGCAATTCAACCTCTCTGTCGAAGTCGTCGACATTGCCGGCCGAATTATCATCGCTTCGCAAAGCCGCTGTGCTCATTGCGGCGATCGATCAGAGAACTGCCGCGGCACTGCTTTCGCAGTTGCCCCCCGAATATGCTGATGCTGTCCTTCAGGAGGCCGGCGCAATGGGCGAGGTCGATCTCGCCCAACAGGAGAAGATTTTCGAGGAATTCTGCCGAGTCGGCCCGCTTATTCCGGAAGCCGATCCGCCGGGTCTGGAAATCGACGATTCCTTGCGCGGCGTCCTCCAAAATCGGCCGGAATCCGACAACCGCGTTGCGCCGTACATGAGCGAATCAAAATCAAGCTTGATGGGCGGCCAGAATGCAAACGCCCCATTTGCTTTTCTCCGCAAGGCTGACCCTGCTCAATTGCTTCCGTTCCTAAAGCGCGAACACCCGCAAACAGTGGCGCTGGTGTTGGCGCACTTGCCTCCAGCCTCCGCCAGTCAGGCGCTTTCCCAATTGCCATCCGCCACGCAGGCCGAAGCCCTGCGGCGCATGGTCAATTTAGATAAGACCGATCGGCAAGTCTTGCGCGACGTGGAACTTGCCGTCAAAAGTTGGTGGCACGAGCGGCAAGACGCGGCGGCAAATGGAAATGGTGTGGCAGTAATTTCCGCTATTTTGAATTCGGCCGATGGGGCCGCCCGCCGGCAGATTCTGAGCAACCTGGCACTGCATGACCGGCGGCTCGCCAGCAGGTTCTCTCAGCAGTCGACTGCCGCGCCCCATTTCACGTTCGCTGACCTTAGCGAATTCGATTCCGATTCCCTTGTACGACTCGCTGGCGCAATCGATGGCGAAATATTGGTTTTAGCGCTGGCGGGCGCTGGCCCGGAATTCATCGATCGGCTGCTTGATTGTCTGCCGACCCAAGAAGCGCGCCTTCTCGATCGCCGCTTGGAGCGCACTGCGCCCGCACGCGTAGCCGAAATCGACCGCGCCAACTAGCAGTGGCCGAACTGGCCAATCAGATGTTCGCAGACGGACGGCTGCCGGGAATCGACGGCTCTCATTTAAGCGCGCTGGCCTGAACGCCGTAGCAACAAACATCAATGCATGGGCTCTGCCCAGAACTATCGCAATGGCCACAGTTATCAAATCATCGAAATCGCAAGCGCCATTCGAGCCGGCCCTATTTAGCTTTGAAGATGCCGCTGCGCAAGCCAATAGCGCGCGCTGTGACGCCGAGGCAATCCTCATGGAAGCGCACTGTGAAGCCGAACGCATTCGGCAGACGGCCCAGCAGGCCGGCCGCACTGAAGGGCTCCAGGATGCCGAGCAATTGATTCAGCAAAAGACCGATCAGCAAATGGCGATCGCCATGCCCATTTTGCGCGAAGCGGCGGCGGCCCTGGAAAAAGCCAGAATCGCGTGGCGCGAGCGATGGGAACAGAGCGCCGTCGAGCTGGCGATTAAAATTGCGGAAAAGATAACGCGCCAACAAATCGCCAGGACATCATCCGTCACGTTGGGTTTAGTGCGCGAGGCGCTCGAAATGTGCGCAGGCGCTCCCCAATTCAAGATTCACCTTCACCCCGCGGACTTTTCTTCTCTCGAAACCCAAGTCAACCAAATTGTTCACGAACTATCGCGCGCTGCGCAAACCACCGTCGTGCCCGATGAATCGGTTTCGCGCGGCGGTTGCGTCATCGAAACACCTCACGGCGCCATCGACCAGCGAATTGAAACACGACTCGCGCGCATTGCTACCGAGTTGGTTGGAAACGAAAGCTAAAGAAAATGCTCGATTTCGCGCACCAACTCGATCGCATTGTGCCTGCGGCCCTCGAAGGCAGCGTGGTGCAAATAGTGGGGATGTCGGCGGCGATCTGCGATTTTCCCGCCCCATTGGGTGCGGTCGTGCAAATCGATCGTGACGCCGGCCCACCCATCGAAGCCGAAGTCATCGGCTTTCGCGACCAGTTGACGCTCGCCTATCCGTACGAGAGCTTTCAAGGCGTGCGGCGCGGGAATCGCGCGAGATTGGCGCTGTCGACGCGCTCGCTGCGCGTGGGAGATGCGCTATTGGGGCGCGTGGTCGACGCTCATGGGCGCGCGATTGATGGCCGGGGTCAGCCTGGACTCGCGCATCGCGTCGATCCCAAGGCCAATCCACCCGCTCCGATGGAGCGGCCGCGCATTGACCAGCCGTTAGCCACTGGAATTCGCGCCATCGATGCGCTATTGGCCTGCGGGCTGGGCCAACGCATGGGAATTTTCGCCGGCTCGGGCGTTGGCAAAAGCGTGCTGTTAGGCATGATGGCCCGCTACACGTCGGCTGATGTTATCGTGATTGGCTTGATCGGCGAGCGGGGACGTGAAGTGAACGACTTCATCCAGCGCGATCTCGGCCCTGAAGGGCTGGCGCGAAGCGTCGTAGTTGTCGCCACCAGCGATGAACCAGCGCCTGCGCCGCGTGCAAGCCGCTCAAACTGCCACCGCAATTGCAGAGTATTTCCGCGACCGCGGTCGGAATGTTCTTTTGCTTTTGGATTCAATCACCCGCTTCGCCATGGCGCAGCGGGAAATCGGCCTGGCGGCCGGAGAGCCGCCCACGACGCGCGGCTACACGCCGTCGGTCTTCGCCATGCTGCCGCCGCTCTTGGAACGGGCAGGACGCACGAGGAAGGGGAGTATTACCGGTTTTTACAGCGTACTTGTCGAAGGAGATGATCCGCAGGAACCGATCGCCGATGCCGTTCGCGGCTTGTTGGACGGCCATACGTGGCTCTCGCGAAAGCTTGCCGCGCGGGCGCATTGGCCTGCAATCGACGTGCTAGAAAGCATTAGCCGCCTGATGCCCGATATCGCCGATCGCTCGCAACTCGATGCGACGCAAGCAATTCGCGAGTTGCTGTCCGTTTACCGAGAGAACGAAGATTTGATATCCGTAGGTGCCTACCGGCGCGGCACTAACCCGCGCGTCGATCTAGCGATCGATATGCGTGATGAAATCGAGCAATTCGTCCGGCAGCGCGTCGATGAACCTTCGTCGCTGGCTGAAACGCACCAAAAACTGCTTGAGTTACAGCAGCGAATCGCAGCAAAGTGCGCGAATCCCGTCGCCGCTGCGTAATTTCCAACGGGAGATGCTTCGATGTCTGCGCACAAATATCGATTGGCCACGCTGCTTCAACTTCGCGAGAATGTTTGCGCCCAGCGCCGGCAGGAATTAGCCGAAGCGATTACGCGCGAACGAGGGGCCGCCGCGCATGTTCAGCAAATCTCCGAGGAGCTATCGGCGTTACTGGGGCGTGCGAAAAAATCGCGGCAGCCAGGACGAATCGACATCGAACAACTCCGCGACGCGCAGCGCTTTGATCGCCATTTGCAGCAAAATCTGAGATTGGCAAAAAACGACCTTTCTGCAGCCGGGCTCGATGTCGAGCGTTGCCAAGCCGCAATGGTCCAGGCCGAACAAGAGGCGAAAGCGCTCGAAAAGCATCGCGATGTTCAACTTGCAGAAAGCCGCGTTCAAGCCAATCGGGCCGACTGCAATCACCTCGACGAAATTGCGTCGCGAGGCCGAAAGTCGGCCTGAATGCTAGCACCAAGGCTGAATATCCCGCGCTGAACGCCGCCTTAGCTCCAACCAGCGAGCCAGACTCGCACCGCCAGGAACGTCTGGGCCTGTTTGGGATTGCCTTCTACGCTAATTTCAGCGAAAAACCCCGCCGGTTTTTCGCGCAACCATTGTCACACGGCGCGTCCCACTTGGTGTTTCATGGCGGGAGATAACCTATCTGGCCAAGCCGAGCTCGATTTGCGAATTGAACTCGGCACGACGTTCCTTTCATCGCAGCAAGTGCCGCAGCTTGCTGTCGGCAGCGTGTTGCCGTTGGACAAACTGACCGCCGAGCCGGTGGATGTTTATGCCAGCGACGCGCTCGTGGGCCGCGGAGAGTTGCTAACGATCGATGGCAAGTTTTGCGTTCGGATGATTGAACTAGCGGCTCGACGGCACGCGGCCGCCGCGTAACTAACATTGTGGAAGTCCAAGTGATTCCGATACGCCGCTTTAAACAGCTTGTCGACCGCCTGGTTCGTCGCGAACTTAGCTTTCCGCGATTGTGCTTCATCCTCGCCATAACAATTTGCGCACTAAGCCCCAACGCCTACGCGGAAGATTCGCTCTTCACGCCGGGTTCCTCACCAAGTGCTCAAACCGCACAAGCGCCCATCCAGCCAAACGCGGCGGCTAGCGCGCCCAATTCAGACCGGCAAGTTCGCCAAGCGACCCATCTTGAGATCGAGCCTTCGCGAATTACCTCCGGCGAGACGCTAAAGTCGCTGCCGTTGCCGGCCGCGGAACACGGCGATTCGCAGCGATCTTCCGGTGGCTCGGCCCTGAGTGCAATCTTCAGCGTGCTGTTCAGCCTCGCGATCGTGCTGGGCTTATTTATGCTGATCGCCTGGCTCGCTCGCCGCGGGCTGCCGAAAACGTCTGCCCGCCTGTTGCCGCTCGACGCGGTCGATGTGCTTGGCCGCGCGCCCCTCGCCGGCCGGCAACAAATGCACTTGATACGCCTGGGCAACAAATTGCTGCTGGTGTGCGTTTCGCAGAATGGAGTCAATACGCTTGGCGAAGTTGCCGACCCGGCCGAAGTCGAGCGGCTGGTCGCCTGCTGCACCCGCGGCTCATCGCAAACGAAAACAGCCGGCCAAGCATTTTCACAGTTTTTCAGCCAGGTTACGCGTAAATCGCTCGCAAACTCGCCAACCGGCGGCGAGGTGCAAAATGCATAGCGAGCCGCATTATATCGATCGGCTGAGGCCGCCATCGCGTCGCGTTTTCCATATCGCCATGCGCACTGCGCTCATCTTCGCGCTAACATTAGCATTCGGAAATAAACATGCGACCGCCGAAGAACCTTCGAACACCTCCGCCAAGCTCGATGCCTCCAGCCTTTTGCAAGGCGGACCAGAAAAATGGTCCAGCCCTGAAGGCATTTCGTCGTCGCTGCAATTGATGATTCTGATGGCGGTGCTCAGCCTCGCCCCTGCGGTCCTCCTGATGACCACGTGCTTCGTGCGCATCGTCGTCGTGCTCGGCTTGTTGCGCCAGGCATTGGGTACCCAGCAATTGCCGCCGGGCCAGGTGATGAGTTCCATCGCGCTGTTTCTCACGCTGCTCATCATGTGGCCGGTGTGGAAGCAAACGTACGATTCGGCGATCGTGCCCTACACCGAACATGCAATCAGCGGGCAAGAAGCCTGGCAGCGGGGCACGCTGCCGATCCGCCAATTCATGGGCGCCCAAATCCAACGCGCTGGCAACAGCGCCGACGTCTGGCTGTTTTACAAATATTTGCCGAAAGGCTCCGTCGGCGCCGCAGAACCAAAGAACTACGACGAAGTGCCGTTGGTAGCATTGCTGCCCGCCTACATGTTAAGCGAATTAAAAACCGCGTTCCTCATCGGATTTCAAATTTACTTGCCGTTTGTAATTCTCGATTTTGTGATCGCCAGCGTCACGGTCGCGATGGGCATGCTCATGTTGCCGCCGGCCATGATTTCGCTCCCATTTAAATTACTGCTGTTCGTGTTGGTTGATGGCTGGCATTTAGTGGGCGCGATGCTGCTGCAAAGTTTTCAACCGCTCACTTAAGACTTGACGCACGATGTTAATCCCTGATTCCTGAACCTTGAACTCTGCTTCGCATGGATCCCCAAGACGCCATCGACCTCGTCCGCCAAGCACTATTGCTCGCACTGTGGATTAGCGCGCCCATCTTGGTTGTGGGTTTGATCGTCGGATTAGTGATCGGCTTGCTTCAAGCTCTCACGCAAGTGCAAGAGCAAACCATCGCTTTCATTCCCAAGCTCGTGGCGATGATTCTGGTTCTGTGCATTACGCTTCCCTGGCTAATTACGCAGGTGGTCGATTACGCGCGCGAAATCATCGAGAACATTCCGCATTCATTGTGACGCCCGTGTTCATGTCGAGCATCTATCTTACGCCCGCCATTGCTTTCGCCTTTGTGTTGGCGCGCGTGGGCGGGCTGGTCATTGCCGCGCCGCTATTTGGCGCACATGTCATCCCAAAAAATTTGCGCATCGTGCTGGCCATCGCCCTGGCGCTTGTCATTACGCCGACGCAGTGGTCTGCCGCGGTCGATTTGCCCGAGAATGGTTTTGCGCTTGCCGTGCAATGGGCTGGCGAACTGCTGATCGGCCTGATTCTTGGTCTCGGCGTTGCCATTCTGTTGGCTGGCGTGCGCATGGCCGGGCAAGTGCTGAGCCAGATGAGCGGCATATCGCTGGCTGAATCGTTCAGCCCCGGCGACGATTTGGAAATGCCCATCACATCCAATCTCTTGTATTTGGTGACCCTTACACTGTTTGTTTCACTCGGCGGGCACCGGCTGCTTTTCGCCGCGCTGCTCGATACATACGCCGCCATGCCTATTGGCCATGCAGCCGTTCCAAATTCTCTGGTCGGGCTCGTTTGCAACCTGCTTTCCGAAAGCTTCTCACTCGCCGTGCGCGGCGCGGCCCCCGTAATGGTGGCGCTTCTATTGGGCACGATTGTGCTTGGTATGCTTGGCCGCACCTTGCCCCAATTGAACATTCTCACGTTCGGCTTCGGCTTGAACGCGATTCTGCTCTTGGGCGTGCTGGCGATCTCGATCAACACCATCGCCTGGCTGTTCCAAGATCAGCTTGGCCCCGCAATTTCGACAATCTTGTCATCCTTGCGAGGCGCACCCATCTAATTTTCCCAACGAAGACCGATTTCGTGCTGTCCGACTTCTGAGCTCCGCGCATTCACCTGTTCACCTCCTCACCTCTTCACCCGTTCATTGTCTTCCTCCCGATTCCCAATCCTGAACCCTGAAGCCTGCCCCCTGAACCCTGCCCATGGCCGACTCCGCCGAAAGAACGATCGCTCCTACGCCACGCCGCCGGCAGCAAGCCCGCGATGAAGGTCAAGTCGCCTTCAGCTACGATCTCGCTTCGGCCGCGTTGCTGATCGCCGGTTTGGTCGTCCTGCTCGCACTGGGGGGCAAACTCGTTTTGTTTTTTGCTCAATTGACTCACGCGCAATTGGCTGGCGAGGCATGGGTGTCTGCCACAACCGCCGGAGCCGATCCCGCCGATTTTGTCGTGCATCAATTTCGCTCGCTCGCTTACGATTTAGGTTTGCTTCTCGCTCCAATTCTCGGGCTGCTGATTGTCGTCGCCGCAGCCGTAAATCTGTTGCAAACCGGATTTCTTTGGCTGCCTAGCCGGCTGTTGCCCGATTGGAACCGCATCAATCCGGTGGCCGGGCTCGGCCGCATATTTACGACAGCGACTATCGTGCGACTGGCGATGGGCGGCCTAAAAATGTTCATCGTTTCGGCTGTGGCCTTTTGGAGTTTATATGCTCGGCGCGACGAAGTTCTCGGGCTGGCGGGATACGAGCCACAGCAAATCGCGGCCGAATTAATCGACATTACGCTGTGGACCAGCTTAAAAATTGCCACAGTCCTGGGCGTGCTCGCGATTCTCGACTACGCTTACCAGCGCTGGAAATTCGAGCGCGATTTGCGGATGACGCCGCAAGAGCTGCGCGAAGAACTGGAAAGTTTCCAAACCGATCGGCAACTGCTCGCCCGCCGCCGCTCGATGCAGCGGCAAATCTCTCAATCTCCTTCGCGGCACAGCGTCGATCGTCTCCCGCCGATTTAATATCGGAACGAAATGCACGCTCGCGCGTCGTGAGTCTTGTATTGACGCTGGCGCTTGCATCGCATCTTTGCTGGACGGTATCTTCAAGCTCTGTCAAAGCCGATGCCTTGGGTACCGCATTCATCCATTTCTAGCAACGATGTCCGACCAGCTTGAATCTCAATCCCGTAGCTCAAGCGCGCTGGCGCAAAGTCAAGATATCGGCGCGTGCCCATATTGCGGCGCGCCGCTGTCGGCCTTCTATTACTTTTGCCTCGCCTGCGGCACGCCCTACAAACCAGCGGCCAGCGTTATAACGGCAGCCCGCCCGCGAGAACTCACCGATGGCGAACTCATACGCCTGAAGACGCCCCAAGTAGCCACATTGTTTTGGTCATATTTCAGCGTCGTGGTCGGGGTGTCCGTCTTCGCACTTCTATTTTTTCGCGAAGACCGTCCGGACCTTCACTTGCTGCTTGTTCAAACAGCAATTCTGATCACAACGTGCGTGTTCGGCTGGCAGTATCGCAAGTCGCTTGAGGTACAGCTCAAGAAATTCGGGTTTGACAAAATCGAAGCGTACATCGCGTTGGCCGCCTTAGTACCGCTGGTCATGTTAAATTACGTGTACCACGAGTTGTTTCTGGATCAAACGTCGTGGCGACGCGGCTTCGATCTACTTGAAAAACTGCGGGCCGCTGGCATTTCACAGGGCGCGCTTGTTGGTATGTTTTGTTTGTTTCCCGCGGTCACCGAAGAGATCGCTTATCGCGGTCTCATGCAACATTGGCTGCAGACGGCCATCGCTCCTTGGAAAGCGCTTGTCGTAACCTCCGCATTATTTGCAGCCACTCATTTTTCGATTGTGAGCTTCCCTTACTTGTTTCTTGTCGGCATGCTCCTGGGTTGGGCCAAGCAGCGGACCGGAAGCCTCTATCCTTCAATGCTCATCCATTTTTTGCACAATTTCGCGGTAATTGAATTCTTCTCGTCCCGATGATATTTTAAGCGTAATTCCCTTATCAAAAGGCAGGCTGCATCGGCCGCGCATTCCATTTCGCGCGGCAGGCCGCCCGAACAAAATCGTGGGGCTTCCGTGCCGCCAACGCTTCTGTTTCAGCTCTTTTTCATGGCGCTCTTTTGGCGCGATCGCTTGCGCCATTGCCAGTTCCAAGGGTCGCTCCATCCCGGGCTGGTTCTTCGGCGGTTTTTTCCTCGGACTTCTGGGAATTATCATTGTTGCCGTTTTGCCCAATCTTAAAGAGCAGCAATTGAAGGAAGAGGCTATCGAGCGGGAAAATCGCCGTTTGCGGGAACAACTTCTGCAAGAGCAAATAAAGACCGAGGCGTTTCGCCGTCATGCAGCCGCGCGATTGGACGCCCACGACAACCGCTTGGGAGTTGATACGCGCTCGCTTGTCTCGGCTTTGCCGGCTCCCGATCAGCATACTGGGCTCGAAGAACTTTCGCCCGATTCCAATTCCCCACCGGACTCACATCCGCAAGCCAGCGCTCGAACCGCGCCCGCCCAGCAACAGCCTCTTGATTCGCTGGCAAATGCCGCGGCGCCGTTTGCTACAGCCGATCAGAATGCGGCTGCGCGTTCCGGTCCTCTCCCAGCCGGCGCACAGCAAACCGCCCCCCGCCAATGGTATTTTGAGTCCCAAGGCCAAACCTGTGGGCCGCTGACCGATGCCGATTTGGTGGCACACGCCCGCAGCGGCCAAATTCTGGCATCCACTCTGGTGTGGACCGAGCAACTTGGAAATTGGAAACCGGCCGGCGAAGTGAACCCTCTTAAGCCCTACTTGCGATCATGAACGATCAGAAACTGGAAGGCACTGTCGTTTTCGAAGGGCTGCTTCAAGGCCCAGTGCCCAACGGCGGCGATATTGCCGCACGCCTCAACCAGTGGGTGCAGTTCGTCGGACGATTGGGGCTACGCTTTAGCCTCGAAACCCGCGATACGGGCTTTAGTTTGCTGCCAGAAAATCGGCCGGTTAGCGTTGGCCCGCTAGGCGATTCGCCAGACCAAGCAATCCGACAATCGTTGGAACAGCTCGTCGAGCAATTCCCGATCGCCGAGCGGAATCAACTGTTTTCCACACTCCGCAGCAGCGAGTATCGCAAGGGCGAAGAGATTCAGACGATGTACACCATTGTTGAAGGCACCTTGCGATTGCAATCGCGGACGCTCGCAGCCGATACCGTCGCGCCGCCCGAACCGATTCCGATCAAAGAGCAAATCAAAATGGCGGTAATCGGCGTGGCTCTAGCGCTCGGGCTGCTTGGTATCGCCCTGTTATTTCCAGGCGTCAGGGCGATGTTTGGGCAACTTGTCGCGGCCGTTAAGCCACTCGACACGCAATCGATCGCCATCGACCTCGGAGCCTTCGCGCCCTATTTCACCTGTACCATTGATGAAAAGCAATCGGACCGCAGTCAACTCGTCGTGCAACTGAAACGAACCGAGAAGTTTCCAAACGATGAAGCCGCGCTGAATACCGCTGCAGCCGCCGAAAATGTGCTCGATCGGCGTCTGGCATTGGAAGGCCTCGCCCGCGGCTATCTGCGTGTGGAACTGTTCGACGCCGACGGAAAATACGCCGCAACCGACGAGTTGCGCATAAGGGATTTGCGCGACCAACAAAAACTCGACGCCAAATTGCCATTGCCAGATAAGACGACGATCGAAAAGATCGTTTTTGTACCCTGATTGTTGGACCGGCTTTGCGGCGAACGACTCGGTTGGCACGATTCCATGCAATCGGCCGCAGGCTTTCGCACCGAGATTCTGCGATGAGGCTAAATGCCAAACGCTTGACGATAGTTTGCGGCTTGGTCGGCCCCCTCATTTTGACCGCGGGAACCGCTTGGACAGCGCTGCATTATCGAGGCAAAGAGGCCGAAGTTTATTCACCGCTCAATCATTTCATTTCACAATTGGGCGAAGCGAAGGTTTCCAATCAAGCGGCTGTATTCAACGCTTGCCTCATCGCTGGCGGAATCATTCTGGTTGGATTCAATCTCGGCTTAGGAATCTATTTGGGAAACTACTGGAGCTATGCGGCGGCGATCGTCGGAATCTGGGCAGCGCTTTCCACGAGCGCCATCGGTTTAGTCCCGATGGATAATTTGGTGCCGCACGTTTGGGCCGCGTACTCGTTTTTCTACGGCGGCATGGGAGCAGTCGCTTTGTTCCTTGTGGCCAACATTCGCGCTCCCCGCGGCCGCGCCGCAAAATGGCTAATCGTCCCCGGCGCTATTTCGCTGGCATGCTTCGTGGCGTTTCTCTGGTACACGCGCGGACTGACGATTGAAGAACTCGATTCATACAACTCGCTCAACTTTATTCGCCCAAACGTCTGGACGATCACCGTGTTGGAGTGGTTGGTCTTCGTCAGCGTAATGCTCTGGATTCTGCTGGCCAGCGTCGATTTGCTTTTCAAAAGCGGTTCACAAGCAAAGCAGTAAGCCGCCGTCAACCGCTCACCTCTTCACATCTTCACCCGTTCAATGACGCTCTCTCCGAGAGGGCCAGGGCGAGTGTGCCGTAGCAGGCCATTTTCCGCCTAAAACGTCTCTTGCAAAACTCCGCTGCGGGCGTCAACCTAGCAGTGCCAAATGCGGGGGAACTGCGCCCATTGGACGGCTTCTCGACCGCGACACGTGCTTTGAATCCGACTTCCGCATTGCGACTTCCGATTTCAGATTCACCCGCTCACCTCTTCACCCATTCATCAGCTGACTGAACCCTGAGCCAAGCCCACCGACTACTCCCCCGTGCCTCCTCCCATTCAAGTACCGCCGAAGCGCCGCCCCGACGAGGGACTCTCATCGCCTCCCCAGCCCGGGCAGCCCTACGTGGCCGACGATGCCAAAATGCGGGAGTTCACCTGGCCGGCGGTGGTGCTGGGAGCAGTGCTCGGAATTATTTTCGGTGCCTCGTCGCTGTACCTTGTGCTCAAAGTTGGGATGACCGTATCGGCCTCCATCCCAGTGGCTGTGCTGTCGATTACCTTGTTTCGCGCGTTTTCAAAAGCGTTCGGCTTGCGCCCAGCGACGATTTTGGAAAACAACATCGTTCAAACGACCGGCTCGGCAGGGGAGTCAATTGCCTTCGGTGTCGGCGTGACCATGCCTGCGCTGATGCTCTTGGGTTTCGATATGACGATCGGCCGCGTGATGGTGGTTTCCATTCTCGGCGGCCTCTTGGGAATTCTAATGATGATTCCCCTCAGGCGCGCCTTTATCGTGCGCATGAGCAAAGAATTGCGCTATCCAGAAGGCACAGCTTGTGCCCAAGTCCTAATTTCCGGCGATCAAGGCGGCGGCAGCGGTCGCTTGGTATTCGTCGGATTCTTTCTCGCCTTCATCTATAAATACCTCACCGAGGCCGCCGACATCTTGCGCGAAACGATCAGCGTCGGACTTGAAAAGCAATACAACCGCGTCGCGGCGCTTACGACTGATCTAGCGCCGGAACTGTTGGGCGTTGGCTACATCATCGGCATGAAAACGTCGTCGGTGATGATGGCGGGAGCTGTCATCGGCAATTTAGTAATCGTGCCGGCCATTGCGATGTTCGGCGATACTGCTCCGGGACTCATCTCGCCCGGCATGCAGCGCATTGCGCAAATGGATCTCGACAGCATTCAGGCCAACTACTTGCGCTATATCGGCGCGGGTTGCGTCACTGCGGCGGGCATTATCAGCATGTTCCGCACCATGCCCATGATCGTTCGCTCAGCGACGGCCGGCATGCGCGGCCTGGGGGGCGGCAAAGGAGGCAGTGCGCACAGCGCCGCACCGAGCGCGATATGTCGCTGATGACTGTCGTGATTGGCAGCCTCGTGCTTCTCGCCGTTTTGGCCGCCATTTTAATGACGGAAGTAAGACCGTGGACGGCAATTCTGGGTGCGGGTCTAGTGCTGGCGTTTGGATTCTTGTTTGTCACCGTTTCCTCGCGCCTGACGGGCGAAATCGGATCATCCTCCAATCCAATTTCCGGCATGACCGTTGCAACGCTCGCGCTGACATGCCTCATCTTTGCCACCCTTGGCATGCGATCGCCAACCGAAGCGGTGCTGGCTCTCTCGGTTGCCGCCGTCGTTTGCATCGCGGCATCGAACGGCGGCACGACCTCGCAAGATTTGAAAACAGGTTACCTTGTTGGGGCAACGCCCTACTGGCAACAGTGGGCTATAGTCGTCGGCTCGCTCACGTCGGCACTGGTGATCGGTGGCACTCTTCTCCTGTTCAACAGCGCCGGGACCGTGTACAGCACCAGGGAAGTGCCGCAAGTAGTCCTCTCGCCACAGCAGTATGACGCACTGACGCAGCATGCGCAGCGTAACGGGCAAGATTATCGCGTCTGGTGGGTGCGCCCAGGCGAATATCCGAACGTGCAGCCGGGCGAATACTACGTCGATGCGAACCGGCGGCCGGCCGTGCTTGTCGATCCAGCCATCACCGGCCGGCTCAATAAGACTGACGCCGGTGAAGAGGTAAAGCTGAAATTTCCCGCTCCCAAAACGCAGGTCATGGGAATTATCATTAACGGCGTGCTCGGCGGTACGTTGAATTGGGGCTTGGTGCTAATCGGCGTCATGCTGGCCGTTGGCGTCGAGCTATGCGGCGAATCGTCGCTGGCCTTCGCCGTGGGAGTCTATATTCCCATGCAATACACCTCGCCAATTTTCATGGGAGGTCTTTTGGCGTGGTTTACCACTCGCTGGCGGCGCGGAAAATCGAAGCCCTCCGACGACGAAGCCACCGCGCTGGCCGAGTCCGAAACCAGCGCCGGCACGCTGCTTTCTAGCGGTTATATCGCCGGCGGCACACTGGCCGGCGTGGCGGTTGCCTTCCTAGAATTCTCTCCCTGGCTAAAAGAGAAACTAAACTTCCATAAGGCGATTTCGGGCACCTTTGTCGATTCCAACGGATTTCCTCTGGCGATTTTCGGAGTGTTAATCGTCGCTTTGGCGGTCGTCGGCTTACGCGGCACGGATGACAAGAAGAAGTAGAGCCGGCACGCGAATTCTTTCATCCCAAAAACTGCACCATGAGACGATTAACATTTGGCATTGCGATCTTATCGGCGGGGGTTTTCATGTCGTTTATTGTTTCCACACTCCGCGGCGATGAGGGCATGTGGCTGTTCAACAATCCGCCACGAAAATTGCTCAAGGAAAAGTATAACTTCGAACCCAGCGACCAGTGGCTCAAGAGCCTCCAGCAATCGGCCGTGCGCTTCAATAGCGGCGGAAGCGGCGCCTTTATTTCGCCCGAAGGTTTGGTCATCACCAATCACCATGTAGGCGCCGACGCGCTGCAAAAGCTCAGCACGCCCGACAACGATCTGGTGGCCAAAGGCTTTTACGCCAAAAAGCGCGAAGACGAAATCAAATGTCTCGATCTCGAGCTCAACGTGCTCATGAACACAGAAGATGTCACCAAGCGCGTGAATGCCGCGGTCGAAAGTCGATATGTCAAGTTCCGAAGCCGAAAAGGCCCGCCGCGCCATCATCAACACCATCGAAAAAGAATCGCTCGATGCCACCGGCCTGCGCAGCGACGTCATCACGCTGTACCACGGCGGCGAATATCATCTCTACCGCTACAAAAAATATACCGACGTGCGGCTGGTATTTGCCCCCGAGCAAGATATCGCCTTCTTCGGCGGCGACCCCGATAACTTCGAATACCCGCGCTACGATCTCGATGTCTGCTTCTTCCACGTCTACGAAGACGGCAAGCCGGTAAAGCCCGAGCACTACATTCCCTGGAGCAAGTCGGGCGCAGGGGATAACGACCTGGTGTTCGTCGCCGGCAACCCGGGGCATACCGACCGGCTCGACACGGTGCGGCACTTGGAATTTTTGCGCGATCGGCAATATCCCTCGTCGTTGCAAACCATCAATCGCCGCGAAGTGCTGCTCAACGCCTATAGCCAGCGCAGCCTGGAAAACGCTCGGCAAGCCAAAGACGAATTGTTTGGCTACCAGAATTCGCGCAAAGCCCGCTTGGGCGGCCTGGCGGGGCTGCAAGATCCGGCGATTATGCAGCACAAGCGCGACGAAGAGAAAAAACTGCGCGAAGCGGTCGCCAAAGATTCTTCGCTCAAAGAATATGCCGGCGCGTGGGACGATGTTTCCAAGGCCATCGACCAATGGAATAGCATCTACACCGATTGGGGCTGCCTCGAAGTTGGCACCGCTTTCAACAGCGATCTGTTTAGCATCGCCCGGCATCTGGTGCGCATGGCCGACGAAGATACCAAAGATAACGCCGACCGACTGCCGGAATACAACCAGTCGAACCGCGAATCGCTCGAGCAGGAACTGTTTTCCGAAGCGCCGATCTACGACGATCTGGAAACTGCCAAGCTCGCCGATTCGCTCAGCATGTTCATGGAACGCGCCGGGGCGGATAACCAGTGGGTGCGAAAGACGCTCCAAGGCAAATCGCCGCAAGCCCGCGCCAGTGAACTGGTGCGCGGCAGCCGTTTGAAAGATGTCGCCTATCGCAAGGAATTGGCCAAAGGGGGCCGCGCGGCGATTGAAGGCTCCAACGACCCGATGATTCTGCTGGCCCGCACGATCGATCCCCCGTCGCGCGAACTGCGCAAAACCTACGATGAAAAAGTCGACGAGCCGATGAAGCAGGCCTACGCGAAAATTGCCAAAGCCCACTTCGCCGTCGAAGGGACCGACACCTACCCCGATGCCACATTCACCCTTCGGCTGGCCTACGGCACCGTGAAGGGCTACACCGAAAACGGCAAGAACGTTCCGCCTTGGACCACCATCGGCGGCGCGTTTCGCCATGCCGACGAGCACGGCTCGAAGCCGCCGTTCCAATTGCCGCAAAGCTGGTTAAGCCCGAGTAAATCGCTCGATATGGATACGCCGTTCAATTTCGTCTGCACGGCCGACATCATCGGCGGCAATAGCGGCAGCCCGGTGGTGAATAAAGCCGGTGAATATGTGGGCATTATTTTCGACGGCAACATTCAATCGCTCGTGCTCGATTTCACTTTCACCGACGAGCAAGCTCGCGCCGTAAGCGTCCACAGCAGCGCGATTTTGGAAGCCCTCCGAAAAGTGTATGGGGCCGGGGCGCTTGCCGACGAAATCGAAAGCGGCCGCAAAAAGAAGAGCGAATAGAGCTGTAATTTCGCAGGGAGCGCGAGGCTCCGGCCGAGCCTGCTGGATTGCTCTTCGGCGAATTACCCAACACGAGCGCTACCTACCAAAAAGGGGGATAACGCTCCCCCCTTGTGGCGCGCGATAATCTCCCCATTCGGAACTGACTGGAACTTGCGGGACTGGATAGTCTCGCAGGCCGGTTTGGCCGAAATCTTGCAGTCGCTCGTGCTCGCAACCGTGTCTGGCAATTTGGGGAATTGCTGTCGTGGGTCATGCGCCGCGTTTTTGCCGACAGGCCGCTTACGACCTCTTCGTGCGCCAATTGCCAACGCTGGAACAGACCAATTCGCTTGTGCGCGCGCGGTTGCCGTGGCTATGCATGATTGCGATGACGCAGATCCCGTGCGAGTTGAAAGGCTTCTGTCCGATCTGGCGATGGAAGTTTCTAGCCGGGTGTCGTCCGGCAATCAACGCGCCTCGTCGCTCACTTGCATGCCGTATTGTTCGATGAGCGGGGCTTTAACGGGAATACCGAAAACTATTACTCACCCGACAATAGCTACCTGCATCGCGTGCTCGCCGCCCGCCGCGGCATACCGGTCACATTGTCGCTGGTCTACAAGGCCGTGGCGCAACGAGTTGGCTTGGTGGCCCGGGGCCTCAACACCCCTGCCCATTTTCTCGCCTCGGTCGAGGTCGATGGCTCTTGGATGATTGTCGACCCGTTCGATGGCGGCGCCGTGCTGGCGCACGACGAAGTGTTTGAGCGCCTCGAGCAAATCGCCGGCTCGCCCATCTCCCGCGGCGACCAACTGCTGGCCACCGCCACCCACCCGCAATGGCTCGCCCGCATCATCGGAAACCTCGAGCAGATTTTTACGCGCGAAGGCCGCCAGAAAGATCGCTCGGCGATGCAGGAACTGCTCGCTCTATTAAAGGAGTCGGAGCTGGGGACCGGTTGATTCGCTCTCAGTTAAGTCCGGCTCCCCTGCGGCGCCGGCGCCTGTATAATGGGCGGCAGTTCGGTCCAAGCGCACATGCGCGCGAAATCCAAACATTCCCTTCAAAATGCCTCCAAGGATTCGACAATGAGAATTTCTAAGGCCGACTGGTTTCTCTGCGCGATAATGGGAGCGGCGCTCTGCGCCATATCATCGCAATCGGCTCGGTCCGACGACGCGGCCAGCCAGTCCTCATCGCCGCCAAACACACTCACCGATGCGGAAAAGGCCGCAGGCTGGAAACTGCTCTTCGATGGCAAAACCACCGACGGCTGGCACAGCTACAAGAAAGATGACGTAATGCCGGGCTGGCAAGTGGTCGATGGCACGCTGGCCTGCGTCGATCCGCACAATGCCGGCGACCTGGTGACCAAAGATAAGTACGGCGCGTTCGAGCTTTCGCTGCAATATAACATTTCCAAAGGAGGCAATAGCGGCGTCATGTTTCACGTGACTGATGCCGGTCCAAAGGTTTGGACAACCGGCCCCGAAGTGCAATTGCTCGACAACGAACTCGGCGCCGATCCGCAAAAAGCTGGCTGGCTCTATCAGCTTTACGAGCCGGCTATTGATCCCGAAACCGGCAAGCCCGCCGACGCCACCAAGCCCGCCGGCCAATGGAACGATCTGCGCATCGTCATCACGTCCGATAAATGCGCGACTTATATGAACGGCAAGCAATACTATACGTTCGTGCTGGGCAGCGATGACTGGAATCAACGAGTTGCCAAAAGCAAGTTCGCCGCCATGCCCGACTTTGGCAAAGCCGACACCGGCTACATCGCGCTGCAAGGCGACCACGGCCAGGTGGCGTTTCGCAATATCAAAATTCGGCCGATTGAATCGAAGTGAGCAACGTGAAGCTAACAGCTAGTCATTAACTGCTAACAGCTTCCTTCTTCCCCGGATACAAAAACCAAAAGACCACCAGCGTCAGCACTGCCGCCCACATCGGCACGCTGAACAGCTTGGTGTAATCGAGTTGCTGCGCGCCGCTGGGGGTCGCCCACTCGGCGACCATCGTGGCAATCTGGCTTCCCACGATTATTCCGAATCCAAACACAATCAGGTTGTACAAGCTCTGGGCGCTTGCCCGTACGTCGGTCGTGGTTTCTTCATCGACAATCAAAAATGCTACGAAGATAAAGCAGCCGAACACCAAGCCGTGCATGGCCAGCCCCACAATCAGCACGACCAAGGGCGCTACGCCTAGCGTGGTCGAAATTGGTCCCACATATGCAAATAGCGCCATGCGCGCCGCATACGCGATAATGCCCACGGCCAACAGCGTCTTCCGCGAAAATCGCTTCACCAACAGCGTCATTAGCCCCAGGGCGACCAATTCCGAAAACTGCCCGATCGTCATCAATCCTCCACCTCCGACGCCGAAGACTCGATTGACGAATTTCATGCCGGCCGAATCGCTCACTGCGCTTTGATACAAGTTGACGAACTTCGCCGTGTGTACGAAATAGAACTGATGAATGCAGCTAATCACAATCGAAATTAAAAACAGTGCCATCAAGCGCGGGTTGCGTTGCACTTCGCCGCGCGCTTCCCAGGTGGCGAAAGCTTGCTTCCCCTTTTGCGGCGGCGTGTGCGGCAGCGTAAAGCAATACACGCCCAGAATGGCTCCCAGAATGGCGCTCAATCGGAACGCATCTCCCATTCCTGCCGCCTGCGCCTTGGCCAATTCCGCCGCATCGGTCATGCCGACTGGTGTGTGCTGGTAGGCCAACCACTGCGCCACGCCAATGCCGGCGCAAATCCAACCGAACGTGCCCCATACGCGCACGCGCCCGAAATCGCGGTCTCGGTCCGGCAAATGATGAAACGACAAAGAGTTCGTCAGCGACAGCGTCGGCATGTAAATCATCGAGTATGCCAGCGAGAACCAAAGGAAGCTGTTAAACGTTTCCAAAGTGGCCAACTGCCATACGAGCGCCGCTCCCAGCAAATGGCAAATGCCCAGAAACCGCTCGGTCGCGAAGTAGCGATCCGCAATTTGCCCCGCGATAAATGGTGCGAAAATCGCCCCTACGGCGCCCACGGCAAAGATGTACCCGATCTGCCAGTACTCGAAATGTCGATGATCGACCAGATATGGCAGCAATAGCGGCAGCCACGCGCCCCAAATCGCCCACTGCAAAAACATCATCAGCGACAGCCGCACATTCAAGCCCAGCGCTAGCGGCGGCGCGGCACGAGAGCTTGCATCCGATCGCGACCCATCCGCCATGAAACGTTCCCCTGCGTTCGAATCCCCGAGTTGTCGCCCCTAATCATTCAGTTGTTCATTCGTCATTCGCAATCCGTCATTCCGCATCTCCCTTCCACCGCACGAATCCTTCGACGGCCGCATACTCTGCCAGCCCCAATCGGTCGAATAGCCGCGCCGTTTCGGCGTTGCGGGCTTCGGACCGCTGCCAGAATTCGCGCATGTCGGAACCGGGAAACAACGCCCGATCTTTCTGCGACTGATGCTTGAAAATCGCGTTGCGCTTTCGCGCCACTTCATCGGGGCTCAGCGGCACCGCCATTTCAATCTCGTGCGGCTCCCATTCTTGCCATGCTCCGCGATACAACCAAACTTCGCACCGTGCAAACCACGCTTCATATTGCACTCGCTGGCATGCCTGCAGCACCGCGCTTAAGCACACGCGATGCGTCCCGTGCGGATCCGATAAATCGCCGGCCGCGTAAATTTGGTTCGGCTGAATGCGCTGTAGCAAGTCGACGATCAATTTCACGTCGGCTTCCGACAGCGGCTTCTTTTTCACGCGCCCCGTTTCATAAAACGGCATGTCCAAAAAGTGCAGCCGCCCGATCGAAATGCCGCAGCAGCGCCCGGCCGAACGAGCTTCACCGCGGCGAATCAATCCTTTAATCTTTTGCACGTCCTCCGTGTCGATCTGCCCCGGCTTTTTGCCGCGCAGCGCCTGCAAGATTTCCTGCAATATCTTCTGCGTGCGCCCCGGTTCAATGCCATACAACCCGTCGAAATCGCAGGCAAACTCGCTAAAGCGAATGGCATCGTCGTCGAACACCGCGATATTGCCCGACGTTTGATAGGCCACATGCACCTCGTGCCCTTGATCGGCCAGCCGAATCAGCGTGCCTCCCATTGAAATCACATCATCGTCGGGGTGCGGCGAAAACACCAGCACGCGCTTCGGAAAAATATCGTCGTGCGGCTGCGGACGATCTCCCGGCTTCTTTTCGCTCTCAGGCTTGCCCCCTGGCCAGCCGGTAATGGTGGACTGCAATTGCCGAAATACCTTCAAGTTGAGTTCATAAGCCGGGCCGTGCTCGGCGACCAAATCTTGCAGGCCTTCTTCGTTGTAGTCTTCGTCGGTTAATTGCAGGATCGGCTTTTCTAGCGAGAGCGAAAGCCCGACAACCGCCTGGCGAATGCACGCTTCATTCCAATGGACGGTCCCCACTTTCCATGGCCGCCGCAAGCGCGTCAGGGCCGCTGCGGCCGCTTTATCGAGCAATATCTCGGCGCTTGGGTGTTCCTGTAAGAACGATGCCGGAACGGACGACGTAACTTCGCCTTCGACCGTCCTGGCGATAATTTCCGCTTTGTGCTCGCCAAACGCCAAAAGAATCAAACGCCGCGCTTCGAGAATGTTCCCCACTCCCAGCGTCAGGGCATGCCGCGGCACGTGCTCTTCGCCAAAAAAATCGCTGGCGGCGTCGCAGCGCGTAATCTTATCGAGCGTAATCAGCCGCGCGCGGCTGTTGCGATTCGATCCCGGCTCGTTAAAACCCACGTGCCCCGTGCGGCCGACGCCGAGCAACTGAATGTCGATCCCGCCCGCTTCGGCAATTTGCTCTTCATATCGGCGGCAAAACTCCCCAACCTTGTTCGCGGCCACAGTCCCGTCGGGGATACGAATGTTCGCCGGATCGATATCGACCAAGTCGAACAGATGCTCCCGCATGAAGCGCACATAACTCTGCAAGCTCTGCGGCTCCATCGGGTAGTATTCATCGAGGTTGAACGTAATGACGTTCGCAAACGACAACTTTTCCTCGTGATGCATTCGCGCCAATTCCGCATACACCGCCATCGGCGAGCTCCCGGTCGCCAATCCCAGAACGCAATGGCGATTTTCACTTTGCCGCCGGCGCACGAGCTCAGCAATCTGCACCGCCGCCGCCAGACTTGCGTCCCGCGCGTGGTCAAACACGCGGCAAGGAATGTGCTCGATTTCTGAGAATTCGTAATTGCCGGTCGATTTCAGCATGTTTGCGCTCTGACGCGTGTCGCGAAGATGATCAAGTAAGACTCCGAAGCGAGCTGGTTGCACGCCGCTTCCAGCGTACCGGCTTCAAAACAGAAATAAAATGCCTGTATCGGCGCAACATCTCTTTCAATTGAACTGCGACCTGGCGCAGGCGGTTTTACTTCGACTATTTTCCTACGAACCCCGCGCCTCATAAATATCGCCGTCCAACACGTTCATCTCCCCCGAATATAGCCAACCCGCCACAGTGCATGTTATCATCGGCGCTGGCGCACGAGCGCACTTGCCCGGCAACCAAGCCCAACAAGGGAGCCACCATCATGAAGCGTATCCGCCCCACGCGGCGCGAATTCATCAAAACTTCCGCCGCCGCCGGCATCGGCTTTTGGATTTCGACCTCCGCCGTGGCCGAAAGCACGAGCCCCAACGAGAAAATTCGCTTCGCCTGCATTGGCGTGGCCGGACGTGGAAAGAACGACACGCATGAAACCGCGCACATCGGCGACATTGTGGCCCTCTGCGATATCGACGACGACCGATTGGGCGATGCTGTCGAGCGCTACCCCAAAGCCAAAAAATTCAACGATTGGCGTACGCTGCTGGATGAGGCGGGCCAAAACATCGACGCCGTCACCATCGCCATTCCCGATCATTCACACGCCGTGGTCGCGGCCGCCGCCATGCGCATGGGCAAACACGTCTATTTGGAAAAGCCTCTCACACACAGCCTTTTCGAAGCCCGCATGCTCGGTCAAATTGCCGCCGAGCAAAAGGTCGCCACGCAAATGGGAAATGATCGCACCGCACTTTCCGGCATGCGCCGCGCGGCGGCGATCATCAAATCGGGAATTTTTGGCCCAATAAAAGAAGTTTATGTTTGGACCAATCGTCCCGTCTGGGCGCAAGGCATTCCCCGGCCTAAAGAGCAGGAAGTGCCAAAGGGCCTGCATTGGGATTTGTTTTTAGGACCCGCCCCACAGCGCCCCTTTGGCGAAGGTTATCACCCCTTCGCCTGGCGCGGATGGTGGGATTTTGGCACCGGCTCGCTGGGCGATATGGCCTGCCACACCATGAATTTGCCGTTTCGCGGCCTCGATCTGCGCGATCCGACAAGCGTGCAGGCCGAAACCACAGGCCACAATCACGACAGTTTCCCCAGCAAATCTCGCGTCACGTATGAGTTCGCCGCCAACGATATTCATCCGGATCTCAAACTGCACTGGTACGATGCCAAGCAAAAACCCAAGCGCGAACTATTCGAAGGCCGTAAGACATTGTTGACCGACGAGCTCGATGGAGATAAGGACGCCTCGAAGCCCGAAAAGAAATCCGATGCTAAGGAAGAAAAAAAATCCGACGCCAAAGCTGCTGATAAAGGTGGCAAAGATAAAGCGGAGAAGAAAGACGAAATCGCCGAGACCGGTGCGCTCATCATCGGCGAAAAAGGCAAGCTCTATGCCGCCGGCGATTATGCCGATCAAGAGATTTACCTGCTCGACGTCGATCCAGTGCATGTCGATTTCGTCAAATCGCCCGGCCATTGGATCGAGTTCAAAAATGCCATCAAGGGTGGCGAGCCGCCTAAATCGAATTTTGTCGAATACGCAGTCCCCCTTACCGAAATCGTGCTCCTGGGCAATTTGGCCATCTGGCAGGCCGACAAAGCCGATACGCCGGGCACAAAAATCGAGTGGGACGCCAAAAATCTCACCGCCACGAACGTTTCGGGACTCGATGAACTTATCAAACCGAAGTACCGCGCCGGCTATTCGCTATAACGTGCGTTACTACTTCACCACACTCGCGCTAATTGCATCGCTCGCACTGCCTTGCGCTTCCGCGGCTCCCGCCGACTCTGGCGCCAATTCCGCCGATCAAGCCGCCATCGCTGCTGCGCTCCAAAAGGCTTATGCCACGCTCACCAAAGACGCCGATGGAAACGTAATTGCCGTCGATCTTTCGACCGCCGAGCTTGCTGGGGGCCAACTCCAACAACTGCACAATTTGCCGAAGCTGGCGACGCTTGTCATCGTTGGCTCCTCTTTTGCCGACCGCGACGTCCCTGCGATCTGCGGCCTCAAGCAGCTTCGACAACTTACGCTCGAAAATACCGATCTGACGAACGCCGGCTTGCTCGCGCTCGATGATCTGCCCGCCCTGCGCACGCTCAACATTCGCCGCAATTCAGCGCTGACCGACAAAGCGCTTGCAAAACTGCCCGATCGCTTCCCGCAACTCCAATCGCTGTTGCTGCTGTTCAATAACTTCACGGATGGCGCGCTCGATTCCGTGGCCCAGCTTTCCGATCTTCGCTCGCTCGACTTACGCGGCTGCGTCAAAATCTCCAATGCGGGTATCCAAAAACTCTTGCCCCTCAAAAATCTCGAAGAGTTGAAGTTTGGGCCATCCCAGGCCAACGACGAGGTCGCCAAGACCTTGGCTCAATTTACAAAGCTAAAAACGCTAATGGTCGAAGATACGCATCTAACCGATGCGGGTCTGCCGCTGCTCGTGCATTTGACCGATCTGGAAGAACTATCACTCCTGCGCACCCGCGTCAGTGACGACGGTTTGGTGGCACTGGAGAACTTGATTAAACTCGGCCGCCTTGATTTGCGCGACACGCTGGTGCGCGGCCCCGGCCTCGTGCATCTGAAAAAACTTTCCGGGCTGCGCGTGCTTAGCCTGAGCGAATCGCCGGTAGGCGACTTAGGCATGCAAGTGCTCGAGGCGCTGCCGAATCTTGAACGGCTGGAGCTCTTCGGAACCGGCATTTCCGATGTTGCGCTGGCCCATTTCTCCGGACTCTCAAAGCTGAACTGGCTCAATCTTCAGGATACCAATATCACCGACGATGGAATCAAACATCTCACCGGCTTGAAGAACTTGGCGACGCTGAACCTAAGTGGCACGCAAATCACCGATGCAGGGCTGCGTGCGCTTGCGAATCTGCCGAAACTAAAATCGCTCAACGTCGAGTTCACCGGTGCTACTGACGCGGGAGTTGCCAAGCTCCGCAAAGCTCTTCCCGAGCTAAAAGTCACCCACTAGGTCGACGTTAAAAGAAGCTGATTTTTCCGCTTTTTTCGACTGGATCGTAAGTTCGGGCACCGGTGATTCGTGGCAGCTTTTCGACCAGCACGAAACCCCCGGTTTCGACAAAATCTATTTCAAATTGCTCTACGTCAAATCCCAGACCAAAGGTACATTTATGCCTTCTTTACGCGACCTAGGCAGCACAGATAATCTGTTTCGGTGGAATTTAATTGGTTTAATGTGGCACTCGCATCGCGACTTAGGGATGAATTGCGAAATGCAAGGACATCATTTTTCTCAGTTGGTCGCAACTCGGTCAGGCCTGCCAGCCGCGCGAGCTTGCGCCTATAGGATTGTCGGAATTTGCGCACTAACTCTGGTTTGACAAAGAATCAGACGCAATTCGGTTTTGTTGCAGCCTTACTGCGGTCACAACGATGAAGAATACATTGCCAGCCGAACCGCTTGCTCCTGACGCTCAAGATACAGAGCGCTATGAAGTGATGCACTTCCGCGCGCCCCGGCCAATGGCAAAGCCGCATACTTCTCGACGCATCTTTCAATAGTACCGTCGGCATGAGAAAGATCGTCGTCGAAAGCCGCAAAGATCTTCGCGTCGCGCCGATTCTCGACGCTTTGGCCGAGGGTTGCCGCTCGCTGGGCCATCAGATAATTCGCTGGCGCGGTCCGCTTTCCGGCCGCGTTCCGTATTCGCGGCGAATACCGATGTGCGATCTGGCAATTCTGTTCAATGGGTTGCATCGCAGCTACAGTTCGTCCCTGGCCACCTTCCGTTCGTTGGGAGTTACGCCAATTTTCGTCGAGCTTGGCTGGTATCCCCAAAACGGTACATTCCAGATCGATCCGATGGGAATTAACGCCACGGCCGGATGGTGTAAAAGGCCCCTGGTATCGCGGCCGTTAACCAGATTACCGGTGCGCTGCGATGGCGACTTGCTCGTGCTGTTGCAGCTCGATACCGATTCGCAAATCAGCAACCTTTCCCCCTGGTTTGCCAACATGGCGCAGTGGCTCGCGCACATGAGCCATCATTCGCGCTTGCCGCTAAGAATTCGCCGGCATCCGCTCTCGCAGCCGTCAGCCGAAGTCGTACGGCTGGTCGAGCGGCGCAATCTCGCTTGGGACCATTGCACGTCGCTCGCCGATTCCCTCTCCACCGCCCGCGCTGTCGCCTGCGTCAATTCCTCCGGGGGAATCGAAGCTCTGGCTCACAAAATTCCTGTGCTCTGCTACGGCGAATCAGTATTCCGGCAGGCAGGTGCCGTGTATTGTTTGACCGACGACGGTGCGCAAACCCGTGCTATCACCGGCGAACTTGCCGCCGGAAATTGTCAACTTTCCGAGCAATTGGTCGATGAACTGGTCGCCCGCGTCACGGCCAACCAATGGACCATTTACGATGTGCCGCAGCGGCTGCCGGCTTTATTGCAAGCCGTGCTGGCCAAGCACGATGCCGTGCCGCGATCTGCTTCTTTCTTAGCTCGCCTGCAACCAATCCAGCGCCTGGCGTATAGCGTTTCCTTTATGCGCCAGTTGGCGGCCCGCCGCGCAGGCTAGCACTTCTTAACCGGCGGTCGCGCAAAATCTACGATTGTGTCGTTTCATGCCGCTGCGGTATCCTACGGCCCGTACCGCCGATCCGCCCTTCGTAGGCGAATCGCGTCAATCCAAGGCAATCACGGAAGATGCTGAGGACCCTATGCGCAAACCGCTGGTTAGCGTCGTTACCCCCTGCTTGAACGAAGAACCGAACGTCGAACTTTGCTACGACGCCGTGCGCAAAGTTTTCGCCGACTTGCCCGAATACGATTACGAGCACATTTTTTGCGACAACGATTCATCCGATCGTACTCCGCAACTGCTCGAGGCGCTCGCCGGCCGTGACCGCCGCGTCAAAGTCATCCTCAACGCGCGTAATTTTGGCCCGATTCATTCCCTGCACAACGGCCTCCTTTCCGCCCAAGGCGATGCTGTTTTTGTTTGCCTCCCGGCCGATCTGCAAGACCCGCCCGAACTTATCCCGCAATTTTTGCAGAAATGGCGCGCCGGTTACGAAGTCGTGTATGGCGTGCGCAAAAAACGGGAAGAGCCGTTCTATTTGCGCACCTTGAGAGGAATTCACTACCGGCTTATTCATAAACTGGCGGAAGTCGATGTTCCCGTCGACGCCGGCCTGTACCAGCTTATCGATCGCGCCGTGCTCGAAGCGATCCGCCAATGTCCCGATCAATACCCATTCATTCCCGGCCTCATCGGCCACTGCGGCTTTCGCAAAACCGCCGTCGAATACACCTGGGTGCGCCGTAAATTTTCGGTTTCAAAAGCCAAATGGTTCGATATGTTTGACCAAACGCTCAACGGCATTACGTCGGTTTCCCGCGTGCCGCTACGGGCCGCCTATGCCGCCAGCGCGCTCTCGCTTGGCGCTAGTGCGCTGATGGCTGTCGTCGCACTCGTCGGCTGGCTCGGTTCGTCGGCCGCCTCCGCCACGTGGTTGTTTGCAGCTGCCATGTTCTTCTTGGCGGGCGTGCAATTTGGATTCATCGGCGTGCTCGGCGAATACATTGGGGCAATTCACCGGCAAGTGCGCCCCCGCCCGATCGTAGTCGAGCGGAAACGGCTGAATTTCGATTCCCCCGGGGTCGCCGCTAGCGATCGCACGGCGATCGTCGGCACGCCGCGCATCGATTCCCGCGCCGCCGCCTAATCGCATTTGGCGCATCCCGTTAACATCCACTAATTGACTGCTTCGATCGTAGGGCCAAAACATTGATCGACGTTGTTCGCGAACTTTCCGCCACAAAACCTGTTCGGCGTCAAGGCGCCTTCGTAAAATCCGCCACTGATCTTAGTCGGGACCAATCGCCCCGCAATTGGCAAAAGCGCGCGGCAAACTTCATCCAGATCTTTGCCACGCGTCCCGCACGCTCTTTCGCACTCTGGTCACTCTGGCTGAGTTCGTTGTATTTTCTTCTCGGTCCCGGCTCGTATGTGCGCGTCGTCGACGCCGGTAATGGCACGCTTCCGGCACGCATGTGGATGGGCCAACAGCTTTGGCATGGCCAACTGGGCGATTGGCTTCCGCTTGCCTGCTGCGGTTCCGACCGCGTCCTCAATGCCTACCGCCTCGAATTGCCCAGTCTTCTGTTTGCATTGCTTCCCGGCTGGTTGGCTTACGGAACCGTGATGTTTCTCCAGCGGTTCATCGCTGGATACTTTTTTTATCGCCTGCTGCGCGACGATCTGCGCCTCGCAGGTCGCTGCGTTTGCAACCGGCCTGGCGTATTCCCTCTTTTATCAGCCCGGTATCCACTTCCAGTGGGATGGCTTTCAGCTGTTCGAAGGCCTCGGCGTGCCGGCTTTGCCGCTGTTGCTTTGGAGCATTCACCGTTTGCACGGTGTGCGAAGCCGCTGGGCTTTTTGCGGCGCGGCACTAACCGGCCTGGCGCTCGCCTTTGCCGCCAACTACTTCGAGGCCATTTTCTTTCCGCTTTTGGTCCTATTCTGGCTCGTTTGTATCGCTCGTACATTCGATTGGAAAACGCTTGGCATTCTTTCCTGCATGGCGGCCGGCTGGCTAGTAATCCAGGCGCCGCAAATTCTTGCGGCCTCGCAATTCGCGCCTCTGTCGCACCGATCCGATATGGTTATCACTTCGGATTCGAACTACGTCCAGTTTATTGAGAACGTCACGTATTGGCCGAGGCAGATTTTCAATTCCAACACGATGCTGATTGCCATCGGCGTTGTCGGCTTGGCCTTTGCGCGCTTCCGCGATCGCCGGCTCCTTTGGACACTCGGGGTTCTGGCCGCCATTCTTGTTTTCGTCCGCTATTATTACTTCTTCACAGACCACGTGTTTTCGCATCTGGGCCTGCTGTCGGGCTTTCACTTTCATCGCCTGGTTCTGCTCACGCCATTTCTCATGGCGCTGGTGGCCGGTTTGGGAATTCAAGCCATTGGCGACCATTGGCGGCTAGAGCTGTCGGGCGACAACCGCCGCTGGAGCATCTCCCTCGCCACGCTTGGCCTTGTGGTTTTGCTTGTGCATCTCTCGGTCATTTCCGCCAGAGTCAACCGTGAGCGCTATCGTAACATGATGTATGGAGAAAGCGACGAGTTGCTCTACCATCATCCCGACGTCCAAGCCATTGCCGACTTAAAGGATAAACTTCCTCCCTTCCGTGTTGCCTGCATCACCGACTGCTGGCGAACCGGACTGGGTGTGCCCGAAGCCCGCAACTGGACCTTCGCGCCCGGCTACGCCTGGGCCTACGGGCTAGAAACTGCCGACGGCTACCTCGTCCTTTACTCACACCGCTATAAGGAATTTTGGTCACAAGTATTGGCGGGATTATTTGACGTCGATTCCTGGGCGTATCAAAAGCACGAATACTGGGGCAACATGGTTTATTTATGGAGACCGTCAGACCCGACGATCAAGAGCCGTTTTGAAGATTTGTACAATCTCGATTTATTGTCGCTGGCTAATGTGCGCTACATCATTTCCCCCACGCCGCTCAAAGACCCGCGACTCAAGCTTCTCCCGTCCCAACTTCGCGATGATCTCATCGATTGGCAAGGTCGCCATTCCGCTGCCCGCATCGCCGGCATGTTCAAACACCAATGGTCGTGGGAGCCGCTGTACATCTACGAAAATCGCGCCGTTTTGCCGCGATTTAACTTTGTCGGCTCGCTCCGCGTGTGCGATGACAAAGCCGCTACGCTAGCTGCCTTAGCCGCAACCAACTCACAGCGCTTTCTCACGCGAAGCCGTTTTCAACCGCGACGATCTCAATGGCCTCAATCCTGAGCAATTCCAGGGCGCGACCGGCGAAGTCAAACTTGTTTCGCAAACCTCCGACGATCTCGAGCTTGAGGTGCAATGCGACGGCCCAGGCATGGTCGTAATCGCCAATACCTACAGCCCCAATTGGCAAGCCGAAGTCGATGGCCGCTCCGCCAAGGTTCTGCCGGCGAATTACACTTTTCAGGGAGTCGCAGTGGAAACAGGCATGCATCGCCTTCATTTGCATTACCGCGGCGCCGCCACATGGTCCGCCGTGTGGGAAAAGCTGATGCAAAAACTTCACCACGAACCGCAGGTCCAAACCGCATTCGTTGAAGAACCGCAAGCCCTGGCCACTAGCCACTAATCACTAGTCACTAGCCTTGCTAGCATCCCCGCTTTGCTCTCGACACGTACGCCTGCGCGCAATAAGTTATCTCTCCCGCGGCAAAGGATTGCCGCAGCCGACCCAGTCAACGGATTGACTCCCGCCATGTCGTTTGCCGTTGTTTATCCGACGGAAATGCCTCCCGCTATCATTCTTTGCGGCGGCCAAGGCACGCGCATCCGCGACGTTACCGAAACGCTCCCCAAGCCGATGGTGCCCGTGGGTTCGCAACCCATTATCTGGCACATCATGAAGAGCTATTCCGCCTTCGGCGTGCGGCGCTTCATTTTGTGCTTGGGCTATCGGCGCGAATCGATTATCGACTACTTCGTCAATTATCGCGCGCGAGCCATGGATATCACCATTCATCTCAAACGCAAAGACGACATCGTCTTCCACGGCAGCCATGACGAAGAAGACTGGGAAGTCACCCTGGCCGATACCGGCGATAACACCATGACCGGCGGCCGCGTCGCGCGCGTCGCAAAGTACCTGCGCCCTGGCGACGAGCATTGTTTTCTCACCTACGGCGATGGACTCTCGAATGTCGATATCGCCCAACTGCTTGCATTTCACAAAGAACATGGCAAGGCCGTCACCATTACCGCGGTCCATCCGGCCAGCCGCTTCGGCGAAATCAGCCTCGACGCCGGCCGTGTTACGTCGTTTTATGAAAAGTCCCACACCGACATGGGCATCATCAACGGCGGCTTTATGGTTATCCATCGCCGTTTCATCGACAACTACCTGACGACCGACGCCTCGGTCGTGCTCGAACAAATTCCCATGCAGCGCGCCGTGGCCGATGGCGAAGCCCGCGCGTTCGTGCATGAAGACTTTTGGCAATGCATGGATACCTTCCGCGAATACCAACTGCTCAACCAGTTGTGGGACAAAGGTAATGCTCCCTGGACCAAGCATTGGAATCAATCAGTCCACGCAGCCACTGATAAGAATTCGATCCCTGTCGATGCCAACGCCAACAACCGCAGCACACGCGTCGGCTTCGCCGCCTAGCTCTCATGAACCCTCTCCCTTTGGAAAGGGCAGGGTGAGAGTGCCTGGCATAATAAGTCAGATTAAAACTGTTCATCAAATATCAACCACGACGAGGGCCGGGAGGAATGGATTCCCAAGAAGCTCAATTACGCGGTGAAATAATCGAGTCTACGCGCTTGCTCATCGAAGCGCGCCTGCGAAAATCCGCGCGCGACGATGCGGCTCCCTATGCCGGCCGCGTTTACGATGCCGCCGAAGTCGTCGCGGGCGTCGAGGCCATGCTCGATTTCTGGCTGACCCTTGGTCCCCAAGGCACGGCCTTCGAGCGCGAGTTAGCCAGTATGCTCGGCGTGCGCAGTTGCGTGCTCGTCAATAGCGGCAGCTCGGCCAACTTGGCCGCCGTTGCCGCGCTCACTTCGCACAAGCTCGGCGAGCGCCGCTTGCGCCCGGCGACGAAGTCATCACCGTCGCTGCTGGTTTTCCTGCCACCGTGGCTCCGATCATTCAACACGGCGGCGTGCCGGTGTTCGTCGATGTCGATCCCACCACCGCGAACATTCGCGTCGATCAACTTGAAGACGCCTACTCGCCCGGCAAAACCAAAGCCGTCATGGTCGCCCACACGTTGGGCAACCCGTTCGATTTAGACTCCGTGCGCGATTTTTGCAAAACGCGCAATCTTTGGCTCGTGGAAGACAATTGCGACGCGCTGGGTAGCCGCTACGCCGGCCGTCCGACCGGCTCGTTCGGCGATCTGAGCACCCAAAGCTTCTATCCGCCGCACCACATCACCATGGGCGAAGGGGGCGCAGTCAATATCGTCCGCAATCCGCTCTTAAAAACCATCGTCGAATCGTTCCGCGATTGGGGACGCGATTGCTGGTGCGCCTCCGGCTGCGACAACACCTGCAACAAGCGATTCAATTGGCAACTCGGCGAGCTGCCCGCCGGCTACGATCACAAATTCATCTACAGCCACTTGGGCTACAACCTCAAGCCGACCGATTTGCAAGCCGCTATCGGCCGCGAGCAACTCAAGAAACTCTCCGACTTCATCGCTGGCCGCATCCACAATTGGAACTACTTACGCAAAGCGCTTGATCACTTTGGCGATTTGTTCGACTTCATGCTCCCCACTCACGCTCGCGGTTGGTCGCAGCAAGGCTTCACGTGGGCCTCGGTACGCACCAAAGTTCAGCCGAGTTGGTTTGGCTTCATGATTCGAGTGAAGCCCTCCGCACCATTCACGCGCAGCGAACTAGCTCACGCGCTCGATCAAGCTCGCGTCGGCAACCGCATGCTCTTTGGCGGTAATCTGGTTCGCCAGCCGATGCTCACCATCCTCAAGAAACAATATGAAACTGGCGATGGGCTATTCGCCACCGCCCCATTCCGCGTGATCGGCGACCTGGCCGGCTGCGACACGCTGATGAACGAAGCCATGTTCGTCGGCGTGTACCCGGGCTTGCGCCAGTCGCAGCTAGACCACATCGTGCATGCGATCGACCAATTCGTCGCCTCGCGAAAAATAAAACATACCTTGTGCGCCGCATAATGAGCCCGTCCCCCTTGCCGAGGCGGTTTTGAGGCAGGGTAAAAAATCATGGACAAGAAACAAGTCCTCACCTTGATTCGCCATTGCAAAGAGCACCCCGAGGCTCACACGCTCGAGCTCCCCAAAGGTGCGCAATTTGCCCGACTCATTCCGCTGGGTCCTTGGGTGCTGTCGCGCCCCGAAATCATCGAGCAATTCGCGCTCTGGCGAAAAAATAATCAGCACGCCTATCCCACGATTTTCAACGTTACGCTCGAAGGCACAACGCGCTGGACCCAAGTGCGAGTTATCGACGACCCCGAACGCATCCTGTTCGGCGTCTTCGATTGGCAAGACCGCATGATCGCTCACGCGGGATTGGCCGCATTCGATTGGGACTCCGGCGATGTCGAAATCGATAACGTCATGCGCGGCATCGCCTATCACAAAGGCCTCATGACCGCGGTCACCAACCGCCTCACCGAGTTCGCCTATCGCGAGTTCAAGGCCGGTTCGGTGAGCTTGAAAGTATTTGGCGATAACCACCGCGCCGTGCAGCTTTATATGCGCTGCGGCTTTAAGCCCGTGGAAGCGATTCCCATGGGCTGCGAATTCACGCAGGCGGAAATCCGCTGGGTCGCGCAGCCCCGGTTTTCCCCCACCTCCACGTTTCGCATTTTCTTGAGGATGACCCATGATCACGCACAGCAGCATCGGCTCGAAAAAGCGGCTTAGCAGCGGACTGAAGCCAGTTAAGAAAATTCTCACCGCTGGTCCCGTCGATCACCGAAAAAGAAATCTCCTACGTGACCGACGCCGTCACGCACGGCTGGAACGAAAACTGGAGCGGCTACCTCGACCGCTTCGAAAAGGCGTTCGCCGAATATCTTGGGCGTCAAGCACGCGCTGGCCACCAGCAGTTGCACGGCGCACTCCATCTGGCAATGGCCGGGCTCAAGCTGAAGGCAGGCGATGAAGTCATCGTTCCCGAAATGACCTGGATCGCCACCGCCGCTGCCGCTTGCTACTGCGGCGCGAAGCCCGTGATGGTCGACGTCGAGCCCGATACCTGGTGCATGGACCCCAAATCACTCGAAAAGGCCATTACGCCGCGCACCAGGCTCATCGTGCCAGTGCATTTGTACGGCCATCCAGCCAACATGGACGAAATCGGCGCGATTGCCGTCAAGCACGGCATCGAAATCGTCGAAGATGCCGCCCCGTCGCTGGGCGCCAACATCCGTGGCAAAAAAACCGGCACTTTCGGCCGCCTGGCGGCCTTCAGCTTCCAAGGTGCAAAGATCATGGTCACCGGCGAAGGGGGCATGCTGGTCACCAACGACACCAAGCTCTTCGAGGAAATTCGCCTTCTCTGGGATCACGGCCGCGACCCGCACAAAACCTTCTGGAACACCCAGATCGGCTTCAAATACAAAATGTCGAATATCCAAGCCGCGCTGGGCTTGGCCCAACTAGAACGGATCGAGGAACTGGTCGCACGCAAGCGCGAAATCTTCTCGTGGTACAAAGCAGGGCTGGCCGATTGCCCGAATCTCCAACTCAACACCGAGCGCCCTGGCTACCGCAACATCTATTGGATGACGAGCATTCTGGTGAAAGACGGCAGCCCTCTGAACCGCGATGAAGTCATGGCCGAGCTCAAGAAAGCCAACATCGATAGCCGTCCCTTCTTTTACCCCATGAGTACGCTGCCGATGTTCGATCATCGCCAATCGCCCACCTCGGCCATTCTTTCCAAGCAAGGCATCAATTTGCCCAGCGGCCACAACCTCACGCGCCACGAGGTCGATTACGTGTGCGAGGTGCTCCGCGATACTCAGCAAGGATAGTGGCAGTGAACAACACTGTACTCAAGCAATTCGCCACCGATATCCGCCGCCTGTCAATCGAAATGGTGGCCCGCGCGAAAGCTTCGCACATCGGCGGCGCACTGAGCATGGCCGATCTCCTCGCCGTGCTGTTTGCTCCCGGCGGACGCTTGAACGTGCACCCCGAAGATCCTGCTTGGGAAGGGCGCGACCGCTTTGTTCTCAGCAAGGGGCACAGTTGCGTGGGGCTCTATTCGGCCCTCGCGCTGCGCCGCTTCTTTCCCATTGAGGAACTCAACGACTACGGACAGGATGACTCCCGCCTCATGTCGCATGTGTCGCATAAAGTGCCCGGCGTCGAGTTTTCGACCGGCTCGCTGGGGCACGGTTTGCCGTTCGCCTGCGGTTTGGCATTAGGCGCCCGCCGCCGCGGCCAGTCGTGGCGCACCGTGGCGCTGCTTTCCGATGGCGAACTTGACGAAGGCTCCAACTGGGAAGCCATTTTGTTCGCCGGCCATCATCAGCTCGATAACCTCTGGGTGATTATCGATTACAACAGAATTCAAAGCCTCGGCCGCGTCGACGAAGTGCTGCGCCTCGATCCACTTCCCGAAAAATTTGCCCTCTTCGGCTGGCACACCTGCGCATCGACGGCCACGATTTTGCCGCTGTCCAACTGCGCTCGATTTAGACAACCCGCGCCGTGGGCAACCCACGGTAATCATCGCCGACACGGTCAAAGGCGCCGGCGTCGATTTCATGGAAGACGAACTGCTCTGGCACTACAAACCCCCCGATCCAAAACAACTACAATCCGCCCTCGCTCAACTCCGCGCCGCGTGAGCACATTTCGCCGGCTGCTGGTGCCACTGCTGGCTTGTCCAGCAGTGCTGAATTGCGAATGAACAACGTTCGTGACACTTAAATGCGTAACGCCTTCATCGAAACGCTGCACGACGAAGCTGCCAAGCGCGGCGACATTTTTCTCGTCGTCGGCGACCTGGGCTTTAGCGTCATCGAACAATTCGCCAAGGATTACCCCGATCGCTATCTCAATGCTGGCATCGCTGAACAAAACATGACCGGCATTGCCGCCGGCCTGGCGCGCTGCGACTACAACGTTTTCACTTACTCCATCGCCAACTTTCCCACGCTCCGCTGCTTAGAGCAGATTCGTAACGACGTTTGCTATCACCGCGCCAATGTAAAGGTCGTCAGCGTCGGTGCCGGACTAGCTTACGGTTCGCTCGGCTATAGCCACCATGCGGTGCAAGATCTCGCTTGCCTGCGCGGCATGGGTGGCATGCTCATGGCCACCCCGTGCGATCCTCACGAAACCCGTGCCATCGTGCGCTTCCTTTGCAGTTACGATGGACCGGCCTATTTACGCTTGGGCAAAGCAGGCGAGGCCGTCCTTCACTCCGGGCCTCTCGTCGTTCAGCCTCCATCGTTCCCTCGGCTGTGCGACGGCGACGGCGTCGCCATTTTGGCCTGCGGCTCGGTGGCCTCCATCGCTCTGCAAGCCGCGCCTGAATTTTGGCGCAGCCGTATACAGCGCCGCCCTCTGGGCCGACGATCAGGCCACATCCGAAGCGGTTGCCGAACTCGTTCGAAATCATCGCCGCGTGATCGTAATTGAAGAGCATTTGCTAGCCGGTGGCTTCGGTTCCTTTGTGCGCGAGCAATTGGAACCCTGGCCCGATTTGCAGGCCCGCGTCCGCTGCCTGGCCCTCAAACAAGCAGTGTGCGGCCGCGTCGGCAGCCAGCAATTCTTGCGCGAAAAAAGCGATCTCACTGCCGCGGCCATCACTAAAGCAGCGGCCTAATTTGCCCCTTGAAATTGACCAACATTTTGTTCACAATTCACCAATAGTGTACATAAGATCACTCAACCTCGACGACCGACTCCCGTGCTCGCGCCCCCTCATAAATCCTGTTCACCGTTTTCCACCGTTTCCGCGCCGTTTATCGACCGTTAAAAACCCGTTTTTCACCGTTTTTTCGGTTTTCCGAAAACCGTTGTTTTCGTCGCAGTGAAAGTTTTCGCCTTGAAAGTGTTTTCGACAATTCCGAAATACTCAATCGTCTTGCCGACGCTCAATGGCCGTGAAACCCTCTCGGTCACGCTGCCGGCCATGCTGCGCATCGCGCGCCCTGATGTCGAATGGATCGTTAGCGACAATCGCTCCGACGATGGCGGCCACGAATGGCTCTTAAAGCTCGCCGCCGCCGATCGCCGCCTGCGCGTCGTCCGTCCCGCGAAGCGCCTCTGCATCGGCGAGCATTTGGAATTCACCTACCGCTTCGCCCGCGGCCAGTGGCTCTGCCACATCGGCGACGACGACCTGCTCCTCCCTGACCGTTTCGAAATTCTCGATCATCTGATTGCCGACACCCGTGCCGACATTGTTCGCGGCCAGTTTCTCCGCTATCTCTGGCCCGAATATCCCGACTGCCGCATCGCGAATTCCTTCGATCCCAATCAACATTTTTCGGGCGACATTTCATTGTTAACAGGTCCCGAACTCGCTCGCCGCATGCTTAACGAAAAAGTCGTCCATGCAGGCGGTGCTTGGGCCATTAAGCGCGAGCTGGTCGAGCAAGTACGCCAGCGCGCCGGCTGGTTTTCGTCGCCGCAGCATTTGGAATTCTTCGGCATGCGTGCCGCCGCCGCGTTGAGCCAACGCGCCGCATTGGTCGATCGTCCGCTCTTTATTCTCGGCCGCCACAAAAAATCAAGTGGCTCGTTGGCCTATCTGCCCAAGCGCAAGGTCGGCGCGGCCCATTGGAATTGGGATTTTGAAGACCCGCTGCCCTATCGCTACTCCCCCTTTCTCTGGAAAGCCTATTGCACGCTGTCGCTCGATGGTGCGCTGACGACGAAACAAACTTTCCCCGAAGTACTGGCCCATGTCAAAATCGACTGGACGCATTGGACCGACCTCGTTTTCCGCGAGGCCGCCGAACTCATTCGCATGGGCCAATTGCCGCGCTCAATCAAGAGCCAATTCTTTCAAGCACTCAAGAATGCCCCCGATGCCGACAAGAACTATTGGCGCTGGCGCTGGGCGCGCAAAACGCTCCAGCGTCCGCTGCGATTCCTAAAAGAAAGCTCCAAGCCACTGCGCGCTCGGCTGCAAAGACGGCTCGCAGAACTTCAATCTAGTCGCCAACCTCCAGCGATCACTCGCCCCGGCCGTTTGCAATCCCTTCGCTCCTGGACCGATCGCCTATATGGCCGCGAAGTCGGCTTTGCCAATATCGCCGAAGCTGCCGTCTGGTATTCGCGACACGATGCGGTTCAAAGACAAAGCGCTGCTGCCTAGCGTTCGAAGTTGCCCGGCGCTAAGAAAGCGCCTGTTTCAAGCCGCGGTTCGGCGCACTTCCCTTCGACGTTGCCAAGCAAACCCGCGCGAATTGCACGCCTCAAAATGCTCGAATCTCTTGCATGCCGCATGCAGTTCGCCTCAAGAATCCATTAAAACAGTCGACCTGTTTCCTACACTTTTTTCGCCGCGCGGCCAACTTTTTTCTTGCGTAGCGCGGAGGGCTGCATTATTATGGCCTCTGAACAGTTGGAATAGGCACCTTTGTGCGTTGGGGGACGCTAATCGGAACAGGCTTTCGCAGCAGGGGGTGTGCATTATTAGGGCTATTCCCTCATGCTGCCCTGAAGCATCTATAGTCTGAGTTCGATCCAAAGGGTCGGCTCTGGATTGCATGTGGTTGCGCGGCGCTTGATTGCTGCAACCGGCCAGAAATCAATTTCTGTGGGAGCAAACTTGTGATGAATCGTCAACGAGGCACTCGCCGCGCTCGCGCGAAGAGATCATTATTGGTGTCCGCGCGCAACCGGCACCTCGCGCCTCGGCGCTTCCCGACCCTGCGCCTCATCGAAATGCTCGAACCCCGCACGCTGCTTTCAGTCAACGTGCTTTCGAATCACTACGATGCAGGCAGCACTGGCCAGAATCTAACCGAGACGGTTCTCACTCCCTCCAACGTCAATTCGACCAGTTTCGGCAAGGTTTTCACCGCCACACTTGATGGGCAGATCTATGCTCAAATCCTGGCAGTCGCCAACGTGAATATCACCCGCGGCTCCTCGCTGGGCATCCACAATGTGCTCTACGCGGCCACCATGCACAACAGCTTGTACGCCATTGATGCCAATACGGGCGCGATTTTGTGGCAAGACAGCTTCGATCAAATCGCCGATCCGCGCGTTACTACAATTGGCAGCCCCTCACCGACGGCGGGTGTCACGACCATCCCCGCTGTTTCGGGCGATAATGCGCTGGTGAACGGCTCCGACATCGGCCCCGAATTGGGCATTTTGGCGACTCCCACGATCGATCCCAACACCGGCATATTGTATTTGGTGGCGGATACTCAGGAATTCCGCAATGGGACAACACCGGTCAGTTCGTTCACGAGTGGAACCACCGACATTCACTACGTGCAGCGCCTGTGGGCCGTTAATATCGTCGACGGTTCGGTTGCGATTACCCCCACCAACAATCCACCCTCCAGCGTTGAGCCAACCACCGGCGGCCAAATTGTTGCCGATACCATTCTCAATCCACGCAGCGGAAGCACTCCTTCTTTCAGTTCTTATAACCAAACAAGTTTCACGGTCTCTTCGCTAACTCGCAGCGGCACCACTGCCACCGCCACAATCAGCAGCACCACGGGAATGCACGTCGGCGATTCCATTACAATTTCTGGCGCAACGCCCTCGGGCTATAACGGCACGTTCATGATTAGTGCGGTCACGTCTTCGACCACATTCCAATACACTGTCCCGAATACGTTAACCTCTCCGGCCACGGGCACGATCACCGCGAAATGGGGCGCAAATTATAAGTACGTTGCTGGCCCATTCATTAAAGGTACGGGTAACAACACCGACACGTTTAACGGCAATGGCACCGTTGCCACGACCGACAACGCCGACAGTTGGGGATTCAATCAGACCGATACGCTTTCGATCTTCGCGGGCACAACTCCGTCGAGGTCTGGCTATATCGCCTTCAATGCGCTGTTGCAAATGAACCGCGTCGCCACGACGCTCATCAACGGCGAAATTTATTTGGGCTTTGCTTCGCATGGCGATGACGGCCCCTATTATGGATGGCTGTTGGGCTACAACGCCTCAACGCTGGCGAATAATGCCGCGTTTGTGACGGTTCCCACCTTCGACGGTGTGAAAGGCAGCGCTGGTTTTACATCGGTGGGCGGCCTGTGGGCCTCCGGCGGAGGAATAACGACCGATGGAACGTATCTTTATTTCACCGTCGGCAACGGTTCATTTAATCCAGCGACGTCCAATTTTAATTCGACCTACGTGTCAACGAATAATGTGCAGTTACCGTTGGATAGTGATTACGGCGACTCCATTCTCAAGGTGGCGTTCGACCTTAATGCAACTCAAGCCAATGTGAATTTGGCAAATAGCGCCGCTGGCAACCCAACTCCTGACGGCACTTACAATCCCGACGGGGGCTACAACGTCAACGGCTTTGGAATGAAGGTAGTCGATTATTTCACTCCATCCAACGTTTACCAGCTCAATAAAAACGACGAAGACATCGGGTCGGGTGGTGTCTTGATGCTGCCGACCTCGGGGCCAGGCGCTGTCACGGCCCATTACGATAACGTGAATCAGGTCTACACGGTCGAGCACAATACGACAGGCGATTCTATCCTCGTGTTCGCGGGCAAGGAGGGCCGCATTTACATGGTCGACGCCAGTAACTTAGGCGGCTTCAATACTGGCTACGATGTAAGTGGCGGTCCAAACACAAGTAATGCCGACCCGGCTCCCTTCGACCGCATCATCGGCGAATTCTACTATTACCAATACAACGGGCACCCCACGACGCTTGCCAACAATCAGACCTACAAAGGATATGATATTCCCTCGTATTTCAATGGTGAACTTTATATTGGTTTGGGCGGCGGAAGCACAGGTACCAGATATGTCCCCGAACTGGGCTTCGACGTAACTGCATTTCCTTTCGTACCCGGTGCGACATCGTCTCGCACCGGCATCGAGCCCGTGCCGAATTTTACGAGCGATACAACCGGCAGCACTTCTCTGTTCGGTGGCCGCGGCAATACATCTGCCACATCGGCCGATGGGCTAACGAACGGAATTATTTGGGCCAACAACGTCACTCAAACCAGCACCGATTTTTTAGTCGCCTATAGTGCATCTGCCATCGGCAGCGGCATACTGCCAATTTACACTAGCAACGATAACGTCGCCCGCGATCAGCTCACCGGCGGAACCTCCGGCGCCACCGGCGTTAAATTCAGCATTCCCACCGTCTTCAACGGCATGGTGTACGACGCCACCGGCGGTGGTTCCGGCACCGGCGGGCATATTCTGGGAACGGTCGTCGGCTACGGATTGCTCAACACCGTGCTGTCCGCGCCGACCTCGCTCAATCTTTCCGCCACTTCGCCCACCACGACCCATCTCACCTGGACCCGAAACACCACCACCGAGACCGAAGAACAAGTCCAGCGATCGATTAATGGAGTCACCTGGACGACGGTCGCCTATTTGCCAAATGGCACGACTTCGTTTGACGATTCCGGCTTAAGTCCCGGCACCCATTATTTTTATCGCGTCATCGCCATTTCGGGCCCCAATAGTTCCACGCCTTCTAGCTCTGCCAACATCACCACGCCTTCGCCGGCCTTGGCCTCCGCCATTTCACGCAAGCAAAGTGGCGTGATCAACCTCGATTTGAACTTGGCTCTCAGCGGCAATCCGACCATTGAAGCTCGGCTTAACGGGCCGACCTCCATCATTCTCACTTTCGCCCAAGCGATTGACACCTCGACGATTACATCGCCGCTTTCCCTTACGCTCAGTAGCGGCTCGGGTAGCGCGGCTTATCTCGATTCAACGCACATCGCCATTACCCTGTCTGGCGCAATCGACGGTCAAGTGCTCGTTGTCAATTTAAGCGGAGTGCATGGCACCGCGGGAGGCACGGCCGGCAATTACACCTTGAACGTCGGCGTGCTGTTGGGCGATGTCGATGGGTCAGGCGCAGTGAATGTGGCCGATGTTGCCTATGTCAAACTCAATAGCGGTCAGCCGGTCTCTGCCGCCAATGTGCTGGACGACATCGATTCCAGCAACGCCATCAATGTGGCCGATGTTAGCTACGTCAAAGCGCACTCGGGCAATAACCTCGACTACGGCAATATCACTTCCGGCGGCGACGTCATCCCCGTGCCGGAGTTGATCACCGGCAGTTCCGAATCTCCGCCACTTGCTGTCTCGTTCACAAGCGTCTCTGCGCCGGCCAGCACTGCGCCGGTTGTGACCGATGATTTGGCGCCCGCCACATCGACGACATCGAACTCGACGATGACTGAAACCCAGAACTCGGCCGGCTCGACAACAATCGGTTCCGCGCCCTACAACGGCCCGACATCGATCGTTGTCGCTTCAACCGAATTGAAAATGTCGCACGGCAATGCCCCGAACGACGCCGGCTTGCACTGGCTGGTGCTGTCGAACAATGATTTTCTGCTAAGCGCCGCTTTGCCGTTTGCCACGCACAAAAAGACATCTGTTTCCGAATCAACCTGTGAAGACGCATTCTTTGATTCCTTAGGATCCGCACCATGAAGTCAGTTCTTTCGCTAGCATTGGTATCAGCCCTTCTGTTTGCCGCAACCGCATCGTCGGCCGCCCCTGGCTTGTCGCTAACCAATCCCTCCGGCGGCGGCGGGTCGGTTTCGATCTCCCCCGGCGACAGCTTTTCGATGAACGTGACTTTGAACTCCGACACCATTGCCTTCGATGGGCTCTCCTATTATCTAAAAGCGTCGGCCGCCAACGATTTCACGGTTACCAGCCGCATGACCGGCTCCCAACTGGGCACGTGGACCAGCCTGCCCAACGGCTTGACCGATCCGACCACCAATCCACTGCCCAGCCCGGTCTCCGGCGGCCACAGCACGCTCTTGGATACGAGTGTCAACAGTGTCGATTTGGGCTACTCGGCCACCTCGTTCACTCCGAATATTGCTGCCGGCTCTTATTTGGTCGATCAACTGACTTTTACTACGCCGGGTAATATTCCGGGCGGTTCATACACAATTTTCACCAGTTCCGATTCGCTGTTGATTGCCGCCCAGGGAACCTCGCCCAATTTCACCTTCCCCACCACTTCGATTTCCGGCGCCGGCAGTTTCACCGTGAATGTTGTGCCCGAACCGGCAAGCGTTATACTTTTGGCCGGCGGCGGATTGCTGTTGGCCCTGGCGCGCAAAAAGCGATCGAAGCATCGCAGCGGATAATATGCACCGAGTCGTTGTTGTCGGTGGCGGCTTCGCAGGCTTGAATGTCGTCCGGCAACTACGCCGCGCCCCGGTTTCCGTCACGCTCATCGACCGCCGCAATTTTCACCTGTTTCAACCCCTCTTGTATCAGGTGGCCACCGGCGGCTTGTCCCCCGCCAACATCGCCGCTCCGCTTCGCGCGCTCTTCAAGCGGCAGACCAATGCGGAAATTCTGCTGGGCGAAGTTCTGAACATCGATGCGGCGGCCCGCAAAGTACATCTGCGTGATGGCGAAATCGGGTACGATACGCTTGTCCTGGCCACCGGCGTAAAGCACCAATACTTCGGCCACGACCAGTGGGAACCATTCGCGCCAGGACTGAAAACCGTCGAAGATGCCACAGAGATACGCCGCCGCATTTTCACCGCCTTCGAACGCGCGGAGCGCGAAGCCGATCCCGAGTACAACCCCAATCCCGATTCCGCCGTCGTTCAGTCTTGGCTCACGCTGGTAATCGTCGGTGGCGGGCCGACCGGCGTCGAATTGGCCGGCATGCTGTGTGAACTCGCGCACGAGACATTGCGCGGCAATTTTAGGCACATCGATCCTGGGCAAGCCAAGGTGATCCTCATCGAAGCGACCGACAGAATCCTTCCGACTTTCGATCCGCGATTGTCGGCCAAAGCACGCGCTTCGCTCGAGCGCCTTGGCGCGACAGTTCACACCAGCACGCCAGTCGTCGATATTCAAAATCACCAGGTTACCGTTAAGCCCGCAGGTCGAATCGCAGATTCTAACGCTCCAAACCATGCTCCCGATGGCGCGGAAATCATTGCCGCCCGAACCGTACTCTGGGCCGCCGGCGTGCAAGCTTCAGCACTCGGCAAATGTTTGGAACAAGCGCGCAAGCCAAGCTCGATCGTGCTGGCCGCGTTCTTGTCGAATCCGATTGCAGCCTGCCAGGCCATCCCGAGATCTTTATTATCGGCGATCTTGCGCATCTCAACGGCCCCGACGGCAAACAACTGCCCGGCGTCGCGCAACCGGCCATTCAAGAGGGCCGCTATGTCGGCAAGCTCATCGCCAAGCGATTGGAAGGCAAAACACTGCCGCCGTTTCGCTACAAGAACTTGGGAAATCTGGCTACCATCGGCCGCCATTCGGCCGTAGCGGAAATGGGGCCCTTCAAATTCTCCGGTCTGTTCGCTTGGACCATTTGGCTCTTCGTCCATTTGATGCACATCGTCCAATATCAAAGCCGCGTGCTGGTGTTCATCCAATGGATGTGGATGTACTTCACACGCAATCGGTCAGCCCGCTTGATCACTCAAGAGCACCCAGAGCAAAATGGCCAATCGGCCAGTAACGGACCGTCGCCGAGCTAAGCGGCTAATCAGAACGCTTGGCGGCGCCTGCGCCGCGCAGCAAAAAAGCCGCTCGCCTGGTCGCCGTACGACCCACGAGCGGCTTTTTATTTCGGATGATCGAGCGATCGTGCCGCAACGTCTCCGGTCCTATTTTCCGGCCCCACGAGCGGACGAACCTCTCGGCGTCTTGCCAAGGACATCGTTGGCTCAGCCTCCAAGCATCTTCGCAACAATGAAGATCAAGACTGCTCCGCCCAGTCCTCCACCCAATAGCAGATAAAGAATCGAATATCCAATTGCCCCAAACAGCATGGTGCTTGCTAAAACTGCCATGATCGAGCTCCTTGTATGTTTGCCTCGCTTTTTAAAATTCGCTTTCGCTCTCCGTTCTTCATTCCGCCAGTCGTGTTTCGCAAACATCGTGCCGTGACAGCAAGCCAGAGATGAGGAATTGCTCCAAGTTCCTGCATTGCCGTTGGTTATGCATATTTCGTGATAGCGATCTTTACGATTTGCAGTTCGGATCGCACAGACTAGCGAAAGAAGCCAGCAGCACCATGGTCTCGCGGCGACCACCAGCCAGATCCATCTCACAGGGGAATCGCCCATTTTCAGGATCGAAAATAGGTAAAATTCTGGAACCTTGCCTGTTAGATTGATTGTGCCGCCGGGGCAAATCCTACCGATAACGGAAGGTGATGTACCGTCGTCTAGTCTTAGGGGTTTGCCTTCGAAAAGGTCTAAACGACAGTTCGATCGTCCCCGTTCAAGGATGAACATGCGCGGCATCTGGGTCGAAATAGCCATCGCGGCTTGGGGAATGTGGTCATTCCCTCGGGTCGAAATGCGCTGTCGCTGCGCATTGCTTGCACTCGCAATCGCGTCAGCCGGCTGCACCCCGTTGGATGAGTATTTAAACAACGGCTATAAAGTTGGCCCTAATTATTGCCCGCCCCCGGCTCCTGTGGCTCACAAATGGATCGACGAAGGGGACAAGCGCTTAAGCACCGACGAGCCCGACCTAAGCCACTGGTGGACGACCTTCAACGACAGCGAACTGAATGAGCTAATTCACGCCGCCTATCAGCAGAATCTTTCGCTCAAAGAAGCGGGCTTCCGCATTTTGGAATCCCGCGCTCAATTGGCCATTCAAATTGGAAATCTATTCCCCCAGACCCAGCAGGCGGCTGGCAGTTATTCACGAAATGCAATTAGCCAACTGGCTGCGAACCAGAATTTTCTGCCGCAGCGGTTCTTCGATAACTGGTCGCTGGGTTTCAATTTATCTTGGGAGCTCGATTTCTGGGGCCGTTTTCGCCGAGCGATCGAATCGGCCTCCGACGAGCTCGATGCCTCGGTCTTCAACTACGACGACGTGCTCGTGACACTATTGGGCGATGTCGGCTCGACCTATGTCGAAATCCGGACGTTGCAGCAACAGCTCCAGTATGTGCGCGAAAATATCATCATCCAAAAGGAATCGCTCGAAATTGCGCAGGCGCGCTTTCATGGCGGTCTCACTAGCGAACTCGATGTCGAACAAGCCACCAGTAACTTGGCGCAGACCGAAGCGCTCGTGCCACAGTTAGCCAAACAATTGCGATTCGCCAACGATCGCCTCTGTACGCTGCTGGGACTTCCTACCGAAGATCTGACTTTAAAAATGGGCGAAAAAGAAATTCCGTCGGTGTCGCCCGATGTGGTCGCGGGCATCCCGTGCGACCTGCTCCAGCGCCGGCCCGACGTGCGCCGTGCCGAGCGTGATGCGGCGGCCCAGTGTGCCCAAATTGGCGTGGCCGAGGCCGACTTATATCCGGCAATTTCGATTACCGGCGTCGTTCAATTCGACGCCGAGCGGTTCACCGACTTGTTCAAAAATCGCTCGCTCCAAGGAACTATCGGGCCGGGGTTTCAGTGGGACGTGCTAAACTATGGCCGGCTGGTGAACAATGTGCGATTGCAAGACGCGAAGTTCCAGCAGTTGGTGGCGGCCTACCAAAACGTGGTTGTGCATGCCAACGCCGAAGCCGAGGATGGAATCGAGGAGTTTTTGCAATCGCAAGTGCAAACCAAGGCCATGCAGCGCAGCGTCGATGCCGCCGACAAGGCCGTGCGGCTGGCCATCACCCAATACAAGGCTGGTTTGGTCGATTTCAACCGGGTGGCATTGCTGGAACAGGATTTGGTGCAGCAGCAAGATTTGCTCGCGCAGGCTCAGGGTGATATTGGAATGGGATTAGTCCACACATATCGGGCACTAGGTGGCGGCTGGGAAATCCGCTGTAAGCCTTGGGAGGAAGTTTTGGCCGACGACGAAGCCAACACGAATGCAGCCGCCGCGCCGGAAGAACTGCCTGGGCCGAACGAAGAGGCGCCAGCAAAACCGAACGATCGGCCAGCAGACAAGCCGGAAAAGCCTTCTCCGCAACCGCCGCGCGGTTTGCCGCTGGAAGGTCCGGCCGGACCGTTATCTGGATCGACCGATAAAAATCAGGGAATGCTGCCAATGGTGGACGACGAAGAAGCCTCGCAGCCGGCGGTGCGGCAGGTTTCAAATAGAGATTCATTGTCCGCGTCTCCCGTTTTTGCGCCTCCGCCGGTCGACGCGATCCCTGCGACTAATGCTAGTGCAATTCGCAGTGCCTCTAGCCAGCCATCCGCACCGCGGGCACAGCGCGCAGCGCTACGGCACCGCCGCTGCCGCGGCGTCCAGCCGATTCCGGCCAGTCCTCGTCGCCACCAATTCGGGCGACGACGCAACTTTTGCACGCGGGATTATTGCCTGACGATGACAGCAATGTGCCGCGCTGGCGGTGAATTGTCTAACGGGTTAGCCTGTGTTGCTAGCCGCGCTCTTCTGAGCGAGCCGTCCACAGTACCTAGTAAGCCAACGGCAGCCAGAGCACGAAGCAAGCGCCATCGTCCAACGAAGGTTCGTAGCATAAATCGCCGCGCATGCTGCGGGCCAAGCGGCGGGACAGCGCCAGGCCTGAGTCCGACGCCGGGGGCCGAATAAGCCGCTTCTTGTGCTGACTTGCGGAAGGGCTGAAACAACCGACGCTGGCCAGGGGCGCTAACCCCCGGGCCGTGATCGCGCAAGCGGATGCCGACCCGCCGGTTTTCGCCGCCTACCGACAGATTCAATGTGCGATCCGTCGTTGCTGCCGCATATTTGCAGGCGTTATCGACAAGGTTGAATAAAATCTGCTCGACGATGGCCGGATCGGCCAGCACGAGTTGGTGTTCGATTGCCGGATCGATGGCAATCTGCAATTCGAGCGAGGCTTGAGCTGCGCGATCGGCTAGGCGTTGGGTGGCGACGCCAAGCAGCTTGTCGATCGTCACCGTTTCAATGCGACCGCCTGGGCGGCCGCGTTCAATGCGAGCATAGGCGAGCACGTTGGTGACGAGATGGGTCAGCCGGTCCGCCTCGACGCGCAAGGTTTCCAAATAATTGCGGCGGTCGGTTTCGTCTTTGACCATGCCTTCGCTGAGCATTTCGGCGTACATGCGGAAGGTGGTCAATGGAGTGCGCAATTCGTGCGTCACGGCTGAAACGAACGCGCCGCGTCGCTCGCTAAGAGAGATGACGCCACTTAAGAGGACCGCGGCGGCGACTGCGGCAAACAGCATGGCGGCCCACGCCAGCAATAGCGACAAGCGTATGGGTGAAAGGCCGGTGGCGACCAGGTCGGGAAGCGGACCGGGCAGTAAGGTCAACGGGAGCGAGGCCAATCGGCGCGATTCGGCCGACGGGCTGGAATTGGAATCGGCGGCCAGATCGGCTTGTGGCAGCAGATCGGAAATGCCGTCGAGCAGTTGCTGCTTAATCGAATGCCAATCGAGCAAGCAGCCTTGCAAGTATTCTTCGCCGCCGACTTCAACGCGGCGAGCGAGAATCAATTTTTCCCCGAGCCACAAGGGGGACATGACCGACATTTGCACTTCGGTGGTGTCACTGGTTTTGCCGTTTGCAAGATCGAAGCTTGGAATTCCTGAATTCTGCGCGAAGCTGTTATTGGCGGAGACCGATTTTTGCCGCGCGGCGAATTCTTGCATGGCACGTTGGCCTTGTTGCTCCTGTGCCGCTTGAGGCTGATAGACAACTGCTTGATTGGCGAGCGATTGTTGGTTGGAGGCGACCTGTTGCGGTTCTTGAGAGTTATTGAGCGAAGGCTGGCTGGCAGGAAGGGCGAATGGGTCGCTGGGTTGCTGCGCATTGCCCGACGGTTCGGGTGGCGGAGCGTTGGCTTGGTTGAGCGCCGTTTGGTTTTGGCCGAATGGGTTTGGACCCGGGCCGGCGATTACCGGAGAGGTCATGGCCGGTTGCGGCGGCGGCAACTGAGCCAAGACGATTTCGGGATCGATCGCCTTTTTCAAAACTTCGAGTTGGCTTTTGTTTTGATCGAGTTGCTCCTGGCTCAGATCGTCGGGCACGGCCTGGCCCACGAATTTTTCTGTCGGGACTTCGGGCGAGGAGAGCTGATGCTGGGGATTGAATTGGAAGTGGAGCAGCACTTGCGGCGTGGGCTGCAAGAGCAGGGGGGAGGGAACGCACTCATCGAGGTTGAGCCCTTTAGTCTGTTTGGTCGTGCCATTGAACATTCGCCCGTAGGCGCGCTGGGCGGAATAGAACGAGTTGAAAACAAAGTAGGGCAGGGCACTTTCCTGCGCCACAAGCGGCGACATTTGCGAATCCATACGCCACAGCGCCAGCCGCACATTTTCTTCCTGCGTGGCGCGCTGGCGACCGAGGGCTTCGGCCGCATCGGATTCGAGCGCCTTGATGCTGAGCCATCCGAATGCCGCGAGCGCCACGCCGAGACAGGCGACGAACGTGAGCCAGATTTGCCAGGGGCGGTTCATAAGCAGGGTTCAGGGTTCAGGGGTCAGGAATGAACGGGTGAAGGGGTGAAGGGGTGAAGGGGTGATGACGTGAAGTTTGCGAATTTTTTTCAAAGATGATCGAAATGGGTGGGGAAGTGTGGTGGTGAAACTCTCGAGAAAAACGTGGTTTTTGGGCCAAACATTTACCCCACACTTTCCCACGTAGTTTGCGCAGAGAAAATGCTTGGTGGGGCGAGAGTCGGTGTTTGTCGAACGGAATGCATTTTTGGTGGTTTGAAATTCTGTGCGGCGCGGGGTAACTCGGGCATCGGTAAAGCGTGTCAAGGGGTGGCAAATGGATTTGTTGCTCTCAGGTTCGGAAACTACGCAGAGCGTTATATGTGTTCATGTGTACAGTTAACCGTTCTTCTTTGATACACCATTGTTGGGCGAATTTCAAGGAGCAAATTGGGCCAGACTTTGATGCTTAGCCTACATCGGCAGGCGCTGCGAACATGTAGCCTTTGCCGCGGACGGTGAGCACCACTTGGGGCTCGTCGGGATTGTCGCGGAGCTTTTCGCGCAGCCGGGTAACGTGCATATCAATAGTACGGGTCGATAAGCCGCGGGGATTGAGTTGCCAGACGCGCGTGAGCAATTCATCGCGCGAAATGGCGCGGCCGGGATTGGCGGCCAAATACCGCAATAGCTCGGCTTCCTTGTCGGAAAGCTCGGCGCGGCGGCCATCGTCGAAGCGAATTTCAAAGCGGGCTAAATCGGCAATGCCGCCGGGTACGGTGATTTGCGAGACTTCCTGTGGGCGTTCGGGGGAGCGGCGCAGGACGGCTTCGACGCGGGCGAGCAACTCTTTGACGCTGAACGGCTTTACTACGTAATCGTCAGCACCCAAGCGGAGACCTTCGACGCGGTCGTTCTCTTCGCCGCGGGCAGTAAGAATAATGACCGGTTGGCTGGGGCGCAGCTGGCGAACGGCGCGCAAAATATCGAGCCCTTCGCAACCGGGAAGCACCAGATCCAACAGCAGCAGATCGTACAAGCGCTCGAGGGCCATTTGCCGGCCGGTATCGCCGCGGGCCGATTCGAACACGGCATAGCCTGCAAAGCGCAGCGCATCGACAATGCCGCGGCGAATGGCCGGGTCGTCTTCGACGGTGAGAATGGTTTGTTGGTCCATTGTTCTGTCGCCCCTTCGGCCGGGGCCCCTATCCAGATAGCGGAGAGGCGCGCTGGGCAATGGAGCTTAGAAAGGCTATTTCAGCTTAGTTTGATCGGCCGCGATAAGCCAGATGAGGCCGTTAATTCGATGGCACGTAGCGTTCGTATTTGTACTCCACGGTTTTCGATTCATCGGGTTTGAGTTTCAACCTCCAACGGATTTTGCCTTCGCGCTCGAGCAACTGCAGCTTGGTTGGATCGGAGGTAAGTTGGCCATCGTCACTGGCGGAGATGGGTTTTCCCGGCACCGGATTCTCGATGACGATTTCTACATCGCGTTTTTCAAAGTTCTTGAGTTTCAGTTCGCCCGACAGCGTGACGAGGTCGAAAAACTTATCTTTGCCAGGGGACTGCGCTTTGAACTTGCGGTCGGTTTCGTTTTCAGATTTCTCGTTGGCGATATTGATCGACGCCGAAACCGGAATTTCGCAGCGAGCGCCTTTGGGCGTGTATTTGAGCAGATCTTCGCTGAGGGGCTGATCGCCGCTGGTGGCGAGCACCGGGCCAGTGGTCCAAGCCGTGTCGGTGTCGTTGTGGAGGACCAAGTAATGCTGCATGGCTTCGGGGAGGGGCCAACGGTAAATGTGCGAATAGGCGATCTTCTTCACGAATAGCGTCACGATGGTGCGCTCGCCGGTGCGGACGATCAGATCTTTTTTGGTGTAGACCGTATAGTCGGTTCCGCCGGCCACGTCGAGCTGAGGGAGATTACCCACTGCTTCATTGATTTTGCTTTGGGCCGCTTCGGCTTGCTCGGTAACGGTCGATTGGCTGCCATTTGGCAGATCAAATTGCTTCGAAACAGTCGTATTACTGTTGCTAGCGATCGCGCCACGATTGGCGATTTGCATTCGCACGTCGGCAGGCGCGACCGAGGCGCCCAGGGTGCGAAGGACCTGGCCAACGGCGATGGGTTCCAGATAATCGGTGTGGACGAAGTGGGGCACACCGACGACGAAATTCACGTCGCAATGAATGAGATCTTCGGCTTCGTTCACAAGCGTACCGCGGAGCGTGAGTTCGGCAGAATTGTCGTCCAAAATGCGCAGCGAATATTCGGGGATCCAAGTAATGCCGTCGCGCAGATAGGCCATGCCGAGCTTGGGGCGCGAGCCCTGGTCGACCGGGCTAGATTGCGACACGTGAACGCGCAGCGGCAGTTCGAGAATTTGCACTTTGGAGATTGCGTCGATCGGCACGGCGAAGTTATCGCCGGAATTCTCGAGCACGGCGAAATCGGGACCCAATGAAATCAATTTTCCGGAGACCTTTTGATCCTTTCCCTCGCGCCTGTACGTGAGTTCGAGTTTGAGCAGCATTGATTCTTTGAGCTGGGCGCGCTTGTGGTCGATATCTTTGGGGGCATCGACGCCGTCGAACTCGACGATTTTGCCGGGGCCAGAGCCGACCACATCGACGAGGTCGTCGTTGCTGGTAGAGTAAACCGCGAGGGTGCCGAATTTGGCGGGGGGAATTTCTTTGGCGACCGCCCAACCGTCGTCGAGCGAGACGCTTCCTTCGCGCATGAAGAAGCCGAAGCCGTTTTTGAAGACTGCGACCGATTTGGTGCGCGGCTGCCACAGGTGTGGATTTTCGTCGGAGGTGGCCGGCGGTTTGGTTTTGGGAGCGGCGGCATCGTCGGCGGCGCGGGTGGAGCTGGCTGTGAATGCCACGACGCTGGTTAGGAGCAAGGGAAAGCAAACGCGCTGGAACATGTGTTTATTTAGATTCATTGATGTCGAGGAATGGAAATAGGATTTCACCATGCCCATCTGGAACCGGGCTGGGACAGCCCGGCTCCGAAGGGCGGTGAAGCACGTGCAATTAGTTTTGCGTGACGCCGTTGTTATCGAGCGCGGTGAAGACGTTGCCCGGCACGAGGCCCAGCCACGGGTCGTTGCTGGGGGTTAAAAACAATTGCGAGTAGACGCGATCGTTTAGATCATCGACGGCGACGGTGAGGGGCACCGTGCCATTGGCGAGCCACTCGTGGATCTGCCGGTGGAGCGTGTACTCATTGCGAACCGTGTCGATGGCAATGGTGTTCTCGAAGGCGCGCACCAGGCGGAGCATTGGGTTTTCGACTAGGCGCTTTTGTCATCGCCACCCGGCCTGCCTGGCCAGCCGTCGGATTGAGGGTGTTGATATAGGCAACGCTAGCGGGGTCGAGTTGGGCGTCGATTTTGTGCAATACGGCGATGCGGCCCCAAGCGGCATCGTCGGTGGTGGAGATCAGTACATTGGGATCTGCCAGGGCACCTGCCAATAGCGGCGTTTCGGCAGCAGCTTTGGTGAAGCCAATCCGATTGGCTGCAACGGAGCGCGGCTTGCTCAGCGCGAACGATTTTTCCAGCGTGGTGGCGCAGAAGAAGATCGAAGCGCGTGCGTCTTCCGCAGGCACTTGGACGGCCGCCGAATTCGGCTGACTGTTCGTCTGGGCGGCGGGGGGGGCGGGTGTCGGCGGAGGTGTGTAGAGGCCTAATTGTTCCAGATCGTCTTGCCACTGGCCGAGAATTTTTTGCCCCCAGGCTTCGTGATAGGCGGTTAAGTACGTGCTGCGGCGCTCGGCATTCATATCGGGGCTGTGCAGATCGGCGACGACGTCTTCATCTTCCTTCAGAATTCGCAGGAAAGCCTGCGGGCCGTAGAGACCGGGAATGGCATCGATGACGTTCCCGTCGCTATCGAGCACGTAATGGATGCTGTTGCCGGTGAGCGTGCGCTCGAGCTTGCGGCCGTCGCCGAAATCGATGGTGACTTTCGGCACCGGGCGGACCGATTTCCAATGAAGGATGAACTTGTCGCGCAGGAGCTGGCTGATTTCGTCGTTCGAGTAGAGCGTGCTGCGGAAGAAGCGGCTGTTGGCGCAGCTAAATTCGTCGGTCAGATTGCCCAACATCCGCAGCGAGAGGATCGGCTTGCCCGATTGCTTGGCGGCGGCTTTGGCGGCGTCGAAATCGGTGTACCAATAAAGTTTCGAGGCGTGGCAATCGCGCTGCCCGCTAATTTGATCGAGCGCGGCTTTGATGCGGAGCCAGTTCGGGTCGTTCTTAGAAGTGCTAGGTGAATTGTGGGCGGCGTCGATTTCGGCTTGATGGAGCTCGATGAATTTTTCCAAGCCTGCGGGGCCCATGGTCCGCAACGTATGGATGGCCGGGTCTGCGACAGCGGAATCTTCGGAAACTGCGTCGGCGACGAGCTTGGCGAGATACTCTTGGTTTCCTGCACGGGCGTTCCTTGCGAAAACGGGGGCGAGAAATAGTGCCAATACAAGTGCGGCTAGCGGAAGTTTGTGAGATCGCATGGCCATGCTCCTTCGCCGAGATTCGTTGCGGCTGCCGCGTCGGACGCATCGCCCGAGGTAATCGGCATCCCTCGTTCAGATGGTAGCGAGAATTGGCGGCCGCAGGTGTAAAGCGTTTGTAACGAGGGGTTTGGGCGGCCCTATGGGGCGTGGAACTACGCCGGGCAAAGAGAATGCTGGCACTTCCAGCGGGGGGAAAGGGAGGGATTTCCCCGATATCAGCATTTTAGCTAGCCAGCTATGGCGGTATGCTTCGCAGCCTTTTCTCTCTCTTTCTGGTTCCGGCCGGAGATGTAATTCATGGCGATGCCGACAGAGGTTCAGCCGAAGCGAACGACGAAGCGAGCATGGCACACGTCGCTTGTGCCGAGCGACGACGCCGCGATGTTGCTTGGTGCGGTCGGTGCGACCTTCCCGTGCCAGCAGTTTGTGTGGCCGGCGGTGTTGGTGCTGTGCGGTGCGGCCGCGCTTACCGTTGATATACCGGTGGCGCGGTGGTTTCGCATTGCAGGCTTGCCGGGCGACTTGAACAAGCTCGTGCAACTGGCCGAGGTATTCGGCCACGGATTCAGCACAGCGATTATTTTTCTGGCGGTGTGGATGCTCGCACCGCAGTTGCGCAGCCGATTGCCGCGCGCGATTGGCATCGCGTATTGCGGCGGCTTGGGAGCGATTCTGGTTAAGGAGCTTGTGCGCGCAGCGCCCGCACACGATTGGACGGCTACTGGGCACGCCGGTACTGAGCACGTTCCAAAAATGGTTTCCCGGCTTTTCGGTGGACGCCGGGCTGCAAAGCTTTCCTTCAGGTCATACAGCCCTGGCCATCGGATTGGCAGTGAGTTTGATCTGGCTGTTGCCGCGCGGGCGATGGCTGTTTATTGCATTGGCGGTTTTGGCCGCAACACAACGGGTGGCTAGCGAAAATCATTTTTTAAGCGACGTGCTGTGGGGAGCCGCGGCAGGACTATTCTTCTCGACGGCGTGCTTGCCGGGCGGGTGGTTCTCGAAACCATTTGATTGGGTCGAGCAGCGATTGCAGGCAAGGGCCGCGGCAGGCAACGTGATTGGCGGACGGTAGCGATAGTAGTGCGTCAGTCCATCAAACGCAGCCTTTTTCGGTCGGGAGTTTGTAACGCGAGTCAGGCAGCAAATCGATCATCCCCTCGCGCTTACGCTTTGCAAGGCGGATCGGGTATGATGGGTGGACTATGGCCGCACATTTTGGGTTTACCGATCTTCACTCGTTCAAGGACTACGTAGGCTTTGTGAAGCTTTGCGCGCGAACGATTTCCCTTTGCGAGGCGGGCGTCAGCCCTAACGACCAGTGGACGTTGGACTTGGCCTTCGAAGGATTACGACTGGGGCTTCGCATGGCCATTGAGGAGAAAGGGGAACGAAAGGAATTCACCCAGAGCAAATCGTTGGTTGAAGATGCGTACGCTGCGTACCGCGACGGGCAAGTGCGCGACGGGTTTTTCAAGCTGGCAGAATTGGAGAAATTGCTGAGAAGGGTTCCATCGCAATAACTTCTAACTCGTCGCAAGAATTCCTGAATAGACTGGCCCAACTACTCCAGCGAACTTTTTTCTTGTTGTAGCGATGCGCAATTGCTAGAATGAGCGCGGAACAAGCAGCTTCTTTCTGGTTTTGCAGTTCTTTCTGGTTTCGCTCTTTCTGATTTCTTGGCGCCGAAGGGAGGCAAGCGATGCGCGAGGCACTTCTAGAAGCAGTTTCAAAACCTGCCTCAGCAAAGGGGACAGTCCTTCCGATCGCTGGACTCGGCCGCACTCGCAAAAATGGGACAGTCCCCGGCAGTTTTGAAACTGCTTCCGGCGATTTTGGCCGCTGTAACGATTTTAGCCACTGTGGCGATCCCTGCTCTGGCGGAAGTGCAAAACGGCTGTAAATTCTCGACCCGCCGCGGGCGGGCAGCGGCCAAACGTTTCTCAGCAGGCGGCCGGTGCGACGAGCGAGAATATGAAAGTGCTAGCACAGGTGCTAGCGCAGCAGGTGGGTGGGCAGCAGTTCAATCAACAGTTTAATCAGCCGGGCGCGAATTTCGGGAATGGTGCCTTTCAGAATGGGGTAGGGCAGGGCAGGGGCGCGACAGGTGGCGGCGGAGGTGCGGGTGCGAGGGCCCAGGCGCAGATCAACGCCAACGCCCAGCAGTTGATTAACATCATTCAGACGAATGTGTCGCCCAGAACATGGGACGTGAATGGCGGGCAGGGAACGATTGCCTACTACGGAAACTTTCAGGCGCTGGTGATTCGTGCGCCGCAGGAAGTGCATGGGCAGGTGGGAAACACCCTCAATCAGTTGCGAAAATAGCGGCTCAAGTGGTCGCCGGCTAACGGCTTTACGCCTTCTCGCGGGAGCGCCGCTGGCAGGCCGCGCGTCAAACTGGGAAAGTGGCTGCGGGTTTGCCGTCTTCGTAGAGTTTTTTGGTTGTTCTTAAGCCCGCATGCGGCAACGGTTTAGCCGCGAAATGCGCTTTTGCAAATCGTTGCGGAAAAATCGACAATTCCGCGCCTGCTGCGCCGATAACGATTGATGAGTCTACGGGACTTGATCGATGTGCCGTATTTAACCCGCATGGCCATCGAGATTGCCCCGCCGAAATAGCCGCAGACTTTGCGAAATGCGAAGCGGCGGCGCGGGGCGGCCCAAAAAGTCAGTGTGAAACACGATTTTGGTCGGCAGACCAGTTGCGATCGGCACGGCGGCGGTGTGCATCGGGCGGCTGGGCGCTTGCTGACCTAAGAACACGGTCGAACTTCGAAGGAGTTTGAATTATGGCACGGAAGCCTGCTAGTTGGATGTTACGGTTGGCGTTGGGCTTGTCCCTGCCAGTCGTCGCTTCGGCCGTTCTGGCCAAAGATGAACCTACGTTGGCCAAGCCGCCGGCGAGCGACACGGAAGTTGCTCCGGCCTTGGCCCCCACGGGCTCGGGCTCGGAGGTGCAAGCCGCTCCGATCTCGGATGACGCGACTCCCGATGCCGCCGCCGATAGTGGCGACAGCAGTTCGGAAGTGATTCGCGAGCGTTACCCGAACACCGCAGTGAAAATTGAGCGGCACGTCACGCAAGATGCCGAGGGGAACTACTACAACCACGGCTTGTGGACGCAGTGGGACGAGAAAGGTAAGCTCATCGGCAGCGGCGAATATCGCTATGGAAAGCGCCACGGCCGCTGGTTGCGCTGGTATGCGGATAACGAAGCGCCCATGTTGCAAGGCCCGATCTACAAGGATTTCCAGGCGCCCTTTGTCTCGGAAGCGACCTTTGAAGACGGCGCGCTCAACGGCACGTGGAAGGTGTTCGATTCGAAGAACCGCAAGGTTTGCGAATGGGAATTCGACCACGGCGAACGCAGCGGCAAGAGCGTTTGGTACTTCCCCAGCGGGCAGAAGCGCCGCGAAGCCGAGTATCACCAAAACCAGCTTGAGGGCGAAGTGGTCGAGTACGGCGCCGACAACAAGGTGACCTTGCGTGAGAAGTACGTCGACGGCCGCCGTTTGGCGCCGCAAGCCGACTATTACGCACCCGGCCAGAAGCGCGCTGAAGGCTGGGTGATGTATGCCAAGGAAATTACGAAATCGAACTACGATTTCTGGACCGGTGTGGCCAGCACGCAAGTCACAGGCACCGAAGGTGTGAACCAGCGCCATGGCTTGTGGACCTGGTGGCATAAAAACGGTCAAAAGCAGATGGAAGGCCGCTATGAGGCCGATCTGCCGGTGGGCAAATTCACTTGGTGGTATCCCAACGGCCAGAAGCAGTTGGAAGGTTCTTATGCCGGCGGCAAGCAGCAAGGCAAGTTCACCTGGTGGCACCCCAACGGCCAGAAGCAATTGGAAGGCTCGTACGTGGCCGGCGTGTTAAGCGGCAAGTGGAGCCGCTGGGGCGACGATGGGCGCGTAGTTGAAGTGGGCGATTACTCGGCCGACGGCAAGCAGCAACAACTTGCCCAGGAGCCGCACCCGCTGCAACTCGACGACGCCACATCGCCTGCGCCGACCCTGCAGGCCGAACAGCCGGGTCAGATCGGCGAATCTTCGCGGATGAAGCGGTAAGAGGAGCTTGTGTGGGAAATCATTCCCGCTTGGCTGTTCAATCGCGTCAGCTAGGAAAAAATAAAGCCCACGAGGAGAAATCCTCGTGGGCTTTTTGCTTGAATTCAATCCATTAGACGACGATGCCGATACGCACGCGAACTCGCCATCACCAATCCCACGACCATTAACACCAATGATGTTGGTTCGGGCACCGCTTGCACGCCGCCTGCATTGAGTGCGACGGGGTTGGAGGCTGTAGTAGTTGTAACCGGCTAAGAACAAGCCGAAGTCGGTGGAATCGACCGTGCCGCTGTAGTCGTAGTCTCCCACGGCCCAGCCCAGCGAGGCCGCCGTGCCCGGATCGTTGTAGCCGGCCAAAAACAGGCCGAAGTCGGTCGAATCGACCATGCCATCCAGGTTCGAGTCCCCGATGTAGGTGTACTTGAACAAGACCGAGTTCTGATCGACCGACGTGCCGGCGAACTGCGGCAGGCCGTTGGGATTGGTGGTGGGGCTGCCCGAGCCGTCGCTATAGAACAGCTCATCGCTGGCATCTCCTGCGCCGCCACCGGCCGTGCCGCTAGAGTTGTTGAGAATCACCGCCACGCTGGTGGGCACCCCCAGGTTATTAATGTCGTTGGCCACCGTGGAGCTGGTGATGCCGGGTTTGTCCCAGGCGAAGTCGTCGAAGGCTTGTTTCACCTGGTTCAGCGACTGGCTGTACGTTGCTTGAGCCGCAGCGAACGTGCTATTGCTCACAACTAACTTGTTATTGCCAACGTCGAGCATGGCCGTCGGCGTGCTACTGCCAGAATTGATGGAAAGGCTTGAAAGTACAACGGGCGCGCCCAGGCTGCTGGCAAAGTTCGTTGTCGCCGAATTATTGATCGCTAGTCCGCCAGTTCCCAGGGCGTGGCTTTGACCAACGACCACGGTGCCGGCGTTTACCACGGTGCCGCCGGTGTAATTGTCGGAAGTCGGTAGCGTGAGCGTGGCCGTGCCAGTTTTGGTAAGACCGCCAGCGCCGTTGATGAGATTCACGTTTTTCAATGTGCCGCCAGTGGCGACAAAGCTCACCGGGCTGGCGGCGCTGCCGATGTTGTGATTGTTCAAATTCAGCGTGCCGCCGTTGAGATTGAGTGTGCCGCTGTGATCGACGCCGGCCGTGCCGGTGTTGCTGGCGTCGATAATATCGACCGACGAATTGACCGTGCCGCCGTTGATGTGTGAGCGTGCCGACGGCGGGGCCGCCGGCGGTATTCGTGCGATTCACCAGATAGAACTGCGTATTGACGTTCATCACTCCGGTAGCGGTATTGTTGGGCGACGCGCCGCCGAAGGTAAACGTTCCCACCGGGCCGACGGGATTGCTGCCGCTAGCGGAAACGGCAATTTGCAGGCTATCGACGTTGATGGTGCCGGTGTCGAACGTCATCGCGCCATTGATGCTGTTGGCGGTCGATCCTCCGAGCCGCGCGACGATGATCGTCCCGGCGTTGATGCTCACGCTGTGGCCGTCGAGCAGCAGTTCGCTGGTGCCGCCGCCGGTGGTGGCACTTGTCATATTTTCAATCGTGATATTTGCCTTGCTTGAGCCACCGCTTTGGCCGGCGATGGTGAGGGTGCCCTCGCCGGGTTCGAAATTCAAAATGCCCATTTCCTTGCCGGCGCCGATATTGATGTTGTTGGCGTTGATAAGATTGGTGCCTGCGCCAGACTGAGCGTGCTCGTGCCGCCGCTGTTCTGGCCGTTGCTGTTGCCGATTTGGATGGTGGCGGTGGTAATGGTGTTGCTATTGGCGGCCAGCAACAAATTACCGGCGACATTTCCGCCATAACCAATGCGCAGTTCGCCGGTGCCAGAATTGGAATAGGTAAACGCATCGAGTTCCGACAAATCGAGCGTCACCTGCGGATCGGTGCCCGGATCGCCATTGCCGCGCAACTGACCGACATACATCGAATTGGCGCCGGCATTGATGACCAGGGTTCCATCGCCCGTCACGGCCAAAACAGTGCTGGCACTGCCGGCGTCTTGGCCGGTGGTCACGCCGTTCAAATTGGGCCCAATGGTCACGGGGCCATTGATGGTGAATGTTTTGCCGCTGTCGATATCAACGGTGTTAGGTGCGGTGCTATTAACCTGAACCAACAAGCTGCCGGCGCTGACATTCGCCGATGCGCTAAGAGTGCTGGGCGTACTGCTAAATGGCGTGCTGCTGGCAGCGCCGAAAATGAGGCTCGTCACGGAGTTGTTGGCGGTGTAGTTGAGCGTGCCGCCGCCGTCGATGGTCGTGCTGCCGGAATAGGTGTTTGTGCCGGCCAGAGTGAGAACGCCTTCGCCGATTTTAAGTAGCGATCCGCTGCCGCTAAGCACGCCGGAATAAATCGTGTCGGCGTCATTTTGCCCGATGCTCAAGGCTACGGCCGCGGTTGAAGAATTCACAAGCGCCAAGTTCTGGCTCCCATTCAATCCGCCGAGCGTGGCGCTCGTGAGCGTACCGAAATTGATCGAACCACCGTAGTTGCCGTAATCGAGCGTGCTGTTTTGCAGCGCCATCGAGTTGGCCAAAAGCAGCGTGCCGCCGGTTACCTTCGTATCGCCGCTGAAAGGTGTTCGAACCGCCCAGCGTGAGCGTGTTGACGCCGGTCTTCGTGATGCCGCTTTGGGTCAATTCGCCAATGTCGCCGTTCCACACCAAGGGGAAATTCGAACCGGGCGCATCGATGCCACTGGTTAGTGGCACAAACGTTATGCTGCCGCCCAGCGTGGCGGGGCTATCGATGGTCGCGACGGTGGAACTTGCCATTCCCGATGTGGTTGCCGCCGTTGAAGACGATGGCGCGCGTGATATCAGTCGCCGTGTTTTGATAAAACTGCGCTGCGATGCCGGTATCGTAGGTGATTGTGCCCGCGCCTGAAATGAGCGATGCGCCTTCGATCGATAGCATTCCCTGCGCGACGAATATGTTGCCTGTGCCGACGTTGGCATCGACGATGCTGACTTGATTTGCGCCGGTTTTGGTAAGTGTAAAGCCATTAAGCGTGATGATCGGGCTGTTGCCACGGAAATCCCAACGGCCCGTGCCGCCAATCGAGGCGTCGGCAGTCAGGGTTAAGCGACTGATATTGTTTCCAGTCGTGCCCGTAGAGTTGTTCACGATTGCTCCGATGCCGCCTGCGCCTGTGCCGCTAATGTTGAATTGCTCGGTGGTGTTGAGCGCTAAACCGTTGATATCAACACTGCCGCCGGAGATATTGGTGGCCCCCGCGCCGGAACCCAATGCATTCAAATTACCGAGCTTCAGAATTCCGCCAGTCACCGTGGTGTTTCCGGTGTAGGCGTTCGAGGCCGCGAGCACCAAAGTGCCCGTTCCGGCTTTGGTGAAGCTATTGCCTGTGCCATTGCTGATAATGCCGCCGATCGTGAGCGTGCTCGCTTGCACGGTAACTGTCGGATTGGAATTGAGGGTCACGGCGCCTGTGCCCATGTTCAAGCTCTGAGTGCCCGAGAAAGAAAAACTGCCGGCCCACACCTGCGGGGCGACGGTTGAAACAGAGATTGCCGCGCCCGTGGTGTTATCGAGCGCGCCACCGGAGATTGTGAGTATTCCCGTGCCCAGTGCGGCAGCTTGATTAATGACCAAGGTGCCGCTGTTGAGATTAACGCTGTTAGACCCAAGCGCCCGGCGACATTAAGATTCAATGTTCCACCGCCGACATTTACCGCGCCCGCTGCCGAGTCCTCCGGCCGCATTCACATTCACAGCACCCTGCGAAACAGTCGTGCCGCCGGAGTAACTGTTGGAGCCAGAGAGCGTCAGCGCCCGCGTGCCCGTTTTGATGATCGAACCAGCGCCGCCAATCGGCGCGCCGCTAAAAACGTAGTCGCCAACGTTATTTGCCACGGTCGCGCCCGCCAGCGATACGCCCGCAACCACGGTTACGCTGTAATGGCCGTTGTTAGCATCGGTGAAGTTCACCGCTTGGCCGTTCGTGTAAACCGCTGGCGTGCCGGCGTTGCTCCAGTTTTGATTTCCGCTCACGTCCCACGTGACGCCGTCCCCCGTGGCGGGCGATTTGTTGCTCCAAATGAACTGCGACGAAATCACATCGATGCGAACAATGTTGCTGGCCAATGCGGCGCTATCGATCGAAAACTGCGTGCCGCCGATGTTGGTCGTACTCAAAGTGGGCGCGCCAGTAAGTGAACCGGCAGAAAGCACGTCGAACGAGGCGACGGTCGGCACGGCCAGCATCGAAAGCGTGATCGCTCCGCCGGTGAACGTGGCGGCGTTCGTGACGTGAATCTGGTCGCTCGATGCGCCGGATATATCGATTTGCAGCGTGCCCCCACTGGCCGCGAAGCCGCCTGCGTTTACGCTTGCGATGGTGCCAGTCGTGCCGGGAATGAACGTCCCGCCCGATTGCATGCTCACGGTGCCGGAGTAACTGCCTGTTCCCAGCGCGGTCGTGCCATTGGGAATGGTGATATTGCCGGTGACCGAGCCGTTGTTGGTAAGCGTTTGTGTGCCCGCCAGCTTAAAACCGCCTGAGCCGGTGACTCCGGTAACCGAGAAGGTGCCGCTACTGCTGACAGTAATGCTTGGCGAGTTGGCGATGTTGTTGGTACCAGCCGTGGATAGCGCCAGCGTTCCATTGCTCACCGTCGTGGGGCCAGTAAAGGTATTGCTGCCGCCGAGCGTGAGCGAACCAGTGCCGGTTTTGGTGAGTGAGCCGCCGCCGCTAAGAGCCGCCGAATAAATGGTCGTTGAGTTGTTGCCGCCGACCGTGAGCGCGACCGCGGCACTGGCGGTATTCGTAAGTGCGAGCGATTGGCTCCCTTTGAGCCCGCCAAACGTGGCGTTCGTAAGGCCGCCAAAGCTCAGCGAGCCGCCATAGTTATTGTAATCGAGCGTGCTGTTTTGCAGTGCCAGCGAGTTTCCCAAGCGCAAACTGCCGCCGGAAACTTTCGTATCGCCACTGTAGGTGTTCGCGCTATTTAGAACTAAGACGCCCGCCCCCGTTTTATTGAGCGCCCGTGGGCCGCCCGATTCAGAGAACGAACCATTCCATGTGAGTGTGTTCGTGCTCGAGGTGCCGACACTGAACGTATTATCGCCGCCGAACGCAACATTGCTGTCGATAATCTCGCTCGCGCGATTTTGGTTATCGACCGTAATGCCGTTGAACACCATATTGCGGGTCACGTTGCCTTGGGTGGTGTTGTCGTAAAACTGCAGGGTTGTGCCGGCGCCCATGGTAATCGTGCCATTGCCCTGCACGGTCGAAGTCGTTTCAATCGACAGCGTTCCCTGGTTCACGGTAATGTTGCCATCGGTCACATTCGTGGCGACAAGGGCGAGTTTGTTCGTGCCGGTTTTCGCTGAGCGTGAAGCCGTTGAGATCCAACAATCCAGTGGGCGGATTCGACGTTGAACTGCTGCCGCGCACATCGAGCCGCCCCGTGCCGCCAATCGTCGCATTTCCCTGCAGCGTCACGAATCGCGTCGCGTTTGTTTGATCGGCCCCTGTGTTCACAAGGGCTCCCGCGCCCGTTGCACCGCTGCCGGCAATGAAGAGCGCTTCCTGCTGCGAGCCCAGCGCAAAGCCGTTCACGTCGAGCGTGCCGCCGCTGGTGACGATGGTTCCATTGGTGGCGTCGGTCGAGTTGCCCAGTGCGGCCTGGTTGCTAATTTTCAACGTGCCGCCGGAGATTGTCGTCAGTCCGGTATAGGTGTTTGAACTGGTGAGCGTAAGCGTGCCCGAGCCTGTTTTGGTGAGTGTGCCGCTGCCGCCAATCGCGCCGCCGCCGATGGTGTAATCGTGCCCGCTGGCGTTACTGACCGTCACAGAATTGGGAGCCACAGTGCCGCTGATCGAAATATTGCGATTCGCGGGCCCGTCGCCAAATGTTACGTCGTCGCCGTCGTAATACGTCTCGGTAATCACACTGTCGTTCCAATTTTGCGTTGTGTGATTCGCATCCCAAGAGCTGTTGACGGAACCTGTCCAATTCAGTGCCTTGTTGGCGAAAGTGAATTGTAAGTCTGCCCAATCGACGGTGTGCGTATTACCCACGAGCAAATTGAGCTTGCCGTCGGAAAGAAAACTCAGCCCGGCCGAAGAACTGCTCGACAAAAACTGCAGTTGCACGATGTCGCTATTGCCGACGTGCGGCAAAAACGAAAGCTGATTGAACTGAATGGGGCTGGAAAAGCCCTCGATGTAGAGTTTATCGGTCGGCGAATTGGTGGTGTTCCCCTTGATGGCCATCGTCAGCGTGGCCGAAGTCACCCGCGTCCCTGGCGAATCGAAATTAAACGTAAAGGGCACATAGTGCGTGGCCGTGCCCACCGTGTCGTCCATGCCGGTCATGGTCGCGCCGGGGAACTGCGACTGCACTTGCGAGAGCCACGTCGAATCGACCGGCACGTTGTCGCTGGCGCCATCGTTCACATAGCTGTCGAAATCTCCCACCCAATATTCGCGCAAACTTTCGCGCGGATACGCCATTTTTTGCGCTAGCTGCGCTTCGTACAAACTCGTGCTGCCGTTGAGCACCACTTTGCCCGAGTTGTTCGCGTCGGCATAAGCCGGATAACTGCCGCTGGCGAACTCCGATGTGCTATAGACCGTGCCGCTGGAGCCGATAATCCAATTCTGCCCGGTGGGCGGACTCTGAATATGAAAATCTTTTGCCGTCGAATTCCACACGACGAAGTTCGTGCCGGTCCAGCCGTGTCCCGTGCCGGCATCGGCGCGATTCTGCACGTTCACTTCGCTGTTGGTGGTAATGTTGTCGAACAGCGTGCCGGTGGACCAGCGCTGGTGCGGGCCGGAATCGGCGTGCTGATTGGTCGAGACGCCGTTCAAGAATACATTGGGGCCGCGGCTGGGAGAGTTATCGACAAAATCGTGCCGGCCGTTGTCGGAGGTCATGTTCTCGAACAAATCGAACTGCCCCTCGATGTTGAACGGGTAGTGCCGGCCGCCAGTGATTTGTGAAATCGGATCGATGCTCGACGCGCCGTCGAGCGTAATGTTGCGCGAGCCGGTGCCGGCTTCCATCGTGGCGTAAATAAGGTGCTGGCCGGTGATGTTCGAGGCCCAACTGTTGGCCGTGTCTTGCATCACGATGAACGAATTCGCATGGTTTTCGTCGGTCGGCGTGGTGAGCACTGCTTGCCCATTGCCGCGAATGTCTTCAATGCCCACGTTCTGTGTCCGCGTATAGGTGTAATTCGATACCGTGCCGCCGCCATATTGCTGGTCTAAGGTCGTGGGCAGCGGCGCATCGAAGAAAACGCGATGGTTCGTTTGATCGATGTAGGTAATCGTGCGCTCGTAGTCTTGATCTTTTGATCCCGCCGTCCATTGGATCGTCGTGCCGTTGGGATTGGGAATCTGATCCATCCCAATATCGTGAATCCAATTGGCGGTGCTGGGGCGGTGAATATCGATCTTGCCCCCCACCACAAAGCCGGCAGTGGAATCGACTGTAATGCTCGTTGCCCCCGAAGGCACCACCTTATCGACAATGTTGTGCGAGTTGCTGGTCGAACGGCCGCCATTGGAGCCATTGTCGACGTGAATCATGTCGATTTGCGACGTGCCGGTGTAGCTGAGAATGGTATTGCCGCTCACATCGGGTCCATCGCCAGCGCCGTGCAGAACGACTCCGCTGGCGTTGATCGAAAGCCCCGCGCTAATGTTGTAATTTCCCGGCGCAAGCACAATCGCGCCGCGGAAGCCGTTGGAGTTCATCGGCAGCGCGGAAACCTGGTTGATGGCGGCTTGCAAACTCGCCGTATTGTCGCCCGCCAGCGGGCTGACATTAATAATCGGAACGCCCAGCGTCGTGTAATCGGGCAAGGGTACCGTGCCCCCTTGATATCCGACACTGGAAAAATCCATGATCCGGTTGCCAGTATCGTCCATCAGATACTGCAAGCGGCCATCCTGACCGACATATACCCATTGGCTGTCGGCGGCCCTGGCCCATGGCGCGCATGCGATACAGACGGCGGCAAAAATGGCCGCGCAAAGGGAAGCCCTCAGGCCGGCAAAAGTGCGGCGAATTAAGATTGACGGCGCCGGCCGAAAATCGGCCACGCCACTTCCGCGATAAGTTGTTCCCACGCTGTTCCCCCAGGGTCCGAGTCCAATATACTAACAGGCTCCGATTTAGGGGAGCGAAATGCGCTCAAGAGCCCAAAATTCCTAGGAATTAGCCATGATTCATCGCCACTTGCGGTTTTGCAATTTGCTCTGCCTGGCCGTCATTGTCTTTATGGCGTCTTTATCGATCGGTCGTGCCGCGGATTCGTCCGCGCCGTTTGACTTGACGGCCATCGAGCACGATCGCGTCATGAAACTCGCCGAGCAGTTTCTCAACGACGAGCCGACTACGGTCACCGCTTCCACCAGTTCGCGCAGCTCGGGGGGCACGCACGATTTCTACTCGGAGGGAGACTACTGGTGGCCCGATCCCAAGAACCCCGCTGGCCCCTACATTCAGCGCGATGGCATGACCAATCCCGACAATTTCGTCGAGCATCGCCACGCCATGATTCGCTTCAGCGTTCACGTGGGCGCGCTGGCCAGCGCCTATCTCGAAACGCACGACGAAAAATACGCCCGCGCAGCCATCAAGCACATGCTGGCCTGGTTCGTCGATGAACCCACGCGCATGAACCCCAATTTGCAATACGCGCAGGCGATCAAAGGCGTGAGCACCGGCCGCGGCATTGGCATTATCGACACCGTGCATCTGATTGAAGTCGCCCGGGCCGCTCAAATTCTCGAACAATCCGCGCGCTCAAAGGCGCCGAGCTCGACGGCGTCAAAGCCTGGTTTCGCGATTACCTACAGTGGATGCTGACCAGTAAAAACGGCCGCGACGAAATGAATGCGAAAAACAACCACGGCACCTGCTTTCTCATGCAAGAAGGGGCATTTGCGATGTTCGTCGGCGACCAGTCCCGCCTGGCCGAATGTCGCACGCGTTTCAAAGACGTGCTGTTGCCCCACCAAATGTCGCGCGAGGGAGATACGTATAAATCGTCGTTCACGAAAAACGAAGAGCCGGCCCCGTTGGGCAGCTTCAAAGACGAGTTGCGCCGCACCAAGCCGTACGGCTATTCGATTTTCAACGCCGACGCCATGGCGACCGTGTGCCAAATTCTTTCCACGCCGGAGGACAACCTCTGGCAGTTTCACACGTCCGACGGCCGCAACATGCACCTGGCCGCCGAGTTTTTGTATCCCTACATCAAAGACAAATCGACCTGGCCGTTTGGCAACGATGTGATGTTCTGGGACAACTGGCCCGTGCGCTCGCCGATCATGCTGTTCGCAGGTTTGGCCTACAACGAGCCCAAGTATTTGGAACTGTGGAAATCGCTCCAAGCCAACTACGACAACGAAGAAGTGGTGCGCAACGTGCCGATTCGCTTTCCACTTTTGTGGGTCGACGTGCCAGTCGCTACGAAATAGCGATTCTGACATGCGCTCCTGTTCCGCTTCGCACCAATCCTTAATCAATACGACCGCTAACAGGCAGCCAACATCATCCATTAGTGTTTATCAGCGTTTATCAGTGGTGATTTTCCGCTGTCGTCCATCCGCGCAATCCGCGGTTTCTGCCCGCCGAGCATGTTTCGCCGCCGATGCCACGCTTAAAAGCGCAGAAAGAAATCCCTCTCCCCTTGCGAGGAGAGGGATACGGGGGTGAGGGGGATCACCCGACTTTCATTCTGGTATGTTTTCCTGGTCCGCTTCGCACCAATTCGTAATCAATAGAGTGAACCAACATAGCTCATTCGTGTTTATCAGTGTTCATCAGTGGCTAAATGCTGAACCGTCATGGCACCGAAACATCCATTCCGTCCTTCCGATTGCACAACTTCCAATGCACGATCGGGTCGATCGTGTATGCAATCGACTGCACCGAGCCGTCGCACATCACGAAATTGCAGACTCCTTGGTGCGCCGAACCGAAGCTCACTTGGTTGTGCAACAGTCCAATGCCGCTCGCATCGCTCCCGAGGTAATCGCGATCGTGCAGCGGTGTGTAATCGGCCGTCAAAGTGCTTAATTGAGTTGGGTCGCTCGTATTGCCTCCCCAGCGTAAGTTGTCGTAATCGTGGCCGATGTACATGCTCGAATCGTCCCCCTGATCGTTCGCGTCGACGTTGATGCCATCGTAGTATTTCGGCTGCACGAACTTTTCGCCGATCAAATAGGTCTTCGTGGTGCCGTCGGTAATTTTGCGCAGTGGTATTTGGCTCATCGCGAACAACACGCCCGGCATATCTTTGTAAAACGTTGGCGAGCAAGCGGGGTAAAACACTCTCGTCGGGTCGCCGCCAAATTTTGACGCATCAATATTCGACGTGCCGCCTAGCGCCGTGGCAAATGCCGATAGGCAACCGCTGTCGGTTCCCGGCGGTTTGCCACTGCCGTCGTACACGCCGGCGTTGCCGGCGTAATCGCTCTTGTACTGGCCGACGGTGGAAAGCACGGTATCGTCGGCGTTGTAATTGTGCTGCACGTACGGCGTGGTACTCGGTCCCGGCGTATTCGTGTAAGCCGGGCCGACCGGATGCGTCGGCGCGCGCCGCGTTGGGCACGAAAACGCCGCCACCGGCGAACCTTCCACGCGCGCGATGGCTTCGGCCTTCGCGTTGCCCGCTAGGCCTTTTGCCAATTGAAAGACGGACTTTTCTTCCATATAGGGCAGCACGCAAAACGTCCACCCGCCTGGTTGCCGCACGCTGAAGCCGGAATCGGGATCGCCAACCCAGCCCCAACCCCAGCCGCTGGAAGGGAGGAATTTTTGTGCTGCGACGATGTTTTGCACCGCCAGCCCCATTTGCTTCAAATTGTTTTTGCACTGCGTGCGCCGCGCCGCTTCGCGCGCTGCTTGAACGGCAGGCAGCAACAGCGCAATCAAAATGGCGATGATGGCAATCACCACCAAGAGTTCGACGAGTGTAAAACCGTTTGCGCCTTGCGCCCGGGACCCTGCGCCCTGCGCGCTGCCCTCTGCGCCATGCGCTCTGAACCCTGAACGCTGAACCCTAAACCCAGCGCCCTGAACCCTTGCTTCACGGCCCATCGCCACGTTCTCCCTCGCTCTAGAACCGGCTTGCTCAAAGACAAGATACTTAACTAAGTCGGCCCAACACGCTCTGGCACATGTTCTAATCGGAACAGACCGATCTGTCAAGTTATTTAAGATAATTAACTAAGTGCCGGTAAAATCCGGCCATTTTTGGCCTCTAGCCTAATCTGACTGTCCGCGCAGCAGGGTAGGTCACGCACGCCGCGTGCGTGACCTACTTTATTCGCCAAGGTCGTGGGAGATGTTGGGTGGGCAAGTTCCCGCTCCCCAGTGGATTGAATAGTGTCCATTGCGCACCCAACGATGGAAGCTCGACCACTGCCAATCGCGCGGGCGTTTCACAAGGTGATGCTTGACGGGGTTGTAGTGGATGTAGTCGATATGGGCTTCGAAATCGCTTTCGTCTCGGACCGTATGTTCCCAAAAACGGCGCTGCCATATTCCGCGCCGACGTTGCTGCAAGCGAGAGCCGCTGCGTTTTTGTTCCCGTCCACCCAGTGCCAGCCATTGCTGCGTGAACTCGCGTTTTATCAATCGCCAACGCAGGGAATAGGCGGCGTCGCCCGGCGGCAAGCTCTACAACGTGTGCAAATGATCGGGCAACAAAACAATGGCGGCAACTTCTACAGGGTATCTGAGCAAGCACGAGCGCATGATGCTGCCCAACAATCTTCGGGCCATATCGTCTTGAAACAGCGGCCAACGGCGCTGGGTGACCACGGTGAAGAAGTACGTGCCTCCCGGCACGAAATATCGCCTGTAGTTGGACATGCCGCAATCCTAGCGGCGTTTTTCGCCCGTGTCACGCCATCGATGTAGGTCACGCACGCCGCGTGCGTGACGATTGGAGGAGGGCAGGGGTGATGCAAGCGAGTAGGTCACACATTCCATGCGTGACGAGGCGGCGCCAACGCGGATGCGACGAATTGTCACGCACGAGGTGCGTGAGCTACGAGACTTTGTAGGGTGTCCAATCGTGGGCGGTGGCAGCGCCCGCATTCCCACTGCTGGACAAGCCAGCAGTGGCACCCGGCACCCGGCGGGGCCGACCACGCAACACAGTGCCGGCATGATTCGAGTCGCGTCCCCTTTTTCTGCCCCAGGCATTTTGCTTTCGGTCGGATACGGTTTATACGAAGGATTGAGAGTGCTGGAGCTTAGGCTAGAATAGCATGTCATGGCCAAGTCTCAGTGCCAGTGAGGATCGCACAATGCATAAGAGCAAAATTCAAGAGATCGTCGATACATTGCCCGACGACGCCGATATTGACATCGATTTGTTCTTGGAGCGACTTGAACTGCTGGAACGAATCGAAGAAGCGGAGCGACAGTTTGCCGCGGGACAGGAAATTCCGCACGAAGAGATCGAGAGAGAATTCAAGGCATGGCTCAAATAGTTTGGTCGCCAAGAGCCAGACAAGATCTTCGACGCATTGCTGAATATATTGCAGCCGATTCGCCTTCCGCAGCGAGTCGATTTGTGCGTAGAGTTTTATGGCGAGTCCGCCATCTGAGGCTTTTTCCGTTAATGGGTTCTCCGATCGTTGAACACCGAGGCGGATTTTATCATTTACCGAGCTAACGACGATAAAGTGCGCGTTGTCACGGTGTTTCATGCAGCGCGATTACTACGGTCGCCCGATTTGGAGTAGCTCTCGTGGCAGATTCATCGTCACGCACGGAGTGCGTGACCTACGCGGCTGTTACGGATGGTCTCCCGACCATTCCGCCTCAGCCGCAACCGAAACAAAAAAAGCCCGGGAAAGGATCCCGAGCTTCTACTCAAACCAAAATGTGCGAATAAGAATTTGAGTCTGCGATTCGATGAACCGCCGAATTCAAACACCTACCACGGCGGGTTGAAGGTCGCGCCGTCGTTGCGATCGCCCAGCGTCCAGTGTACTGCTTTATCGATGCTGTAACGAATCGTGTGCACCGAGCCATCGCAGAAGACGAAATTACATGTGGTGGCGTGGGCCGATCCGAAGTTATTTCGCTGCGATTTCATTCCGTTGGGCCCGTATGTGGAATGCCCGCTAGTGGAACCGACTTGGTTTGCATCGCGCAGAGGAGCGAAATCGATCGGAGAAGCGGTTTGAGCTGCGGATACAGGCGTTATGTCAGCGTTATTGCCGGTCCAGCGGACGGTGTCGGAGTCGTGTCCCTGGTACATGCTGCCGTTGTCAGATTGGTTGCCGTCGCTTTCACTCGGCAAATACGACGCGTCGCTGCGGTCGTACCAGGCTGGCGGCAGCCACTTCTCGCCGATTAGGTACGTGTTTGAAGTGCCGTCGGTAATGTCTCTTAGGTGCACGTGGCTTAAGCCGTACAGAATTCCATTCATGGTTTTGAAGTTGGGGCAACTGGCGTAATAGTTCGACATCAACTGTTGATCCGACCAAGATAACCTTGAAGCATCAATATTCGAAGTCGCTCCATTAAAGGGGGGAGCGGAGTCAATGTTATCGCACGTTGCCTGATCTCCTTGATTGCCCGTGCCTTTGTAGGTGCCGGCATTTCCCGCGTAGTCACTTCGGCATTGACCGTGAGCCTTCGTCGTATCCCCATCGGCGTTGTAGTTCGTTTCGTTGCCGATCCCAACCTCGCCCAGGTAAGCCGGACGACGCGAAGGGCAGAAGTACGTTGATGCTGGCATGCCTTCACAGTAGCCAATAGCGACCGGCTTCGTCGGATTCGACGTCAGCGACGTTCCTTTGGCGTAGTTGTAGATCGCCTTCTCTTCCAAAAACGGCAAGAGCGAAAACGTCCATCCGCCAGGCTGGCGAATGCTCAGACCGGCGTCGGGATCGCCGACGAAATGGTAATTCCATCCGCCACTGGGAAAAGTTTTCATTGCGCTTAAGTAGTTCTGCGACGCCAATCCAAGCTGCTTCAAATTATTGATGCACTGCGAATTTCGCGCGGCTTCGCGCACCGCTTGAACCGCCGGCAACAACAGTGCGATCAAGATGGCGATGATCGCGATCACCACCAATAGCTCAACCAGTGTAAAACCAAGAGGCCATTTGCGGCCGCGAACGCCGGCTGCTGAGTGCCGATCGCTAGCCGCTGGGTGCTGAGCGTCGTGCGCACGCGTGAACATATATCGCTCCCAGAAAAGATGGATTCACTGAATGCTTTGAAATAACGCGCGGCAACTCGCGTGCCGCATCCCCGCAGTCACCCGCCGCCCGCGCAATGCCTGCCAAGCATCGCTTGCGGCCGACTTATTTCCACGCTCTTGTGTGCGCAAATCGAAAGACTGCGCGCCCTCTTCACCAAGCCTAATTCCCCGTTCCCCCTGAAATCGCGCGCCCGCGAAGCGCACCGGCCAAACCCCCTCAGAATTCGCGCTTCGGCCAATAACCAAATGTACCAAAAATCATCAAAAAATGGAAGCTTTAATCATCGCAGTCGTGCCAAAAAGCGGTCGCGCCAAGCGAGCGAACTCGCTCTGGTGCGCCCGCAAACGAGCTCGGCTGCACGCACCACTCGTTCCGCTTGGAAATGCCGCTTCCGGGGGCTTCCAACGCCCTGTGCGGCCGCGAGAGCGATCAGCCAGCCGCGATTGGCCGCCCCATTAAACTATGACGAATCGGCGGGAGCCTCTGTTGGCATTCAATCGGAAATTGGTCACCCGGCTGCCAGGCGGCCCCCGTCGAGCCCAATTGCCAACCCTCCAACGTCTGAGGGCGTACTCGCGTAAAGGTTCTTAACTATTGCCAACGGCTGCAGTAGTAGTAGGTCACGCACGCCGCGTGCGTGACGACCGACTTTCAGGTGTCGAATGCGTGACCCACAAGCGCCCGCTCCTGAGTCTGACTGCGGTGATCGCGTCGAAACCGCCGAACGAGCGCGTTATGGTGGTGTCGCTCCCTGATCAGCGAGCCACTCTTGCATTTTTTGAGCAAGCGCCATATTTCCCTGTGAAGTTGCCAATTCGATCGCTTTGCGCGCGGCAGCGATCGCTTCGGATGTGCGCTGAATTTGCGATTTCGCAATCGCCAGGTTTGCCCAAGCTTCCGCCTCGTCGGGCTGTAATCGAATCGCCTGTTGGTATTCGGAAATCGCCGCCTCCGGACGGCCAAGTTGCAAAAGTGCATTACCAAAATTCAAATGCGCAGGCACAGAAGCAGGCTCTATTTGCAGGGCTTGTCGATAATGCCCGACAGCTTCTTCGGTCTCGCCGATTTGGCACAGCGCGTTTCCCAAATTCACCTGCACACGCGAATCGGTCGGATTGAGCCGCACAGCCGTTCTGTATTGGATAACGGCATCCATGGTTTTATCGCAATCCGAAAGAGCATCTCCCATGCCGGCAAACATTCTCGAATCGTCAGGCGCTATTTGCGATCCGATCAGGAATTGCTCGATGGCGTCTTGTGGGCGTCCGGCTCGTTGCAGAGCGATGGCAAAGTTGTATCGTGCATCAGCGTCATTAGGTTTTAGGTCGACGGCGCGCTGGCACTCTCGGATGGCATCTTCGACGTGTCCTGTCTCGAGGTAAGCACGGCCTAGATTGTAGTGCGGTTTAGGATCGTTTGGCTGCAGAGCTATTGCTTGTTGATAGTGGTCGATGGCGTCGGCAGATCTCCCCATCTGTAGAAGTGCGTTGCCCAGATTATTGTGTGCTTTGTCAAAAGCCGGATCGAGTTGCAGCGCGACGAGATAATGGCCAACCGCCTCTGGGGTTTTCCCAGCCTCGAACAGTGCTAGTCCCAAATTGTTGTGTGCCATCGAGCAGGTAGGGTTTTCCCTGAGAGCATCTTCAAAAGTGGAAATGGGCCCGGCATAGGAAGCGCTTTGAATTCGGCATAGGTAAGCCAGCGCACCGACGACGGTGCATGCGTTCAGAAGTGCAGCAGGACGCCAAAGGCCGGCCGCTCGTCGCTGCCATTGGGCCCACGCGGCGGCGGCCAGCGCGACAACGGGAATAATTGCCGCATATTGATAGTGGTCTGCGACGAGCGAAAACTTCATGAAATAGACATCAGTGAAGCCCATGACCGGTAGCAATGCGAGGCAAAACAGGAGCCACGCGACTAGTAACTGCCAAATGACTGCCAGGCGCCGCTTCCAAAACAAAACGCATGTAACGAAGATCGCCGCGGCAAGCGGAATCCACACGTTGACGTCGGCGACGTCTACCTTCGGCTGTGGATAAATGAACGAGAGATCCAGCGGCAAGACATCTTTCGCCAAGTAGAACCAGGCTACAAAACCGGAGTCTGCGACACGCTCCAGAGGGACAACATGGCGAATGGCGCCGGCGGCCGATTTTTGCTGAAACCAAACATTCACAAGTGTGAGAACTACCGCCAAAACGAAAAAGGGAACGGTGCGGAACAGTTCGGCAGGTGTGATCGACCGCCGTTTCCACCAAACGATCAACAAGATCGCCACGGGCAGCATCGCCACAGACCCTTTGCTGAGCATGGCCAATAAGAAGCATAACCAACTGATCGCGTACCAGCGGAAGTTTGGACCAGCCCGACTCCTCGGCTCTGCGGCACCGCCAACGGCGCGCAGATAGCACAGAATTGACAACAGCGCGAAGCACAAAGCCATAAGGCCTTTACGCTGCGCAATCCAGGCGACTGATTCGACGTTCACGGGATGCACTGCGAAGAGCATTGCGGCAAGAAATGCCCCAGGGATCGCAAGGGTGCGAAGTATTCTCCATACGAGCAGCGCGGAAATGAAATGCAAAATGCAATTGATTAGGTGATAGCCGAACGTGTTTGTGCCCCAAAGCCGCCACTCGACCCAGAGACTGGAGTTACTAACGGGCCAGTAATCGATGGGCTCAGTCGTGAACCAAAAACGATACAGGCCGTCGTGCGCCTTTATCAAATTGCAGTTAGCAACGTATAGGTAGTCATCCCAAATAAAAGCGCCGTGCAACGCGGGTTGGTAAACGAACAAAATGGCCGCGGCTAACAGTGCGAACTTCGCCGCGCGACTGAATAGGGCCGTCCGGAATACGGATTGATCAACACTGCCCAGCGCGGCCGGCGGCAGCTGTGTAGAGCTTTCGTCCATGCATCTGAAGTATGAGAGCGGAAATTCCCTCCAGAAGTTTAGCTTGCGCAGTACGGCAACGATCAATCAACAGTGGTAACGCTTGCGGTTTAGCGGCGGCGCACCAGCCCAGAACATCCACTGCCTCGCGACTGAAAACGATTCCGCCATCCCCATTAACGCGCCGCGCAAGCAAGGCGCCCCACACCGCATTTATCCCCCCGCCGATTACACCGGGCTGTATTCTGGCTCCCACGTCTACCCTTTACCTTCCGCGGCCATTGGCGTACTGATTGCTTGCGCGAACAGGTGAAGAAGTGAAGAGAGCTTCGTGTGCGCAACAAAAAACCCTTCCGCGATTTCTCGCAGAAGGGCTTTTGATGCTTTCGAACTTCAAACTTTTTCACCAAGTCACGCAACGGAGTGCGTGACCTACAGTTTTCTCTAGGCTGCGATGCGGCGGCGGCAACCGACCAGGCCGATCAAGCTGCCCAGCCCGAACAGAACCAACGTCGCGGGTTCGGGAACAATTTGGAAGGCCACATCTTCGACGCTGGGCTTGAGTTACCGGAAACGCGTTGCTGTTGAGATACGTGGCATCTGTCGTTTCATTCACGAGGGTCGTGTTATCGACCGACGGCGTCATGAGCTTGATAACAATACCGTTGAGGATTCTTTATCCACGATACATCCGTTGTCGCGCCGGTCGTCGAACCCAGCGAGCCGACATGGAAGGTGAGGGTGCCGATCCAGAATTCGGCGCCGTTGCCGGCTTCGGTGCCGCCATTAGCGTCGGTGCTGCCAGGAGCAATGGCGTTCCAGTCTGTGCCGGAGTTGCCGATACCCGAGGTCGTGATGTAGTTTATCGCAGTGCCACCCGTAGTGCCGTATTTAATGACGCTGGTGTTACTGGTATTGTTGGTACCCCCAGTGATTCCCCAGTCCTGAATGCTGTCATTGGTTATAGTCGTGCGCGAGGCCAGGCTGACCGAATGGGTTCGCGTCCGTAAACAGGCCGTGGCCGGTATTGGCAGTGATGCCGACGCCCCCAGCACCAACAAGCGCACCGCCGCCAGAGACTTGCAACGACGCAAGATTGCCATAGCCGGGGACTTGCAAGCCGTCATCGGTGCTCAGTGTATTGGCACCGAACACTTGCGCCCACACTTGAATGGTGTAGTCGGTATTGGCCACTGGATTGACCAACTTGTTACTCACTTCACCGGGCTGACCGGGTGCGAAGCGCAGATCGACAATGGTATTGGCAAATACGGAACTTGAAATCAAGAGTACGAGGCTTGCCACTGCAAGGTGTAAAACGAGATGCCGGCGAGTCATGTGTGCTCCATCCTTAACAAATGTGTGAAGAGTGTGGTCCGAAAGCATTAAGTGAGAATATAACAACGATTGCAACGAAAGCAAAGAAAAAAGCGATTTTTTTGCGATTTTTTTTAGTGCGATCTTTAAACCCCCTTCCCAGCGACCTGATTTCATGGTTTTCTCTCGAGTTTTTCTAGGCCTTTTTCCGCCGCCGAGGTCACCGTCAATAACGCCCCGATTCCCCCCCAAATAGCTAAGCAAATCGCCGCCGGTTCCGGCACGGCTTGCACGCCGCCTGCGCCATTGAGTGGGACGGGGTTGGAGGCGTAGTAGTTGTAACCGGCTAAGAACAAGCCAAAGTCGGTGGAATCGACCGTGCTGCTGTAGTCGTAGTCTCCCACTGCCCAGCCCAGCGAGGCCGCCGTGCCCGGATCGTTGTAGCCGGCCAAAAACAGGCCGAAGTCGGTCGAATCGACCATACCATCCAGGTTCGAGTCCCCGATGTAGGTGTACTTGAACAAGATCGAGTTCTGATCGACCGACGTGCCGGCGAACTGCGGGAAGCCTCCCGTGCCGTCGCCATAGAACAGGTTCCCCCCGGCCGTATCGTTATTGAGCACAATGCCCACGGCGGTGGGAATGCCGTTGACGTTGAAATCGGTTTGCACCTGCGAACTGGTGATGCCCGGCAGATCCCAAGCAAAGCCGTCGAAGGCATTGGCCACTTGCGCATGCGCGGTGCTGTAGGCCGTTTGGGCTGCGGCAAAGCTGGTGTTAGTAATCACCATCTTGCTGCTGGTGATGTCGAGCGTAGCAACAGGTGAGGTGCCCCCGTTGATGTTGAGGCTGGGAAGCACCACCGGACCTGCGCCAGTGCCCGTGGTGATTTTCGCTAGCGCCGTGTTATTGATCGTCAGACCGTTGGTCGTGCTTTGGCCTAAACCGTGCACGTGGCTGACGATCAATGTGCCGCCGTTGACCGTCGTGCCGCCGGTGTAGCTGCTGTTGGCCGATAGCGTTAAAGTGCCGCTGCCACTTTTAATCAATCCACCAGCGCCGGAAATCGCACCGCTTATCGTGGAGTTAAATCCGCCCGTCAGCGTCAGAGTGTTGCCCGCCGTGGCCACTGCACCGCCGATAATCAGGTTTCCACTCGCTGCGCTAAACTGCTGAGCCGCGCCGAGTGTCAGGTTCAAATCGATCGTCTGCACATTCGCCGAGTTGTTCGTAATTCCTCCGGCAATCGTCATCGCGGTTCCAGAAAGTACGAACGCTCCCGCGGTGTTGCTAAACGCGATCGAACCAACGCTCGTCAAACTGTCGTTCATATTGGCCAGGCGAGTCGAACCGGCGAAAATCAAGCTGTCGTCATCGGTGGGCAATTTATCCCAATTGGCAAGCGTGGACCAATTATTGTTGCTGCCGCCACCCGACCAGATAACAGTGCGCTGAATGCTCAGCGCCGAAATATTGTCGGCCCAAGTGGCGCTGTTGACGGCATATTCATTGATCAGCCAGAAATTTCCCTGATCGCTGGGATCGACCGAGACGGTCGAATAATCTCCCCACCGTTCTCCCGGGCCGCCAAATAAATGGTAGCCGTTGGTCAATCCCGCTTGAAGCAGCATCGGGCTGCCGAAAGTTGTCGTGGTGCCGGTGGTAAATCCAACATCCGCATAGGCGCCTGCCCGCCCGGCCGTACCCGTCGTGCTATCGCCCGAGCGTGTGAAGCTAATCACCACATCGCCATTCACGTTGGCGGCAACCGATGGGTTGAAATAATCGAAATGCCCGGTGCTGTCCTGCAATAGGCCGGAAGCAACCAACGTGGGAATCCCGCCACCGTTGTAATTGATGCGATACCAGGCAATTCCGGTGCGGTTGTTGCCGTTGTTCGTCACGTTGATCGGCTGCACAAGCCAAACATCGTTGCCCACCTGATACCCATGAGTCGGTATCCGACCATCGCCGACATCTAAATCTAAGGTGCCATCGGGTTGCGCACCGCCGTTAACGGGTGCATTGTACGATGGCACGGTTAGGTTCGTCGCGGTGCCAAAGGTTGCACCCGCCGCGCTGGTTCCGGTTGCCAACGTATAAATCAAATTTGTCGAATTGTTGATCGTCAGCGGTACGCCAACGAACTCGGCGGCGCCTTTGGTCGGTGAAAAATCGACCACCGGCTGCGGCGACAACCGGCCGAACTCGTGCGATTCGTGCTGCTCTTATTCGCCACACTCGGCGTGCTCAACAGCAAATCGCTTTTGGGAATCGACGTCAGCGTTGTGTCGCGAAAACTTCCGCTCCCACGAAAATTGTTCGTGTCGATGTATAACGCGTTGGCATCGATTCCGACCATATCAAAATCGGCGAAGTTCGACGACCGACCAACGTACGACGTCGCCGTCCAATTACTGAGCACCGAGGGGTCCACGCCCGGCGCATTTGTGCGGGCGATCAGCACGCTGTTGTTCGTGGAATTCTCAGTTAACTCGACCGCGAAATACCGCTGGCTGTTGTAATCGTAGATGACATGCGTATCAGTCAGGCCCGCCGAAACATTCTGCGGATTATCGACCCCTTGCCAAAACGTCGTGTCACTGATATTCAGTAGTGTCGAGTGACTTGACGATTTATCGTACACAATGAAACTGCCATTGATGAACTCGATGAAATCGTTCGGGCCAACCGTGCCGTCGCTATCGGGGGGTGCAAAACTCGATACGTTTACGCCGTCGTTGAAGTCGCGAATGACGCTCACTGTTTGCCCAAGCGCGGAATTCGCCCCGACGGCGCACAGCAAAGCCGCGAGGAATCTTATTTTCTCTTGAAGCGGAGAAGAGTTCTTACTCATGCGGGGCATTGTACTTGATGCGAACGGCGCTAGCGAGCAAAAGCGGCGGCCACCGCCGGTGCGACATACTAAATGCACAAGCCGCATTGGTTCGAGAAAAATTGCAATGGCTCGCAATGATTTGCAACACCGACGTGGACGTAGGTTCATGTCAGGCCCACGGCGATCCGCTACCATCGCTTCAGTGGCCGCTAGATCGCACGGTCCCGATATGAAACGGGACGCAATGGTCTGCAAGCATCAAACCGCATTAGCGACAGCTACGGCCGACTGGGTGGCCATTCGCCTGGTCGAGAGATGAACTATTTCTAGAAATAAGTTCTAGAGCAGCGGCTCGTACTGACCTCTGATGGGGCAGGAGGTATGACCGCAGACCGCTGACCTGCAGGCCGCGTCCCACTGTGCGATGGCGATCACGATCGTCGGCGGCTAAAAGCGGCCATCCCCGCCAAGCCCAGCACCGCCAGAAACAAGGCCGCCGGTTCCGGCACCGGCTTGCACGCCGCCTGAGCCAGCCAGTGGCACGGGGTTGGAGGCGTAGTAGTTGTAACCGGCTAAGAACAAGCCAAAGTCGGTGGAATCGACCGTGCCGCTGTAGTCGTAGTCTCCCACCGCCCAGCCCAGCGAGGCCGCCGTGCCCGGATCGTTGTAGCCGGCCAAAAACAGGCCGAAGTCGGTCGAATCGACCATGCCGTCCAGGTTCGAGTCCCCGATGTAGGTGTACTTGAACAAGATCGAGTTCTGATTGACCGACGTGCCGGCGAACTGCGGCAGGCCGTTGGGATTGGTGGTGGGGCTGCCCGAGCCGTCGCTATAGAACAGCTCATCGCTGGCATCTCCTGCGCCGCCACCGGCCGTGCCGCTAGAGTTGTTGAGGATCACCGCCACGCTGGTGGGCACCCCCAGATTATTAATGTCGTTGGCCACCGTGGAGCTGGTGATGCCGGGTTGATCCCAGGCAAAGCCATCCAGGGCATTGGTGACTTGCGCCGGGCTACCGTATAGGCCGACACGGCGCTGGCATAGCTGGTGTTGGTGAGCACCATCTTGCTATTGGTGATATCGAGCGTGCCGTGTGGCGTGGCGTTGCCGTTGATCGAGACGCTCGGCAAGACCACTGGGCCTGCCGCGGTTCCGGTGGTCAACGCGGCGGTGGCGCTTGCGCCAATCGACAGGCCGCCAGTACCCAGCGCGTTGACACTCCCGACACTCAGCGTTCCGCCGGTGACCGATGTGCCACCGGAGTAGCTGTTGCTGCCGGTGAGCGTGAATGAGCCGCTGGAGACACCTAGCGCCACCTTGCCGCCGGAGGTGCCATTTTGAATGGTGCCGCCGAAGCTGCTGGTGCCGCCTGCTACGGTCAACGTCGAGGTGGACGCCGAGGAACCGTTGTTGGTAACAATGGCCGAACCTGTACCTAAATTGCTCAACCCGCCAACGGTTTGATTAAACGCGTTCATGTCGTACGTGCCATTGGTATTCCCCGAGGCTTCGCCCAACACGACTGTGGTGGTTGTCGGCAGGGCATTCGTCAGGCCATTGATCAACGTGCCGCCGTTGTTGACGCGCGTGGCGCCGTTGTAGTTGTTGCTGGCATTGTTCAGCGTGACCGTGGCATTGTTGCCGATGATCAAATCGGAATTCACGGAGGGGCCCGTGATCTGGCCGTTCACCAAGAACGTGCCGCCGCTCAAGGTGAGGTTGTTGCCATTTTTGGTCAGCGTGGCCGCCAGCGTGAGGATGCCGCCGCCGGTGTTATTGATAATGCCGCCCCCGACGCCGTTAACCGTCACCGGACGGTTCAACGCAGCCGTCGGGCCGCCATATTGCAGCGTGCCAGCGGCGGTCGCGGAGCCGAGCAGAATGGCCGTACTGGCGGTGCCCAGAGGCTGCGGCGTGCCGTTGGCAGCGAGCGTGTCAACTTCTAGGATGCCGCTATCGATTTCCGTAGTGCCTGAATAGCTATTGGTTGCCTGCAGAAAAACCTGGTTGGTGCCGGCTTGCACCACGTTGCCTGGGCCATTCACCGTACTTGCGAAGAATACCGCCCCGGCGTCGGTGGCGTTGAACTTCAACGTGCCGTTGTCGGTCACCGTGGTGGAGGGGCTCAGGTTGCCGTCGTTGCCGTTGGCCGACCCCATGGCCAAGGTGGCGCCGCTGCTAATATTCGTGGGGCCGGTGTAGCCGTTGTTGTTGGCTAACGTAAGCGTGTTGGAACTAACCGTCAACGCCACCTGGCCAGAGCCGCCGTCGTTAATGCTGCCGAAGTACAAACCGGGGCTAGCGCCGGCATAGGTAAGGAGCACATTCACCGAATTGTCGCTTTCGATATTGGAAGGGCCGTTGCCCGTGCTGCTTATCCCGGTAATGGTGATGCTATGGCCGTTGAGATCGAGCTTGCTGCTGTTGTTGGTGGCATCGCCGAAGGCCAGCGGCGTATTCTGCGGGAACGCGCCGGCGTTATTTAAAACGAGCGTGCCGTTGGCAACCGTCGTGGTGCCCTGGTAACTGTTGCTGCCACTAAAGACCAGCGTGCCGCCCCCAGCTAGAGTGAAGCCGCCGGCGCCGCCGTTGCCGATGCCATTGGCAAAGGTGATCGTGCTGTTGTTATTGGTATTGATCGTTGCGCCGCCGGCGTTGATCGTTACCGTGCGCACCGAAATATCGTCGAGATTCGAACCGGGGTTGGCGTACTGCAAACCACCGCCGGCGAATGTGAGCGGACCAGCGCCCCGAGATTGTTCAAATTGTTGAAGTTGATCAGGCCGCCGTTGAAGTTCGTGCCGCCGCTGTAATTGTTCGAAGCAGTCAAAGCGAGTGTGCTAACTCCAGTCTTCGTAACAGAGTACGAGCCGCCACTTTCGTGCATGGGACCTTGCAGCGTGAGGGTGCTGGCGGCTCCGCCGGTAAAGGTTACGTTGCCTTGCAGCGTCATATTGCTGCCGATTGTAGCAGTGGTTGCCGCGGCACTCGCATCGCTGACGGTGACCCCGCCGTTGAAGAACATTGGGCGCTGTACGTAGGAGTTAGTGCCATCGGTCGTATTCTCGTAGAAGGCGGCAGTTGTGCCGGCATTGTAAGTGATGGAAGTACCATCGTTGTTATTCGGCACCACCGATCCCGCTTCGATGGAGAGGGTGCCTTGATTGACCACAATATTGCCGACCCCAACATAGGCATTGACGAGCGAAACCTGGTTCGTGCCAGTCTTAGTCAGCGTGTGCGTCCCGAGATCGAAATTCACACTGGTTGGCGTCGCATTGCTGTAACGGAAATCGAATCGCCCGGCGCCGCCGACGGTTGTATTGCCGGTCATCGTCACAGAATCCGAAAGCGCGTTTTGCTGCGCGTTGTTGCTGGAATTGATGATGGCTCCCAGGCCGCCAACCCCGCTCCCTGACACGACAAACGCTTGAGTGTTGCCAGCACCCGCCGTCCCAGCGTTCGCCCCGGGGAAAGCCCCCAGATCGAGCGTAGCGCCATTTTGAATGGTGACTGTCGCGCCGGCGTTGCTTCCGGTTGCATTCACATTGCCAATCATGAGCGTCGCGCCGCTGTTGATTGTGGTCGAGCCGTTATACGCGTTGGTTCCAGTGAGCGCCAGCGCACCGGTGCCGGTAACGACCAGACCGTTATTATTGCTGCTGTCGGTGATGATGCCGTCCACGGTTAATATGCCGCCGTTAACCGTGATGGTGCGATTAGCTCCATTGATTAGCCCGCTAAGGGTTACTGGTCCTGCTCCCAAATCTAAATTGTAAGGTCCTGCGAACCCGAAATCTGCGTTCCAGGTTTGGGGCAAACTTCCGGCAACGGTGACGGGCGAGGTGCTTGTATTGCCCAGCGTGCCGCCATTAATCATGATTGGGCCCGTTCCCAGCGCGTTATTGTTATTGACGTTGAGTAAGCCGGCATTCAAGGTGGTGCCACCCGAGAACGAATTGCTCGTGTTGATTGTCAATGTTCCATTGTTATTCTTCGTCAATAGCGCGGTGCCTTGAATTGAGCCGCTGCCATTAAAGTCATACTCGCCGCTGGTATTGGCAACGGTGATTGCGCCCGGTTTCACGTTGGTGAATATCGAAATTGCATTGTGCGCGAGTCCAGTATTGTCGAACGTCACACTATCGCCGTTGAAGAACAGATCGGGATGCGTAGCCGCGGTACTGCTCCAGTTGGGAGTATGATTTACATCCCACGTGGTGCCGTCGCTAGACACCAGGTTTGGATCGCTGCCGGTGCCGGCCCACGTCAAATTGGCCGCAGTACCGGTCACATCGATAATGATGTTGTTGCCGCTCGTGCCGTTGTAGCTCGAGCCATCATAAGCGACGTTCAATCGCGTATCGTTGGCCGTGACAAGTGTAGGTTCAGCGCCCGTGATGGTCCCGGCGGTCAGCACGGTGTACGTTCCCGTCGCGCTGACACTTGGAGTAATTGTCGTAGCACCGCCGAACGCGACCGTTCCACCACCGACGTTGATTTGGTCGGAAGTGCCTCCCAAATCGAACTGCAAATCGGAACCCGTCCCGACGGTCAGGTTCTGCATGGTGAGAGTGCCCGAGGTTCCGGCGCCCGCGGAACCAGGATTGATGACCGCCTTGTGGCCGCTCACAGCGGCGGCGAGAGTCACGCTTCCCATGCTGCCTGTACCCGCCAATGTGCCGGCGCTGGCTGTCGACGTGTTCACGAATACGGCGCTGGCGGTATTCAGGTTTCCGTTGATGGCTAAGGTACCGCCGTTGATATTTGTCTGGCCGGTGTAGTTGTGGCTGCCAGCAGAAAGCGTTTCCACGCCATTGCCGATCTTTGTCAGGGCCAGAGTTCCGCCTGTACCGTTATTGTCGTTCAAGATCCCAGCGAACGTACCGGATTGGTCATTATTGCCGATGGTTAAAGTCGATGTAGTCGAAATGGCATCGTTTTCGATGCTCATCGCACCCGTGACGTTGGAAACGCTCGACAGCCCGTTCACGGTTTCATTGAAACCGTTCATGTCGAGCAAAAGAGGCGAGGCGTCAGTCGCGGAACTGGATCCGAACACGAGGTTTCCAAATCCGACGCCATCGGGAATCACGTTACTTGCACCCAGATGCACTATCGTGTTGGTGCCTGTGCCCGGGCTCACTAGCGACGTGTTGCCATGATAATTGTTGTTGGGATTGCTAACGGTTACGTTGGTGTCGAGTCCCGTATTGCCAGAACCGAAATCGAGGCCGTAGCCTGCACCGTTGTCAGTAATCTGGCCTGAGATGAGATTCGCCCTAGCCAACGTAATCGTGTTTCCGGCGGCGCTCGTGCTGCCGCCGATGCGAGAATTACCGATCAGCGTAATGGCGACACCGGCGGTGGGGCCGCTGGCTGGCCCGGTCAAGTCGATGCGGTTCGAAGGCAGGCGAATGGCACCAAGCGCTTCTCGCACATCGCCGTTGCCGGAAATGTAAAACGTGTTTGCAATCGGATTGGCTGTGGAGCTGGAGTACGCTGCGCCAAACAAATATGCGTAGGCACCGGGGAAAATGTAAACTGGGCCGGTTCCAAAGCCATCGTTGTTCGCCGCTGCCACTCCGCCGGTCGTGCCGTTACTGCCGATTTCGACGCCCGATAACTGCAAACGGCCCTGGAGAATATAGGTGCCGCCGGAGTAAGTATTGTGGCCATCGACTTTGGTCGCGCCAGCACCTGTTTTTATTAGGGTCACCGCGCCGCCGCTGCCATTGTTCGCGATTTGGGACTCCGAGAATAGCGACCCGTCGTTTCGCTCGTGCTATTTTCGTTCAGAACGACTTCGCCTGGTGTCGCTGGGCCGATCATGGGGCCAGCCGTAATCGTCCCAACGTTTTGCGATGTGTTGGAACCATTGCCCGTTTGGCGACCACCCGCAGTGAGACCTCCAATGTACCAACTGGCGGTATGTTGTCCTGCTTGAAAATAGATCCGTACTGGCCGAGGTCCAGTGTATTTCCCTTTCCAATGGACAGCGTAGGCGCGGAACTGGTTCCCTGAAACGACAGCGTGTTCATTTGCGTTACGCTATTAGCATTGTCGTTGTCAATCGAAACGAAACTATTAGCCGTCGGATTGATTTTGAAATTCGTCGCAGAGGTGACCGCGCCATGAATGGGGCCATTGGGAATTGTTCCCCCTGTGTCTGTACCAATGGTCGCGGCGAAGTCGGTATAGCCTGCGTACTGCGCGATCTGACCGCCAACAACAGTCGCAAACGTCGAACCTTCAGGAATCGTGGTTGCTCCGCTGGAAAAATTCAAACCATTAAAGACCGTGGTCCAACCACCGATGATGCCGTTGGTATTTGTAGCACTGGTCTTAATGGTGGCTGTAGTGCTTGTTGTTGACGTCATAATGAAGAGTGCGGTGCCGCCGCTGGTGTGCGTTAACGAACCAAGGTCAAGCGTCGCGGCACTACCAGCGCTTGTGCCGCTGATAACGTTCACTAGCGCCGGGCCAATGTTGATGTTCGTGCCTGCGAACGTCTGCGTGTTACTGGCGGAACCCTTTCCAGTGATTATTAACTGGGAATAGCTATTCTGAGCAAAGCCAGCATTGAAACCACCCATCGTCAGGCTGGAAGTGGGCTGAATGACGTTGTTGGTAGGCGATGATGTTTGAGTGAAATCGAGATTCAGCGTGCCGTTTCCGATGGTCGTCGGTCCTGTGTACGTTTCGGTATTGCCCAACGCCAAAGTGCCAAAGCTGAGCTTCTCCAGTCCACCAACGGTTCCGTTGTCGTCGATAACGCCGTAGTAATTGACCGTTTGCCCTCCATTGACATTGACAATGCCGGAATTCGGACCCCCAGTATTCAAAATCCGCATGCCACGGGTCGAATTGATGGTGATGTTCGACGTTCCGGTCGTGGCCAATGTGGCGCCGCCATTGAGAACGATGTCGGCGGCTGTGGGTGAACCCGGCGCCGTCCCCAAGTTGCTGTCGGCCGATATGCCAAGGGTCGCGCCATTGCCAATGCTGATCGGGCCCTGGAACGTATTCGGACCAGAAAGCGTTAGCAATCCGCTGCCAGTTTCATTGAATCCGAAATTGCCTGAGACGATTCCACTGAGAACGAGGGTGCCCGTGCTGGCAACGGAGATTGTGGGGGTGGTTTGCAGCGATAGATTGAGCGAAATGGTATCGAGAAATGCCTGAGCGTTTTCTGCGATATTTCCGTTGAGATTGATCGTCGCACCGGCGAGCGTGAAATTCGCCGCGGCAGTGGAGTTGAAAACAATGCCGTTAAATTGAGTGCCGCTGCCGAAGTTATTTACTGAAGACGGACGATTAGTCCCATCAAATACCAACACATCGCCAGGATTAGGTGAAGAGCTACCGACCCAGTTGGCCGACGTCTTCCAGAGATTATCGGTGCCCAATCCATCCCACGTGTCAGTCGCGGCTCGCGCTGCGATGTTGCATACGATAAAACAAGCGAATGAAACGAGCGCAAGGACCTTCGCACGCATGCACGAGGTAAGCATTTTCCCCCCAGGAAATAAAATTTTTCTTGCAGCCGCGTAGAAGCCAAAAGCACATCCCCCGATGAACTTCAGCAGGCTAACTAGAAATTGCGAAACCGACTCGCGCGCCGCATATAACCGACACGCTAAACCCAAATGCTACAAGAGGCTGAACGGATTGCAACATTTTTTTAGAATAAATGTAAAGATTTGAGTTTCGGGCCGCTTGTCCAGGATATGCGAATTGTTCGGCAATTCCTGATATCTACTAGACCCTGCGATGCACGGTGGTCGCGTCGAAAACCGAGGAATTAGCCCTCTATCGATGACCAATAATCTTTTGTCGCGTTATCAGAAATATCCTCAAATAGATCGGCGATGGCCTTAAGTGCCGCAATGAAAAAGGGCGGTTTACCCCCAATTCTTTGGCCACCACGATAGATGGCGGGCCGATACATACGCTAGCGCGATCGGCACGACCGCGCGCTCGCATTCCCAATTGCCTGCTGCTAAAAACTAGCGACATCGCGCCGCCGAGGAAATATTCATATCCGCGGGTGCTTCCGGTACTTCGTCCGAACAGATATGAAGCCGCTAAGGCTTACTCGCAGCGCCGCCAGCACGAGTGCCGCCGGCTCGGGCACTGGTTGCACGCCGCCGGCGCCAGCCAGTGGGACGGGGTTGGAGGCGTAGTAGTTGTAACCGGCTAAGAACAAGCCAAAGTCGGTGGAATCCGCGCGCTGGAAGTGTCGCGGATTCCCACGGAAGACGCGCGACCGATCACGATCCTTACGGCCCAGCAGGAATTGGAATTCCTGCAGGCCTGTGATCAGTGGCAGTTGCCCGTCTTCGCCACGCTTTTGTTTACCGGAATGCGACTAGGGGAGCTGGTGCATCTGCTGCTGCCAGATGACCTGGACTTGGTTGACGGCTGGATCTGCATCCGCAATAAACCGAGGCTGGGGTGGCAGGTGAAGACGCGCAACGAGCGCGCCATACCACTGGTTCCCGCGTTGGCCGATATCCTGCGGCGGCTCATCGGCGACCGCAGAACGGGATCGGTCTTTTGCCAGCGGCGTTGTGCCCAGGGATATGTCCCCCCCTTGATCCATTTGACGGCGACCGCGCTGGAACGGGAACTCAATCGACGCGCGACCGAGCAATCGAGGGACCACACGGGCGAGCTACAGCGGAGACATCAGCACTGCCTGGCGCAGACGATTTGGCGCGACCTGGGGGCCTTGAAAGAAGATTGGCTGCGGACGGAATTCATGCGAATCACGATGCGCGCCGGGTGGCCGGAAATCACAGCGCCCAAGACACTGCGCCACACCTTTGCCACCGCCCTGCAAGATGCCAACGTCGATCCGCTGGTGCGCAACGAATTGATGGGGCATGCGCCCGCCAGTTTTGGCAGCTACGGATCGGGGCTGGGGATGACCGCCGTCTACACGCACACGCGACCCGAGACCAAGCGGCGGCAGCTGGAGCAGGCGCTCGGCACTCGGCCGGCAATGGAAGCCATTGGCCGCTGGCTTGCCGATGATACTCAGCTGGAATGTGTTCCAGCCGACAGCCTGGAAGTGAACCAGCTTGGGCTGGCACGCGAGCGCTAAATAAACGGCGATTTTGCGGCATAATACGCGAGCGAGATTTAGCCTTCACAGCAGTCGTGATCGGCCCGGCCGGCTGATGCAGCATGCGTCAGTTCGCCGGGTTTTTGTTTGCGCTGGCTGCTCTTCGTTCGCAGCGTGAGCTCGCCTTGTCTTTTGTGCCCTGCAGTAGCGCGGGGCGGTTGTGGTTTTTTACCCGACCGCCCTGGACGGGGCGGTCTCTCTTCCAGGAGGTCGTTCCATGAAAGCAGTGGTCACATCGTTTGCGTCAGGGGCTCGGGCGTCTCAATCGTCGGACTGGCAGTCGAAGTTCGTCGAGATATTGCCTCGTCTCAGGCGGCAGCTTTCCTGTGCGTACCGCGGCTTGGCGCCGGAAATGCGCGAGGAAGCAATTCAGGAAGGAATCGTCAATTGCTTGCGGGCCTTCGTTCGGCTCCACCAACAGCGTAGGTTGGAGTCGGCCTATCCCAGCAGTTTAGCTCGATATGCAGTCCTGCAGGGCTGCGTGGGTCGAACGGTTTGCTCGCGGCTGAACAGCCACGACCCGCTGTCGCGTTATGCGCAGCTCCGTCGGCGCATCGTCGTGGAGCGCCTGGATCGGCGCTGCTGCGAATCTGGAGATTGGTTGGAAGCGATTGTCCAGGACCGACGTGCGTCCATACCTGACCAGGTGGCAATGCGAATTGACATGCCAGCGTGGCTTTCGCTCCTGTCCCGTCGCACTCGCCGGATCGCTGCGGACCTGGCCGTCGGCTGCAGCACCTGTGAGGTCGCTCGGAAATATCGCTTATCGGCAGGGCGGATCAGTCAACTGCGTCAAGAGCTGTATCGGTCCTGGCTGAGGTTCCAAAGCGCAGCGGTTCAACCGGAGCCGGCTGCCGCTTGAGTATCGGCCGCCGGGTCGTCCGTCCGTGGTGGTTGGTTTCTCAACTCGCACCGCCGGGGCTGCGATGTCGTCCGCTCGGCACGCTCATCAGGCAACTGGGGGACCATCAGGCCCTTAAACGAATGGAAATGTATGTTCGAGGATTGCGTGTCAGCGGTTTTTGACAACTGAGTTCCTGATCGCCAATCTGCCGGAAATACGTGCGGGGCTCTCGGCGTCGCCGAGACCGATCGTTGCGATAAGGTCGATCAGTTCGCCGAGCCGAGTTTTGTCGAGCGACGGACGAGCATAATCTTTCGGCAGCACGCCTTTGAGAGTCGGGTTTTCCTTCTCAATGGCGACCATCGCATCGTCAATGAGCTTGCCGATGGTCGGTTGCTTGGCGGCACCCTGGAGCTTAGCCCAGCGGGCGGCCTTGGGAACCCAAAATACATTTTCGCCGGTATATTCGTCGCGGTCTTCGGGGTCGGCGGCTTTGTCTGATTTCAACCGATCAAAGAGTTCCTGGAACGCGTCGCTGATGTACTTGAGAAAGATCAACCCGAGCACGACGTGCTTGTACTCGGCGGCGCCCATGTGCCCGCGGAGCTTGTCGGCAGCAGCCCAGAGTTTTTCCTCGAAGCCGAGATTGGCGCCATTGCCGTTGGTTTGCTTGTTCTTTTTGGCCAAGCATCAAACGCCTTGGAACTGCTGAAAATCGCTTGCAATTGGCATCGCTGAATTGTTGCAAATTTAGCAAATTGCAACAATATCAGCCCGGCCCCCGCCGGGCTTTTTCTTGCGCCCTGCTACTTCGGCACGTCCCTTGCGACACCTTCCATTGGGCGATGCGAGGTGTGCTAATGGCATGGATCGGAATAGTCGTTGTCGCGGGCGATAATTTCCACCCCACACAGTAGCTTACCAGTACCTGCTGGTGCCCGAATTGACGGAATAAGTCGTGTTGGCGTTCGTGCCCGATTCGAAGTAGATCCAGCCGGCCGGCAGTACCGATGACGTTGATCCGGTGGAGGCAAGCGTGCTGAAATCTTGCGTGTAGGCCACACCAGTGCTCGCCAGACTAATGGCCACTGGATTGACCGGATTTTGGACATCGGCCAGCGCAGGTTGAACGAAACCTGCCAACAACAGCGCCAGAGCGCTGAGCCGAATGACGGCGCGTGGGGGCAGTGAGATACGACTACGGACGAGGTGAGCAGAGAATTTCATCACGGATCCTTTCGCACAAAGTGCGGTTGCCCCATCCGTGAGATGGCCTGGGCGAAGTGGCAAACGAAAAGATTCGCCCATCTCCCAGCGTTTTTCCAAAGCCGCTTCGAGTGAATAGTGGCCCGCGGCTGGAAAACGATTTGCGGCGTAATCTAACGGCGATTATTGAATCGTCAATCCGTTTGGCGGGAACTTTTGCGCCTATTTCTAAAAATTTTTCAGAGGCGCAAAGAAATGCTTTGCACTAAATATAAAATGGGGAATTATATACTTTACTGACCAAGAGCGTTTTGGTAAAATCAGGGCATCAACCAACAAGGTGCCTTATGAATCTAGCCGAACTAACCAGACTGACCGAAGAACAATCCCGCGAATACTTAGAATCAATTCGCTGGCCGGAAGGCCCTGTTTGCCCGCACTGTCAAGGTAAGGCCGTGACAAAACTGGAAGGCAAATCGACCAGCCCCGGTTATTATAAGTGCAAGACCCCCACTTGCCGCAAGAAGTTCAGCGTGACCGTCGGCACGATCTTTGAGCGCTCGCATATTAAGTTGCGAGATTGGTTGCTCGCCTTCCATTTAATGGTAAGCAGCAAGAAAGGCGCATCGGCTCATCAAATCCATCGCTCTGTCGGCGTGACCTATAAAAGCGCGTGGTTTATGTGCCATCGAATTCGTCATGCAATGGAGCAAGGGAGCGGATTCTTAAAAGGAACGGTTGAAGCCGACGAAACCTACGTTGGCGGGAAGCCGCGGCGAGGTCAAGCCATTCGAGGCCGTGGCACAAAGAAAACTCCGGTTGCTGCTTTGGTTCAACGTGGCGGCGAAGTGCGGGCAAAGGTTGTCGAGCGCGTCACGACAAAAAATCTGCGGGCTCACGCCCAACAGCATGTTGACCCTGCCAGCATTTTAATGACGGATGAATTCAAAGCGTATCCGCCGATCGGTCGAGATTTCGCAGGGCATGGCGTAGTCAACCATAGCACGGGCGAATATGTTTCAGGCGATTGCCACGTCAATACAGCCGAATCGTTCTTTGCCTTGCTGAAACGCGGCCACTACGGCACGTTTCACCATTTCAGCAAGCAGCATTTACAGCGATATGTGAACGAATTCCAATTCCGCTGGAACAACCGGAAGGTAAATGATGGCGAGCGCCGAGAAGCCGCGTTGCGGGGTGCGGAAGGCAAGCGGCTAACTTACGCATGACTTGTTAAGCAGTAGTGTCATTCCTTCGGGAAAACCTAGTAAGTGCCGGCCATAACTCAAATTGCACGGCCCCGCATAGCGGTGTATAATTGAGAGGCAATTACTGTACGTGTGAACACACTCCATGACAGACATCATTCCCAACGACCGCAAGTTGCGCGAACTGATTCTCTTTGTAGCAAAGGAATCTGAGGGTGATGCTCCGTTTGGTGCGGTCAAGCAAAACAAGCTTTTGTTTTACATAGACTTCAACGCATATTTGCAATTCGGGAAGCCTGTAACCGGACACGAATACCGAAAATTGCAACAAGGGCCAGTCCCACGCAAACTCTTGCCCATTATGAGGTCATTAAAAAATGGCCGAGAATGCGTGATTGCTAACAGGGTCTATTTTGGCCGAACACTCAAGCGCACAATGGCCTTGCGCGACCCTGACGTTAGCGTGTTCGATGCGCAGGAAATATATCTTGCCCATAGCATAATTAGAGAGTTTTGGGGAAAAGATGCGAGCGAAATGACCGCCATTTCCCACAAATTCATTGGCTGGAAAGTTGCGGAGGACGATGAAACCATTCCGTATAGTGTTGCTCTCGTTCGTCGCGGGTCCAGGTCGGCTCAGGCGGAAAACATTGCAGCAACCCTCCGCGAAAAGGCTAAGGAATGCCTAGCCCGTGAACGGTAATCCACAGCGGCCGAATCGCGCAATTATTTACGACCCGCAATATGATGCGGAATTAGAGCAGATTGAATCTAATTTCTTTCGTGCCGATGAGTGCCTGCAAGGACTGTTGTGGGTCTTAGTGCGTGATCCGACAAGCGGATTTCAGTCTGTCGCTTCTCCCGATGTGTGGTATTTCCCGCTTGTACGATCTGATTTTCCAGGCGTGCTAGTCTTTTATACTTTTGATGATACAAAGCTATGTTTCATTTCAATCCGTCGTATAGACGAAGGAAACGGACATCATGCGCCCTAGGCCCGTATCACTTACCCCGCTTACCCTCGAACAAGCCCTGAAACGTGCCATGAGCGTTCCGCCGCCGCCGCATGAGCCGAAGCCGCCAAAGCGTCAGAAGGCCAAGAAGTCAGCCAAGCGTGGAAAATGATTGCCGTACTCTCAATCGCCGGCGCTTTCGCAATTGCCCTCATGGCGTTTGCTGTTCGCCGTAGCCACTATCCTCGTTTCCGCGAGTGGTGGGATGCCGAAGGAATGTCGATTTTCCTGCTCGCGGCCTTCGGCGTGGGGATCGTACTTCTAAGTGCGCGGGGATGTGAACATCTAGCCCAATAATCGCACCAGCCTGTCACCAGTCTTTATAGCTTGGTCAGTCAAGTATACAATTCCCAAAATTTATTTGCGCAGATGTTCCGCGGGCACACACAGAATCTGTGCGCTCACCGTCCTAGCAGCTTTTGCAGATGCGCGATGACGGCTTTTTCCAAACCGTCCATGTCGCCGCCGAAGTGTTTGACGAAGAGCGCCCGATTCGCGGGAATCTGACCATCTTTGTCGGGCTCGCCGCCACCTTCCAGCGGTCCAATGCGGCTTACTTCTTGCAAGAAACTGAAGAATTTCGGCGCCTGCTTTTGCACCAGGAAATGCGTGAGCGCCCAGGCCGTTGCGTAGCCGGTCGAGGTGAGCATGGCGGCCCCAATCGTTTCAGAAACCAAATCGCCATGGGCATCGGGCGGTCGGTTGCGCAGGTATTGATCCAACTCAAACAGCCGCAGCTCGTTCAGTTGCCCAGCCCCTTTCCACTGCATGCGCGAATCGGTCGAGGTGGGGGCGAAGTATTCTGCGAGCCCTTCGCAAATCCACATGGGCCAGCGCGACATCCGCTGCTGCACGCCAATGTTGTGCAGAATTTGATGCGCCCCTTCATGGGCGATCGTGGCAATCGCCTGCCGCAGCGCCAGCTCAGGGGCTAGTTGACTCAATCGCGATTGCTCGTACATGACCACGTAGTTTGTGATCGGCGAATAGTACGCCAAAACGCCCGTGGGCATGCGCTGATATTCCTGAAACTCTTGCTCGGTTCGGAACATAATCACGACCATCGGCACGTCGGGCTGATGGACGTCGATTTTCTGTCCTTTGGCGTACAGGAACACGCCCGAAAACATCGTTTCCAAGATGCTTTTGGTGCCGGTGAAGAACAGGTCGCTGGTGTTGTACAAGTACAAGTAGCGCCTGCCGATACGGCTTTTGAACCCGGCAAATTGCTTGGCGGTAAGTTCGGCCGCAACTTGGGGTATGGTGGCGGGGTTAAATGGTTTATCCGTCGGTGTTGTTTCAGTGTCCGGCAGAGAGATCAACCGGCCATTAGGCAGCATCACGACCTGGTAGTTTCCGACCTCGGCCCAGAGGCGAGCGACCACCTCCTCGCCAGAGGAGGTTCGACATTTGACCGTGCGGCCGCCGCCGGGGCGGACGGGTCCATCGGGAATTGCCAACGAGAAATCGCGCGGATTGGCAAATGGGGTGCTTTTTGGGGGTTGGTTTTGGGGTTCAGCGGCCCAAGAGCCCAGTGGTAGGGAGGAACCGGCTAGTGCCATGGCGGCCGATGTGGCACCTAAAAGCCACTGCCGCCGAGTGTGGGGCTGGTTAAGGCTGGAAATTGCACGAAAGAGGCCCAATTGTTGCCTTGAAACCACCGCGATTGCTCCAAAATCGTGGTTCGGAGAGAAACCGAGCGAGCATATAATTGAACGTAGTCGGGGGCGGTCGGGTTCGTCAATTAAAATCGCCATAAAATGCTATCTTTTCAAGACTTTCCAACCCTCGGGTTTTTCATGCCGAAAATGCGTCGCCTGCTTCCTTATGGATTCTTGATTTGTGCCACCTGCCTCTACTTCGTGGCGGGCCGATGCTGTTTTGCCGCTGATCCGACATTCGTCGGGGTGCTTAACCTGGCCAGCGACGATGCAGTGGCCGCGCAGTTGGGTTTGTCGGACGACGTGCGGTCGTCGTTGACGACGCTCATCGATAAGCGTGAAGCGGCGGCCTTGGAATTGGCGATGCAAATTAAAGGGGCATCGGCCGAGGAGCAAGCCGCGAAGTTAAAGACATTTCGTGAAGAATCGGAGCGGCAGGGATTGCAATTGCTTAGCGCGGCGCAGCGAAAGCGATTGGAGCAAATTCGGTTGGACCACACAGGCATTGGCGCGGTCAGCGAGTCGGGAATGGCAGAACGGCTCAAGCTAACGCCTGATCAGCAATCGCAGATTGGCACCTTAGTTAAAGATCGCGATGCATCGCTGGCAAAGGCAAGCGGCGAAAACAGTCAGCGCGTACGCAATGAATTCGAGCGCAAACTGGCTGGGGTTCTGAGCGGCGCGCAGTTAAGCCAGTGGAACCAATTGACCGGCGCAAGCGGCGCGGATGCAATGGCTGCGGCGGATCAAGAAGCATCGGGCAATACGCCGACGGCCGATTCGAAATCAGATGCGGCAAAGGCGGATGCTGCGAAAGCCGCTTCGTCCAAAACTGACGGTGCGCAGCCAGATACGGCGAAATCGGATTCGAAGGGCGACACTACAAAATCGGAGGCAAAAGCAGCGGATTCCAAAGCCGAAGATCGCTCGAATGATCGTGGTTACTCGCGCGGCGATCGCGGCCGCGGGTTGACTCGCAGCGGTCGGTCGATGAATGCCGGCGCGGCTGGCAACGAAACCTCGAGTGAGGGCAAAGGCGAATCAAAGAGCGACGTAAAAAGCGATGCAGCGCCGCTTCCAAAGGTCGAAAAAAGCGCCGATGGCAAAGTCGTGTTCAGTTTCCGGCATCAGCCGTGGAAAGATGTGCTCGAATGGTTTGCGCAGCAAGCCGATTTGTCGCTGGTGCTGGTGGACGATCCGCCGGTGGGCACGTTTAACTACCAGGATGACAAGCGGTATACGCCGGCCGAAGCCATCGACATTATTAACAGCGTGCTGTTGACGAAGAACTTCACGCTCGTGCGGCACGATCGCATGCTGATGCTCCTTAATTTGCGAGATGGCATTCCAGCGAACTTGGTGCCGACGATTCCTCTTTCCGAACTCGACGAGCGCGGCAAATACGAGTTGGTGTGCGTGGTGTTCTCGCCCAATCGACTTTCTCCGGAAGAAACCGAGAAAGTGATTAAGCCGCTGTTGGGTCCGCAGGGAAGCATTGTGATGCTGCCGCAGGCGCGGCAATTGATGGTCACCGAAACGGCCGGCCGCTTGCGGTTGATCAAGCAGGTTTTGGAGCGCACTGATAATCCGGAATTGTCGGCCGACGATTTGCGGTCGTTCAGTTTGCAATATGCATCGCCGCACGATGTGTTGGCGAACATCAAGCAGCTTTACAACATCCCGACCGACAAGAGCGCCACCGGCGACAATTCGCTGAAGGTGATGTTGGAATCGGGGGGCAATCGAATTCTGGTCGGTGGCAAGCCGGAAATAATTCAAAAGGTGGCCGACGTCATCAAAATGCTCGATGTGCCTGGCCGCGATGGCGCGGGTTTGGCCAACGAGCAGCCGCAACTCGAGGTGTACGCAATTACGACGGCCGATCCGGATTCGGTGCTGAAAGTGCTGCAAACGCTATTGGCCGGCCAGCCCGATGTGCGGCTCGATTTGGATCCCAAGACTGGCAACCTCGTGGCGCTGGCCCGTCCGACGCAGCAGGCCACCATTCGCGCCACGCTCGATCAGATGCAGCACGAGGGCCGGCGGATTGAAGTCATTCCGCTGCGCGTGGTTGATCCAGAAACAGCCGCCAAAGAATTGAATAAGCTTTGGGAAGGGGAAGCGGCCAGTGCCACCAGCACTCCGCCGAAGATTGAAGCAGAGCCGGCGCTGCACCAATTGATTGTGCGCAGGTCGGAAGCGCAGATCGAGCAAATTCGCGCGATGGTCGATAAGCTAGAAGGCAAAGACTCAGCGCTGGCCGCAGCGCGTTCCCAAGGGAATGTGCGCGTGGTGCCGATGAGCGGCCGCCAAGCGCGCGATATTCTCGACCAACTCCAGCAGATTTGGGCGGCGACAGCACACCGCAATTTAATTCGCGTGGTCACGCCGTCGGCCGACATTCCGGAAATTCGGCCCAACGGCAATGAAGATGCGCCCTCGGGGGGCGCGAGCGATCTGCGCGGCACCAATCCGGCGGCGGGTCTGCGTTCGCCGGCGGCAAGTGGTTCCGGCGATGCAATGGGCCCGGCGGCGAGCCGGCCAAGCGCGCTGCGCGGCGAATCGAAGCCAGTGCAAAAATTCGCTCCGCCGGCAACGCCCGATTCGGCGAAAAATGTACCCCACTCGCGCGGCGACGCGCAGTGGTCGCCAAAAATGAATGGCAGCGCGCCAACCCAATCGAAACCCAATGGCGGCGGCAATTCAAACGAAGCAATCATTCCGCCGCCGCCGCGCACCGCGAGCCAATCGGGCTTCAAAGTGCGCTTCGCCAGTCAAGAAGCAGAAATAGCACAAGCGGCGGATGGGAGTGCTAAAACCAGCGATGGCGGCGCGGCTGGATCAGCAAATTCAGGTGAATCCGCCAAACAGAAGCCGGCCACAGCGGGCGATAACAGCGCGGGCGGCACGAATAGCTCAGGCGGCACAGTCGATATACCTGGTGCGCCGATTGTGGTCGTTCCCGGCGCGAGCGGATTGCTCATCGCCTCCGACGACAAAAAGGCGCTGGACGATTTCGAAGCGCTCTTGAGCACTTTAGCCAGCCGTGAATTCGACGGCTCGCACAAATACACGGTCGTCTATTTGAAGTACGCCCGCGCGACAGAAATATCGGCCCTCTTGGGCGCTGATTCTCGGCGGGTCTTCTGGCGACAGCGGTAGCATGGTTGGCGATATGGCCAGTGCGGCGCTCGGGGATGCGGGGGGCGGAATCGTCGGAAATTTATTGGGCGGCAGCGGCGAAAGCGATGCAGCGCATGCTACTCAAGCACATAGCACGAATGGACCGATTGAAATCGTTCCCATTTCGCGGCTTAACGCGCTGATCGTGCAGGCCAGTCCGAACGACTTGGATCGCATCGAACAGTTGCTCCATGTGCTCGATCAGCCCAATAGTCCCGAAAACGTTTCGACCGTTGCCAAGCCGCGCCTCATTCCGGTTTACAATTGCAGCGCCGACGCGGTGGCCAATGTCATCAAGCAGGTATATGCCGATCGTTTGAATACTGCCGGCCAGCAGCAGCGCATGACGCCGGCCGATTTTATTATGGCGATGCGCGGCGGCCGCGGCGGCCGCGGCGGCGGCAACGGCGAAAATCAGCAGCACGAAGATGAAATTGAAAAGATGACCATCGGCGTCGATACGCGCAACAACGCCATCGTGGTGGCGGCGGCCGATCCACTGTTCAACGAAGTGAAGCTGCTAGTCGAAGAGCTTGATGTGCCGAGTGACGATTCGCAGCAGGCCACGCGCGTCGTGACGCTTAAGCACACCAACCCAGACACGGTGAAATCGGCCATCGTTTCATTGTTGGGCGACCAGGCAATCACCAACGGCGTGCAATCGACGAGTAGCTCATCATCATCGTCTCAGCAGAATGGCCGAGGGCAGCAACCCGGTGGGTTTGGCGGCAATTACGGCATGCGCGGCTTTGGCGGACTTGGCGCGGCCGCGCTTATGGGGGGCGGCGCACCGGGCGGATTCGGAGGCCAAGGCGGCGGATATGGCGGACGCGGCGGATTCGGCGGTCAAGGGGGCGGATTTGGAGGGCAGGGGGGTGGCTACGGCGGCCGTCGTGGCGGCGGCGGTGGCGGACAAGGCGGCGGCGGTCGATAACTATTCGACTCGATGGCCCCGCGCAGGCCAATCGACCCGGCCGATTCTTAATCTCTGAGGCTCAAGCTTCTGCTTCTAAGCTCCGACGCTTTATGGCTGCAGCGGTCGGCGTTGAAGTTTACTAACTGCCGGCATAAACTCGATGGGGATAGTCTGTTTGCAAGGAGACACATCATGGCCGACGTTACCACAATTTCTTTGCCGGCCGATGTTTCGGCGTATGTTCAGGCTCAGCTGAGCGCCGGCAAATATCGATCGGCCACAGAACTGGTGGCCGTCGCTTTGCGCGAACGGCGTGATCGGGAGCAGAAGTTGGCGGAGCTGCGTGCCGAAATTGGCAAAGGGTTGGAAGATTTCAGTCGCGGCGATTTCGACGAAATGGATGAAGCAGCCCACAAAGCGTTGTTCGAAGAGCTGAAGGCCGAAGTGCGGCGTCCTGTTCTCGAACGTACCTGACCCAAAAATCTTTTTGACCAATTCTCTAGCATTGCTCGCGCGCAGCGAATATGCTCTTGGTGGTGAACCGCTCTGGAACCGTTCACGCTGCTTCGATGATTCGTTCGACAGCAGAAGAGGATCGCTACGATGTCGCGGGGGGAAATTTCGGGCCGGTTGCGCGGTGCTGCCCGTACGCGCCGCCGCGGATCTAATTTCGTGCGCCGTAATTCGCGCCGCTTCGAACAATTAGAAGTTCGCTGCCTGCTCGCGACCAGTTCGCTCGTTTATCCCGGCGCCGATGGTCACTTGGTCTACGTGCCCGATGCTCAGGGCGACGTGATCCCGAATTTCTCGAACGTCGGCTACTTGACCGGCGACGTGCCGCTGCCTGACACCGCAGGGGGCATAAGCGTGCCGGTGAAAGTCACCATCAATCCCGGCGCGCGGGCGTTGATATGACCACCACGATTCAAAATGCCATCAATACGGTGGCCGGCCTGACCCCCGATGCCAACGGCTTTCGCGGAGCGGTATTGCTGACAGCAGGCAATTATCCTATTAGCGGCCAATTGGTCATTTCCACCAGCGGCGTGGTGCTCGAAGGGCAGGGGAACAATGCGAGCACTGGCACGCGACTAGAAGCGACCGGCACCGGCACGCGTGTGCTCATCAGCATTTCCGGCAGCGGCAGCCGCTCTACAGTTTCCGGCACAACGCACAACATTACCAACAGCTACGTGCCCGTGGGAGCTACCTCGTTCACCGTCGATAGCACGGCGAATTTGCACGTGGGCGATACGGTCATTGTGCACCGCCCCAGCACACAAGCCTGGATCAACGCTATCGGCATGAATTTGCTCGCGAACCCCTGGACGCCCGGCAGCAAAGATTTGGATTCAGATCGTGTGATTACTGCGATCAACGGGAATACGATTACCATCGACGCGCCGCTCACCAATTCGCTCGATGCTCAATACGGCGGAGGCACGATTTATCGGTATACCTGGAGCGGCCGAATTTCGAATGTCGGATTGGAAAACTTCTACTCCTATTCCGACTTCACCGGCACGACCGATACCGATACCAACCACGCTTCCGGTTTAACCACCATCGACAAAACGCAGAACGCTTGGGTGGAAAACGTAACGGCCGACAATTTTGCCACCAATATTGTGAACGTCGGCAGCGGCGCGAAATGGATCACGTTCGACCACATGACGATCCAGAACACCAGCCAAGCGGCCACCAACATTGCCGATGCGCCATCTGGCTTGGGTAACTCTGGTCAGGAAATCTTGCTCGAAAACAGCGTGTTCACCAACGCGTATCACGCGATTTCAGAAGGGGGCAGCGTTCCTGGGCCGAATGTTTACACGAACATCACGATTACCGATCCGCTCGAAGGTGCGCTCGGTCTCTCACACAGCCGTGATGAGACCGGCCCGCACCAGCGCCGGGCCACCGGCAGCTTGTTCGATAATGTTTCCAATACCGACTGGATCAATATTCGCAACGCCGGCAATGAAGGCTCGGGCCACGGATGGCAGGGGGCCAATTTCGTCTTGTGGAATGTCAACGTGCGCGTCGATGTCAGCAGCCCGCCGACGGCGCAAAACTGGGTGATTGGCGGCTCAGGTAGCACCTCTGAAGGAAGCGGTACATTCGACCAGCGCGGGAAAACGCTTACGCCGCAAAGCTTATATCAAGCGCAACTGCTCGATCGGCTGACGCCAACGGTAGCGACAGCGGCGGCGGCCGCGCCCAGCACCGTCACCGGTAAGACCACGTCGCTTTCGGTGCTGGGGGCCGATGTGGCCGGCGAATCGACGCTCACCTATACCTGGTCGGTTTTGTCGGCCCCCACGGGTGCGCCGGCGGTTACGTTCAGCGCCAACGGGACCAATACCTCCAAGAACACGGTAGCCACGTTCGCTCAGGCAGGCACGTACATATTGCAAGCCACGATTCAATATCCCGGTGGCTTCTCAGCGACGAGCACAGTTACCGTGGGGGTTAATCAAACGCTGACCGGAATTGCGGTCTCGCCCGGTCCGGTTTCAATCAACGAGAACACGCCGCAGCAATTCACGGCGCTAGCGACCGATCAATTTGGCAATCCCATGACTGCCACGGTGAATTGGACCGCCAATGGGGGCCAAATTAATAGCGCCGGCTTGTACACTTCGCCGGCCACGCCGAACAATTACACCGTGATTGCGACCAACGGATCGGTGAACGGCTCGGCGACGGTGACGGTGCTCAATGCCGCGGCCGTGTTGTCGGCAGCGGCCACAGCCTCTCCCGCGCCGGTCACGGGAACGACCACAAATCTCTCGGCGCCTGTGCTTGGCGACACTGGCCAAGCCAGTTTGACTTATACCTGGTCGGCCACGTCGATTCCGCCAGGGGCCAGCGCTCCCTTATTCAGCGCCAACGGCACCAATGCCGCCAAGAACTCGACGGCCACTTTCAGCCGCGCCGGAACATATACCTTCCAAGTCACCATTGCCGATTCCGGCAATACCATTGTCACCAGCACCGTCACGGTCGTGGTGAATCAAACGCTCACCAAGATTACTGTTTCGCCCGGCAGCGCGTCGCTACACGAGAACTCGATGCAGCAGTTTAATGCCTCCGCGACCGATCAGTTCAATGTCTCGATGCCGGCTTTGCTTACATGGTCGGCCACCGGCGGCACGGTAACCGTCGCGGGCTTGTACACCTCGGGCACAACACCCGGCAGCAATTACAATGTGACCGCCACCAGCGGGTCGGTTTCGGGCTCGGCAACCATAACGGTGACCAACGCCGCGCCGACCATTGTGAATGCCGCAGAAGCTTCTCCCTCGCCGGTCACCACGGCATCCACAAACTTGATGGTGCTCGGTACTGACGACGCCGGCGAATCGAACCTCACCTACACTTGGTCGGTCACTTCGAAGCCGGGGGGTTCGACCACACCGACGTTCGCCGTCAATGGCGCCAACGGCGCGAAATCGACGATCGTCACATTCTTCCAAGCCGGCACGTACACGTTGTTGGTGACGATTACCGACGTTGGCGGCCTAAGCGTGACCAGCAGTGTGAACATAACAGTCAATCTCGCGACCAATAGCGTTGTTGTTACGCCGAGCAGCCCGACGGTCGGGGAAAACATGTCGCAGCAATTCTCCGCAGTGGCCTACGATCAATTCGGCAATCGAATGGCTAGTCAGCCGAACTTCACCTGGTCGGTGCTCAACGGGGGCGACGGGGGAACGATTACATCTTCTGGGCTCTACACTGCGCCTGCCACGGCAGGGACCGATACCATCGAGGCAGCCTTTAACAGCAGTATTGGCGGCTTGGCCACGGCCCACGTCACCTTCATTGCGCAGTCGCTGGGTATTTTCACGGCCTGCGCAAGATATCGGCTCGCCGGCCATTGCAGGCAGCTCCAATTACGACACCTCGACCAGCACCTACACCGTCTCCGGCGCGGGGAGCGATATTTCAGGGACCTCCGATCAATTCCAATACATCTACACGCCAATTACCGGCGACGCGAGCATTACGGCCCAGGTCACGTCGATCACCAACACCAACGGCTCGGCCAAAAGCGGCGTGATGTTCCGCAATGCACTCACCGGCACCAGCGCCGATATGTATCTGTGCGTCACGCCGACCGGGGGCATCAAACTAGAAGGGCGCACCAGCGACGGTGGCACAGCCACCATCGACGATACCGCCACTGGCCTGACAGCGCCCTATTGGATTCGCCTGATCCGGACCGGCAACCTGTTTACCGCCTTCATTTCGCCCGACGGAAACACATGGACGAATTTGGGTTCGGTCACGGTTGCCATGAACACCACCGTCTATGTCGGCCTGGCCGTCACGTCGCACAATACCGCGGCGCTCAATAACAGCACATTCCAGAATGTATCGATCGTCACGCCGGCGACGTTAACGAGCGCTGTTTCCCGCAAGCTACAAGGAGCGACCAATTTCGATTTGAACCTGGCCCTTTCGGGCACGCCCACGATTGAGCCGCGCTTGGGGGGGCCAACGCAAATTATCCTCACGTACTCTCAGTCGCTCGATAACACGCAGCCGCTATCACTGACTCTTTCCAGCGGCACAGGCCAAGCGGTTTACAGCCAGACCTCCCCGACGCAGATCATCGTAACTCTGTCCGGCGTGACCGACGGGCAAGTGCTTACGCTGTCGCTGGGCGGCGTGGCGGCTGCGGGCGGTCCGCCGGAAATGTATAGCCTGAGCATCAGCGTGCTGGCCGGCGATGTCGATCAGTCGGGCAGCGTCAACGTGGCCGACATCAGCTATGTAAAGCTCAATAGCGGCTTCCCGGTCACCAGCAGCAATTTCTTAGACGATGTCACCGCCGACGGCGCAATCAATGTGGCCGATGTGAGCAGCGTGAAACTGCGCTCGGGTGATCTGCTTTCAACCGGAGGCACCAGTAGCGATACCGTCGAAGCCCTGCCGCTCGCGACCGAGCAAATGCAAAACGCGACGCTAACTGTGGCAGCGACGCAGCCGCAACTCGATGCCGCGCCAGTGGCCGCGATCCAGGGCACCGAACTTGACTCGCTGGCACCCGTGATTTTGCCTTCGAATGATGTGTTGCCTGCGATTACTATTGCTGCCGCGCCTCCCAATCCGGCTGGGACCTCTGATTCGCGATCGAATGCGATCGCTGGCCCTGGGCTTGCATCATCTGAGAATTCTTCAGTGCCAGGGGCATCCGTCGAATCAGCCAGTTTCAGCGTACATATTTCGCAACCGATGGACGCAGTGGCGCCCAGTCGCGCGAAATCGGTTCGTAGTGAAATATCGACCGGCCAAATTGAAGCAACTTCAACGTCTCAATTCCACGACTTCCTGCTCGCTAGCGAAGATTTCCGACTGGATTTCCAGATCGGCCACCACAAAAAGTTGTGCCCGGCGCGGCAACCGATCCTGGGGCGACTGATCCGCTCGGCTAACAGAAATTCTTACGCATCCGCCACACTCTACTTGCCCGATGTTTGCAATCGGCGACACCAGCGGGTATTCTGAGGCCAACCCGTTGGCAAGTCTCGCTGGATCATAAGAGTTGGACCTAGTTTGACTTCTTGCCTGTCCACCGGAACCGGCAGGCGCGGGTCAGTTTGCCTTGTAGGGGGGAGAGGGCGCTATGTTTCACGCGGCAGATTCATCGCGGCGGCGCGGGCTGAGGCGCAAAAGTTTTGCCCGCAAGAGGGCGTCTCGCCAAATTGAGCGTCTGGAAAATCGCTTGCTGCTTACCACGAGCTCTCTCGTGTTTCCAGGGGCTGACGGTCATTTAGTTTATGTTCCCAACGCCGCCGGCGACATCATTCCCGACTTCTCGATGGTCGGCTACAAGACCGGCATCGTACCCTTGCCCGACACCACGGGCGGCGTGACCGTGCCGGTGAAGGTTACAGTTAACCCAGGCGCTGCCGGCGTCGATATGACTTCGACCATTCAAAATGCCATCAACACGGTGTCGGCCATGTCGCTCGACGCCAACGGCTTCCGCGGCGCGGTGCTTTTGACCGCGGGAAATTATCCCATCAGCGGCCAATTGAGCATCACTGCTAGCGGCGTCGTGCTCGAAGGACAGGGGAATAATTTAACGACCGGCACCCGCCTGGAAGCCACCGGCACCGATACTCGCGTGCTTTTCAACATTACCGGCAGCGGCAGCCGATCAACCGTTTCCAACACGACTCACACCATCACCGATACCTATGTGCCCGTGGGGGCCAAGTCGTTCACCGTGGATAGCACCGCGAATTTACACGTCGGCGATACCGTGATTGTGAATCGCCCCAGCACACAAGCTTGGATCACCGCCATCGGCATGGACCAGCTTACCAATCCCTGGACGCCGGGAAGCAAAGACCTGAACTCTGACCGCGTGATCACGGCGATCAATGGCAACACCATTACCATCGACGCGCCGCTGACCAATTCGCTCGACCAGCAATACGGCGGCGGTACCATTTACCGCTATACCTGGAGCGGCCGCATTTCGAACGTGGGGCTTGAGAATTTCTACACTTATTCCGATTCGACCGGGCTGACCGATGCTGCCCATTCCAACGGAGTGCTGAACCTCGATAACACCCTTAATTCGTGGGTGAACAATATTACCGGCGATGGTTTCGCTTCCAACGGCATCGAAATCAATGGAGGCGCGAAGTGGATCACGATGAATCAGGTGACCATTGAGCACACCAGTCAAACCTCGGCCAATAACTCCGCGCCGCCGGCCGGCATTGGCAATCAGGGGCAAGAAGTTCTCATTGAAAACAGCCAGTTCCACGGCGCGTATCACTTCATTGCCATCGGTGCTTCAGTGCCCGGACCAAGCGTCTATTACAACATCACTTCCGACGGCAAAGAAGCCGAGGCAGGGCCGCACCAGCGCTGGAGTACCGGCGGTCTGTTCGACAACGTGACCACCGGAAATACCATGGCCGTGCGCAATGCCGGCAACGAAGGCACTGGCCACGGCTGGCAAGGGGCCAACTACGTGTTTTGGAATGTGAAATCGGCCACCGACAAAATCTATAGCCCCCCCACAGCCCAAAATTGGGTGATCGGCGGCTCAACCAATAGCAAACAGGGCACGGCGATTTACGACCAGCTTGGCACGACCGTCACGCCGCAAAGTTTGTACATCGCCCAGTTGCTGGATCGATTGACGCCGACCGTTGCCACGGCCGCAGCTGCGTCGCCCAGCCCCGTTACTGGCAAAACCACCACGCTTGCAGCGCTTGGCGCCGATGCGGCGGGCGAATCGACCCTCACTTACACCTGGTCGACCACGGCGCTTTCCCCGGGCGCTGCCGCGCCGGTGTTCTCAGCGTCCAACGGCACGAATGCCGGCGAGAGTACGACGGCCACGTTTTCCAAGGCCGGCGCCTACACCTTCAAGGTTACGATCACGTATCCCGGCGGATTCAGCGTCACCAGCAGCGTGAATGTGACCGTGAACGCGACGCTGACGACGATTAACGTTTCGCCGAATCCGGTGACGGTGGGAGAGGGCCTCACGCAGCACTTTGCGGCGTTTGGCTTCGATCAGTTTGGCACGTCGCTTTCGAGCCAACCGGCGTTTACCTGGAGCATGGCCAGTGGCGGAGGATCGGTGGATAGCACTGGCCTGTACACGGCGCCCGGCGCGACTGGCAGCGCAACAGTGCGCGCTACGAGCGGTTCAATCAACGGCTCGGCTAACATTACGATTCTCGCTGTGGCGACTTTGACAAACGCCGTTTCGCGCGAAAACCAAGGCGGAACGAATTTCGATTTGAATCTGGCCCTTTCCGGATCTCCCACCATCGAACCACGCCTGGGCGGGCCAACGCAAATCATTCTCACCTTTGATCAGGTGCTCGATTCAAACTCGGGTTTGAGCCTCGCGCTTTCCAACGGTGGCGGACAGGTGCAATATAGCCAGACATCCAATACGCAACTGGTGGTCACAATATCGGGCGCGACCGACGGTCAGACATTATTGGTGCGAGTCGGTGGAGTGCGTGCCGCAGGGGGCATTGCTGGTAATTACACGCTAAATGTTGGAGTACTGGCCGGCGATGTCGATGGCTCGGGCAGCGTGAATATTGCCGACATCAGTTATGTAAAGCTCGCTAGCGGCTTCACAGTGACCAGCAGCAATTTCTTGTACGATGTCACCGGAGACGGCGCGATCAATATAGCAGATATCAGCAGCGTGAAATTGCGTTCGGGCGACGTGCTCGCCAGCGGCGGTACCGATAGTGATACGGTGGTACCATTACCTCTTGCGACCGAGCAAGCAAATAGCGCGACGCTAATTGCAGCACCGGCGCAGCCCCAACTCGTTGCCGTGACCTCTGACACAACTACGCCGCAATCGAGCGAGGTAACCCAAACTGCGGATTTGGCACCTTCATCGGTAATTGCCGGGTTCTCTTCCGAATCAAACGGCCCGAGTATCCGCATTTCTCCGCCAGCCGACGCCGTGATGCCAAGCGAGCCAAAGGCATCTGCTCGGGGCGAAGCTTCGGCGGCGCAATTTAAAGACGGCCCGACTTCAACCGCTCGATTCCACGACTTCCTGCTCACAAACGAAGATTTTCGATTGGATTTCTCCGTGGCCCGCCACAAGAAGTTTCCGGTTGCTGCGCCAAACGATTTATGGGCAGTTGATTCAGTCGGCTAGCGAATATTCGTGCGCATCCGCTCTGCATCGCACTACGTTTGCAATCGGCGCAACGAGCGGGTATTCTGATGCCAGTCGATTCGTTATAATCTGCGAATTGTACGAGTTCGGCTTGCGTGGTCTTTCTCGCCTTCCCATCGGAACTGGGCTGGCCAACGAACCCGGCTACAATACGGGGAGAAGAGGGCGGCATGTTTGGCGCCAAATATCATTCGCGCATCCCCCGACGAACAAATCAGGAATCGTCGCGGCGCAGTTCGTTGCTGGGCCGCATCGAATTTCTCGAAGCGCGCATGCTTTTGTCGGGCAATCCCATTGCCAACGGCACATACAACCTGACCAATGGCGCAAGCGGTCTGTATCTCGACGATACAAAACTCTCCACGACCGCTGCCTCCACAGCCACCGCTCCGAATTCCGCTGCCATTATCGATCAGAACACCTATGACATCGTCAACCCGGTCTTCGGCCGAGATGAGATGTGGCAGTTCACATACAACGGTGCGGGATACTACACCATCGTGAATATCAATAGTGGGCTGTACCTGGAGGATTACCAAGGCTCCACGACCATAGGAGTGCCGTTGTACCAGGACAACTCCGATGGCGGTGCTGACCAACTCTGGTCGCTAACGGCTTCGGGTTCGTCGTATATCATCGCCAACAAAGCCAGCGGTTTGGTGATCGACGATCCCGGCAGTTCCACCACGGCGGGAACAAACCAGGACCTTTACACCGCCAATGGTGGCGCGAACCAGAATTGGAATTTCACAAGCGCCGCCGTTGTAGCTGATGGCGTCTACACGCTCAAAAACGGCAAAAGCAGCAAGTACCTGGACGACCCCGGCAGTTCCACAACCGTCGGCAAGCAGATGGTCCAGAACTCTTCCAATGGCGGCTACGACCAAGCTTGGTTTTTTGTTTTCAACGGCGCAGGTTTTTATACGATCCAAAATGTCGCCAGCAGTTTATATCTGGAAGATCCCGGCGGTTCGAGTACACCGGGCGTGGCGCTGGAGCAGGGCACGGCAGACGGCGGTGCCGATCAGCTATGGTCTCTAACTCCCAACGGCTCGTCATTCATCATCACCAACAAGCAGACCGGACTTGTGTTTGACGATTTTGGTAATTCAACGTCGTCGGGCGCGCCTGTTGATTTATGGACGGCCAATAACGGCTCGAACCAGAATTGGACGTTCCTTGCCACGCCCGTAATCGACAGTGGAATCTATACACTTACCAACGGCAAAAGCGGCATGCTGCTGGACGATCCGGGCAGTTCGCTGGCCGCCGGAACCCAGATCGTGCAGAATCCCGCCAATGGCGGCCGAGATCAGGATTGGCAGTTCAACTACAACGGCACCGGCTTTTACACGATCCAAAACGATATCAGCGGTTTGTATCTGGAAGATCCAGGCGGATCGAGCACGCCGGGCGTCGGGCTGGTGCAAGCAGCGGCCGACGGCGGCAACGATCAGCTCTGGTACCCAATGGCATCGGGCTCATCGCTGGTGATGCACAACCTCGCCAGCGGACTGGTGATCGACGACCCCGGCAATTCGACCGTCGCCGGAATCGGCATGGACCTGTGGACGGCAAACGGTGGATCGAATCAGGCATGGTCGTTGGCCCAACCGCCATTGGTGTCTGTGGGCGCTAACGGTCAACTCTCCTACCTTCCGAATGCTACGGGGGATGTAATAGCCGACTTCTCCACCGTCGGTTACGAAACCGGCGTCGTTCCGCTGCCCGACACAACCGGCGGCGTTTCGGTGCCGGTGAAAGCGACGGTGAATCCGGGCGCGGCCGGCGTGGATATGACAGCGACCATTCAAGCCGCCATCAATGCGGTTTCAGCCCTGACGCCCGATGCCAATGGCTTCCGTGGCGCAGTCCTCTTAACGGCCGGAAATTATCCGATCAATGGGCAATTGAGCATCACGGCTAGCGGAGTTGTTCTGAAAGGCCAAGGCAACAACGCCACGACAGGCACGCGCCTGGAAGCCACCGGAACTACGCAACGGCTACTGATCAACATCTCCGGCAGCGGCAGTTATTCAACGATCTCCAATACCAAGCATAACGTCACCGATACCTACGTGCCCGAAGGTGCCACGTCGTTCGACGTCGACAGCACGGCGAATCTATCGGTTGGCCAAACGGTGGTTGTCACCGGCGCGACCAATCAGGCCTGGGTCCACGCGATCGGCATGGACGAGCTGAATAATCCCTGGAGCCCAGGAACCGGCTCGCAGACATATTACCGCGTCATCACCGCCATCGTGGGCAACAAGATCACCATCAATGCGCCGATCACTAACTACATCGCGCTCGAATACGGTGGTGGCACGATCCAGGCCTATACCTGGTCGAAAATCATCACTAACGATGGCTTGGAAAATATTTACGCCTATTCAGATTCCACCGGCAGCACAGACACCAATCACGCCACCGGCGTGCTGAACGTGAACGATGCGGAAAATGTGTTTGTTAACAACATCACTTCCAACGGCTTTGCCTCTAACCACATTGTGCTGGGAACGGTGCTGTATTCGACACTGACAAATCTCACTATCGAAAACACCAGTGTAAATGCCGACCCTCCCTCGGGCATTCTCACTACCGGCCAATTCATTCTGGTTGAGAATTCCACCTTTATCAACGCCTATCATGCGATCGCGGTCAATGGCGGTGAAGGTCCCAATGTGTTTTATAACTTCACTGCTTCGGGCACGACCGCCCAGGTCGGGCCGCATCAGCGGTGGTCGACCGGCAGTCTGTTCGATAGCGACACCATCAGCACCAACCAGCTTGGCGTCACCAATCGCGCCAATGGCGGCAGTGGACAAGGGTGGGCGGGCGCTTTTTACGTTTTCTGGAACGACATGAACGCCGCCGAGATCGACTCATTCAATCCGCCCACTGCGACGAATTGGGTGATTGGGGGCTCCGCCGACGCAGTGAATGCCCCAGGGCATGGAGATGGCCAAGCCAATGTGCCCGGCGATTTCATCGATTTCGGTTCCGCAGTCTCGCCGCAGAGCTTGTACATCGCGCAGTTGCTTGCCCGCGAAACCCCAACCATAGCTACGGCGGCGGCCGCTTCGCCCAGCCCCATTACCGGCAAAACCACCACACTCACGGCGCTCGGGGCCGACGTGGCGGGCGAATCGACACTCACTTACACATGGTCGGCCACAGCGCCGCCGGCCGGCGCTACCGCGCGGTGTTTTCCACCAACGGCACCAATTCGTCGAAGAGCACGATCGCCACCTTTTCGAAAGCGGGAGCTTACACGCTGAAATGCACGATCACGTATTCCGGCGGCTACAATGCAACCACAAGTGTCAACGTAACGGTCAACGCGACGCTGACGATGATTAGCGTTTCGCCAAATCCCGCCACGGTGGGTGTCGGCGCAACGCAGCATTTTGCGGCGTCTGGATTCGACCAATTCGGCGTTTTGCTCTCATCCCAGCCGGCATTCACTTGGTTGATGGAATCTGGCGGCGGCACTGTTGACAACACCGGCTTATACACTGCGCCGCCGTCCGCCGGCAGCGCCTCGGTGCGCGCCGCGAACGGCTTAGTAAGCGGAACGGCTAACATCAACATCGTTGCTCCGCCCACTCTCCTAAGCGCAGTCTCACGCGAAAACCAAGGCGGAACGAATTTCGATTTGAATCTGGCCCTTTCCGGATCTCCAACCATCGAACCGCGCCTGGGTGGGCCAACGCAAATCATTCTCACCTTCAGCCAAGCGCTCGATAACACGTCGGGCTTGAGCCTCTCGCTCTCTAGCGGCAGCGGACAGGTGCAATACAGCCAAACGGCCAACACACAACTGGTGGTCACAATGTCGGGCGCGACCGACGGCCAAACTTTATCGATCGCCGTCGGTGGAGTGCGTACCGTCGGCGGCGTCACGGGTAATTACACGCTGAATATTGGAGTCTTGGCCGGTGATGTCGATCAATCGGGCAGCGTCAATGTGGCCGACATCAGTTATGCGAAGCTCAATAGCGGCTTCACAGTGACCAGCAACAATTTCTTGTACGATGTCACCGGAGACGGCGCGATCAATATAGCCGACATCAGCAGCGTCAAACTACGCTCTGGCGATGTGCTAGCCAGCGGCGGCACTTCGGAAGGCCTTGTCGTTCCCGTCGGCGAACCGGCAGTACCGACGACCGGCAGTGCCGAACTAACCAGCGGCGATGCGGCGATTCTCGCGGTGGCAGATACCCCGGCAATTCAAGAAACGACTGCCGATTCGATTAAATTGGCTTCTGCGACTTTGGTTCCGATGGCATCTACTTCTACAGCGGGCGGTTGCACAACAGCGGCGCTCAATGTGCTGTCCGATATAGTGTCTGATACGGTGCGCCGCGCCGCCGATCCTTCCGTCGCACTCAACCGCAGTTACCTCATATACCGGTCCAACCAACTGCGAGATACACGCCACTTTTTCGACGACCAATACGAAGAGCATCTCGACCCAATCGCCGTCGCTCGCCGAGGCAGCGCGCGATCGTCTTTTCGCCGCCGCCGATTTCCGGCTCGATGCCGTCGTGAATCCGCACGGCCGCAAGAGATTCGCGCCGCCAGCCGCGAATTGGGACGACCACTTCGCGCAGCTATAACGCACTATTGAGCGGTGCATTCAAGCGGCAGAACCTCGCGCCCTAAGGATACATCGCGCTCTTAAGGATGTAGATAGCCAGCTTTACTTCTTCGCCGGCTTATCGACTGCCATCGCTTCGTCGGGGGTAATAACGCCGTCGCCGTTAAGATCATACTTGGCGAAGCGTGCGGCCTCATCGGCCGTCCAGTTCGTGGTGAATTCCGACATTTCCACCTCGCCGTCGCCGTTGGAATCGGCCCGCACGAACCATTGAGGAATCCCCTCGGGCAAGCGCTCGGCCGGCGATAAATAGCGATAGACTGCGCACGGTCGATTTACCGTCCGACTTGCCGTTCGATTTTGCCGCTAGTGTAGTAGAAATCGTCAGAGCCGGAATCGCCTCCCGCAGTGTCGCCGGAATTCTTGGCCCCCTTATCGCCGCCACGATTGTCTGCGCTCGCTGCCGCCCCTGGCTTAGTCACCAGCGCCACTTGCGTTCCAAAACCCGGCACGGCGGGTAGATCGACTTGCTCGCCAAAGCCCGGCACAAGGCGCTCGATCGGTTTTTCTTTTGCCGCCGCTTTGGCGGCCGTGGAATTGGCGGTAGAGTTTGCAGAACTTGGTGGATTCGAATTTCCCGAGGTGCGCGATTGATCGTCTTGCTGTTGCTGCGCAAACCGCTCGCGGCGAATCTGTCCGTAGGCGTCGCCCAGTTTGTCGATTGGCATGGGGCTCTTTGGATCTAAGCCGGCCTGCTGTGCGGTGCGCTCGATGAACGGCCGCATCCGGTCGGGGATTTCGTTGGGCTCGAGAATTCCATTGTTGTTGGCGTCGAATCGCTTCAGTCGCTCCACCGGGTCGAAATTGCCAGGACCACCCCCCGGTCCACCACCAGGGCCTCCACCAGCAGCACCGCCAGGTCCGCCCCCTTGGCCGCCTCCCCAACCACCTCGAAATGCATTGAATCCGCCCCCCGGTTGGCCATTGTTAGCATCTTGCCCTGCGCCCGCTCCGCCATTACCCCCGCGCCCGCGAAATCCTTCACTCGGGCCTTGCACACCTTGTTGAGCCGTCGGTTGGCTGCCTCCTGGCCCGCCGCCTCCGCCCCAACGTCCGCGAAACCCTTGCCCACCGCCTCCGTTCTCTTCGCCGCCGCGCCCAAAGCCGCGCATGCCCCGGCCGCCCCCGTCCCCTCGCCCGAATTCGCTGCGCCGGCTTTCGCCCGACTGCGCGTCTTGAGCCTGTAGGCGCACTGCGGCAAATAGTGCCGCTGCAATGACCGCGACGGTTAAAATAGGCTGTTTTCGCATAGCTCCATCCATATTAACCCCGGCGGTGCGTCATTGGACCGGTCGGCCGATCGAATTTCTGCCAACCGGCGGCATTTATCGGCGCCAATACGCCGAAACTTCACTGCGGCCTGTGGGGTTAAACTAACTGGCAGCATCGAAATTGCGCTTTTTGGCACGGGCGAGCAGGTATAATCCGGGCTTCTCTGAGGGTCGGGTATCGAGCGACCTGGCAAGCAACCTGAGATTCGACGGCTCGATCGGCCAATACTATTCGCAAATTACTTCCTTTACCTTTCGGGAGGATTGACATGAGACTCGATCGCAATGGCTGGAAACTTGTCGCCGCTTTCGCGGTAGTTGCCGCGCTAACGGTAATGACAACTTCGACGGCGATGGCGCAAGGCGGCGGCCGTCAACGTGGCGGCGGCGGAATGATGGGCAGCCCGCTTACGCTTTTGCAAAACGAAGCCGTCCAGAAAGAGCTCGGCTTAACCGAGGATCAAATCGCCTCCGTGTCGAAAATCAACGTCGAGCGCCCCTCGCGCCGATATGCAAAACATGTCGCAGGAAGAGCGCACGCAGAAGATGACCGAATATCGCGAAAAGTTGCAGAAGGAAATCGGCGACATTTTGAAGCCCGACCAGAATCAGCGCCTTGAAGAAATCAGTCTCCAACTCGCCGGGGCGCGGGGCTCACTCAGCCTGATGTTGCTGCAAAGCTTGGCCTGACTGACGAGCAGAAAACAAAATTGGCCGACATCGTCCCACAGTTCGGCCGTGGTGGCGGCGGTGGTGGCAATGCCAAAGGTGGCGGCGGACCCGGCGGCATGCAGGCCCAGCGCGAAGAACAAATGACTAAGGCGTTGGATGTGCTGACCGACGATCAGAAAGCCCAATTCGAAAAGATGCAGGGCAAAAAGTTCGACGTACAGCAGCTATTCCGTGGCCGCGGCCAAGGGGGCGGCAATGCGCCCGGCGCCGGCAAAGCCCCTGATGCCTAAGCAGAGATTGACTGCGCTCGGCAAAAAGGCGGCTTCGGCCCCTTGCAATTTAGTGTAAAATGGACTTTGATCCGCCGACGCGGAGGGGACAGAATGGCGTTCTCCGCGTCGCGGACGTTTTGGCATGCCTAAGGGGAGGCGGCATGCGACGGCCAATTGCCAATTGGCCGCAGTCCGATCGCTTGTATTCGTGTCGTCCCGCCCCACAGTTCCCTTCCCGCCGTATCGAACGCTCTCCATGGATACCGCCGACATTCTCGTCCGCCGAGGTTTGTTAAAGGATTGGCAACTGGCCGAAGTGAAGCAGGCGCAACCAACGGCGATGCGCCTCGAACAGCTTGCGGTGCAAATGGGCTATTGCACCGAAGAGGCGGTGCTCAAAGCACTCGGGGCCGAAGTCGGGCTCGAGTACGTCGATCTCACCGAAACGCCGGTCGACCTCAAGCTCTTGAAAGATTTTCCGCCGAAGCTCCTGCATCGTCAGGCGCTGTTTCCCGTGCGCCGCGAAAACGGCAGCCTGATTGTCGCCACCAGCGACCCATTCGATTTGTACTCGCTCGATGAGTTGAGCGCCTCGACGGGCTTAAACGTCGTTCCCGTCTTGGCCAGCCGCGCCGAGATTTCCAAGCTCATCAAAACCCATTTGGGCATGGGAAGCGAAACGGTTGCCAGCCTGGTTGCGCAGTCGGATGAAAATATCCAGTTGCTCAGCGAAATTGAAACCGATGGCTCCGAGCTGTCGGAAATGGCGCAAGAGGCCAGCGTCGTTCGCCTGGTGAACGAAATTTTCCTCGAGGCCATTGAATCGCGCCAAGCGACGTTCACATCGAGCCGCAATCGGCCGGCTTGCGTATCCGCTATCGCATCGACGGCCTGTTGCACCCGCAGCCGGTGCCGCCGGAAATCACGCGCTTTCAAGCCGCCATCATCAGCCGCTTGAAGATCATGTCGCGCTCTGAACATCGCGGAAAAGCGGCTGCCGCAAGACGGCCGCATCAAGCTCTCGGTGCGCGGCCGCGAAATCGACGTGCGTGTGTCGGTCATTCCCATGATCCATGGCGAAGGCATCGTCATGCGTATTTTGGATAAAGGCGCGATGGAGTTCAAACTCCAAAAGCTCGGTATGGAGGAAAGTCTCTATCGCACGTTTCGCCAGCTCATCGATTTGCCGCACGGAATTGTTTTGGTCACCGGGCCGACCGGCTCCGGCAAAACGACCACGCTCTACAGGCGCCGTTACTGGAAATTCGCAGCGACGATACCAAGATCATTACCACGGAAGACCCGGTCGAATATCAGCTCGACGGCATCAATCAAATTCAAGTGCATGCGAAGATCGGCCTCACGTTCGGGCAGTCGCTGCGCAGCATTTTGCGTCACGATCCCGACATTGTGCTCGTGGGCGAAATTCGCGATTTGGAAACGGCCGAGAATGCCATTCAAGCTTCGCTCACCGGCCACTTGGTGTTCAGCACCTTGCACACCAACGATGCCGCCGGCGCTTACACGCGCATGGTCGATATGGGTGTCGAACCTTTCTTGGTCGCCAGCACCGTGGAAGGAGTCATGGCGCGAGCCCTCGTGCGCGTGCTCTGCAAGCAGTGCAAAGAATCCTACGTGCCCAAAGAGAGCGAACTCCCCAGCGATTTCCCGCGCGACAAATTGGCCGAAGTCGGTGGAAAACTCTACCGTAAAAAAGGCTGCCGCGCCTGCCGCAACTTTGGCTATGCCGGCCGCATAGGCATTTACGAATTGCTGGTCACCACCAACCGCATTCGCCAATTGGCTCACGATCGTGCCAGCACCTGGGATTTGACAAAGGCCGCTATTGAAGAAGGCATGACCACGCTGCGCCAAGATGGCTGGCTAAAAGTAATCTCCGGCCGCACGACCATCGAAGAAGTGGCCAGCGCCACCAAGGGCGATATTTCGATGATGAGCGCCGCAGTCAACGCAAAATGATCAACGCCAAACAGCAACGCGAAACGATAAATGCAAAACGCTAAACGGCAAAACTTTTCCTTCTTCGCTTATCACTTATCATTCAGCACTTATCGTTGACCCGCCATGCCCGACTTCGCCTACATCGCCCGCGATACGACCGGCCGCAAAGTGAGCGGCACCATTTCGGCCCCCAGCCGGCGCGACGTGCTTTCGAACTTGGGCAATCAGTCGCTCTTTCCGCTGGAGGTGAAAGCGGCGGGCGATCGGAGCAAGATGCGCATTCGCCGCGGCCGAAAAATAAAGCCGCAGCTCATGGCCACCGTCTATAGCCAGTTGTCCGATTTAATGCGCAGCGGCGTGCCGCTGTTGCGATCGCTCGAGGTGCTCAAGAATCAAACGTCGCACGCGGGGTTGGCCGAAGTGTTGGGCGACGTGCATTCGTCGGTGGAAGACGGCACTTCGTTGGCCGACGCCATGCAAGCCCACCCGCGCGCCCTTCGGCGAAATGGCCGTGAGCATGATTCGCGCCGGCGGCGAAGGTGGCTTCTTGGAAGATGCGCTCGCGCGCGTCGCTTCGTTCACCGAGCAGCAGCAAGACCTCAAGGGCCGCACCAGCGGTGCTTTGGCCTACCCAATCTTTTTGGCTGTCGTTGGTCTTTCCGTGGTGACCATACTCATCGTCTTCTTTGTGCCCAAGTTCGAAGAGTTGTTTGCTCGGCTAAAAGCCCGCGGCGAATTGCCGCCGATCACCGAATATCTGTTGGCCGTTAGCCATACGATGGCCAAATGGATCTTGCCGTTGATTGTGGTCATTGTCGGCATCATCCTTTACATCCGAAATTATTTGCAAACCGAAGAAGGCAAATTTGCCCGCGATCGTTTGCAGATCCGTTTGCCGATGGTTGGCGGCATTTTTAAGAACCTGGCGGTGGCCCGCTTTTGCCGCGTGCTGGGCACGCTTCTGCACAATGGCGTGCCCATTTTGCGCTCCCTCGAAATTGCCAGTGCGGCCACCGGCAATCGCGTGCTGGGCTCGGCCATTACCGAGGCGGCCGAAAACATTTCCGCCGGGCAATCGCTCGCCAAACCGCTGGCCGCCTCAGGCCATTTCCCGCCCGAAGTGGTCGAAATGATCGCTGTGGCCGAAGAATCGAACACGCTGGAAACGGTGCTTGGCAATATTGCCGATTCGCTCGAACGCCGCACTTTCAGGCGGCTAGACCTCATGGTCCGGCTCATCGAGCCCATAATGCTCTTACTATTGGCCGGAATTGTACTTGTAGTCGTAATTGCACTACTAATGCCGGTACTCAAGATGAGTTCCGCGGTTTGATAGAATAGAGACTTGGCCGTGCCCGGCGTCTATTTCGGCAGGCAGGCCGCCGAGCCAACAATCCAATACCAAAAAAACCAAACATTCATGCCTTTCTGGGAGGATATTCGCCATGATCGCTCGCCCCTCACGCCGCTGTGCTGCTGACGGTCGTTCAGCCGACCGCCGCGCCGCATTTACCCTAATCGAAGTGTTGCTCGTGCTGGCTATTCTGGTGGTGCTGGGCGCCATGGCCGTGGGCATTTTCGGCAACACGCGCAAAAAGGCCCTCATCGACGCGGCCCATTCCCAAGTGCTCATGTTCGATAAGCAATGCCCGCTGTTTGAGCTGCACGTGGGGCGCATGCCCACCAGCCTCGATGAACTCGTGAATCCGCCGGCCAACCCGGCCGAGGCCGAAAAGTGGGCCGGACCCTATGTCGAAAAAATTCCCTTGGATCCGTGGGATAATGCTTATCAGTTCGAGTCCGACGGAGTGAACAAGCCCAGAATCTGGTCGTTTGGGCCCGATGGCCAGAATGGAACTCAAGATGACATCGGCAACTGGTAGTTCTACCCAGGCCGGTCGCATTAACCGCGCGCCTTGTCGCTCGGCGTTTACTTTGCTGGAAACGCTGTTGGTGCTTGCGCTTTTGGTGGCCATGGGCGCCATTGCCTGGCCGATGTTCGATCGCGGCTTCGATGGCATTCGCTTGCAGAACGCCGCCGAGCAGGTGCAGGCCGATTTGACGCGCGCCCGCGTGACGGCTATTTCCACGGGCCAGCCCCAAGCGTTTCGCTGCGAGCCGAACTCCGGCCAATACAGCGTCTCCGCCCTGCCCGACGATGGCTCGGGAACCGATTCTTCCGGCGGCAGTACGGCCAGCACGGGCGCGTCGGCATCCCCAGGTGCGGGTAGTTCTTCCAGTGGTTCCAGCGGCGGTGCATCGACAGGATGTTACCAGCGCGCGCTGCCAGATGGCATGGTGTTTTCGACCGTCCAACGCACTGCGGATACGCGATCGTCATCCGCCGACGAACAGTTGGCGGCATCCGGAGGATCAAGCGATCTGCCTCCACTATTGTTCTATACCGATGGCACTTCGTCCGATGGCAGCGTGACCCTCTCGAATAATAAAGGCAAAAGCATCTCGATCGTGCTCCGTGCGCTGACCGGCTCGGCCCACCTGGGCGAATTGTTCGCCACCGGCAGCCCCGATCCCGCGCAAGCCGGCACGACGCAGCCGACGGGGGTCTCACAATGAATTGCAGCACCGTGGCTAATTCGAGATTCGCGCACCCGCGGTGGAAGTTGCACGCGGCGCGGTGGCGCAATTGAGAGCGTGCGCAAATCTGCCGTGCGCGGCGCTTTTACGCTGCTCGAAGTCATTCTGGCGCTTGCCATTCTCGCCGGTGCCCTGGCAACGCTCGGCGAACTCATCCGCAACGCCGTGCGCAATGCCGACGGCGCGCGCGACCTGATGCGGGCTGAACTTTTGGCCGAGACCATCATGTCACAAGTTCAATCGGGCGAATTGGCGCTGGGCGCAGCATCGAGCACGCCGTGCGACGACGATCCGAATTACGTCTATTCCATCGACGTCGATTCAACGCCTGAAAGCCTCACCGCGCTCACCAAAGTTACAGTGACGGTGAATCGTGACGTAGCTGCCGAAGCCAAGCCAGAAACGTTTACGCTAACCAAGTGGATCATCGACCCCAGCCAATTGCAGCCTTCCACGGCTGCGACTACAGCAAGTCAACCGTCGAGCCAGCCCACCAATCCTTAGTCGTTCTACTCGATTATTCGCCGATGAACTGCACCGCTCCAAAAACCGAAGCGCCTTCACGCTGCTCGAGGTCATTTTGGCCATGAGCTTGGCGGTGGTCCTGCTGGCCTTGATTGGCACCCAGTTGACCACCACGCTGCGCTCCATCGAGCGCGGCCGAGTGCAAACCGAGCGCGAACAACTCGCCCGCGCTATTTTGCACCGCATCGCCGACGATCTGAAAGCCACCGTGCGCGACGAGCCGTTCGACCCCAGCGGCATGCCGGCGTTCACGAAAACATCGACGGGAACGGGGGGCAATGGCGGTGGCGGTGGTGGCGGCGGTACCGGCGGCGGCGGTACTGGCGGTGGTGGTACGGGCGGGGGGAATGACGGAACAGGATCAGCAAATTCGAATCAATCTGCCGGGCCAACGGAGACATATTTTCCCGGTATTTACGGCGACCAGTACAATTTGCAAATCGATGTGGGTCATATTCCGCGCTTGGATCAGTACTATTCTGCCGATGGCACGGTGACCGAAGTCGATGGCACGGCCCCCACTGCGACCGACGTGCAAACGGTCACTTATTTTCTCGCGAATTCTCCCGAGCCTGCCACTTTTAATGGCTCCAGTCCGACCAGCACCAATGCGACGTCTTCAAATTCATTGCCGAGTTCATTGGGTACTTCGTCCGATTTATCGTCCGGCAGTTCGTCCTCGTCCTCCTCATCGACCGCCAGCTATACCATCGCGCGAAGTACGTCGGCTGCCTCGATGACCGGGCTGGTGCGCAGCGAAATAGATCGGGCAATTTCGCAGTACTCGAGCCAGCAGGGAGACACGACCGCGCTCGATAGCAACACGTTTGCGATTGCTCCAGAAGTGGCCGACATCGAATTTGCCTACTACGACGGCACGCAATGGGATACCGCGTGGGACACGACGGCCAATAGCGGCTTGCCGCAAGCGATATCCATTTCGATTGTGATGAACGATGCCCAAAGCGGCGCGGCGGCCGCTGGCGCTGGCCCAACAGTTTCCGTGGCCGACGCCCAAGCACAAGATCCCGAGAAAGTGTATCGATTGGTGGTTCACCTGCCGGCGTGCGATCAATTCCAAGCCGGCAAGGGCAGTATGACGACTACATCGACATCCGCCGGCACCCCAACACCCACACCACCCAATCCGTGATTATGAATCCGAATCAGAAGTACCGCTTGAAAAGCAGCCGTCACAATCGGCCTCGGCCAATGCGGAAGAATGCTTTGGTCCTGGTCCTCGTGCTGGTCACCATTGCCGTTCTCAGTCTGGCCGCGTTCACGTTCGCCGAACTCATGCTTTCCGAGCATCAAGCCGCCAGTGTCGAAGGGCGCAAAACACAAGCTCGCGCGCTGGCCGAATCGGCCGGCGAAATGTTGAAAATGTATTTGGCGCAAACTCCCGACGTGCTCACCCAAGCCGGCGGCACCTACGACAATGCCACTCAGTTCCAGGCCGTGCAGGTGGTCGACGACGGCACCACGCGCGGCAGTGGGCGCTTTAGCATCATCGCCCCGCGCATCGAAAACGGCTCCATCACCGGCACGCGCTTCGGCTTGGAAAACGAATCGGCCAAAATCAACGTGAACATATTGGCCTCGCTGGAGAAAAAAAACCCCGGCGCAGGCAAAGCCTTGCTCATGGCCCTGCCGGGCATGGACGATGCCACTTCCGATTGCATTCTCGATTGGCTCGATTCCGACGATACGCCGCGCGAAAACGGCGCTGAATCCGACTACTACACCGAGCCTCGGCTATCAAGCGAAAAACGGCCCGATCGATACGATCGAAGAATTGCTGTTGGTAAAAGGCGTCACGCCGCAATCGTTGTTCGGCTCCGATGCCAATCGCAACGGCACCATCGATGCCAGCGAGCAATCACTTCCGCAATTGGCCGAGTCGAACGATGCCGACCAGGAAATGGATCGCGGCTGGGCTTCGTACCTCACCATTTACGGCAAGGAAGCCAACATACAGCCCGACGGTACTCCCAAAATTAATCTCAATTCAGACGATCTACAAACGCTGCACGACAGTTTGGCTCAATACCTCACGCCGGAAGAAGCGAATTTCATTTCGCGCCTATCGGTTATACGGGCCATACACCCCGCCTGCGCCAAAACTTCCGTACTTCAGCCGAGAATAAAATTTCACTTCGCATCTTTAAGTGAGCCGCCGCAGTCGCGCGGCGCATTCGACCGAGGTTTCAATTTGTCTACTACCAAGCCGGCGGAGCTGGCGGTGGAGGTGCGGGAGGCGGCGGTGTGGGCGGCGGTGCAGGCGCTGGTGGCGGAGGAGCTGGAGGCGGCAGCCCTGGAAAACCAGCAGGCGGAGGTGGCGGAGGTGGCGGAGGTGGTGGTGGCGGTGGTGGAGGTGGTGGCGGTGGTGGTGGTAACAAGGGCGAAACTAAAACTGCCGACGAGGTCACGCTCGATTTAACTCAAAAGCCGACTCAACAAATATCATCAATCCTCGATCTGATCGGGGCCGAAGTTCAATTCACCCCCAAGGCACAACCTGGCGCTAAAACCAAGCCCCAGCCGATCACCATCAAAGCAGCTTTTCCCGACGACCCCAACCAGGCAAGTCAGTATCTGCCAAAGCTTCTGGATCACACGTCGACTTCGACGGCCACGTCAATTCCCGGACGCATCAACATCAACCAAGCGCCGCGCGCGATCTTGCAAGCGATACCCGGAATGACGCAAGACATCGTCGATCAGATCATGTCCAATCGCCAGCCCGATCCATCCACAGGCACCGACCCCAGCCAGAACTACGAAACGTGGATTTACACCAATGGCATTGTGAAGCTCGCTCAAATGAAATCACTCATGCCGTATGTCACCGCCGGCGGCAGTGTTTATAAGGCCCAGATTGTTGGTTATTTCGATGGGGGCGGGCCGGCCGCCCGCTCCGAGGCCATTATCGACGCCAGCGACACTACAACCGGCGCTGCCCGCATAGTATTCTGGAGAGATATGACCCACCTGGGGCGCGGATTCCCGCTCGACACCCTGCAAAACGGCAGCCAGTAAGTTTGCTAAACCGCAAGCGTGGCGACTGCGCTACGCCGAAATTACGTCCTCACCCGCTCACCCCTTCACCCCTTCACCCGCCCAATGCCTCGCCTGGTCGCACTCGAATGGGACGATAACGAAGCTCGCGTGGCCATTGCCGATGCTTCGCGCGACGGCCTGGTGCTCGAGCAGGCGTTCTCGGTGAACATGCCGCGCGGCGTGCCGGCAAACGCACCGGTCGGCTCGGCCATTTCTGCCAGCGGCGCGCATGATTTGGGCGCCATCGGCCGCCGCATCGGCGAGGCGCTTTTACGCGCGGGTTCAAGCGCGGCAAAACGTTGATCGCCGTGGGGCGCACGAACATCGAACTGAAAAACCTCACGCTCCCTCCGTCGCCGCCGGAAGAATTGCCCGAATTGGTGCGCTTTCAGGCCGAGCGCGAATTCAACACGCTCACCGACGATTGGCCGTTGGATTACATTCCCATTCCGGGCGAATCGAAAGATGTGCAAACAGTGCTCGCGGCCGCCATTTCGCCGGAGCTGGTCTCGGAAATTCAAATCACTTGCGAAACGGCCGGCATTGTTCCCAATCGCTTGATCTTGCGCCCTGCGCGGCCGCCTCGCTCCTGTCGCGCGTCAAGCCGGCCGTGAAGCGTAAGCTGCGGCTATTGGTCGATCTGGTGGCCGACGAAGCCGACTTGACCGTGCTCGATGGCGACGTGGTCGTATTCATGCGCACCACGCGCTTGCCCGCCGAAGCAGCGAATGTCGAGCCGCTGCGGGCGCTCTTGCCCGAAATCCGCCGCACCATCGCCGCGGTCCACAATCGGCTCAAAGGCCAGCGCATCGAAGAAATCTTCCTGTGTGCCGAAGGGTCCAATCAAGCGGCGCTAACTGCCGAAATCGGCCGCGAATTGGAATTGCCGGCCGAGGTGCTCAACCCACTGGCCTACACCAAACTCAGTCCGCAGCTTCGCGGCGCCATGCCGCAGCATCCCAGCCGCTTCGCCCCCTTGGTGGGCATGCTGATGGACGAAGCCGCCGGTGGTGCGCAAACCATCGATTTCCTGAACCCTCGCCGCAAGCCCCAGGCTCGCTCGTGGCGCAAGGAAGCGACCTACGGTGCAGGCGCGCTGGCAGTATTAGCGGTTGCTATTTTCGCTTGGGTGTGGATTTCGCTCGCGAGTCTCGATAGCGAGGCCAACGAATTGTCGGCCCGTTCGCTGGCGCTGGACCCCAAGGTCAAAGCCGCAGCGGAAACAGAGAAGCGTGCCGCGGCCATCGAGAAAGAATTGGCCGGCGACATCGACTGGCTCGACGAACTGGCAATCCTCGCGACAAAACTGCCGCCAGCCCAAGATTTGATGCTCGATAAACTCACCATTTTCGACGATCCCAGCAAACCGCCAGCGATCGATTTCGGCGGCTACGCGAAAAATGTCGATGTCGATCGCCAACTAAAACAATCGCTGCGCGACGGCCGGCACGATGTGGTCTCCCCCGGCACGAAACTCGACGATAGCCACAAGCCCTACGGCTTGAGCTTCTCGGCCGACGTCGATGTGCATGCGCCCGATAAAACGCCCGCAGGCCGCGCCGCGCAGCCGCGAATGCGAAGGGCGCGACCGCAAGCTCCACAACTGCGCCTGCTGCCGGCGCATCGGATAGTTCGAAATCGCCCGCCGAAACCACGTCTGCATCGCACAGCACGCCGGCGTCCGAAAAGGTGCGCCGCGTCAGCCCGATCAATCGAAAGCCACCGATCAACCGAAAGCCGCCGAAACGAATCAACCCGCCGCTGCCCCCGGCCCTAGCGCTTCGGAGGCCGCCAAATGAAAACCCGCGAAAAACAATTGGCCATCGGTGCTGGCCTGCTCATCGGCGGCTTCGTGGTGTTCTCAGTCTACACCTACGTGGCCGGAATGTTCACCGAGCAACAGCAGCGTATCGCCGGATTGAATAAGCAAATTGTCGATAAGGAAGCGAAAGTCAAGCTCGGCGAAATCGCCGCCGCGCAAAAATTGCCGACTGGAACAAACGCTCGCTCCCAACCGATCCCGAACTGGCCCGTTCGCTTTATCAAGATTGGCTCTCCGGGCTGGTTGCCAAGGTGAAGCTCGGCTCCGCCGACGTGCAAGAAATTTCCACGCAGGTCGTGCGCCGCACCGGCAACGAGCCCTATCAGCGATTCACGTTCAAAATCAAAGGCGAGACCGATCTGACGCTTAAGCCGCTGGTGCGTTTTCTTTACGAGTTCTATACGGCCAATCACTTGCAGCGCGTCAGCAATTTGAAATTGAATTTGCGGCCCGACGGCAAGCGATTGACCGTCGATATGGATATCGTCGCCCTCTCGCTCCCCACCGCCGGCCGCACCGATGCGCTCGGGCAAGATAAAACCAACCGCCTGGCGCTAGCCGATTTGGCGGCCTACGAAAAGGCAATTTCGGAGCGCAACCTGTTCGCCGAGTACGTGGCAAAATCCAACGTCGTCAAGACCGCGCCCAAGCCCGCCAGTGTCGATCCCGCTAAGTTCGCCGAGGTGACCGGCATTACCGAGCAAAACGACAGCCCGCAACTGTGGGTGCTGGAGAAAACGACCGGCAAGCTGCTAAAGCTCAAAGAAGGAGACGAATTCACCGTAGGCGATCTCACTTGCAAGGTCGTCCACATCGGCACTCGCGAAGCCGTACTGACAACGGAAGGCAAGACGGTCCAGGTAAAGCTGGGAGATAACCTGCGCGATGCAACCCCCGTGCCGGCGGACGAACTCTGATAGCCGCTGCCGGCATATTCGGCACGTTTTCGCTAACCGCGCGTTCTTTCTCATCGCGGCAGCCCCGGCGGCTACGGTTGTGCCACAGCCAGCGGCCATTTCGGGCAGATAAATAAACAAGGGCTCGACCGATCAAACGGCCGACCCCCGCTTCGCGCGGCGGGGTTAAATAGAGTATCCCGAATCGGCTGCAATATCTGAAACCTTGGCCCAGCCAGCCAACTCGTAGTACAATTCTCACATGCGAAAGCTGATCTTTGCATTTGTCGCGGGAATAACCGCCGCTTGCCTGTGCGCGTCGGCCGCGCGCGCCCAGTATGGCGGTGCGTCGAGCGGCGGCTTTGGCGGCGGCGGAATGGGGGGTGGCATGGGCGGCGGCTTCGGTGGCGGTGCAAGTGGGGCTAGCGCCGGCCTCAACCAATTCTCCTCCAACGGCTCGTTTGGTCAGCGCACCATGGGGGGCGGAATTCAGCCCGGTGGAAATTCTTTCGGCAGCGGCCAACTCGGCATGGGAGCCAATGGCAGCAATGCCTTCAACAATCTCACGAACATCGGCACCGGCGCCAACATCCAGCAATTCATGAATAATCGTGGCCAGTTCGTCGGCGGCGCCGGAAACAACTCCTTTGTTGGCATGTCGCCATTGGCCGGCCAGACCGGCATGGGCATGAACGGCATGGGGGGCATGGGGGGCATGGGCGGCAACATGATGCAAGGCCTGCGGCAAAATGGCGGCCAAAATCGCAATAACAACATGGGTGCGAACAACCGCGGCGGCGGCAATCAAAACTACCAATCGCCGCTGCACGTCTCTTACGTCGCCGATGTGAATTATCAGGCGGTCGCCCCAGCCGTGGTCGAAACGAAACTAGCCAGCGCGCTTTCTACTTCGCAGGCGGTGCAAGCGACCGGCCCCATCAAGGTAAAAATGGATGGCGACGTCGCTGTCATCACCGGATCGGTCGCCACCGCGCACGATCGCTCGCTGGCGACGCAAATGGTGATGCTTGAACCCGGCGTGAATCAGGTGCACAACGAGCTGGCAATCGTGCCTAAAAAGAAGCCGGCGACGGAGCTCCCGACGCCGGGCTCGACCGGCTCGAGTTCGTCCCGGTAAACGTGGTGCCGTTGTTGGCGCCCCACGCTGCTGCATTGGGTCCAGCCGTCGTTCCGGTCGGTAGCACGCCAGTCGTCGTGGTGACCAGAGGCGCTGCTCCAGTCGCATTTCCCGCTCCGGCCGGATCGACCGCACCTGTCTTATTGAAACCGGCGCTCCACGGCGCGTTCGGGTTCCAGCCAATTGGCGCTCCGGCAGTGGTTGCCGCGCGCGGTCCGTTGAGGCCCGTAACTGCTGTTCCCGGCCCGCTGGCGTTAGGCAACGTCCCTCGCGCGAACGGCGGCACGGTGTTCCACCCGGGTGAGCCCGACCAACTGTTTCCCGGCAGCACACCAGTGGTCGTCTGCATCGGTCCCGCTCCGTTTGCTGGAGGCTGAAGGCCTTGGATGCCGCTCGGCATGGCACCGGCTGGCATACCCACTCCAGGCACCTGCATATTCAGCCCCGGAGTCGAAAACGCACCGGGCGCGTTGGGCTGTCCGCCCGGCATAGCATTCATTCCTTGCGAAAACCCTTGCTGCATTCCTGGTAACCCTGCGCTATTGGGAATCCCGCCATTCAGCTGCATTTGATGCATTCCAGCGGAATTCAAAGCCGCCAATCGATTCGCGATGGCGTTGGCCTGCATCTCGCCGGCCACGTTGATGCCATTTGCCGGCAGCAAGATGGTCGTGGTGTTATGCGTAGGCGAGGCCGCTTGATTGCTTTCGGCCGCACCCGCCACTGGACTGATCGCACCCGCTTGCACAACGCCACCGGTCGTGCCGCCAACTGGCGCGAGCGCCGCAGCCTGTATAACGCCGCTTGAGCTCATATTCCCCGCCGAGCCGCCGTTCGTTCCACCATTATTTATTCCGCCGGTCGCACTGGCCGCAGCGTCACCAGCGCCGCCGCTTGCGCCCGCCGTCTGCTTCACCGCCGCCTGAATTTTCGCGAATTCCGCGGCTAAGTCAGGTGCGCCGGGCCCCTTATTTTTTCCCTTGGCGTCCGCAGCCGTCGGCGCTGGCATGCCGGGCAATTCCTGCTTGGTTTGTTCGCTGATCACCAGCCCGCCTTTGTCGGAGGTAAACCGCGCGATCAAGCTTACTTCTTTCTTCACGCCTCCGACTTGGTCCCATGGCAGCCACACACTGTACGAGGCGCCGACCTCGTTCTTGCTGTAATGCTTCTCCATCTGTTCCGACGTGAACACGTACTTTTTGTCGGGCACTACGTTGTCGGGATCGCGGCCGGCCTCGTCAAATGCGTAGATGACCAGGCCCCCTTTGACTTTGATGGGCTTGTTCGGATCTTTCCCGTAGAAGTACAACCGGCCGCCAAAGCCGCGTACGCCCTTTTTCTCCGATTGATTGAGCATCGCGTCGGTCCACATGACGACAACTTTGGTCGGTTCGCCCGGTTTTTCATCTTTGCCTTCGCCCCAGGGAATGTTCTTGCGAATATCCAACGACGAGCAGCCTGCGAATCCGCACAGCAACGCTACGAGCACGGCAGTCGAAAGCCGATGCCTCAGCACCGCCGCGCGCGCGCCCGCTCGCATCTCGTTTTGCTCGCAATCCGCAACATAATTCACCAGAGTTGAAGCACGCCCAATCAATGAACACTAGCCGCCTGCCACGTCGCCCCCTACGGCGGTAGCGGCGGCATCGTCGAATTCGGCGGTGGGAAGCCAAGCGTCGCATTGGGCGGCGGAATGACCGGAGTATTTGGTGGCGGCAGTGCCGAATCGGCCGGACTCAAAGGCCCGTAGTTCTGCGGCGGAATCGCCGGCGTCGGCTGCGGCGAGATCTTCGGAGTCTTCGTCGCCGCGGGCGCTAACTCTTCCATGTTCGGAACTGGTTTCACCGACCCGTCCGCATTTAGGTCGGGGTACACCGTGACCGTTTCGTTGTCGCCGAACTCGTCTTTGCGGCCGCGCAACCCTGATTCGCCGTGCATCTTAATGACATCGCCTAAGCACCAACTCATGCGGGCGGCTTCTTGCTGCTTAATGACGTCGGCTTGCTTTTCGTTGCGCACAATGTGCGGCGTCATAATGATCAATAGCTCGGTGCGCTGCTGCGTCGTGCTGTCGAAGCGGAACAAGTTGCCGATCAGCGGCAAATTCGACAGATACGGCACCCGGTTGTGGAACTGTTCTTTCTTACTGGTGAGCAACCCGCCCAGCACGATGGTTTGGGCATCGCCCGCCAGAACGGTGGTTTCCGCCAAATCGGTGTTGTAAATGGGTGATTTGATCACGTCACCAGTCGCGTTGATCGAAATCGGAATGCCTTGATCGATCGGGCCCAATTCCGATTTTTCAGCGTCGATGAACATCACCACCTTGTCGTCGGGCGTAATGCGCGGCTGCACGTAGAGGATGATGCCCACATTATCGAGCGTTACGGAATTCGTTGTGCCCGCGACCGTAACCGTGCTGGCAGTGATCCGAGGCACGCGTTGGCCCACTTGCACGAATGCCGTCTGATTATCCAGCGCCATAATTTGCGGCCGGCTCAGCACGTCCAGCCGGTGGCATGCAGTCAACGCTCGCAACAGCACGCTCAAATTCTCGCTGCTGGCCGAAAACACGAAGCCGCCAAAGCCCAACGAGCTATTGGTTCGGCCCACGCCTAAGTTCGATAGGCCTTGGCTCGCAATCGAACTAGACGTCGCCAATGACTTATCGCTGCCGCTATTGGGCAGAGGAATCGACGTGTTATTGAAGTTGAAACCCGGCGTATTACTGGCGCCGACAATCGATTGGGTTGTGGAAGTCGTTGTACTGTTGTTAACTGTTGAATTAGTCAATGTCACCAAGTCCCCTAGCAAGCTCCGATCAAACAGCACCGAGTCTTGCAAACCCAACTCCACGCCGAATTCGTTCGTGTTATCGAGCGTCACTTCGCCAATCAGCACTTGAATCATGACCATCGGGGGCCGCGCGTCAATTTCTTCGATCAGCTTCTTGATCTCGTCGAAGAATCGCGGAGTGGCGCTAACGATCAGGCTATTGCTGGCCGGCTCCGGCACGACGACCACTTCTTGGTCGATCTGCTGGAACGGATTGACCGTGCCCGCCGGCTGGTAGGCAAGTTGAATCTGGCGTTCATATGTCAAAAACTGAGTAATCGAACTGGCGACTTCCGCCGCTTGCACGTTTTTCAAGCGGTAAATGGTGCTCGTGCGTTCGCGAATGTTGATGTCGTCCAGCCGATAAATAATTGCCTCGACCACCGCCAAATCTTGCGCCGAACCCGAAGCAATAATGCTATTGGTGCGCTGATCGGCCGAGAAGCGAATCGGCACAAGCAAACTTTCCCCTTCGAGGTTCTCGGCTTGGATAACCGCATTGGCCAAGGCTCCGCCAGCACCGGTTGTCGGCGTGCGGCCGCCAAAAAGAGTGTCCAACATTTGGATCATCGCCACGGCATCGCCATTTTTAATCTGAAATACCTTGATCTGCGATTCGGCCGAGGGCATCGAATCCAGTTGTGATATGAGTGCCCCAATGAGACCCATGCTTTCCGAGGGTGCGCTGACAATGAGCGTGTTAGCCCGTGGATCGGCCGTCACATGAACGTCGGTCAAAAGCCCCGAACGAATGCTTTGCTCAAGTTCGCCGCTACCAGTCACAAATTGCAACATGGTCGAACGCTGCTGTGCGCTGAGCGCGTTTCGCTGCGTTGCCGCATTACCGGCATTGGCCCCACCAGCGCCTGCACCGCCTGCGCCTGCCCCGCCGCCGCCCGCTCCGCCGAAACCGCCTCCGCCAGCTCCACCGGCGCCTCCGCCGGCACCGCCAAATCCACCGCCTCCGCCTCCTTGGTTGCCAAATCCTCCGCCTTGGTTTTGGAACGGGTTGCCATTCTGCTGATTGCCTTGCTGGCCGCGCCCGCCTTGAACCTGCTGCCCGGTGAGCGCCGCCTGCAAAATCGGAGCTAAATCGTCGGCTGTGGAATTCTTCAGCGGGAAGATCCGCATCTCGTTCACGGCCGCACTTGTCGGCCGGTCGATTTCCTTAAGTAACGCCGCCACTTCCTGCATATCGCGCGGGCTGGCCTGCACGATCAAGGTGTTGCTGCGATAGTCGGCCACAACCGAAGGCCGGCCTGTCAGCCCGCCGAACCTCCCCAGGAAATACTGATTGATCGTGTCTTGTGCAGCGGTCGCCGACGCGTGCTTCAAGGGAAAGCTTTGGAACATGGTCGAAGGACCGACCGGTTGATCCAGCTTCTGCACCAAATCCAGCACCGTTTTCACGGCGTCCTTACTGCCGATCACCAACAGCGAATTCGGCTTATAGATCGGCGTAATGCTAATCCGCCCTTGCCGCGGCCCATAAACCTGGTCGTACAACGTCTGCACGACGCCGGTAATCGCATCGGCGCCAACATTTTTCAGCAGATAAAACTCGATGTAGGGCTGCGTCTCGGTGCTCAGCCGTTCGATGTCGTTAATGATTTGGGTCACGCGTTCCACGTCGCGCGGGTTGCCGCGAATGACGATCATGTCGAGCCCTTCCAGGAACTCGATCTGCACCGGCCCGATCAGCGCCCCGCCGCTTTCCCCGGGGTTAACTGTTACCGTGCCCGGCGGATTCGGCGCGCCCCCCGGTGGCATTGGCTGGCCGCCAGGTTGCGCGGGATTCTGATCGTTCCGATTTTGATCGTCGTTGTTATTGGCCTGTGCAAATTGATCCGGCGCGGCTTGATTCTGCTCGTGCTTCTGAAAAATCAATTTAAGCATTCGCTCGGCGGAATTGTTACCGCCCGCGATCGCGCTGCCGGTGCTATTCGAACCGGTGTTTCGCAAAATCGATATCGCCTTGGCCACGTCGGCATCTTTGGCGGTCACCAGGGGCACAATGCGCGTATCTTCGCCGGCCTGCGGCGGCCGACTGTCGATAGCTTCAACAACATGGCCCCACGCATCGGCCAGCTTCACCGGTCCTTCAAGTGCAACCTGCTTCGCCGTCCGATCGACGATCAAAGTTACTTTTCCTGCGCGCGTTTCCAAAGCGTAGCGCGCCCATTGGCCGTTGCGTTCGAATGTCGGCTGTAACGTGTGGCCAAAGACTGTCGAAATCGCCGTTTCGAATTCTTGCGGCGAAAGATTTTTTAGCGGAATGACTTTCGGTCCGCGCTGTGCGGCCGTTGCTTCCGATTCATCTTGGTTTTCCGCGGCAACTCGCCCGCCTGACGACGCGCGTGCGCCGTCGGCCTTGAGCGCCGCCGTCACCTGTTCTTGCACTGCCGGCGGAGCGAACACCAGCACTTGAGAAGTTCGCGAGTCGTACGAGACCCGAACTCCAGGCACCGAGGCAAATCGTGCCGTCAGATTCTGAACGATCGTGCTGGCGGATTGCTCATTCACCGGGTACGCACGAACGACCGCCTCAGCAGAATTGGCATTCGATGAAATGCTCGGGCCGCCCGGAAGCGGGCTTAGCGCCGGAGCTTGTGCAAACAGTGCTTGCGCACAAAACGAGTGCGGCAATCGCTATGCACGTCTGAGACGACCGTCTGATCGAATTTAAATTACTCGAGGGCACGAGTCTTCCCTTCGCTGGACGCGACCCTAAAAACTCAAATTTGTTTGCTGGCTACTGCCCGGTAAGCAGCCCGCAAAGTCATCGCAGCAGGAATAATCGGTAAACTTTGCCTAGTTCTCCATGAAATTTCTTTATGGGCCGTGCGAATAAGAGCTAGCGTCGAAGTTGGTGGTCTCGTTCTGTGTATATGAGATAACTGCAAAATATAGGTAAAATGCCCCGGTTGCTCGCATCGCAATGAAACCAGCCTTGGTTGGATCAGGTACAATCGCCAGATGCTAAGCCTGCCAGTCTAAACCCGCCGCCATACGCTCAGTTCCGGCCCCTCGGCTTTGGCAACTGGGCCAATCCGCATAAGGACTCACCATTGTGATCAACCATGCCCGCCTCGGCGCATATCGCGCCCCAGTTCTGACCGCGGTTGCGTCTTGCTTTCTAGCCGTGGTAGCGGCGCCAGCACGTGCCGACCATGTGCCCGCCGACAAGTTGCTCCCCGGCAACACGCTCTTGTTTGCTCATGTCGCTAGCGCTCCACAACTCGTCGAAGCGTTCAAGCAGACAAATTTTGGCCGCATGGCGCTCGATCCAGATATCGAGCCCATTATCGAGCATCTCTACGATGCCGCTAACGAGGAGCTGGCGCAGTTCCGCGAACAATCGGGCCTATCGCTCGATGAAATCCTCCGCATACCGCAGGGAGAGATCACTGGCGCGCTCATTCCGACCGAAGCGGCCGATCCGGTGCCCGCCTCCGTCGCCGGCATTGTGCTGGTCGATTGCGGCGACAGCATCGGTTCGGGCACGAAGCTGATCGACGCTTTAGGTAAACTGCTCGAGAGCGATGCCGCTCCTGCTCAAGAGCAATCGCTCGGCGAAGTGAAAATACGAATTTTCCAAAACCCGACGCGCCGACAAAGGCAAATCGGCATGTTCGTCAACGACAACACGCTGGTGATCGTCACCGGCTTGCAAGTCACAAAAGTCGCACAGCAACTTCTCGATCATTGGACCACCGGGCAAGACGACTGCGTGGCCAACAATTCGCAATACATTGCTATCATGGACCACTCGCGCGGCACGAAATCCGAGCCGCCGCAGGCCACTTTCTATTGCGATCCCGTCTCACTGGTTTGGTCGCTCAATCGTCGCAATCCAGCGGCTCAAACGGTCCTCACCATGCTGCAAGGCTTTGGCCTCGATGGCTTCAAAGGTGTCGGCGGCAGTCTGGTGCTCACGAGCGAAGATTTCGACACAATTATGCAATTCCATCTGCTGCTCGATAGCCAGCGAACTGGCGTATTGAGCCTCATTGCACTTGGCGCCGGCGACGACACTCCGCCGAATTGGGTTCCCTCCGACGTAACTTCGTATCTGTCGCTTCATTGGAATTTCGAGCACACGTTTAATGAAGGCGTCAAGTTGGCCGATAGCATACCGTTTCTGGGCGGCCAATCGTCGGCCCAAATGGTAAACGACAATGTGCAGTCGATGCTCGGCGTCGATCTCCAGAACGATCTGCTGCCGGCCGCCACCGGCCGGGTCATTCACCTCTCGTGGTTCAATCCCGAGCTCAAGCTGAGCCGCACTGCCGCCACCTGCCTGGCCGCGGAATTAAAAGATCCCAAGGCATTCCGCGAAACGTTTAGCAAAATTGTCGATCATCTCGGTTCGAAATTTGAATCAAAAACTCTCGCCGGCGTGCAGTACTATAAAAAACCTGGCGATCAGCCCGATGACAACCCTCGCCCTCAGCCTTGCTTCGCGCAGTTGAATAATTGGATTCTAGTTTGCGACCGTCCCGCATTTTTGGAGCACCTCGTCAGCCGCCGCGATGAAACCGCCGATAAGCTGGCCGACGCGCTCGATTACAAGCTCATCGTCAACAAAATCGGCCGACAGCCCGGCGGCAACAAAGCAGGCATGCAGAGCTTCAGCCGCGATGAAGATAGCTGGAAGCACCTCTACGACTTGGCCACCTCCGATGAAAGCCGCCAAACCCTGCGCCAGCGCGGCGATCGAGTAAAGCTCTTCAAGATTCTGGCCACCGCACTCGATAAAAGCACGATTCCGCCATGGGAAGAATTCGCCAAATACATTTCTCCCACCGGCAGCATGGTCGTCGACGACGAATCGGGCGTTCACTACATGAGCTTCTCGCTCAAACGGCAAGCGGCTCAATAAACCAGCAACTTCGCAATCTGCCCGTCCTTCGCCAGCAATCTTGAGCTGCGCATCCAGCATAAGCTAGGCTTTCAAAGGCCCCTGCGCACGCCTGCGCTGTGGCATCCCAAACACCATTAGAAGGCCCGGGCTCTGCAATGCGTTGCCGCAGGTTGATTCGCGTGATGTTGGCATTCTTGGCGCTCGTGGCGCGGCGGCGGCCACTTCGGCCGATCAGTTGCTTGGCAATGCTCTGTTGCCGCAAGGTTCTTGGACCGGCTTCTACTGCGAAAAAGATGGCCAACAAATGTCGTACGACAATGTTAGGCTTCTGCAATTGGGCATCGTCGACAACTCTTTTTTGCTCAGCTCCCGCGGTCAACTCAATGCAACCGCGCTCTATTGGCTCGACGAATATACATTCGGCGCAGGCCAAATCAATGTGTGGGTATTGGCCGGTCCCGACGTCGGGCAAGTTTATTCTGGCATTTATCGTACGGATGGTTCCATACTGCTAATGTGCTTGGCTCCTTCCGGCTCTCCCCGTCCTATCGACTTCTCCACCGCGCCCGATAGCGGCCAAATTCTTTATGTCTGGATTCAAGCCCAGCGCCGGCAAACTGCGCTTTGGCCTTGAGAAACCGCCAGCTCCTTTTGCTATTTCGAGAAATCAGCGCTATCCGCGGTTGGTCCAATTACGACCGTTTTGCTCCCTCGGCGCGTTGCAACGATAGCATATTGCAACGAATTCGGCCGCTTGCAGTCGCCTCGTAATTGCGGTAGTACTGGTAGATTGCCTCAGAAATCTGCTTTTGGCACTTATCGTCGCAGGGACTCGCATGCCACAGTCAGCCGCAAAGTCGAAATCATCTGCCGCGAAACATGCCACGCCGGAATCGAAGGCCGAGGTCGAAAAAAAGTCGGCTTCCGCGGTCAAGCGTATTCTGCTGGTTGACGACGATCACGAAATTGTCGAGTCGATGCGGCTGGCCCTGGAATCAAAAGGCTTCAAGGTGTTCGTCGCCCGCGATGGCAACCAAGGTTTGGTCCTGTGCGAGAAGGAAGACCCCGATTTAGTAATCCTCGACATGATGATGCCCAAGCGCAGCGGCTTCTTGGTGCTGGAAAAGCTTCGCCGCAGCCGCCCGGTGCCGATGAAGGTCATCATGATCACCGCCAACGAGGGTAGCCGCCACAAAGCCTATGCCGAGATGCTGGGCGTGGACGACTACATTCGCAAGCCGTTCGCCATGGATCGGCTCATGGACAGCGTCGATCGGCTGCTGAGCTAATTTCAGCGACGTGCTAGGCGCACGATTTTGCCGCATTCAATTATATTTCTCAGCGGACGGCAAGTTTTCCTCTCCTTTTGGCCAGCGCCCAATCATTTTGCCAGCACCGGGACCAAAATTTGCTATTGCCCCATATCGGACTCGTAGCAATACTTGAAATAGTGGACACGGTCGCCGTCACCGCTTGCTGATTTAGGCCCTGACGGCGGCGCACGAAACGAGAAGCAGGCTCCCGCCGGCTGATCCGCCCGTAATCACTCCTCCAGATCTTTTGCAACTTTTCCCGGCGCTCGCCAATCGAGCCTCTGAAGTTGCCCTCGCCAGCCAAAGCTATTTTCGGCTGCGCGGCCGCGATGCGCAGTTTCCGCGCTCGCGCTGAATCTGATCAGAGCACTCGCAACGTTTTGTTCACTCGTACGAGCCGCCATGGAATCGTTTGCAAAATATCCGTGAAGTGATGCGTTCGGACCGTCCGCAAGGAAGCGGCTTATCGCGAAACTGAACCAATTGCCAGGCGCAGAGGGCCTCGCGCCGCTGCCTCCGCGCCTGTTTCGTTCCTCTTAACAGTGGCGCGGAGGAACTGCCATGACTGGTGGTCGCGAAATCGTCTCTCTGATCGGCCAGCGTCAAGATCTCGATCAATTCCGACGGAAGAATTGGGAAGGAACGTTCGATCAATATCTCGATGTTCTTTCGGCCGATTCCCGCCCCACGCGCAATGCCTTCCAGCGCGTCTACGACATGATCATGTCGTACGGGACCGAAACCTACGAAGTCGCTCGCGAAAAACGCGTCCACTATAAATTCTTCGACGATCCCGATAACAACGGCCGCGATGCGGTCTTCGGCCTCGACCTGGCGCTGATTCAACTGGTCCACGCTTTCAAAAGTGCCGCCCAAGGCTACGGCATCGAAAAGCGCGTGCTCTTATTGCACGGCCCGGTCGGCAGCAGCAAAAGCACGATCGCCCGGCTCTTGAAAAAAGGGCTCGAGCGCTATTCGCAGCACGACGACGGCGCCCTCTACACGCTGGGTTGGGTCGATCTCGAAGACCCCGACCAGATCCACTGGTGCCCCATGCACGAAGAGCCGCTGCACCTAATTCCCACGCGCTTCCGCGACGAGGTGCAAACCCGCCTCAATGCCAAGCGCGGCCCCAACGATTTTCTCGTCCGCATTCACGGAGAGCTCTGTCCCTTCTGTCGCTATGTATACGGCGAACGGCTGAAGCGCTACGATGGCGATTGGACCCGCGTCATTGCCGATGTGCGCGTGAAACGCCTCATTCTCAGCGAACAAGATCGCATCGGAATCGGCACCTTCCAGCCGAAGGACGAAAAAAACCAAGACAGCACCGAACTCACTGGCGACGTGAACTATCGCAAAATCGCCCAGTACGGCAGCGATAGCGACCCCCGCGCCTTCAACTTCGACGGCGAATTCAACATCGCCAACCGCGGTGTGATCGAATTTGTCGAAGTGCTCAAGCTCGACGTGGCTTTTCTCTACGATCTCTTGGGCGCCAGCCAAGAGCACAAGGTCAAACCCAAGAAATTCGCCCAGACCGATATCGACGAAGTCATCCTCGGCCACACCAACGAGCCCGAGTATCGCCGGCTGCAGAACAACGAGTTTATGGAAGCGCTGCGCGATCGCACGGTGAAAATCGACGTCCCGTACGTCACCATTTTGACCGACGAAATTAAAATCTACGAAAAAGATTACAACAAGCAAAAAGTGCTCGGCAAGCATATCGCCCCGCACACCATCGAAATGGCCGCCATGTGGGCCATCTTGACGCGCTTGGAAGAACCCAAAAGCGCGAATCTTTCGCTACTGCAAAAACTGAAGCTCTACAACGGCAAAACGCTCCCTGGTTTCACCGAAGACAACGTCAAAGAACTGCGCGAGCAAGCCGCCAGCGAAGGCATGCTCGGCATTTCCCCCCGCTATGTGCAAGACAAACTCTCCAACGCGCTCGTGTCGCATCCCGAATCGGCGTCGATCAATCCCTTCATGGTTCTCAACGAACTCGAAGCCGGACTGAAGCATCACAGTTTGGTTACCAGCGAAGAAACGCGCAACAACTACCGCGAGCTGATCGGCGTCGTGAAGCAGGAGTACACCAACATTGTGAAAAACGAAGTCCAGCGCGCCATCGCCGCCGACGAAGATGCGCTCAAACGCCTCTGCGGCAACTACATCGACAATATCAAAGCCTACACCCAACGGGAAAAAGTGCGCAACAAATTCACCGGCCAGTACGAAGAGCCCGACGAACGCCTGATGCGCTCGATCGAGGAAAAAATCGACATCCCCGACAGCCGCAAAGACGATTTCCGCCGCGAAATCATGAACTACATCGGCGCCCTGATGATCGACGGCCGTTCGTTCGATTACAAAAGCAACGAGCGGCTGCATCGCGCCCTGGAACTAAAACTGTTTGAAGATCAGAAAGACACGATCAAGCTCACCAGCTTGGTGTCGAAGGTGGTGGATGCCGACACGCAAGCCAAAATCGACGTGGTCAAAACCCGCCTGATCCGCGACTTTGGCTACGACGACGAAAGCGCCTCCGATGTGCTCAACTACGTCGCCAGCATTTTCGCCCGCGGCGATGCGAAACAATAATCCCCGCTTATCTGACTCCTGAACCCTGAACCCTGAACCCCAACTACCGAACCCTAGCAATGGTTCTCAACATCGACCACGATCATCGCCGCTTCCGCCAAATTGTGCGCGGCAAAATTCGCGAGAACCTGCGTAAATACGTGACGCATGGCGAAATGATCGGCCGCAAAGGGGGCGACTATATCAGCATCCCGCTCCCGCAGCTCGATGTTCCCCATTTCCGCTACGGAAAAAACGGCTCGGGCGGAGTAGGGCAGGGGGATGGCGAACTTGGCCAGCCCATCGCCGGCGGTAGCGGCGACATAGGTACAGGCAAAGGCGAAGCCGGCAGCGATGCCGCCCCCCACATTCTCGAAGTTGATGTCTCGCTGGAAGAGTTGGCCTCAATTCTCGGCGACGAACTCGAACTTCCGCGCATCGAGCCGAAGGGCAAAGCCACCATCCATCAGGAAAAATCGCGCTACGATAGCATTCGCCGCACCGGCCCCGAATCGCTTCGCCACCGCAAGCGCACCTATTTCCAAGCCCTGCGCCGTCAAATCGCTTCCGGCGGCTACGATCCTCATTCGCCGGTCATCGTTCCCATTCCCGACGACAAGCGCTATCGCGCCTGGAGCACGGTCGAATTGCCCGAAGCCAACGCAGTGGTCATCTATTTAATGGATGTCTCCGGCTCCATGACCGACGACCAAAAGGAAATCGTCCGCACCGAGGCCTTCTGGCTCGACACCTGGCTGGCCAGCCAATACGACGGACTCGAAGTGCGCTACATCATTCACGACGCCGTGGCCCGCGAAGTCGACGAAGAAACTTTCTACCACACGCGCGAAAGCGGCGGCACGCGCATCAGCTCGGGCTACAAATCCGCCATCGAACTGATTCGCACCAAGTTCAGCCCCACGCAGTGGAACATCTACTGTTTCCAATTTTCCGACGGCGACAACTGGGGCGAAGATAACGAACAAAGCCTCCGACTTTTGGGCGAAGAACTGCTGCCGGTTGCGAACCTTTTCTGCTACGGCCAGGTCGAAAGCCCCTATGGCAGCGGCGAGTACATCCGCGCGCTCAAAGGCCGCTTCGGCGACAAGCACGAGAAACTGGTCCTCTCCGAAATCGAAGACAAAGAAGGCATTTACGACTCGATCAAAACATTTTTAGGCAAAGGAAAATAATCGCGCATTGCGCAGCCGATAACCAGGCTCGCTTGTTTTTCACCCGCTCACCCCTTCACCTGCTCACCCGTTCATCCGCATGGCCACCGCAACGCACTTCGAATCATTGCCCAGCTACCTCGCCGACATCCAGCGGCAAATGGAAGACTATGCGCGCGGCTATGGCCTCGATTTCTTCCCGACGATTTTCGAAGTCGTCGAGTGCGATCAGCTTAACGAAATCGCCAGCTACGGCGGCTTCCCCACGCGCTACCCCCACTGGCGCTTCGGCATGGAGTACGAGCAGCTTTCTAAAGGCTACGAGTACGGGCTGCAAAAAATTTACGAACTGGTCATTAACAACGACCCGTGCTACGCCTACCTCATGCGATCTAATGCGCTCACCGACCAGAAGCTCGTCATGGCCCATGTCTATGGCCACTGCGATTTCTTCAAGAACAACAATTGGTTCAGCCGCACGAACCGCAAAATGATGGACGACATGGCCAACCACGGCAATCGCGTCCGCCGCTACATGGATCGCTTCGGCGTCGAAGATGTCGAAAACTTCATCGACGCCTGCCTGAGCATCGAAGATTTGATCGACGTCCATTCCCCCTTCATCAAGCGCCACGACGAGCCGGCCAAATACGAATTCAAGCGCACCGACGAGGAAGAACCGGCCCCCACTCCCGGCCGCTTTGCCGCCAAATCGTATCTCGATCCGTTCGTCAACCCGCCCGAAGTTCTGGCCGCCGAAGCCGACCAGCGCCGCAAGCAGAAAGAACTCGACGAAAAGCGCCCCAAAGGCCCCGTGCGCGACGTGATGAAATTCGTCCTCGAAAACGCGCCCCTCAAGCCCTGGCAAGTCGATGTCCTGTCGATCATTCGCGAAGAAGCCTACTATTTCGCCCCCCAAGGCCAGACGAAAATCATGAACGAAGGCTGGGCCAGCTACTGGCACAGCACCATCATGACGCGCCAAGGCCTCGAGCCGTGCGATGTGGTGAACTACGCCGACCACCACAGCGGCACCATGGCCTCCAGTCCCACGCAGCTCAACCCCTACAAGCTTGGCATCGAACTCTTGCGCGATATCGAAGATCGCTGGAACCGCGGCCGCTTCGGCAAAGATTTCGAAGAGTGCGACGATATGCGCGCCCGTCGCACTTGGGACACCAACGCAGGCATAGGCCGCCAGAAAATCTTCGAGGTCCGTCGTATCTACAACGACCTGATGTTCATCGACGAATTCCTCACGCTCGATTTCTGCCGCCAGCACAAACTGTTCTCCTTCGGCTACCACGCCGATACCGACACCTACAACATCGAAAGCCGCGAGTTTCCCAAAATCAAAGAGCGGCTCCTTTACAGCCTCACCAACCACGGCCAGCCGATCATCGCCGTGCGCGACGGCAACTACAAAAACCGTGGCGAACTGTTCTTAGAACATCAGCACAACGGCGTCGATCTGCAAATCAATTTCGCCCGCGATACGCTGGCAAACCTGCACCGACTCTGGGGCCGGCCGGTCCACATCGAAACCGCGATCGAAGGCAAACTCACCACCTTTTCGTTCGACGGGAGCGAACACAAATCGGAGACCAACAAATAATGCTCCCTCTCCCTTTGGGAGAGGGTCGGGGTGAGGGGTGTTCGCCCTGTGACGACTTGGAACAATTCCGGCAACTAACTTTTAGACTCTTTGACTCTTCAACCGCCTCCGCCGGCCCACAATTTGCAATCAATCCCCCTATAAATCGTCGATGACACCTTTAGACCAACTAACAAAATGATCGGGGACTGTCCCAATTTTGCGCAGGCCGCTGGAGCAAAAATGTGCCTGCCCCCTTCTCCGAGACCATTTTGTTAGACGCACCTAGATTCCGCCTAAGCGAGGACTGCCAATGACCATGAAATCTCAAACTCAAACGGCGCTTTCCAATTTGCCACCGCTGGCCTCGGGCCACCAAACAATCACTGTCGAAGAGGCTGGCCAGCGTCTCGCTGTTGATCTCTCCAGTCTCGACGCCTTAGCTCTGGCCTTCGATCACATCGCGCTTGCCAGCCAAAGTCTCGCCGCAGCCCCCGTCGAACAACTCAAAAAAGTCGCCGACGCGCTGTCCAAACGCCTCACCTACTTGCTTGAGCCCATCAGTCCCATCGAAGTCGATGCCGATCAATGCCTCGTCCAAATGCGCTCGAGCCCTCCCCAGCGCGACGACAACGGCACGCGCTACTATGAATTGCTAGTTCGCCGCGGCGGCGAACTCAGTCTGGCCCGCTACCAAAAGCAACCCGGCGGCACGCGCCAATCCATCCCCGCCCAAGTCACCCGCGAAGTCTTTTTGCGGCTGGTGGATGATCTTTCCGAAGTCGCCCGCTAGAATCAGGGCGATTGCAAAGTCCGGGGTCTGGAACATTTTTTGGTGGTTTGACTTAAAGCGTCTAACAAAATGATCGGGGACTGTCCCAATTTTGCAGAGTCTTCGGAGCAAAATGGGACTGTCCCCCTCTCCGAGATCATTTTGTTAGATGCTTTTATCTACTTTGCGAACAATCACTGCCCAAAAACATGTTCCTGACCCCTTCTCCGGTGACTTTGCAATCGTCCTGCCGTTAGAATAGCGGAGGAGCGGTACGCTCTCCAGGAGGTGATATCATGCGCTCTGACTACGGAGTCATCGAAGTGGGTCGCGTAACCAGTGAAGTCATTTTGGCGAACAACGAAGACGTTGCCCTGGCGGCACGAGGTGCGCTTGCGCCCGAGAAGGTTCGGCGATTCACTGCCAAGGGCATTGTCGATACCGGCGCCAATCATGTCGTTTTGCCTAAGACCATCGCCGACCAGCTAGGTCTGCCGGTCCACGGAACCGCCACGGTTCGCTACGCCGACAATCGCACGGCGACGCGCACCATTGTGAAGCAACTGTCATTGGAAACTGCAGGGCGCGAGGGCACCTTCCGCGCAGTTGTCGAGCCTGACCGCGATACTGTTTTGATTGGCGTTTTAGTGTTGGAAGATTTGGATCTGATCGTCGATCCAGGGCGCGAAAAACTCGTGCCGCGCGATCCTGAACACTTCACCAGCATCATCGAATAAAAGTTGGCAGCCTAACCCCCAGAATCTCTACTCCTCCGGGTACAGGTTCTTCTTGTACGGAGCGCCCTCCGCGGCATTCCGTCAGCCCGTGCCCAATCCTGTAGTGCGTTCCGTCTGCGGTGCGGACGAGCAAATGAGCATCCCGGCGCGCCGGGACGGTTTCAATGTGGGCATGCGTCCCCAATCGCGCAACTCGCTCCGTCGCCGTGTGCCCCAATGGGGCAACCTAAGATAGCCCAGGCCAAGCGCAGCGTCGCCTGGGTTCGCAATCTCGCGCGAACAAGGAAAGCCCAGAAGGGGCGCGCTAAAAACCAAAGAGGCCGCGCCCACGGCGAACCGGTGCGAACTCCCGCTATAATACCAGCACGATCAGCCCTCACTTCGGCCAGGACAACGTCTTCATGGACGTCGACGGAAACAACCAAATCGTACAAGGAGACAGATCGTGAAGAGGGAAATTATCCGCGTCGAACCGTTTGACAGCAATTTCGAGAAATGGGGTGTGCCGGTCTCGACCTGCACTCGCGCCGGCGACATGATCTTCATCTCGGGTCTGCCGCCATTTGTTCCCAAGACCGGTGAACTTCTCGTCAACGCGCCTTTCGAACAGCAGGCCGAACGCATCCTGGAAGAGTTGAAGACGGCACTTGAGGCGGCGGGATCTGACCTCGAGCACGTCATGAAGATCAACGTACTCTGTGTAAGCCCAGAGCGCTTCAAAACATTCAACGAAATTTACAAGCGCTACTTTCCCAACAATCCGCCAGCCCGCATTTTCTTCTGCGTGCCGGTATGGACGGGCCCGTTTGATATTGAAATCGACTGCATCGCAGTCCGGAAAGGCTAGCCTTATCTCGGCGGCCCGTGGTTAACGTGGTCTGGATCAAAAAGCAGAAATGAACGGAAATGGCCGTCGAGCCGTTGAAGCAGGTGTGGCGATGCCGAGACAGAACCGTGTGAATCCATTTGGTGAGATCATTGCCACCACGGAGCGGGGAACGTTCATGGGCAATCGTGGCGTTCTCCATGACGATGAAGGCCGCATCAGGCGGAAGTGGCAAGGAAAGCGATGGCTCGTGTGTGTGCTGGAGTTTCGGGGCCGCAAGCGGAAGGTGATGACACCAAGTCGTTACACCGAACTCTTCTTCCTCGACGAAGCAACCGCTCTGGCAGCCGGGCACCGTCCCTGCTTCGAATGTCGGCGAGAACGGTTCAACGCTTTTCGCAGCGCCTGGCAGTACGCTCATCCTCAAAAAGGTGTTTCGCAGCCCACAGCCTCGGAGATCGACAACCGTCTGCATGCCCAGCGGGTGGCCCCAGAGAATCTCTTCGTGGCAAACCTGGCCGAGCTTCCAGATGGTGTCCTCGTCAAAAGTGCCGAAGAGGCTTATCTGGTCTACAACAACGGATTGCTGGCTTGGTCGGCGGGAGGGTACACGAAACGCATCGAGCGACCGCAAAATACCGAGGTCATCGTCCTGACGCCGAAATCGACTGTGGCGACGATCCGTGCTGGCTACGCCCCAGAAATCCACACATCAGCGAACCAATGGGGTGGGCCATAAGCGAAACGCCCAGAGAAGACAGACCACGTGCCGTGAGCTCCGCTACAATGGCTGCCGTTCTTCGTCAAATCGTCAGCATCTCACGACGGCGTGGACAAATAACACGCACCATTAATTCTCTGAATCTACGGTGACCAAAATGACAAACATCGAAAGTCAACTGAAGAAAATGAAGAATGATCCCGGTTTCATTGCTGCCTTGGATCAAAGCGGCGGTAGCACGCCTGGCGCCCTGCGTCTCTATGGAATCAAGGAAGATTCCTGGTCCAACGAGAAGGAGATGTTTGCGATCGTCCATCAGATGCGCACTCGCATCATCACCAGCCCTAGTTTCACCGGCGAACGGATTCTGGCCGCTATCCTGTTCGAAAACACCATGGACAGGGATATCGCCAGGGCAATCGCATCTTAATTGGCGGAAGAGCCGGTGAGAATCTTCGCCAAGAGGTCATTATTCCAGCCTGCTTGCAGGCGTTTGCCGCGGATGCTGCTTTTTAGGGAAGTGTCCTGCTCCAGGACGGAAAGGGCAAGTCGCCGCAACATCGCGGTGGTTTCCGGGCCATTGCCTTTGCGAACCCGACTCTCGTCCTCTGCAAAAACTACATCGAGCACCCAATGCAACGAGTTCTCGATCCCCCAGTGGCCGCGAATGGCTTTTGCCAGTTGCTGCACCTTGGGCGGCAGGCTGCTGATATAGTAATGCACTTCATCGGTTTCCTTTCCGGCCACTTCGCGATGACGATAAACCATCACGATGGTTTGCAGGCCGGCCCACTGGCCTGCGGCGATCAAGTCCGCAGGTGCCGGCGCCACGTAATATTCGCGTCGCTCTTCACGCCCGTGGCTGCGTTCGGTGGTCTTGTGGACCCGCAGTCCTGGACTCTTGAAGTCCTGATTGACATAGTTTTCAAAAGCCTGCTGGAGACGCTCAAGCAACTTGGGCTGATTGGCTTTGACGTTCAACACAAAGTCGGCCTGCTTGGCTCGAATCGCAGCGGCCGTTCCGGTTTGGCAGTGCAGGGCGTCGAGTGTCACCACCGCGCCGGTGATCTCCAACAGTTCCAGCAATTTCGGTACGGCCGTGATTTCGTTCGACTTGTCATCGACCGCCATTTGTCCCAGCGATAGACGCAATCCGACCGCCCACGCGCTGACCGAATGCAGAGCAGCTTGGCCGGTGGCCTTGTCGAACGAACGGCGAAGCGTCTTGCCGTCGATAGCGATGCCCTGACCCTTCATCGCCGTCCGAAGTGAACGAAGCCAACTGCGGAGGCAGCCGTCGAACTCGGCTGTATCGAGCAGCGCGAACACCCGGCCAAACGTATCGTGCGAAGGGATCCCGCCGGGCAGTTCCAAGAATTTGGCAAACCAACGCTGTTTGGCCAAGCCAAATCGTTCGACGTCGGTCCAAGCGTTCGCGCCGCAGATCATCGCGCACAGAGCGATGACCAGGATGTCGAGCAGCTTGTGAACTTGGGTGCGTTTGACCCGCGGATCGGTAAGAGTTTCAAAGTGTGTAATAATCGCAAACTGCAACGCGCACGGCATGGGCTCCCCTCCGTGCAAACTAAGGAAATCCCGAGCACTCCAGTGCTCGATTTGATTTCCACCACCCCACCGCAATACTTAAGCCGGATTTAGATGCGATTGCCCTGGGGATATCGCGGGTTTGCCTACCGCGGACTATCTTTGGAACACGAAACGCGTCGTACCTTTTCTTAAAGTCGACCAAGGCCTTGCTGCTGAGCACGATGGGGTCGAATTGATGAAGCCGATGCCGGCGCTTGCTGCGCTGCTCAGCAAAGCCAAAGCAAAGAACATATTTGGAACCAAGATGCGCTCGGTCATCAAGCAAGCCAATGCAGCCGGCATCAAAAACATCGTGGGCCAGCAGTTCCGCGTAGCCGCGCAGATCATCGCCGCCGACCTCGTGCCGATCATCGAGCCCGAAGTTGACATTCACTGCCCGGAAAAAGCCAACGCCGAACAGTTTCTAAAAGTAGCTATCCTTGAGAAACTCAACGAACTGCCAGTGAATCAACTGGTGATGCTCAAGCTCACCCTACCGGAGAAAGACGATTTCTACGCCGATTGCGTCAATCATCCCAATGTTATCAGGGTGGTTGCACTGTCGGGCGGTTATACGCAGGAACAGGCAAACGACCGGCTACGCAGGAATCACGACATCGTGGCGAGCTTTTCGCGGGCACTTTTAGAGGGACTATCGGCCCAACAATCCGATGCTGAATTCAACGCCGTCCTGGACGCATCCATTCAAAGTATCTTTGAGGCGTCCACACGCAAGCCCGCTCTGCAACTATCGCCTACGAAATTCGCAAAGCCCTGAACTTCTGCAGCGGTTGACTAGTCCATAAGCTATGGCTCGCACGACGTCCAGTTCGATTGACGTCACCGCGCTTGCACGTCGGCGCCATGCTGGTTTCCATCATGATCGGCATGTCCGGATTGGGACTTCTGCTGGCCGACAACCGGCAAGAACCTAGTCACACTCGTGCGAGGTTGCACTCCGTATCACACGCAACCCATTGGTACCACATTCATGACCATTGATACGTGGATTGAGGTTACGTCAAACCTATCTATCTCGAATCGGATGCGTTGGAATTTGACGCAACTAGGATAAGGGTGCTATGATCACGAGTACCATAACCCAAGACCATCACGAGCTTAATCGCCGTTGCATTGGATAAGGCAGTGCGCTCATGAGAATATCACGCACCTTGGTTGTTTTAGTCGCAGTGCTCGTTTTGTCTGTCGTTCGCACAACCACTGCGGGTTATACAGGAACTGTCCTGTACAAATTGACGACACCGAGTGACTACCCTGCTTTATTTAACCAGTTTGATGCATTCGGAGGCCAGTTTGTAGCTACCGCAACGGGAGGCGGTGCCGTCCATGCCTTGGTATGGCAACAAAACGGCAACGTCGTGGATCTCAATCCGAGTGGTCTGGCTAATTCATCTGCCAAAGGAACGAGCGGTACTCAGCAGGTCGGTGATGGTAGCCCGACAGCCGCCAACTATCATGCTTTACTTTGGACTGGCACGGCCGCCAGCGCTATCGATTTAAATCCGACGAATTACTCGTCTTCCAATGCGCTAGGCACGAACGGAACGCAGCAGGTTGGCTACGGCGCTGGCACTCCGACTGGCGGTTCCACGCACGCTTTGCTCTGGACTGGGACCGCCGACAGTGCAATTGATTTGAACCCAAGCGGATTTACATACTCAGAAGCGACAGCTGCGGACGGCTCGCATCAGGTCGGATACGGCTATATTGGCTCATTTGCTCCTCCATGGCATGCATTGCTCTGGAGTGGCACTTCAGATACGCGCTGTCGATCTCAATCCGAACGGTTACTTCGACTCATTTGCCTATGGTACTGGTGGCAGCGAACAAGTTGGATACGGGGACGAAAGCCCAGGTTCCAGCGAACACGCTCTGCTTTGGTTTGGCACGGCCGACAGCGCAGTCGATCTAAGCCCTCTCGGATATGAGAACTCACTTGCAAATGGTACTGACGGAACGCAGCAAGTAGGAGCTGCAGCTCTTCACTTAGGAAGTTATCAAGCGTTTCTGTGGACGGGTACCGCATCCTCCGGCATTAACCTTCAGGCGATCCTTCCTGCGGGCGGCGTTTGGAATTCATCCCAGGCTTATTCCATCGATGCCGCTGGTAATATCTATGGCTATGCTCAGGGCACGTTTAATAACATCACGGGTTCCTATGCAGTCATGTGGTCGCTATCACCAGTGCCAGAACCACCGTCAATTGCGTTAGGATTTATGGCAGTCTTTATCGTGTTAGCTGTATATTTCAGGGGAGAATACCATTCTCGTTCCGTAGCTTGGTCGAACCCTCAGAATTGACGACGGTCGTCCATTCACCTCTCTTAATCCCGGCACGTCCTGGGCCCGTTGCACGGTTTTGACGATCGCCGCATTAGCGTTAATTAGCGGCTCCATTTGCTGCTGCCTCTCTGCGCCTCCGCGACTCGGCGGTTTACTTCCGCCGTGCGACTTGCTGGCTAATCGCTAAGTGCTAATAGCTAATAGCTTGCCCATTCCCCGCGCGACCAAAAACTTCCTTGCATACCGCCGCCAACCCTGCTAGGCTCAACTGCGTAATGTGTACCGATGTATACGTACGTTTCTTCTGCATCTCACACGTGTAGCTATCTATGCGCCTTTCAATATTCACTCCGGCGACTCAAAGCTCACGCCTGCCGCGCGTGCCTCCGCGTTCCTTGGCGTCCTCGGCAGTCAATCAGAAGACCCTTGCGGTTTTCCAACGTTTACAATCCGTTTCCCATCCGTTTGCCGTCCGTTTGCCGTCCGTTTTTCACCGTTTTCTCGGTTTTCCGAAAACCACCCGGCATGCTGGGTGCGACGGGCAATCACAGCGATGTTACTCGGCGATCACGTCTTCACCTGTTCACCTCCTCACATCTTCACCTGCTCATGCCGCATTCCCCGCTCCGCACTCCGCATTCCGCACCGCCCGATTCTGCATTCTGCCCTCTGCTTTCTGCCTTTGGCCTACGCCCGCCTGCTATAATCCGTGCAAATCCGAGCAGTCCACGGTCATTTCTCGCCATTGGCCGGTCCGCTGTAAGTTTTCACGGGAGTGCGCGTCTAATGCTGGTGATCATGAGCGATCGCCCCGTCGCACAGCCGGGCGCACTGGCCGCCCTGACCGATCCAGTCGATCGTCCTCCGGCCCCGCCCGGCGACGACGGGCTGCTTGTCGCGCAGGCAAAAGCAGGCGATCCGGCCGCCTTCGATCAACTGGTAACGATTCACCAAGTAAGCATTGCCAGGCTCGTCCAACGTCTCCTGGGTTGGGCCGGCGAAATTGAAGATGTGGTGCAAGATGTCTTTGTCGACGCCCTCAAAAACCTCCGCCGCTTCGATGGCCGCTCAAGCGTCCTCACCTGGCTCACGCGCATCGCCATCAACCGCTGCCGCACGTACCAACGAAAGCAATACCTGCGTCGGAAATTCTTCCAGTGGAGGATGGGTGGCGACCGAACTCCCCCTCTCCCTCCGCGAGAGGGCAGGGGTGAGGGTGCTGTTCTTCCCCTCTCCCTCTGGGAAAGGGATGGGGTGAGGGTGCAGAAGAAGCCCTTATCCAACAAGAAACCATTCACCAAGTCCATGCAGCCCTCGGCCAACTCAAACAGTCATGCGCGCGAAGTCATCGTGCTCGCGATATCTGGAAGAACAATCGATCGACGAAATCGCCTGCACCCTCAACCTGCCGCGCGGCACAGTCGATGTCCGTCTCACCCGCGCCCGCCAGCAACTGGAAAAAATCCTGAAGCCGCATTTCGAACCATGAATTCCCCTGACCCACTTTCTGAAAATCGTTTCAAAACCGCCGGGGACTGTCCCGATTTTGCGAGTGCTGCCGAGCAAAATGAGACTGTCCCCTTTGCCGAGGCGGGTTTTGAAACAATTTCTAAACTGCTCCACGCAGCCGACGATGCCGCGCCCGGCCGCCATTGGCCCCCGATCTCGCCGCTGCCGTCCACCGCCGCACCCGCCAGCGTGTCTCCCGCCGCAACCGGTTGGTCGCCGGCATCCGCCCTCGTTACCGTTGTGGCTGTGATTAGCCTGCTCCATTTCTATACCCTCTCCCCTAGCGGGAGACCGCGGGCTGACGGGACACCCCTGGAACTCTCAATGCTTGCCAGCAGCCAGCCACCTGTCGCCGGCTTACTCCCCGCCGCCGACCTCGCCCGCCTCAAATCCGAAGCCGCCGCCCTCAAATCCCAAGCCGACGATCTTGATCGCCAGCTTCACGTCGCCCGTAACGAGCAAACGCGCCAAGACCTTCGCGACGAATATCGTCGCCAAGTGGTGCAAGTGGCCAACGACGACGTCACTCCCTCGGCCATCGATCGAGCAGCATCTCACCGCCATCGGTCAGGGGGATTTTTACTGGGAGACCCACCAAGATCGCGACAAACCGGCCGAGGCCGCCTATCAAAGCATTGTGCAAAACTTCCCCAGTATCCGCTGGGCCGCCGTGGCCAACGAACGGCTGGAAACAATTCCAAATGAACTAACGTGAGGAACTGAACAGAAAATTCGCTTTAATTTGCATGTTGGCCTTCTCGCAATATTTTCGGCTGCACTCTCCCAAGAAACATTCGGCCAAGTGGGAGCCATCCCATGCTGGTTTCGGACTGGTACCGTTAGCAATCAGTCAGTTACATTTTTCCTTTCGACCGGGAGAATCAATGCGTTCAAAAACTTCGACTTTCCAGATCTTCACTAAACTTGACGCCAAGCCGTGTCTTGGATGCTCTAATTGCCGAAAAACCTGAAATCGTATGCGACGCTGATCAAAGAATGCTTTCCGCAAATCAAAATGCCGCTGCACGTCGTCGTAGCTGGAAATGACGGAAAAGCGTAAACCTCGATGATGAGAATTGAGATTTAATAAGCCTGGGAACGACATTATTCTGGCAGCCCGATCACTTGCTGCCACAAAATGAGACTTCCGTCTCCACATTCATCCCAGCAATTAAGTTTTCTCCTGAGATGTCCGAACAGAATTCAATTCGCTCATCCGAAAACATGCAGCGTCGTATTAGCGACAAAGTGGCGCCAGGAAGCTCCCCGACTTCAGCCGCGATTACATCAAAAAACAATTGGTTGCGCAGCAAGAATCCGTTGCCTCAAAACTTGAACAACAGCGAAACGAGGCCGACGTCCTGCGCCAACAAATCTGGCATCTTACCGGCATCCCCACCGACAAAGTAGCCGATGAACTCGCCGAAATCAGCCGCCAGGAAGTTACTGCCGAGCTGTCGCTTGTCGGCATGGATGCCCGCGAACACGCGATTCACGATCAAATGGCACGAATCGAAGCAACGATGGACCAAAAGAACAGCAGCGATGAAACGCTCCAGAACCTTGAACAGCTTCTGAAACTTCGCAGCGCACGCTTTGAGAATCTCAAAAAGCAGCAAGCCGCCGGCGTCATCACCGTGGAAGAACTGCAAGGCGCTGAATCCGAAATGCTCGCCGCCAAAATTGATTTCGAGAAAACACGCAACTCCATCAAGCGCGCCAACGGCGGCGACCAGCTCGACGCGCTTGCCGCCGAGCTGAGCCGCCTGGCCATCGATCGAGCCGAAACGCAAGCCCGCCGCGATTATCTCAAGAAAAAAGACGATTCCGTCGAGCACTCGCTCCAAGAACGTCGCGAAGCAGAAAGGCAAATTCAACTCGATCAACCCAAACTCACGGCTGCGGAAGACAAGATCAAAGCACTAACCGCCCAACTCGATCAACTGAAAACATCCCTCGATAACGTCCAGCCGCTGCGCGTCAGCCTGCCCGAACAAACTTCCGACGATGCCGGTAAGGCCTCGTCACCGTTCGATCAATAATGCTCCGCGCCCGTTGGCTGCCATCTGTCGCGCTGATAGCGCCCCAGGATATTATCTGTATCGAACTCCAATACAGCGACTCAAGTGATTTGCTAGGGGACTTCGGCTGGCAAGTGCGACCGTGCAGGACTATAATTGGCGCGGTATTCCCTAACGCCTGCCGCCAACCACGCCATCATGACCGCTAACCTGCTCACCTCTGCCACGCACCTTGACGCCACACCCGGCGTTTGCGGCGGAAAACCACGCGTAGCCGGAACACGAATTCGCGTTCAGGATATTGTCGTCTGGCACGATCGCCTGGGGCTTTCGGCCGATGAAATTGTCAGTCGTTTTCCACAGTTGACACTCGCGGGCGTCTATTGTGCGCTTAGCTACTACCACGATCACCGCCACGAGATCGATGCCCAGATGGAAGAAGGCCAAAAGTTGGTCGACGAGATGCGGCAACTTTATCCGTCGAAACTTCGTGCCAAGTTTAGGTCGGACGAATGACCGAGCAAATTCGCTTTCATTTGGACGAAAGCGTTGATTCGGCCGTGGCGGACGGTTTGCAAAGGCGTGGCGCGCACGTGACCACGGCGAAATCCGTTGGCTTGCTGCAAGCGCCCGACGAAGAACACATGGCGTTTGCTCTCGCGAATGAGCTGTGCCTGGTAACGCACGACGATGACTTTCTGGCCCTCGCGAGACAAGGCATCAAGCACAGCGGAATTGCATTTTGCCACGCTGAGGCGCGATCGATCGGTCAGATTATCGCCGCGTTAATGTTGATTCGCGACTGCATGACGACCGACGAAATGCGGAATCATGTCGAATTCTTGTGATACAAGCTCGCACTTCAAATCATTATTTCATCATGACCTCGCTCAACACCGACGTTTCCCTCCAACTCCTCGAAGGCTGGCATTGCAGCCATTTGTTCTATCGCTTCGACCGCGCGGCTGCCGCAATTGAACCCTGCGCAAATCGATGGCGGCGCCCAGCAGCTTATTGCGATTCTCGATCCTGCCGGCCCCGAAGCGCCCGCGCGAATTCAAACGAGCGCCGTCGCGGGACATAAAGCCGACTTCGGCGTGATGATGCTCGATGCCGATCCGCTCAAAACGAGCGCAGTCCACCAACGCCTCATGGCCAGTTGCTTAGGCCCGGCGATCGTGCCCACTTACTCGTTCACGTCGATCACAGAAGTTTCCGAATACGTCCCCACCGTCGAACAATACGGCAAGCGTCTGGTCGAAGAAGGCGAACAACCCGATAGCCCCGCTTACAAAGCCAAGCTCAAGGCCTATGAAAACCGCGAAACCATGATGCGCAAGCAGCGGCTCACGCCCGATTTACCCCCCTGGCCCTCGACCTGCTTTTACCCGATGAACAAGAAGCGCAAGGTGGGCGAAAACTGGTTCACGCTCCCGTTCGCCGAGCGCAGCCGCCTAATGGCCGAACATGGCCGCACCGGCATGACCTTCGGCGGCAAAGTCACTCAGCTAATTACCGCCTCGACTGGCTTCGACGATTGGGAATGGGGCGTCACCCTCTGGGCGCGCAATCCGCAGTTCCTCAAAGAGATCGTCTACACCATGCGCTTCGACGAAGCCAGCGCCGCTACGCCGAATTCGGCCCGTTCTACGTGAGCTACGTCATGACGCCGGCAGCCATGCTGGAACACTGCCGAATCATCAAGAAAGGAGCCTGACGCCTAGCAACTATTTTCCACTTTTTTCCGTTCCCGATTTTTTTTCAATCTGCGGCGCCAGCACGAGAGTTACTTTGGTCCCGCGAGCAGGGATGCGCTCGGTGAAGGCTTCGTACTCGAGATCGTCGTTGCTGTCGGTGCTCTCGACGGGCAAATCCATCATCGCGTCGGGAAAATTGGAAACGCAAATGAAGTCGCCAACCTCCGCCAGATAATAGCTTTTTTTGGTTTCCGGATCGACGTAAAAGCCACTGCCGCCGAACACCCATGGATACTCCATCGCCTTTTTCGTTTTGATATCGCGAATCCAGTCCTGCGCCTTGGCCTTTTGCTGCTTCCCTTGCTCGTCGACCCAATACACAAACACATCCACTTTTGGTCCGGTCGCGGGGGTGTACTTCGGCTGAAACCTCACAGTCGTTCCCGGCACTGCTCCGACGGCCAAAAGCGCCGCGTGAACCACCTGCGCCTTGGTGTTTACCGAGACGATCGATTCGTGTTCCTTGGTTCCCTTGGGCACTGCGAACATTTCGAGCATGCCCTTATTCAGGCATATTTGTCCATCGACTATGACTTGCTTGTTTTTGCTGTCGATCCATACATTATCGCCAAGCTGCTTGAGAGTGACGCTCGGGTCAGCCGGGCTTTTGCGCGGCGGACCCTCGACAAACGACTGTTCAGCTTTAGCGTTTTCTTTGGAGGATTTTTCGCCGGCTGGTTGATCAGCTTTGGGCCTATCGACAATCAGCGATTGATCGGGTTTCGGATTCGTTACTTCGGGCTCGTCGGCGCAATAGATCTCCTTTGTAATCAAGCAAGCGCATATTGCCACAATCGCAGCCGCGACGAATTTCCGAATCTGTAAACGCATACCCAATTCTCCTTTGCAGTGGCGCGGAGCAGGAAAATGGCAACGCCGTACATTGCGAGATGTCTGCCGATTGCGCCGCGAACTGTCAACTGTTAAGATACCCGCCGGGTTGCGCTGCGTCCATTCGTTTCGATAGCGCGAAGCTTTATGAACAATCGCCTCGCCGAAAATCTTGCCTCCGTGCGCATGAGAATTGAGGATTCCGCGCGCCGTAGCGGGCGGACCGGCAGTGACATTACGATGGTCGCGGTTACGAAGTACGTAAGCGCTGATATTGCTGCCCAACTCGCCGAACTCGGGTGTGTAAACCTCGGCGAGAGCCGCCCTCAGGAGCTTTGGCGGAAAGCCGACCAACTTCAGATAAGTTCAATCGGCCCTGAAATCAACTGGCATTTGATCGGCCACCTGCAGCGCAACAAAGTCGAACGCACGTTGCCACTCGTGTCACTGATCCATTCAGCCGATAGCTTGCGGCTGCTCAAGGCCATCGACACGGCCGCCAGCCAAATCAAGCGCCGTCAGCCGGTGCTACTGGAAGTTAACATCTCCGGCGAAATGGCCAAGCATGGTTTTAGTCCCAATGAAATTGAGCCACTTTTGCCTGATCTCGCGGCACTTGGCAATATTGAAATTCGCGGGCTGATGTGCATGGCCAGCGGCGCTGCCGACTTGGCTCAGGCTAGCGCTGAATTCGCCAAATTGCGCGAATTACGCGACCGATTGCTCTGTGTGGCGCCTCCTAATATCCACTTCCATGAACTATCGATGGGCATGAGTGGTGACTTTGAAGCGGCGATTGAACAGGGCGCGACGATGGTCCGCATCGGATCGGCACTGTTTGAAGGCGTAGCAGCCTAGATATGAGATGGACCTTTGCGATAAACCGCGACCGATCAGTCTTCGTACCGGATCTCTTTAATCTCAAATTTCATCTTCCCGGCCGGAACGGCGATTTCGACCTTCTGACCAACTTTGCAGCCAATCAGGCCCTGAGCTAACGGGCTGGTGACCAAAATCTTCCCAGTGTCGTAATCTTCTTCGCCGGCGCCGACCAGCACGAACGTTTCCTCATCGCCAAAATCGAGATCCTTCACGACCACCGTTGCGCCAAATGCCACCTGATCGCGAGGCGCTTTGGACGTATCGACAAGTGATGCCCGCGCCAACTTATCGCGCAGCACATTGATTTTCGCCTGCAGCATGCCTTGCGACTCACGGGCGCCGTGGTACTCGGCGTTTTCGCTCAAGTCGCCTTCAGAGCGCGCCGTGGCGATGCGCTGCGCTATTTTGGGCATTTCCACGTTTTCCAGGTTATCGAGTTCGGCCTTTAGTTTCTCGTAACCGGTGCGGGTCATGGGAACTAAATCGGACATCGTACAAACTCCACACAAAACTTTCGTAGCGCAAAAAACGCGGCCCGCTGTTGCGGACCGGATGCGATTTATTTTGCCCGAGTTTATCGGACATGTAAAGATGGTCGCATAAGGCATTCGGCAAGGTGAAAAGCGATTCTAGCACTCACGGAAGCGCGTTGCAGCGAAATGATATCAGCCGAATGCACCTGACGAAGCCAGGTGGATTTGGATTGCTTGTTAACCCGTTGGATTAGGAGCAATTTCCCGAATCAGTTGGCTGATTTGCTTGAATTGAGGGGCGGCCGCGTCTTGACACCATTCAAACAGCGCTGCTTCGACCGTCGTTATGGTCGCGCCCGACGATTCCATCCGCCGCAAGGCAATTTCGTAATCGCGCGAATACCTCGATCCAATCGCGTCTGCCGCCACATAGATCGAAAAACCCTCCGCCAACAAGTCAAGCACCGTTTGCTGCACGCAAACATGGGCCTCGATGCCGCAAACCAGCCATTTGCGCAGGCCGAGCGATTGAAGCTCCTTGACGGCGGCCGCGGCCGCCCCGCAACTGAATGTGGTTTTATCGTAAACGCGCGGCAGGTGCGGCCGCAATGCTGGGGTCGTCGGACCCAGCCCCTTGGGATACTGCTCGGTCGCGAGGATGGGCAGTTCGAGCAGCTTCGCGCCGTCGGCCAGCCGCCGAATATTCCAAACAATCCGCTCGTGGTTGGCGATCAGACTGATCAACTTCTCCTGCACATCGACAACGAGCAAACCCGTATCATCGGCCGACATCAACTCCGGACTGCGCATAAGAAGCTTTTGCATCCATGCTTGCGAGCATAACGGGCCATTTCGCGCTTGCCAAGCCTGTCGGCACGGAACCGATATTGCCCCGGTTCTGTTGCGGTGATAAACCATCGGAACTATGCATTTGGCTGCGACCCATCAATCCGAACCTCCTGCGTTCGCCGCGTGCCAGTTCCCGCTGGGTGAAGATCTCTCTCAATCGCCGCCTGGTGCTCGATGGCCTCAGCTTCGCCCGCCATGTACCGCTGTTTCCGGCAGAGACAATATTTGATGTATCGGAAATCGCCCGATTGCGCAAACAGACGGCGCGGCGCATTTCGTGGGCGGCGATATTCGTAAAGGCATACGCGATCGTTGCGCAAAAACATGCGCCCCTGAGACAAGCTTACGTGCGCTGGCCATGGCCGCATTTTGTCGAAGAGCCGCACAGCACCGCCATGGTGGTCGTCAATCGTCAGTATCATGGCGAAGACCGCATTTGCTGGGGCCGGCTCGACTGTCCGGAACGATCGCCGCTGGCAAGTTTGCAGCGGCAGCTCGATGCTTATCAGACCGAGTCGGTCGAGCAAATCTTTCGCAAGCAATTGCTTCTTAGCCGCATGCCGACGCCGGTGAGACGGCTGCTCTATTGGCTCAACCAGAATTTTGGCGGCCGCAAACGAGCCAAACGTTTGGGCACATTTACGATGAGCACACTCGCCGGCCAAGGCGTTTTTAATCGAGGTCATCAAACTTTCTTGACATCGAGCCTTTCCTATGGGCCAATCGACGAACACGGCCAGATGTTAATCACCCTGCTTTGCGACCACCGGGTCGTCGATGGAATGGTTGCGGCCAGGGCGCTAGTGGATATGAAAGCGGCGCTTGACGATGCGATTGCGCGGGAACTGAAGTTGTTCAACGCGAATAATGCCGCAGCATAGCAAATGCCCGTGATTTGGCGCAAGCTCGTCCCCACTGGCGAGTCGTGTTCTTTTCCGCCATACTGAATTTGCCGAACGTCTGGCTTTCAAATATTCAGAGTGGCTCTTGGTGACCAAATTCATGAAAGTTCGCTCGACGACCATACTCACCGTGCGTCACAAGGGGAAAGTGGCGCTGGGCGGCGATGGACAGGTAACACTGGGCACAGCGGTGATGAAGGCCGACGCGGTGAAAATTCGCCGACTCGCCGAAGGAAAGGTCATTTGCGGTTTCGCCGGCTCAAGCGCCGATGCGTTCGCGCTCTTGGAACGCTTCGAAGCTAAATTAAAAGATTACCCTTCCAATGTACCGCGAGCCGCGACCGAACTTGCGAAAGATTGGCGCACCGATCGAGCGCTGCGTCGTTTGGAAGCATTGTTGGCCGTGGTGGATGTGAAGCATACTCTGTTGATTTCGGGAACTGGCGATGTAATCCAACCGACTGACGGCGTTTTGGGAATTGGCTCGGGCGGTTCGTATGCAATTGCAGCGGCACGGGCGTTGCTCGAACATTCATCATTGAATGCCGCGGAAATTGTGCGCAAGGGCTTGGAAATTGCCGCTGGAATCGATATCTACACCAACACCAATATTGTGGTGGAGGAAATGGCGTGCGAGAGCTAACTCCGCGGCAAATTGTCGAAGAGCTCGATCGGCACATCGTTGGCCAGGGCGATGCCAAGCGCGCTGTGGCGATTGCCATCCGCAACCGGTGGCGGCGCCAGCAATTGCCCGACGACATGAAGACCGAGGTTGCTCCCAAAAATATTCTCATGATCGGTCCTACAGGCGTGGGTAAAACCGAAATCGCGAGGCGTTTGGCCAAACTGACTGGGGCGCCATTCATCAAAGTCGAAGCCACCAAGTACACCGAAGTGGGCTATTACGGCCGCGATGTGGAAAGCATGGTGCGCGAATTGGTCGAAAATGCGATTTCGCTGGTGACCGAGCGCGAGCGCAAAAATGTCGAGGCCCAGGCCCTTAAGCGAGTGGACGACCGGTTGCTGGAATTGCTGGCGCCGGCGCCCCCCAGCTACGATGCCTCCCCCGACAGCCCCGATTCGCCCCAACGCCACGAACGAACCCGCGAAAAGATGCGTGCCATGCTGCTGGCGGGCGAAATGGAGCAGCGAAAGGTTGAAATTACCATCGAGCAGAAAGCTGTGCCCATGATGTTCACCGGCATGGGAATGGAGCAAATGGATTTCGACCTGCAGGGCATGTTCGAGAAAATCTTGCCCAAAAACACGATGCGCCGCGAAGTGACCGTGGCCGACGCCCGCAAGATTCTCTTTGACCATGAGTGCGATGCACTGCTAAACAAAGAGAATATCCATCAGCAGGCGATCGGCTTGGCTGAGAATTTAGGCATGATCTTTCTGGACGAGGTCGATAAAATCGTGGCCAGTGAGGGCAAGGGGGCCGATGTTTCGCGGCAGGGCGTGCAGCGCGATTTGCTGCCGATTGTGGAAGGCACCACCGTACAAACGAAATATGGCTATATCCGCACCGATCATGTGCTGTTCATTGCCGCCGGTGCGTTTCACCGTGCCAAGCCGAGCGATCTTATGCCAGAGCTGCAAGGGCGCTTTCCCATTCGCGTGGAGCTTACTGATCTCACCAAGGCAGATTTCATTCGCATTCTCACCGAGCCGAAAAGCGCGCTAACTAAGCAATATTACGCATTGTTAGGCACCGAAGGCGTCGAATTGGAATTCACCTCCGATGCCGTTGATGCTTTGGCTGAGTTTGCTTACCGAGTGAATCAAACGACGCAAAACATCGGCGCTCGGCGGCTGTACACGATCATGGAGCGGCTGTTGGAAGAGCTAAGTTTCGAAGCACCCGACATGGGCAGCGGTAAAGTTTCCATCAATGCCAGCTATGTGCAACAAAAGCTTGCGGCGCTGGCTGAAGATGAAGATCTGAGCAAGTTTATCCTTTAATCGCGCTGCGATGGCACAATTGGATCTTCTAAACGATTCCAGCGGCGGGGCAGTCCGCTTCGCAATCGCCACTTGCAATTCAAAGGCAACAGGCTTAGAACTGCCGTCAGATTAACTTGCGCTCTGAACAGGTCCGATAGGCGGCCGTTTTGTGTGCAATAGTGATTCAAGGGAGAATTATCATGCGAAAGTTTGTTCTGACGCTTGCAATTGCTTGTGCGTTTCCTCTGGCTGGCTGCAACGAGAATGGGGCCAAGCCCACACCTCCCGCGGAAGAGAAGAAGGTTGAAGTGCAGGCCCCTGGCGCCGAGGTGAAGACCGACGACAAAGGCAAAACGGAAGTGAAAACTCCCGGCGCAGATGTCGACGTGAAACCGAAGTAGTTTCAACCGGCAGTCGTACTCATAAACTGCTATTGCGATCGTTCCGGCTGTGCGCCGCGACGATCGTTTTATGCGCTGCGTCCCAGTGAATCTCGCAGTGTTGCGAGCGTCGATTCGTATTCGCCTCCTTGCCCATAAATTGCGAAGCGCCGCGAGATTTCCCCCGTTGGCTCAATCAAAATCTCCAGTCGCTCCCGCGGCAAGCAGGCCGCTACGCGGTCGGCCCATTCGATGAAGCACCACCCGTCGCGGGCGAAGTATTCCTCGGGACCCAGAGCCGAGAATTCATCTTCATCCCGCAAACGGTACGCGTCGAAATGATAGATCGGCCGCTTGCCCACGTACTCGTGCACGAGCACAAATGTGGGGCTCGTAATCGCATCTCGCACGCCAGTGGCGGCGGCCACGGCTTTGACTAGCCGCGTTTTCCCGGCGCCCAACGGACCAACTAATGCCACGAGGGCTCTCTTCGGAAGCGCATTGGCCAGTGCGGCCCCTAAGAACTCCGTCGCCGCCTCGTTATCGGCTAAGTAAATCACTTGCTCACTCATTGCCGCTCTCGTCGTTTCCAATCGCGTTATCGCCGCACGAATCTTGTTTTTACTCGCTCATGGTTCCAAATTGCACAGGCAATTCAATCGCGGCATCGAGTCGGCGAAGGTACTCGTTTCGCGGAATTTCAATGGCGCCCAGACTCGCGGTGTGATCGGTAAGCTGCTGAATATCGAACAACCTATAATCCTGATGGACCAAATGCCGCACCAAATAAACTAGCGCAACTTTCGAGGCGTCGCGCTCATAGTGGAACATCGATTCTCCCGCGAATAAGCCGCCAATTGCCACTCCGTAAACGCCTCCGGCCAATTTGCCATCTAGCCAAACTTCCACGCTATGGGCATGCCCTAGTTTGTGCAGCCGGGCGTAAGCGGCGATCATTTCATCGCTGAGCCATGTGTGGCCGCGGCGATCGTCGGCGGTCGCGCACCCGTGAATGACGCCCGCAAAGTCGCGATCGCTCGTCACCTTGAATTTGCCGCTGCGCAGCGTATCGCCGAGCCGGCGCAAGATGTGCAATCCATCTAGCTCAAAAATCGCTCGCGGATCGGGCGACCACCATTGCACATCACTGCAGCCGTCGATGAGCGGCCATGGAAAAATTCCGTGCCGGTACGCATCGAGCAGCCACTCGAGGCTTAATTCGCCCCCAATGAGCACCAGTCCTCCCGCAATTGCCGTTTCGGCCGGTGGGAAAAAACTCGATTGTTGCGCACGCGTCATGGGCACAATTTTACGAGACGTCGCGGCACTAATCTACTAATGAATCATATCGACCGCTGTGAGCAAAACTCATTGCGGTACCGAAATCTCGCTGAGCATCTGCTTGAACACCGGGTGTACCAGCTTATCGCCAGTAGAGAATTCCTTTGCTGATACTCGACAAGTTAGCGTGGGTTGCAGCCAGGTAGCCGGCAAATAGCAGGGCACGAACGGTTTTGGGCGCTGGAGTTCTTTCATCCGTTTCACTAACTCCGCTCGCACCTCGGTCGAAATTCCTTCGTTCACCGTGCCGACAAATCGCAGTTTTCCCTTTACCTCCGCGGCCAACAGCAGGCTGCGGAAGTCGTCGTCGCTGGTCGGCTCATAACCAATTACCAGGCAATCCACCAGCATCGGCGGAGACTCATCGCTTGATGTTGCCTCCGCTGGGGTTCCTTGATCCCCTTCCTTGGCAAGAGCCTCAATTGCATCTTGTAGGTTATCGAAATCGCTCGCGCGATTCTTTGCCTCCTCGGCGATCGCCTTCACCAAATCAACGCGCGCGGGCGTTCCACCCCAGTCGAGCAAATCTCTGCCAGCAAATCCGCCCACAAGCGGGGCTGAGCAGATGGCTGCCAACGCCCAGATTCCGATTGCCACGCGCCAAAAGGTAATCGGCAAATCGCGAGCCGCCGTAATCCAAATGCTCAAAGGTCGAATCACAATGTCCAGCGGAACCAAATGATCGTTCTCCAACACGGCGTACAAATAGCAACTCACGTGCGCTGAAAAGAAAACCAGCGTGCCTGCGACCATTTGGGTGATGGTCCAGACGAACCGGTACGAACTGTGGGCCGGCAAAATCAATCTGGCAGCCAGGCTCACCGCCAGCACAACGACCACTCCCCCCGAGATCTGCCACGCCCATATAGGAATCATCTTGACCCATACGGCCAACTTGCTCGGTGGCTTTGGCTTGACTTCCTCAATGGCGGTCGGTCGGTCCCACGGGTCGAGTTCCACAAAGGTTGACAACAGAGGGTACCAGCCGCAGTGCCGGCACCATCCCTGTTCTCCGCGCCGCGGTTTTTCACACTTGTCGCATGCAGTCGCAGCGCTAGCGACCTGAGCTGCTGAGCTATCGGACGATGCTTGATTTATCAGTTGAGAATCTGCCATGAAATTGCCCCTGCACCAAAGTTGCCGGACGTCAATAAGCGAGTGGCTGAATTCCGCCGCGCTTGCGGCCTGCGCCATTGCATCATGCAAACGTACTTTAGCCGATGCCGCCCGCGGTGCAGTGCGCCGAGCCGGCTCGACCCAACGCCGCACACTTGTAACGGTTTTGCGGTTCATACCGAGTACCCTTCGGCCGTTTCTCAGCTTTGCCCAATGGCCCGAGCCGGTTCCTGCCACTCTGGGCACTTCTGCCAGTGCGGTATAATCAGGCAGCCGGAAACAGGCCCCCCGAAGGTAACAGCACGCGCCATGCAAGAAAACGAACCTCTTCCATATAGTGCCGAATCGCGACCGCGCATCGCTTGGCGGTTGCCAATGGGCCGCCTCCCGTTTCTGCTGTTGATGCTTTTGGGCATTATTGTTTTGGCATATATTCCGGCGCTGATTGAGCGGATTCAATACTCACGGACCAAAGGAGAACTTCGGGCATTGCGCGAAGCGTTGCCCGAGATGAACTTGCAGTCGCTCAGCAAAGCCTTCAGCTTGGTCTATCGCAAGGTGAAGCCCAGCGTAGTGCACGTGAGCGCACACCGCACAGTGCGCGTGAATTTACCCGCCGCGTTCTTCAATGGCCGCACACCGACCGTTGACGAGCGCATTGACGCCTCGGGAGTCATAGTGGATTCCGAGGGTTATATCGTAACGAACTATCATGCAGTTCAAGGAACCGACGAAGTTAAGGTTTCTCTCGACGATGGCCGCGCTTTTGCCGCCACAAAAATTGGCGGCGATCCTGCCGTCGACCTTGCGGTGCTCAAAATCGACGGCAACGATCTTGTGGCCGCCCAGTTCGGCGATAGCGATAAGCTAGAAGTTGGCGAATTAGTGTGGGCGATCGGGAACCCCTTTGGGCTAGATCAAACCGTCACCGCCGGCATCGTCAGCGCTAAAGAACGCCACAACATCGGGCCTAGCCCCAATGTTTTCCAAGAATTCTTGCAAACCGATGCCGCGGTGAACCCGGGCAACAGCGGCGGCCCACTGGTCGATATTGCCGGGGAAGTTGTCGGAATCAATACCGCTATTATTGGAAATCGATTCCAGGGCGTCAGCTTTGCAATTCCCAGCAACTTAGTGCGCGATATATACAAGGAAATTCGGGAAAACGGCAAAGTGGTGCGCGGCGATCTGGCTGTCGGATTCATCAACTTAACGCCGCAAATTGCTGCCCAGCTAAGTTTACCGGCCGACATCACGGGGGGCGCCGTGGTCGTCCAATTGACTCCCGACGGAGCTGGCCAGAAAGCGGGCCTGCGCTATGCCGACGTGCTCATCGACTACAATGGCCAGCCCGTCACGGATCGCAATCAATTGATTTTGTTGATTGCGCGGACTCCTGTCGGAACGAAAGTACCCATTCGCATTGTTCGCGACGGCCGCGAAATGACGATCGATGCCACCATTGCCGAGGCGCCAACGCAAAGCATGTAACAAGCGGCGCTTAGCGTCAGCACGTTAATGTTCCACGGCCTCACACGTTTTCTTCCGCGCCGCGCTCTTGGAAACGCTCCTGGATATTTGCTAGCCATTCTTCCGTGGGCCACGAATAGGGACGGAACTTCTCCAGCCGACCTTCCTCTTCGTTATGAAACAGCGCCACATGCGGGCCGAGCTTGCTGGCCAGCGGTGAATCCATCAAATTACTGCTGTCGTTGGCGCTCATTTGGAACAGCAGGCGCAGCGTAAATTCGCGCAGCGTGTGCCGGTCGAACGCGCGGTTTACAGAATTGAGTGAATCGCACCAGACGATGGTATACACTCCCACGGCTGGCCCATCGCGCAGAATTGTGCCGAGCAGTTGCGACGGACTCGCGGCTTTCCCTTCGCTCGCCAGTGAGAATCCGAAATCTGCTTCATCGCGGCGCAGGTCGCGGAAGCGCCCCAAGTCGCTAATGAACAAGTAAATTGCCGGGCCGGGCGACTCGGCTTCCGTCTGCCGGCGATTTACTTCCGCGGCAATTTCCGCAATCATGCCTGGCAATTCCCGCCGTCCCGCCGTTTGCACATTGTGCGGCAAAATAGGCGCAAACGCGCCTAAACCGCTGCGAAAATCTCCTGGCGGGCGATCGACCGGAAGTTCCGCCGGTCGATCCTGCTCCAGCACATAAAACCGAGCCGGGCTACCCGCGGCATAGCCTGAGCCGCCAATGTTGGTTCTTGCCGGCCGATGTTGCGCCGCCAGGCTCAACATCGCCGCCGCCAGGAGCCCCAACGCACTTTCCTCGCGCTGGCCAACAATAAGCATGTTGCTGCCGCTTTGCGGGCGCAGCACGGCCGAAGTTGGATCCTTAATAGCGATCGCATCTCCTAGCCACGCGTGCACCGGAGTCGATTGCAGCGGCCAATCGGCCGACCGCATGAGATCCGCCAGCGCTCGATTGCGGCGAATATCGGCCGGCAGGTTCCCTTCAAAGACCACCGGCGCTGGCGGGCGCGGCAGTCCACCATTGCCGTATCGCGCTTCGGCCATTTCCTGCAGCTCTATCAAATACTGCTCACGCCGCTGGTCCGAAAGCCAAACAATTTGAAACGGGTGATTTCCATGCACCAGCCCGTTGGCGTCGTTGTAAATTGCCTCGCCTGGGCGCGTGAGGAGGCGCGCCGCCGAATTCTCCTCGCTCAAAATCATATGCGCGTCAGCCTCGCTGCACTGCAGCGCAATGCGCACCGCCATTTGGCCGATGGTGCTTCGCGCCAAGCTGTAAGCGCCCCTAAGGTTTGCGAACCTAACAGCACGTGCATCCCAAAAGCGCGACCTTGCCGCACAAGGCGATCCAACAAGAGCGAAGCATCTTGCGCAAGTTTGTCGTCGTCGGTGAAGAGCTCCTGAAACTCGTCGACCACGAGCAAAACGCGCGGCAACGAATTCGCGCCCGCAACCGCGCGGTAAGAAGCGACATCTTGCGCGCCGGCATCGCGGTACAAATCGCCCCGCCGCTTGAGTTCCAGGTCGAGTTTTTGCAGCACGCTTAAGCCAAACTCGCGCTCACTTTCGATGGCAATTACACGCGCGTGCGGCAGGCCATGGGTCGCATAGGTTTTGAACTCGACCCCCTTCTTGAAGTCGATTAGGTACAGTTCGATTTCCTCCGGACTATACATGAGCGCCACGTTCGTAATCAGCGCGTGCAACAGCGTCGATTTGCCTGAACCCGTCTTGCCGGCAATGAGCACGTGTTGGGCGGTTCCTTCGCCCAATTTCATCGACTGCAGTTTCGTTGCACCGGCGCGCCCCAGGGGAACAACCACGCCCCCGGCCGTACTTCCGGTCCAGCGCACGTCTGGAGCCGGCGCCACGTGCTCGAACGGAACCTCCACGCGCTTGGCGATCTTAGCCCCGCGCCCCACGACTTGCACAAGCCGCGTGAACTGTTCTTCCGGCGGCGGCTGGTCCAACTTCAACGGGAATTCGCCGTAATCGGCATCGGGCCAAATAAATTGCTTCCCATCCCAAAACAGATTTACAGCATTTTTTTCCAGCTCCGCGAGTTCGAACTGAGATGGCAGCGGCAGCTTCACGTCGTGGATAATCAATGTATACACGCCGCAACGAGCGCCGCTGGCGGCAATGCTCGCCAAACGCCGGGCAGCGGTATCGGTGAAGTTCACGGGAAAATTCGCCACCACCAGCACCCGAAAGGGCTCGGCCACTTCGCCAGCGAAACTGTTGTACTCGTCGATCGAGCGGAACTCATTGCGCAAGTATTTTTGAATTACGTTCTCCATTTGCTCGGTCAAATCGGCCAACCGTGTCTCAATGTGCGGCGGCTCGGTCCAAATGCGATTGGTCACGAGCAATTCGTCGTGATCGGCCAGGTGCATGAAGCCCGCAAAATTCTCTCCTAACCCAACTGGGTCGATAATCGTGAACCGCACTTTGCCCGGCGGTATCGTAGTCAGCATTCGCAGCATTAGCGCCTGCACCGCTTCGATCGCGCGTCGCCGCCCGTCGCCATGGGCCTTGAGCAACAATGACGCATTTTGCGGAAAAGGCAGGAGGGCTGGCATGTCGAACTGAGCCGGCACCAAACCGTTTAATTCCGCCTCGCTCGAAATGCCGCCAGGGACTCTTGCCAAATCAACGCGGAACTGCCCGAATCGCAATGCCGGCGGGGTGATCGCAGGAGGCGACCACGTGTTCCATTTCGGATTGTTCCAATCGGGAAAGAATTGCTCGTTGGCCTTGTGGTTTTCTTCGATCACAGCGCGAACGATTGCAGTCCCGTCGCGCCAAGCTCGAACAAGCTCGTCCCAAGCGGCATCCCTGCGGAAGTTAGCGGCGTTCATGTCAGCTTCAAATTCCGTCTGCGCTGCGTTCAACTCTTCCTGATAGCGCTGCTGAATTGCATCCAGCCGCTTTGGATAAGTTGCTTCCGCCTCGTTCAACGCCGCATCGCGCGCTTGCACGAGGGCCGCTTGCTCGGCGCTGTGTTTGAGTTGTGCTTTCTCAAGCGCCGCGTCGCGCACTGGCGATCTCCTGAGTGCGCTCGTCGAATTTGTCACGCGCTGCTTTAAGCTCGGTGTCACGCCGATCAATAATCTTCTGGGTTTCAACCGTGCATTTCGATTTAGCTTGCTCGCGCGCAATGGCACACAGTTCCTGGCATTGGGCAAGCGCGTCATGCAAGGCTTCATATCGCGGCGCAATAGCGGCCTTGGCCCTGCGGTAAATGGCAATTCCCCCAGCTACATCGCATCCGGCAGCTAACACTGAACCGATAATAACAGCCGCTAACCAGTGAGCAGTTCCCAAAACAAGCACCGCCAATCCGCACCAAGCTCCCCAGACCGCCAGCGCCAAGCCAATCGGCGCGCCCCCGGCTAGCAATTTCGGATAGATCGACGCATCGAGCGAGCGCATGACTTCGGCCGCTCGTTCGACAGCCGGCTGAAGCTTTGGTCTGGCTGGCTCAGCAGCATCCGCAACGCTGGCTGGCTCCTGGGCCATTGGGCGACTTAAGCTGCGAAAGCGGAAACGCTCTAATTGCTCATCGGCGCGCTTTAGAATCTCCTCCAGATGGCGAATCCACGTTTTGATCTCTTTCTTTTCCTCGGCTAATTGGAGCTTGGGTGCATTATGCGTCGCCTCGAAAACTGTATTGGTTTCCCAAGTGCGCTCCGCCAATTTTGCCTTGTTTTTGCGCTCAGACGACCCGAAGATGCTGTTGGCCTCATGTTTGGCATGCCGCAAAGCCTCTTCCGCGGCGGCGTGCCCGCTGTCGTACGCCGTTTTCGCGCGCCACAACTGCATCGTACTCGCGCTGCGTAGCGTCGCGATCCATCTGGAAACGCCGGATGGCCGCCTGACGCGCGTCGCTCAATTCGCGCTGAGCAACTTGCACTGCGCTCTCGAACACCTTGCGCATTTCGATTTCGGCCGCCTCGCGCGCGGCCGCCAGCCGGCGCAGTTCGACGAGCATTTCGCGTTGGCGTGCGGCGCTAAACATTGTGCCTCTTCCGATTACCCAACGGGCCAGCGAGCCGACGATACGCTCTTGCCCCTGTTTTAGTCTGCCTCCGACCAACTCATTCGCACTCTCGCTCGGCGCGCGAAAGTATTTCTGCCAAGGTCCCTATCGCCTCCAGCGCGTTGCGAATTTTCGGCTCCAGCGGATCGATATAATATTCCTCGAAGTGCCGGCAATTATCGTCCTGCCAGCTCTCTTTTGTGGTTTCCCATTGCGCGCGCAGCGTCTTGTAGCTCGATGCGATTTTCGCCGCTCCCGTGGTGAGATCAGCAATTTTCACGATCGTGGCCCCGTTTGATTCACCGTCGGATTGCCTTCTGCGAACTCTCGATCTGACTCGCGAGCCGATTCCGTGGCATTGCCAGTCGTGCGCGAATCTTCGTCCGGGCGCGCCATTGATACCCCGCCTCCATCGCCTACTAATTCCTCCCAAGCAATTGCCGCTGGCGCCGGACTCGATGAATAACTCGCCAATACATCGCTCATTTTCTCCAGCACGGCAATCGCATGCGGCAGATCGCCTTCGAGCACAGCCATCAGTTGCTGAATTGGTCCTTTGAATTCATCCACGGCCCGCACCGCAGCCCGGCCCCATTGCTTTACCGTTTCCATCTTTTGCTCGGCATGCTCCAATCGCCGCTTGGCCATTTCAAGCGACTTCTTTTCCTCCATGCAGCTAGGGGGCGTATCGCCCACTTTTTTGAACGTGCGCGCCTGCGCCAGCTCGTCTTTTGCGCGCCCCAGCGCATCGGCACTACGCCGGCCTTCAGCGCGCAATGCGCCGGGCGGTCGCCGGTAATCCACTCTAGTGCCCGGCGAGATTCCATATCTAAATCGGCAAGCGCTTGTCGCACCTCGACGGCGAACGTCGCCAGCGCTGCGCGAAAATCGTTCAGTGCCTCGATGTTCGTGACGTGCGCGGTCGACATGGGAGTTCAAATGAGTCTAGGCAGATGTAAATGGATGCGGATGTGCAGAACGAAAGTGCGAGCCACGACCCTCCGTCATCGCTGCTGCAAATATTCTTCAATTCGTTCCGCTTTTCGCAGCAAAAATGGCACATACTGATTTGTGCAATCGACAAATCGAGCCATTGACCGCATTTGCTGCTCGAACTCTTCGAGGAACTTTTGTTGCTCTTGATCGCGCCACGTGCTGCCAAGCGATACAACCTGCCTCTGAATTGCCTGCATCTGGTTCAGCATCTCTCCGCTGAACTGCTTCAAATGCTGGACAAATCTGCGCAGTTCGCCTGGATCAACAATTGCTTGCGCCATACCCTGGCCCTATGCATAAGATGAGTTGGTTGCCTGTTCCGAATGCACCACGGGAGAGCACACTACTATCATATCGCGTAGCTGGTGGAAAAAGCGACCACCGTGGGCAATTCCTTGCTGGCACGCTTCGTTTTTGTCGGCTTGACCCGCATTTTACGGGGGCGCTATAATCGACCTTTTGCCACGGATGGCAATGCCGGCATTGGCTGCTTGGAGGGCTGACAGCCGGCAAATTTGGGTCAGGGTTGGCCCCGAAGCGGATGAAACGCCCGATCGATTTTCAGCCACCAGTGCGAACCGCTGCACGACGTCGCCGCGAAATCGAAACATCCGCCAGCGCCTCCTTTCCCGCAAGCACCGCAAAGGAGTTGTCGGTGTCTTTAGCATCGTACGACGCCAAAGAACGCGTTCGTCAGGCGATCGACATTGTCGAATTGGCCGGCAGCTATTTGCAATTGCGCCGCGAGGGTCGTAATTTCAAAGCCCTCTGCCCCTGGCACGACGATACGCGCCCGAGCTTGCAAATCAATCCGCAGCGCCAGTCATTCAAATGCTGGGTCTGTGATATTGGCGGCGACATTTTCAGCTTCATCATGAAAATGGAAAATGTCGACTTTCCCGAAGCGCTCGCCATGCTGGCCGAGCGCGGGGGCGTTGAAATCAAACCTGCCCGCGGCGGTTCGAGCGGCGACAAAGAGAAGCAGGACGGAAAGCGCCCGCTTTATCAAGCCATGGCGTGGGCCGAAGAGCAGTTCCACCGTTATCTATGCGATGCCGCTGAAGCCGAACCCGCGCGCAAATATTTGGCCGATCGCAATATTTCTACCGAGAGCATCGAACAGTTTCGTCTCGGCTATGCTCCAGAGCGCTGGGATTGGCTCATCAAGCAAGCGCTAACCACGGACATTCCCGCCAAGGTGTTGGAGACGGTCGGTCTGATCGTTCGAAAACAAGATGGCCCTGGTCATTACGACCGGTTCCGGGGCCGCGTGCTGTTTCCCATTCGCGATGTGCAAGGCCGGCCGGTGGCGCTTGGCGGCCGCATCATGCCGCATTTGGCAAACGATAATCCCGCCAAATACGTCAACTCTCCCGAAACGCCGCTGTTTTCCAAGAGCAACATGCTTTACGGCCTCGATTCAGCGCGCGAGGCCATTAATCGTTCGCGCGTGGCGGTGGTCATGGAGGGTTACACCGATACAATCATCGCTCGCCAATTTGGCTTCGATAACACAGTGGCCGTGCTCGGCACCGCGCTGGGCGAGCGCCATATTCAAAAACTACGATTTGCCGACACAATCGTGCTGGTGCTCGATGGGGACGAAGCCGGCCAGCGCCGCGCCAACGAAGTGCTGGGGTTGTTCGTGGCCCAGCAAATCGATTTGCGCATCGTCACGCTGCCCGACAATCTCGATCCGGCTGATTTCCTGCTCGAGCGCGGCCCGCAAGCATTTCGAGGATTCCTCGACGGCGCTGTCGATGCACTCGAGCACAAGTTGGCCGCGCTGAACCGGCAAATTGGTCCGCGTCCCAGCATGCATCAAATGCATGGCGCATTGGAAGAAATGCTTAGTGTTTTGGCTCGCGCGCCGCGGCTGCAATCGGGCACTAGCGCCCAAGCTCGGTTGCGTGAACACCAGGTGCTATCACGGCTGTCGCGGCAATACGGAGTGGCCGAAGAAGAATTGCGCTCTCGCTTGCTCGATATGCGGCGGCGCAGCAAGCAATCGTCGAGTTCGGGGTCGGAATCCGAAGACCACGCAGCCGAAGTACCCGCTCAAAACCTCGCCGCCTGGGAGCGCGAGCTATTGGAAATTGTTTTGTTGGAGCCCGAATCCGTATCGGCAGTGGCCGAAGTTGCCCCACCAGAGCACATGGAATCCGACGCGGCACGGCAGATCTTCGCCCGTTGCTGCGAACTGAGCCGGGCCGGCGTCACGCCCGATTTTGATCGCTTGCTCTTGGAATTCGACGATCTGGCGATCAAAAACCTGCTGGTTGATTTGGATGAGCAAGGGCGCTTGAAAACGCTCGATAACAATGGAAATGTTAAAGCAGCGGGCGGACCGGCAGTGCTTTTGCGCGATTTACTAGAAGCAATTCGCCGGCAGAAACACCGAACCGCCGGCGATGAGCAAGAACGCGATTTACGAGAAAGCAAGAGATCAGCAGATGACGAATTAGCGTTGTTGAATCAAATAGTTCAACAAGAACGTACGAGGCAAGGCATTTCTTCGCCCACGGATGGGTGAGAGCTTTGCCCGGCTCGCGCGGCGGCTCCCGCAAATGTGCCGCAGCGCTGGTCGAGATGGTTTGGCTACCTGCCGCGTCAATGGATGGGCGCGAAGGAGGTTGCGGTGGTTCATTCCGATAAAGATCTGCACGAAGTGGTGGCTCTGGGGAAAACTCAAGGTTATCTCACATACGATCAGGTGAACAATTACCTGCCCGACGAGGCGGTAAATCCTGAAAAGCTCGACAACTTGCTCATGGCGCTCGATGAGGCCGGCATCGAACTGGTAACCGACCCGCCCAATTCTTCTGTCCCCAAGAAAGAAAACGCCGAGGCCGCTGAAGAAATGCTTGCGCTGCCGCCCGACGAATTGCGCAAGCTCAATAGCGACCCCATTCGCATGTACTTGAGCCAAATGGCGGTCATTCCGCTGCTCACGCGCGAAGAGGAAATATCGCTGGCTAAGAAAATCGAAGTCACCCGCAAGCGATTCCGCCGCTCGGTGCTGGGTTGCAATTTCGCCATGCAGGTGGCCATCGATACGCTGCAAAAAGTCCACCAAGGATCGCTTCCGTTCGATCGCACGATCAAGGTTTCGTTGACCGAGAGGCTCACTAAAGATCAAATTCTTGCCCGCATGCCTCACAATCTGAAAACGTTGCGGCTGATCAAGCAGCACAATCGCGACGATTTCCGCAAGCTCATTCGCTTGAAGACGCCGCGCGACGAAAAGCTGGAATCGCGCCGCCGTTTTTGCCACCGTCGCCGCAAGGCCTTGCAGCTTGTCGAAGAATTGAGCTTGCGCACTCGCCGCGTGCAGCCGCTAGTAAAGCAATTGCGCGAATTCTCGCGGCGAATGGATTATTTACGCAGCCGCATCAAGGAGCTCAATGCGCACCCTGGCCTCATGGGCGAACGGACGAACTTGCGCCGTGAATTGCGAGATTTGATGGTTCTCACTCTCGAAAGTCCTCGCAGCTTGCGCAACCGCCTGGTCGTTGTCATGCGGCAATTTGCCGACTACGAGCATGTGAAGCGGCAGCTTTCCAGCGGAAATCTGCGTCTGGTGGTCAGCATCGCCAAAAAGTATCGCAACCGCGGCTTGAGCTTCTTGGACCTCATTCAGGAAGGAAATACGGGCCTGATGCGCGCGGTCGATAAATACGAGTATCGCCGCGGCTTCAAGTTCAGCACCTATGCCACTTGGTGGATCCGCCAGGCGATCACGCGGGCCATTGCCGACCAGGCTCGCACGATTCGTATTCCGGTCCACATGATCGACGTGCTCACCAAGCTGCGCAATGTCGCCAAAGATTTGCAGCAGCGGATGGGCCGCGAACCGACCAGCGAAGAAATTTCGCGTGCTTCGGGCGTGGAATTGGAAGAAACGCAGCGCGTGCTCAACATCGGCCGCCATCCGGTCAGCCTCGATCGCCCGGTCGGCGAGAGCGAAGACAGCAGTTTCGGCGAATTCATTGAAGATGGTGGCACTGAAAGCCCGGTCCATACGGCGAGCAATGGGCTACTGCGGCAAAAAATCGAAGGCCTGTTGAAGACCCTCACCTATCGCGAACGCGAAATCATTCGCCTTCGCTATGGCCTGGGCGACGGTTACACCTACACGCTCGAAGAGGTCGGCCGCATTTTCAAGGTCACGCGCGAACGTGTGCGCCAAATCGAGGCCAAAGCCGTCAAGAAGCTCCAACATCCAGTGCGCAGCCAACACCTGGCGGGCTTTTTGAGCGGAGTCGTTGCCGCGGCAGGATAATTTCGCTGAAATTTGCTAAATGAGCCTGCGGCATCATTTTGCGGATTGATGCGTTGTCGACGTTGGATAACTGTCGTTTATTCAATAACTTTAATAACCGCCGGTCGGTACGACCGGCGGTTTTTTTATTCTCTCTTGTCTGCTACATTGGAAGCGTCGAATTCATTTGATTTCATTTGATTTTTCGTTCGCCGAGTCGTTCGGAGCACGTTCGCATGTCCGTGAATGCCGCAGCGCTGCAGCAGCTTCATCGAATTCATCAGCAATTGGCCGATTTGCACCAGCGGCTCGAGCGCGGTCCTAAGCAAATTCGCGCCCGCACCGCTTTGGTAGCGCAGGCTGAAGAGAATTTGGCCAAGGCGCAGGCCGAAATCAAGGCCGCCAAGATTGCCGCCGACCAAAAGCAACTACAGTTAAAATCGAGCGAGGGAAAAATAATCGACCTCCGGGTCAAATTGAATCAAGCCAACACCAACCGCGAATACCAGGCCCTCAAGGATCAAATTGCCGCCGACGAAATGGCCGGCAGCGTCTTGGCCGACGAAATTCTTGAGGCCCTGGAGAAAATTGATCAGTTAAAAGCGAATTTGCCCCAAGCCGAAGACCACGTCGCCAAAGCCAAGGCCGATTTGGCCAAAATCCAGCAAGATGTTCGCACGCAAGAAGATTCGCTCAAGGCCGATATCAAGCGGCTGGAAACCGAATTGCTCGAGGCCGAAACGGCGCTGCCTGCCGAGTTTCGCGAAATGTACCAACGTGTCGTGAAAGTCAAAGGCCCCGACGCCATGGCGCCCATCGAAGGGAGCAACTGCGGCGGCTGTTATCACCAGTTGACGATTAACATCGTCAACGAAATCAACATGGGGCGCGTCATGCTGTGCAAATCGTGCGGGCGGATACTCTACCTTGCCGAAAGCACCCGCCCGGGTCGTTAGCTGTTGTGGTGGTCCTCCTTTCTGGTTGTGCGCCGCTGGTCCTTCAGCAAAGTGAGGCGGAGCAGATTCAGAGCTTGTTTGGCGCCGCGGGTTTTTAGGATATCGGGATGGCCGGCGTAGGGAGACGATTTGATAACCGTTCTTTCGGCCGTTACTACGGCGAACCAAAGTAGCCGCGGTTGGGCATCGCCCGATTCAGCAATAGGCAATTCGCCGACCGACAGTGCACAATCGGAATGAAATTTTTCCTGGCATACGCGCGCCATATGGATTGCCTGCCTCGCTTCAGGCGGAAGCGTCGGATCAATGTCACGCAGCATATCCAAGGGCGGTCCGGGATACTCCGCAACATTGGCAATCCATCCGCCCAAATATCGATCGCGACTTCCGGGCACTTCCGTGAGCCAGTGTGCGATCATGCCGCCGCTGGCCCACTCGGCGGTGGCGAGCGTTTTGTTTTGAGCAGCAAGCAACCTGACGACCGCGTGTTCGAGCTCATCATCTCCCTCGCCGAAGACTATAGTACCTAAGCATTCGTGAATTGTTTTGGTGGTCGATTCCATTTTCTGATAGCAATCCTCAGCGGTTTGGCCGGCGGCCGAGATGCGCAGCGTGATCGTGGCGCCATGCACGGTGATGCCGACTTGCGGATCGCGGCCGCGGCGGATCAGGTCGGGGAGCATCTGCTCCAAATCGCTCTCGCCGACGCCGAAGCATTTGATTTGCCGATGGCGAATAACTTGCGGCGAACCGACCAATTTGGCGATTGCCGGCGCGACCGTTTGCTCCCACATTTCGCGCATTTCGACCGGCACGCCAGGCAAGGCGATAATGCGCGAGGTAGATTTTCCAGGCCGCGAGAATTCCATATCGATTCCCGGCGCGGTGCCGTTGGGGTTGGGAATCACCTTGCTGCCAGCGGGAAACATGGCTTGCACGCGATTTCGCTCGGGCATGGGGCGCTTGCGGCGGGCAAACAAGCATTCGATATGCGCCATGGCCGAGGCGCTATGTTCCAGTTCGACGCCGGCCACTTTCGCTAGCGCCTCGCGGGTAAGATCATCGGCAGTCGGCCCCAATCCGCCGGTGGCGATTACGATCTCTGCGCGCTGGGCCGCCAGCCGAAAGGCATTGATGTTGGCCTCTAAATCGTCGGCCACGGTGGTGTGATATATGACGCGCACGCCGAGTTCTCCCAGCCGCGTGCTGAGCCATTGGCTGTTGGTATCCAGCCGCTGGCCGCTGGTGAGTTCGTCGCCAATGGAAATGATTTCGGCGTGCATGGAGAGCGGTATGCGGTAGGCAGTAAGCGGTAGGCAGGAAAGACGACTGCAAGTGCTTAAGTAGTCAGGGCTTTTTCGATGATCGAGCGGACTGCTGGGTCGAGCGGCAATTCAAGTGCGGCGGCATGGCCGCGGGGAGACATTTTTTTCCACGTTTTGCGGACGATGTCTATCAGTTTGCTTTCCTCGTGCTCTTTGGAAAAATCCGCAAAGTAGCTTTCCAAAAATACGAGACAAACTACGTCTTCCAGAAGCTGCGTTTCGGCGTTGGCTTTGAGGCGCTCCTTCCGCACCAGCGCCTGCACGCGCGCGAGGGTTGCCTCGTCGTAGCCCACGTCGCGCAATATTTGCCCGAGCTTTTCGGCGTGCATTTTTTTGCAATCATTGCGCCAATGTAAGTATCCGGCGCGGTCCATGGGGTAACTCTCTCGCGGAATCGTCCAGCGGCGAATGTGCTGGCCGTGGACGGCTAATCGCAACGTCTCCGAGGCGTTGGGTTCCAATCGACTGAGCCAGCGGGTCATCCGTTTCGAGTAAACCAGTTCTTTTGGTTGCTCGCGACCTTCCAACACTTCGCGATTTGGATCATCAGCATTGGCCGCATCGATGCGCTCGATGGCGCAGGCCAAGCGACCGTGTTCAAAAGAAAGGGGCATAAAGCGGTTTCCAGTGGTCGGATGCCATGATAAGGAATGGCCAAAATTATTTTACCGGGCATTGTGGCAACGCGTGGCAATGGTGCCTAGATCGCGTGAGCTGGAGATTTGTTATTTTGTTGTTGAATTCATTGATTGCTGCCAAAAATAATTGCTACGATGAACAGCATGGAAGCAGCCGGTACCAAAACGCGATGGGGTTTGATGGCGATTTTTGCCGTCATTGTGGCAATCGTTGTCCTTGTGTCGCTGGGCGGCTGGCGGCTTATCAAACCAAATCGCGCCGGTCCTAGCAGCAATTCAATTTTCGTCATTGAGCCCTATTGGTACGAAGGCACATGGGTCTTCGATGAGCCTAGTGTCGGCCTAAAGCGGGAGCCGTTTGTTGCAGGCGTGCCCGAAATGATCAACTATCTTGTGAAAGACATACCCAATGCGAAGGATGGATTTCGATTGACGTTCTCCGCCAATCCGTTTCCAGGGCATCAATATAAACTTGATTGGGAGCACGGAGACTCGTCAGGAAACTTTTACAAAATTGCAGACCCACCGATGGAAAGCTGGATTTGCCCGGCGATGTTCCGCTTTTATAGCGAAGCCGAAGGCATATGTGCGGGCGGACACAATCGAACATTAGAACGTTCGACCGGTGGATTCTTTCGCTGGCCTACGCCGCTTCAGAGTGGGGCGGCGCGGGTGCAGGCTTGGCGGCGCGTTTTTTTGCCGGGCGGTTGTCTTTCCAGCGGCGGTGGACCCACCAGTATTGATCGGGGGTCACGCGGACTAGATCTTCCAGCACGCGCGTGTACCACTGCGTTAGCGCGGTCACATCTTTGAGCGCGGGATCCATGGTGTTTGGATCGACGAGTGTTTCCATGGCCATTTCGTACTGCAATGGCTTGCCGATGCGGCGGGCGTAGCCGACCATCAGCGGGGCATCGTTGGTGAGCGCGAACACGGCAATGGCTTTGTGAGTGGAGGCGGGGCGGCCGAAGAAATTTACCCAGCAGCCCTTCGGTCCGGCGTGCTGATCGGCCAATACGCCCAGCGTGCCGCGGCCGGCCAGCAAGTCGGCGGCTTCCTGGGCGCTGCCTTGCTTGGGCAAAATGTATTGCCCTTTGAGCGCGCGGAAGTGATTGACGAAACGGTTGAGGTAGGGGTTATCCAACGGCCGAGCAACCGTGAACGTAGGAAAGCCAAACAGCCCGAGTGTGTAACCGGCCAGTTCGAAATTGCCATAATGTCCTGAGACGAACACGCGGGGCCGATTGCGAAACAGTTCGCGCATCATCCAGGCTTCGTTTTTGAAGCGGATGTATTGCCGCCAGTTGGTGTCGTGTACTTTGCGGGGGAAGTGGGCGATTTCGGCGAGCATCAAAAACAGATGCACCCACATGGCTTTGGCGACCTGGCGGCGCTTGTCGGCCGTCCAATCGGGAAAGGCGTGACGCAAATTCTCGTCGATCAGTTTGCGGCGAAAGCACAAAACATCGTGCGCAAGCCACGCCAAGCCGTGAGCCAGACGATCGCACGTTTCGATGCTCACCGCCTGCAGGAGGCAGACGAACAGTCGAACGAGCAAGTAGGCGGTGTAGTGGGCGAGGTTGGTCATTGCGAAGGGGCGAGGGACGAGGGGCTAGGGGCGAGGGACGTGGGGTGAAGGGCTGGGGCGTGAGCGGGTGAGCGGGTGAGCGGGTGAACGGGTGAGCGGGTGAACGGGTGAGCGGGTGAACGGGTGAACGGGTGAACGGGTGAAATCGGAGGGCGGAAGTCGGAAGGCGGAATTGTGACGGGGCGCGGAGAAATGGCAAAGAGCGGTTTGGAGTGAAGGCAGAAGGCAGAAGGCAGAATGCAGAAAGCAGAAAACAGTGCCACCCGGCATTACTGCTTCTTGTCGCGTTTGCGGGCCGCTAGCGTGGGGTCCGATTTGAGGGGGAGCTTGATCGTCTTGCCGGCCTCGGCGGATTTATAGATGGCCAGAATGATTTCGATCGAGCGGCGGCCTTCGGCTCCATCGACTGATGGCGTGCGATTTTTTTTAATCGCTTCGAGCAAATCGGCAAATTGCAGGGCATGGCCATGGTGCCCGATGGCAGCCGGGTCGCTCGCGCCGCCGCCGGTGCTGCGATGCTGGGCCATGTGCTTGTGAACGGCATCGTCGGCTTTGATTTTTTTGGCGAAATCCCAGACCTTGATATCTTCTTCTTCCATCACGGCCGTGCCTTCGGAGCCATGAATTTCGATGCGCTTCAAATAGCCGGGATACGTCGCGGTGCTGGCCTCGATCGTGCCAAGCGCCCCGCTGGCGAAGCGCAATGTGGCGACGGCGACATCTTCCACCGCGATGCGCTCGTGGGCCAGCGTGGCGGTGTGGGCAGTGACTTCGACCACTGGCCCCATGAGCCACGTAAGGAGATCGACGCTGTGGACGGCCTGGTTCATGAGCGCGCCGCCACCATCGAGCTTCCACGTGCCGCGCCATGCGCCGCTGTCGTAATATTGCTGGGTGCGAAACCATTTCACATAGGCATCGCCAAGCGTCAGGCGGCCGAAGCGATTGCCGTCGATCGCGCGCTTCAATTCCTGGCTCGACGCATGAAACCGCGACGGGAAAATGGTCGCCAGCTTCACTTTATTTTTTTTGCAGGCGGCGATGATGGCGTCGCAGCGCTTGAGCGTTATTTCCAGCGGCTTTTCGACGATCACATGCTTCTTGGCGTTGGCGGCGGCGACGGCCGGCTCCATGTGCGCGCCGCTGGGCGTGCCGACGGTGACAATGTGGACAGTCGGGTCGGCCAGCATCTCGGCCAGTTTCGTATAGGGACGGCAGCCTGCTTCGGCGGCGAATTTTTCAGCCGCCGCGGGAATATTGTCGAAACAGGCGACGAGCTTCGCGCCTTTCACATCGGCAATGGCCTTGGCGTGAAAGCGAGCGATCATTCCGCAACCGATGATGCCGAAACCGTGGGGCATGGGGGGGAGGGGGCTAGGGTTCAGGGTTCGGGGTTCAGGAGGCAGATGGCAGAAGGCAGAAGATGAAGGGGTGAAAGGGTGAGCAGGTGAAGGGGTGAGAAAGCAGAGAGGGGATCAAGCGGGTGCGATTATATGTAGCGGGGGCGCGGGATGAAAGTAGCCGTGAGGAGGTGAAGAGGTGAGCAGGTGAAGAGGTGAAGTCAGACGTCGGAATACGGAAGTCGGAAGTCGGAAAGCGCCGGCAACCGACTTCGACAATCGATTCAGGGCGTTACTTTTCGTTCGACGAAGAACATGAGCAAGCTAATGCCGTTGAGCAGCATGTGCACCACTAGCGGCGGCCAATAGCGATGGGTGCGCTGGTAGAGAAAACCCAGAAATAGGGCGAATACGAATAGCGGGATCGGTGCGCCCCCTTGCCCCCAGTGCATGAGCGCAAACAGGAACGAAGAAATGACGATCGGCAACAGCCCCGGCGTGAGGCCGAGGAACTGCGGAGTGGTGAGGGGCGATTGCGGCGTATCTTCAGTAATGTCTGATACGTCGGGATTCAGCCCGGCCTGCTGGCGTGCCAATTTCAGTTCGACTTTTTCCAGCCAGCCTTGCAGCACGACGCGAAACACGAACTCCTCGAACGCCGGCGCAACGACCAGCGCCGAAAGTACGGCGACGAGCCACATTTTCGAATCGTTTTCTTGTTGCACCGCGTCGACGATTTGGTGCTCGTAAGGAATCCAATGGACGACAATCCATTGCAGGCCCATGACAATTGGCGCGGCGGCAACGAAGGTGGCCAAGCCGATAAGCAGATCGCGTGGGATCGCGCGCGACACAAAGCCCATATCTTTAGCAGTCGCGCGGCTGCGCAATTTCAGAACGGCAATCGCGGCAACCAGCGTGATGGCGGTTCCGACCATGTTGCTGGCCAAGAGAACGTAGCGCGATTGCGCGTCGAGATCGCTCCAATTCTTGGGTAGCGCAATGCCCGACCATTTCACCCCGATGCTGAGGCACAGTGCCTGCAGCAGGATGACTGCGCCGATCACCAGCAGCAGATCGATGCCTTCCCAAGGGACCGGGCGGCGAGGGACAAATTGCAAAATTGGTTCGCGGCGATACCAGCGCATGCCCGCCCAGACCCAGACGCCTGCGCCGCCGAGCAGCATGGCTTTATCGAGGAGATCTAAGAGTGTTGGCATGGGCGTGTTGAGGAGTTTTTAAATGTTGCCAGGCTTGGTCAGAAGACCGTCGCGGCGACCAAAAGCGTCTATCAAAATGATCTGGGAGAGGGGGACAGTCTCATTTTGCTCCGCCGACTCCGCGAAATTGGGACAGTCCCCGATCATTTTGTTAGACGCTCTAAATCTTTCACCTATCCCCGGCGGATCAGATTGATTGCCGCCCGCATGTAGGCGTAGCCGGAGTAAATCGTAATGGCGATCATCGACCAGACGGAAATGACGACGGTGTATTGGACCCAGGCAGGATAGTCGAATTGAACGTTGCCCACGTTGGTCGTGGGAGGAATGGTTGGGGGCGCGATGGGATGATAGCTGAGCCACCACAGACTCGCGCATACTGCGGCGCATTGCAAAATGAATTTAAGCTTGCCGGAAATGGAGGCGGAAAAGTCGGCCCCTTGTTGTTCCAAAAAGCTGCGCAGCGCCGTGACGAGCAACTCGCGGCCGAGCACAAGCACGGCCATCCACGGAAGGAGGCCAGACGACGGATCGGCAGCCAGGAAAATGTACGTGCCGCAAATGATGACCTTGTCGACAAAGGGATCGAGCATGCGGCCGAGAATGGTAATTTGGCCGTAGCGGCGGGCCCAAAAGCCATCGAGCCAGTCGGTGCCTGCAGCGAGCAAAAACAGCCAAAACCCAGGCCAATACCAACGAAGGTGCAGGAAGACGAACAGCACGACCGACAAGCCCAGCCGAATGGTGGTGACTTGATTCGGGAAGTTGACGATCGTGCGTTCGTCGTACTTGGCGGGGCTGGTGGACGGTTTTGTGCTGGTGGACATGCAATGTTTCTGTAGAAGTTGATTGCTGTATTCTACGTTACCAGCGGTAATTTGGCACAGAGCGGTTGGACTAAAAGGACGCGGTTCTCGGACAATGTCGCGCGATCTAGTTTCGCAAATCGCACGCCGACAGAGTACAATCGAGCCGACCCGCTTAACGCGGCCTGATCATCACGATCCAAGCTTGTCTTCTTTCTAATTCTGCCCGCGACCTTGTCTCCTATGGCTGATGTCACATCGACGGCGAAAAAAATTCTGACCAATGTCGAGCAGGTGGTCGTCGGCAAGCGGCAGCAGATTATTTTGTCGCTGGTGGCCTGGTTTTCGGAAGGGCACATTTTGTTGGAAGATGTGCCGGGAGTAGCGAAAACGGTGCTCGCGCGGGCGCTGGCGGCGAGTGTGGGCTGCGTGTTCAAACGCGTGCAGTGCACGCCCGATTTGTTGCCGACCGATGTGACGGGCGTGTCGGTGTTTAACCAAAAGACGACGGAATTCGAATTTCGGCCGGGGCCGATATTTGCCCAAATTGTGCTGGCCGACGAGATCAATCGGGCCACGCCGCGCACGCAGGCGGCGCTGTTGGAAGCGATGGCCGAGGGGCGCGTGACCGTCGATGGGCAAACGCATGTGTTGCCGCCGCCGTTTTTGGTGGTTGGCACACAGAACCCGATCGATCACGAAGGAACATTTCCCTTGCCCGAGGCGCAGTTGGATCGGTTTTTGATGCGGTTCAGCTTGGGATATCCCGGCTTGGAAGAAGAATTGAAAATGCTCGACATGCTGCAGCACGTTCATCCGCTGGACCAGTTGAAGCCGGTGTCGACGGCGGCCGAATTGGTGGCGTGCCAAAGGGCGGTGCGCGAAATTCACGTCGATGAAAAAGTGCGGCGCTACATTATGCAATTGGTGCATGGCACGCGCGAACACGAAGATTTGGCACTGGGGGCCAGCCCGCGGGCGTCGCTTGCGCTCTTCCGTGCCTCGCAAGCGATGGCGGCGATGCTCGGGCGCAATTTCGTGCAGCCCGACGACGTAAAGCGGGTGGCACCGGCGATTTTAAATCACCGAGTGATTTTGCGGCCCGAGAGCCGATTGCGGAAAGTGACTTCGGCGGCCGTGGTGGATGAGGTGATGCGGAGTGTGGGAGTGCCGATTATGACGGGGGCGTAGATCTTTTCAGGATGGTCTAGCTCTGCCAGTGTTAGTAAACGGAAAAGCACTAGCATAGCCAGTGGCACCCAAGCAAGGGGAGATACATGCGCTGGTTCGCAGGCGCTCTTTTGCTTTTGATCGTGGCCCTGGTGTTTGGCCTGGGGCTGTTGGCGTATGCCATGTATGCACTATTGGCGGTGATGATCGCTAGCCGCTTGATGAGCCGCATCTGGATTGAGAATTTAGCGGCCGAGAGGGAGTGCAATCGGCTCTCGGCCAATATTGGCGACAAAGTGGCGGTAATTGTGAATGTGCATAATCGCGGATCGCTGCCGATTGTCTGGCTATTGATGGAAGATTTGCTGCCGACCAAGGCCATCGCGATTCGGCCGCCGAGTTTGAAGTTGGAAGGCCGCCGGTTGCAATTGACGATGCTCGGCGGCCACGGCAAAGGGATTATGCTTTATCAACTGCACTGCGCACGGCGCGGATATTTTCAGCTTGGGCCGCTGATGCTGGAAACGGGGGATTTGTTCGGCTTGCACCGGCGCTATCGCATTGCCACCGCGCCGCATTTTTTGCTTGTCTATCCCGATGTAGTGCCGCTGTCGGGCTACGACATCGCATCGCGGCGGCCCATTGGCGAAATTCGGATGCAGCACCGGCTGTATGAAGATCCGACGCGAATTGCCGGCGTGCGGCAATATCAGGCGGGCGATCCGCTCAATCGCGTGCATTGGCGGGCCACGGCGCGAGCCGGCATGTTGCACAGCAAAGTGTATGAGCCGTCGAGCATTGCCGGGGCGACTTTGCTCTTGGATTTCCATGAGAAATCGTACGCGGCCAAAGACGAGCCGTATCGCTCGGAGCTGTCAATTACCGCGGCGGCGGCGCTTGCCAACGCGGTGTACGAAATGGGGCAGCAGATTGGGCTCGTAAGCAACGGGCGCGATGCGGTCGATCGAATTCGCCTCGAGGGCTGGGAGCACGATTTGCGCAGCCGGGCGGCAGCGCGCAAGGCGGCGGCAATGTTGGATGCGAGCGAGCGATTGCAGCCGCTGATCGTGTCCACGCGGCGCGGGCCGGAACAATTGATGCAAATTCTGCAGACGCTGGCCCGCGTGGAATTGACCGACGGGCTCGATTTTTCGCAACTAGTGGGGGAAACGATTGGCCGCATGCCGCGCGACGCCACGGTGATCGCGATCGTTGCCGGGCTTACGCCCGCGACCATGCTGGCGATGCGAATACTTCGCCGCCGCGGGTTCGCGGTGAGTGCGATATTGAACTTTTGGGACGATTACGAATTCGGCGAAGCGGCAGGAATGTTGGCTGCCGACGGCTTTACCGCATACCATTTAAAAGATGGGACGTCGGTAGCCGACATAAGCCGGTCGTTTGCGTTGCGTTGATCACTACCGGAAATAATAGGTGTATACAAAGCGATGAATGCAGACCTAAAAACGCCTGTTAGAAAGATCATCGAATTGCTTGTCGCTAAAGAGTATGAGGCAGTTGCCAATCTGATATCACAGCAACGGTTGGACTCTACTTCAATCCGAAACGCAATAACTGATTATGGAAGGACTCTTACATTGCCGCCGCCAAGTGTCCTCGACAGTCTTGATGTTGTGCAAATCAAAGGGTTTTCCCCAAAGCGATGGTCGGTGTGGGTCAACCTTTGGACAGTTGAAGAAGGTCGCTCGGATTTATCCGTCGAGCTTACGCTGATTCAAAGCAAAGACGATTTTCTGATCGAGTTGGATAACATTCATGTTCATTGACTAATGCATGGAATAATATGTCCCGCCGATTGCATCCGACGACGACCGACTACGTGGTGATCGCCATTAATCCGGCGCTTATCATGCTGCTCATCGGCAGCCTGGTGTATTTCTTGCTCGAATTGTTTTATCAGGGGCAGTATCCAGCGCGGCTGCATTATTGTTTGTTCTGGTACATCTTGGGCATGGTGTTGGTCTCGCGCATATCGATGGAAGAAGGGTGGGACCACGCTGCGCCGTTTGGAGCGGCGCTAGTGATTGTGGTGGCGCTAGCGATGAACAGATTTGTCGTTTACAAAGACCAAAGCTTGGTAGCGTTTGGCTGGTTGATCAATTATTCGCTGATGGCGCTCATCTGGTGGTGTGCGCATCAGCTTACGTGGGATTGCACGCTGGTCGACGACAGCCAAGATGCCTCGGGCGAAGGTTTATTGCAGACGACGGGTTTGAATGAGCGAGCGGAGAATGGAGATTCAGCGGACAGCACCCTCACCCCGGCCCTCTCCCAGAGTGAGAGGGAGCGGCCGAAACGGCGCGGTTCTGCACCCGAACTGCCCCCGGAATCGAACGAACTGTTGGGTGCCGCGGCGACGGGCTCGAAGGAGGAAAAGAAATCGTGGTGGGATAAATTCGTCGAGCGCCGCCGCCGGCCGCACGCGCCGGGAGTGTGGGTGGTTTACTTTTCGCTGGTGGCGTTGCCGCTGTTTGGCATTGGACAAGCGTTCATTCCGGCATCGAATACCGCCAGCCGCCGCAATGCGTTTTTGCTGTTGTGTGTTTATGTTGCGAGCGCGCTGGGGCTGTTATTGACGACAAGTTTTCTTGGATTGCGGCGCTATTTGCGTCAGCGGCGGTTGGAAATGCCTGCGGCCATGGCTGGCGCGTGGCTCACGATGGGGGGCATTTTGATTGTGGGCCTGATCTTCGCGACTGCGCTATTGCCACGGCCCAGCGCAGAATATGCGATCTCGCAATTGCCAGGTGCAGCAGGTTCTGAGGACCAACAATCGTCGGACATTTCGGCAGGAAAGGAAGGGACCAACGACGCGCAAGCCAAATCGGGTTCTGGAACCGACGACAAATCGAACGAGGCGAGTTCGAAGTCAAACGGCGATCAGTCGGGCAAATCGGCCGGTGCAGGAGAATCGACGGGAGGAGATAAATCGGCCAGCGATGGTAAGTCCGCCAGCGATGCCAAGTCAGCGAGCGACAGTAAACAATCGGATGGCGGCAGCCAATCGGGCAAAAAAGGGAATGAAAATTCTTCCAGTGGCAAATCGGACGACGATAAATCTGGCACCGGCAAATCGGAAAGCTCCAATTCCAGTCAAAAATCGAATGGGGCCAACGGCAAAGAAGCGAATTCTCAGCAATCGAATCCCCAGCAGCCGAAATCGAATCAAACTCCATCCGACCAAAAGCAGTCTCAACCGAACGACGGGCAGCAGCAAGCGCAACCAGAGAACCAGACGGAAACATCCAGCACGCCCTCCGAGCCATCGTTCGACGCCGATTGGCTGCTTGATATTGCAAAATGGATATTCTACGGCGGCCTCGTATTGGCGGCGCTCTGGTGGGCCTGGCGCCATTGGGACGAACTTATCGCCTGGTTGCGAAATTTGTTTGGCGGACTTGGCGGGCTGTTTTCCCGCAAGCAGAAATCAGAAGCAATGGCGCCGATGCCGATTCGCCACAAAGCCTTCTTTGAGTTCTCCGATCCGTTTGTGTCGGGCTTGGCCAATCAAGTTCCGTCTGCAGAGCTGGTGCGCTACACGTTCGAGGCACTCGAGGCCTGGGCCCGCGACAACGGCTTGCCGCGGGAGGAAGATCAGACAGCTTATGAATTCGCGCGACAAGTCGGCGCCCACGCCGAGCATCTGGCTGGCGGGGCCCGGCAGCTAGCCGATTTGTACAGCCGCGCGGCCTACGCGCCGGGCACATTGCCGAAATCGAGCGCCGAGCAGTTGCGAGAATTCTGGCGGGCGCTGGCGAGCCAACCTGCTAGCGTGTGACGTCGGTGGCTAGCTCAGGCCTGCTAGCAGCGGCAAAAGCACGACGTTTCCCGACTCAAATTCCGGCTGGACAGTGGCGGAGGGTTTCGATACCTTTCGCCCCTCTTCTCGGTTGGTTTCACTTCGCACTGCGCCGGTACTTTTCATTCGTTTCTCGCCGTACGCGCGAGCACCTTCGGAGCCACGGATGGCTTCCAGCATTTCCACGACCGCAACGCTATCGCCTTTTGGCGGCTGGCGCGATTTGATCCTGCCGGCTGGGCTAATCGCCAGCGTGCTGGTGATTCTCGTGCCCATGCCGCCGGCACTAATGGATGTGCTGCTTTCGATCAATATTGCGCTGGCGGTGATCATTTTGCTCACCACCGTGTACGTGCGAACGCCGTTGGAGTTCAGTATTTTTCCCAGCTTGCTATTGGCGACGACGCTGGCGCGGCTGGTGCTGAATGTGGCGACGACCCGATTGATTCTCACGCGCGCCAAAACCGATGGTGCGCTGGCGGCCGGCCACGTGGTCAAGGCATTCGGTGAATTCGTGGCGGCCAATCAGTTGGTGGTGGGGCTGGTGATTTTCGTCATCATCGTGATCATCCAGTTTGTGGTGATTACCAAGGGGGCTACGCGCATTAGCGAGGTCGCAGCCCGCTTTGCCTTGGATGGAATGCCGGGAAAGCAAATGGCCATTGATGCCGATTTGAACGCGGGGCTGATCGATCAAGCCGAAGCGCATCGCCGCCGCGAAATCATTGCTCGCCAGGCCGATTTCTTTGGCGCGATGGATGGCGCCAGCAAATTCGTCCGGGGCGACGCCGTTGCATCCATTTTGATTACGCTGGTGAATATTTTCGGCGGGCTTGTGATCGGCGTATTGCAAGCGGGCATGAGTTTGAGCCAGGCGGCCGATGTTTTCACAAAGCTGACCATCGGCGACGGGTTGGTCGCTCAGGTGCCGGCATTCATGATTTCGCTTTCAGCCGGTCTGTTGGTGACGCGCTCGAACGCTGAAACCAACTTGCCCAGCGAGTTCTTACGGCAACTATTCGGTCGGCCGCAAACGCTGGCGATTGCTGGTGTATTTCTCGGGTTACTGATATTTACGGCGCTGCCAAAGATTCCGCTGCTGTTGATCGGCGGCGGTTGCATCGCGCTATCGGTGACACTCTCCAGACAAAACAAGCGCGTTGCAGAAGAAGCGGCCACAAAAACACAAGCCGAATTGCGCAAAAAACCCGACGAGCGCATTGAAGATTATCTTTCGACCAATCCGCTCGAGATCGAGATCGGAGTGGGCCTGTTGCGTTTGGCCGATCCTAAGCGCGGCGGCAATTTGCTCGAGCGCATTCAGCAAGTGCGGCAAGCCGTCGCCGCCGACCTGGGCATCGTCATGCCTAAGGTGCGCGTGCGCGACAATTTGCGGCTGGACCAGACGGAATATCGAATCAAAATCGCGGACGTGCCCGTGGCTGAAGGATCGCTGGAAGCAGGAATGCTTTTGGCGATTGACGGCGGCGGACTGACAGGAACGATGCGCGGGATTGAAACGCGCGAGCCGGCCCACCAGCGGCCGGCCCTTTGGATCGAACCCAACTTGCGCGATCAAGCGGAAGGTCTCGGATACAAAGTGCAGGAGCCAGCCGGCGTGTTAGCAAGCCATCTGGCGGAAACGATCAACCAGCACGCCGACGAAATTCTGACTCGCGACGCGACCAAGCATTTGGTCGAGGAATTACGAAAAACGTCGCCGGCGGTCGTGGAGGAACTGATTCCCGTCCAAATGAAGCTGGCTGAGGTGCAGCGCGTGTTGCAGGCACTTTTGCGGGAGCAAGTGCCCATTCGCCAGTTAGGGGCGATTTTGGAAACGTTGGGCGATTGCGCCGCCGGTGCGCACGACCTTTGGCAAATGACCGAGTTAGTGCGGCAGCGTTTAGCGCGCGTGATCTGCCGGCGCGATAGCGCCCCCGACGGCAAATTGCACGTGATTACGATCGATGGGGAACTCGAATCGCGAATTGCCGCGGCGGTAGAACACGCCGATCGCGGTTGGCAAATTCGGCTCGCTCCACGAGAGGTGGTCCGCATTTGCGACTCGCTATCTGAAGGAATCGAAGAGCTTGTGCGGGAAAACCATCGTCCAGTTGTGCTGGTTAGCCCGGCGATTCGCGCGGCGCTGAAGCAACTGACGCTGTCGCGTCTGCCGCGACTGGCGGTGCTTAGCTATGACGAAATTACGCGCGACACGAAGGTCGAATCGGCGGCGCTGGTAAGCGATCCATCTACAAGCGTCGAGAGAATGCAGGCGGCATGAGCGGCTACTAGGAATTAGTGATCAGTGGCGACAGAAAGCAAAAGATAGAAGACAGAAAAGCGGCCACTAAGTATTTAAAATTCCAATGCACATCAAAAAATTCAAAGCAGCGTCGATGGCGGAAGCATTGCGCATGATTCGCGCCGAATTGGGCGGCAATGCAGCCATACTCGGCTCGCGTTCAATCCGCTATGGTGGTTTCGGTGGAATGCTAGGCGGCAAGCGCGGCGTCGAGGTGACAGCGTCGATAAGCGCCGATATAGCGCGGCCAGCGCCCTCGCGTCAGCAGTAAACCGCGATGCCGGGCTGCCTGCGGCGAGCACACGTTCTGCAAGAGCGCCGCTAGCGGGCGCGCGGCAACCTATGCCAGATTGTGGGATCGATCTATCCGGTCCGATTCAGGCAAGCTGGGCCGGGCACTTTAATTTTGACGGCGCGTAAGCGAATTCCAACTATTGTTCCCAATTTATATATTTCGATTTTTACCGGTAAGAAACTTGAAAAACTTTGAATCTGCGGTTGGTGGTGGTCGATAACATGACAGACCATTAGCAGACAATGCCCTGAGAAAGTTTGCCGATTAGGCAAACTTCAATGGCGAAGCGGCCGAATGATTCGGCTCGGGCAGATTCAATCGAATGGATTCCTCCGCAGGCGGCGCGACAGATTCGATGGCGGCCGCGGCGGAGCGCACATCATGGAGGATGGCATGGCAACCGCTGTTGCGACCGACGAAATTCAGGAACTCTGGCTGCGATTCAAAGCCGATCCGTCGAGTCAGGAAATGCGCAATCGCCTGGTCGAACAATACTTGCCGCTGGTGAAATACAACGGCGAACGCATTTGGGCCCGCTTGCCCGAAGGCGTGGAACTGGACGACCTGGTTTCGGCCGGCGTGTTCGGCTTGATGGACGCCATCGACGCGTTCGATCTATCGCGCGGCGTGAAATTTGAAACGTATTGCGTGCCGCGAATTCGCGGGGCCATGCTCGACGAGCTGCGCACCATGGATTGGGTGCCGCGCTTGGTGCGCTCGAAGGCTAGCAAGCTCAACGAGGCACTAAAAACTTTGGAAGCCAGGCTGGGGCGCTCGCCGACCGATGTCGAGCTGTCCTCCCAACTGCAGATTTCGATCCAAGAGCTGGAACGAATGATGCTTGATGCCAATGCGGTGAACCTGATCAGCCTGAATAAGAAGTGGTACGAGACCGACAGCTACAAAGACGTTCGCGAGATCGACATTCTCGAAGACAAGCGCGGCGAAGACCCGACGCGTCGCATTCAAAAAGCCGATCTGATGCGGCTAGTGACCAGGGGCTTAAACCGCAACGAACGGCTGATTATTATCCTCTACTACTATGAAGAACTGACGATGAAGGAGATTGGCGCCACGCTCGATCTTTCCGAAAGCCGCGTGAGCCAAATGCACAGCTCGATCGTGCAACGCTTGCAAAGCCAACTGACGCGGCGGCGGCCGGAATTCGCGGGGTAAACGAGCCTATTGTGCGTTAATCGCGGTCGGGATGGCGAGGCTCCTGCCGAGCCGGAATTCGCCCGATCACTTCAGAATCGCGCTGATTAGCACGACTAGCAGCGTGATGATGGCCAAGCCCGCCACAATGCCCAGTAGCATTACCTCGCGCGACATCTTTCGCTTCGGCTTAAGCCAGGTTTCGAATTTCTCGCTGGGGGCGGTATCCTGATCGGCCTGCGCCAGCACATCGGTCCCTTGCGAGAAGTGGCTGCTCTGGCTGCCGAATTCTTCGCTCTGCCAATCGTTTTCCGGCAGCGGGGCGAATGCTTCGCTACCTTCCGTTTCGGGGAATGATGGAGTGCCTTCGGGAATCGACGTTAGCCATTCACGCGTATCGGTAATGGGCGACGTAATGCGATCGCCCGCCCATTGCGCCAGCCGCCTCACGACTTCGTCGGCTGTTTGAATACGGCGGCGCACATCTTTATCCATCATTTCGGCGATGACATCGACGAACTGATCGCTCAAGTCGGCGTTCAAGCGGCGCGGGTGCAGCGGCATGTCTTCCAAGTGCCGGCGGGCTTTGTCGTTCATCGTGCCGCCAGGGAAAGGCACTTTGCCGGTCACGGCGTAGTACAGCGTGCAACCCAGCGCGTAAATGTCGGCCGTTTGCGTGACCTCGCGCGGCGAAATAATTTGCTCGGGCGCCAAATAGTCGGCCGTGCCGACAATTTTTCCGGCCTTGGGGTCGAGCTCCTCGCCATTGACCCAGCCGGCTAGACCCAGGTCGGAAACTTTGGTTCTGCCTTGGGGAGTGACGAGCAAGTTTCCCGGCTTCACGTCGCGATGAATGAGGCCCTGCGAATGCGCGTGCGCCAAGCCGGCCGCCGCTTGGGAAACAATGGTTGCCGCCTCGTGCATGCTGAGTTGGCCGCATTGGCGAACATACTTGCGAAGGTCGGTGCCGGGCACGTATTCGGTCACGAGGAAGTAGACGCTGTCGTAGCCGGCATCAAAGGCTTGCACCAGATTTTCATGGTGCAACTTCGCCTGCGTGCGAATTTCGTGCATGAAGCTTTTGGTGGCTTCATCGTTGGCCTTGACGCTGGGAAGCACCTTGATGGCCACGATGCGATCCATGAACGTATGCTGGGCTTTGAACACCTGCCCCATGCCGCCGCGCCCGATGGAATCGAGAATACGGTACTGCATGAGATGCAGCTTGGTGCGCCCGGCGAGCAGTTGAGTCGCCTGATATTGCGTGAGCTTGCCCAGTTCAACCAACTTTTCGGCCAGTTCCTGGTCTGCGATTTCGACCTGGGCCGTGCCGCCGCCGCTGCGCTCTGTCCACAGCGCGACGATGGTCTGATCGAGCTCGGCCGGCGTGACCAGGCCGCTAGTTAAAACGCAGGTACGGAAGTTCTTGATGGGCTGATCCACGACAATCAACCGGCGGCGAAATGATAAGATGCGTGAATGGTACTTCGATGGTGGGCTTCGATTTGGCGGCCAGGAATGTCTCTCGCGACCGGACGACCAAATGAAATGCGGGTCTTTTAAAGCCGCACTGCCACACCATCTATTCTAATAGCCGAATACTAGCCTTCTTCGCCGCTCGTTTTTTCGGTCAGTCTGTTATCCGCTTCCAGGCCGTCGGCACGGGGGCGACTAGTTCCAATTTTGCACGCTTTACTGGATGTTCCAACACCAGTTGGCGGCAATGCAGGGGGATGCCGTCGGCGAATTTCGTTTTGGCTCCGTATTTTCGATCGCCGACAATCGCGTTCTCCCTGGCGGCTAATTGTACCCGAATTTGATGCTTCCTGCCGGTGTTTAGTTCAATTTCAAGCAAAGTTGAGGCGCGAAATTTTTTGAGCGTGCGATAGGAAAGGCGTGCTTCTTGGCCGCCGGACCGGCCTTTGGGCACGATTTCGACGCGCTGGGTGCGCTCATTTTTGGCAAGTCGATCGACTAGCTCGGCGGCTGGCGGGTCGACGCGTCCTTCGACAATTGCCCAATATACTTTCTTAACACTCCGCGAGCGGAACTGTTCCGAAAGTCGCGCTGCCGCCTTGGAGGTTCGCGCCAGCACAACCACGCCGCTCACGGGGGCATCGAGCCGGCTGACAACGCCCAAATAGACGTTGCCCGGCTTGCGGTATTTGCTTCGCAGGTACTGCTTGGCCAGCGAAACCACGCTGGGATTTCCTGCCGCGGCGCCTTGCGTCGGCAAGCCCGGTGGTTTCAGAACCGCCAGCAGGTGATTATCTTCGTAGAGGATGCGAAGGCGCATGGCCGTAGTATACGTAGTGCATGACTCAAACACAGACACCAAAACTGATTCTCGCCAGCCGCTCGCCGCGCCGGCGGGAATTGCTGACCGAGGCCGGCTACATATTTGATGTCGTGCCTGCCGCCGAAGCGGTTGAGTGCGGCGTGTGCAGTCGTGAAAGCCCGGCGGAACTGGTGGTGAGATTGGCGTATGAGAAGGCAGTCGATGTTGCCCGCCGGCTTGGCCGCGGATTGGTCCTGGCGTGCGACACCGTGGCGGAGTGCGATGGCCAAATTCTCGGCAAGCCGCCCGATTTGGCGACAGCCCGGCGAATGCTCGAGCTGCTTCGCGGGCGCGAACATCGCGTGCTGAGCGGAATCTGTTTGTGGGATTATCCCCAGCGCGCAGCCGATACGCGAATCGCCGTGACCAAGTTGCGCATGGACGCGATTAGCGATCGCGAGCTGGGGGAGTATCTCGATTCTTATCAGTGGGAGGGGAAGGCCGGGGCGTTTGGTTATCAGGACCGGTTGGGATGGATTCATATCGTCGAGGGGAGCGAGTCGAACGTGGTCGGGCTGCCGATGGAACTGCTCGCCGAGATGATGGGGCGCTTGAGAGGTAGACAAACGCGGTTGAGTTGATTTCAAATCCCACTCGAATCATCCGCGACGGCGCGCGGTAATCAGCCTGATAGCGCGATTAATTCAAAGGGGCAACGTTCCGAACTTCATAATCGAGGCGCGCCAAGCAAGTTTCATTCTGAAAATCGCTGCTATTGGCTGCGGGAATGGGGAATGAGCAGGTGAAGATGTGAAGAGGCGAACAGGTGAAGAGGTGATCGCCGAGGAGCATCGCTGTGATTGCGCATCGCACCCAGCGAGCCGTACGGTTTTTGGAAAACCGAGAAAACGGTGAAAAATGGACGAAAGACGGTTGGAAAACGGATCGTAAACGGTGGGAAAACGGCTGGCTGGACTCACCACGGGAGGCACAGAGGCACTGAGCCAGCGGAAGGAATTTTTCCGCAGCGGTCGCGGGGTGAATGAATTTTGAACAAAGTAGGAGTTGAAAAGTACCATGACGTGGCGCTCCTTGGGGAGCAAAGATTGTGTGCACACATGTACATATTAAGCCTTGAGCCTAGCAGGGTCGACGGCGGAGTGCAAGGATGTTTTTGGCCGCGCATGGGGCGGAGGATTTCCGATTTGTGCGCGACGCAGCAGGCGATTTTTTCCGCGGATTTTTTAAGAATTGGACTGCGCCGCCCGATGTGACACAATGTAACACATTAGCAAGCTTACCCTTCGAATCCCCGACGAACTCAAGCAGCAGCTTGAGGACTTGAGCCGCCAGTTGCGGCGGCCGACCAGCGAACTGGTGCGCGAGTCGCTGCATCGCTACATCGTCACCGAGCAACTCAAAGCCATCCGGCGTGGGACGGTTCCTTTGGCGGAAGCCCAGAGTTTTCTGACCGACGACGATATCTTCAACGCCGTCTTGTGAGAGTTGCCGGTGCTGGGAACCGCTGCAGCCGGTCGAGCAGGTTATTTGGTCACGGGAGATAGGGAGCTGGCGAGCCTTAAGTCGTTTCAGGGCATCGCCATCGTGTCACTGCGTGAATTCTACGAAGTTATCCGCGCCAGCGCCTGATTGTCTGCGTGCCGCGTGCGATAACGACGGCGCGGCGTGGACTCGGCGGCGGGATGCATGCCGCCCGGCCGCGCAGACGCTTTGCCTCATTGTCACTAAAATAAAGGGGATGGGCACACTTCTCGCTTGGATTGGAGATAACTCGTTTCTGGTCGCCTTTGTGGCTGCGCTGGTCGGCATATCACTTAAGTTTGAACACCGCTTGAATGTACGATTTAAATCGGTGTTGTTTGTTGCTGACATCGTACTTGTGATCTCAACGCTGTTGCTCGGTCTGTTGAAGGGCCACCTCGACGCACAATGGAAATCGGAGATTGCAAGCGCGTTGAGGCGACAACAGGGCAACTTCACGAAATGCGGACAGACAGGCATTTATCGCCAGCACAGCATGACAAACTGGTAGGTGCCCTCAAGGCGTTAAGGCCGATTCCCTTCAAAATTGCGACTTGGGATCCAAATACAGATACAAGTCAGTTCGCCGTCGAAATCCTAAATGCATTTCGTGAAGCCGGTTGGCATCCAGGCGAAAGTAATGGAGAGTTGATCGGTGGCGCGAGCCCGCCGAAAGGTTTGGTGCTCGTGTATCCGGCTATGCCCGGCGTTCCACTAGCGACATTCTTTGACATTGAAGATGCGCTGACGAAGAGTGAAATATCTTTCGCTGTCGAACGTGGCAACAACTTGGCTAAACGCGGCGACATCGCCGCTGACGAGTGGGGATTGTTTGTTGGCGAGAAACCACTGCATGAATGATGGTGGACTCGCCGGCAGGTTGGCTAAACCCGTTGAATCCGACGCGGCAGGAGCAAACCCAACGCCGCCCGGAGTTCCGGGAATCTCTGATAGATCATAGTCGCTATGCCGAGCCAATTTGTTCCTCGAATTGCGCTCCTGTATTCGCACGTCTGCACAGCAGCCAATTTCGCGTGATCGGGCGTCCACGCATCACGCGGAACAGCTATGGCATTTGTTTTCCAAATACCGCATCCGCTTATGCCGCGAAGTGTTGTTGGTGGCAAAGGTTCGGAATCGCCAAGGGGAACGGCGTCTTCATGTTTGCCATGAAGTGCGATGTGATACTTAGCATCGAAATTCTCCAAGTGCGACGTCTTGGCCGTCGGGTATGAGAAGCAATAAAAACGCTTCAGGTATAACTTTTGGTTTTGATCGTTTGTTTCAGGCGTATAGGCCGAGGGGAAGCCTGTCACAAAATACAAATCTGGCCCAAAGTCGTTCGTCATCACGTCGATCAGACGGATGAACTTGAAACCGCTTAGGTGTTCCACTTCCTGATCGTCCAATTCTATTATTGCCAAGTCAAAAACATCGGGTTGACCGACTGTACGAATACGCTTGCCATCCAACTGCATGAGTCCCTTGCCCTCTGCCCCATATATGAAAAGTTCATGCTGGACGGCAACAACGTGGGCAGCAGTCGTCAAAAACGATCGCTCGGCTATTCGAAGTAGCGTTCCAGTGCCGTGCTGTCTCAAACTTTTGCCGTCTTCCAGAACAATCGAAACAGTGTATCTCCCAATGACAGGTTCAAGCGTGCTGCCAAGTTTTTTGCAGTAATCATCATCTTCGACCAATTGGGCCAAAGCTAGTTCGTCGTTCATGATCGGTTCCTTCTAAATCGGACTACGGTGTTCTGCGCGTGAAACTGGCTTTGCCAATATTGTGTGGCGGTTTGCATGCCCACGCCGAGCCGTGGGCATGGCACCCGTTAATGATCGGTGATGGCGATGTTTCTTTCCAGTAATTTGCGCAGCGATTTTTCGTCGATGTGGGGATCGAGTGTGCGGACTGCGCCGAGGACTGTGAGGAAATGGATTGGGCTGGCGCTACGGCGGCCGTCTTGCGTGGATTTGACAAGGTCGAGCGCTTGATCGACAGAAAGATCGCGCGGTTCCATCCAGAGAATGTCTGAGCCGGGAAACTCGAGCACAAGAATTTTTTCGTTGTCTGAGCCATCGGCAGCGGGGGCAGCTCCGCGGCACCGGGCCACAGGGTGTTTGGGCCGACGATGGCGACGTAGTTGGTCGTGGCCGCGGCAGGCGGATGGTCGGAGGGGCACTGGAATACATCGCATGGCTTTTGGTCGAGGTGGAGCTTGGCGTTATTGGGCCCGTTCCAAGGCTCGGAGTAGTCGTAGCCGGGTCCGCCTGCATAGTCGTCGCGGCCGGGACGAAAGTTGTACCAGAAATACGGGACGACCTCGGTGCGCCAACTGTTGATGGGATGGCCGGTGGGATCGCAAATGAATGCAGGCGGAAAAGTGCCGTGGAGTTCTTTATAGTTGAGCAGTGCGGAGTCCAATTTGCGTGAGATGAAATCGGCACTTGCCTTCTTCCGTGTCGCGAATGAAGCGGTCATAAGCGGCAATGCCGACAACCGCCAACGCCAGGAAGGCGACTAAAGCTAGCTGGGTAAATTTGTGCTTGGCGGCCATGGGTTAGTTATAACCATTAATGGCGCGGTCAGGAGGCTGCGCCATAACAGGGCGCGCACCATTAACGGCGCGGTCGGGAGACTGCGCCATAACAGGAGACTGCGCCACAACAAGCGGCGCAAATCGGCAATTGTCGATCTACTCGCCTGCAAACAGCTCTAATTCCTGCATCACAGAATTCGCGATACTTTCCCGAGTGACAATTCCACAGACCGCGCCGTCGCTTGAGTCTTTGAGCCGATCGACGACCAACGCAGCGTCTGCATTTGCCTGGCGTATTTGCATCATGACATCGAAAACCGGCAAATCTTTGCTGACGACAATGAAGCGGCGGTTTGCCAGCTCGGCAACCGAAGGATTGTTTTCAACCGGCACACTTGGCCGGAGAGCGGCATCGCGCGTGAGAATGCCAAGCAGGCCTGCGGGACCCTTGACCAAAAACGTGGAAATATCCGGGTGTTGCAATGCCGTTTGGACGAAACTATCCAAGCTTGCTTCCGGCGCGAGAGAAATGACCTCGGTATCCATAATTTCATAGATCTGCCTGACCGGAAAGAAATTGGCCTGCAGGGCATCGGGGATCGGTTCCCCTCGCCGCGAAAGCTTTTCGGTATAAATGCTTTGCGGATGCAGCAGTTTTCGAATTCCATAACTCAGCGCGACCGTCACGGTAATGGGAATAATCACGGTATAGTCCAAAGTCATTTCGAAGATCATCACAATGGCGGCCAACGCAGCACCGGTCGATCCGCCCACGACGCCGGCCATGCCTGCGACGGCTAGAGCGGTGTTGCTGATGGGGAAATTCGGTAGAAAATGGTGAATTGCGAAGCCGCAGAACCCACCGGATGTGGTGCCAAAAAAAGCGCAGGGGAGAAAATTCCGCCGGAAGCTCCGGACCCCAAAGTCAATGCGGTCGCGATTAGCTTCAAGGCGAACAAGACGATCAAACAGCGCCGAAGTGCTTCCGGAGAGGATGTCTTCGATCGTGGAATATCCGACGCCTTCGATGTGATAGTGGCCGGTAGTTTGCAGCAGAACGTACATCATCACGCCGAGCACCAGCATGCCCGCCATGTGACGCGTGTAATAATTGCCGGGAACTCGCTTTTCAAAGAAATCCTCGAAAGCATAAATCGACCAAATGAAAACCACGGAAATTAGCCCTGTGATTGCCCCCAGGAGAGCATAGACGAGAAGGGCGACGGGAGTTGATTGATGGGCGCCTGCGGTGTCGAGAGTCGGAATTACGAATGACGGATCGCTGCCGAAAAAGACTCGTCCGATATACGATGAGACTGCGGTGGCGATCGTAACCGGTACGAGGGTGCGCGCGCTGACCTCGTGCAGCATTAACTCAACGGCGAATAAAACACCGCCAATCGGCGTATTGAATGTCGCGGCGATGCCTGCGCCAGCTCCGGCGGAGATGAGCGTAACGCGTTGCGAAACCGACAAGTTCAGTAGCTGGCCGATCGTGGAACCGAACGAGGAGCCGATTTGAACAATTGGCCCTTCGCGCCCCACCGATCCGCCGCTGCCGATCGACAGGGCCGAAGCGATCGCTTTGATGACGGCGACTGCCGGGCGAATGATTCCCTTGCGGTAATAGATGGCATCCATCACCTCTGGGACGCCATGCCCTTTGGCTTCCGGCGCGAAATTGCCGACCAGCCACACGACGCCGGCGGCGCCGATGACGGGGACCAAGATGATAAAAATACCCCACGGCCCCGCGGGAGTATGAACGTTTGCGTCATAATGAAAGGAGAATTGAGCCAAGAAGAGAAGATTGTGAATGACCGCGATGAGACCTCTGAAGATTACGGCTCCCAACGCCGCCACGATTCCGACCGCGATCGACAAGAGATAGAATCGCAACAGAGAAAATGTGCGCCGACGCAACGATGGTTGCGACGGCGACATTACATGCAGTTCGTTGTCTGAGGGGTTGGTTCCGGGTTGCATCGGTCGATTGCTCTAATGCCGCGATTGCGGAATCTTACCATTGATCATGCCAGAGTGAATGGATCGTGAAAGATATGAAAGAACAATTTGCGTTAACGGATTGGCAATTTGCGAACAGCAGTGACCGAGATCGTGCTCATGCCGGGGCGGAATTTGGGAGCTTACACTATGGGTTGTTCCGTTGGGGCACCGGACGGCGGATGCAGCAAAATGTAGGATGGCGCGGTCGGGAGACCGCGCCATAACAAGTGGGATAACCTGCGGTCTCATAACAATGAGCGGGCCATAACAAAGGGAGACCGCGCCTTAACAAATAGTGTGTAGGATCGTATCACATCATGCCCACGCCGAGCCGTGGGCATGGCACCCGTGCGTAACGAAGGACGATTCATGTTGCGGCACTTCGTCAATATCTTTCTTCTGCGCGGCGGTGATGGGTGGTTTGGCAAATGTTTGCGCGGAGGAGGAGGCCACGGCGACCTAACTGTCGGACCGGTCACGGGCTTGGGGAAGCGTGGAACGCAACTCAACTGGTAATCACCGCAATGCGTGGCGTATAATGCCAGTATGAACCAGCGCATTGATGCCATCTTCGAAAACGGGGTATTTCGACCGGAAGTGCCAGTGCAAATTGCCAACGGCCAGCGAGTGTTGTTGAACGTCGAACCCAAGGGTGCTCTGATAGATGAGCTACGCGACATTGGCGACTTACTCGACCTGGAGTTCATGGAAGAGTGCCGTCGCAATGGCGCTTGCGCGCCGACGTTAGAGGACGCGCGGAGCATGCTCGGAGGGCTGGCTGGATCGCTGGCGGAGCGCATTTCCGCGGAACGCGACGAGCACTAAAAGATGGCTCGCTACTTCCTCGACTCTAGCGCGCTCGTGAAGCGGTATCATTTGGAACAGGGCACGGAGTCAGTCGATCGACTGTTTCAGGAGCCGGGAAATCGTTTCGTGGCATCACGGCTGGCAGTGGTCGAAGTTTTCTCGGCACTGGCGCGGTTGGTGCGCGAAGGAGTGCTGACGAGGACAGATTTCGGCCGGCTAATCGCACGATTGGATAAGGACGTTGCTGAAGGAGTGTTCGCCGTGGCGGCGGTCAACAGCGAGCGTTTGGCGGCCGCTACCGGGCTGCTTGGCACACTTGGTTTGAGCGGCCCTCTACGAACACTCGACGCTATTCACCTGGCGACGGCCCAAGCTCTGAATGAGCGGAGCCGACTTGCGGCGGTGGTTGCCGCAGATCAAAAACTGTTGACTGCGGCCGGAGCGATAGGCTTGCCACTGTTGGATGTGGGCTAAGCATTGCATTCTCGTACGCTCGTCGTGCTCGACCCGCACTCGGGGGACGTTTCCTGCTGTACGTGCCGATGGAAATATCGATGTGGCGATTTGTGATGCGGTAGCTTGACATACATTCTGCTTTGCGGGGTGGCGTGGCCGGTACGGCGAATGTTTGCGCCGAGGAGCAAGGGAGGAGCAGGGCAGGGGGAGTTGGGGTCGTATGGCGGGGAGGCGGTGGCGGGGGTTGATTGCTCGACGATGACGGGGAAGGTGCTGTGCGGATATCAGGGATGGTTTACTGCGCCGGGGGATGGGGCGAAGCTCGGTTGGTCGCACTACGACAATCATGGGAAGTTCGAGCCGGGAAATTGCTCTATCGACTTCTGGCCCGACACGAGCGAGCTGGGGGAATCGGAAAAATATCGCACGGCGTTTCAGAATGCAGATGGAACGCCTGCGTATGTGTTCAGTTCGCACAACGCAGCGACGGTCGAGCGGCATTTTCGCTGGATGAAGGAATATGGGATCGACGGAGTATTCGTGCAGCGGTTTGCGGTGGAAACGTTCGCGCCCGATCACTTGCGGCACGCCAATGCGGTGCTGGCCAATTGCCGCGCAGGGGCGAACTTGAACGGACGGGCTTACGCGGTGATGTACGATCTTTCGGGATTGAGCGCAGGGGAGATCGAGCGGGTGATCGACGACTGGAAGATGCTGGTCGAGCGGGGGCGGATCGGGCACGATCGGCAAGACCACGCCTATTTGCACCATAATGGGAAGCCGGTGGTGGCGGTGTGGGGGATTGGATTTAACGACGGCCGGAAATACTCGCTGACCGAGTGCGAGAAGCTGGTGCGGTTTTTGAAGGACGACCCGACGTACGGCGGTTGCACAGTGATGGTGGGAGTGCCGACGGGCTGGCGGACGTTGGATCGCGATTGCGTGCACGACGAGCAGGTGCACGAGATTGTGCGGGCGGCGGATATTGTGAGCCCGTGGACGGTGGGGCGGTATGCGAACTTGTCGCAGGTCGAGGAGCACGCCGAGAGAGATTTGAAGTCGGATGTGGAATGGTGCCGGAAGAATGGGAAAGAATATTTGCCGGTCGTGTTTCCGGGATTCAGTTGGCACAACATGAAGCCCGATGCGCCCTTGGACCAGATCCCGCGGTTGAAGGGAGCGTTCTTATGGGCGAAGATTGCGCGGCCAAGCGCAGCGGGTGCACGATGGTTTACCAGGCGATGTTCGACGAGATGAACGAAGGGACGGCGATTTTCAAATGCACCAATTCGCCGCCGGTGGGTGCGAGTTCGTTTGTGACACTTGAAGGATTGCCAAGCGATTTTTATTTATGGCTGACGGGGATGGGAGGGAAGCTGTTGCGCGGGGAGATTGAGGGGACGGAGAAAGTGCCCGAGAGGCACGGGGGCGGGTGAAGAGGTGAAGAGGTGAGCGGCGGAAGGCGGAGTGGGAGGTCGGGAGACCGCGCCATAACGAGTGGGGAAGGCGGAATGGCATTGTCGGGAGACCTCGCCATAACATTGCGAGGAATGCAAAATGCAAAGCATTTACGATGGAGCGCTTGTTGACGCGCGCGGCTCGTAGGTAAGCTAAACTCTTGTAGGTTCGATGGCACATTGCAGGAACCTGCCCCCTTCATGTCACAATCAGGGCGTTATCCCCGTGGCGGCGGCCTAGAGCAGTTTGGAATTGGACCGCCGTCGATGTCGCGCCTTGTCGTACCGAGCGCAATTGCGCTACTTGTCCTTGCGACTTACTTCGCGTATTCGCCGGCACTGCACGGTGGGTTCATTTGGGACGATGAATCGCTGTTGACGCAAAACGAACTGGTTAAAGCTCCCGATGGTCTGAACCGCATTTGGTTCTCCACCGAGCCGATTGACTACTGGCCCTTGACCAACAGCAGCTTTTGGCTCGAGTGGCGATTGTGGGGAATGCAAGGGGAAGGTTACCACCTAACAAACCTGTTGTTGCATGGGGCCGCGGCACTCTTGGTGTGGGTGATCTTGCGAAAGCTGTCGGTTCCGGGAGCATATCTGGCGGCATTGTTGTTTGCCGTCCATCCGGTGAATGTTGAATCCGTGGCCTGGATCGCCCAACGGAAAAATACGCTCTCGATGCTGTTGGTTTTGGTGGCCACTTGGTGTTATCTGAAATCGGAGAAAAAGAAGGAACGCGGCCCAGAAGAGAAGACATGGAATTGGCAATCCGTGGGATGGTATTGCGCGAGCTTGCTGGGGTTCCTGCTGGCGATGCTCAGTAAAGGCTCAGTAGCTATCTTGCCTCTCGCGCTGTTGTTGATCGCCTGGTGGCAGCGCGGTCGGATTACTCGGTCAGATTTGCTTCGAATCGCCCCTTTCGTGGCCATCGCAGTGCCGCTGACGCTAGTGAACATCTGGTTTCAGCATCACTCGAACACCGAAGCGATTCGTGAAGCGAGCATTCCCGAGCGCTGGGCCGATGCCGGCGTTGTGGTTTGGTTTTATTTGTCGAAGGCCTTCCTGCCGATCGATCTTTCGTTTGTTTATCCGCAGCCCAAGGTCGATCCTGGCAGTCTGACAGCGTGGCTTCCATTGGCAACCGCCGTGTGCGCCAGCTCTGTATTGATTTGGAAGCGCAATACGTTGTGGGGACGGGTGCTGCTGTTCGCTTGGGGATTCTATTGCGTGGCATTGCTGCCGGTGATGGGCTTTACGGATGTGTATTTCATGAAATATTCACTGGTGGCCGACCACTATCAGTATATTGCGATTGTCGCCGTGGCAACGCTAGTTGCGGCCACTTGGAGCGTTTGGCAGAAACATGCCCAGGGACTGGTGCGAGCGGCGGCGGTGTTGATCGCTGTCGCAGTTGTGGCCGTACTGATTTGGCAATCTCACCAACAAAGTCGACTCTACGAGAATGCCATCACGCTCTACAACGACACCCTCCACAAAAACCCGAACTGCTGGATGGCGCATTACAATTTGGCGAACGCGTATCTCCGCGACTCGAAGCCTGAGAGCGCGATCGAACAATTCGAAGAGACATTACGCATCAGTCCGGATTTCGCAGAGGCGCACTACAATCTGAACAATGCGTTGCAGCAAGTTGGTCGATCGGGCGAAGCGATTGCGCACTTAAAACGAAGTCTTGAACTGAAGCCCAATTTTCCGATTGGGCATTTCGATTTGGGGACCCTGTACTTGAAATCCGGCAAATTGCCGGGAGCGATCGAGGAGTTTCGCATCGCGATTGAGCAGGACCCATCGTATGCAGAAGCCTATTTCAATTTAGCCCTAGCGCTTTCGGAGTCGGGCCGTTTGGACGAGGGTGTGGATGTGTATCAATCTTTTTTGCTGCTGCGTCCGGATAGCCCAGAAGGCCATTTAAATCTTGGCAATTTGTTCGCACAAACCAATCGTTTTGAAGAAGCGATCGAGCAATATCAGAAAGCGACCGAGTTGAAATCTGATTTATCGATGGCCTGGGCCAATATGGCTTACGTTGACGCCAAATTGAACCGACGCGATGAGGCCATTTTGGCGGCACGAAAGGCGCTCGAGATCGCTCAGTCACACGGGCAAACGGATTTGGTGCATCAACTTGAGAGGTGGTTGCAGTCGTATTGAACTGCTCGAGTATCTGATCCGGCGGCGCTACGGATTGCGGCCGAAGAGGACCAGGCACATGTCGTCGCTTTGGGCGCGGCCTGCAGCGTGGCGCTTGACGTCGTCGAGCACGGTGCGACCGAGCGTGGCGGCGTTTTCCGACGGGAGCGCCAATTGTTGATGCAAGCGATCGAGCGCATACAACTCGTTGGCGGGATTGAGCGCTTCGCTGATGCCGTCGGTAAAGGCGGTGACAATTTCTCCCGGCGCGAGCGAGATTTCGGCGGCTTCGTAAGTGACGCCATCGGCCACGCCTAGCGGCAAGCCGGAAATTTGTGGCGCGACTTCCTCTACGTTGCCTTCGCCGTGGCGCACAAAGGGGGGCATGTGGCCGGCGTTGACGATCGTCACCCGATGGTCTTTGGGATCCAACAGGGCGAGCACAAACGTGGCAAATCGATCTTCCCAGCCCGAGCGGCAAAAACTTTCGTTGATTCGGTCGACGGCTTGGGCCGCCGTGGGCTCGCTGGCCAAGGCGTAGCGCACTTCGGCCGAAAGCTTTGGCCATGACCAATGCGGCGGCCACGCCTTTGCCCGAAACGTCGGCCAAGACGACGGCCACGCGACCATCTTTGAGCAAAATGTAATCGTAAAAATCGCCGCCGACCTGATTGGCCGCCTCGTAGAAATCGAAAAACTGATAGCCTTCGACCACCGGCGGCGCGGAAGGGAGCAATACGTGCTGCACCTTGCGGGCGGCATCGAGATCGGCCTGAATGGCGCGCTGCTTCAGTTGCCGTTCGTGTAGTGTGGCGTTGTCGATGGCGAAAGCCGCTTGCGAGGCGACGCTGGCGAGCACTTCGACATCGTCGTTATTGAAGCGGGCGCGCTGGTCGAGCGTATCGATTTGGATGACCCCCAGCACGGTGCCATCGCCGGTCACCAGCGGCGCGCACATCATCGAGCGAATGCGAAAATCGGCAATGCTTTGGCTGAGTTCGAAACGCGCGTCGCTGGCGGCATCGGCCGAGAGGACCGCCTGCTTGAGTTTCACGACTTCGTTGATGATGGTGCGGCTGATGCGGGCGCCTTCGTCTTCGCTTTTGCGGCGCTGCTTGTAGGCCTTGGGCATGAGGCGGCCTTCGGGGCTAAGCATGACGACGAAGCCGCGATCGGCCTGCGAGAAAATGTTGAAGAGACTATCGAGCACCTTGGGTAGAATTTCTTCCAGCACCGTGGCCTGGCTGAGGTTCTGAGTGATTTCGACCAATGCCCGCAGCTTGGTTTCGGGATTCACGGCGGGGCGAACACCATCGACGCTGCCCGACATGTCGAGCTTCCACATGATGGTGCTGCTGCTGAGCGTCTTGTCTTCGACCATGAAGGGGTCGGTATCGCCGCGTTTGGCGTCGGCGGCGGGTTCGGCCTCGCTATAGAAGGCCAGGGCCATATCGCAGATTTTCAGCTCGTCGCCATCGTTGAGCTGCTGCGAGCCTTCGACGAGTTGGCCATTGACCACGGTGCCGTTGCGGCTTTTGAGATCTTCGATGAAGTACTTGCCGTCGGTGACGGTGATTTGGGCGTGCTGGCGGCTAATGGCGCCTTGATCGAGGACGATATCGCACTCGGGATGTCGGCCGAGGATGGCGCGCTGGCCGTTGATTCGCAGACGTTGGCCGGTGCGATCGCCATTGAGAATTTCGAGGACGGCCATGGGAGGATTGCTATAGACGGAGCGGCAACGGGCCGCGTAGTTAGAAGAAGGCTGATTTGAGGGGCGGGCGAGAAGTCGATTTTACGGTGTCGGCAAACGGAGCGTCAACGGGCGAGGCGGCGGGGGGATGAGCGGGTGAACGGGTGAAGAGGTGAGCGGGTGAAGGGTGAGCGGGTGAAGGGTGAAGGGTGAAGGGTGAAGGGTGAAGGGTGAAGGGTGAAGGGTGAAGGGTGAAGGGTGAAGGGTGAGCGCGTGGCACGCCCAGAATGGGCGTGGTGCCACAGTGATTTTGCCACGCCGGGACGTGCCACTCTCGACCGTGTTTGCCTTGACGCACTGGAAGGGCGGCTTTAGGCTTTTAGGAGCACTGGGGAATGGTGAAATGGTATCACGACTGGCTCTGAACCAGTTATTCTAGGTTCGAATCCTAGTTCCCCAGCTTGAGGTCAGGGACGTAGATTGCTACCGCCCTGCGCTCGGGCCTGCGACCACCGCATCGCGCGACGATAATCGCGAATCGCGGCGCGTGCATTCATGAATTCAGAATTTGGGCCGATATCTCGACGCACATTTTTGGCCAGCACCGCGGCGGCGGCAGCGCTGGGGGCTGGGATCATTCGAGCAGAACCGCCGCTGCCGGAAAAGACTATCGGATTTGCGCTGGTGGGAATTGGCAAGCTCTCGATGGGGCAGCTACTGCCTGCGTTTGCCGATTGCAAAATTGCGCGGCCTGTGGCGCTCGTGAGCGGGCATCCCGACAAGGCGCGCGATCAAGCCAGCAAATACGGCATCGATCCGAAGAACATTTATAACTACGAGAATTTCGATTCGATCAAAGATAATCCGGCAATCGACGTGGTATATGTCGTGCTGCCCAATAGCATGCACGCGGAATACACGATTCGCGCCGCCAAGGCGGGCAAGCACGTGCTGTGCGAGAAGCCGATGGCCACGAGCGTGGCCGATTGCCAAGGCATGATTGATGCCTGCAAGGCGGCGCAGCGGAAGCTGATGATTGGCTACCGGATGCGCTACGAGCCGATGACGAAGAAGGCGATCGAGCTAGCGCAGTCGCCCCAGGCAACGGGCGTGATCAAGCACATTCAGAGCCGACGCCGGCTTTAAGATCGGCGATCCGACGCAGTGGCGGCTCAAGAAGGGGATGGCCGGCGGCGGTCCGATGATGGACATGGGCATTTATGCCATCAATGCGGTACGCTATCTGTCGGGGAAGGAACCTGTCGAAGTGACGGCCACAACTTATGCGACGCCGGGGGATCCGCGATTCACTGAAGTTGAAGAAACGATTAATTTTGAGATGCGATTCGAAGAAGGGCTTCATCGCTTCGTGCCTCACGAGCTACGTGATTAATTGCAAGCGATTTCGCGTGTACGGGACGGTTGGACAGTTGGAGTCGGAGCCGTTCCAGAGCTATCGAGGCAATCACCTGTGGCAAGTGGACAATGGCAAACGGACGGAAGTGCCCTACGAACCGGTTAACCACTTTGCGGCCGAGATGGACGATTTCAGCGGCTGCATTCTGAACGATAAGACATCGTTGACGCCGGGCGAAGAGGGACTCAAGGACATGAAAGTGATGATGGCTGCCTACCAGTCGGCGAAGACCGGGCAGGCGGTTAAGATCGCTTAGGGATGGAAATGTTTCATTATCAAGGAAGAACCGCGCTGATTACGGGCGCATCGTCGGGAATTGGCCGAGCGTTTGCCTATGCGTTGGCGGAGCGCGGCATGTCGGTGGTTTTAGTCGGCGCAGGGGCGATGTGCTGCGGACACTGGCCGACGAGATCAAAGTTAAACATGGGGTCGGGGCAGAATTCATTGCAGTCGATCTGAGCCAAGAGTCGGCTGTCGCGCAGGTGGCCGCCGAGGTCGAGCAGCGCGGAGTATCGATTGAATTGCTCGTGAATAACGCCGGCTTTCTGACACACGGCCAGTTTGAGAATATTTCGCCGGCACGCGAGCACGATGAAATTGCGGTTAACGTTTCTGCCATGGTCGGTTTGACGCACGCGTTCTTGCCAAAGATGCTCGAGCGGCGCGAGGGGGGCGTGATCAACGTGGCTTCAATTGCCGGCTTTCAACCCATTCCGTACATGGCGGTTTATGCCGCGAGCAAGGCATTTGTGATTTCGTTTTCGGTCGCGCTGTGGGAGGAATGCCGAGATCGGAATGTGCGCGTGGTTACGCTTTGCCCAGGGACGACCGATACGCCTTTTTTTGATACCGCCGGAGCTCCTGAGGCGGCGCTGGGGAAAAACGGTCTGCGCAGCAAGTCGTTGCAACGGCACTGCGGGGCCTAGAACGGGGGCGCAGTCTCGTGGTGGATGGGAAGGTTAATAGCTTGCTGACCCATGGCACCCGATTTATTCCGCGCTGGCTGGCGGCGAAGATTGCCGGCCGTGCAGTGCAACCGCGAGAGATGGCGGCGTCCAAACCCTGTTCACAGCCGGCAGGGTGAGCGTTGCGGCTGGATCTCGATCATGCGCACGGTGCTAAGTCAACTCATTGAACAGCAGCGAGAACTGCAGCGGGGTTTGTACCAGGCTGCTGGAGAAGTTATCGAGGTGGTTGATCGCCCCGGCTGAGTTCTCGTAATCTCGGTTGAGCGACCAGATCGCAATGCGGGCCATGCCGCGCTGCTGGGCGAAAGTGAGCAGTCCTAGCGCGTCACTTTGAGTGAACACCTCCTCCGTCATGTTGTTCATGCCGATCATCGGTCTGAGGCCAAGTTTGCCCCACAGCGCAGCGTCGGAAAGTGTGCCGTTAAAGGCAGCTTGTGCCGAACGATGTTTTAAATCAGCAATGTTCCGGACCAAGATCTTCCGACAGAAGCCGCCGCTGAATTGACAGAAAGTGGTGCTGCGATAGGATGAGCGCTACACGAATTTCCAACGCTTTCGCCACTTTTTGCACGGAGTGCGCAATGACGCAGATCGAAGCCGCCAGAGCCGGACACATTACTCCCGAAATGGAATTTGTCGCCCAGCGCGAAGGGCTCGAGCCCGAGCTGGTGCGCAGCGAAGTAGCCCGCGGCCGCATGGTGATTCCGGCCAACAAAGTGCATTTGCAAAAGCGACTGGAGCCGATGGGCATTGGCGTAGCGGCAAAAACGAAAATCAATGCTAATATCGGCAACTCGGCGGTTACGAGCAACGTTGCCGAGGAACTGGAAAAGCTGCACTTGGCCGTACACTTTGGTTCCGACACCGTGATGGACCTTTCCACGGGACGCAACATCGACCCGATTCGCGCTGCGATTATCGATGCTTCGACAGTGCCCATCGGCACGGTGCCGATCTATCAAATGCTTGAGGAGTTGGGGGGCAACATTGAGGAAATGAAGCCGCAGCATTTTCTCGACATGGTCGAGCACCAGGCGAAGCAAGGGGTCGATTACATGACGGTCCACTGCGGCGTGATGCTTGAGCACTTGCACTTGACCATGGGACGCGTGACGGGAATTGTCAGCCGCGGCGGCAGCCTGATTGCGAAATGGATGATGACGCACCGGCAGCCCAATCCGCTCTACACGCATTTCGACGATTTGTGCGACATCATGCGGCAATATGATGTGACCTGGAGCTTGGGGGATGGGCTGCGACCTGGCTCGATTGCCGACGCCAGCGACGCCGCGCAATTCGCCGAGCTCGAAGTTCTGGGGGAGTTGACGAAGCGCGGCCGCGCAAAGGAACGCAAGTGATGGTCGAAGGCCCCGGCCACATACCGATGGATCAAATTGAAATGAACATGCGCAAGGAAGCGGAGTTGTGCGACGAAGCGCCGTTTTATGTACTGGGGCCGCTGGTGACAGATATTGCTCCAGGTTATGACCACATCACAAGCGCGATTGGCGCGGCGTTGGCGGGTTGGCACGGCGCGGCGATGCTCTGCTATGTAACGCCGAAAGAGCACTTGGGCTTGCCGGATCTAGAGGACGTCAAGCAGGGAGTGATCGCGTACAAAATCGCCGCCCATGCGGCCGATTTGGCCCGCGGCCGCATCGGGGCCAAAGATCGCGATGATGCTCTAAGCCGAGCGCGGTTCGCATTCGATTGGAACGAACAATTTCGCCTGTCGCTTGATCCAGAAACCGCTCGGCGAATGCACGACGAAACGCTGCCGCAAGACACGTTCAAAAGCGCTCACTTCTGCAGCATGTGCGGGCCGAAGTATTGCTCGATGAAGATTACGGAGGATATTCGGGCGATGGCGGGGGAGAAGCCAATAGAAGTTCAGAGTACGGTCAAGAAAAATGAGTCGGTGATTGCTAATTCGTAATCGTGGGCATCATTGGCGGCGCATTCATTCTCAGGCTGGGATAGAATATGGCTGACTGGCCAGCGTGGTGGCATTGGGAGCTGGAATTCTCACAGCACTTGTTCAAGCGCATGATCGACCGCCAATTCAATGAAGTTGATCTACGGCAGATGTTAGAGGACGCTTCCAGTTTCCGTGAAAATCATGAGCCGGGACGCTGGGACATAGAAGCCCGCCATGCAGGTCGTAATTGGGTTGTCATCGTGGAGCCGCTGGAACAAGAAGCGATTTTACTTGTCGTCACAGCATATCCAGTCGATTCGTTTGGTGAGTTATGAGCAGCACAGAAAACCGGTATTTGGAAATAACGTATCGGCATGGCAAAACTGTCGCGGCGTATTTCTCTTTGCCCAGGCTGGCCGGCGACGTTTGTTCTCGGACGGTTCCTGGAAAGGCTGGTTTGGTGATCGATTACGCTGTGGATGGAAGGGCAATTGGCATCGAAATCACCTCACCATCTACATTGACATTGACCGCCCTGAACGAAGCTCTCGGCGCTGTGCATCAACCGCCTGCTACGCCCGACGATATTTCACCGCTGCTCGTGAACCGGCAACGGTCGTCGGCTGCAGGATGAGATATAAATCGAATTGGCGGACATGCGACTCCGACGCCGGGCACCCAAGCGAGACGATTGCTAGGCGTGACCAAAAATGGAATTCTACTCGCTCGCCTTGGGCAGCGGGTTTTTGGGGCGAACTTGCCGCTTTTTAGATCGGCCAACAGCGGCAGCACCGTGTCGGCGGGAAGGGCGAACGATTCGGTGCGGCCGGCCCGGGCGATATTGATGCCAATGACCTTGCCCGATAAATCGGTGAGCGGTCCGCCGCAATCGGACGGGCGCAGCGCAGTGTCGTGCTGAATGACGGCGGGGAAATCGCTTGCGCGGCGGCTTAGGGAACCGCCCATGTTGTTCATTTGGTCGCTACGGCTGCCAACGCGGCCCTGAGTAGTGAGCGTGACCAGGAGTTTCATTTCCTTGTCTTCGCGCTCGAGGGAAACTTGAAGCGCATCGCCCGGCTTGAATTGATGAACGGCGTCGATGAGCGTTTGGCGACTGTCGACCGGCTTATCGGCGATGCGAGTAATGACGTCTCCGATCTTGATGCCGGCCTGTTCAGCGCCGCTGCCTGGGAAGACCATAGTGACTTTCGCGCTGCCATCGGCCTTCTCGAGCTGTATGCCCAGCACGCCGCTGCGAGGCGGGACTTTGTGGCGCGGGACACTCACTACGCCGACGGCGCGAGGCAAATCGCCGGGCGCGGCGGTGGCAACGAACTCGCCCACGGTGGGATCGATGACCCCATCGGCCCAACTTGCGGTTTTCAATTTGTCGGCATCGATTTTCAGTAGCGCCAAATCCGTCTGCGTGTGCTGACCGACGACTTTGGCGGAGACAACGCGGCCATCGTTGAGCCGGCAGGTGACCGGGTCGCGCAATTCGCTGTATTTGGTGAGCACCCAACCATCGGGATCGACCACGGTGCCCAGAGCCACATCTTTGCCAGCCGATTGAATGCGAACGGTGGCTTGATCGGCCGAAGCGACGACTCTGGTGTAGGCGGTGCGAACATCGTGACCATCGCGAGTTTCGCTGCTGGCCAAGCGTATCGCCACGCTGGGCCCAAGCGGGCGAGGCAACACAGAGAGCGGTTGCCGCGAGCAAAAATAGTTTCACGCGTTGCATAAGGATTGGCGCAAATGCAATGGATCTTCGATGCTTATTCGCGTTTCGCGAGTTTGGCTTTCAATTCGATCGTCTGGTCGCCGCGCAAAATTTTGAGCGTGACCTCTTCACCAACTTTGTGCTTGGCCACCAAAGATCTTAAACCATCGATGCCATCCACAGTTTCGCCGGCAACCTGCATGATAACATCGTCGACTTTAATTCCGGCCTTTTCGGCGGCCGAGCCACCGAAGACATTGACAATTTGGCAACCTTTGACGTGCGATTCGCCGCTGATGCCCAGCATTGGCCCGCCGCGCGGCGGTTCGCCCCCCCACGCATCTCCCTTGGCCAACCGGTCCCAAGTGTCGCGGAAAGTGTCGATGGGCACATGGTAATTGGCGATGAGCGGATCGCTGATACGGCTATGAATGCCGATGACGCGGCCTTCGGTATCAAAAAGTGGGCCGCCTGAATCGCCGGCCATGAGCGGGCAGTCGCTCCACACGGCATCGCTGCGGAGCATGACCACGCGGCCGGCGCGCACGACGGGCGGACGATCTCTTTGAAATCCGCCAGGATGCCCCATGGCCACACACCATTCCCCCGGCCGTAGCGTGCCCGAGCGCCCCATGTCGACATGGGGCCAGTGGCCAGAATCAGTAATTTTGAGCATGCCGCTATCCATCTCTTCGTTGGCCCCGAGGGTTTTGGCATGAACACGCTTGCCGTCAGGAAAGATGATCCAAGCCTCGCGCCCTGGCGCACCGGAAACGTGTCCAGCGGTGAGCACGTAGCCATCGTCGGTCACGATGACTCCGCTCCCTTCGACGCTGTTGATATCGATTGCCACCGTGGCGGGCATGCCGATTTTGACAGTATCTTCAATTGCCTTTTGAATGGCGGCTAAATCGTCGGCCGACTCAGGGGCTGGTTTTGAGAGTGCGATGGGCCGCACTTTTTCGATTGCGGAAGGGGCGGCCGGCAGGGCTGCGGAAACCGCTTTGCTCGTGGCTTTTGCGCCCTCGGTCATCCGGTCGCTCGGCGCGGTCGGCGGCACCGGCGGGTTGTCGCTATCGTCGCGAGCAGATTGCGAAGATTCGGTAGCCGCAGCCGTTTTCAGTTGCGCCGGCGCGGCTGGACGTTCAGCGCGCGACGGCATCCAGGCATCGAACCAAGGAAGCCCCAAAAAGAAGATCAGCGTAATCGGAATTATCCGCAACGCAAAACGCAAGCGATGGGGCATAAGCACTATCGACTCCTGATTAACGACCCACTCTCAAATCATCGTATTTCCCGAAGAAAACCGCTACTCGGACTGCCACCAAATGACAAGAAATGACACAAAATGACACTTTTTACTGCCATATTTACTGCCATTTCTTGATTATAGGGTAGGCGTCGAAAACACGCAAACACGACGCGATGGTCACGTGACCAATAGTCCTAGATCACGCTTCCGCACCGAAGTGGCCATCAAGCCGACATGGAATACGGCATGGTCTTTAGCCGCCGACCGAATGAACCCGTTGTGATGGTCGCTCGCCGGAAGCGGCTTGGTACGACGATCTTGCCCATCAAGTCAATTAGCGCACGGGCGGGGTAGTTCGATCGGCCGCTAATCCTCCATCGCTTGGATCAAATCGCTTTCGCCTAGTTGCTTCGACAATTTGCCCAATTCGGTGTCGATCGCACTTCGACAATCAAGGATTCGGTTTTCGGTATCGCTTAGCGGTTTGCTGCGTACCACGGCCGCCGACTGATCGGCGGGTGTTTTTTTTCGCAGATATAGCAGATCTGTGCGCTATTATTTTTCCTGCGGTCGGGCGATGGAATAAAGAGGGGCATTTAATTTTCTGACACCTGACAATGGAGAGAAGATATGAAGAACCACAAATGGAAACAATCTTTGGCTGGCGAAGACACAATCGATGAATTGCGGGACGCAAACGACGACGAAATCGTAGATGCGGCGATCGAACGGGCTACCGTTGCTGACCCGTTTGAAGCCGTTCAGTCCGATGTTGCCTACTACAAATTGCTTTATCGGGCGGCAGTCGATGATTTGCATGACCAATTGCGCCAGAACGCTGTCGAAATGTGGCGGACACTAAACGAGACGGAGCGTGTGCGTTGGCTGGTCGAAAACATCGATGGGCATCTCTTATTGGCGGACGAAGATATCGACGAAGCAATTGAGAATGCAAAGTTGTTCGCCTAGTTGATCGGTCGGTTTCTTCACGCACTCAGCAGAAAGACACCTGCTGGGTGTTTTTCTTATCTGGCGCAGATATAGCAAATATGGGCTCAATTATTTTTTTGTGGCCGCTGTTGAAAAATTAAAGTGCTGACGATTAAGGGAATAGACGTCGTTTGATGTCTGCCGCCGAACGATCAAATCGGCGGATTTAATTTTGGTTTGCTACCTGCCCGATCAGCAGGAAAAAATAAAGGGTTTGAAACATGTTGAAATTGCACGAAGAAATCGACTTACCGCAAATACAGCAATGTGAGAAAGGAAATGGGAAGTGGCATATCGGTTTAGTGCCGAAGTCATACGACACGCAAGCGCAAGCGCAACAGCAATTAGATATTGCTGTTCAACTCGGGAAACGGGTGCATTTTGGCGAATTGCCAACCAAGGCGAGATTAGCATTTGCGAGAGTATGGCGACAAACAACACTCGGTCGAAATGCTGTGTATGACAATGCTGCCGAAGGTTGGGGGAAAGACCTGGCAGAAGATAAGCGAGCATTTCTGCTCCTAGCAGGGCAGGCACTACTTGAAGAGGATGAGCAAGACCATGACGCTTGAAATCACAACCAACGGTCAAACCGCCAAGTTTATGACTGGCGCGGATTTGTGCAGGTTCTGGCAGCGGATGAAAAAGGTTCGTCCGATCAAACATCGCTGGAAGCGCAGACAACCTGAAAAGAAAGAGGTGTTGATGGCGTAATAAAAAACCGAAATGATTTTCACAGGTAAAACACCCAGCACTAACCATGCTGGGTGTTTTTTTTCCGTCTACCGAAGCCGAGCCCGCATTCGGAGAAGCGCAGGGTACCTCAAGCGTTTGTGGCCTTCGACATTCGAGTTGGGTCTTTGAATCGCTGGCGTTAGCGGACTCGATAAATTGAAGTCGCTTCAATTTTCTGCGGCATCTAGTGCTTGGTCAACCACCCCCCCCCATTTGACGCCGAATCGGAAATCCCGATTATTTAATCTATCGCGAAAAAACGCTGCGCGAATTAAGGCGCGAGGCGTTGGGAGGGCCCCCCTGCAGGAAGCTCGCGGCAAAAGCGACTCAAGCGGTGCAGTTTGGGCCCGTCTCAAGAATTGATCGGCATGCCTGGATTATTCGAGTAAGGCCGCATTTCGCTTAGCGCAACTGTGTGCTTGATTAGCTGGTGATTTGATCGGCGCGAGCAGTTTAATGCGGCTACTTGAATCTTCTCCTCGAGGGGGGTAGGATAATTCCGACGGGATGGTGGATCTCCATATTTCATCTCGCTTCCGCGAACCCGCTTCGGTCGTCGGTCCGCCAATCTGTTCTCGGAGGCAATCGCTCCAACCGATCGCTCCAAACTCGAGAAATGGCTTCCGTAAATGAGCCAATCAGTGAGACGCCGGCGGGCGCATAATCCTCCGCCGCGCCCAACACCGCTCGGAGCGGACACCTTTTCGGTTACCGCATTCTACAACCACCACTGCTACACGTTGCTCGCGGCAGTTGTTGCCATAAATCTAGTTGCTGGTGGCTACTACTTTTTCTCATCGCCAACAACCGCATGGACACATTTAATTCCGGTCCTCATTTTAACCCTCGGAGTACCCGCGACAATTTTTTCATTTGTCGAAGAGAAGAAGGAGATCCATCTGCCTAAAAGGATAGCAACGCTGGCTGTCGCCATTCTCGTTCCAGTAATTCAAGTGAGGGTTGGCGTCGCAAAGGATGAGCACTATGAAAAACGGTCGCGGATCGAGGACGCCAACGATATCGTACTTTACCGCGAAGCCTTTGAAGTAATCAAAGCGAGCGATTATCAGCCAGGATCAAAAGCGGAAGACGACGTTCGCGAAGTCATTCCAACGCTGACGACTCTCTCGCAGAAGTACCCATACCATCGGCAACTGCTTTACGCACTCGGTCTGGCCCAATTTGAAACGCATCAGTTCGACGAGGCCGAGACAATCGTTTGACGCACTTTGCGCGGTGTCGCCGAACGATTTCGAACCGTTGTATCACCTAGGAATCACCCTAAAGATGATCGCTGACACGACCGAGCGCGAGGAGTACAAAAAAGCGGGCAAGGATGTGCCCGGATTCGGCTCGCCAACGGCACCCTGGCGGAAGGCTGGGAGCGACCCTCCAAAGAATCAATCGGCACGCTTCGGCGACTTGCGCCGTCTAAGCTCGAGGAGAGCCTGGACTATTACTACGAGTCTCCAGCGGGCATCGGCGAGAGCTTCGGGCCTAGGATCGCTCGCAACATCGGTTGGCTGTACTACCAACTGAGCGACGGTGCGAGCTCCGGCATGTGTCAGCTTGCGATCGAGTGGCACGAAAAGGCGATCGGTATTAAGAAAGACCAGCACTTTAGCGGCAATCCACGCTATGTCCTCGCGTACGTCAATCTCGGTGAGATCTACAGAACGTTGGGTCAAATCGATAAATCCTACACCTGCCTCAATGATGGGCTGAGAATTCACGGAGATATGCGGGCAAACAATTCGTCTGAAGCGTTGAACCGTGATTATCGCTATCTTTATTTATGCTTGCAAAGTTTTTGCGACTTGATGGTCGCGAGAGCGAGGCTCTGGAAGTAGAACGCAAAGGGAGCGAGATATTTGGCAGTGACCTTTTTAAATAGCATTTAGCGTTCAGGTATCACACGAATTGAACCCGTACCGAGTTAGTCTCAATGCCTCCTACAAATCCTTCGCCTTATCGCCTCATTGCCTTTGACGGCGGTGGTGTACATGCAGTCTCATACTTACCGGTAATCAATGACCTTGAGAAGCTTCTAGGAAACCAGATTGCATCTTCAAATCAGTTTAATCTTCTTGTCGGCACTTCCACCGGTGCGATCGTTGCTACGGCTGTTAAGTTGGGGGTGCCATCATGCATAATTCGACGTTTATATCGAGATAAAGCTCGACGCATTTTTTCACGCACTCGTTTTTGGAATTGGCCATTTTATCGATATGGTTCTGAGGCCCGCGCAGAGAGCTCGCAACTTTCTTTAACGAGCACACTCGGTTCGGTGCAGGCGTTACTTGGCGTGAGATTTCCGAAACTGACGCAGGACCCAAAATTGAACTTGTCGTAACTTTGTGGGATGTTTTGCGTGAACGAACGACATATTTGTCCACCGATTTGACTCGCGAAGGTTGAGCGTGAGCAACTCTGGGACGCACCATTGGCGGACATCGTTACGGCTTGCTGTTCGATGCCGTCTTTTTCCCAGCTAGATGGTTTCGTGGCAACGGCCATGAATATGCATTCTGCGACGGAGGCATAACTGGACTAAATAGTCCAGCAACTTTCGGCGTCTCGTTAGTTCATGAAGACCTAATGAAGGTACGAATTCCGCTTCAAGTAATCTCGTTTGGAGCTGGCGAAATTCCAGATACCAACGCGCTCCCGACGATCAACTCGCTGCGAAATCGCTCGGTTTTGGAATTGGGATTGGCCTCGATTAATGCGCGATGAATTCAACCGCACGCTTGATGGATCGCTTCTATTACGCTTTTGGCAATACGTTGGCCATTGATCGATATGTACGAACGAACCAAGCACGCGACGCAAATAGCAGACTCGACGACGCACGAAGTGTTCCAGAGCTCGAAAAGCAATTCTCTATGGGAAGCTTGTACTATCATTTGTGGCGAAGGTCTGGCCCCAGATTTCATCCCGAACGAGTCCAGCCCATCGACGAGCCGCACAATGGAGGCAAATGTGGGTCCAGGAATTTGGCTTATCCTCGTGTAATGAACCCCCGCCGACCGAGTTCTCGTCGCAAATGAACAACAACGTCATTGGTCATTCTTCAAGCCCGGGAGCATGCAATCGAACGTCGACTGCTACAGTCTGCAGTGACACATCGGCGTCGTCGTAAAGTGTAGCGCGACACAGCCGCCAATCGAACACGACAAGACCAAGGGGGTTTCTTTCATTTCGGGCGAAGTAAAGCCAACATGGCTTGCCGTGCTCACAGCTCCAACCATTACAACATCTGTATTTACGCTCGGGGATATGTCTCTATTTACTGTTCTTAACAATTACTCATGAGCGTAAGGTGGCCATTCAGGACAAAGAGCGAAAGACGGCGGAGATGTATGACGAACGAGCTGCTGCGCGAATCGCCCGGCGGCAGTCGGTAAATGCAATACCGAATCTCTTAGGGGCGATTCATCATGAGAACGACCAAGATGATTCACAACGTCGCACTCTCCACTATCTAGAACTCGCAGGAATTCTTGCAACAACTCCTAGACTTGTGAACCAGGTGTCGTTGAAGGAAATACCGGACCTGCTGTGCAATTCACGTCTGATGGAAAGAATATTCTCGTGACAAACATTCAAAGTGCCTATCTGTGGAATATCGACACGAACCAGTTAACTCCCCAGCAGGTTAAATTACCGAATCACAATGGTTCTTGGCGCTCTACGGTGTTGTCAAAGGGCTCGAAACTCTTGATCGGTCGCACCACGGACGATACGAAACTGCACGTCATTTCATTTCCGTCCTACGAGTCGGTCATGCCATTAGATATTGATAATATTAATCTTTACGCCTTTGACTCCAATGGTAAGTGGTTTGCCGCAGTCGTTGATAATAAGAAAGTGGGTATCTGGAATTTGGAGGTAAAGAAATTGGCAAATGTTGTCGAAATGCCGTATGACATTGGCAAGATTGAATTGACAAGAATGGAAAACATCTGTTGATTGTACTAGCCTCCAGCTTTCGAAATCGATGTAACAAAACAAGGTGAACGACCAAAAGATATGCCCAAGATTGCCGCCATTGTGAATCTGCACACCGAAGGAGTCTCTTATTTGAATGGGGTACGTGGTAGTGCAATTCACCCAGAAGGTCATCTGGCTGCGATAGCGCACGCCGCCGGGGACATTGATGTTTTAAATGTCGATCTCGGATCGGACTTCAATGTGATTCACCTTGGTGGTTCGAGGAACATCCTTGGATTCAACGACTTGTTCTTTTCGCCCGGTGGTCAGTGGTTGTTCGCCGTGGGAGTAGTCGAATTTCTAGTATGGCAGATTACTCCTGGTGAGTACTCCGTCGTCTGACATCGGGCAGCCCGTTGACGAAGGCATTCTCCGTGATGGTACTATCGATTTCGCAACTCTGAGCCGGACGGCACAATGCTGCTCGTAGCATATTCGACGCAAGAGGTTGAGGTAATTGACGTTGGCGGAGGAGCTTCGATCATGCCGCGGATTTCGGTTCCTGGCCAGATCGTGTCGGCTAGCTTTTCTCCAGACGGCCGTCTAATTGCAGTTGTGTCGGCAAGACATCAATCACCCGTTGGGCTACTGCAAATCTGGGACTTAGCATCTTCCTTTCAGGTAGCACCCGTGATAACGCCGCTCGCTAAACCAAAGCCTCCAACTCCAATCACCGGTCTCGTTGAGGCGAGAAGTTATGATGGTCGACGTGTTGTGGTTACACAGCAGCGCTCCTCGGCGGCTGTGAATGGTAACAGTTCAAGTTCACGCGTGGACGAAAAGTCAGACTACGTGGCATTTGACAGTACTACCGGAAAAGAATTACTCCGTATCGCCGCACATAAGGATGACGAAGTGGACTTTAGCAATACGGGAAGTTCCTATCGGTTCAGTCCTACTATAAGCCCGCCCCTGAATTGGTTGATAGCAGAGTAAACATTTACGATCTTGATGTGGTAGTGGCTCCCCAATCCTCGAAGTTGACGGGGCATCGTTGCACGAGGTCGCATTTAATAAAGATGATTCTCAATGCGTCGCTGGGGGACAGGATCCGGTTCGGCTTTTTCATCGCGAAAAGAATTCATCGATATGGAAAAAGATCGATCTGCCACTCGGCGGACACCTGCCGAATGCAATATTCAGCCCCGACGGTAGCTTGGTAGCTGTCTGGGCCACTAAATACTCTGACCGTCTTACGACTGATTTCGTGCAAGTATTTAGCACGGTCGACGGCAAGAGCGTCACTCCGATTTGGACTCACGTCGCTCGAATTAGTCGTGTGCGATTTTCACCGAGTGGAGACGTCATTGCAATCGTTGGTGGAAAGAGTGTGGCCCGATGGGATATAAAACAGTGCAAACATCTAATTCCTGATTTTGAACATGGGGAGGAAGTTCGTGACGTCGTATTCAGCAAAGACTTACCTTGGGCAGTGACTCAAGGCGAAACGTATGCTGTTGTATGGGATATGACATCAGGCGCCGCAATTTCCAACCCAATCGATACGAACAATATTTTCTCGCCGATTCGTCTTACAAGCGAGGGGATATTGACGGCAAATTCGCTAGGTACCATGAACTGCTGGAATCCTTTTACGGGAACAAAGATGTTCTCGGAATTGAGTGCGGGGATGACGGAGCCGATTGACCGGATGTCGGCAAGTCTAAAGCTGAATGGGATCTTGGTTGATCCACCTGATCCGGGCCCGCTGTTCCCTGATCCCGAGTAAGAGCGCGGTGGAGATTTCGCCTAACGGGTTGAACGATGCAGATTTGAGATTCTACCTTCCGTTGCTGTGCGCAAATAAATTGGAGGATTCTGGAAATAAACTCACGATCGATGATGCCGACTCGCTTTGGCAAGCGTGGAACAAAGCCAATCAAAAACCAAAAAAGATATCACGAGATGAGCAGGTTACTTGGCACGATCGATTTTGGTCGCGTTGCTCGAATTATGAGCACATTGGAGGTGCAGCTGCGGCCGTCATTCATTCGGAAACGCTCGTGGAACTGCAACCATCGAATGGAGAATGGAATGCTCGGCTCGGAATGGACCTTGCCGACACGGGAAATTGGACGGAAGCACTGAAAAACCTTACCGAGGCGTTGCGCCTTGGTGTAGAAAACGTCGATGTTATCGACTATCAAATACGCGGCTTTCTTGAGTTGGGAAGGTTGAAAGATGCTGAGAAGACACTTGCACTTGCAACGAAAACGGTTGATGACAAACGACAAGTCGCCACATGGCGTAGATTAGTGGCTGGGCGGTGCTGCAAATGGCAAGAGGTTGTGAACACCGTTAATGCGATCGAAAAGCCTCTGAGTGCGGAAGAATTGTTTGATCGCGGGACCGCAAATGCTGAGTTAGGCAATCTTGACAAAGCCAAGGACGATTTCTCGGAAGCTGCGAAACTGGCTCCGGATAGTCGCTGGTTGGAGATGGCAATCGCACACTGTGAACTAGGTTTGGGAAATAAAGAACAGTTCGCAAAGTCATGTGAACGAATACTGAAAAAGTACGACAGGTTATCTGCTGCCCAACTCAGCATGGTGTCACCAGACGAGTTGAGAGAAGTGGCTTGACGCGGAGTCTGGTCGACAATTCAATTTGTACTTCCGTTCAATTGTATGGCATGGCACTTATGCCAGTTGCGATGTCGGACGATTCCTCGCCTTGTCTAATCACAGCCGTGCAGGTGGATATGCGCCGCCATGACTACAGTGAAGCAGAGGAGACGCTGGCGAAACTGGGGGATGACATAGAGAGCTACCAAAAGGCCTACAGAGACTTACTACGAGCGCTGCTGAGAAAGTTTCTAACCAAAAAGAAGTTGGACGCTGATTCAATCGGGAAGCTAATATCCATTGTTGCCACAGCATCACAGACGGCCGATGATGTGAACTCCCGTCCAGATTGGAAATACCGGTATCAGCTAAAACGACTTCTCGACGAATGTTCTCAAAAACGCGACAACTGAATAGGTCGTCGAACTAACCAGTGCTCACTAGTCGTAGCGCAGGCCGGCCCAGTAAACGCAGCTGTCAGTGGTGGTTATTCACATCAAACTTGGTGCGAGCCCAGTTCCTTACAATGGGTTGCATATACGAACAGTATGCGGACAGGCAAAGGAACGACGCCTGAATGCTACTTATAGGTTGGAAGCGTTGGCATCACTGGCCATACTCGTGAAAGGACGAGTATCGCATACTATCTAGTTAGACGATTCCGAGTTTAGCGGGCCAGCACTTGGATGGGATGTTGACAAGCGTCCAAATATTTCCTCAATGAATTTTGCACTGTCAGAACTGGTACCGGACGTGACTGCCTGTTCAACGGGATCTGACAACAATTGATCTACGCTCGTTTGAGCAAGAACCCGATAGCTCTCAAACTGCGATTCGGAAAAGAATTGATCGAGCGTCGTTTGGTGGGGGAACGTTAGATTGGCTTTGCCATAACTGTCGACGTCGACCGGCACGTCGCTGAGCAAGACTGGCTTAATATAAAGCAGTAATCCATTTTTTGCACCTGGATTCACGTCTGAGTATCGGATCGTGCCTAAGGCCCAACAGATTTTGCCGGCACGCACAGGTCCAATATCGATAGTTATCGTTATTCCAAGGTCGATCCGACATTTCCGTATCATTCCTCCTAGGTCATCAAAATGGAACTCGCCATCTTGTCCGGCGTCCGACGCAATAATGAAAACCGCACCGTCGTCGAACAAGTTCATAAATCCCAGATTCTCAAAATGCCCGCCGTCGGAGAGGTAGATAAATGAATTGTTGGCGTCCGGTGCCCGCAAAGTTCGTCCAGTAAATGTAGTAGACCGAAATCAGGCTCATTTCGTCGCCACGATTTGCACGCCGGATTTCCAAGCCACGCACCGAGACGAAGATTAAGTAGGGTCAGCAATGCGGTAATTGCCGGCGAAGAGTGATAGCCCATGTTCGGGCTGACAGCAGCCCCGGATATCGCGATTGAGTTACCTAGTGAAAGGTTGCCAGCGAATTCGGCGGTCGGTCGATAACGAGTACTTTCGCTTCCCGAATGGATTGGTGTAAGCACAAATGATTCGGCTTTGTGCTCCTGCCATGCCAACTCAGCACCGCGCGTAAGATTTAGGGCCGTGTTTATAATGAGCAAAGGTCCATAGTAGCCCTGGGTTGGCGTAAACGTCGAGAGTGGCAAATGATCCTTTGGATCGAAACCGGTGATCAGGTCTGGCTTGCGAACAGGACCGGGACTATTGCAAGGCGGGCCGGTCGGCGGCGAATTTCGTCACGATCTTTTTGTCGGGACTCGCCAAGGTAGCACCGCACTAAACGATTGGCATACATGTGTTGAAGTGAAAAGGTATTGACTCCCACCCTTTGTGCCATGACTACCGCAGTGATAAGGCAGATGGCTGCCACGATCGCGTGGATCGCAATAGATTTCCATAATAGTTCCGGACTCTGAGGACGTTGAAAGTAAGGGACCAATCGATAGGTTCAAAATGGTGGCTAACAATATTACGAGGCCGATTAGGAAGGCTGCCGCTCCGGCATAGGCCACATAATCAAGCAGGTTGCCGTTCTTACCTGAGGTCTTTGAATTCTTTCCGGAGGCAACGCCAACCGCCGTAGTAGCAATCCAAGCGAATACGGCGGTGCCCTGTGCCGTGTGGCTCCACTCTCCGAGCAAGGTGAACGCCGGGGACCTCCCAGTGTTAGGCCAAAGACGATCAACCAACCGACGCCGTAGATGCCAATCCAGCCAGCCAAGCTAGCCCACCATTCGCGAACACTTTCATCCATGTTCTCGCGTTGCAGGCCGATTTCAAGAAACGAAGTCAATGCAAATAGAAAAAGTGCTACCGGCGGTCCAACAACGGTAATTAACTGAGCATTGTGAAGCGTGCTATACAATTCAAGAAATCCCCACATGAATATCAAATATGCAAAGATTCCGTAGAACATTCCGGCAACAAATCCGCATGCAATGGCCCATGCATTGAAATTAACGCCAATACTGAGAGGTCTTTGCAGATAGTGCCGAACAATAAGCCAAACGACCGCATACTTTAGCGCGTTGAGAACTCCCATCGGCAGGCCAACCAGTAAACCATGACGCAAACGGTCAATAGGCCAACTCCGAGGCTGTTCGTTGGCAAGCGTCGACAGTGCCGTAAATAGAATTCCCACAATCAAGAGGGGAACCAATATTAAACCATGTATACACAAGAGTTCAACTCGGATGTTCGTTGTTCCCAACGTACCCGCCCTTGCTTTTACTGAACGCCACAAGAATCGGGAGACTCCTATCACAGCAATAGCGAAGGTCGCAATTCACAGAATTGTCAAGGTGACCTTTCCAATACTGTTCGGCAGCACTTCGAACGCTAACACAACGAGGCACAACAATGAGCACCGTCAGGATGAACGGAATCAATGCCAACTGATTTAATATTAAATTGCGCAAATAAATCGCTAGTAGAACCCAACTATCAGCCGAAAATAATCCCAAACGAGGTGTTAAATAATTGCTGTAGCTCCGCAAATGGTGGATTGGTTCAGGATCGTCGTCATAAATCACACCTGGGAATTTCAAACGACCTTTAGCCTGCATCGCGGCTGGGTGACAATTGGGATTGGACGTTTGCTATTGAGGATGCTGGATTCGGGCACTCAGGATTGTCGCTCTCGCGTTTCAGCCAAGCTGCGAGCCAACCACCGATGTATCCGCCACCGGAGACCGTCGACAAATAGTCGATGTGCGGGAGTATCCGCTGCCCCGCTAGTGCCTGGGACTCCGAACTGAATGGTGGCGCCTCGAATGCCACCTCCTGAAAGTGCTACACCGCACAATTGTCTTTCAAGAGCTCGCTTTTCAAT
>CAWGBP010000034.1:0-57928 GCA_963820835.1 Pirellulales bacterium | reverse complement strand
CAATTTGCGATTCAATGGTCCGTTTGTTGCCATAATAGTTTTCGTCGAAACTCGAAGCCTTGCGCAGCACTTGTACCGAAGCCGGTGCCGTGGCAAGCATACCCAAGGTTACGACTTCGCTGCCTTCCGCCCGTCCGTTGTATCAGATGTTGCCTAGCTTGCCAGCAGAGGAACATCCTCACGTATCGATGAATTCGTTGGCAAGCTCGCCGAGGGCCGACTACTATTCGCCGTCGCAACTGCGACTTGCTAAAATTTAGCCAAGTGACATTATCTGTTCACCGATTGCGACGGAGTACATCCATGCAGCAAATTACTAACCATAAACGCCTCGGATCGTTGCTTCTCGGGTTTTAATCGGCATCGTCTTATCGGCCGTTTTGCCAGCGCGGCGTTGCACGCCGTGGCGACCGACAGCCAAGATCGCTTTTCGCTGGCTCACGGGCATGATCGATAACAACCTCGAAGGCGTGTATTTCCTCGACTATCTCACGGGCACGCTTAGAGGGAGCTGTGATCAGTCTATCCAACGGCAAGTTCACCGACTTCCTACGAGTCGAACGTGCTCAAAGATTTTCAGATTGAAGGAGGAGGCAGGAACCCCAAGTTTCTCTTGGTTACGGGCTTAGCTGCCCTGCGCCGCGGCCATCGCAACCAATCTGGCCAATCGCTAATTTACGTGATGGAACTCAACAGCGGAATTTGCTGTGCGTATGCAGTTCCTTGGACGCCAGGGGCGCGACAACCGCCACTCCGGCTCCGCAGAATAGCACGTTTGTGCTGTGCGATAAATTCCCCTTCCGCAACGTAGCCGTTCGGCAATAGCAAATAGATATCAGACACCGGACAGCTGCTATGAAAGATGCAGGTCCGACGCCCGTCAGCTTAGCCACACAGATTCGAGTCGAGCGACCTTATCGGCCAATTGTTCCCGGCGGCGCCGGCGGAGAATCTTCATTTTTTGAATCTTCTTGAGATCCGGCCGCTGTTGCGTGTCCACCCTTGGAGCCAGTCGAGGCAGTCACCACAGCCGGTGCGTCGCTCACCTCATGCGGTCCAAATCGTCGCTCGCGATACAGCCGCAAACCGCGAATGGCATGGTAGAGCGCGCCGCAATTCAATGGCCGATCGGAATTGTCTTCCAATAGTTGACACAAACGGTCGACCGCGGCCGTCACCCAGGGTTGCTCTAACTGCTGTTGGGTCAAAGCCACCGCCAGCCATTCCAACGTGTGTCCCGTGGAGTGCAACGTTGTATCGACATCGGGCGAGCTGCCTGGTCGCAAGAAAAATTGGGCGGAGAAACTGCCATCGGGCTGCTGAAACGACCTCGCTTTGCCAATGCAATCTTGCACGACGTCATACGCTCTTTTCCAACCCCCGGTCAGCTTGTCTGCAGGCGTACCGGTGTCTTGCATATAGCGATTTACTGCAATCGATAAACCATACAGCCGGTGCGTGCCGCCGCAGGAAGCGAGCTCGCCAACGACTGGCAATCCGGCCTCCATATCCACGAGGCGTTCAAACGTCCACTGTTGTCCATCCTTGGAGGTCCATTTGTAGTCGAGAGGCCGGTATGCAGTTAGGGACCAAAGCAGCCAAGGAGATTCCATACCTGGGTAAACATCCCACTCCCCCTGCTTGACCAAATCGTCGAGCGTATATTTTTTCCCTTGAACGACCAGCTTTTCGTCGGGTTTTAAGCCATGAATGCCGTCCAGTCCGCCCTGCGACAAAATTCCGATCCATTGATCGGGATGTCCCTGGGCAGCCATCGAACCGGGCTTCAACACTGCGATCACGCCCTTGTCGCCGGGTTGTAACTCCCAGCCGTTCAAATCGCCGCCGTCCAAGAGCCACTGTAATGCCGGAATAAGCTGGCCATCGCGATCGATCTCAAATGCTTTGCCGTATGGCAAAATGCCGTGCATTATTTGCCAAGCATTGTGATCGCGCGTATTGAGCGTACGATTGTGCAGCGTGTGATCGACGACGGTATCGATCCGATCGCGAAGATCATCGAGCGAAATCTTTGAAACGTTCTGGGTCGAGGCGCTTGAACCACTTTCTTGGGAGCAGCCGACCACCAGACCGAGCGTGATTACAAAAAAAGAACCAAGGACGAGTGACAAACGGCGGCCAACAGGTTCAAACATTGCAATAGCTTCTTGAAAATAGAGGAAATTGGGGCGGAATTGCCAGAAACCGCCAGCTTATGCCGCAATCGGCATCTCTTCAACCATTCGACTGCCGCGGCTCACACAATCGCGGAAAACGTGTCGCTGCGGAGCACTCGTAAAAGCCGATGCGACCGCTAACTGCCTTGTCGCTTCAGCGGTCGCGCTCGATTGCCACAACCTGATTGATCAGTACAACTTGCGCCGCCAAAAGGACAACCGTGAGAACGCACAAACTGGCCTTTTACGACGTAGTACAAAAGGCATCGCAATACAATCTGATCGCTTGCGAATAACCTGCAGGCGGCGAAGGCTTTTGGCAGGAAAGAACAAATTGGAGTTTTCACAGAAATGTGGTTTTTTGATCCGACATATTTATTGTTTATCGCACCCGCACTGCTTTTGTGCTTTGGGCGCAATTCCGAGTTAAGACGGCTTATGCAGCCGCGAGCCAACAGCCGGCTCCGCTAAGCGGCGCGGCCGCCGCACGCCATATTCTCGATCAGGCCGGTCTGCAGGATGTGAACATCGAAATGGTGCAGGGCCAATTGACCGACCATTACGATCCGCGCGACAAAGTGCTGCGCTTGAGCACCGATGTTTATCAGAATCGCACGCTTGCCGCCGTCGGCATTGCTGCCCACGAGTCGGGACACGCGCTCCAACAGTTCAAGAGCTATAGGCCGCTAGCGATCCGCAATGCGATTGTCCCCGCTGCGGGCTTTGGCAGCGGAATCGGAATTTTTATGCTCGCTCTTGGAGCGATCATGGCAATCAAACCGCTGTTTTTAATCGGCTTAATTACGTTTGGCGCTGTCGTCGCCTTTCAAATTGTAAACCTGCCGGTCGAGTTCGACGCCAGTGCGCGCGCTAAGGCCGAACTTGTAGAGTTGGGAATTGTCCCGGCCGACCAGATGCCCTACGTAAACGCGGTACTAAATGCCGCCGCATGGACATACGTCGCCGCCACATTGGAAGCAGTCATGATCCTGCTGTACTATCTCCTGAAATTCGCAGGCAATGGCCGCGATTAGCGCGGAAACTCCACAAGCCTTGCTCGAACCTACTCCTTCGCCAGCGGCTCTTTTTTTTCTGTGATCACCGGGCATTGCGGCGCCATTTCGGCGTTGAGCTGCGTGAAATCTTTCCACTGCTCTGGAAGGTTGTCTTCGTGGAAAATCGCTTCGACTGGGCATTCAGGAACACAGGCCTCGCAATCGATGCATTCGTCAGGGTGAATGTACAGGATTTTCTCACCTTCATAGAAACATTCGACAGGGCATACCACGACACAGTCGGTATACTTGCAGCCAAAGCACGGCTCGGCAACAACGTGAGTCATCGAGAATTCGCTCCTTTCAAGCTACCAGCAAAACAAGACATCGGGTTTGTGTTCGAGTGCGTGGAATGGCAGGCTGTTCGGTATCCAATGGCAACCGCCAGAAGCACTTAAGCAACGCGAAAAGCTTTGAAAGCGCAATCGTAGTAGTGGGTTTCGACAGTGTCAACCCGCCAAAGACGCATCGGACCGACTGGCATTCTAAGTTGAATTGCCGAGCCAATCTGCCGACAGTGCGGCGTCGTGCCATGATCGAACCGGGCACCGAATTGGAGGTCGCCAGGGATGGAAATAACAGCGCACCTGTGCTTTGAAGCACGGCTGTTTATTCCGATCGCGCAAAATGGACCCAAGCAAGAGGACTTTAAGTACAGATATCACGATGGCTTGCAACCATTTACGCCGATTACTTTCGCCTTGCTTCGAGTACTTGGCGGACGTAAAATCGAAGGTGTAATGGGTTTCGAGCGTGCCGGGCGAAGCATCGAACAGGGCCAATCGCCGCTCTTCACGCGCCGAATTCCGATTCTTGCCGCTCGGAGGTGGCAGCGACGGCGCACCAGCGCGGCCGTCGATAAAAATCGGCTTGCCCAGCACGCGGTGTGCAGCTCGCCAGATTCTGAGGAATAGAGGACGGCGCAAAGGGTCCTTGTCGTGGCACTATCGGAAATCGATCGCAATCTGCTCAGTCGCTGTCTGGCCAGCAAGCCGCGGGCATGGGAAGACTTCGTCGATCGATTCATGGGGCTGGTCATGCACGTGATCGACCACATGGCGCAGTGCCGCGCAATGCGCCTCTCGGCCGACGATCGCGAAGACATTGCGGCCGAAGTGTTTCTAGCTTTTGTGCAAAATGATTACGGCGTGCTGCGGCATTTTCGCGGCGAATCAAGCTTGGCAACGTATTTGACCGTGGTCGCGCGCCGTGTGGCTGTGCCGCAATTAATCAAACGCAAAAGCAGCGCTCGACTCGACACAGCGGCAGGGCTGCTCCACCCTCCCGTGTCGAATCTGGCCTCACCGGAACAGCGATTGCACGATCGCGACGAAGTGCAGCGGCTACTCGATGAGCTTGAAGGCACCGAAGCGCAAGTCGTGCGCATGTATCATTTAGAAGGCAAGAGCTATCAGGAAATTAGCTCTGCGGTCGGCATGCCCGAGAACAGCGTCGGCCCAACGCTCTCACGTGCGCGGGAAAAGATGCGTCAAGCAGGAGTGGAGTAATTTCCAAGAGTTTAAGCCGCGCAGAGAAAAGGGAAAGCGACTTTTTTCCTACGTCCCGTCGCGACAACTGACCCAATACCCCAGCCGTGGGGAAAGCGAGGGGCTCTGGCCTCGCACAACCCAATCATGCCGAGATGCTAGGGGCGAATCGTCATGAGTGTATGGTCGGGCAATCGCGGCAAAAATCTCGCAAATTTGCCCCCTCTTACGGCTGCCCCGCGCTTGCTGCGCAAAATTGAACAGTTTACTCTGGGTGCATGGCTCCTCGTCGCACATCGTCTCAAATTGATTCTGCCAAGTGCAGCGAAATCGCGGAAAGCTGCGCCTGCTTCAACTTTCGCAAAGCGTCGCGAAGTGTCACGCAACTTTTCGATCGCATGCTTGCCCCGGTGGAATTGCGCTCGACGCAATTCGTTGTTCTCGTCGCCTCGCAAGTGCTTGGACCATGTGGATTTGCACGGCTTGCGCGTGAGTTGGTGATGGATCGTTCGACGATTACGCGCAATCTGCAGCCGCTGTTGTCGCAAGGTTATCTTAAGGCCAGTGGCAAAGGCGGCCGGCGCGGTAAAACTGTCGAAATCACAGCGGAAGGACAAGACAAACTCGCCAGCGCCGTCCCATATTGGGAAAAAGCGCAGGCGCAATTGATGACTCGCCTTGGCGCAGATTTCCGCCGCATGATGACCGATCTGTCGATGGTTGTGAGCGCGACCAAGCAATCGGCGTAAGGACATTTAGAAAGTCGCCCGTGCGAGTTCGTAAAGCGCGCAATCGCAATTTCAAAATCGCGCGAACTAAATAGATTCTTTATCGCGCCGCAGCGGGTATTGCCCCTTGATATTGCGCCGCCGCAGGATAGACCACAGTTGGGCTCGGCGCGCTTGCGATTGGCCCGTTTGCCATCTGCCTGTTGGTCACTGGCCCATTGGCCACAGCAGTCGGTGCCGAAACGTTACTCGTCGCTGGCGGTATAAATGCCGCCGGCACCGCCGCATTTGCCGGCAATGTGAATCGCAAATTCGGATCGGCCAAATCGATGTCAGGATATCCCGGATACTCTGGCTTCGCCCACAGCGCGATGTTATCCGCCGGAATCGCGTTCACTTGCCAGTCGTTCACATCTAGGTGAAACGACATCTGCGCCGTGGGCCATTGCACTTCGATCGAGTGCGGCAAGGCAGCCCCGGAAATCGGATCACGCTTGTATTTGCTCGTAAGCGCCGACGCAATCCGCTGGCCCCCGGCATCGTACAAATGTTGCTCAAGCACCGTGCCATCCCACTCGTCGACGATCACGATGCGCGTCAGATCGCCGCTGGCGCTTGGCCGATGGCTGCGAATTTCCACGCGGCCTCCGCCAACCGGCCTAGGTCCCTCGTGCGCTTCATTGGGGTCGAAGCGCACTAGCCCCACGGCTTCGATAAGCCATTCCGGCTCGACCGGCATGATTTGCCGTGCGCTCGACATTGCGAATCGATCGTGAGTGCAGAAGAACATCGCTGGCGGTCTGTTTTCTTTCACCCATAGCCAGAATAGCTCGTCGTTGCTGCCCAAATCGAGTTGCGGGCCGGAGCCCAGCGGGCCATCGGCACGCAGCCGCAGCCGCGTGGGCGATTGCAGTGCGACATTTGCTCGCAAGTTCACCGGGGCGCCAGTCACACTGAGCGTGGCCTGCGTCGACTGGAGCGATTGCACGCGACCGGTGTTGTCGTTCACCGTCGTCATAATTTGGCTCAGCGTGGCAGATGGCGGTAACGTGCGCGGCTGGTAATATTGCCGGGCGAACTGCTGGCAAGTAGCACCGCTGGCCGAAATCAGTGTAATCGCGATCAACAGGCGCAGTGCCGGCGCGAATATTGAGTTGCGGGTTTCGAGTCTTGAACAATCGCTCATTATCAAATTTATTTAATGCATGAACTCGAAACGCGAACCTAGGCCGCGAACAACAGCCGAGCCAGTTCTTCCTGGATTTGTTTCGTGCGCTCCTCGTCGGGCGTGGCCGCGCGAACGCGGTATTCCATTTCGCGCCGCGGGCAATAAAGAACCAGCGTTTCTTGGTCGTGCTCGCCGCGCTCGGTTTCCTCGAGGCGGCACACACGGCGGCGGACCAGCAGCAGTGCCAGCACGTACCGCATGTCGGCGTGTGCTGGATCGTCGGCCAATTGTTCGAGCAGATTGAGCATCACGTCGTTAGGCGCCCAGGCAATGCGTTGCGGATGGCGCCGGGGCGCGTGCGTTTTCCACCAGCCAACAGCGCCTTCGGGCGGCCCGCTCCAAGCATCGGCCGAATAATCGTGCCGCAGCAAGTTCGCGCCTTCGGCAATCAGCACGGAATAGAACGTCTCGCCCGGGGCGAACTCGCGCCCGGTCGCGGCGCAGCGTCGTGTCGCGCGAACCTGTTCGTATTCCATTTGCATGTTGGACGTTGTGTAATTAAGTCGCTCGAATCTGAAAACTTACATCGATATTCGGCGGATGACGTCTATCGGTTACGAGTACAGATATCGCACTGGGTGAGTGCGCAATGGTAGTCGCTCCCCCCGAATCTCGACGTGCTGCCGCGCGGGAATCCGCGGGGGCAAATCTTATTCAAAATGCCATAACAGCTCAACGCCCAATGGCTTGCGACGATTGAAAATCAAACCCAGCATTAGCGGAATCTGCTTATCCAAATCGCGCATTCTTCGCTGTCGTGCCGCGACGGAACCCAATTGACGGCAACGGCGTCGAAAATACTGGCAGAAAATGCATTAAGATGCTATCGGGCAGGCTCTAAAACGCGCGCACTTTAATCGAGGTTTTGTACCATGAAATTCTGGCGACAAAATAAGAAGATACTCTCCTGTTTGGCAGCAGCATTTATTGCAATGAGTTTTTCAAGACCTATTCCCGCCGCAGAAGCCCAACAGGCCAGTCCTGGAATAACCTCCGTGTCGCAAAGTGCCAACCAATTTGCTTTTGATTTGTACGCCAAGCTCCGCGCCGCCGGCGACGCGAATCTATTCTTTTCGCCGCAAAGCATCTCCACAGCGCTGGCAATGACCTACTCTGGCGCGCGTGGCGAAACCGCGGCTCAAATGTCGAAAGCATTGCATTTCACGTTAACCGGTGACAAGCTGGCCAAGGCCGAAGCGGCGTTGCTCAAGCAATTGAATGAGGCTGGCAAAAAGGGAGTCTACCAACTGAACATCGCTAACCGCCTATGGGGTCAAAAAGGTTATAAGTTTCTCGACGATTTTTTGAACACTTTGCGCGATGATTACGATGCCGACCTTGAACAACTTGATTTTGCCTCGCAAACCGAGCAGGCACGACAAACGATCAACACTTGGGTCGAAAAGGCAACCAGCGGAAAAATCAAGGATCTCATTCCGCGCGGCGCCTTGAACTCAGCAACGTCGCTGGTCTTGACCAACGCGGTTTACTTCAAAGGGAACTGGGAACATCAATTCCAATCGGATTTCACAAAGTCAGCGCCATTTTCAGTTTCGGCCGACAAGAAAATCGACGTGCCGCTCATGTATCAAAAAGCTCATTTTCAATTCGGCAAAAAGAAGCTATCCAGCGGCGAAGGAATAGAAATTCTGGCGCTTCCTTACAAAGATCAAGAGCTTTCGATGGTGTTGCTATTGCCCGATCAGATTGATGGCCTCTCGGCGCTGGAAAAGGAACTAACTGCCGACAGCTTTAAAAAGTGGTCCGACGGATTGGGAACACCGGAAGTAAAGGTCTGGCTACCCAAATTCAAAATGTCGGCCCAATTCGATTTGAGCGATCCGCTCTCGGCCCTGGGCATGCCGCTAGCGTTTTCGCCCGACAAGGCGGATTTTTCAGGCATGGATGGCAAGCGTGATTTGTACATTACTAGCGTCGTACACAAAGCCTATGTCGATGTGAACGAACAGGGCACTGAAGCTGCCGCCGCAACCGGCGTAATCGTCGGCGCAATGGCCATGCGAGCGCCACGGAAACGTTCCGTGCCGATCACCCGTTTATCTTCCTCATTCGCGATAATCGTACGGGGTCGATTCTATTCATGGGCCGCGTTACCGACCCAAGTTCCTTCGATAAAAGCTAACTACGTCGTCGAACCTGCACGCCCACTCGTTTGTCGGATAATCGCCCGAAATCGCTTGACGCAACAAACATGGTTATCTAAAGTTGTGAGTAGGGAATTGCCGACAGTGTAATTGCTTTGATCAACCTGTAAGAAACGTTTGATATCATGCTCGAATTACGGCTATTGTTGTGCGGGTTGTTGCTTGCCCGAAGCAGGCCGTAAGGTTCGTCCGTATCCATAAAACCGATGAACCCCAAGGCCTCAGCCGCCTTGGGGTTTTTTTGTTGGTGCAAGTGAGCTTTCAATGGATAGCGCCATAGCAAGAATTGGTAATCGAATTCAACCCACGAGGGCTTGGTTGGTGTTGCGCCGGCCCGGGTGAAAATTCCCGGGCTTTGATCGCTCGCTGGCGCCTATCCACGAGCGGCACTCCAGTTCGTTGTCTCATTCCAAGCAACTCCAACATCACCAATCTCATCATGATTCAAAATACAAATTCCTCGACCAAATCGAATTCAGCAACCGCCGCAGGCGCCAGCAGCGCGCTGCGCATGATTCGTATCTTCGACACCACGCTGCGCGACGGCGAGCAATCCCCCGGCGCGAGCATGAACATTACCGAAAAGCTGGAAATCGCCCAGGCGCTTGTGGATCTGGGCGTCGATATCATCGAAGCCGGCTTCCCCATCGCCTCGCCCGGCGATTTCGAAGCCGTGCGGCAAATCGCCGAAAACATTCGCGGCTCGACCATTTGCGGGCTGGCACGCTGTAACGATGCCGATATCGACCGCGCCTGGGAAGCGCTCAAAGGCGCCGCGGCTGCCCGAATTCACGTATTCCTCGCCACCAGCGCCATCCATCGCGAATTCAAGCTGAAGATGGATAAGGAAGAAATCATCCGTCGCGCCGTGGCGGGCGTAAAACGTGCAGTCGGTTATTGCGACGATGTTGAATTCTCGCCGGAAGATGCCGCTCGCACGGAAATCGATTTCCTCTGCCAAGTGGTCGAAGCCGCCATCGACGCCGGCGCAACCACCGTGAACATTCCCGACACCGTCGGCTATGGCACCCCGGCGCACTACGGCAACGTTATCCGCACGCTAAAGCAGCGTGTGCCAAATATCGAGAAAGCCATCATCAGCGTGCACTGCCATAACGATCTTGGCCTGGCCGTGGCCAACAGTCTCGCGGGCGTCGAAAACGGCGCCGGGCAAGTGGAATGCACCATTAACGGCATCGGCGAACGGGCGGGCAACTGTTCGCTCGAAGAAGTGGTCATGGCCCTGCGCACGCGGCAAGACTATTACCACTGCGATACGCGCATCAACAGTCGCCGCCTCGTGCCCACCAGCCGGCTGGTCTCGAACGTCACCGGCATGCAGGTGCAGCGCAACAAGGCGATCGTGGGCCGTAACGCCTTTGCGCACGAAGCCGGCATTCATCAAGATGGCATGCTCAAAGAGCCGCGCACCTACGAAATTATGCGGCCCGAGGATGTCGGCCTGTCGAAAACCGACCTGGTGATGGGCAAGCATAGCGGCCGCGCGGCGCTGGCCGATCGGGCTCGCGCGCTGGGCTACCATCTGACCGGTGAGCAACTGCAAACCGTGTTCGAGCAGTTCAAACAACTGGCCGACAAGAAAAAGGAAATTTATGACGGCGATATTGCCGCCCTGTGCGAGCAGCAAATTCTCGATGTGCCCGAAACCTGGACGCTTGAATCTTATCGCGCCAGTTGCGGCACCGAAGGCAAACCAACCGTGCGGCTCACGCTACGGCGCGGCGAGCAAGAAGTCACCGAAGAAATGACCGCCGGCGATGGGCCGATCGACGCCATCTTCCTGGCCATTGAGAAAATCACTGGGCTGGAGGTGCAATGCCGCGATTTCCGCGTGCATTCGGTCACCGTCGGCGAAGATGCGCAAGGCGAAGTGAATGTCGAAATCGAGCACAATGGCCACGTGCATCGCGGCCGCGGCGTATCGACCGACAGCGTCGAAGCCAGCGCGCTGGCATTTTTGAACGCCATTAATCGCATCATCGCTACTACCGGCAAACGCCTGCATCCGCAACACAGTGGGATGTGAAGACGAACCTCCTGCGACATGTGAGAATGACTCGCAGCTTACGGTGAGATGCGTGCCGCACTACGCCACGAATGCCAGCCAATAGAAAATCCAGCCGGTAATCGCCGTCAGCAATAGATCGATCGCGGCCAGCCAGGCCCAGAATTTATGTCGCAGGCTGTAGGGCGACGGGCCCGGCTGATTGGGAATATTCCGCAGCGCCTCCGATCACCACGTACAACCACAACAGCGCTGTTGAAATTGAAAACACGAGATGGATATACAAGCTGGTCCACACACCGCTCGGCCAATAAGGAGAGCTTTCCGCCCGCTCGGTCCAGCCGCTAATAAACCGCATGTCGATTTCGAACGCAATCACGGCCAAGAGCAATACCGCTGCCAGTGTGAGTTGCACGCGCTTGTGCAGTACGTACCGCCGTCGCGAGCGCACGAGCCAAATGCTCCAACCCAAAATCGGCAACAGCGCAAACAGCGCCAGGAAAACGATATCCACAGTTATCGACGCGCGGCTTCCCAAAAATCCATTGATGCCGCGTATTTCCGCCAGCAGGCAGCAAGCACGTATGAACTCGAACGACAAACAATCCAAGAAACGTTCTCCGAACGTGCCGCATTGTCGGACCAAAACCTAAAACGACCGCGCATTTCGACTGCCGCCGCGCGTAGTCGGCGCCTACAATACAATACTTATTCTCAGCCATTTTGTCAGGAAGAGGCAAGCGCGCCGCTCGACGAATCGCTAAGCCCTGGCACTATCGGCGCTGCCGGGTCAGTTTCCGGCCACAATAGAACAGCGAAATTGCGCCGATCGACACTAGCATAATCGAAGTCGGCTCCGGCACGGGCGTCAACAACAGGCTGTCGATGTTCGCGCCGCTGAAGCCAATGGCCGATAACCGCACCGTATTAGTGCCTGCCGTGAGATTTTGTGCAGCCAATGTGTCATAGAGCCAATTCGACCATCCGCCGCTGCTGATGAAATTGAAAGACGAGGCGACGACTTGGCCATTGATTTGAACCTGTAAGGGTCGATTGCCGCTATCGAGTGCGTAGCGAAAGTTCAAATCGTATTTACCAGCTTGCGGGACATCGAACGTCCACTGCACGTAATCGCCCGAGGCATTGGTGAAATCGGCGTATCCGTCGCCGGTGAAGCCGGTGTTCGCATCGGAGACCGCCGCGCCCGATCGAGTTGCGTCCTCGGCCTCCAGCGCACTCACCATTAAGTGATCGATATTTGCGCCGCTGGAACCGATATCGGTTGCCTTGATGGTGTTCACGCCTGGCTGCAGCATTTGCATCGGAATTGTGGCGTAGGCCCAAGTGTTCCAACCGCCGGTGGCGGGGAAGCTCAGTTGCGGGTTGATGATTTTGCCATTGAGCTCTATCTGCAACGGACGGTTACCACTTTGCAGCGCGTAGCGGATGCCTAAATCGTACAGCCCGGCCTTTTGAGCGTTGATCGTCCAAGTGATGGAATCGCCACTTGGGTTTTGCAAATCGATGAAGCCAGTGCCGCTGAATCCTCCGGAATTAGCGGCAACTGCCCCACCGTGAATCGTCGCGTTTTCGGCTTCGTAAGCGTCATGATATGCGCCGGGCAAAAGTCCGTCGGTAAACGTTTGCACGTCGCGCCATTGAACCACGGCAGGCACATTATTGTGCACGGTACCGTAGCAACCGTACTTCCAATAGTTCGTGACTGGTTCGTCATCGGCCCCTTTCCACGCCAGTTGGCCATTGAGATAGACAAGGATTTGATTGCCGGAATCTTCCTGTTGATGGATGACATTGATGCGTTGCTCAACGCCATAAATGTGCGAGGCCAGCACGTCGCCGCCGTAAACACGTATTTCGCCGCCGTTGGCTGCAAAGCCCCGCAGCATCAGTTCGGTGGCCCCACTACTGCTGCCGAAAATTTGAAACAGCGATTCGTCTTTGAGCGGCCCGGAAAAAGTTACGTAGCCTTGGAATTGCTTCACCCCCGTGCTGTATTCGTTGTGCAGGCGAATTTCGGCGCGATTGGTTCGGCTATCAAAGAGCCGAAATGTTTCGGTGTCGGCGGCCGCGTCGAACGTGTAATCGGCGCATGTCGTGCCGGAACCGACTGCTTTGTAGGGAGCCCAACTAAACGTCTCGAGTCCATTTTCATCATCGAGATGAATGCTTTTAGTGAAGTTCGTCTCAATCCACCCCGATCCGAGTTGCGCATACGTCAGTCGCGGCGCACTTACCGCAAGCGCGCAGCACGCCGCCCATTCCGCGCGCGCTGCGACCAATCGTGTGGCAATTGTGACGGCCCCGCACCATCGAGCAACCGTTCCCCTTCGGCAACCCAGTCGAGATTTGTTCCGCAAAAGAGCCTGCAATATGGCCCGATTCAGCCGTCGTGTCAAATCGCATGGTTATGCGACTTCTCGATGCAAATTGGCATCAGTTCGGCCGATTTCCCTGCTTCTTAATACGGGCAAATACCGGAATGTTTACACTCGTCGCAGGGTTACATACTATAGATCCTAGCGCGCAGTATTTGACTGGCCATTAATGGTCCTGCCCGAGCGATGCTGCAGCCGCTCTTCAAGGAACAGGTTTATTATGAGATATTTATGCCGCTTGGCCATCGCAACGCCAATTCTCTGTGCCATTGTGTCGGTGGCACAAGCTTCACCCAGCCTATCGTTTACTAACACCAGCGGCGGCGCCGCCTCCGTCCGCATTTTTCCCGGCAGTGCATTTTCAGTAAACGTTACACTCAATTCCGACACGGTGGCCTTCGACGGCCTCTCGTATTACCTCAAGGCGTCGGCTGCTAACGATTTCACGGTCGCCAGCCGCGTAACCGGCTCGGAGCTCGGTACCTGGGATAGTACGCCCAACGGTCTGACCGATCCCATTACCAATCCGCTTCCAAGCCCCATGTCCGGCGGCCACAGCACCCTGCTCGACACCACCGCCAACAGTGTCGATTTTGGCTACGACGCGACAACGTTAACGCCCAACATTGCCGCTGGCAGCTATTTGGTCGATCAACTCAACTTCACCACGCCCAGCAACATCACTTTGGGCCAATACACAGTGTTTTCCAGTCTCGACTCTCTCATCATCACTGCCCAAGGCACATCGCCGAATCTCATATTTCAAACCACCTCCTTTCCCGCCAGCGCCGTATTCACAGTTGATGTTATTTCCAACATTTCAACCTGGAACGGCGGCGGCAGCACCATCAACTGGTCCAGCAGTTCGAATTGGGATACCGCTCCGATCGACGGCAGCAATCTTGTTTTTGCAGGCACAACTCGTTTGAGCGACACCAACGATTCTCTCTCCAGCGCCGCTTCCATCACTTTCGCCAGCGGCGCAGGCGCATTTACTCTTTCCGGCAGCGCCTTGTCGATTTCCGGCGGCGTTACTAACAATTCGACCAATCCGCAAACCATCAGTTTGAATCTGTCGCTTTCGGCCCCGCAGCAATTCAATGCTGCCAGTGGAAATTTAAGTGTCGGCGGCGCGGTCAATCTCGGCAGCAATACGCTCACTATTACTGGTTCGGCGAACACTGCCATTGGCGGAGCAATCTCCGGTGCCGGCGCCATCGCAAAATCGGGCTCTGGCACCGCCACCCTCTCCGGCAACAGCAGCTACACCGGCGGCACGACGGTCAATGGCGGCACCTTGATCGTCAGCCACGTGCACGGCTTAGGCCAAAGCACCACCAACGGACTAACGATCAACAACACTGCGCTCGTGAAGATCACAACTGGCACTGGCGCAGGTCCGGTGGTACTTCCCAGCCTGTCCATTAATGGCGGCGCTTCGCCCGTCGCCACTCTTGATTTAACCAATAGCAAGATGGTACTCACCAACACTAGCTATGCCAGCGCCGTGTCGGCCTACACGGTGTCCCGGCGCAAGTCACCAATGCCCTGGATGGCTTTGCCTGGGATCTGCCCGGCATCACCAGCTCCACGGTGGCCAACGACATTAATAACCTGGGGGTGCCCACCAGCGTGGCGGTGATCCTCAACAACTCTAGCGGCACGGCCGGTGGCGGCGCAGGGGATGCCAGCGATGAGCTGTTCTATAGCGACGGCTCGGGCAGCCCCACCACCAATCCCAACGGCCTGCCGCAGTTCGCCGGCACGTCGGTCGATCAGAACTCGGTGTTGTTCAAGTACACCTACATCGGGGACTCGAACCTGGATGGCATGGTCGATTCCACCGACTTCGGCCTGTTTTTGGCCGGCTACAACGATCCGGGCACGGCGGCCTCGCTGGGCTGGGCGGTGGGAGACTACGACTACAGCGGCACGGTCGATTCCACCGACTTTGGCTTGTTCTTAGCCGGTTACAACTACTACGCCTCCAACCCCGTCCCGCTCAATGGCGCAGGCGGCGTGCAACCCGTGCCAGAGCCGGCGGCCTTGTTTCTGGCGGTGCTCGGAGCAAGCCTTAGCGGCTTCATTTCCGTTCGGGGGAAGTGCGGGAAGCACTCCGCAGAAATGACCGTTTCCTCGGCCGCGCGATGTAGCTAGCTCTTCGCAGTTGGCAATTTTGGAATTTGAGCGCGCGGCTTTTGCCGCTCGCGCTGGCATATCTATCGCCCGCCGTCGATGTTGATGGGCAGAGAATTTGGGGAAACCACGCTTGTTTATTGCGGAATTAAGGCCATTGACGATCTATTTGAAAGTATTTCTGCTCCCGCGACAAAGATTATAGGTCTCATCGACAGAGGTTAATTCTTCGGTTGCACAACGTCCAATTTGTACGGTCGGCCCCTCAAATGTACGGAATTGCCGAGTAACCATCGGTTTTGGCTGAGGGGCGAAAAATCGAATTTATACAGTTTTTTAAAAAAATTGTTGCAATCGGTTCAGTCTCTTGTAATATTTGGGTTTAGCGCGTGGGGTAATTGAGGTGCCCGCATTGGCTTCGTGATTTCCACGAAGCCGTCTGAAGTTCATCGGGGGATGTGCTTCGGTTTGCGGGTCGAATACCAACCAACTGCTCTATCTTCTCGGGGGATTAAAATGGTTTGCAACCGATGCCTTCGGTTTGTCGTTGCGCTTTCACTGTTCGCAAGCGCTGTTGGGCTCCATAAAACATTTGCTGCCACCGAAACGTGGGTCGGGCTCGGAAGCGACAATAACTGGAAAACGGGCGCCAACTGGTCTGGTGGCTCAGGTCCTGCCGCCGGCGATATTCTCGTTTTCGATGGTGCGAACCGATTCGCCCCCAACGACAACGAAGCCACCAACTTTAACGTCGGCGGAATTGTTTTCAGCTCCACGGCTGCCGGCCCATTCGTGCTGGGGCCAACGTCAAATACGATCAATTTGAACGGCAATATCTCCGACAACTCTCAGTCGTTTATACAGACCATCAATACGAACGTGGCGCTGCAGACGACGCCCACGATCAATATTGCTCAGTTCGGCAACCTCGTCATCAGCACGCCGATTTCGCAAATCGGCGGGCCGTTTGGTCTCAATGAAACGGGGCAAGGAACTCTCACTCTCTCGGCTTCAAATTCTTTTTCGGGTGCTATCAGCGTCGGCAATGGCGCAACTCTTTCGATCTCAAGCGATGGCAATCTCGGCGCTGTGCCTGGGTCGCCGACGAATGATCTGGATCTTGCCGGCGGCGGCGCTTTGCAAACCACCGCCAATATGACGCTCAATGCGAATCGATCAATCGCTTTAGGCCCCGGTGGCGCCACATTCAATGTCGCCAGCGGAACGACCCTTACTTACGCCGGCACCTTGAGCGACAACGGCGGCGCGGGGGGCATCAATAAAATCAGCTTTGGCACCATGGTCCTTAGTGGATCGAACAACTCTTATACGGGTCCCACCACGGTTGCCAACGGTCAACTTACCCTCGATTTTACGCAAGGCACTTCTCCCACTTCGAACATTATCAATAGCGCATCGGCTTTGACGTTAGGGGGCCTCAACGCGGGGTTGGGCAACACCAGCTACGCGCGACTGGTTATGACAGGTAGCGCAGGCATCACGAACACTCAGACCTTTAATGGAACTACGATTCAGGTCGGTCCGGCGGTCATTCGCGCTGATAGCGGCGCCAGCGGCACAGCCAACCTGAACCTCGGCGCGATTACCAACGTCACCGGGGGCGTGGTGACCTTCGTTCAGCCAACCGCTGGCGCCATTTCGACAACCTCCAGCAATGTAAACGGAATTCTCGGTGGTTGGGCGGTTATTCAATCCGGCACCGGGCAGGTCGTAAACAACATTACGCAAGGGCAGAATTTTGCGACGGTGGACGGAAGCAACCACATTGTTACTTACACCGGCTACACACCCTGGACTAGCGGCAACGCCAACGGCTTTGGCGGGACTGCAAACGTTCAGAACACCACCGGCGCGAGCCTGGTGGTTGCCCCGGATAATACCGGCACCGTCGATATCAACACCCTCGAATTGAACAATGTCGTTAATACTCAGGCCATTTCGGTGGGCGTTGGCAATACGCTTCGCTTTGGCGCGACCGGCGGCATTTTGGTGAATTCCAATCGCACCGTAACCATGTACATGGGAGAAACTGGACCGACCCAACACGACGTAGGTTTTATTACTGCGGGTGCGCACCCAAATACGGCTGGAACTTTGGTGATCACCGTTAATTCGAATGATGAAAGCAGCGGCGCTTTCCGCCTGGGGTCGATTGTGGAAGATAACGGGACCGGCGCTCTAACGCTAGTAAAAGCCGGTGCCGGCAATATTAAAATCGACGGTCATAATACCTATACCGGGGGCACCTACATTCTCCAAGGCCGCGTGCAAATGACCGGCGGCGAGAATGGCGGCACGGTGAATCCGGACGCCTTGGGCACTGGCCCGGTATATATCTCGCCGGGCGGATATCTGTTCCCCGGCACGTTCGCGATGACTAATCCGTTTTTCATTGCCGGCATCGGGACCGGTAAGGAATCGATCGGCGCTATTCGCTTTGGTAATGGAACCGATATTCAAGGCTTGGTTACCTTGACGGGCGATGCACGGGTCGGCAACGGCGACGGCAGCACCACGGGGCCTTTCACAGGCATCAGCGGTCAAGTGACCGGCAACTACAATTTCGATTTGGGTGCAGCATCGTCGGTGGCCTCCAACTTCACCATCAGCAATCACCTGAACAACTGGACAGGCAATACGACCATTGTGGGCCGCACCGGCGGCACGCCGGGGAATACGGTCGTCCACTTAGGAAACGATGAAGTCATTCCCAACGGTGTTGGTTTCGGCAACTTACTCATGGGTCTGAACAGTGATACCGCCAGCACAGAAACGGTCGATCTGAATGGCCACAATGAAACGGTGAACGGCGTAGTTTCTCCCTCGGGCGTCACCGCCAGCTTAACCTTCATTGAAAACGACGCCGCCTCAACGAGTTCGACCTTTACTTTGGGCGACAATAACCAAACGCAGACGTTTAACGGAACAATCCGCGATAATGCCGGAACTGGCGGCACGGTAGGGGTAACCAAAATTGGCACCGGCGTGCAAACTTTGGGAGGCGCGAACTCCTATTCGGGTGGAACCAATATCAACAACGGTGCTATTTCAATTTCCAGCACCGGCTCGTTGCTTAACACAGCCACGGTATCGGTCAATACTTCAGCGACGGCCGCGGGGTCGTTGTACGGCAATAGCACGAACTCCGTCGGCAATGTCGTGACTCAGGCCGTGAATGGCTCGCACTCGGCCACCATCAGTCCGGGCCTAACCGGTATCGGTTCGGTGGGTACATTAACGATGGACTCGCTGAGCGCTGGCGGCGGCACCACCCTGCAATTCGATTTGGGCACAGATCAATCCACCACCGATCTGATCCAGGTCAATGGATCGACGACGTTCAGTGGAGCTGCGACCGTTGTCAATGTGAGTGGTGTGACCAACGGAACGTTTACTGTCGTTAATTCGAACGGCGGCTTCTCGGGCACCGCACTAACGTTGACGACTCCAGGCGATACTCGGTTGACCTACAATTTCGATAACGCTTCGTGGAATCCCACAAGTCAATCCGGCGCGACTTCCGTGATCGTCGATGTCAGCGGCACCGCTGCCACGCTGACGTGGACCGGAACGGGTAGCGATAGCAATGGCGTACCCAGCGACGGCACGACCTGGGATGTGAACCATACTCCTAATTGGAACAGTAGCGCGGCAACGCACCCAGACCTTTTCTTCAACGCCGATAGTGTCGTCTTCGATCAAACCGGCATTACCAATGGTTTCAATACCATCACGGTTACCGGCCTAGTGAAACCGGGCGGCATGACCTTCAGCCACAACAGTGGGAATTACATCTTTACAGGCGGTGGCTCAATCGGCGGCGGCGGAGCGCTGACGATCAGTGGTTCCGGCACGGTCACGATGGGCCTCAATAACAACTTCTCCGGCGGCACCACCCTCAACAGCGGCACTCTCAATGTCAATGCAACCAACGCGCTGGGCACCGGCACCATCACGATCAATGGCGGTGCTCTCGACAACACCAGCGGTTCCCCGGTTGCCCTTAGCGCCAATAACCAACAGGTATGGAACGCCAACATCACCTATTTGGGTACGACGAGCGGCAGTCTGGACATGGGTGCAGGCGCCGTCACTCTCGGCTCGCTGTCCCCTAGTGCCAATCGCACCGTTACGGTCAACGCAGGTAAATTGACTGTGGGCGGCTCCATTACCGACAACTTCAACAACAACGGCCTTGTCGTTGCTGGCAGCGGCATCCTCGCATTGACCGGTGCCAACACGTTCCAGGGTCCTGTGACGATCAACTCCGGCGCCACACTCCAAATCGGCAACGTATTTGCCACCGGTAGCAACACTAGCGCACTGATCACCATCCAAAACGGCGCGGTGCTCGACCTTGGAGCGTTCGCTGGCGCAAACGCTGGCACAGCCGGTGCAGGCAACACCCAGCCAATCACTGTCTCTGGTAGCGGAATCGGCGGCCTGGGGGCAATTATTAATTCGAGTAATAACGCGCAGCAGAATGCGCTTTCGAATCTTGTGACGATGACCGGCGATACAACAGTCGGCGGCCTCGGGCGCTTCGATTTCCGCTACGCAACGGGACTTCCGGGCAGTGTGAATTTTGATCTTGGGACGCACACCTTATATAAAACAGGAACCAATCAAGTCTCATTCGTCAACGCCTATCTCGGCGCTGGTAATATCGCGGTGAATCAAGGCCGGCTGTCGATCGAAGTCAACAGCATTGTTCCGAATAATAACGACGGCACATCAATTACCTTCGCCGACGGAACCATTGCGGGCTTCTATGAAAATACGTTTGACGGCACCAACTCCTACGTGCAGCGGCCAATGATTTTCAATGGTGCGACCCTGGGCGTCACGATCAACAATGAAAGCCCGGCGGCTACAACCGCCTACATCGGCAGCACGATGACGCTGACTGGCACCAGCACGTTGACGATTTCTGGCGGTGGCGACGCCACTTCTCAGATGATTTTCCAAGGGCCCATGCAAGAATCAGCCGGCTCGTTGTACACGGTGACCAAAACCGGCGCTGGTACGCTCGTACTCAGCACTTCGAACAGCTACAGCGGCGGCACGAACCTCAACGGCGGCCTGATCAACTTCAACAACTTGAACAATCTTGGGGAGCTGGTCCGCTCACCTTCGCCGGCGGTGGTTTGCAGTACGCCAACCCCGGTTCGAATCTCGACGACATTTCGGTGCGCACGGTAACGATCAACGCCGGCGGCGCAACGATCAATACCAATAACAACAGCACGATCACCTTTGCCAATGGCATCGGCAACGGCGGCGCCGGCGGCTTCACTCTAGCTGGGGGCGGCACGCTGGTCTTTAGTGGCAGCAACAGTTACCAGGGCACCACGACGGTTGCCAACGGCACGCTCGTTTTAAATAACGCCGGCGCGTTCCCGCAGAATACGCCGCTGGCCTTCGGCGATGCCACCAACAACAGCAGCAAGCTCGATCTCAACGGCCATAGCATCACCATTACCGGGATAAGCAGCACGGGCAACGGCCCTTCCAATATCGAAAGCGACAATTCGGTGAATGTGCTCCTTACCTATGCCGGCGCTAGCCCCGGTTTGTACTTCGGCAGCATTAACGACGGCGGCTCTGGCCAGGTGGCGTTGACGGTTAGTTCCAACACGCTTACGTTAGCCAACAACAACGGCTACACCGGCCCCACGAATATTAGCAGCGGCGCCACCTTGGCCATGGGGTCGGCCAACGGCAACGACGGCAACCTGAGCCCCTCCACCACGGTGACCGACAACGGCACGTTGAAGTTCAACGCCACCGACGCCGGGGCGGTATTCTTCGCAAGTACGGTGAATGGCCCAGGCAACGTGGTGCAAGCCGGCACCAACCAGGTTTTTCTGCAGGCAACCAATAGCTATTCAGGCACTACGGAAATCGATAGCGGCATCCTAGAAGTTGACACGCTCGCTGCCAACGGCACGCCGCAGCCTCTGGGCACCGCCAGTACGGCCATTCTGCTCGGCTCCGCGACCGCCGCTGGCACGCTGCAATATGGCGGCCCGACGGCTGCGTTGAACCGTCCGGTGACGGTTAACGGCGTCGGGGGCGGCATTATCAATAACACCGGCGGCGGCATCCTCACGCTGGCGGCCACGCTGACCAAAAATGGCAACAACCTCACCTTGAGCGGCGGCACGTTCTTGGTGAACGGCCAGATCACGGGCCCCTCCGTGAATTCCGATTTGATCATCGGCAACAATGCCACGGTCACGCTGAACAATGCCAGCAACAACTACAACGGCGCCACGCGCGTCAACAACGGCGGCACGTTGATCAATGGCCTGACGAATGCCCTGCCGACAACCACCACAGTCGTGTTGGGCGAAGCCTCGGGGAATACCAATGGCACGTACGACATGAACGCGTTTAATCAAACCGTTGGCGGGTTGAGCAATTTAGGTACAGGTTCGGCCATTGTTACCAACAACGGTTCCTCGGCGTCCACCTCGACGTTGACCGTAGCAGGCGGCACCAGCAGCTTCGGCGGCACCATTCAAAATGGCACCTCCGGCGGCAAGGTGGCGCTAGGTGTCTCCAGCGGCTCATTCACGCTCACCGGCAGCAACAGCTACTCCGGTGGCACATCGGTCACCGGCGGAACGCTGAGTGTCGGGAGTGTCAACGCGCTGGGTACTGGCGGCCTGTCGATTGGCGCAGGCGCCACCGCCGCGTTGACCACCGGAACCGCGGCAGGCCCAGTGGTCTTGCCGAGCGTCTCGATCAACGGCAACGCCACGCCACACGGCACGCTCGACATCACCAATAGCAAGATGGTGCTCACCAACACCAGCTATGCCAGCGCCGTGTCGGCCTATACGGTAGCCCAGGCGCAAGTCACCAATGCCCTGGATGGCTTTGCCTGGGATCAACCCGGCATCACCAGCTCCACGGTGGCCAACGACATTAATAACCTGGGGGTGCCCACCAGCGTGGCGGTGATCCTCAACAACTCTAGCGGCACGGCCGGTGGCGGCGCAGGAGATGCCAGCGATGAGCTGTTCTATAGCGACGGCTCGGGCAGCCCCACCACCAATCCCAACGGCCTGCCGCAGTTCGCCGGCACGTCGGTCGATCAGAACTCGATCTTGTTCAAGTACACCTACATCGGGGACTCGAACCTGGATGGCATGGTCGATTCCGACCGACTTCGGCCTGTTTTTGGCCGGCTACAACGATCCGGGCACGGCGGCCTCGCTGGGCTGGGCGGTGGGGACTACGACTACAGCGGCACGGTCGATTCCACCGACTTTGGCTTGTTCTTAGCCGGTTACAACTACTACGCCTCCAACCCCGTCCCTCTGGCTGGCTCAGGCGGCGTGCAACCGGTGCCGGAACCGGCGGCATTCCTGCTGGCAGTGCTGGGATTGGCGGGGGTGGCTGCGAGTGTCATGCGTCGCAAAGGTAGGGCCACTAACCCTGAGGTTAGTTAGGCCTTCGATTTCATTGCACAGAGGGTTCTCCGAAATCGATAACGCTTCGGTCGATCTTGTTTATCATTTCAGCCAAATTGTAGACCGCTTCGGTGCCGGTCCTACCGGCTATATCGATTTTATGCATTGAAGTTGGCGAACGTCGCGCAATTCAATGCAGCAAAGCGATCTACACTTACTTGGCGTGCCGGCGCGGCATGTTATGCCGCGATTCAGAGCATTTGCCCTCGATCAATAGTATTTTTCTATTCGTCGAGATCTCCTAGATCGGTTTGGAGGAACAGTTTTATGTCGCGAATTGAATTAGAAAGTCGCGCAGTGCAAAGCGTGCAAAAGCCCTGTGTAGTGAGAATCGCAATGGGAAGCATCACTCGAATGGGATGGAACGCGATTTGTTGAGCGCCGTGAAACATTTTGGATCGGAAATTTCGCACGCAGTCAAGCAGCGGGCCGCCGGCGCCCGTGGCACCGCCTCCGCTTACGTCAGCAAAGGCAAACTGCACGCCCAATCGGTCGAACAGGCGGTCGGCAAGCGCATCCAAGCGCGGCCGATTGCTTCGCTCGTGGCGGCCGCAGGGTTCGGCGTGATCATGGGAACGATTCTCGGACGGCGCCGAAAATAATTTGCCAATTGCTTAATCGTCTTGCCGGCCGGAACGATCGTCCGGACCGCTGGGTTGGCGAAATGGCGCGGCTGCGGCTAGAGTGAACTGGAAGCGGCTCACGGACTAGGCCGCACGCGCCATTCTTCGGCATTAGTGAGCAAGTACTTTTGTGGCTTCCATCGCCGGTCGTCAAATTATCAATTCAATCGATACCGGTTCAGCCAGAGAGTTGAGTCGGCGATCGTTGGATTGGGTTAAGTTGACCCTCGTCATTGCCGCCACCTGCGTCGCGTATTCGCAGTCGCTCTGGGGTGGATTTCTCTGGGACGACGATGCTCACGTTACAAAGCCTGAATTACGTTCGCTCGAAGGCTTTCGGCGAATCTGGCTTGAGCCGTTCCGTCACGACGCTGAAGGCCGAATTCAACCGGGCGCCACGCAGCAGTACTATCCGCTGCTGCATTCTGCGTTTTGGTTCGAATACCAGCTCTGGGATGGCAGCCCGCTCGGTTACCATATCGCAAATCTCTTTTTGCACGGTACCGCCGTCTGCCTATGCTACTTAGTGCTGCTGCGGCTCAAAATACCAGGCGCATGGTTCGCGGCAGCATTGTTCGCAATTCACCCGGTGCAAGTAGAATCGGTGGCCTGGATCACGGAACAGAAGAACACTCTATCAACGGTGTTTTACTTCAGCGCGATGCTCGCGTATCTCGCATTTGATGAACAGCGTAAGTGGCCGCTCTATTTGCTCGCGATCGTTTTCTTTTTACTGGGGCTGCTTAGCAAAACGGTGACCGCCACTTTGCCGGCGGCGCTCTTGGTCGTTTTCTGGTGGCAGCGCGGCCGGTTGCAGTGGCGCCGCGATTTTGTACCCCTGGTGCCGTTTTTATTGCTGGGAGCTTGTGCAGGGCTATTTACCTCGTGGGTCGAACGCAAGCTTATTGGCGCTGAAGGATCGGAATTCCAATTGTCGTTCGTCGACCGCTTCCTCTTGGCCGGCCATGCAATGTGGTTTTATTTGAGCAAATTAGCATGGCCGACAAATCTTACGTTCATCTATCCGCATTGGAATATCGATGCGCGCGATTTTTGGCAGTGGCTGTTTCCTTTTGCGGCAATTCTGTTGCTCATTGGATTATGGGCACTGCGAGCGCGCTGCGCGCGCCGCTGGCCGCAATGCTTTTGTTTGTGGGCACGCTCTTTCCGGTCCTGGGCTTTTTCAACGTGTTCCCCTTTATCTATTCCTATGTGGCCGATCATTTTCAATATCTGGCGTGCGTCGCGGTGTTTGCACTTTTCGCGGCCGCGGTAACCACCGCCATTGAACAATTGCCGCCGCGTTCGCAATGGCTCGGCCGCACAGCATGTTGGGTATTGCTCGGTTCGCTGGCGACAATTACCTGGTTCCAATCCCAGCACTATGTCGATGCAGCTACACTCTACCGCGTAACCATCGAGCAGAATCCGAATTGCTGGATGGCATACAACAACTTGGCCCTCGAATTTGAACACGACGGCAAAACAGAAGATGCCGCATCGCTGCTTGCCGCAGCGATCCAGCTGCGGCCGAAATATGCCGAGGCGCACAATAACCTGGGGAATTTATTGGTCGATTTGCACCGGCCCGCTGAAGCAATCGATGAATTTCACCGAGCGCTTGACGCCAATCCAGAGTATTACTTGGCAAACTACAATTTAGCGCGCGCGCTATTGGCGATCGGCAAGCCGCAAGAAGCAATCGAGCAATATCAGCGGGCCTTGCGTCTGAACCCCGAATATGCGGAGGCCTATAACAATATGGGAATCGTGCTGAAGCAACTTGGGCAACTTGATAAAGCAATCGCCTCGTATCGGCATGCCCTCGATTTGAATCCAGATTTTTATGAAGGCCACTACAATTTGGCGGAGGCGTTATTGCTTTCCGGTAAGCCGCAAGACGCGTTGACCCACGCGGAAACCGCGACCCGATTGAAGCCGGCTGTCCCCGATAACTGGGCACTGGCGGCAAAGATCTATGCTGCCTTGGACGATCCGCGTGAGGCGATTGCCGCGGCTGAGAGAGCGCTGGAATTGGCCGCGGCGCAACATCGGTCGGAGCAAGTCGCGGCAATTCGAAGTTGGCTGGAGGAATATAAAAACAGCCATCCTGGCGATCGCTCAAGCCCTTCGAGCTCTAAATAGCCGCCCGCTCTACCGCCAAAAATCTTGAAGAAGTTTCATTTCTTCATCTTCTCTTAAGGTTGGCCTTCCTACATTTGGTGCGGCGGTCGAGAACACCGCTTCAATGACATGTGGGAAACCGGCCCGAGATCGAGCGTGATTTGCTGCATTTGTGAATTGCAGACGGCAACAACCATCTCGGTGCCCAATTGCCAACTTGGCGACGAATTGCGCAAAGGAGAACCGCAGTGACGAACCGACAAATTCTGGTTTCGGCTTTGGTACTTGGAACAGCTCTTGGAGCGATTGCATGCCTCTCGGCATTGGCAGAGCCTCCACAAAATGATGGCGCCGGTCCGCCGTCGCGAGCAAGCGGCGCACCCGATAATTCGCCACCTGGGCGTGAAAGCGGACCGCCGCGTCGCGATGACGGTCCGCAAGATGGCTCCGACCGGCGTCCCGACCGGCCGCGCCCGCAACCTGGCGCTGTGCTGCCGCCTTTTGTGCGCGATAAGTTGAACCTATCGAGCGACCAAAAAAAGCAAATCGCCGATTTGGAGACTGATGTCAAGGCAAAACTAGGCAAAATACTGACTGATGAACAGATGCGGCAATTTCGCGATCTCTTGCGGCAAGGACCACCGCCTCGGCCACGAGACGATCAAGAAGATCGCAATGGAGCGCCGTCCGATGGTCGGCGTGGTCCGCCCCCCGATGATCGGCAACGCCCTCCGCCATCCGATGATCGTCGTGGCCAATCTATTGAGCCATCGCCAACGAATGACTCCGAATCAAGTAAACAAAATGCTTCCAATCACGCATTCCCCACTCAAGCGGAAGGGACGGCCACAACTGCGGCAATGGCCCGCATATTCTCAAAAAATGTCAAAGTATCCTTCGACGATAAGTTTATGATTGTCGAAAGCGATGGCATTCCGAATCACGAAACGGGCCAATTTCCCAATGAGCACAATCCAAACAGCATTCGCAAGCAAAACTATCGTTTTTTGATTCCACTACATCCGCAACAGGCTGAAAAAACAACAACTTTGCCGATGGGCCCCATCGGTGTCGCCATCAATGGCATTCCCTTCTACAACCAATACAACGCCCAGGGCAAGAATGCCGTTGAAGGCCCAACCGCGGAGATTTTCGACTCCTGCTGCGGGCATCCCGATCAATTGGGGCGTTATCATTACCACAAGTATCCCGTTTGCATTCACAATCCATTCAAAGATCAAGAAGAAGCCGGCAAGCACTCGCCGCTGATTGGTTACGCGTTCGATGGCTTCGCCATTTATGGGCCAAATGGCGAAGACGGCAAGCCACCACAAGACTTAGATGAATGCAATGGCCACAGCGATAGCACGCGAGGCTACCACTATCATGTGACCGCAAAGTTCCCATACATACTGGGCGCTTATCGGGGCGTAGTCGAGCGAGCCAACTTCGATCATCCGCCGCGCGCGCCGGGTTAAATCGGCAAAACTTCTCTCACGAAAAATTTTTCTGACAAATTTCGTAAGGGGGGTGCTTTTCCAAAATCAAGGTCGTATAACAGGAGGCATCTTCGGGCCAAACAACTCTTTGTTTGAATCGCTGCGGCGGCACCGGAACCCGCTGTTAACGATTGCCATGGGGGCAAAACCGGAACGTTCGCGACCCGCTCCCTGCAATGCTCCAATCAGGCCAATGGAATTCCCGCGCGGCCATTAGTTCCACGCGCCGGTTTGGAAGTAGTGCGGCTGCGGCAGACGGTTTGTAGCCTTCCATTCCAATCACTTTCAGAATCGGGAGTTCTCCCATGAAGAGGCACGCGCACACACAGAGAAACTATTTCTTCGAATTGCTCGAAAACCGCGCTTTGATGACCGCCAGCCCCGCACCGACGGTCACGAACTTGCTCAATTTGATCTATTCCATTGATGGTTCGGGCAATAATTTGACCAATTCCAATTTGGGTGCAGCAGGACAAGACTTGTATCGCGGAATCCTCGCCGCCGATTATGGCGACGGCGTTTCATCGCTTAACGATTTGTCGGCCGTCGGCGGAACAACGCTGCCTAGCGCGCGGCTCATTAGCAACGTGCTGGGAAACCAAACCGGCGATGTTTTGGACAATCGCGATTTATCCGCTTTCATTTATGCGTGGGGACAGTTTATCGATCACGATTTGGACCTTACGCCCGATGGCGGCGCGTCGGTGCCGATTGCCGTCCCCTCAGGTGACCCGCAATTCGACCCTGGCGACACCGGCACACAGACGCTGCCGTTTACGCGATCGATCACCGATCCAACCACTGGCACAAGTGCGGCCAATCCGCTGAATCAGCAAACGGTGGTCACGTCGTTCATCGACGGATCCCAAGTCTATGGCTCGAACGCCGCCACCGCCACGGCGCTGCGCACCTTCAGTGGAGGCATGCTGAAGACCAGCACCGGCAATTTGCTACCGATCGGCATTGTATCGACGATGGCCGATCAAGGACCGTACCCCAGTTCCGATATGTTTTCCGCGGGTGATGTTCGCGCCAATGAGAATATCGAGCTGACGTCCCTGCAAGTGCTATTCATGCGCGAGCACAATCGGCAAGCGGCTCTATTGGCGAAGCAGCACCCCACATGGACCGACGAGCAGTTATATCAAGGCGCGCGTCAGATTGTGATCGCGGAAATTCAATCGATCACCTTTAACGAGTATCTACCCGCGCTGTTGGGGGCCGGTGCAATCACACCCTACACCGGGTACGACTCTACGGTAAATCCCGGAATCACGCCGGAGTTTTCGGAGGCCGCGTTCCGATTTGGACACAGCCAACTTGATGACGATGTACAGTTCATGACCAACAGCGGTTCGAATTATTCATTCACGTTTACGCTCCCCGACGGCACACAAGTGCCAGTCAATACGCCGGCGCAAATCGCCAGCGGTGACACCGGCATTTCGCTCGTGGAGGCATTCTTCGATCCCTTTGTTTTAGAACAGCCTGGAGTCGAGGATTCAATTCTCAAATACCTGGCATCCGACGTGGCTCAGGCCGTCGATACCAAGATGGTTGACTCGGTGCGCAATATTTTGTTCGGCGCACCTGATAGCGGGGCGGGCGGCGAAGACCTATTTGCGCTGGATGTACAGCGCGGCCGGGATGTCGGTTTGCCAACCTATAACGAAGCGCGGGTGGCATATGGTTTGCCTGCCGTCACCAGTTTCAGTCAAATCACCAGAAACCCCACGCTGCAAGCCGAGCTGAAATCGTTATATGGAAGCGTGAATAACGTAGAGCTGTTTGTCGGCGGATTGGCCGAAGACCACGTGAAGGGAAGCAGCGTGGGCCCCACGTTCCAGGCCATCATCGCCAATCAGTTCGAGCGCGTTCGCGACGGCGACCGGCTGTGGTACCAGAACATTTTTAGCGGTGCCCAACTCAGGGCGATTCAAAATACTACGCTGGCCGATATCATTAGCGCCAACACGGGAACGAAGAACCTTCAAGAAAACGTGTTTTTCTTTCACGCGTCAATATCGGGCACGGTGAGCAGTGGCTTCACGCAGCAGTCGCCGCAGTTTGGTCAAGGCGGGGGCGGGTTCAATCAGCCGGGCCGCGGCTTGGCTGGACAGACGGTGAATCTGATTGACGCTGCCGATGGAAGTGTGATTTCCACAACCACAACCGACAGCCGCGGCAACTACTCTTTCGATATTACCGAGGCCGGGCAATATCAAGTGCAGTTGATTTCGTCAGCCAGCGGCCAACGCACGACAAAGCTCGCGCGCACCGTTGGAATTAGTCGCGGCGACCAATTCGCCGACGTCGATTTCATTTTGTCGCTTGTCGGACTTGGCGGCGGGCACAATCCGTGGTCGCCAAATACAGATCCGTGGCAATCGTTCGACGGCTCAACCGGACAGTGGTGCTGAAAGCAGTGTTTGTTTCGCTAACTCCGCGTCCGATCTTAGCCGCCAATCTCGGGTGCGGCCTTCGCCCATGCGGGGCCGCACCGGGGGCGGCTCTTGCCGGTGGCTTTCACCGCCGGCATGCGGCCTCATTGGCGGCCGAGTTGCGTTCTCAAGCAAGCCATCTCCTCGTGCTCCCCCCGGCCGTCGCTGCGTCGTATACTGCATGCAGCGAGGTGATTGTGCGAATATTGGTGGTGGAAGATGAGCCCGATTTGCAGCGCGCCATTGTGCGCGCCATTCGCGAAGCCGGTTTTGCTGTCGACAGGGCGGCCGACGGAGCCGAGGGATTATTTAAAGCCACCTCTGCCGACTACGACGCCATCGTGCTCGACCTGATGCTGCCGGTCAAAGACGGCTGGCAAGTGCTCAAAGAATTGCGAAAATCGAAATCGACACCGGTCTTAATTCTGACTGCTCGCGACGGCGTTTCTGATCGTATTCATGGGCTCGACACGGGCGCCGATGATTATTTAACTAAACCGTTCGCCATCGGCGAATTGTTGGCCCGACTCCGCGCGCTCATTCGCCGTGCCAGCGGAAATGCCGCCGCCATGATCGAGATCGACAGCTTGGTTATCGACACGGCGGGCCGCAAGGTGTTGCGCGCCGGCGAGCACATTTCATTGACCGCTCTGGAGTATTCACTCGTTGAGTTGCTCGCGCTGAATCGCGGGCGACTCGTTTCCCGCACCATGATCTACGATCATTTGTTCGATGAAAACGAAGATTCGCTTTCCAACTTGGTCGACGTCCATATCTCGAACATTCGCAAAAAGCTCGGGCACAACCTCATCGTCACGCGCCGCGGGCACGGCTATTTGATTGAATCGCCCTAATAATCGATGGCTATTGCCGCACCTGTCAAGCCGATGTTTTATGGGTCGCTGCGCTGGCGATTGCAGATTTGGCATGCGCTTATTTTGTCGCTGGCCATCGTCGGCTTTGGGGCCGTGCTTTACCTGGAGATTCGCAAGGCTCGACTTGACGAAATCGATGGCGAAATGCTTGCTGCCGTGCGCACCTTGGACGGTGCTCTGCGCGGGTTGCCGCCGCAGGTGCTGCAATCTGGCCTCAAAGAAAACCTCGATTCACAACGTCCGCCGCGGCAGCCCGAACGATTTCCTCCGCCGGAAGGCGAAGATGAACCGTCGCGTCCTGGTCCCGGCTTTGGGCCGCCGGCTTCTGAACCGTCGGTGCGGTTTGCGCCGCGCGAGCAGATTAACCGCATGCTCACATTGCCCGCGTCGTTCGTTGATCGATACACGGCCGACCGCTCGGTGCCGTTTTTCGTTGCTTGGGCCGGCGACGGCAGTGTGTTGAAATCCACTGGAATTCCTAAAGATGAAATTCCACCGAGACCAAACTTTCCGCAAAGCGGCAAAGATTTTGAAGGCCGAGTGCGCGGAAATGTACGCGAAGTTTTTCTACGCGGACCGCAACGCACCGAAATTCTTGTGGGTCGATCGGTCGAGCACGAAATGCAAGCGCTGCGACAATTGCTCTGGCAAATTGTGCTCACCGGCGTCGCGGTAATTCTATTGGGACTGGCTGGCGGCAGGTGGCTTTCTCGGCGCGCCGTTGCGCCCATCGAAACCATGAGCGAAATGGCTGCTTCCATTTCCGCGTCGAAGCTTTACCGCCGCATCGATCTGAAAGGCATCGACAACGAATTGGCGTCGCTGGGCCAGGTGTTGAACGCGATGTTTGATCGTTTGGAGCGGTCGTTCCATCAGCAAATACAGTTCACGGCCGATGCTTCGCACGAATTACGAACTCCACTGGCCGTGGTGCTCACAAATGCCGAATTAGCGCTCAGCCGCCCGCGCACCGTGGAAGAATATCGCGAGATGATCGAAGTATGCCAGCGGGCTGCGCGGCGAATGAAAGTGCTCGTTGACGATTTACTGACTCTTGCTCGAGCCGACTCCGGACGCCTCGAACTCCAACACGCGAACGTCGATCTCAGGCAGCTTGCCGAAGAATGCGCCGCATTGATCAGGCCGCTGGCCGAGCAAAACCAGCTCAATATCCACGTCAGCGGCGAAACGATCTGCGTATGCGGCGATTGCCATCGGCTGGCCCAAGTCTTTACGAATCTCTTGAGTAACGCGGTGCGCTACACGCCCCCGCAGGGCCACGTAAACGTCGTAATCCAACGCGTGGGCGCCAAGGCAGTAATTTCAGTTGCCGATACAGGCAGAGGCATCCCCCCGGCCGATTTGCCGCACGTTTTCGATCGATTTGCGCGCGTCGATATGGCCCGCACCCGTGAACAAGGAGGAACCGGCCTCGGCTTGGCGATTTGTAGATCAATCATCGAAGCCCACGGCGGTTCAATCGAAATTGGTAGCGAACTCAACCATGGTACGACCGTCACCGTTCAGTTGCCCGCAGCAATCACTGCGAATATCGCTGCCGAACGACCGCGCTTGGTCGATCTAAGCTCAGCGGAAGCGCTGGGCGAGAACTTGTAGAATCTGTAAGCTCGAACCTTTTGGGTGTGCTTTAGCGGAGTGGAAATGCCACTGTCCGATTCGAAAAACATTGTGTGCCTAGTCGTCGATCGACTCCATGTCTCGTATTTGGGCGCATACGGCAACACTTGGATTCAAACGCCATCAATCGATCGATTCGCGGCGCAATCACTTGTCTTCGATCGCGCGATTACCGATTCATCTAATTTAGAATTACTCTATCAGTCATTGTTGTGCGGACGTCACGCAGTGCGCTCCGCGTCAGTGAGCATCGACGCTCCGAAGCAGGGGCAGAATATCGTTAACCAATTCAATTCAGGTGGCCGGCACACCGTGTTGCTTACCGACGACCCCGAAATTTCCCAGACGCAATCGACCGCGGCCTTCGCCGAGCACATTTTTCTCGAGCTTGGAAATGCGCATAACTCAGTTGGCGACGATATCGACAATACACAACATGCGCAGTTTTTTCTTGCGGCTATCGATCGGCTGCAGTCGATGAGCGCTCCATTTGTTCTGTGGCTCCACTGCGGTGCGCTGGGCCACGCCTGGGACGCGCCACTTGAATTTCGCGAGCAATATCGCGACGAGGAAGATCCCCCGCCATCGATATCCGCCGATGTGCCAAATCGCATGCTTCCGATAAATGTCGATCCCGATGAACTGCTCTCTGCGACACATGCTTATGCCGGCCAAGTCACGTTGCTTGACCACTTCGTTGGAACATTCCTCGAGGCGCTGGACGAGTTGCGGCTCGCGCAATACGCTCGTGGCACTGCTCGCGCCGCGCGGCATTTCGCTGGGTGAACACGGGCGTCTCGGCAGATGCGACGACCCACTATATTCTGAGATCATTCATGTACCGCTCCTGGTTCGCTTGCCCGAAGCATTTGCAGTGGGAGTACGTTCAAAGGCGATCGTGCAGCCAGCCGATGTCGCAGCTACACTTTGTGAGTGGGCCGGCATTGAGGCGAGCAAGCCGCCGAATGCATTTGGGATGGGCCGATCGCTCTTACCCTTGGTCGGCGGCCAGCCTTTGGAGTCGTTCGACCGCGCGGTTGCCATTGGCGATCGTCGCGAACGAACAATTGTAGTCCCTGCCTGGTCGATGCGAGTTCCCGACCACCCAACTTCGACCGAGATAGCGCATAACGATCTAAGCGCGACCACGGTGAACGCTCGCAGTCTACCGCCAAAAACGGAATTGTTCGCCAAACCCGACGATTGGTTCGAGGTGAACGAACTTTCCAATCGCTGCCCAGAAATTGTCGAACAACTGCAGGCAGTGCTGGCAGATTTTGAATCGACGTGCGAGAGCGATGACCTAGCCAATCCAATTCCATTGGGCGAAATGCTGACGCTGGGAATCGATTAAGCACTGCATTTGAGCCCGGTTATTGGGGTAGTATTGACGCACAGTCCACCGCACGCGGCCCATTTGGCCGCATTGGCTACTTGCCTCCAATCGGCCCGTCGAGATCCGTGCTAGCATCGCACGTAAGTTCGTAATCCGCTCTGGGTTCTAGCGGCGCGTGCCCCTATAATCCGCCTCCATTTTTTCCGAATTCCAGCGCTTCCGTTGGGCTGCGCCGGTGTTCGCGCCTTTTCAACGACTGAAATCTGGGCCTATCATGGTCGGACAAGGAAGTCCGGGCATTTTGAGTCGCATTGCGCACGCAGTGCTGTCGCGCGTGCCGTGCGCGCTACGCCGGTTATGTCCGATCCTTGTCGGCGTCATAGTGTGCGCTCTTGTGACGGCTTCCGACGCCGCCGCGGCCGATCCAACAGTTCTTTTGCGATTCAGCTGGGGTGGCGATCCCTCTATTGCGCGCCAGTGGCGCGGGCAGATTTCGGTCGACAAAGGCTCGGCGATTTTCGTGCGTGCACTCGGAACCGATGCCGACGAACCCGGTTCTGTTTGGACCGATGGCGACCATGTGGAGTTTCGAGCGCGCAGTCCAAAATTAATCGATGGCGCCGAGGTTGAAATTTCTGCGCCTCTCGATGCAATTTTGTCGGTTAATTTGGGCGATGCATTGCGCAACGATGCCCCTATTTCATCCACGAAAATTACAATCAGCGAACTCCTCGATAGACCTTTCACAAAATCGATTGATAAAGCTGGAGATCGCTTGACCATTCGCCGTGCTCCAGGCGACCAACTGCGAGTCACCTTCAATCGCGACAATTTGATCTTCGCGCCCGGCGATCCGCTGCAGTTCGATCTCGAACCCAAGCTGCTGCCGACCACCGCGGGAACCTCGCTGCAAATAATGGCAAAAATCGTATCTGCCGACGGTGCGGTCGACTGGTCATCGCAAGAGCAACAGGCCAAGACCACGGCCCAAGAAACCACTCCCCCCATTATCAATTGGCAATTCAAGTCCCCGGAAAAAGAGGGCGTCTACGATTTGATCATCGAGGCGCAAGAACCACCGGCGCTCCGCTGGAACAAGCCAAAGCTAATTGCTGAACGCCACGTGCAGTTCGTGGTTCTCAACGATCAGGTTGATCCTGCTTTTGCAATGCCTGCCGGACCATGGCAAAAAGTCATGGAACTTGATCCAGCGAATCCCGCTTGGTATGAACGCGTTCGATCGCTTTTGCCCGGCGCGTCCGCAGGGCCTTTCGGCAATGGCGATTTGCTTTCCTGGCAGCATCCAACTCTCGGGCCGATGGTCCAGTTGCCCGGGAATTCCATCGGCGCCGACCCGCATTGGGAAGCTTATCCACTCTCGGTTGGCAAACCGGGCGCGCCACATATTCTGGAAATTGAATATCCTAGCGATATTCCACAATCGCTCGGTGTCACTCTGATCGAGCCGAACGCGGCCGGCGCGGTCGAATCGGTCGGCGTCGATTCCGGCTTTTTTACGCCCGACGAAGCATCGACTGTGCCCTCGAAAATGCTAAGGCACCGCATCATTTTTTGGCCGAAGACAAAATCGCCGATTGTTCTCATATGCAATAGGCGCGACAGCGGCCGCGCAGTTTTCGCCAAGATTAAAGTGTGGGCCGGACCGAGCAAGCTTCCTCGCGCATTTGCGATAAGCGATTTGCCAGAGCGCATACTGGCGGGATACCTGCGTACGCCGCTTTCACCAGAAATATTCGGTTCGCTGGAACCGCTCGATTCGTCAAACGGCCGTCCGATCAGAGATTGGCAAACCTATTATCAAAGTGCCTCTCGCTTGGCGGAGTATTTGAACTACATCGGCGACGGCGGTCAAATGCTCACCGTTATGTCCGACGGCAGCACCATTTACCCGAGCAAGCTCATCGAGCCGACACCGAAATACGATAACTCCATCAACTCAGAGCTCGCACAAGACCCTGTCCGCAAGGATGCGCTCGAATTAACATTGCAACTCTTCGATCGCGAAAAACTAAAGCTCATACCCACGTTCAAATTCAACGCGCGCCTGCCTCAGTTAGAGGCGCTAATTCGTGCCGGCGGCCCCGATTCCGACGGTATTGAACTGCTCGGTCCCGACGGCGCGCCATACAACGGCACGCCAGCCCGTTTCAGCAAATCGAATCTGTACAATCCGCTCGATGAGCGCGTGCAAGACGCCGTGCTCGCAGTGGTGCGCGAGGCCGTACAGCGCTACCACCGTCACCCGTCGTTTGCAGGAGCCGCAATCGAACTATCCGCCGATACTTTCACTCAATTACCAGGCGAATTGTACGGGCTCGACGATCGAACGATCAGCCAGTTCGAAAAGGCAACCGGCATGCACGTGCCGGGCGACGGGGCATCGCGATTCTCACAACGCGCTCAATTCTTCTCCACTCCGCAGCAAGCCGCCGCCGTGGGGCAAGGCAATCTGCCGCGCGACGCCTGGGTGCGCTGCGCGCGGAAACCCTCGCGCAGTTCTATCGGAAGTTGGCCGCCGAAGTAACTTCGGTTCGGCGCGATGCCGAGTTCTATCTCGTCCCCACAACCCTGTTTGATGCGCCTGAAGTTCGGCACGTCATGCGCCCCACGCTCCCTCCGTCGGCTCGAATCGACGAAGTGCTGCAGACCCTGGGCATTCGGCCCGATTTGCTTCGCCAAGAACCGGGCCTTGTTTTTCTCCGGCCGCTATTGTGCGAACCCCCGGCGCTGCCTGCGGTCCACGCTAGCGACCTTGAACTCAATCGTTCGCCCGAATTCGACAAGTCGCTCGGTGCGTTTGCCGCGACTGGTGCTGTTTTCATTCACAATCCGCAGCCGGTTCATTTGACCTCCTTTGAGGCCAAAAGTCCGTTTGGCCGCGAAAAAACAAGCTGCATTCTAGCGTCTGAACTATTGCCTTCGGATCGCGGATATCGACAACGCTTCGTACATGCATTGGCGGCGCTCGATCCGGCAATCATGTTCGACGGCGGCGATCAGTTGCCGCTGGGCCAGGAAGAATCAATCGCCGATTTAGCAGCCGCATATCGTCGGTTACCGGCTGCAAAGTTTGAAACTGTTTCTGGCCCGACTGCTCCCGTAACGGTTCGAACTTTGAACGTTGGAAGCGACCGCTATATTTATTTTGTAAACGATTCACAATGGCCCATGACCGCGTCGATGCAACTCGATTTGCCTGCAGGCTGCCGCATGGCCGAACTCAGCGGTCAACGACGCCTACCGGTGCCTGCGGGTGGGAATTGGACTGTTCCCTTAGAACCCTTCGATTTTGTGGCCGTACGGTTCTGGTCTCCCGACGTAAAAATCTCAAATGTCGAGGTGGTTCCCGATCAAAAGCTAAGACCAGCACTGGATGCCGAAGTGCAAAATCTGCGGCAGCGGCTTGCTCAGCTTTCCACCCGTTTTCCGCCAAGACTAATCGCTAACTCAGACTTTGAACTCCCCGCCAAGGGGCGCAAATTCCCGGCTGGTCGCTCTTAAATGCTGCTGGCGGCGAAATCGCTATCGATGCCGACAACGCACCAGACCCTAGTATGCCGAAAGGAAAGCAATCCATCCGGTTTTCTTGCACCGGCGAGAATGCATCGCTGCGAAGCGATCCCTTTCCGGCACCCAATACTGGCCGGCTCAGCGTTCTGATGTGGTTAAAAACCGAGAACGCGCAGAATCAGCCGCCATTGCGTCTGGCGGTTGAAGGCGTGTACGACGACCGGCAGTACTATGTGTTTGCGCCAGTCGGCCTGGGCCAAGCCAAAGCGCAGCAGTTGAAAGAGGAATGGTCACAGTTCCTTTTGCAGATCGACGATTTGCCAGCAACCGGACTCGATAAATTGCGCGTGCGCTTCGACCTAATGGGACCGGGAAAAGTTTGGATCGATAACGTGCAAACAAACGATTTGCTGTTTAGCGATACACCCGAACGTCCCGAAATGGTTCAATTACGCAAAATCGTGGCCGTTGCCGACGCCCAACTCCAATCGAACAAGCTGGGCGATTGCTTGCACGAACTCGACGGATATTGGCCGAAGTTCTTGGCCGCCTACGTGCAATTGCCGCAAGGACCAGTCGCAAATCAGCCCCTCGTACCACCATCGGGCAATCAACCGATTCAGCAAGCGCCGGCTCCGCCGGGCAAACAAGCCACTAGACCGAGCGGACCTATCGATTGGATTCGAGAAAAACTGTAGCTGGTTGCAGAACCGTCGTTTTTAATCGTGGATAACGGAAAAGGAAGTCAGTCGATTTGATCGGTTACTAAGTCCAAGAAGACCAAATTACTTATGACTACGTCGATTATTGTCGTACCTTGCTACAACGAAGCACCGCGTTTGAACTCGAGCGCATTTGAGTCGTTCGCTAAGTGCTACGGCGGGCTTCACTTTCTGTTTGTAAACGACGGGAGCACCGACGACACTCCGCGAGTTCTTAATCGGCTTGCAGCCACCGATGCCGCGGCATTTTCGATTCTGAAACTGGCTCAAAATTGCGGCAAGTCAGAAGCAGTGAGGCAAGGCGTTTTGGCCGCCGCACAACGATGCCCTAGTTACATCGGCTACTGGGATGCCGATTTGGCCACCCCCTTGGAATCAATTCCGGAAATGATCGCCGCGCTCGATCGATTGCCCCATATTTCGCTCGTCATGGGAGTTCGCGTGCCGCTGTTGGGCCATGCAATCCGCCGCCGGTTTTTGCGTCACGTGCTGGGCCGCGCCTTTTGTCGTGCTGCGTCGCTAGTTTTGCGCGCCCCGTTGGCCGACACGCAATGCGGCGCAAAACTATTTCGAGCAACTTCAGAAATGGTGGCGACGTTTGGCCAACCATTTCGCTCGCGGTGGATTTTTGATGTCGAAATATTGGCGCGAATGACATCTATTCGCGGCGGCCTGCGATCGCCGCTGCTCGATCTCGTTTATGAACAGCCGCTGGATGCTTGGCGCGATGTGGCCGGCTCGAAGTTGAAGAAATCTGATTTCGTGAAGGCGTTCGGGGAACTTACCGCGATCTGGTGGCACTACCTAAGCCCTTTCGCGGAGCGATTTACTCCCGAAAGCGCTATACCTGCGCTTTTGGAAACGCCGCAAGAAAGAACTCGGCGCGCGGCGTAGTTCAATGAATCACGAATCGATTCGTTTGCTGCCGCCGCTCGGCCGGGCGCTCGAATGCACTACTGCCGTTCTTGGCTTTCACGCCCTGCGAGACTCGGGCTTCGCCCCAACACCAGCACTTCTCCACGCCGTGGAAACTCGGGTTGTCGATCGAGCACCACAATATCGGCCGGTAGATTCGCTTTGATTCGCGCGTAGTGTTCGTCGGTCGTAACGACAACGGCGCTGGTGGATTCGTTCAGAAAGTCGACGACCCTTTCGATCGTTTTGCAGGCCTCCACGCGCCCGTCGGTATAGTAAACAAGGCTCGGGCGGAAATAACCGAACTGGGCGATTCGAGGCGAGTTAGATTGCTGCCGAATCGCCTTCGCAACGGCAGGACTGGGCTGATGCCGATCCATTCGCACTCCCAGCACGGCGAACAGACCAATGGCAAATGCCGCTGAAGTGGCGGATATGCCCCAGACAGCCGATAGCCGCCGATGGCGCTCTGCTAATAAGACGCAAGCCCCTCCGCCGAAAAGGAGCACTCCCCCTAAACCGCCGGCCAGCGCCAAATCGCCGGCCAGCTCGGGCGCAATTCCTAATCGATCGAGCATCGAGTGCCCGCCGAGGTTTCCGTACGCTACAAATGGGGCTGCGGCTGCAATTAGCCCGCCAATCAGCATGAGTGAACCAAACGACAATCGTGGCCACCATCGCGATACGGTAGCTGGCGTCGTTAGCCAGCGGTCGATGAAGCTTGCCGTCGCAAGCGCAATCGCGGGATACGCCGGCAACACATAGTTGGGGAGTTTCGTGCTAGCAACTGAGAAAAATCCAACAACGACGAATAGCCAACACGCGATAAATTTCGCCCCCTTTTGGCTAGGCAGCTGTCCGCGGCAGCGCTTGACAAGGTCGACAATTGTTGGAATTCCAAAAATCGACCACGGGAAGAAGCCAGCCAAAATCGCTGGCAAGTAATACCAAATGCCGCCGCTGTGGTTATCCATCGCATTGGTGAAGCGGCCAATGTTCTGCACGCCAAAAAACTCGGTCAAGAATTCGCCGTGAGTTCGCAATCCGACCAGCAAAAACCACGGTCCAGCCACGAGCAAAATGATGCCGATAGCCAGCAATGGCCGCATATTCCAAGCGGCGCGAATCACTTTTGCGGGTGAAAAATGCGCTGAAAATGCCGCCAGTCGTTCAGATGTCGTGGCACTTTCCGCCGCGTTATTACGTCCGCGTACGAGCAAATATAAGCCGATCGTCCCTCCAGGTAGTAGCAGCCCGATAGGACCCTTTACTAAGACCGCTAAGCTCATCGCAAGATACATCAGCACGCAAACTGGCCGCGGAATTGGTGCAGTTTCGTGTACGTCTACCGAATCCGCCGCATCATTCCATTTTTCAAACCGCGCGAACGCATAGATCGCAAGCGTGCAAAAAAACACCAAAAAACTGTCGGGGGTAGCGGCCCGGGCGACAACATCGAACATCAGCGCGGTAGATATCGCCAACCCCGCCCACAATCCCACTCGCGCGCAAACAACTTGCGCCCCAATTGGTAAGTTAAAAGAGCCGTCGCAATTCCGAAAACTGCCGGCCAAAACCGCGCGGCAAATTCGTTCACTCCAAACATGCCATAGCCCAAGCGCATCATCCAAAACATCAGCGGCGGCTTGTGCGCGAACAGTTCGCCGTTGAAGTATGGCACCACCCACTCGTGACGCTGGTGCATCTCGACCGCCGAGCGAGCGAAAAATGCCTCATCCTGGTCCCACAATCGAGCGCTCCCCAGATTGGTGAACATCACGGTGCCGGCCGCCAGCAAAATCCACAACTGATGACGCATCGACTCGGGCATGGCGCATCCCTTCGCAACAAATGGTTCAAATTTGAATCGGCTGGGGCCTAAACTGCGGCATTATCAATCGCCAAGAGCTATGAGAAGCGGCGGACTGTAGGTCAATTCCGCAAGCCAGTCAATGCAATCCGCGGTACCGTAAGCTGAATTGCCGTCACATGATTTAGCATGCAAGTTCTTGTGCCGAAGGCACTTACAGCGCCGTTTGTGTTTTCCGCAGCAGCTTACTCCCATACGCTGCTAGCATTGTTTAAAATATCGCGTCGGCGCTTGTAAACATGGAAGCCACAAATGCGTGGAGGGTCGAATGAGTCGCCAAAGCCCTGTTCACGAGGTACAGCTCGGTGCCGTGCGAGCGTCGATTTGGGAAGAGCCCGGCTTTGACGAGGCTCGGTACCGCGTCAGTATTTCCCGCGTGAGCCGCCCCGGCGAACGCCACGTTCGCCCGGACCGTTTCGATGCCGACGATTTGGCGCTTGTCGCCGAAGTGGCCGATTTAGCCCATCTCTGGATCTGTGAACAAGCCGAGTTGATTGCGTAATCGTCGGCGCGATCAAAGAAGCTCCCGCGCATACATCGCGCTTTTTGCAGCCGGCTACGGCGCGGTGTTTTGTCTGCGCCTATGGCAGCCGAAATAACGCCTTTGCATTTTCAGCCGTCAGGCGCGCAAACTCTTCGAGACCTGTTTTGCGCATCCGCCAAAACCTTGGCTGTATGAACTATGTTCGCCGGCTCGTTGCGCTTTCCCGCGCAAGGGCTCGGGAGATAGATACGGGCTATCGGTCTCAATCAGAATGCGCGCATCCGGAACGCTCGCCGCAACGGCCCGCAGCTCGATCGACTTTTTGAACGTGACCATTCCCGCAAAGCTGATATAGAGCCCCAACTCCACGCACTCAGCGGCCGTTTCGGCAGTACCGGTGAACGAGTGCATGACCCCGCTTAGCGCGCCCGCAGGCGCGCTGTGCGCAGCATTTCCAAAACATCAGAATCACTCTCGCGCGTGTGCACCACAAACGGCAGGCCACGCTGGCAAGCCAACTGCAAATGGCGATCGAAATAGTCCTGCTGCACAGCGAAGGGAGTGTAATCCCAATAGCGATCGAGCCCCGTTTCGCCAATCGCCACGACTTTCGGCGAATTCGCAAGCGCGACCACCCGCTCCCAATCGCCGGGCTTCGCCTGCCCGCAATAGTTGGGTTGAATGCCGACCGCGGCATATATCGATAGGTTCTCGGCCGCCAGCCGAACCACGGCCGCGCTCGATTCGGCAGTTACTCCAATGGCCACGATCGCGCTCACGCTCGCGGCGGCGGCGCGGGCAATCACTTCGCCGCGATCGGCGTCGAATTCTTCCTGATCCAGATGCGCGTGCGTATCGATGAGCATGGCAAACCAAAGGGTGACGCTAAACGCTAACCGATAAAATAGCAGCATGCCGCGGGGTACAGTACATCGATACGCATTTATTACTTGGTATTGGCGGTTAGCAGCTCTTCGAGCGATTCCAAATGCCCCTGGGCGTTTCCCAAGATTTCTTCCGCCAAATTGCGTGCTTCCGCGTCGGCGGCTAGCTCGCGCGCACATTGGGAAATGGCGGCGATATCCTGTTTCTGGTAATAGAGCAGCTCGTTGAGCAAATAATCGAGCGACAAATCATTCGTATCAGTAAACGTCATCGGATATTCGCCGAAATAAATTTGCGCCCGCCGCTCGAACAGCAAGTCGACAATTCGCTGCGCGTATACCTTTTGGTCGGCCACAATATGGTGCAAAACTTTTTTTGCTCGGTCGTCGCCCGGCTGTGTCCATGGCGTCGCGTCGGCCACATACAACGCAAACGAACGGTAGACAATCGCCAATAGCCGGTTCAGCACATCGTTCGATTTCAGATGCATCATGCGAAATTCAGCGCGTTTTTTTTTCAAAAAAAGCGCTAGAGCAAGTTTCCGGAGCCCAACTTCAACCAAGTGTAGAACTGATCCCAAAAGACACCCAAGACGAGCACCGGCAACGTAATGGCCACCACAAACGCGCCCGACAGCGAAACAAGCGAAAAGCCGGTTATCGGCCGCGCCTCGTTTGGAGGATCGATCGTCATCGTGCGAACCACGCGCCAATAATAGAACAGGCTAATTGCAGTGTTCAGGCCGCCCACGACCAGCAGCGTGAGCATTATTCCGCGATACCCCGGCGCTTCCATCGCTTGCACCAACTGCGCGAAGGCCACGTATTTGGCCGCGAAACCAGCCAGCGGCGGCAATCCCACGAGGCTGGCCAAAATCGTGACGAAGCAAATGACCATACCCGGCGAAACCGAAATCAAGCCGCCATAGTCGGCAATTTCCTCGGTGTGCATCGCATTCCTTAAGAACGCGATGATCGCAAACGCCCCCAAATTCATAAACAAGTAAAGCCCAATATAAAACGGAACAGCCGCGTAAGCCGCCTCGGCCGCCGCCACGTTGCTGCCGGAAAGCGCGACCGCCGCGGCCACTGGCATCATAATGTAGCCGGCATGCGCGATCGTGGAATACGCCATCAAGCGTTTGATATTTGTCTGTCCATACGCAGCCAGATTGCCGAACGTGCAGGTTAACGCCGCAAACAGCGCCACAAGCAATGTCACATATCGCCGCACAGGGCCCAGCGAATCTTTCACCTCCGAATTAGCCGCGTGCGCCACCAATCGAACGGGTGCTCCGCTTTCATTCCGCGCGTGTTCGTAGACCGCGGGCGCAACGTGCATCGGCGCCGCGCTCGCAACTCCGCTTGGCAACGGCGGCCCGGTCACGTTTGAGGGAATGGAAGTGAAGCCGACCACCACTCGCACCAATAGCGCAAGCGCTGCCGCCTTGGAAGCGACGCTCAAGAACGCGTTCACTTCGGCTGTCGCGCCCTCAAAAACGTCGGGACACCAAAAGTGAAATGGGAATGCCGACAATTTGAATGCCAACCCCACGCCGATCATTAAGCCCCCCAGCGCCAGCACCATGTAACGGTCGCTCAATGCCCCGCTGGCGATTCCTTCCGACAACCGCTGGGCCATCGTCGGCAGGTGGCACGAGCCCAATACACCTGCCAGCAAGCTGATGCCATACAGCATTACACCGGCGGCCCCCGCCCCATACACCGCATACTTAAGGGCCGCTTCGCTGCTGCGCGGCCGCCCTTTAACGATTCCGGCCAGCGCGTACGACGGAACGCTCGCCATTTCGACGCCGAGAAAAATGATGACCAAATGGTTGGCCGTGGCCATCAGGCACATGCCAATCGTCGCGCCCAGCACGAGCGAATAAAAATCGGACGAATCTTCCCGGTCAGAAATGCCAGAGAGCTTCGTGAAAATTACAAACAGCACGGCAAATACGAGCAAAATGGCGCGAAAATAAATCGCAAACGAGTCGTAAACCAACATTCCGGTGAACAACTCGGTGCGCGCAAGCGATTGGATCGAGTCAAGCTGCTGCCACGGCAGGGCAAACCACAGACCCAGTCCCGAGCCGACAAGCGCAATCCAAAATCCGTCAATTTTCTCGCCGATGCGCAGTACGCGCACGAGCAGCATTAGCACAATTGTGCCGCACAGCGCCAACTCCGGCCGAAACAGCGCCAGGCTGCCCGTCGTGTCATGCAACAGCGAATTGACCAATTCGGCTAAACTCAAGGTGCTTTTCCTTTGGATTCATTCGATGATCCGAGCGCCAAGCCCAACGGCTCCAATTCCTGAGAACCTGGGCCGATCATGGCGGTTTCGGTCGCGGCCGGCTTTTTCACTTCTTTCGTCCAAGTGGCCAGCGTATCGGCCTGCTGCGTAATCGTCGGCGTCATGTAATTGAAACAGCGCCTGCGGATACACGCCGAACAAAATGGCCAGCGCCAACAGCGGTGCCGCAATCGCGACTTCGCGCGCCGTGATCGGATACAAATGATCGCCATGCGGGCCCTTGTATTCTGGTCCCAAGTAAACGCGCTGAATTGTCCACAAAATGTATCCCGCCGTCAGAATGACCGTGGCCGCCGAAATCACTGCCAGCGTGTGGCTGAAATTCCAGACCGACAAGCGTGACCAACACTTCGCCAATGAATCCGCACAACCCCGGCAAACCCAACCCGGCGAAGAAAATTGCCGATCGCCAAACCCGGTGTACACCGGCATGCGATTGAAACAGCCCGCCAAACTCGTTCAAATTGCGATGATGCACGCGGTCGTAAATCACGCCGACCATAAAGAACATGCCGGCCGAGCTGATGCCGTGGGCGATCATCTGGAACATCGCCCCGTTCATGCCCCAGGCCCAATAGTCGGGATTGTATTTGCCAGTCGGCCGTCGCGCTCCACACGCCCGAGGCCAAGCACCACATAGCCCATGTGGCTGACCGAGCTGTATGCGACGAGGCGTTTGAAATCTTTCTGGGCCATCGCCGCAAACGCGCCGTAAACCATGCTCAGCACGCCGATGGTGCACACAAACCACGACAAATCGTAACCGGCATCGGGGCAGATCGGGTAGCAAATGCGAATGATGCCGTAGCCACCCATCTTCAACAGCACGCCGGCCAGAATCATCGAAATAGGCGTCGGCGCTTCGACGTGCGCATCGGGCAACCACGTGTGCAGCGGCACCGCCGGCACTTTGATCGCGAAGCCAATGAACAACAACAGGAACGCCCACCACTGCAAGAGTTTTGCCCATCACTCGATCCGCATCGCGGCTGAATGGCGACTTATCGGCAACTGCCCCATTGCCGCAGGGCCAAGAATATTGAACGTGTGCTGCGCAGTTCGGCGCTTGTTTGATTTGACCGATCGCCGCCGACTTGCTGTTCCGCCGCAACACTGTGGTCGATGACACCGGTGCTAACCAATTGCTGCTCGCTGAGGAGCCGCAAATCGCTGTTGAAATACAAAATCAAAATTGCGATCAGCATCAGCACGCTGCCCAAAAGCGTGTACAAGAAAAACTTGATGGCAGCGTACTCCTTCCGCGGACCGCCCCAGACGCCGATCAAAAAGTACATCGGCAAGCAGCATCACTTCCCAGAACACGTAGAACAGGAAGAAATCGAGCGCCAGAAACACGCCGATCATGCCGGTTTCCAAGAGCAAAAACAAAATGCAATAAGCCTTTACGTGCTTCTCAATTTTCCAACTTGCCCCCATCGCCAGCATGCAAATGAACGACGTTAGAATCACCAGCGGAAAGCTGATGCCATCGATCCCCATCAGGTAATAGATGTTGAACGATTTGATCCACGGCACCGAAAACAAATCTTGCATTTGCTTGACCGCGGGTTCCATCAAGCTGAACTGCGCCGTCTCGGCTCCCTGCGGCCGCGGCATGGCCATCCACGCGGTAATCAAGAACACCACCACCGTAATCGCGAGCGTGAACCACCGAATGCCGTTCTTTGCTCTCTGCGCGGAAAGAACGCCAGGCACAGCGCGCCGATTGCCGGCAAAAAAGTGATTAGGCTCAGCGGTAAGATATAAGGATTGTCCATGACGACACGGGTTCAGCGGGTCAGGGTTTCAGATTGCCGGCCAACACATGCATACGTCTGCAGGTATTACCGCCAACTCATTTCGCCCAAGAATAATTCCAAAAGAAACTCACAATGATAAACAGAGCCACCGTGCCGACCACAACAAACATCACGTACTGCCGCAACCGGCCCGTTTGTATCCGCCGCATCGAGAGGCCCGTCGAATGCACGACTCGCGCCATCCAATTCACCAAGCCATCGACAAACAACCGATCGATCGTGTCGTCGATCATCGAAACGCCGCGCACCGCCAGCGCGCAGCCATTGATAATCCGATCGATCACGTGCCGATCGAAATCGGCGATGCGCGCGCGATATGAACATCACCGGCTGCACGAAAATAATGTTGTAGAGCTCGTCGAAATACCATTTGTGCCACAAGAACGTGTAAATGGGCCGAAACTGCTGCATCACTTCATCCGCCTTCAGCAATCGCCAGGCGTAAAAAACCATGGCCAACAGAAATCCGCCAAGTGCCGTTGAAAACGCGATGAGCGAAGCGGGGACGTGAACCGCGTGCTCGTGGCTCAAATGTTCCGCTGGATGCACGATTCCCGGCCACAACACGGCGCCGTTCACCGTTTCCACCGTTCCCGCCGGCCGCGCTTGTTCCAACAGGCTCGTCAGCCCCCACATCGGCCAGCCGATCGCCAAAGGCGAACACGGCCAGCACCACCAGCGGCATGTACATCACCTTCGGCGACTCATGGGCGTGCTCGTACACATGGTGATCGCGCGGCTTGCCAATGAATGTCATGAACCACAAGCGGAACATGTAAAACGCAGTGATCGAAGCCCCGCCTGCGGCTGCATAAAACAAAATCTTGTGCACCGGGTTGTGATTACTAAACGATAGTGTCTGCGCGATGATCGAATCCTTCGAGTAAAAACCGCTGAAACCGGCCACAAACGGAATTCCCGTGCCGATAATGGCCAGGCAGCCAACCAGCATCGTGTAAGCCGGTGTAAGGCATTTTCTTGCAGCAGCCCACCCATCTTCCGCATGTCGTTCGTGTGGCACGCGTGAATCACTGAGCCGGAGCACATGAACAGCAGGCTCTTGAAAAACGCGTGAGTGAACAGGTGGAACAACCCGGCGATCCAGCCGCCGACCCCCAGCGCCAACATCATGTAGCCCAATTGGCTGACCGTCGAATACGCCAACACGCGCTTGATATCGACCGCCACGATCGCAATCGTCGCCGCAATGAACAGCGTGATGCAGCCGATGTATGCAATCACCAAGCAGCACTTCCTGCGTGAACAGCGGATAGCACCGCCCGACCAAGATACACGCCGGCCGCCACCATCGTCGCTGAGTGCACAAGCGCCGACACCGGCGTGGGGCCTTCCATCGCGTCGGGCAACCACACTTGCAATGGAAACTGAGCGCTTTTCCCAACGCAGCCGCAGAAAATTCCCAGCCCAGCCACGACCAATAGGCCATAAGTCATTCCGTCGGGCGCGACCAAACGATGCTGTTGCGCGGCGGGTCGAACCAATTCGAACAATCCATTTTCGCCGCCGAATGTGAATGTGCCCAATGCGCCAAATAGCGCCATCAGCCCGATGATGAATCCAAAATCTCCGATGCGGTTGACGATGAACGCTTTGTTGGCCGCCGTCGAAGCGCTCTTTCGCTCGAAGTAGAAACCGATCAAGAAGTACGAGCAAATCCCGACCAGTTCCCAGAATACGAATACCATCGCCACGTTCCCGGAAATCACCAACCCAGCATGCTAAAGCAGAACAGCGACAGATATTGGAAAAATCGATGATATCTTCCGGGCCGGTGCAGGTCGTGCCCGTCGGACAGCGTCACCTCATGGTCGGTCACTTCGTGCAATTCCTCATGCATGTAACCAATGGAATACACGTGAATGCAGGAAGCGATTAGCGTCACCATGCAAAACATGGCCACCGTCAGCGCGTCGATATACCAGCCAATGGTAATTCTCAGTTTGCCCACTTCGGCAAGCGTGTACCAATCGCCGAAGTAAGCCGAGGGCGCGGCAGGACCTTTAGCAATCGGAATTTCGCCATGCGGCATTTCGCACTGCCTCGCCCGTCGAGGGCGTTTCGCCATGTACCGGCGGCTGCGAGCGGATGCTGGCCAATCCAACCGCCCAGACAAATGGCCGAGAGCACAAACGACGTCATGATGGCCGCACACGCCAGATACGATGCCCCCATGCCGTGCTTGCCCATGCGCTTGCCAAAGAACAGCACGAGCACAAACGACACCAACGGCAACAGCCAGGCGATGCCCAACAGAGTCGGAAGTGTGGTGGCAAGGTTCATAGGCTAGATTCGTGGCTGGTTGTTTATGCGTCTAACCGTCATTGGTCTTAGAAACTAGCGCGCAGACACCCAAACACCTCTCGTTACCCTTTCAGCTCATCCGCGCGATCGATATCGACCGTGCTGTGGTTGTTGTAAAAGTTCAAAGTAATCGCCAGCGCCACTGCCGCTTCTGCGGCCGCCAACACAATCACAAATAGTGCGATCAGTTGTCCATCCAAGCCGATCGACCACGCCCCGCCTTTGCCCAAATACTGGCTCCCAAAGGCGATGAAGTTCAAATTCGCGCCGTTGAGCACCAATTCAATGCCCATCAGCACCCCCAGCGCATTGCGCTTGGTCGCCATGCAAACCGCGCCGCACACAAACAGCACCGCGCCGACGACCAGATAGTGCGACACTCCGACGGGTTCAGTAAATAAATTCATGTTCGCGCTCGATTGCTTTTGTAATCTGCTATTCCACCGCCACCGCGGGTCCCGTGCGCCGTTTTGCGCGGGCCAGGTATGCGGCGCCAATCAGCACCACGAGCAAATGCACCGACACGATTTCAAACGGCAGCAAATAGCCGGCGACACCGCCGCGCTGCGCTTCAGGCGCGGCCAAGGTATCGACACGCGCTCCCAGCAGCGCTTCGCCAACTTCAGTGACCGATTGCCCAGACCCGGCAACGACTCCCGCATCGGTCGATTTTGCAATCGCGCCACTTTTTGACTTATTGTCGTCGGCCGCCTTGTTACTCGCACGCGCCATCGGCTGCCACTCGGGTACGCTAAACGCCGTCTGAACTAAAAGCGCCAGCAGCGACCCGCCCACAATCCCTGCCAAAACCCAATCGCCGCCACGTGTCTTCATGGAAACAAACGGGGTCTGTGCGGTGAGCATCACGCCGAAAATCAAAAGCACCAGCGTTCCGCCCACGTAGATCAATAACTGCATCGCACCGATGAAATTGCTTCCCGCCAAGAAGAACAGACCGGCCGTCGCCCCCAGCGAGAGCACCAAATAAAACGCCATCCGCACAATATTGCTGGAGAGCACCACCGCCAGCGCAAAACCGCACGCGCCAATCGAAAACAACAAAAAGAAGATCGAATGCCAGTTCATGGCGTGCCCCTTTCGCCAAGCGCGCCGTGCAAATCTGCGACGTGAATGGGTGACTTTCCCGTAGCGGTGTCCGCTTGCTTTTGCTCAGTCGGCTTTGCGATCGGCTCGCTACTCGCCGCGCTCACTGCGCTCAAGACCCCTCCGGGAAATTGATATGTCCATAGCACCGCCCCCACGAACATCACCGCCGCGATTGGCGTGCAGTATTTCAAGCAGCACTTCATCACCTGGTCGATGCGCAACCGCGGCAGCGTCCAGCGAACCCAAATCATCACCGTCACCCCCAGCACGCACTTGCCGATGAAATTCAAGCATCCCAGCAAATTCGCGACGTAGCCCAGCAGATGAAAATGCGTATCTCCGGGCGCGTAAGCCCAGCCGAGCATGTGCATAATTGGAATCGGCCCGTTCCATCCGCCAAAAAACAAAATGGCGCCCAGGCCGCTCACGGTAAACATCGAGCCGTACTCGGCCATGTAAAATGCCAGCCAGCGGAAGCCCGAATATTCCGTGTGAAAGCCCGCCACCAACTCGCTTTCCGCCTCAGCCAAGTCGAACGGTGCGCGGTTCACGCTCGCGGTAGCACATGTGAAATAAACCCAAAACACGATGAACGTGAATGGATCGTGAAAAATGTACCAATCGGTGAACCAGCCCGATTGCGCCCGCAATATAGCCCTGCTGATTGGCGATCGTCACCAAGTTCAGCGACCCGGCCACCAAACAGGGCGTCACAATGCACAAACCAAGCGGCACTTCATAACTCACGACCTGAGCCGCCTCGCGCATGGCGCCGAACAGCGACCATTTCGATGCAGATGCATACCCCGCCAATATGACGCCAAAAATCTCAAGCCCTAGCACCGCGATAATGTAAAATACGCCGATATCCATCGGCAAAGCGACCCAACCAGTGGCAAACGGCAGCGCCATTAGCGCTGCAAACGAGGTGACAAAGCTCACATACGGAGCGATGCGAAACAAAAAGCCGTCCGCCCCTTTGGGCATCAAGTCTTCTTTGGTGATCAGCTTCAAACCGTCGGCCAACAATTGCAGCCAACCAAATTTCCCGCCAGTGCGCGTCGGGCCCAAACGATCTTGAATGCGCGCCGAAACTTTGCGCTCAACCCACACAAAAAACATCGCGCCGAAGAACGGCACCAAGAGCAGTAGCGAGCAATGCACAAGACCGGCGAGCAAATAGCTCAGCCACGGCCACAAGCCGATCTGATTGATAAAGAATTCGGCCACCGCGAATTTTCCGTGCTGTTGCTACGGGCCGGCTCGGAATCCGAAGTTTCCGAACGCGCGGCGAATTGCAGCCAAGGAAAAAAGGCCGCCATCCGCTCCCCGAATTTTGTGCTACCTCCGCCGTAAAAGTCGAAACGGCAGCGGGTTAAGATTGTGAAATATGGCACAAAGTGCCCGCTTCCGGCAAGCCCCCGCCGGCGACTTTTTTGGCAGTCGGAATCATCCGATAACATAGCGGATGCTTATCATGGCCGGACCGACCTACCGATCGATCTCACCCATCACGACGTCGAGCGAGCCAACAACGGCCGGCACGTCGGCAATCAGACAGCCGCGGCACAGCTCGTGCGTCACCGACAGATTGCAGAACGAGCTGCTCCGCGCTCGCACGCGCCACGGAATCGAGCTGCCATCGCTCACCAAGTAAAAGCCCATTTGACCGCGCGGACATTCTGTTTCCAAATACGCCTCTCCCTTGGGCAATTTTTCGGTCAGCTTAACCGGCTCGCCCCACGAACCTTTGGCGCGGCTGTAGCGGTCGATCGCCTGCCGCACGATGTCGATCGACTGCACTACCTCGAGCATCCGCACATAGAACCGGTGCCAACTATCTCCCAGCACCGTCTGGTCGGGCACCTTTGGGTACTTGTGATCTTTCGGATAGTGCCCGTTTTTTTGCACCACCACCTCAAACGCGTAGCCATCGTACAGTTCGGTGTACCGTTCCTCGCCATCGCGCCGCAAATCTTGATCGACTCCGCTGCCGCGCAGCACTGGTCCCGTGCAGCCATAGCTCTTGGCCATTTCGGGCGACAGCACGCCGATGCCCGCCGTCCGCCGCACAAAGATCGCATTCGTCGTCAGCAGCGCGTGATACTCGGCGATTTGCGGCTCGAATTGCTCCAGAAACGCCTCACACCGTTGCAGCCATCCGGGTGGCAGATCGGCCGTCGCGCCCCCGACCGTAATGTAGCTGTACGTGAGCCTCGCCCCGCACGCTTCTTCAAACAGATCGAGGATTTTTTCTCGCTCTCGGAAGGCGTACAAAAACGGGCTGAATGTGCCCAAGTCGAGCCCATAGGCCCCCATCCCGACTAAGTGGCTGGCGATGCGACCCATTTCAGCGATGATCACTCGCAGGTGCTTGGCTTTTTCAGGCAGTTGGTACTTGAGCAATTTCTCGACCGCCAGCGCCCAGCCCAAGTTCATGTTCATGCCGGCCAGGTAATCCATGCGATCTGTGTACGGAATCCATTGCCGCGGCGTGAGGTTTTCGCCAATTTTTTCGGCGCAGCGATGTAAATAGCCGATGTGCGGCGTCACTTCCGAGACAATTTCCCCATCGGTGCGCAGCACCAGCCGCAGCACGCCGTGAGTGCTGGGGTGCTGCGGTCCCATGTTCACCAACATTTCGTCGGTGCGAACATCGAATTCAATGATGCGGGGATCTTCGACTGTAAGGCTCATCTCAGCGTCCTCGTATGCCGTGGTACTCCAGCGGCATCTCGTAATCCTTCCGCAGCGGATGGCCGACCCAATCTTCCGGGCACAGAATGCGCCGCAGGCTCGGATGGCCGATGAATCGTACTCCGCTTAAATCGAACACTTCGCGCTCGTGCCAATCGGCGGTTCGCCAAACATTGCTCACCGTCGGCACCTCGGGCAACTCACCAGCGACATCGTTCTTCCAACGCGGCAGCATCACTTTCAGCACTAGGCTCACGCGGTTTGCCACGCTCCACAAGTGGTAGACCAACTCCATGTGCGGCTGCCAAGTAACTTTTGCCGCCTTCTTCGCATCGGGCTCAAAATAATCGACTGCCGTAATCAGCTCGAGCATGTCGAACTGCAAATCGGGTTCGTCGCGCAAATAAGTGCAAACATCAATAAGCCTATTGGGCGATACCTCAATCCAAGGATCGATCGCTTCCAAATTCGATCCCGTGATCTTATCGCCGAACTTTTGCTTCAACCGGTCGAGAAATGTTTGGCCACGCATAGAGCAACGGCAACAAGTTTGAGGTTAGAGGCTGGCGGATCTGTGCGTTAATACGACTGCCGATTGGCGATGTTAAAATGACTAGTAGTTATGCCGAGATCGCCGGCTCGCGCTCGATTGTCAACGAAGGGGGCGCGCGCTGCGGTTCAACGGTCGGCTCTTTCACAACGGCGCGTACCCAATCCAAATCACCCCGCCGCCAAACGTAGGCGAAACCCACCATCAGCACTGCAAAGAACGCCATAATATCGATAATCGAAAGCCCAGCCATTTGCTTAGCGGTCTCCGCACTCACCCGCGGCACCTTCGCGTTTGCCTCTACGTCGCCTGTCGGCATCGTTTGACTCGGCGCCAACTCAGCCGAAAGCTGCTGTGCGGTGGCAGCGGGAACATTCGGATCCATCAACTTCGTCGCCTTGCCAAACACTGCCGCCCATGGAAAGAAGAAGGCGATTTCGACATCGAAAATTATGAACAATAGCGCGACGACGTAAAATCGAATGTCGAACTGCACGAAGCTCGACCCAATAGTCGGCTCGCCGCATTCGTAAATCTCCAATTTTTCCAAATTGGGATTCTTAGGCCGCAGGAATTTCCCGACAACCAGGTTGATGAACAAAAAGAACAGCCCGAAGCCGATAAACAGCGCCAAATAGCCGGCGATCATCGTGGGCGTGGTCATCGGGCAAACGCGAAATCCAAAGGCGGGTCAGGCGGGAAAGCGAATTCGCATTTTAAGATTCACACCGACCTTTGCAATGCCTCTGTGCGCAAGCAGGCCAGCGGTTTCGTACGATTCGGCGCGCGATTGAACTAGTGCCCATCCGCAATGGCTGAGTCCCCCGTGCCATTCTCGGTCGGGCCAACCGCGGCTTCGGCCGTCAGAGATTGCCGGCCCGCGAACCCTGCTTCCAACTCGTGCCAGAACAGCACCTCGGGTTCGCCCAGCTTCCAGCATAAGTAAACTTCCCGGCCGTCGATCAATGCCGGAAAATCGACGAGCCCTTCCGGCCCATTCTTCGGCTCGATGCCCAGCCGCTGCAACTCTTCGACGTACTCGCGCAGTCGCTGTCCATCCTTTTCGAGCTCCTCCTCGATTTGCACGAGCTCTTCGCGATAGATATCGCTTGAATCTCCATTTCTTCCCGCGAGCAGGTGCGCCAATCGCTCCCGGCGGTCGATCACGTCGCGTGATAATTCCGACAAATCCTTGACGATCGCGCGCACCAGCGGCAGCATGGCATTCGCCTGCTCCAAAGTGAAATATTTTCGCGAAGAATTGTCGGCCATTGCGGTGCCTCAAACAGTTGATGGCTTTCCATGCCACTTAATTCTACGCATGAGTCAACGGTTTACACGAAATTTACCAGAGAAACGACCTCATTGGGCCATATTCCCTGCCAACTCACTGGTTCGGGCCTCCATGCACCGGCTCCACAATGACCTTCGATTCGGCCACAGCCGCCGGGTTCAACGTCGCGCGGCCCCAGGCCACGTCCACCGGCAGACGCGCAAAATCGACAATGCATCCATCCCGGCTGTAGCAGCTCAAATCGTGCGATGCCCCCATGAAAATGCAATCCACCGGGCAAGGCTCCACGCAAAGTGCGCAAAACATGCACTTCGAATAATCGATCGTGAAGCCCGTTATTTTGAAACCTTTGCCATTGGTAACGCGCTCTTTACCGATGTAGATGCAATCGACCGGGCAGGCCTTCGCGCACTGGTCGCAGGCGATGCATGTCGTCAAATCGTAGCGATGAAACCCGCGATACCGGGCCGCCACCGGCACTGGTTTTTCCGGATACTCGAATTTGTGCGTAAACGTGCCGCGCGATGGCTCATAGGTCCTTATCCAGTATCGCAGCGTCACCCACATGCCCTGCAGCACGGTCGAGACAGCTTCCCAAATATCGCGAAACCAGCGTCCCACGCAAACTCCAACGGGTTAATTCCAGACGATTGCAATGCCCACTTTAGCCGACGAGTTCCGTCCGCGGCTAGTGCGCCTCAGAAATCGGCTCACGACATCGAATTATAGACACGCACTCTGTTCCCGCAAGCAATGCGCATTTAATTAGCAGTCTAAGTCGTCATCCAGCACACTTTCGCCATGCCCAAGAAAATCGATCTGGTGATTCACCTTTAATAGATTGCACCCAATGAGCGGCTTGGAAGGTAATTGCGAGAAACGCGATGTGTCGATCATGAGATTAGTCAGTTGCGCTGTTTTATCGAATTCTCATTTCGCGCCACAATCGCAAGACATCAAGCTCTTCTGGCTACGAATATCGCGCCGCAATTTTCTTTCGCCTGCCTGCGGAAACGACAATCAGCTGAGTCTCGTTATGAGAACTCACATTGTGCCAGTCGAATTGATATTTAGGCGCTTGAGCAGCAAATATTTGAGGCCTGAATGGTGCATCGGTTATGAGGTTCACGAACTGCCAACACCGCGGTGGGTGGCCCACCTCTAATGGCCGGCAGCCAAGTCGTAAACCGCTTTCTATATTCGACTTGTGGCATTCCAGATGGGTCATTGTGGCCGTCCCCAAAGGGGCATACCCGCCCACGATAGCCCTCAGTCGAATGCCGAACGCACCCCAGAGCTGGTTTCCGCAGGCCGCGTTTGCTTGACTCTGGCCATCAAGCACGTAGAGTGAAATGAAGGAAGTGCCTGCGCCAACGCCACTTGACGGCGGTGTGCAAGCACCGGCGAGCACGCTTCGCGGGCAGTTTCGGGAGCGGATCCCGGACCTACCGACCCACGACGGGTCGTGGTGCGAATGCCGTGCCGGTCGAGACCATGAAGGAATGGCTTCAATGCTGGTTCTCTCCCGCAAAAAAAACGAAAGTATTGTCATCAATAATGACATTACAATCGTCGTCGTCGAAATCCGGGGAGACAAGGTGCGCCTCGGCGTGGAAGCGCCCAAGGAAGTGCCCGTCCACCGCCGCGAAGTTTACGACGCAATTCGCCGCAACGATGCGGCTGCCCAAGCTCGCGCCTCGACTAACGGCGGCAGCGAAGCCTCTCAGAACAATGCTGAAGCCAAGTAGCGCGAAGCCGCGCTAGCGTGGCGGATCGCTTGGTCTTCATAGCTTTCAGCCGGCTAGCTCGCTTCTGAGTTGGTTGCGTGAAGTGCGCGCGATTTTGTGGCAGGGTTCTCAACGGTCAATCCAAGCGCTTCGGCATCGCGGCACTTGACGAACCGGCGCGCCGATTCACTACAAACCCTTGCGGTGCCGTGCTTTGCACGACCATGGTAGGCGCCTTGTCAACAAGGTCGCCCGCTGTGGCCCCGTCGTCTAGCGGTCTAGGACACCGGCCTTTCACGCCGGTAACACGGGTTCGAGTCCCGTCGGGGTCATTCTACTGCCGTGGAATCTGCGCCGCTGGCTACGATCGAAAGCAACAGCGTCGAGATTGTCACGCGCGAAGTTTTACCGATTTTTCTGCCGCACCCGATTCAAAGGCCACTGGCTTTGCGGCTTTCGAAATATCGCCGCCGTCGACGACGATATCGCGGCTCTCGCCGCCTTCCACGCGCAAAAACACGGCTGCCGGTGTGAGCACGCGTGGGGCGGTCACCAGCGTTTCAGCCGCGTTGATGAAGCGCAACAGCGATTCGGCCTCCGAATTCGCCTGCGCCGATAAGCCCGAAATTGCGGCATCCGACACATTGTCGAGGATGAGCGCGGGACGCATATCGGGCGTGGCCACTTGGAAGCGCACGTTGTCTACCGACAGGCCGCGAACATTGCGGGCGTACAATCCATAAGCGGGCAACGGGCCGAGCTCGAAGTATTCGCCGGCGATCTGCGGCAGCTCGCGGCGGGCGGCATCTTCGGCGGTGCCGCCGCCACCGAACGTGAGGCGAACGTCGGAAAGCGAAATGTTTTCCATCGTCGCCTCTTTCAAGCAATTGAGCACGATGCAGCAATGCTGCTCGCCGGGGCGATTCAGCCCGACCATCGTGGAATCGTCCAGCGGCGTTTGCTTGGTGAGCACGGTGCCGCTAATGTTGCTGAAGGTAACATTCCGAACGACCGCCGGCGGCCGCGATTCGGTTTCGGGGGGCGCTTCGGTCTTCCCGTCCTTGGTTTCGGCTTTGGTGTCGGCTTCGGCTTTATCGGTAACCGACGCGGTGGCTGGGTTTGGATTGCCGCCGCGGCGACCACCGCCTGCGCCAATTGAAATTGGGCCGCTCACGTCGTCGAACACGAGGTTCGAGAACGACATATTCTCGAACACCGAGCCGCGGCCGCAACGGATTTTGATCGGGCAGCCGAGCACCTGCTGCATGATGCAGTTGGTCACGGCGATATTTTTCACCTGACCGCCGCCGAAGCGGAACACCGACCACCGCGTGCTGAACGAGCAGTTGCTAACCATGATGTATTGGCAACTACCGAACAGAGCGCAGGCATCGTCGCCGCAGCGGAAATTGCAATTGGTGATGTTGACATACGAGCAACTGATGAAGTGGAAGCCGTCGTTGTTGCCGGTGACGCGGCTGTTGAGCCGAATGCCATCGGCGTAAAAATACTGGCTATTGCAAATGCGAATTGCGTGATAAGCGCTTTGGAACATGTAAATATCGCGCACGACGAGGTTGTTGCACTTGTAGAACAAGAGCAGGTGCGGACGGCGGTTTCCCCCCAATCCGCCGTCGCGCACCGCTTTGCCTTGCCCGTCGATTGTGCCCGGCCCTTCGATGGTGACGTTGGTGGCATTCGCGCCGTAGAGCAGGCCGACGTTTCCATCTTGCATGGTAGCGTCGCCATTAAGCGGAATGCCTTCGGCCGGATGATATTGATCTTTGTCGGTGGTGGCGAGCAATTTTCCATCGGCCGAAATGTGCAGCGTAACGTTGCTTTTTAGTTGGATGGGGCCGATCAGAAATTCGCCCCCTGGAACTAGCACGATGCCGCCTTGGTTTTTGGTGCAGGCATCGATGGCCGCTTGAATGGCGGCGGTGTCAAGCGTTTTGCCGTCCCCCTTAGCGCCGAAATCGCGCACGTTGAACACGCGCGCACCGGCCATGGCAGAATCGGAAGATTTTTCCCCAGACGCGCCGCCAGCAGATTCTGATTCGGCCGCGCGGGCCGTGCCGTTTTGCAGCGCGGCCTCGACAACGCCCGCCAGAACGGGCGCCGCCGCCAAGCCAATCCAATTCCGGCGCGAGAGATTCGAAAGCGCACTTTCCCGCATGTTCATTCCCCCTTCGATTGGTTGTTCATGCAATACGGGATAGATAATAGCCGGGCGCACGGCGGGATTCAAA
>CAWGBP010000033.1:0-36301 GCA_963820835.1 Pirellulales bacterium | reverse complement strand
GCAACAAAAAAGCCCCGCGGGTTTTTGGCCTGCGGGGCTTTTGTTGAATTGATCCGGCGATACCTACTCTCGCACTTTTGGTACTACCATCGGCTCCGAAAGCTTAACTACCGTGTTCGGAATGGGGACGGGTGTGACCTTTCGGATATGGTCGCCGGAAGAAGACCGATGCCGCGGTACGGCAAGCGTCGGCTTAATGAGTTGTAGTAATTGGCTTGCTCTTAGCATTGGCAATCGTTGCTCAGTTAGCAGCCGAATTTTGGAATAGTTCATTCCAGTAGCCGCAATGATCAGCCTGTGCAATCTCCGATATGAAGAGCGTTCGATATAGATGGTCAAGCGTTCGTCCGTTAGTACCGGTTAGCTAAGTACATTACTGCACGTACACATCCGGCCTATTAACCTGGTGGTCTTCCAGGGGACTTTCGCGGCACAAGGCCGCAACGAAACCTAATCTTGGAGCGGGCTTCACGCTTATATGCTTTCAGCGTTTATCCTTTCCGTTCATAGCTATCCAGCCGTGCCGCTAGCGCGACAACTGGTACACCAGAGGAACGTCCTTCAAAATCCTCTCGTACTAAAGAAGAATCTCCTCAAGTTTCGTGCGCCCACAGCAGATAGGGACCGACCTGTCTCACGACGGTCTGAACCCAGCTCACGTACCACTTTCATTGGCGAACAGCCAAACCCTTGGGAGCTTCTCCACCCCCAGGATGTGATGAGCCGACATCGCGTTCGAATCCACACTTTCATGTGGCTTAGACTATATCATCTTCCTGTCGCTGAGATTAGGAAACAGGTGTCTCCATGCTCTAGCTGATTAATGACAGGAGTCGGCGTATTAGCTTTCGAATAGGCTCACGATTGAGCCGACGAAAACTCTTTCCTTTCGGATCAGTCGTTACGGGGTCATAAGCCAACACCATTTCGATTTTGGTCGAACACGCAGGCAAATGCTTGCGTTTCAAACTATCCATTCACAGCTTTGTAGAGAGCATCGCTTCGAGCCGAGCAACGATTCGTTTTTGCGAATATTGCCTACGAAGAGATCGAGCTCACTCACAAAGAGCTAGTGAAAATCGCATGTGTGCTGACGGTAGACTTCCCACGGTATCGCCGGGCGAAGCAACTGGTTGTCGTTAGACTTCCAGCCATAGTTTCGCTGACGGGTTCACCGTTATAAGCCGATTTGTTGGTACAGAATTGCTTCTGCAGCACCCCGATTTGTTAAGGTGCCAAACCGCTCCGCCGCTATGGACGCTCGGGAGCGATAAGCCTGTTATCCCCAGAGTACCTTTTATCTGATGAGCGATGACCCTTCCATACGGAATCACCGGATCACTATGTCCGACTTTCGTCTCTGCTCGGCTGATCAGCCTCGCAGTTAAGCACCCTTCTACCATTGCGCTCAGAGCCTGATTGCCAACCAGGCTGAGGGTACCTTTGAACTCCTCCGTTAATCTTTCGGAGGAGACCGCCCCAGTCAAACTGCCCAACAGACACTGTCCCCCGCCCGGTTTACGGGATCGGAGTTAGAACTAAGACAACCTCAGGGTGGTATTTCAACGTTGGCTCCATCTCGGCTAGCGCCGAAACTTCAAAGCCTCCCACCTATCCTACACAGAGAATGCCCGAGACCAATATCTGCCTGCAGTAAAGGTTCACGGGGTCTTTCCGTCACACTGCGGGAACGTGGCATCTTCACCACGGCTACAATTTCACCGGGTTACTGGTTGAGACAGTAGAGCAGTCGTTACGCCATTCATGCAGGTCGGAACTTACCCGACAAGGAACTTCGCTACCTTAGGACCGTCATAGTTACGGCCGCCGTTTATTGGGGCTTCGGTCGCGAGCTTCTCCCCTTACGGGGATAACCCTCTTCCTTAACCTACCAACACCGGGCAGGCGTCAGACTCTATACATCCACTTGCGTGTTAGCAGAGTCCTGTGTTTTTGATAAACAGTCGCTGCTCCCGATTTACTGTGACCCCCAGAAGCGTTAACCCCCAAGGGCACCCTTTATCCCGAAGTTACAGGGCCATATTGCAGAGTTCCTTAACCAGTATTCTCCCGAGCGCCTTAGACTTCTCGTCTCGCCTACCTGTGTCAGTTTTAGTACGGTCACACAAATATTAAGCTGAGAAGATTTTCTTGGACGTCCTTTCGGATGACTTCCCGAACGTAAACGCGGTCGGTCCAGCCGGCCGATTATGGGGCGGATTTACCAATCCCCCACCGCCTACCAGTCCACGGACATTTCTAATCGTACCGCTCACCCTACGAACACCGTCTCTCCATCGCATACTTGTTAGCGGCGCAGGAATGTTGACCTGCTGTCCATCGTCTACGCCTTTCGGCCTCGACTTAGGTACCGGCTAACCCTGGGCGGAATTACCTTCCCCAGGAAACCTTAGGCTTTCGGCGAACAGGATTCTCACCTGTTTTATCGTTACTCATTCCGGCATAATCACCTGAACACCCCACCACCGCTCCTTACGGTACGGCTTGTATCTGACGTCCAGCGCTCTCCTACCGAATTAGCCGCCCGCAGGCGCCTACATTCCCATGGCTTCGGTGTCGAACTTACTCCCGTTCATTATCGGCGCAGAATTGCTCGGCCAGTAAGCTGTTACGCACTTTTTAAATGGTGGCTGCTTCTAAGCCAACATCCTGGCTGTCTCAGCAACTCAACTTCCTTAGTGACTAAGTTCGACTTGGGGACCTTAGCCGATGATCTGGGTTGTTTCCCTTTTGACCGCGAAGCTTATCCCTCGCGGACTGTCTCCCGAGATAGTCGCAACGGTATTCGGAGTTTGGTTCAGCAGAGCGACCCGGTAAGGTCCTCAAGCCGATTCAGTATCTCTACCCCCGCTGCGTAGTTGCTCGAGGCTAGCCCTAAAGCTATTTCGGAGAGAACGAGCTATCTCTGCGCTTGATTAGACTTTCACTCCTCCCCACAAGTCATCCCACCGGTTTTCAACCCAGATGGGTTCGGTCCTCCACTCGGTATAACCCGAGATTCAACCTGCTCATGGGTAGATCGTGCAGTTTCGCGTCTGCCACTAATGACTTATTCGCCCTATTCAGACTCGGTTTCCCTACGGCTTCTGCTCTGAGAGCCTTAACCTTGCCGCTAACGACAACTCGCCGGATCATTATGCAAAAGGCACACCGTCAGACATTCCCACCGAAGCGGGCATAGTCCTCCGATCGCTTGTAGGCACATGGTTTCAGGTTCACTATCCTCCCCTAGCAGGGGTTCTTCTCATCTTTCAGTCGCCCTACTGAGTTCACTATCGGTCGTTAGGGAGTATTTAGCCTTACGGGATGGTCCCCGTCGATTCAGTCCAGGTTCCACGTGACTGGACCTACTCAGGTACTCCTCGGGAGGCAATTGGTTTTCGTCTACGGGTCTGTCACCCTCTGTGGACGACCTTTCCAGATCGTTCGACTAACCGATTGCTTGGTAACTCCCATGTGAAGAGCCCTACAACCCCGCGGAGGAAAACCACCGCGGTTTGGGCTATGTTCCCGTTCGCTCGCCGCTACTGAGGAAATCGAGGTTTCTTTCTTTTCCTGCGGTTACTGAGATGTTTCAGTTCACCGCGTTCGCTGCAACGCACCTATGGATTCAGTGCACGGCCAGTTCGGGAATCCCGGGATCAACACTCGTTTGACAATTACACCGGGCTTATCGCAGTCTTCCACGCCCTTCAAAGCCTCCTAACGCCAAGACATCCCCCATGCGCCCTTAGTAGCTTGACCACCTAAATCGAACGCTCTCGTTCAGGTGCCACCGCTGGCTTGCCCAGCAGTGCTGGAGCCAACCGTCTCACCCATTCGAGTCGCATCAATCTCGGCTGCTACTGGATCCAATTGGTCACCATCGCCGGCAAGCGCGCCGGCCCCGTGACCAAATAAGTAACGATTCCAAATTCATCGATGCATGTGGTTAATCTGCAATTGGCATTCTGTCGGCGAAACCGCCAGCAGGTCCTGCTGCCATCTCAAAGCCCAGTCGATATTTTATCTAAGAGCCTTGGAGAACTCGGTGGAACACCATCGAGTAGATGATGTACCATCCAGTTCTATTTTACAAGATGCCAATTACTACAACTCAATTGTCAAAGATCTGTTCCGGAAGTTGCACGCCAGCAGCGATGTTCCCTGCAGGGACCAACGCCGCCACCGAACCACCACCGAACTACTCTCAGTGAGCAGAGGCCGAACTTGCTTGCCAAACGCCCAGCGGAAATTCCGCCGGCGTGAATTACCTTCCGATGGCTAACAAAACCGGCCTCTGATCACAGCTTCCTGACGACCGCACTCGCGACTTCCTGGAGCCGCGCTCCCCGAAAATCCCCGTTTATTGGGAAACCGAAAAATGTACCAAACGCAACAAAACCTGTAAAGGAGTGTTCGCTAAGATTCTAAGCGAACCGTAGATGTCCCGCCGATTCGGCCCCTTTTCATTTTCCTCGCCCTCTGGGAGAGCGTCGGGAAGAGGGGGCCGGGTTGGGCGAAACTGTTGATACCGGTCCGTCGCATTTAGCTGCGGCATTCAACCGCGGCTGATCGTGATTATATCGGATGTTTCCAAGCTGACAAGTACCGAAAAATGTAGTTATCTTGTCCTTAGATCCCTCCGCTACAAAGACGGAATTTCAAAGGAAATGCTCAAGTGCCAAAATCTATCGACCACACTCGATTCATGTCTTTGCTACAAGCACACTTTCCGGAAGTCGTAAAAACAATCGATGATTGTGCTGAAGGTCTGTTGCATCCCGAAATGGGAGCCTTTAGCCGTGCAACGCAAGCGGCGATCGATCGCCAAGATTTGAAAACGGTTCAACGGCATTTCCAATTTATCGACGAAGCTTTCCGTGATGCAGCCCCCGATGTGGAAAATGCAATCAATGTATCGTATCTCGAAAACTTGCGTTTCAACGAGCGTACAGTTGGTGCTCAAGCACGAGAGCTTTTGCCTCCACGTCTTCAGCAAGCTCTCATTGAGCTAGAAAAGTATTTAGAAAACCTAGCCGACGCCAAAAAAATTAACTGACCATTACTTTCCCGTAAACGCCTTGAACGCATTCGTAAAATCCCACGGTTGTTGCGGGAGGCCGCTGGCGGTGTTGCCGCCGTCCCCGCCGCGCTTACTCGGCTTGCCCGAATCGCGATTGCTGCACCAAAAGCCGAGGCTGCAGACCCACGGCTTGTCTTTCGCCCATTGATACAGGGCGTTGGCCTGCTTGAGGTCGAACACCTCCGAGCCTTTGTCGCCCCCTTTGCCGATCATCGGCGTCAGGCCGATTTGCATATTCGGGTCGATTTTCTGGCACTGCTCGTGGGCCTTTTCGGCGCTGGCGATGCACACGTCGCTCAGCTCTTTGCCCGTGGTGAATTGCGGGCCGAAATACATGGTCATCACATTGGCCGATTTCACTTTCACGCCTTTGCTGACGGCGTCTTTGAGCATGTCGCGCGAATGTTTCGAAATACCGTTGGGATCGACCGGCAGTGTAAACGAAACCATCAGGGCGGGGTTCTTCTTTTGCAGTGCGGCCAGCGCGTTGTTGCGGCGCTCGTTGGCCGCATCGTCCTCCAGTTGCTTGCCTTCGATGTCGAAATCGAGCCAGGTGAATTTGTATTGGTCGATGACCGATTGATATTCGGCCTCGAGCTTTCCCAGGTCGGTCTCGACCAGCGCCAAATCCTTGCCCGCCTCACCGCCGAAGGACACGATCACATCGCCGCCGCGCTTGCGGATAGCGTCGATCTGATCGCCGTACATATTGTCGCTCATCGGCGTGTGGCCGTTCCACGTGGGCACCGGCTTGAATTCGGCCGAGGCGCTGCGCCCTCTTGCTGCGCGATGATGAAAGCCAGCGTGTAGAACTTCTGGCCGCAGGCATCGTCGCAATCGGTTAGTTTGAACTTATCGCCAGCGCCCAAAAACATGTAGGGAGCGAACACTTTGGCCGGCCACGCGGCACAAGCAATATCGGCGAGAAATATTGACACGACGGCGACGCTTGCCAGAGCGACGAAACGAAATATTTGCTTGGTCATAATTGCTCCATCAGTTCAATTGGGATCGACCGCCGGGCATTCAAACGGTCGATGCGAGATGTGATTTCGAACTGGTCAGTTGCGCATCGACTTCGTTGGCAACGATGACGCCATAATTCACCGCACCGAGCCAGCCCGACATGATAATGCCGACGCTGCCAGCATGGTACAGGCCGTCAATCTGCTGCGGGAGTCCCCGGCTGACGGCGAGACCTTCGAACTTGGTGCCGAAGCTTGCGCCGTGCACGTGTTGCGTGTAGTGTTCGAACGTGCGCGGGGTGGAGGCTTCGAGGTGATCGACTTTCTCGCGGATGTCGGGGATGTGGCATTCCAGGCGGTCCATGGTGGTGTCGATCAACTCCTGTTTGCGTGTTCGTACTCTTCGTCGGTGATGCCGGCCCAATCTTCGTAGTGGGCGTTGGTGCTGGAGACGAGGCTGCAGCGGTCGATGCCGGGGCGCGTTTTGGGGTAATAGAACGAGAACGTACGGCTGGTGACCTCTCGGTCCAATAGCAACTCGGTACGGAACAGCGGCGCCGTGGAACTGAACATCAAATCGCCGCATTTATCTTCGTTGATCATCTCGCCGGGCTTCAACGCCACGTAGACCTGCGTGCTGGAATTGTTGAGGCGGACGGCACGGGCCTCCTCGACATAGCGGCGATCGAAATGGCCGTCGCCGACGAGGTTGAAAATTGTGAAATTGAGATTGGCGTTGGAGACGACTGTTCGCGACAGGATTTGGCGGCCGGCGATTTCGATGCCGGTCACTCGGCGCTGGTTATCGGCAAGGATTTTGTCCACGCTGCATTTAATGCGCACATCGACGCCGTTGCGCTCCAGCTCGGCGTGCATCAGCTTGATGAGCCGATCGGTGCCGCCTTCGAAGGTGTACACGCCTTTCGACATGAAGTTGGAAAACACGATGCTGTACGCCAGGGCCGGATCTTCCAGCGTCGAGCCGTTGGCGAACGTGATGGGCTCCATGAGCAGGCGGATGACATCTTCGCGGCCGGGAAAGAATCGCTCGAACAGTTCTCCGACCGTGAATTTTGGGTCGTCGTAATGATTCATGCCGCGGGCGAAATCGAAGAAGGCGGTGACTCGCGCTGCGGAGACGCCGAAGCGTTCGATCAGCAGTCGAGTGAAATCGTCACGGTTGAATGTGGTTGACAGCGAAAACATCGGATTGTCGAAGCGAATGTGCTTAAGTTGCACAATGGAATCGGCAATTTCGCGCGTCCAATAGCGGCGGCAGCTTTTGATCATTCCGACCGGAAAACCGTGGAGCGAGATGTCGAAAATGTGCCCGCGCGGGCGGCGAAACCAAGTGGCTAACCCGCCGAGCTTGTAGTGCTGCTCGAGGAGCAAAATACGATGGCCGGCGCGGGCCAGGGTGTTGGCGCAGGTGAGCCCGGCTAAACCGCTGCCGATAATGATGGCATCGTATTGGTCGGCGACGCCTTGGAGGAAATCTTTGGACACTGCGGATCGAGTCAGGGTTCAGGGTTTGCGTGGCGTAGGACTTTGTTCGCGATTTGAATGCCGCTGGTCAGCGCACCGACGATCCCGACAAAGCCTTGATCGGCGCCGCAAATGGAAAGATTAGAAACTGGCGCACTTGCATCGTAATGCTTTTCGGCGCACCGTACACCGCCCCGGCATCGTGGCCGGTAAAGTGGCGGATGGTCTTAGGCGTAAATGTGTCGTGGGCGACAACGTGCGCGCGAAAGTCGGGAACGAAACGCGTTGCGGAAGCTAGCAATTGCTCATAGGTTTGCTGTTTTGCGGTCTGATAATCTTCGTGCGAAAGCGCTGACCAACGATCGAAGTTGGCAAGCGCCGTGAGGCGCAGGGTGCCTTCCGCAGGATCGACATTATTTGCATCGCTATATTCGTAGTTATTGGGCGAGCAAACGATTCCGCAGTGGAAACTGACAGGCTCGAGAGGACGACGATATTCGAAACACGGCCGATCGTTAAAGAAAACGATGGTGTCGCCAAATCCCAGGTCGCGAGGCTGGCAATCGAGTGTGGCGATGGCTTCGACGAAGGAGATCGAGCTGACGGCAGGCACCCTCACCCCGGCCCTCTCCCAGGGGGAGAGGGGGGCCGCGCGATCGCACAATTGCCGCGTTTCATTCCAACCGGCCGAGGAAATGATTTGATGAGCCGAGATTTCGGACCCGTCGTCCAATCTTACGCCGACCGCGCTACCATTAGTGCACAGGATTGAAGCGACGCCGGCCCGCAGGCGCAGATCGCCGCCAAGCTCCTTGAATCGGCGGAGTAAGATTTTCAAAAGGCTGCGAATGCCGCGACGGGGGCGCGCCAGCCCTTCGAGAAATATCGCGCGGAACAATATGCTGAACGACGCCCAATCGAAATCGTCTTCACGCGGGCTGCCGTAAAACATCGTGGGACACAACAGCATTTCAGCCAACAGTGGATCGGAAATTGTGCGAGAAAGCACTTCGCGGGCTGATGCTGCGTGCAAAGGCGATTGAAGTTGATCGTAATCGAGCAATTCGGAAATCAGGCGGCGGAAATTGTCGCGCTGGCTAGGAAAGCATCGGGCAATTTCCGATTCGAAAAACGCAGGATCGTTGGTGAATCGCAAGCGCACGTCCGGAAAAGCGATGGCCGAGCCAAATTGCTCTGCAAGCTCGAGCTGATCCCATCCAATGCGCAACTGGCGCAGCAAGCGCGCCAGCGGTTTGTGCTTTTCGTTGCGCGGCACGAAGTTAGTTAACGCGTGGAGGCCGACATCGTAATTACGGCCACCCAGCCGATAGTAGGAGTTCAATCCGCCTGGAGCGTAGTGCCGCTCGAGAATGCACACGCGCTGGCCGAACATCGCCAGACGAATGCCGGCGGCCAAGCCTGACATACCCGCGCCGATAATCAGGCAATCGAAGGATTCAGGCGTCAGGGTTCGTGTTTCAGGGGTCAAGGATCGCGACGATTTCAGGTCCGCTGCAAGTCGCGCATGAGCGGTTCCAGATACTTCACGGTGCTGGCCATAGAGGCAAGTTGAATGTAATCGTCTTCCGGGATGTGGATGCGAAAACGTTTGCGAAGCTCCATGACAATGTCGAGGAAATCCATGCTATCCAGCGCGATCTGTTCGCGCAGCGGCCTGTTATCGTCGAGCTTGGTGAGATCTTCATCGGGAACGATATCGGAAAGGATATCGATGATTTCGGCGCGTATATCGGAGGTGGTCATAGTGCGAGATCGAAACGGCAAAGGATCAAAAAGTCCAAGAGTCGAAGGTGGACTTCTGTATGATTCATGCCAGTGGCTTTTGGACTTTTAGACTCTCCTAACAACCAATGCGGAGTTAATTCCCAACATGCCGAAGGAATTGTTCAATACGTAATCGATTGATTTCATTTCATGCGGTTGGCCAACGACCAAGCCTTCCAAGCGGCATTCGGGATCACGACGTTCCAAGTTGATTGTCGGATGGCAGGCGCCATCGTCAAATGCAGGCAGATTGCCTGCCAACTCCAGCGCGCCGGCGGCGCCCATCGCGTGGCCGATGAAGCTCTTGGTGTTGTTAAATCGCGTGCGGCTGCTACCGCCAAAGACGCGGCGCAGGGCTTCGCACTCCTGTGCATCGCCAGATGCCGTGCCGGTGGCGTGCGTGCTGACGATGTCGACGTCGTCGGCCGAGATACCCGCGCGGCGCAGCGCGGCCTGAAGGCACTCGGCCTGGCGTTCGGGATTGGGCAGCACGAAATCGCTGGCGTCGCTGTTGATGGCCCAGCCGACGATTTCGCCGTAGATTTTCGCGCCGCGGTCGCGGGCATCGCTCATACGCTCCAGCACATACATGCAGCCGCCTTCGGCCACCACGATGCCGGTGCGGTCGGCATCGAACGGGCGCGAGGCTTTGGTCGGATCGTCGTGCGCGGCCAGCGCGCCTTGGGCTTTGAAGCTGGCGAAAATGCCGAAGGTGTGAATGCTTTCCGAAACGCCGCCGGCCAGGGCGACATCGCATTCGCCCAGCAGCAGCATTTGCGCGCCTTGAATCATCCCGGCGTTGCCCGCCGCGCAGGCGGCGCCGATCGTGTAGTGCGGTCCGGTGATGCCCAGGTTCAGCGAGATCTCGCCGGCCGGATTGTTGGCCACCGTGCGCGGGTTGTGGTGGTGCGACCAGAACTTGGTGTCGTAATCGAACGATTTGAGCTGGAAGATTTCGTTTTCGGTCTCGACGTTGCCGTGTTCGGTGACGCCGACGTAAATGCCGACATTAGCTTTGTCGATATTGGGCCAATCGAGTCCGGCGTCGGTCACGGCTTCGCGCGAACAGTAAATGCCGATGCTGCCGGCACGCGTGCCGCGGCGCACTTCCTTCTTCGATTGGTGGCAAAGTTCGTCGAAATCGCAGATGCCGGCGACCGTGGGGCCGATGTAGCGGATGTCGTAGGCACGGACGCCGCTTGTGCCGGACAGCAAATTCGCGCGAAAATCCGCCAGGTTATTGGCGCCTGGCGCGGTGAGGCCAATTCCAGTGATAGCAATTCTCTGACTCTCGGGCCGGGCAATCATCGACGCTTATCCTTACCCTCCGTGACGCTGGCTAATCTTTCAACTTAACTGCAACCGGCGAAATTGGCAAGTATAACTGCCACAAGGAAATACGGTCGAATTGTCGCGAACTCGGCTAGGACTTAAAATGTGTATCCCAGCTTTGGGAGGAGCGCTCGTCGGAGACGTTAAGATTATTTCGCCGATCGTTGCTAAAGAGACTTTCGAGGAGCACGAATGTGCCTAGTCTGACCGTTGAGAATTACGTCAAAACAATTTACCAGCTTAGCGCCAATCAGGGGGGCGAGCCGGCCGCAACCGGTGCCCTGGCCGACGCGCTTAGGGTATCGCCGGGCACGGTTACGAGCATGCTCAAAACGCTGAGCGAAAGCAATTTAATCGAGTACACGCCGCATCGGGGCGCGAAGTTGACGAATTCCGGCGAGGCGCTGGCACTGCGCGTGCTGCGGCGGCATCGTTTGATCGAGTTGTTTCTGGTGAAGACGCTCGAGCTGACCTGGGACGAAGTGCATGAAGAGGCAGAACACATGGAACATGCGGTGAGCGATTTGCTCATCGATCGCATCGACAAGTTCTTGGGCTTTCCGAAAGCCGATCCGCATGGCGACCCGATCCCCCGGGCTGACGGTTCGCTGCAGGCGGTGCCTACACGAAGCTTGGCGGCGTGCAGCGAAGGAGAGAGCTTTCGGCTGGTGCGCGTGGTCGATCAGTCGCCCGAATTCTTGCGTTACTTGACGACGGCCGATTTGGCGGTAGGGGCACATGGCAAAGTGGTGGCCAATCGGATGGAAGCTGGGCTGGTTTCGGTCGAAGTAGGCGACCGGGTGACTTCGCTGGGGCGCGACGTAGCCGAGAAGCTATTGGTCAGCCGTGGCGAACGGAAGTAGTTCTGCTCGACTTGCGTTTGAGTGGAATTAGCCAGGCTTTGCCACGCTTTGTGGCGAGAGCTCGACTTGCCGGTTATCATCTAGCGGATGACCGATGTCACTCAGCTACTCAATGCAATTGGCAATGGCGATCCGCGGGCGACGGCGGAATTGTTGCCGCTGGTTTATGAGGAGTTGAAGCAGCTAGCACGCGCGCACATGAATCGGGAGCGAGCGGAGCATACGCTGCAAGCCACTGCGCTAGTGCATGAAGCGTACATGCGGCTGGTCGGTGACGAAGACGCTACGTGGGATCATCGCGGCCATTTCTTCGCCGCCGCTGCGGAAGCGATGCGGCGAATTCTTGTGGAACATGCGCGCAGCAAAAAAGCACACAAGCGGGGTGGGAACCAACGCCGCGTTGAGCTGGACGATCAACTTCCGGGCATCGAATTACCGGTCGGCAATCTCGATGACTTGCTGGATCTTGACGAATCGCTTGATCGGTTTGCTCACGATCATCCGGACAAGGCGGAGTTAGTAAAATTGCTATACTTCGCCGGGCTGAATCTCGAAGAAGCGGCAACGGTGCTGGGGATCTCGCGGACGACCGCCTATCGGCATTGGGTATTTGCCCGGGCCTGGCTCTTTGAAGCAATTGGCGACAAAGAAGATGGTTTAAAGTAACCCGCGCGGTTTTTTGGAACAACCCACACTCTAATTTCGCATGAGTATTGTGAAAGGTCTCAGCTGATGCAGGTTGACCCATCGCGGATAGAGGAAATATTTGCTGAAGCCTTAACACAGGCCGATGCCACTGGCGCACCGAATACGTCAACCAAGCTTGCGGCGACAATACCGAATTGCGGCAACGAGTGAATGCGTTGCTAGCCGCTCACGATGCCACGGGCAATTTTCTGAACTTGTCCAAAGCCGATGCCGCGCTTTCCGCCGTACGCGCCGAAGGCCCAGGATCCAAAATTGGCTGGTACAAACTGCTGGAGCAGATTGGCGAAGGGGGCATGGGCACGGTCTACATGGCCCAGCAGACCGAACCGGTAGCACGTAAAGTGGCGCTGAAGATCATTAAGCTCGGTATGGATAGTCGCCAGGTGATCGCTCGCTTCGAGGCCGAACGGCAGGCCCTGGCTTTGATGGATCATCAAAACATCGCAAGGATGCTTGACGCTGGCACCACCGATACAGGCCGCCCGTACTTCGTCATGGAACTCGTCAAAGGAGTTCCAATTGTTCAATACTGCGATCAGCACCGGTTACCAACGCGCGATAGGTTGGAACTGTTCACTACAGTTTGCCAGGCAGTCCAACACGCCCATCAAAAGGGAATTATCCATCGCGACCTAAAGCCAACCAACATTTTGGTAGCCGAATATGACGACCACCCTGTCGTCAAAGTTATCGATTTCGGTGTAGCTAAGGCCGTGGGGCAGCAATTGACCGAACGCACCATGTTTACCGAGTTCGGCCAGGTCGTGGGCACTGTCGAGTACATGAGCCCGGAGCAAGCGAAATTGAACCAATTGGATATCGACACGCGGTCGGATATTTACAGTTTGGGAGTATTACTTTACGAATTATTGAGCGGAGAAACTCCGTTCGATCGCCAGCGGTTACGTTCGGCGGCCTTCGATGAAATGCTCCGGATCATTCGCGAAGAAGAGCCGCTAAACCCCAGCACTCGTTTGAGTACCAGTAAATCGCTGGCGTCGATTTCCGCCAATCGGCGGTTGGAACCCAAGAAGCTGGCTGTGTTGGTGTCGGGCGATTTGGATTGGATCGTCATGCGCTGCTTGGAAAAAGATCGCCAGCGCCGCTACGAAACCGCCACGGGTTTGGCGGAGGACGTCCAGCGTTATTTGAGCGATGAGCCGGTGACGGCGCGCAAACCTTCCCGCGCTTACCGTCTGAAAAAATTCATCCGCCGCAACCGGTTTGTAGTTATTGCGGCGACCGCGATCACTACGGCGCGCAATCGTCGGTGTCACGTTCGCTACGGTCGGCTTGATCGAGGCTAGCCGACAAAAACAGCTTGCTGAAAATCAAACTGCGGTTGCCGATGAAGCCACCGCGCATCTGCACAAAATGTTCGGCCAAATCAGTCCCGACGCCGAAAACATGGCAACCGCTTGGGCCACTGATGTTTGGGCTGGTGAACGCTTAGCCGCGAAAGATTTCAAAGAAGCACTGAAATATGAAGAACAAACGCTCACGATTATCAAAAAGATTTTACCACCAGATCATGACATGCTAGATCGTGTTCACCGTCGCTTGGCTAACGTCATGGAAAAGCCGCCGAAGCACACCTACTAAAAGAGGCTTGTTCGTCGGCCGAAGAACTGGCAAGGACCGAATCGTACTTTCACGAAACACCCGTGGTGTTCCAGCACAAGGTTGGATTCGATAGCGAAGCTAACATTGCTCTAGGGCTTCTGCCTGACTTCCCACTTCTTTACCTGGAACTGGCCGATGAGTTGGCGGTGACCGACGAAGTGGAGGCCGACAACTGCCGCCATCGGGCAGCGAAATTGTTTGACGATGCCGAAACGAAGATCGGCAACAATTCGCGTTTGCTCCAATCGCTCTGCCAGTGGCGTGTCATGGCGGATGTGGCTCGACGCGAAATGGATCATGCCAGAATCGACTGTCAAAAAATGCTGGCTCTCACTGCACTCGATGAAGAGCGCCGCTCAATAGATTCGCATGGCAATTGGCCACGGATAAAGTTCCTGCTCGCCGCGATCCCGAGGTAGCCGTAGCGCGCACGCAGAAGGCTGTCCAAATCTTCGACAGCGATGCCGATTTCTGGAACACTTTGGGGGTTGCCCTTTATCGTACGGGGAAATGGCAAGCAGCGATTGACGCACTTAGCAAATCAGAAGATCTCCACCAAGCTGACTCCGCACTCGACTGGTTCTTCCTAGCGATGGCCCACTGGCAGTTGGGCCACAAAGTCGAAGCCCGCGAACGGTACGAAAAAGCGATCAAATGGATGGGCGAAAATCGGCCGAAGGACGAGCAGCTTCAGCGATTCCGCGACGAAGCCGCCGAACTTCTCGGCATCAATCCATCGCCGTCGACCAGTGATTCAAAACGGTAGTCTCTTATTTATTTTAGCGGAATCGTGGAACAAACCGCGCGCCGATTTCGCATGTAACGGTGGAAACAATCGGTCGTTGACCCCGGGCAACTCCGCCTGAGTAACCGGCTGACCAAAAGCCATCGAGAAGCTAATGAAATCCACCATCTTTGTCGCGACCATCTGTTTCAGTATCTTGCTGTGCGCTTGTTCTGCAATCGCTACAATCCAGTACACCGTCACCGATTTGGGACAAGCAGCCTCTCACTCGCAATTCGTAAGCGGCGGCTTCTTCAGCCTCAATGCGACTGGACAATTAACCAGCGTTTGGCTTTCATCCTCCGAAGCAATACTATGGAACCCCACAACTCCCAACGGCGTTAGCGGTACGACATACGGCTTAGGAACGTTGGGCGGAAGCGATAGCCAGGGACTAAGCGTCAACGCCAGTGGGCAGGTGGTTGGTATCGCTGCACTGGGTAGCGAAGATCATCACGCCTTTGTGTGGAATCCCACCGCGCCCAACGACACGAGTGGCACGATGTACGATTTGGGGACGCTCGGCGGAGCTTATAGCGCTGCCACGAGCATCAACGCCAGTGGTCAAGTTGTCGGTATTGCCGCACTCGAGGCGCAGATCAGCACGCCTTTGTGTGGAACCCCGCCACACCAAACGGCGCCACCGGCACGATGTACGATCTCGGCACGCTGGGCAGTTCAGGCAGCCAAGCCACCGGCATCAACACGAGCGGACAAGTGACCGGTGTTTCCAGTGTATCACCCACTGACCAACACGGCTTTCTTTGGACTCCCGCAACTGCTAACGGCGCCACCGGAACGATGATCGATCTAGGCACCCTCGGCGGCGACCAGGGAAGCATCGCGTACGCAATCAACGACAGCGGGCAAGTGACCGGTGACTCTGTGATTACCGGAGACACGGAATCCCACGCGTTTTTATACGACGGCACGATGCACGACTTGGGAACGTTGGGAGGGACAATCAGTGCGCGGTACGGAATCAATAGTGCAGGACAAGTTGTAGGCATATCTTCAGATGCAAATGGCTTGCTTGCTTTTCTCTACACCAGTGGAACGGGAATGGTCGATCTGAATTCGCTCATCGATCCCGATTTGGGCTGGTACCTGTTTGATGCAGATGCGGTCAACGATGCCGGCCAAATCGCTGGCATCGGCTTTATCGGCGACGAAACGCACATGTATCTGCTCACGCCCGTGCCTGAGCCATCGACTGCAGTGCTGGCGTCGCTGGGACTAATTGCCGCGGCAATTTGGAGGAGAAGTTGGGGGTTCGGTCGTGCTTAAGGCGATCATGGTTAAAGCGGTTGTATCGAATTGTTGGATTTCGCCGGTTGTGCCGCCGATACAGCTATCATAGAGGATGTCGCCGAAGTGGGCTGCTGTTGCCAAGACAATCGCCGCATTCACCCGTACGATGCGGTGATTCACGCAGCATTCAAGCCGGTCCAAGTTTGGCGAAACTCGGAGGAGGGCGCTTGCCGTGAGCGGACCCAAGGGGGGTTTGCGCGTGTCTCGCAATAGGTCGAGACCATCAGACGCGCCGGCGCCGCAGTTCTAAATTGCGGAAAGGAATCTAAAACGCCATGCGGAATACATTTTTGGCGCTGTCGGCTGCGCTCATCTTTGCGGCCGGAAGCGGATGCGGATGCATGCATCAATGGTGGGGTCCCCACAGTCATTGCGAGAACGGCGGCGAATGCGGCTCGTGCGAAGGCTGCAGCTATTGCGGCCCGCACTGCGGCGCCTGCGGCTGTGGCGGCGGAGCGTGCGCCTCGGGCGATTGCGGTTCGAGCGGCTGTGCTAGTGGAAATTGTGCCGGCGGGAACTGCGGAGGATATGCTCAGGGCGGATGTGGCCCAGGTGGATGCGCGAATGGCGCCTGCGGCGCGGGAGGCTGCATGGCAGGAGATGGGCATTGCCCGCTGGGAGCATGTGCCGCTGGTTGCTGCTGCGGAGTTTCGCCTGCGGTGGCCGATCAGTTAGGGGGCCCGGCCGGCCCACCGTGTGCCCAGGTCACATACCCTTATTACACCGTCCGCGGCCCGCGCGATTTCCTGGCGGCACATCCGACCCCGATTGGGCCTTAGAATCAAGACCCGAAACGCGCTTGCGGTCAAACAAAAAAAGCCTTGGGTTAATTCCCAAGGCTTTTATTCTTTATGAATCTCGTGGAAGAACGCTAGGCGGAAAATCCTAGGGAGAACTTCTTTCGCGAGAAATAACCAGCCATGGCCAAGCCAACTAAGCCCATCGTTGCCAAGTTGGCAATTGACCAGGGTTCGGGAACCGGCGAAGGGCCCAAGTCGGTTACGCTTACGTCATCGAGTCCCAAAAATCCCAGATCGTCACGAGATCCAAATTGTAATGTCGATAATGCGGCGGTCGCTCCCACATTGAATGAGTACTGTGTGTAAATTTGGGCTGGAATATTCTGCTGATCGAATAGCTGAGTGCCGCCCAACGAAGCACTGAATTCGTTGGGCGTGCTACCGTCGCTAAAGAACCAATAGCTGACCTGATAGGTATCCCCAGGGGTTGTCGAGATGTCCTGGCTGAGGAAGCCCAGCGATCCCATGGCTCCCAAAGCTGCCCCGGATGTTCCAGTGTGAACGTAGGAAGGCAACGAAGATGCGAATGCGAAACCGCTATTTCCTGACAAGGTCCAGCCGGCAATATTGCCGGTCTCAAAGTCGCCGTTGACGACCAGCGGCGCACAATGGGCAATTGACGCGCAACTCGCGACTGTTGCGAAACCGAGTAAAATTATGGAACAGCGGCGTAAAGGAAATATCATGACGTTCGACCCCTATTTTGAAGGAACGGCTTGAATCGTTCGATGCCGCTTTCGGCCTGCTTGCAAGTATATCAGAGGTCCCCGCTATCAAATACTTTCTAAATTGAGCTAGCGACTGGGCTCGCGCTGACTCTGATTCTGGCGCGGGAAGGAAGTATATCGCCGGGGATTTTAGATGAATCCACGGCTCCCAGCGCATTTATCCGCCAAAGCGGCCGACCACAAGCGAAATGTTCTGGCCTCCGAAGCCGAAGCTATTGCTCAAGGCCACGTCGCACTTTGCCTGACGAGCGGCGTTTGGAATATAGTCCAAGTCGCATTCCGGATCGGCCGTTTCGTAGTTGATGGTGGCCGGCAGCACGCTGTCGCGAATGGCCATCAGGCAGATGATGAGTTCCGTTGCGCCGGCCGCGGCAATTAAATGGCCCAGCATGCTTTTTGTGCTCGATACCGGCACTTTGTAAGCATGTTCGCCGAAGACGGTTTTGATGGCGAGGGTTTCGACTTTGTCGTTCACATCGGTACTGGTGCCGTGGGCATTAATGTAGTGGATGTCGGATGGATTCAGCCCCGCATCGGCCAGCGCCTGGCTAATGCAGCCAACCCCACCGCGGCCCTCGGGGTGCGTGTCGGTAATGCGATAGGCGTCGGCTGTTGAGCCGTAGCCGAGCACCTCGCCGTAGATTTTTGCGCCGCGCCCTTTGGCGTGGTCGAGTTCTTCGAGCACGAGCATCGAAGCACCCTCGCCAAGCACGAAACCATCCCGATCTTTATCAAACGGGCGCGAAGCTTTTTGCGGGGCATCATTGCGGGTTGAAAGCGCAGTCAGCAGGTTGAAGCCTGTGACGCCGAAGGGGTGGATCATGCTGTGGGTGCCGCCGGAGAGCATGATGTCGGATTCGCCGCGGCGGATCAGCTCGACCGCTTCGCCGATGGCTTGGCTGCTGGCGGCACAGGCGGTCAGACAGTTTGCATTGGGGCCCTGAGCGTTGAACATGGAAGCCATGTGAGCGGCAGGCATGTGGGGCTCTTGCTCGAGTTCCGACATGGGATGCAGCGACTCGAGCCCTTCGCGTGTGAAAGCGGCGACGTCGAGTGTTTCCCCCTCGAGCGCGTGCGACATCATGCGCGAGAAACTAAAGAAATCTTGCTGACCTTCGCCGCTGCCCAAATAGACGCCAAAACGCGTCGGATCGAAGGGCTTATCTTGCAGGCCGGAATCTTGCATCGCTTGCTTGGCGGCGCCAGCGGCAAAGCGCGAATGGCGTCCGCGATATTTCCAGCGATTGGGATCTTCGCCCGCTTTGTCGATGTCCCAATTCTTAACTTCGGCGGAAATTTTCGTGGGAAATTTACTGGCGTCGAAGTGGGTGGTGTAACCGACGCCCGATTCGCCGCGCAGCAAATTTTGCCACATTTCGTCAACCGAGTGGCCTAGCGGAGTTATGCAACCGATGCCAGTGACAACAACGCGACGTTTCATGGTGGCGGGTCCAAGGGTTAAGTTCAGGAATCACTATTCCCGCGGTTTGCCAGGCGAAGCTTAATGCTTCAGGTGGCTATTAGTGATTTGCCGCGGTTAATTCTTGCGGATTGAGATGCGGACAACTTTGCGCCATTCGCGGGTGGATCTTCAATGGGTTGCCTTGGGAATCGCGGCCGACTTCATACAGTTTCAGGAGCCGCAACCAGGCAAATAGATCGTAGGGTTCGAAGAGCTCGACTTTATCGCCTTCGCCATTGAGCTCGTCGAGGTGCGCAAAGAAAATCTCTGCTTCGGCTTGCGGACGCTCGCCTAGATGGCTGGTCACTGTCACCATGGCGCCGTCTTTTTTAATATCGAGCACTCTGGCTCGATAAGTTAACGTTTCGCCGGGCCACGCGTCGCAGTGGAAAATAGCTTTGGAAACTTTTGCCAAAATTACCTGGTTCACAAAGCCGCTGTGCTCACAGACTAACAGGCCGGCGGTTTGCGCCATGCCCTCAAGCACGAGCGAATTCGGCATGATCGAAGCGCCGGGAAAATGATCGTGCAGATGATCTTCCGAGAGCGTCAGCGTCTTCACGGCAGTAGCGGTTGAGCCACTGGTGAACTCGGTAAATCGATCGATCCAAAACCAGCGCATGTTCGAATGGGTAAGTGAGAGAAAAGCCGCTCTACGGCAGTTTGCTTTGAACGTAATTGACTAGATCTTGCACCGTGAGCATGTTGCCAAAGTTTGTGACCCGCGGGTCGGCTTCGAACTTCGACAAATCGGCAAAGGGCATGCGTTTTTTCAGCATTTCCAACCCTTCGGGGGTCACTTTTCCATCGACAACATATTGCGCATTGCTGAGAATATCCTCAGGGAACAACTCGCCCCGCGGAATTTTAATGTTGAAAGTCTTTTCCAGGCGGAAAACGATGTCGAGGAAGTCGATGGATTCAGCGCCTAAGTCGCCCACCATGGTAGCTTCGGGAGTAACTTCGTCATCATCAACGCCTAACGCATCGACCAAACAGGTACGCACTTTATCGAATACTTCTTGCTGCTGAGCGGGCATCACTTAAATCCTCCGAAGGTACGCGAGCGTTGTCGCAAACGTGTTTTGAATAAGTTCCGAAATGAAATCAGCGCGGCTGCGCGGCCAAATGCGTGTTGGCGACCGCACCATTTGTCGATGAGTTATGAGTATTTGACTGCGGTCGATAAAGGACGCTGAACCGCTGACGCATTTGGCGAATTACATGCGCATCCGTGCTGGCACAAATCGGATTGGTGTCGGCTAGGTTGTAGCGCGCGAGCACCAAGCGGTGCCGACATTTTGCTTGTTATCCACTGAGCCTTGCACTTTTAGCTTTGTCTCGCGCTCGTTGTGGCTGATGATTTCAGCGCTTACCGTAAGCGTTTGGCCGGGAGCGACAAAATCGGCGTATTTCACGTTGCGAGCCTCGCGCAGCACTATCATGCTGTGGCGAAAATCTTCGCTAGCACGAATGAGCCACGCGGAGGCCTGCGTCATGGCTTCCAACATGAAGACCCCTGGCATCACGGGAAATAACGGAAAGTGGTCCGCCAGATAATCTTCCGACAGCCCCAAACCTTTTACTGCCGCGATACTAACTCCCGGCTTTAGTTCGATGATGCGGTCCAACAACTGAAAACGCATAGCATCCGCCGGCGCTTTCGCACCACCGGTTAAGTTAGCTGATTTTAGAAACTTACGAACCACCCAATATACGCGTTTGACAGCAAGACGACAACCGCACATTCCATGCCCAATCCGCAAGCTTTAAGTTGTTGCAACGATTGATTAAACTGAGGGTTGGCGAGGGACCGGAACCTCGTGCGGTCTTCTCCATCTTTTCTCAAAGTATTGCCCAGAACCTAGCCGCGTTTGGGCACGTAATCTTGGCGCGCCGGCCGAATGGTCAGGAATCCCCGTCTTGCGAAGCTTTGCTAAGTGGCTGTTGATGTTAGGCATGCTCGTCTGGGTCGCGCGACTGGTCCAGGTTGTGGATTGCCGCGCGCTGGCGCAGGAGCCGAATTCCCAGAATTTGAATTCGAAATCCCCGCACACGCCGGCGGCTGAGCCAATCCAGCGAGCCGCGCCCTCCCAGGAAGAGCAAAAAGGCGATGGAGCTGCCGCTGCCGGAATAGAACCTTTGGAGGATCAGAGAGAAAATGGCGGCAGGCCGTTAGGGCAGCAGGCGGTAAGGGAAGTAACCGCGGCTCCGCCGGTTTATTACGTTCGTGATAAGGATGGCCGGTTGGTCCCGCTGTTGGGGTTTTCTTATGAAGAGTTCTTGAAGTTCTTCGAACAAGAAAGGGAGACCAAACCGACAGCGGCAGCAGAACCGTTTCATCTCAATCAGATGACAATTTCAGGCGGCGTGAAGGGCGATCGGGCGGAACTCGACGCAGTATTCAATATTCAGACCGATACCACTGACTGGGTGCAGATCGAGCTAGTCGGCGGTGGCGCTATATTGAGTGAACCGGAGAAGTACGATGGCTCTGGCGAACATACGCTCAGTTTCGATCCAACGAGCGACACATATCAACTTCGGCTGCGCGGCGCAGCTCGATCGGAACATAAGGTGGCTCTAAAGTTGGTGGTGCCGGTCAATACGACCGGACCGCAACACCGATTGGAGCTTCGATTGCCGACCGCGGCGGCCTCGAAAATGAGCGTGGCCGTTCCGGAAAAGAGCCTTTCGCTCGTTTCGCACTCAGGCGCCGTCAGCGTCGATATCAAAAGCACCGGCAAGGAATCCGAAATTGAGCTGCTTGGGTTGGGAGGGCCGCTGGCGCTTGTGTGGAAAAGCAACACCGCGGCTACGACAAGTAGCCGACCGTCATTGCAAGCAACCGGTGAGATCTTAGCGCGGATCGACGGCCGGAGTGTGCAGTTTGATGCGACCCTTTCTGTGCGCAGCTTGGGGGATGAGTTCGATCGGTTCCGAGTGAAGCTGCCGCCAGGAGCGCAGTGGATTGAACCGCAGTCGACCCCGACGGGTTACGTCCTGACGCCCAGCGGCGACGAGAAGCAACAAATCATTGACGTGCGACTTGCGCAGCGCTCGGCTGGGCCTGTAGAGATCAAACTGCATTGCGAACGGGCTTATGACGTAACGAAGGCGGATGAAGAATTGGAGCTGGCCGGATTTGAGATTCTTGAAGGGGTGCCACATCGGCAGTGGGGGCATATCGCCGTGGCAGTTGTTGGCGATTGGCAGGTCAACTGGGAGCTGCGCGATCGGGTACAGCAGATCGATGATTTGCCGGATGATCTGAAGAACAAAGACGTGGTCGCTGGATTCGAGTACTTCGGCCAGCCGGCAAAATTGAACGTGCTTGTTACGCGGCGAAAAACTCGAATCAATGTCGATCCGGAGTACGTTTATTCTATCGAGGCGGACCGAGTGAGATTGGAGGCGCGGCTGAAGTATTCAATTGGCGGCGCGAAAGCCTTCTCGTTGGACGTCGGATTGCCAGGATGGGAGATCGATGAACTCGGGCCGCCGGAGATTGTGGATGATGAGGCGGTGATTGGAACCACTAGCGAGTCTTTACGCCTGCCCCTAGTGCAAGCGGTAAGCGGCGACGTTGAAGTTGTTCTGAAGGCGCATCGAAATCTGGATATCAGCGTCGGCAAATTGGAGATTTCTCTACCGACGCTGTCGGCCGATGTGCAAGGTCCGGCCGTCGTGGCGGTGGTGCCAGACAACAACATTTCGGTCCGTCCTATTGAATCGGAAACCAGCGGATTGCGGCGGGAAACCACGATTATCGGGATGCGGCTGCCATCGCGACAACAGCCGCCGCTGGTATATCGTGCCGACCAGTCGCAAGCGAAATTTGTGGCCGAGGTCCAGAAATTGCCACAAGTGCTGCAGGCAGCCGTTGCGAACACGATCGACGTCGATCGTAGCGAGGTCAGGATCGAGCAAACAATTCGGTATCACGTGGAGCACGAACCGCTTGCGGCGCTGTCGCTGGACGTGCCGATGGAGCTATTACGAAGCGGCGCGAAGTGGGAAATAAATTGCGATGGGCAGCCGCTGCCATTGCCGATTTTCAATCCATCTCCAAACGCAGCGGTTGCCAAATTGCAAATTCCTCTCAACGCTCCGCACATCGGGGATTTCGAGGTGCGAATTGTCGATCATCAGCGCGCGGTTGTAGTTTCAGCAGCCAATGGCGCCGAAGAAACCGAACCGCTGGTGATGCCAGCAGATGCCGCGGTTGTGGCGAATACAGTTGAATTTCAAGCGGCGCCGGGATTCAAGGCGCAAGCATTGGACGGGTCGTGGATCGAGAAAGAGCTGCCCAGCGCAGATCCCGAAAACGAAAACGGCCAGCGGCAGCTTTCCGCAGATGGTCCAAAGTCTCATATCGTCTTGGCGATTACCGCGGAATCGCGGCCGGGAGTGGCGACCATTGTCGATCGGGCGTGGGTGCAATCGTGGATATCAGGCAGCCGACGGCAGGATCGCGCGGTTTACCATGTTGAAAGCGCGAATGACCGGCTGGAATTCTCATTGCCAGCGGAAGTCTCGCGACAAAAAATCGATGCCCAACTCGATGGGGAACCGGCAAACATTGAGTCACCGGCAAGTGGGAAATACGTCGTTCGCTTTTTGCGAGGTGGCGAAAGGCCCCACGTGCTCGATTTGCGTTACGAAATCGCACCCTCATCGATTAGTTCGATCGCGGGTCAAATGCCACATTTTCCCGATGATGTGTGGGTCGAACGTACGTATTGGCAAGTTGTTTTGCCGGGCGATCGCAATTTGCTATCAGAAGCCGGCGAATTGACGTCCGAATTCGCGTGGAGTTGGTCGGGCGTTTTCTTGTCGCGCCGTGACCGATTGAATCAGCCGGAGCTCGAGACGTGGACCGGCGCTGCGCATAGCGCCCCGCTGCCGGACGGCACCCATCAGTATTTGTTCAGCTTCATTGGTGCGCCCGGTTCGTTTTTGATCTCGACTGTCGAGCGTGGTCAAATTGTGTTTCTAGCCTCACTGGCGGCACTGACAGTCGGATTGCTGTTGATTTATCTGCCGATCGCGCGACGGCCTATGGTGCTGCTGATGGCCGGAGGCATATTGCTAATCCTCGCGGCTTGGAATGTTGACGCAGCGATCTTACTCGCCCAAGCCTCGGTGTTGGGGCTAGTGCTCGCGCTCGTCGCAGGTTGCCTGGAACGAATTGTGAAAAGACGTGAACTGCGGCGCGCAGTGGTCCGCAGCGGAGGAAGTTCGATCATCCGCCATAGTGAAAATCCACAGCCAGTGCGATTATCAGAGCCGGTTTCAGTCACGTCGACGGCAAGTATTCCGGTCGCGCAGGCAGGCGCACCGTCATCAGAGGCGAATTGAGCCATGCGAGACGTGCAACTCAGTTGGCCAGCAGGGAAGTCGCTGCGATTGCCATCGCGAGTCGTAGCCAGCGCGCTTGTGCTAGCCCTGGCCATCTCCGCAGTAAGGGCTTTCGCAGCCGCTGAGGGGACGCCCAAAGATCGTGAAGCACAAGCGGTGAATTGGCAGCTCGAGCGCGTGTACGTTCCAGCCGATCGGGCGGAAGAATGGCCGCGTGAGCCTGGGCAGCGCTATGTACCGATGGAAGCAAAGGAATTCGAGGACCGGCTTTCACGTTTGCAGAAGAGGGCCGATCCGTCGATACCGCCAGCGGCCTCGCTTATTTCGGGCGATTATAGCGCGACCTATAAAGACGAAAACCTCATCGAGGGACGCGCTGTATGGACTTTCGATTTCCGCGGCCAACAGGCGACGACCGCTGTTTTGGGAGACAGTAACCTACCCATCGCAGATGCGCAGTGGCTCAATTCATCGAAGGCTCCGCTAATCGGAAACGATGAGCTTGGGCGGCTGAATGCGGTTGTTGATCGCGCCGGAAGCCTGCTGTGTAAATGGTCAATGCAGGGTCGGCACGATGGCCCCCACGCGGTTGTTTTCGATCTTCGCTTACCATCAGCGCCGCTGAACAAATTGCACATCAAGTTGCCGGCCGATCGCGTTCCACTGGTCGACCAGGGCGTCGCCGAAACTTTAGGACCGGTCGAAGCGGGAATGCAAAATTGGCTGATTAACTTGGGTGGATTCAGCAAGGTAACACTGCGGATCGTTGATCAAAATGCCGCGATTGAACAGCACAACAGACCCCTAATCGATTCGTCGCTTGACTACGATTTTTCAGGGATCGGCCTGGAGCTGACCGCACGTTTTCATCTGTGTTCGCTAGGGGCACTTCCCCGGCAGCTAAAACTAAATGTCGACGGGCCGCTTTCCGTCGTGTCCGTCCGACTCGGCTCCGAGCCCTTGGTATTTTCGGCGTCGCAATCGAACTCGGCTTCAACGGAAATCGAGCTGCAATTGCCCGAAATGGCGCCGAAAACCCAAGCCGACTTGCAAGTGACGGCCGTTGCGCCAATTTCGTGGAACTCACGATGGGTTCTGCCGGGGCTGCGTATTGCAAATTGTCATTGGGAAAAAGGGGACGCGAACCTTCGAATCGCTCCTGTACTGTGTTTGGCTGACTTGGATTGCGGCGATAGCCGCCGGACTGGAACCGGACCAGAGCGGCAGGAGTGCGCGGATGAGCGGGAGAACGGAAAAGTCGCGCTCCAATGCTTTAGCGATCAGCCCAAAATCGCGGTCATACTCTCGCCGCGGGCAGAGCAAATCGAATTTGCCAGCGGATCGGAGTTTACGCTGCGAGCGAATGAATGCTCAGCACGTTCGACGTTCGATTTCACCGCGCTGGCAGGAGAGCAATTCACGCTTGAAGGAGAGGTTTCACCCTCTTGGATTATCGATGACGTGGAATGCGCCTCTCCGGAACGTCTAACAAATTGGTCGTACCAGGTCCAGGCGGGCCAGTGGGGCAGGCTGATCCTAGAGCTCGCTTCGCCTGTTAAAGCTGGTCGGGATTTGAAAATAACCATTCACGCGCGCAGCCGCCGCGCGCCACAGGGCGAACGGCTCGGCATTCGCGATTTTGAGCTGTTGCGGTTTATCGGCGTGAAGCCAAGGCGTCAATTGATTTCGTTGCACGCGATCGATCCCTACCAATTGCAGTTAAGCGGTGCCGAGGCGCTTCACGCGTTTAGTCCATCGCAGCTTTCGCCGGCCGATTCCGAGTTATTGATCCCCGATCAAGCGCAGTTGATTTTCGAGGACGATGAGGCAGCGCGGCCGCTGGGCGTATCGCTCGCCCTTAGACCGCCACGGTACCAGGCTGAGATCGACGAGCAGGTAATCGTCGAAGATGACACTTTTACAGAATCATACCGCTTTGCGATTACACCGCAGGGACGCGAGATGAGCCGAGTTTTGGTGCGATTTTCCCAGCCAAGAACCGAGGCTCCCAAGTGGTCGTTTACGGGTCGCGGGGCGCTTGAGCTGAAGGCGCGGCAATTTTCCGACGCGGAACAAGCGCCGATCGGGCCTGAGGGGGATGTTTGGGAGGTGCTCCTGCCGGAGCCGCAATCAGGACCATTCGAAGTGTGCGCCCAGCGGCAATCGGCTCTCAACGGCGATACCCCCATCGCTTTGGCGGCCCTTGTGGGTGCCGAATCGCAAAGCGGCACGGTCACGATTAGCTCCACAGGACGTTTCTTGCCGCAATTGACGAGCCGGCGTTTGACTGCGCTGCCAGTGAGCCCAGCCTCTGCTCTGCAGCAATCAAAAGTTGTGGCCGCGTTTCATTATGAACCGGCGGAAGATACGCTTTTGGTCGCCGAGCCTCCCCTTGTGATTGCAGCGAACCAGAAACAGTCCGCGGAACACTCCGCCTGGGTATGGCGTGCCGTTTTGAATTCGCGATTTGATCATGGAAGCACCGAGAATGATCTTTTGTGCGAAATCGAAAACGAAGGGCAGAAGCAAATTGAATTTGGGCTGCCACTCGATGCTGAATTGCGCGAAACGCGCGTAAATGAGAACGCGATAAGCGATGCCGAACTTTCGCCAGGCGGAACAGTGGCGCTGCCGTTACCCACAGGAATGCGATTTATTACGGTCCGAATGTCGTGGACCGAGCGGCCAAGCAAAGCAAGCAGCTATCAGAATCGCTTCGTTCAAGCCCCCTGGCCCGATTGCAATCTGCCGATGATTTCCAAAAAGTGGGTCGTCGATTTGCCGCCGGGTACGACGATTTCAACGGCTCAAATCGCAGGCGAAAACGTTGTCGCGGCGTCGTGGATTGCGCGCGTATTTGGGCCCGCGGCAGAGAACTTCGGTCATCAGCCTGGGCAATTGAGTAGCGGCATCACGGAAGCAGAAATTGATACTGGTTTGAAATCGCCGTGGACCATTCCTGGAGAAAAACCCGCTGGCATAGCTGGATGGACTCGATACGTGTTCGACGACGGAGGAAAACTGCCCGGGAGATTATGGCTTGCGAACAGGCAAACCGAGTTGGTCTGCTTTTGGGCAACTCTGTTGTTTGCCAGTGGCTTAAGTTGGTTTGCCGGCAGTCGGCCGCGCGAGTGGAGCGTGGCGGTTTTGGCGTTTGCTCTAGCCGTCGCGCTGATTGCCCCGCCCGCATGGATTCCAATCACATCTGCGGTTTGGTTGGGATTAGCTAGCGGGCGAGTTCTAATTTTGATTCGGCCATCGAGCACCGTTGCCCAAATCAGTAACGAACGGAGCAGATTGGCCTTTAAACTGGAAAAAATGGCGCCTACGACGTTCGTGGTTCTAGCGGTGTTGGTGGCATCGGCATCTAGCGCGGCGCCTACCGACGGCGTCAAACTTGCCGAGGTTAATTCGAACGTTCGACAGGTGTTAATTCCGATCGACGATATGCAGAAACCGACGGGTGGAAATTATTTTCTCACCCCGGCTTTTTATGACGAATTCGTACGAGCTACGGATGACGGGCCGCCAACATCTGATTACCTCATTCGAACGGCTAAATACTTTGCCGAAGCTGGCAGCCGTAGTGCATCGGCCGAGGCGTCGGCCGGCGACTGGTTGGCGGAATACGAAATCGACTCGGCAGTCGACAATGCCGAGTTTAAATTTCCTTTCGACCGACAGAGCATTGCACTGTTTCCGGACGGGGCCGCTGTGGATGGAAAATCAAAGCCGTTTAGCTGGGATTCGAAATCGCGGCAAATAACGGTTGGACTTGGGCCATCGGGCCGCCATCGCCTGGAATTGAAATTCAGGCCCTGCTTGCAGAATGGTCAGGTTGACTTCGCGATTCCGAGGGCAGCGACCGCTCGGATAGTGATGAATCCGCCGGCAAGACAATTGTGGGAAGCGCCCTGGCGCCGGAAATCGCCGCGCAAGACATCGCAGCAGACGGAAAAATCGAGATTCCTCTAGGGCCCACAAATCGAATTCGATTACGATCGCGGCGACCCGACAATGACCAAGGCGGACATCGCGCTTCCGCATTTGGCACGGAGGCGCTTTACTGGACGCATATCTATCCCCGATTGGTTCGCATTGACGCTCGGTTGCGAATCAAGCCGCGCGAAGGGCGGATTCAGGGTCTGAATTTACTATTTGATCGCGGATTAGAGCCAATCGCAATTCCCGAGGGCGCCATTTCCAGCACACAGCAGATGCCCGGGAACGAAACACTTCAAATCCTTCATTTCCCGCAGCCGTTGTCCGCCGATACGCCGATAGACGTTTCTTACGCTTACGATCTTCCGATGCACAAAGAGGAGAATGTCACTGATACGAAAGTGCAGCGCGTAACTCTGCCGCACATCGATGTCGAAGGAAGCGCAGAACTCAAAGAATATTGGGCGGCAAGCATCGACTCAGCCTTTGATGCTGCTGACACTCACCTGCCGAACTTTGATATCGTTCCGCCGAGCCAATTCGCTTCGCTTTGGGGAGGCGACGAGACAAAGCCGCAATTCGCTTGGACAAGCCGTGCAGGCGAATCCGCCGGCGAGATTATCGCAAAATTCCGCGAAACGAAGATTTCGGCACGCTACGCGCTCGCACTCATTGCCGATAGCGCCCAGATCAACCTGCGATTAGCAGCGACCTTAGCTGTTGAGGGAGCACCCATATTCCATTGCCGGCTATCCATTCCAAAAACAATTCAAATCGATGATGTGACCGTGAGCGATCAAAACGGAACCATCGCGAGCCGCTGGTCGCGAACCGATGGGGATCATGTTTCAGTCATGCTGGCAGCGCCGGCAGTCGGCGATATCAAGGTTTTAATCGGCGGACAATTGCCGTCGACGATGAATTCAGATTTTTCGATCCCCGATATCTCTGTTGATGGCGGCGTCAGCGAAGATTTTCGTGTCGTCGTATTTCGCCGGGCGGATGTGCTCGTGCAGTTAGGCGACCTGGCAGGGCTAAGGTTAGCCGGCCCCGCAGAATTAACCGCAGCGGTCGCAGAAGTGCAGCGCGAGAATCAAATTGCCTCGGCAGGCGACGACGTGCAATTCGCTGCGGCGCTGCTGGGTGCGGAACGCTATTGTCCAGCAATACTGCATCTTGAACGAAACAGACCTAGGGTGGTCACTTTGCAAGCGATTACTGTCAATAAGATTGGGGGCGGCTGGCAGGCCGCACTCAACGCGCATTTGCAGGTGGCTGACGGACGAGTGGATGTGTTGCGATTTGATTTGCCACCGTATTGGAACGGACCGTTTGAGATTACTCCGGCCTTACCGTCCTCGGTCGAAGATTTACCTGGCACCGGTCATAAGCAATTGATCATCAGGCCGCAGACGCCCATTGATGGTGCATTTCAACTGCACATCGTCGGACCATTGACCGTCAACGCAGGGCAACGTGCGGCGGCGCCCGAAGTTCATCTGCTGGGCCTTCCCCGCCCAACCCAATACGTTTTGTTGCCGCGGCAAATGGAAGATCAGCAACTCTCGTGGGATACACGCGGATTGATTCCAGCCACGTTGCCCGAGGAGCTTCTGGAAATTGCCTCTTCGCGAGAGCAGTATCGCGTCTTTCAGTACCGCGGCGGTCAATTCCGAGCGGTGCTACGTTCGTCGGAACGCAACAGCGAATCGCCGCAGGTGCGCATGGCCGATTATCGCTTTTCCTGGTATGGCGACGGCCGCTGGTATGGCGTAGCCAGTTTCGATTTCGACTCAGGCAGCGCGAGCAATTGTGTCCTGGAGCTACCTGAAAACTGCGAACTTTTAAATATGGTTCTCGATGGATTGCCAGCACTGCGTACCCGCGCGGGGGAACATCGTTGGAATGTATGGCTAGGCGAAAACAAACTGCCTCGGCATTTAGCGGCCATCTTCTGCGGCAGTTCGCTAAATGGCTTTGGGAAAGCAGTGAATTTGCCTGTGCCGCGGCTAATCGATTTTCCGGTTGAACGCACGCTATGGTCCATTTCGAGCCCAGTATCATTTGGACCGGGCTTGACGACGTCGGGCAGTTCGATTTCCGAGGAAAACTTCGAATTGATTCGATTGCAGACATTCGCGGCGTTAGTCGACTCGGCCGCGGGATTGCTGGCGGAATTATCGCCTGCGAGCGCGCAGAACTGGATTACTCCGTGGGTCTCTCGCTATGCGGCCAGCAGTACATTTTTACGAATTTTAGAACGAGCAAGCGGCACAGAACGAGAAGGCCAGTCGAACGACCTGCTTTCCGCGTCGGATCAAGAGTTTCTTTCGATTGTGCAGCGAATTGGCGCAATTGAAATCTTCAATCGAATCATGAAACAGCCTGGCGTCGCAAGCGAGCCGTCGCAGGTTTGGCGTGTAACTCAAGACGCTGAAAGGGATATCACTTACGCTGTCGGTCGCGGCAAGCAGTCGCAACTGCGAATCGATTACGTCAATTCGAGTCGGCAAAGCGAATGGGAGCGGGTCTTAATTGCAATGCTGCTCTTATTGATATCGATCACGCTGATTTTCCGTTCGCGCTTCCGACGGTGGGCGCTAGTTCTGCTAGCGAGACGGCCTGTTTCCTCGCTCGGCTAAAGCCGCATTTGCTGGAAAGGCCGCGTGAGGTTTGTGACTGACTCCCACGATTTGATCCTGCCGCCAGTTCATCTTGGCAAGAACAAGCTGATTTGTTAGCCTCTCTCGCCTCGCCCGCCATAAGGAAACCGGAGGGGCGAAAATTGTGCAAAAAAAGCCGCGAACCGCTACGACAGGCCGACAAGGAAGGAGGCCCTCGATGAACTCGGATCTTCAACAGGCTTTAAAGGTACACATTCGCTGGATGATCCGTCGCGACATGCCTGAGGTGCTGGCGATTGAAAACGAGAGTTTCGAATTTCCCTGGTGCGAAGAAGATTTTCTCCGCTGCCTGCGGCAACGCAACTGCATCGGCATGGTCGCTGAGCACGACGATCGAGTCGTTGGTTTCATGATTTACGAATTGCACAAATCGCGGCTGCATATTCTGAATTTTGCAGTGAGCGCGCGACACGCGCCGCGGCACCGCCGGAACTCAAATGGTGCGCAAGCTGATCGGCAAGCTATCCGGCCAGCGGCGCAACCGCATTCTGCTGGAAGTGCGCGAGACGAATTTGGCCGCCCAACTTTTCTTTCGCTCCGTCGGATTCCGTGCCGTGAGCGTGCTTCGAGATTTTTACGAAGATACGCCTGAGGACGCCTACTTGATGCAATTTCGCTATCGTGGCGAGCAAGCTCCGGCCCTCCAAGAAGAACAATTGCGCATGGCGGGATAAGCGCAAAGTTGCCGCAAATGGAAACGCTCGCACTTAATCCACCACGATGATGTCTGCCTTCAACTCCGGCAATTGGACAATTGCAATCGTGTGCCGCGCGGCGCGAAACAGCGCCCGGATTTACGACCCATGTCCGCCCAAATCTTTCCGAGCGGGGAACATGCGTATGGCCGTGGCAAACGAGCTGATAACGTTCTGCTTGGATCGTCTGGCTTAAAAGCTCCTCGTCATCTCCGTGTAAGAAGGCGATCCTCACGCCCGCGAGCTCCAGTTGGCCAAAACGGCCATAACACGCTTGTCCCGCCTGCTCAATTGCCTCTTTAAGCTCTAAGCCATTGTCGACGTTTCCAAAAACGAAATGGGTGGGCCACGCGGAGAATAGCGGGACGATTGCCGGCGAGCCGATATCGCCGCAGTGCAACACGGTCTGGACGCCCATGCTCTCGAGCATGCGCGCGGCGGGAAGAGCGAAATCGACATGGCCGTGCGTATCGCTCACGACCCCTAAAATCATGGTTTTTTCCGAAGTAAAATGTGGCCCCATCGCGGGAAATGAAGTCTACGATTATATTGCCCCCACTCTACGGCTCGAATCCAGTGCAGAGTAGTGACCTTCCTACTTCCCGCAATTAGTACTGAGTCTGACAACTGACGAACGAATTCTGAGACAAACCCTCACTCTTGAAGTGATCAAGAACGATGTTTTCGCCCCTAGTCACCAACATCGCTGCAATCGTGATTCTGGTCGGTATCGCTCTTTTGGCGGTGGCGATTTTCGTCGTTTGGTGGAAGCGCTCGCCACTCACGCTTTCGCAGACGCTGCTATGGATCGGCAATTTTTTAATCACACGCCTGCTGTGGCGAACGCATATCGAAGGGAAACTTCCGGTAAAGCCCGGCCAAGGTGCAATCATTGTGGCGAATCATCGTAGTTCGGTCGATCCGTCGTTCATTCAAATTGCTCTGCGCCGGGTGGTGTACTGGATGGTCGCCCGCGAATACTGTGAGGCGCCGATCATTGGCGGGCTGCTGCGTACTTTTCAAGTCATTCCGGTTGGCCGAGCCGGTATTGATACTGCCGCCACGAAACAGGCTATTCGACTCGCTCAGGAAGGAGGTTTGGTGGGGATGTTTCCTGAGGGCCGTATTAATTTGACGCCCGACCAATTGCTCATTCCCGGCAGGCCAGGAGCGGCGCTTGTGGCCTTGAAGGCGCGCGTGCCGGTCATTCCGGTATTCATATTCGGTTCGCCGTACGATGGCACAGCCGCGGGACCGCTTCTCATGCCAGCGAAAGTGCGAGTGAAAATCGGCCGCGCCATCGACCTTTCCGCGTTTTTTGGCGCGAAAAGGAGGAGGGAGTTACCGCGGAAATCACCAAGCGAATTATGCGCGAAATGGCAACATTAGCAGGACATCCTGAATTCGAGCCACAATTGGCCGGACGGCGCTGGAAACCAAGTGACGACGATGCAAACGGCCAGGATGAAATGAATGCATCGAATGGCTCGGACGGCCAAGCATTTTCCCATCAGCCAAGAATTCGCAGTCGGCAATGATTTTCTATTGGCCGCGATCTATTTGATTCTTTGCTAATGCCGCCGCCCGCATTCGTTGCCTTTGTGGCATATTGTTGCCAAATCGCAACGCGCACACTCGTCACTTCCAATAGGCTCGCTTCATCCCGACTTTTATCTGCTCCTTCTACAAAGGTGCCCGTTGATCAATGCGAACCCGAGCCGGGCGCATTGCGAAGCAAAGTAAGCCAAGCGGCTGAAAATAAGCTAGGGTTCCTTTTGGACAGAGACTCTTCGAACGCTCTTATCAATCTCGGTTGCGCTGACGCGAACAAGCTCATCGCAACTTTATCATCGGCACTTCTGGCACCCGGAGAACGGCCATGTTATTCAAGCGCAAAAATCGCCGCGGCGGAAGAAGTTCAATCCGTTGGATAACGAGCGAACTATTGTGCAGTCGTCGAGGGAATATCGTGGTTCTCTCCGCCTTTCTGATGACCTCGATGGTCGGAATGGTGGCATTTTCTGTCGATGCCGGCTACACGCTGGTCGTGAAAGGCCAATTGCAAGCGGCCGCCGATAGCGCTGCCATGGCAGCCGCATCGATCATGGGCTCGACGACGCAAGACCCCGTGAGCATGGCGAAAACGTATGCTGGGTACCATAAAGCCGGCGGTATTCCTGTATCGCTTGCCACGACCGACATTCAGTATGGTACTTGGAGCAGCACCAACGACACTTTCACGCCAACGAGCACATTGAGCAACGCAATTAAAGTCACCGCTCGGCGCGACAGTTCGACCGGCGGCAATAGCCTGTTCTTTGGCAAAATCTTCGGTAGGAGTACGTTTAGCACCTCGGCCTCGGCCATCGCCATGGGCAACCCGCGCGATATTTGCTTTGTGGTCGACTTGTCGGGATCAATGAACGATGACACCGACACGGGGTACACCGGCTCTGCCTCCTATCGCAGCTCGGGCTATACCAGCACGTACCAGTCGATGATGCAAACCGTCTTCACGAACTTTGGCTTTGGCACGTACCCCGGCACGACGCAGACAATTGGTCAACCATTGGGCACATCGGGAATTACCTGGAGTAGCACAGGCTCGAAGGGTTTGTATTCCACGAGTGGTCCGCTGTCGAGCAGTCTGATTCCCTCGACCTATCGCATTTTGAGCAGTGATTCGTCGAGCACGCGGCAAACAAAGGCCTACAAATGGATGATCGACTATCAAGTTGCTTCGATCATGCCGGCCGCTAAGCCCACTCCCAACAGCAGCAACAGCACCAGCTATAGCTACTGGCAATCGTACCTGTCAAAAATCGTCGGCAGCAGCAGCTACGTTATTGGTTATCGCACCTATGTAACTTGGCTCATGGATACGGGCCGGGACCAAAAACCCGACGGCAGCAGCTATGGCCAAATGTCGGCCTCCAGCCCCTATTGTCCCTATCACACTGAATCGACGGCGGCGGGGAATATGTCGTTTCCGCCAGATGAAGAGCCGACGCATGCGCAGCGTTTGTCGGTTATCGCGGGATTGCAAGAGGTGGCATCGCACAATTCCACCCTGTCTGATGCGAATCAGATGGATTGGGTATCGATCGTCACCTTCGATAAAACGAACGACGTGCAGACCCGGGTGGCGCTAACCAGCGATTACACTTCGACGATGACCAGCGCCACGACCATGCAAGCAGTCGGAGAAGGGGTTAACAGCACCGATACTGAAGAAGGCTTGTTGGCTGCTTACAACTTGATCAAGCCCGCCAGCCAAGGCGGCACCGGCCGCGAGAATACAGAAAAGGTGGTCGTTCTGCTGACCGACGGTGTGGCGAACTTGAAAGACAGCAGCAACTCAACCATCAGTTCGTATGAGCACGCCAATCCGAGCACATATAACGGCTCGTCGAACTACTACGGCTCGAGCGACTACAACAGTGACGCCGCGTTCATGCAAGCCGACTCAATGCAAGGCAAGGGTTGGTACGTGTACGCATTGGGAATTGGTTTGGCGGTAGACACCGACTTCATGAATCGAATGGTGCGCGTCGGTGGCACGGCGGATGACAACGGAGAAGCGCCAACGACCAGTGGCGACCCCTCGCAGTACGTCGCCGAAATGACAGCACTATTGGATAAGATTATCGACAACCCGCAAGTGCATATCGTCCAGTAGAGCGCATAGCTTATCGACCTAACATAATTAGCCCCTGGCAAACGCGCCAGGGGCTAATTTATTTGACGTACAGCGATCAAGCGACTAGGGCAGAAATTCCTGGCACCAGAAGATGGTGCCGTCGTCGGCGCGGTAGGCGGCGACGCCAATACGCTTGTAGCCGCCGTTGAGGATATTGGCTCGGTGGCCAGGGCTATTCATCCAATCGTTCACGGCTTCGTCGGTGGTGCGCTGCCCCATGGCAATGTTTTCGCCGACGTTTTTCGTCGTATGCTGCAGCGTGTGATTGTTAGTCATCCACGCCGTGTGAGTGCGGGCCGATTGCACCAACCCTTGATCGACCGCCAGCGCTGGCAGGCCGAACTTTGCCCGTTGAGCATTGGTTTGCTCGATAATCTGCTTTTCCACTTCAATCAGGTTTGATTTATCCGATGATTTGGCGTCTTTTGATTCTGGCCCAGAGGCGGCTGCCGCCTGGGAAGACGCCGGCGTTTCCGATTTGGGGACCGCCGAATCGTCGGCCAAAAATCCACTTAACGCAACGACTAATGCTAGCTTGATCAGCATTTCGTAACCTCCTCCTTGGGGTCTAGGGAAACTTCTCCAAATGCCTCTAGGGAAACTTGCTGGCGATCCACGGTCCAGTTTTGCGATCGCTCGCGTCCCGGTTGGTAGCAGGCCCTTAGGCCTGCTCAGGCGGCATGCCTGTCCGTTGGACAAGCCGCTGGTGGGTTTGCCGTGCTGCCCGGTCTCTGCGAATTGCTAGGCCATTGAGCCCAGCACTTAGCAGCACACGGCAAAATGTGTGGTGAGGACTGCTAAGCTACCGGTCGAGAAAGTGCTGGCAAGTAGCCACACAAGGAACGTTTTGCACTTCCGAGACTTAGGATGCAGGCAGATTTTCCAATCTTCTTGCTATCAAGAAGTCTGCGCGGAGGAGGAAAGTCGGAGATTTTTTTGATCGAAAGAGCCGGAAATTAACAGCCTTACGCATCTTCGCAACGACAC
>CAWGBP010000032.1:0-142021 GCA_963820835.1 Pirellulales bacterium | reverse complement strand
GGTCGATGACGCACGGCGAAGCGGCCCACGAACGCGGCACGGCGAATATGTTCACCGGCTATCGGCCCAGCCCGGCGCTCGTGTATCCGAGTTGGGGAAGCGTGGTGTCAGAGGAGTTCGGGCCGCGCGAGAATTTGCCGCCGTACGTTTGCATTCCGAACATGACGGTGCCCGATGCAGGATCGGGTTATTTGAGTTCGTCGTACGGTCCATTTAGCTTGGGGGCCGATCCGGGAGATCGGAATTTTTCGGTGCGCGATTTGAATTTGCCCGGCGGAGTCGACGACGCGCGGTTTGAATCGCGGCGCAGCATGCTGGAGGTGGTGAACCAACATTTCAGCACGCTGGAGAAATCGGACAAGCTCGACGCGATGGATTCGTTCTATAGCCGAGCGTATTCGCTCGTTAGTTCGCAGAAAGCGCGCGAGGCGTTCAATATCAAGGCCGAGTCGGACGAGGTCCGCAACGAATATGGCCGCAATCAGGCCGGGTCAACGAATGCTGCTCGCGCGGCGGCTGGTGGAAAGTGGCGTGCGATTTGTGACGCTGACTTACGGCGGCTGGGATCACCATGCGCAAGTGAAAAACGGCGTCAGCGGGCAAATGCCGGCACTCGATCAGGGGTTTGCGACGTTGATTCGCGATTTGGAGCGGCGCGGCTTGCTCGATTCGACGCTGGTGATGCTTTCCAGCGAATTCGGCCGCACGCCCAAGGTGAATAAAGACGCGGGGCGCGACCACTGGCCGAAGGTGTTCAGCATTGTGCTGGCCGGCGGCGGCATTAAGAAAGGAAGCGTGTTTGGGGCTTCTGACCCAACGGGGGCCGAGCCGCAAGACGACGCGCTGACGTTACCCGAGTTGGCCGGAACGCTGTTCCATTGTTTGGGCATTGATGGCGAGAAACGCTTGCTTGCGCCGGGGAATCGGCCCGTGCGCATCGTCGATAACGGCAAGCCGCGGCAGGAACTGCTGGCGTGATGGCGGTGATCGAAACGGCTTGAGGCGGAAACACCGAGGCACATTTCTTGGGCGGCAACTAATGGTCGTTTGCAGGCGTACTAGCGCGAAGCTGAAAATGTCGTTAATGGCTTGCGCGGCGAGTGTGGCGCTAGTTCTATTTGCCGGGCGCGCGGCGTGGGGAGTGCAGCCGAATATTACGCAAGTGATTCCGCCAGGCGGACAGCGCGGAAGCGAAGTGGAACTTGCCATCGCCGGGAAGCGGCTGGACGATGCAGCGGAGATTCAATGGTACGATTCGGGCATCACCGTGAAATCGCTCGATTTTTCGCACGGGACGGACGCCAAGGATGGGAAAGTCAAGGCGAAGATCGAAATCGCCGCAGATTGCCCGCTGGGGGAACATGCTTTCCGGCTGCGCACCGATACGGGCTTAAGCGAACTGCGCACCTTTTGGGTCGGCGTGCTGCCATCCGTAATGGAAAAAGAGCCCAACAACGACATTGAGCACGCGCAGAAAATCGATTTGAACGTGACGGTAACGGGAGTGATTGCGGGCGAAGACGTCGATTGCTTTGCCGTGGAGGCGAAAAAGGGCCAGCGCTTGGTGGCGGTGGTCGAAGGAATGCGGCTGGGGCGCACCCTCTTCGATCCGCGATTGGCCCTGCTTGATAGCACGGGGCGCGAGCTGGCCGTGTGCGATGGGCATCCGCTGGTGCGGCAAGACAGCTTGGTGGCGATTGAGGCGCCGGCCGACGGCACGTATTACATTCAATTGCGCGATACTTCGTACGGCGGCAACGAGAATTGCAATTACCGGTTGCACGTAGGAACTTTTCCGCAGCCGACAGCCGTGCTGCCGCTGGGTGGCAAGCCGGGGGAAGAAGTGGAATTCCACTTTCTAGGAGACGTGAAAGGCCAGTTCACGCGGAAGATTAAACTGCCGGAGCACGTTGAACCGGAGTTTTGGTTGTTTCCGGAAGATGGCGATGGGACGGCGGCGGCGGGCATTCCTGTGCGCGTGGTCGATTTGCCAAACGTGGTAAGCGACGGCTCGCACACCAGTTTGAAAGATGCGATGCCCGTCGATCTTCCGGCGGCCGTGAACGGAGTGATCGCGAAACCTGGCCAGCAAGAGCTTTACCTCTTCAGCGCGAAGAAGGGGCAAACGCTCGAGATCAATTGTTACGCACGGCGGCTACGTTCGCCGCTCGATTCGGTAATCCAAATTTTTCATGGCGGCAAGCCGATTGCCAACAACGACGACGCCAACGGGCCGGATAGCTATTTGCGGTTCCAAGTGCCCGATGACGGCGAATATGCATTGGGTGTGCGCGACCAGCTTGGCCGCGGCGGGCCGACGTTTACCTACCGTGTGGAAATTGCGCCGCCTGCTCCGAGCATGGAAGTGAACATCCCGAAGGTGCAGCAGTTTTCGCAAGATCGGCAAACGATTGTGGTGGCGCGGGGGAACCGATATGCAGCTCGCGTCGGGGTCGATCGGCATGAGTTCGGCGGCGGCGTAATTGTAGCGGCGAGTGATTTGCCTGCGGGGGTCTCGGCCGATGAACAAACCATTCCGGCCGCGGTAAACTCGACGCCCATGGTTTTCGAGGCGGATGATGATGCGCTGTGCGCAGGCACGCTGGCGACGCTTGCGGGGCGAATGGCCGATCCAAAGAACTCCTTAACCGGCGATTATCGACAGACGGTGGAATTGGTGATCGGCGACAATCAATCGGTGTTTTGGACGCGCAATTTGCAAAAGCTGGCGGTGGTGGTGACCGACGAGGCGCCGTTTACGTTGGAAATTGTCGAACCGAAAGTGCCGCTCGTGCAAAATGGCTCGCATGCAATTGAAGGTGGTGGCACACCGCGATCCGCGATTCAAAGCGCCGATTACGCTGGAGATGATCGAAAGCGCCCCGGGAGTTTCGGCCGCTTCGAACGTGACGATTCCCGAGGGGCAATCGGAGGCCATGTATCCGCTGAATGCCAACGGCAACCCCGGGTATGGCAAATGGAAAATGGCGGTGATGGGCAAGACGATGGTGGGCGAGGGAGCGATTTGGGCCTCGTCGCAGTTGGCCACGCTGGAAGTTGCGCCAGCGTTTGTGCAATTTGCGATGAATCGCACGGCGGGGGAACAGGGCCAGACGGCGGAGATTGTTTGCAAGATCGATCACAAGACGCCATTCGAAGGGACCGCCAAAGCGCATTTGTTTGGATTGCCGAACAAGGCGACAGCGCCCGAAGTGGAATTCACCAAAGACACGGCGGAATTGACATTCCCAGTGGCGATCGATTCGCAAAGCCCGCTGGGCAAGCAGCACGGCATTGGCTGCCAGGTGGTGATCACCGAGCACGGCGAACCAATTTGCCAAAATGTGGGAGCGAACGGAATTGCGGATTGATCCCCCGTCGACGCCAAAGGCGGAAAAGACGGCTGACGGCGCGGCGGCGGATGCGAAAGCGGCCGGGGCGAAGAGAGGAGCCGACGGAGTGATGAAATCGGCCCAGCAGCAGTTGTCGCGGTTGGATAAATTGCGCGGCGAGGCAGCGCAGCGCCAAGTGGGGCGGAAGCGAAGTAGCGGAGAGATTGTTCAATGGCGAAAGACCAAACCAAATCAATCGGCTCGGCCGAAGCCTCGCCCCCTCACAGGGCCTCGCCCTCTCAGCGATTAGCTTCGCAATGTTTGGCGCCTCTCGCGATTACCTTTGCCATCGCTCTGATGTTCATCGGAGCAACGCGGGCGGAAGAGGCTGCACAACCGGCGCTTAAAGAAATCAAAGTCTTTCCGCCCAGCGTGAATTTGAATACCAAGCTCGACTATCAATCGATCATCGTGCAGGCCGTGTATGCCAACGATTTCACGCGTGACGTAACGGCCGAGGCGAAATTGATTCCCGCAAATCCTGCGCTGGTGCATTTCGAATCGAACACGCTGCGGCCGGTGGCCGATGGGCAATCGGAAATCAAAGTGGAATTTGGCGGCCAATCAACCGTGGTGCCGCTAGTGGTCAAAGATGCCGCGGCCGATCGGCCGATCAGTTTTCATCTCGATGTGATGCCGGTATTCGCCCGGGCAGGCTGCAACACAGGAAGCTGCCACGGAGCGGCCCGCGGCAAAGATGGTTTCCGCTTGTCGCTATTCGGCTTCGATCCCGACGGCGATTACACACGCATTACGCGCGAAATCGGCGGGCGGCGAATCAACTTAGCGCAGCCGGAGCACAGTTTGATCGTGGAGAAGGCGCTGGGGACGGTGCCGCACACCGGCGGCACTCGGTTCACGGTGGATAGCCCGCTATATCGCACGCTGGTCCAGTGGATCGATGCCGGTGCGCCGGCCGATTCTGGGCAGTGTGCCGCAATTGGTCAATCTGGAGTTGTATCCCAAAAGCGGCGTGCTCAACGGGCGCGGCGAGAAACAGCAGATGACGCTGAGGGCGACCTATTCCGACGGTCAGGACCGGGACGTGACCTCGCTTGGGTACTTCATGACGAGCAACGATACGTCGGCCACCGTTTCGGTCGATGGATTGGTCACGGCGGGGGACCGCGGCGAGGCGCTGATTACTGCGCGGTTCGGAAATAAGACCGTCGGCTCGCAATTCATCGTGCTGCCGAAAGATTTGGAATTCGAATTTCCAAAAACGCCGGAAAACAACTACATCGACGGGCTCGTGAATCAAAAACTCCGGAAGCTGCGCCTCGCGCCATCGGAATTGTGCGACGACGAAGCGTTTCTGCGTCGTGTGTATCTCGACATTCTCGGATTAGTACCGACGGCCGAAGAGTACCAGCGTTTCATGTCGAGCACCGATGCAGATAAGCGCGAAAAGCTGGTGGACGAGTTGCTGGCGCGGCCCGAATTCGTAGACATGTGGATCATGAAGTGGGCCGAGCTATTGGAAATTCGCTCTGCAGGCGATGTGAACCGCAAAGGGGTGACGCTGTATTACGATTGGCTGAAATCGCGCATCGCGGGAAACGTGCCGGTCGATCAGATGGTCAAGGAATTGCTCACTGCCAGCGGCGGCTCGTTCGATAGCCCGGCGACAAATTATTACGACACCGAACGCAACACGCTGAAAACCGCCGAAAACGTGGCGCAAGTGTTCATGGGCATGCGGATTCAGTGCGCCCAGTGCCACAATCATCCGTTCGATCGCTGGACGATGGACGACTATTATTCGTTCGCGGCATTTTTCGCGCAAGTGGGAAACAAACCGGCCGAAGACCCGCGCGAACGCATTGTGTTCAACAACGGCCAAGGGGAAGTAACGCACCCGGTCACTGGCCGGCCGATGAAGCCCAAGTTTTTGGGAGGCGCCACGCCCGATCTTGCCGGGCGCGATCGCCGCGCGGTCTTGGCCGACTGGTTGGCATCGCCGGAGAACCCCTACTTTGCCAAGAATCTGGCGAACATCGTGTGGGCGCATTTCTTCGGCCGCGGCATCGTGCAGGAAGTCGATGACGTTCGCGTGAGCAATCCGCCGGTGAACGCGGAACTGCTGGATGAGCTTGGCAAGCATTTCACTGACGATCATTACGATTTTCGAAAATTGGTGCGCGATATTTGCACTTCGCGCACGTATCAGCTTTCGTCCGAGTCGAACGAAACGAACGCCGCCGATGACCGGAACTTTTCGCACAGCGCTGTGCGGCGCATTCGAGCCGAAGTGCTTTTGGATGTGATTTCGGAAGTGACCGACACGAAAAATAAGTTTCCGGGCTTGCCGCTGGGTGCACGAGCGGTGCAAGTGGCCGACGGCAACACAACGAACTATTTTCTGACGACGTTCGGCCGCGCCACGCGGGAAACCGTGTGTGAGTGTGCCGTGAAGATGGAGCCGAACCTGTCGCAAGCGCTGCATTTGCTCAATGGCGACACAGTGAACAACCGGATTCGCGAAGGGAAGCTGATCGAGCGGAGACTCGCCGACAAGAAGGCTCCGGAAGAAATCATCGACGAGCTTTATGTGCGGTCGTTGAGCCGAAAACCGACAGACGACGAACGAAAAGATCTGTTGGCGGCGCTCGAGAAAGAGCCCGACCAGAAAAAAGGTTTGGAAGATGTGTTTTGGGCGCTATTGAATTCGCGCGAGTTTTTATTCAACCATTAGGCGGCCAGCCCAAAATTCCACTGGCATGCAACCGATCGCAACGATATCGGCGTGGGTTGCCGTAGTAGTCTGCGCGGCTGCGTTTGCACTGCGCATGCCGTAGCCGATGAAAGCGCCGACAAGCCGAAGAAGGCGAACTATCAGGACGATCTCGTGCCGATCTTGCGCGAATCGTGCTTCGGCTGCCACAATCCCGATAAAACCAAAGGTGGCTTAAACCTGACGAATTATTCGTCGCTCATGCAAGGCGGCAGCTCGGGGGCAGTCATTGAACCCGGCGATCCGGGATCGAGTTACCTGTATCAATTAGTCACGCACGAGTCAGAGCCGCACATGCCGCTGAACTCGGCGAAACTGCCCGATGATAAGCTGGCGGTCATTAAGCGATTCATCGAAGACGGGGCGCTCGAGAGTTCGGGAAGCAAACCGCAAGCGGCAAAGAAAGATCACGCGGAGCTGAAGCTCTCGACGGCGCTGAATCAAAAGCCCGACGGGCCGCCACCCATGCCGCCGCGCTTGGCGCTTGAGCCGGTGATGCACACCAAGCGCGCCGGGGCAGTGACGGCGCTTGCCGCCAGCCCTTGGGCGCCGCTGGTCGCCGTGGCGGGGCAAGAAGAAGTTCTGCTTTACAACACCGACACGCTGCAACTGGTCGGCGTGCTGCCGTTTCCCGAGGGGACTGTGCATGTGCTGCGCTTCAGCCGCAATGGAAAGATTCTGCTGGCCGGCGGCGGGCACGAAGCGAAAAGCGGCCGCGTGGTGCTGTGGGATATTACAACCGGCAAGCGCATTACCGAAATTGGCGACGAATACGATGTCGTTTTGGCGGCCGACATTAGCGCCGATCAAAGCCTGGTCGCGCTGGGTGGGCCGAGCAAAGTGGTGCGCATTTTTTCGACTGCGAGCGGCGAACTCGTTAATCAAATCAAGAAGCACACCGATTGGATAACCGCGATTGGGTTCAGCCCCGACAATGTGCTCTTGGCCACCGCCGATCGCAACGGCGAAGTGCTCGTGTGGGAAGCCGCCAAAGCGCACGAATATTTAACATTGCACGGCCATACCGCCGCAGTCACAAGCCTCAGTTGGCGAGCCGATGGCAACATGCTCGCCACGGCGGCAGAAGACAGCAGCATTCGGCTATGGGAAATGGAAAATGGTAAGCAAACGAAAACGTGGAATGCGCACGGCGGCGTCGAATGGGTTCAATTTCCTAAGCGACGGCCGCCTGGCCACCTGCGGGCGCGATCATTTAGTGAAGCTGTGGAGCACCGACGGCAAGCAACAAGGCAAAGACATGCCGCTCACCGATGTAGCGCTGCGGGTTGCGGCCAGCCCAGATGGCAGTCGCATCATCGCGGGAGATTGGGCTGGCGAAATTCGAGCGTGGAGCGCGGCGGATGGAAAACAACTGGGCACATTATCGGCCAATCCGCCGAAATTGGCCGAACTGCTTGCCACGGCAACGGCACAGCTCGCCGAGCGCAAGGCCGAGTACGACAAATTGGCCGCGGTTGCCGAGGCATCAAATAAAAATGCAGCGAAAGCAGCCGACGAGCTAACGTCAGCGCATCACAGCTTGGAAGAAACCGCGGCTGCGGAAAAAACCGGCAGCGATGAAGTCGCCAATTTGCAGAAAAGCGTGGACCTGGGCACAACGGAAATTACAAAACTGAAAGCCGACCTCACCAATCAAGATTCTGCGGCCGCCGCTTTAATTGACTCCGTTACCAAAGCGCAGCAGGCCGCCGACAAATTGCCCGACAATGCGGAACTGGCCCACGCGCTCGCGCGGTTAAAATCCGCCAGCGATCAACTCTCCAACGACGTCGCAGCCGCCCATAAATCGCTCGACGACAAATCGCACGAGCTAACCGCGAACCAAGAAAAGCTCGAGGCGGCGAAGAAACATTTGGAAACATTGACCGCCGAAACAGCCGCCACCCGCCAGCAAGCCGAAAAAGTCACGAAATCGTCCAACATGGCTGGTGAAAAAGCGGCCTCCGACAAGCAAGCGGCCGACCGCGCCGCCCAAGCCGTCGCCGACACCCAGAAGCAAATAGACCGCTGGGCAGGCGAAATTGAGTTCGCCAAGGTAGATACCGGCAAGTAAGGCTGTTGCCGCGCTCTAACCAATTGCCGTGCTATAATTTCGGCATAGTGCTTGCACTGCTAGCACGCCTAACGGAGTGTCGAAATCAAGCATCGGATGCGCCCCCTCAAACCTCTCGCTTCAGGGCGCTAAAATGGCACTTCGCTCATTGTGGAAGGGCGCTATTCGCTTTAGCCTCGTGACGGTTCCGGTCGAGGCCTTCACCGCAGCCGAACCGCAGCAAGGCGAAGTCCACCTGCATCAATTACACGACGCCTGCCACAGCCGCATTCGCTACCAGAAAACCTGCCCCATTCATGGCGAAGTGCGCAACGACGAAATCGTGACCGGCTACGAGTACGAAAAAGACCACTATGTCATCGTCGATCGCAAAGAGGTCGAGCAAGCGCAGTCAGACGATCATGCCATCGTCATCGACACATTCATTTCGCCCGATGAAATCGACCCCATTTATTACGACGGCCGCTGCTATTACCTTGTGCCGCAAAATAAAGGTGCCGAGCAATCGTATGCAGTCATGTGCCAGGCCATGATGAAGATGAACCGCTGCGCCATGGCGACCGTGGTGCTCCGGGGCAAAGAAGAACTGCTCTTGGTGCGGCCGGTCGATGGCGTGCTAACCATGACCATGCTGCACTACAAAAGCCAGATCCGCAGTCCCGAGGCGGTGGCCGACCGCATTCCAGAGGTGAAGACTAACGCGCAAGAATTGAAGCTGGCGCAGCAACTGATCGAGGCGAGTACCAGCAAGAAATTCGATTTCGCCTCCTACGAAGATCGCTACACCGACAAGCTGAAGGAACTGATTGAAGCGAAAATCGCAGGCAAGGAAATCATTCAGCCGCCGGAAACGGAAGAGGAATATCCGGTCATCAACTTCAAAGACGCCTTGCAAAAAAGCGTGAGCAAAGCCAAACGCGGCACCAAACCGGCCGAAGCCCGCAAAATGCTTGTTTCGCACTTATCCCGAAAGACTGGCGAGCACCAGCGGCGGCGAAAGTCGTCGTAGGGCGAAAAAGCCAGCCTGGTTTCCGTTTGATCGAATCGGATGCCGAGAGCGGCTGTTAAATGCGGTCGACTGCGCCGTCTTTTCCATTCGCCCGGTGTCCGGCTGTACCCCACGACCGGTATCCTTGGGGCTATGGGCAACCAGTTCGCGGATAGACCGCTATGATCTTGAGGACTGCGACTATCGGCGGTGGGATTGGATTGTTGTTTCTGCCTATGGCAATAGGGTAGGATATGTTGGTTCTACTCGTCGCACCCGATTCCATTCACGCTCAGCTTATCTCGAGAGAAGGACGATTTATGAGGACCTCAATTGCGCTTATTGTTGCGGTGACGTCGGCTTTTGTTTTCGCACAAGCAGCCGATGCTCAATGCGGATGTGGACCGACGGTGTCGTATTACGCGCCGGCATCGACGGCCTACTACGCGCCGACTACTGCTTACTACGCTGGGACCACTGACTACTACACTCCGACCACCACCTACTACGCCGGCACCACTGACTACTACGCTCCAACCACGACCTATTACGGTGGGACCACTGCGTACTACGCACCGACGACTTCCTACTACGCACCGACCACTTCCTATTACGGTGGGACCACTGCCTACTACGCACCGTCGACTGCGTACTACGCTCCGACGACTGCCTACTATGCTCCGACCGTTTCCTACTACGCTCCGACTGTCGCTTACTACTCTCCGACGACTGCCTACTATCCAACGACGGCGTATTACGGAGGCGGTGGTTATTATGGCGGTGGCTACGGCAGCGGCTATTACGGCAGCTATTATCGCGGAGGATTGTTCGGCACCGGCTTATTCGGCTGGGCCGGCGTTCGTGGAGTCGATCGCAGGTGGGATCGTCGCGGGTGGTAAACGACCAGGATGTCGCCGCTTGCGGTTGTTCTTGCGGTCGAGCGAAGGAATATGCTCGCTAGGCTTACGTCCGAGTAGCATTACCGGTCGTCTGGATTTAGGAAAAGGAAAGTCAATCCGGCGACTAAACCACCTGCCAGGTCTGCGAGAATATGGATCCAGGCCGAAGGCAAGTGGATCAGGCCCATGACGCTCGCTCCGATGGCAACGGCCGGATTGAACGCGCCGCCGGTAATCGAACCGACGGCGAATGCTCCGGTCAGCAAAGTGAAGCCGATCGCCAGACCGTAATAGGAATTGCCCGCAGTGGCTTTTGCCGTCGCCACATTCACCACGACGTACGCCAAAGCGAATGTGAAAAGAAACTCGGCCAGCAAAATCTTGAAAATGTCCAGTGGTGGCTCAGCAGGCTTAGCCACACCGCCCGTGAGATACATGGCTGCGGCAGCGGCCAGAAGCGCTCCGGCGATTTGCGCGATCCAATAGGGCACGAGTTCCGCCCAAGGGTGCCGGCCGCGCACGCTCACTGCCAAGGTGACCGCCGGGTTATAGTGCGCCCCTGAGATATGGCCGCCGGCATAGACCATTACCATCAGCACGGAACCGATGGCCAAGGGGGGAATGATGCCTTTACTCGCGTCGGACGACAAAATGACCGCGCATCCCACAGTAACAACCAGAAAGAACGTGCCGATCAATTCCGTCACTAATTTTCGAGCTAACATGGCATTTTCACTTTCTTGGACGAACGGGTTTTGTGAAGCGGGTAGATTGCATAGCTAGGATGCGCAGCCAACCGCACGAAAAGACTTCTCATTTGAGCAAACGCGAGGGCTTGGCGAACGGCGCCGGGATCGGTGATAAGTTTGGACTCGCCGAACGTCGGGGATTATATCACCAACCCCTCGCCGGTGCGAAAGGGCCTGCCGCATGGGGAATTTGTCCGATTCCGACCTCAGCCGCTGTTTCTCGGAAACCCATACGTTTGACGGCACAGTAGCAGCGCGCCGAGGAGTCATCGGGTTTGAACGCTCCGTTTGCGGCCTGCCAGGGATTCAACCGTGCCCCGCGGCGGCGACACAAAAAAGTATCGTGCGGCGAATCCAATCAGCGCTTCGGCGCTGATCGAGCCCAATTTTTCTCGGGTGCGCCGCAAATGCGTGTGGACCGTCGTGAGCCCAATACAAAGTTCCTCAGCAATGTCGCGGGTCGACATGCCCTGCGCCAGGCACTTTAGGCACGCCCTCTCGCGGTCTGTGAGCAGCGCCAATTCGCTAGGAATTCGCAGCGCGAGAATGCAAACTGCTATTTCCGGATCGGTCAACGGCCACATCCAGAAACGAAAGTGATCGCCGCGATCGCTTTGGGCTTCGATCGTGCACTCCTCGCGCAGTGCCACAACGCTGGCCAGCGCAGCTCGCAAGCTTTCCATCGACTTTTTCGCTGCATACTTCCAAATCTCTTCGCCGACCGCCATCCGATCGCCAACTCCGGATTTCCAAACGACTCGGCCGTGCCAGTCACAAAGTAAGACGTACGTGCCCGCCAAAGTCACATCGGATGTGACGCGGGCAGCCACAGATGGAGGATTCTGTGATGGCGAACCGTTGGCTTCTTTGGTGAAATGGCGAGTCATAGATTGATCTTTCGATTGGCCGCGGCTTTCCCGACTCGCCGGCGCGACAAAAGTGGGCGCCGGCGCCGACATAAGCCGACAAGCTACTCCTATTGTCCCTGAAACCGCAACCGACGTGAATAAGCCGCCAGTCGTTTTTATTGTGGACAGTCGCTTCGCCATACCGAACTTGTTGGAAGCGGCCGTCGAAAACGCACGGCTTTCCGGCTCAGTGCTACAGCTGGGCTATACATCCCGATGAGGGCTGATCCGCGCCCATCGGCCGAAATCTAGAATTGAAAGCGAATGGAAACGAACAAACAGCCACAAAACCACGCGCGAAAGTCAACAAAGCCGGCCGACGCTGTCAAAATGGTGATTGGCGAAATGCGCATTTCGGAACTGAAGGCCGATGAACTGATTAAGGCGATGAAGCAAATTCAGTTGGAGATCCAGAATCGCACGGAAGCAACAAAAATGACGATCCCCAGTCCCGGCCGTGCCAAGGCCGGGTTTTAATCTTGGCGGCGCCGCCGCACGCTAATTTTGATGCGTGGCATGGCGACGGTCGTGCTCCGCGGCAAGGAAGAACTGCTCTTGGTGCGGACGGCCGAAGCCCGCAAACTGCTCGTTTCGCGCTTATCGCGAAAGACCGCAGAACGGCAACGGCGGCGAAAGTCGTCATAGGGCATAAGCCCGTTGTGGCACACACCCCGTTCTGGCACGGTCTCCCACGTTCTGGCGCTGTCTCGTTGTGCCGCGTTCTCCCTGCCGCGACACTAACCCGAAGCGCAAGCGAAGCCTTTGTCGTGTGCCACTGCTGGCTTGCCCAGCAGTGCTCCTCGCGCACCAACCCACGGCGCTGGGCGAGGTCTTCTGTCGTGTGCCACTGCTAGCCGGGTCTCCCGTTCTGGCGCGGTCTCCCGACCGCGACACTGCTCACCAGCCGTCAGCCCCCGCCGTCACTCTGCAATTTGCGCTCTGCACTTCGCACCGGCTCCGGCCCTCCCCACTTCTGGCTTCGCACGCTCCGCGCAGTTAAATTGGAGTGCAATTTCCCTCGCCTCCTCACGCGCGCACCCGCATGCCCGCCGACGAATCCGCGCTCATTCTCCATCGCGGATATTAAAGCCCGCGATTTCAAACTCGACAGCTTCAAATGGCTCAAAGACGACAGCTTGGAAGACGCCGACGAACTGCCGCCGCCCGAGGAACTTGCCACCGACGCCATCGGCGAACTGGAAACCGCAGTCGAAGACTTGAATGCTGTCCTGGCCTTGCTCGAAAACGGTAGCGGGGGCGGAGCATGACATCAGCCGAAGACGCCAATGAATCCCTTCCTGAGGGCTGGGCTGATGCTCGTGTAAAGGATTTGGTGGACCTTCAAAACGGTTTTCCATTCAAGCCCGCGCAATGGAGCACAGATGGGCTTCCAATTATTCGAATTCAAAACCTGAATAGCGCTTGCGCGACATTTAACCATTTCAGCGACGAGTTAGATCCGAAATTTCGCGTGCAGTCAGGCGACCTTCTATTTGCATGGTCGGGTACGCCAGGGACATCGTTTGGCGCACACATATGGAAAGGCGGAAAGGCGTGGTTAAATCAGCACATATTTCGAGTCATCTTTGACGACACACACCTCGACAAACAATTCTTGAGGTTGGCGATTAATCGCAATCTGGATGATTACATATTTCAAGCACATGGCGGAGCCGGGCTTGCACACATAACAAAGAAAAAGTTTGACGCATCAGAACTTCGCATCCCGCCGCTTGCCGAGCAGCGGCGAATTGTGGCGAAGGTCGAAGAGTTGCTTGCGCTGGTCAACGCCGCCCGCGAGCGACTGGACAAAGTGCCAATAATTCTCAAACGCTTCCGCCAATCGGTCCTCGCCGCCGCCTGCTCCGGCCAACTAACCGCCGACTGGCGAAAGAGTAATGGAATTTTGGACGACGATTTTTCGGAGGGATTGCCGACCAATTGGCATGCGATAAGTATCGGTGAACTCGCATCAAATCAGCCTCGATCTATCCAAAGCGGCCCCTTTGGCAGCAATCTTCTCCATTCCGAATTTCAAGAAGAGGGAATATTGGCGATCGGAATTGACAATGTTCTCGAAGGTCGATTTTCGCATGGCCGTCGGCATCGTATTTCCTCCGCAAAGTTTGCGGAGCTTCGTAAATATGAAGCTCGCCCCGGCGACGTTCTTGTAACAGTAATGGCAACGGTTGGCAGAGTCTGCGTTCTCCCCGATGATATCGAGCAATCAATTATTACGAAGCATGTATACCGCATCACAGTCGATCGCAACCGAATTGTTCCGATATATCTGATGTTTAGTTTGATGGGCGATCCTCTATTGATCGAGGAGATGAGAGAACAGGTTCGTGGGCAGACGCGGCCTGGCATAAACGGCCAAATACTTAAGAGCTTGACGGTACGTTTGCCACCGCTGAAAGAGCAAATTAAAGTTTGCCAGCGCGTTGCATCTCTCCTTTGCTTGGCCGAGAAAATCGAATCTCGCTTGCAAGCTGCGACCGCTCGCATAGAAAAAATCACGCAGTCAATTCTGGCCAAGGCATTCCGCGGCGAGCTGGTTCCCACCGAGGCCGAACTCGCCCGCCAAGAAGGCCGCGATTACGAACCCGCCTCCGTCCTCCTCGACCGCATCGGCGCGCAGCGTTCCGCCCAGTCCAACGGCGCGCCGACCCTTCGCCGCGCCCCGGGAGGGCGAGGCTCCCGCCGAGCCGTGCCCAAGCCTGACGAATTAGAAAGCGCAGGTACCACACGCGGCCGCACAAAGCATACACGAAACAAAAAACCCTCAACCAACGGCGCCCCCTAGTCCTCTCCCAAACCCCACCGCACCAAGCGTTAGTTCCCTTCGTCTCTCTCCGCGTCCTCCGCGTCCTCGGCGTCCTCTGCGGTAAAACCTTGCCTCTCCACGGTGAGAAAACGCGCGGCCAAAAACTCTCTTGCATTTTCGAGCCGTACGTGATAATTTGTACACTATCAGGTTGACCTAGCGTTTCCATCGTGCGCCTCGGTAGGCAAAAAGGCCGCCGGGAGCCACCCATTTTTCTTTTTTTGATCGCGATCCCCCGGCGGGCCGATCCTAAGCTTGCCTGCGGTGAGCCTGCTTGCCCTGAGCTTGCCGAAGGGTCGAATCCGAGGCGCACGATTTTTCTTTCACTCCCCAGGCACCCCTATGCACCGATATCGCCAAATTCCCGACGTGCCAAATCTGCAATCTGCATTCTTCAATCTGCAATGTCCCGCAAATCACCTCTTCACCTGCTCACCTCTTCACCTGATCATTCCTCGACCGACCTCCGCCGTCTGCCTTTTGCCGTCGCCTTCTGCCGTCTGCCGTCTGCTTTCTGCCCTCTGCTTTCTGCCTTCCGGCATCATTTCGTCATTCCGTCATTAGTCATTCCGTCATTCCCGTTATCTGCGTCCATCAGCGTTCATCCGCGGTTTCGTTCCCTGCCTAGTTCCTTCTGCCTTTATTCCCCATGCATTGTTTCCTGGTTTCGTTATGAATTGCCTCCTTCTGCCTGTCCTGAGCTTGTCGAAGGGCCGTCCGACTTCTTCCGTTCTCTCCTGCAGTCCTGGCTTCCTTATAAATTTGTCCTTGCCGGCTCCGCGTCATCCGCGGTTCAACGAGGTCCGCCGTTTGCCTTGTTGCTCCGTGCCTCTGTGTCTCTGCGGTTCAATCAGGTGTTGACACCAATCATTTAGACCGCACTTACCCCGCGCCGCATCACCAAACCAAACACCCAAAAATGCATCCCACGCGACAAAATACGATGTTTCCAACCAGCGCGTTTTCCGCCGCGCAAACGAGGTGGGTAAATGCGTGGAAAATGTTTGGCCCAAAACCATCACTTTTCCCGAGAGTTTTGCACATACATTTACCCCACCCATTTCGCCCACTTGCAAAAAAATTCAATTCAAACATTCCGGCTTCTGCTTTCTGCTTTCTGCCGTCTGCCTTCATTCCCCATTCCCCATTCCCCACTCCCCATTTGACCGCTTCGCCAGCATTCGCCGCGGCCGGTCTGCCTTCTGCTGCATCGGCGTCCGCATCTTGTGGTGCCGGTGACGCAAATCAAGAAAAACGATGTCGCGTTAGATTTGGGGCCTGCAACAGTCTCACCTCGCCACGGCGAGTCTACGACGCGCCCTCTCCCACTATTTCGGGAGAGGGCAAATCTTGCAGCCCGGCAGCAGATCGCCCGTGCTGCTCTAACAACCGAATCGGCTGTGCGCTCAGGCCGTCGCGGCTTGGGTGTTCACCCACTCTTCGGCAATTCGCGTCAGCGTTTCGTCGGCATTCCTTTCTTCCTGCAATGTTTGCTGCAATAGGTCGGCCACTGCTTCGTGGCCCAAGCGGCGGGCGAAGGTCCGGGCGCAGCCATAGGCAGCCATTTCGTAGTGCTCCACGCGCTGCGCAGCGGCGATCAACGCAGCATCTTTCACCTCGGGTTCGCCTTCGAGCGAAATCACTTCCTCTCCTTCAGAAATGAGACCTTTCATGGCATCGCATGTTTCAGCTTTCGCTTCTTGCCGTAACAAGCTGAAGGCTTGCTCCAACCGCGTTTTATGGCGCCGCGTTTCTTCCAGATGGTTCTGGAAGGCGCGTTTCAACTCTGCCGTTGACGATGCGTCGGCCATTTTGGGCAAAGCGGCAATGAGTTGCTGTTCGGCGCTATACAGATCGCGAAGCTGCAAGGTGAGCACCGATTCAAGGTTGTTAAGCGTCAGCGCAGTGCCGAGCATTTTGGAAAACCAAGTAGACGTTTTCATGGTGATACGTTCCTTAATGTGAATGAATTGCGAAGTTTCAGATTTGACGTACTTACAAATTTCGGGCGACGTTTGAGAAGCATCCGATTACTTGTTGGCCTGCGGCGTCGGATTGGGCGCAGGGTTTGGGTTGGGCGCGGGGTTTAGTGGCGGCGGGCTAGTCTGCTGGTTCGCCGGCTGAGTAGCCGGTTTGGCGCCCGAATCCGTCACCGGCTTATTGGCTTGGTACGGGGTCGAAGTGTTATTCGCCGCGGGGTTGTTGCTCGGCTGAGTGCAACCTGCAATGGCTAGCGCCGCAACGGCGAAGCTGGAAAGAATGAATTTCATGGTGGTACTCCCTGCGATTCTCGATTGAAAAAACGAACCGCAAAACGTGTTGCACAATTCATGCCGAGGCCAGAGGTTCGCGCGCGTGCGGCGTCAGCCAAACGAGGGTGCAATAGATGGCCGTGGTTCGACCAAACTGACCGCATGAAAACGGCTTAACGAGGAGATAAGTTGCCGTGGCATCAGAAATGCTATTCATCCAGGCTGCGCATTGCGCGTCCACATTCATTCCTGACTTGGGAGTTTTCAGCCATGGCAGTAATGCTTCAAGGAATTGCTCCGCGGCCGCAGTATATCGCATCCCAATATGTAAACCGCCTTTGGTCCTTTGCGCAGCCTAGTGGCGGAAGCCGAATTGGCGCGGCTTAATTCCATCACTTCCCGACGAAACACCACCATTTACTCCTCGGGCGCGAATTCGAAAGAAACACAAATCATGCAAATCGTTCGAGAAAACTCGCTCCGCATCGAAAATCGCCATCGGCCGCAAAAATCAGCGGGGAAACATCGGGGAAAATGTTTGGCCGAAAACCATCGTTTTTCCCGAGAGTTTCTCGCGCACACTTTCCCCGCCAACTCGGCCCCTTTTGCATTGAGAAAAACGCACAGCGAAAACACCCGAGAAATCTCGATTCTTTCGCGCATCGCACTGCGCGCCGAAGTGAAAGTGCTCAACCGCGATCTTGGCCGCCGTCTAAAGCGCCCCAACTCGCCCCGATCGATCTTTGTAATCGCCGGCTCGCCTCCAGAAATCGTCCGCGCGGCGTTACTTCACTTCGCCGCAATCGGCAATCACAATCTTGGCGCTGGTCTTGCCCGATTCCGAACCCAGCGATTCGATTTTCTTCACCACGTCCATGCCGTCGACTACTTTGCCGAAAGCCACATAGCCGCCGTCGAGAAAATCGTCCTTGGCCGTGCAAATGAAAAACTGCGAGCCGTTGGTGCCGGTGTGCGGGCCGCTATTGGCCATGCTCACCACACCTACATCATGCTTGAGCGCGTACGTTTCGTCGGCGAACTTTTCGCCGTAGATCGATTTGCCACCCTCACCGTTGCCTTTGGTGAAATCCCCTCCCTGGCACATGAAGCCGGGAATAACTCGATGGAACGGGCTCCCCTTATAGCCGAACCCCTTTTCGCCCGTGCACAATTCGCGGAAGTTCTCGGCCGTCTTGGGCGCGATGTCGCTACGCAGCTCGATCACAATTCTGCCGAGCTTTTTGCCGTCGGCTGTCACAACCAAATAGCATTTTGGCAGCTTTTTGTCGTCGGCCGCCGAGATTCGCCCGCCGAACAAGACCAGGGCCAGCGATGCCAACACCGCAAATTGTCGTCGCGAAATCATAAGAAACCCTTTCCGTAGGTTACAAAAATCCGTTTAACATGCGAGAAAGATATTGTAGAAAAGGCGTGCGTCCTCGCCTAGCGGTCGGCCCAATGCAAGCTCGGCCGGATTAGGCTCCGCGCAAAGCCTGCGAGCCCACGGCCCAAGACCCAATACATTAACAGCCTGGAGACAAAACGTCCGCGGAGAGGGGGACAGTCGCATTTTTCTCCCCGACCATCCGCGGCGGATGGTGCCCGCCGAAAAATCGGGACAGTCCCCGACGTTTTGTCCCCAGGCTCTAGGTCAAAGCGTGCGCCGTTTCGATGCACGAATGCCGAGCAGCACGCCGCCGAGTCCCAGCAATACTAGCGTCGATGGCTCGGGGACAGGAATTAAGTAATCGGCCACTACGGGATAATGATCGCTCGCGTAATGCAGGTCAGTATAAAGCTGACTGGCCGTGAGCGATGGCGGCGGATTTGGGACCGAGATTGCCGTTGAGAGAGGTGTTGTTCCCGTTATCTCACCGCCGCGCCAATTCCGACCGTTCCATTGTTGCCGAAAACATGATAAGTGCCAGAGATGTACTGTAGCCCCCCGGCAACCGCGCTAGCGACATCGGAGGTCATCATTTGATAATCGTCGCGATAGTTGGAGGCCGGTTGTCGATTGGCTGAGCAGTGTTTTGTGTGCTGCATTGTCGAAGTTAATGGTGTAATTTGGCGGGTTGTTGAAAATATCGATTCCGCGACCGGCGGTATTTGGCGAATTCTGCGTAAGTGTTTGGTACATGGCTTCGCTCGTGTCGCCGGTATTGAAATCGCCGACGTAGAGCACTCGCGGATTGGAGCCTATGCTGACTTGCCAACAGATTTTCGTCGCTACGAATCGCCGTAGCCTCACCTTGGCGATCGTTAACGTCGGTGCTCGTCGTGCCCGACTTGTAATGGCTCACATACACGTAGAACTCGTTACCGGCAGTTGGAGTCACGCTCGCAGGCGCAAACTCGTAACGCATGACATCACGCAAAATGCCGTTTCCGGAGCCGCCGGTTCCGATGATTGTCGACGTGCCGACAATTTGCACAGTGTGCGTGTTGTAAACGAGTGCATTGGGACCGTTGCCACCCGTGTTACCACCGCTTTGGCCGGCTTGGAAGGTGCTCATGGCGTATGTGCCAGCGCCGTAAAAGGAGTTAAGCCCACTGACAATGGGAGAAACCGTCGTGTTATTACTGGTGGTTTCCTGCAGCGCCAGAATATCGAGCGGCTGCGCATGCCCTTGAACCGTCTCCAACCCGATGCCTTCGAGCACGCCGCCTTGACTTGTAGTGCCAGTGTAATTTCCCGAACCGTCAGATGGCTGAATTAATCCCGGTCGCGGAATGCCGTTGGAGCCGGAAAAAGGACTGATATCGGCTTCGATGTTGTAGGTCACTATGCGCAGCTCTTGCGTTTGTGCCACCGCGGTTGCCGCGCTACAAAGCAATGCCAGAAAGGCCGCGCGGCCAAAGAAGAAACGAATTATTGTCGATCTCATTAGCTGTCTCTCTCGGTTCTACTGATTCAGATTTTGCCGCGCTTTGTATATCAAAGGGATAATAAGCTGAATCGCTGGAAATGTCACGCATTTTGAGGAAGATTAAGCGAAAATTAAGAGCAATTGATCGAGTGCTCCACCCATCGGAAGGGAAAATCAATGGTTGAAAGGGGAAATCGGATGAACTTGCAAGGCACGGTCGCATTGGTCACGGGCGCAAGCCGCGGCGCGGGCGCTGGCATCGCCGCGTGCCTCGGCGAAGCGGGCGCGACCGTGTATCTCACTGGCCGCAGCACGCGCCTCCATGGCGCCACCGAAAACATCCCGGGCACGATCGATGACGCCGCCGAAGAAGTTAGCCGCCGCGGCGGAAATGGCATCGCAATGCGCTGCGATCACACCAACGACGACCAGGTTGCCTCGCTATTCGATCGCATTCGCAACGAATCTGGCAAACTCGATTTGTTGGTCAACAACGTCTGGGGCGGCTACGAAGCGCACGATTTTCAATCCTTCATGAAGCCATTTTGGCAGCAGCCGGCGCGGTACTGGCATGGCATGTTCGAAGCCGGTGTCAGGGCGCATTTGCGCGCTAGCCAATTCGCCGCGCCGCTCATGATCCCTGCTCACAAAGGACTCATCATCAACACCATTGCTTGGGATCACGGCAAATACTTGCGGAACATCTATTACGATCTTTCAAAGGCGGCAATCGCCCGCATGGCCTTTGCCATGGCCGAGGAACTCAGGCCGCACGGCGTTGCCGCAGTCGCACTGGCCCCCGGGTTTATGCGAACCGAGCGGGTAATGGCTGCGCACGCCGCGCACCCATTCGATTTGAGCAGCACCGAGAGCACCGAATATCTGGGACGAGCGGTGGTGGCCCTTGCCTCCGACGCAAAGGTTCTGGAGAAGTCTGGTCGAACGCTCACGGTTGGCGACCTTGCGCAAGAATACGGATTTACCGATATCGATGGAAAACAACCGCCACCATTTCGTTCCACACAGCCCTCACAGGCTTGACGCCGCGAGAATTGCCGCTTAATTAGAAGAGAGTTCGTTCACGACACTGTCCACAATTAAGTTGTGAACTGGCATTCGAAAGACCGATGTTCGCCCTACATAGCGTTGAGGTAATACTGTGACTATCATTCGTGTCGGCGCGACGCAAAAATACGCGCTGGGTTGGGAAACGGCCTTTGGCGGCAAGGGAAAGAGAAAATCCGGCGGCGCTGCCGTCATGGCTGGCAAGAAAAGAGCCAGACGTAAGACGAAGAAATAGTTCCTGCCGCCATCGCGCTGATTCGATTGATTGCCGAGCCTCCGGCTTGGCGCTGCGCTACATCAAACTGCCAGACTGCGGGTCGATGCCTACGCCTCCGGTGAGTTCCACCAGTGCGTCGAGCACGCTCAACAGCGCGCTGGGGTCGAGCATTTCGTTCTCGTCATCATCGCCGCTGGGATCACTGGTTTGCTCGAAGTGCAAAATGTCGAATTTGGCGTCGCACTTAGCGATCTGAGCGAACTTGGGACGGTCGTCAGCATCGATCGTCCCTTTCATTTCTTGCCGCAGCACGGCGACCTGTTCCGTAACTTCTTCTCCCGATTCGTAGCTGATATCCATCGCGGCATAGTCTTGCGGCGAGCGCACCGTGAGTGAAACGAACAAGCCCTTGTCATCGGCCTCCGCATTGACGAATTCAAACCGGGAACTGAGCGTTTTGAGCTTTCGCTGCACTTTTTCCAGCGTCGGCCGTCGTTCGATTGGAAATAGTACGAAATAGGTTTCGCGCCATTTATATTCGTGGTTTTCGAATGTAGACATACTGACTCTTTATGGTGGCGGAGCCAGCAACTCACGTGTGGCGGCGCCGAAACCTGCTCCTCAATCGAACTTGATCCAGGTGCAGACTACTCTTCCTCTTCCCCCTCCCAATCGTCTTCGCTGACGCCACCTTGCCAGTTCTCCAGCGCCGCCAAAACCCCATCGCGCTCTTCGCGCTTGGCCCACACCGATTCGCCTTGCTCCAAGCGAATTTCATAATTGCCTTCCTGGGTGCAATCTTCGTGGCCGCAGAAGTGCGGAGTGGCCGCCACCCAAAGAATGCGATACAGCGGGATATGCTTGTCGTCAACGACGCAAAAGATAGACATGTTGCGAATTACTGAAATTCAAATTGCAATGACGATGATCAAATTCAGATCTGCAAACTGCCGTTTTCCACCTTGTCCAAACTTCATTTATGCCTGCTAATCTTATACGCTTTTGTTAGTTGCCTGCCAACTCGGTGGCGCGGCGGGCCGCCGCTTCAACGGCCGAGATCAATGCACCGCGGACACCGTGGTTTTCCAGCACATGCAAACCGGCGATCGTCGTTCCGCCTGGGCTGGCGACGCGATCCTTAAGCACACCCGGGTGCTCGCCGGTTTTCAACACCATTTCGGCCGCACCTTTGACGGTCTGGGCCGCTAACCGCAGCGCCACGTCGCGCGGCAAGCCGAGCCGCACGCCGCCATCGGCCAGTGCTTCGATCAACACGTAGATGAATGCCGGCCCAGAACCTGACAATCCAGTGACAGCGTCGAGCAGCTTTTCTTCGACTTCAATCGCCAAGCCGACCGCGCTGAGCAACTTGCTGATAAGTTCGCGGTCGCTTGCGGTCGCGTTTGGGCCAAGACAAAACGCGCTGGCGCTTTGACCAACAAGGCACGGTGTGTTGGGCATGACGCGCACCAACCGACAGTCGCCCAAGCCTTCGACATGCGCGGCTAAGCGGGTGCCAGTAACAATCGAGACTATTAATTGTTTAGCCGAGAGCGCACCGCGGAGTTCCGTCATGGCTGATTGCACTTGCTGAGGTTTGACGGCCAGAAAAACGACGTCGCTTTGACGTGCGACTTCGACGTTGTCGGTCGCCACTTTGGAACCGGGCAAAAGTCGCTGGAATTCGTCGCGAGCGGCGGGAAATGGATCGGCCGCAACAATTTGCCGGTCTGCTAGCAAACCGGCGTTAACAAAACCCTGAGCCAATGCCCGGGCCATCTGTCCCGCGCCAATAAAGCCAATCGTTTGTTTTAGCATTTAATTTGGCCGCCCAATTTCGCTGGGGCACCGCTAGCACACGCCTGCAGCAATGCTACGTCATGCGTGATAACGCGACAACGGCGGGCGGCGGGACGGCGAGGAATTCCTCTGGACCAATTGGGCTGATTTTGCGACACTTCGCGGCCTTATCGGGCAATTCCTAGCCGATTCTTCCGAGTAATTTTTGGATTGCATTGCCGGGTGGCGGCGGATTTTTGCCGCCCCAATGCATTCGGCGTTTTGCTCCGGTTGCGTCCGTTCCCTTGGTGCTTTTTCGTCACGGAGGATACAAGCCATGTCGCTGCGGCGTTTCTTCGCGGTTGTCTTTCTGCCGGTGATTTTGGGCACATTGTTGGCGCTGGGAATTGCCATTGGTGCGCGAGCCGAGGGGTGGAGCTGGGCGACGCTTGCTCCGCACTCCGCTTCGCAATCGGGTGAAAGCGCACCGGGCGTGAAAAAAGATGATTCCCAGTTGACGGTTGTGGGGGAGCAAGCGAATTCCGACAACGATTTTGTGCTCGACACCGCATCGAACAAGCTGAAGCGGAAGAGCCCATCGTTCTGGACGAAACTGATGCATCCATCGATGTGGTTCTCGAAATCGAAAAAGTAAGCCGCCCTCTAAGGGGTGAGAATTGAGGCTCCACGAATGGTCCGTACGCGGTTCGCGAAAATTATCGTTTATGTTATCGGCTGGGCGCTGGTTATCGCTGCGCCCGGCTGCCATTTGTTTAACCACGATGCCAAGCCGCAACAGAAGGACGCGCCGCGGACTGTTTCAGAATGGATGAAGCAACCGCGTGTTCAGCCGTAACGCTGTCGACAAGTACAATGAGCTCGTCTTTTAAATTTATCCGAGAGCTCGCCGCGATTATCGCTGGTATTGCCCTGCTGATCGCGCCAGGTTGCGCTACAACCAAGCCGTCGAAAGTGAACGGGAGGCAAGAAAAATCGGCAACGATTACCAGTGAAATTCCGGATGCCGCCGCCATTGGACTTATTTCGCCACAGACGCAACGTAAGTAATACGCTTGAGTTGCGCTTCCGATAGCAGGCGATACGGTTCTCGAATCTACGCTGTATTCTCAGGCGGCACCTTCTCAAAACCGCCTATTTTTGCTATCACTATGGGGCAAGGCATACCCGTGGCCTAACTCGACTGCTCGTTCCAATAGCATCGACGCGATCCACAACACACACCAAGAGCCGTCGGCACCACGTGCGAATGCCTGGCCGCGAAAGTTGGGGAACCAACTTTCGGCGAGACCGAGTTGCACCTGATGCGACATCTTTGCTCAGTCGAACGTGAAGTTCCAAAAGTAGCATGACCGGCCGCACCTGCCCAATACCGGTCCATTGCGTCGCGAGTTTGAAGTAACGAGTACCAAAACTCGAGTTGGTTTATGAAAGGTTTGTTGGCATCACGAATTGTTCGTCGGAGCCTCGTTTTCATCGGCGGGGCGCTCGTGCTATGTCTTCCCGGAAAGGCGCCCAGCGACACGGCGTCGCAGCAGTCGTTATCGGCTCGCGATATGAACGTCTGGGGCCGCTTTGGCGTGGGTTCCTGGAAGCAGGTGCGCATTGTTACGGAAACGCTCAATGCCAAGGGGCAGGTTGTTGACACCACTACCACCGAAACGAAGACAACGCTGGTGCGGGCCGATTTGCACCGGCTGGCGCTGCGAATTGAAGTGAATGTCGATACGGCCGGCAAGCGTTTCGAGGGCCAGCCGCAAACGGTTGAATGCGGGTATTACGGCGAAGCAGCGAACGATTCGGGCGAAGTACGGCAAGTGGGGACCGATCGACTGGTTATCGACGGACGTGTCGTGCCCTGCCAGGTTTGCCAGTTGGTTTCCAATGCCGGCCAGCAGCGGCAAGTAACGCGGCTGTATTTATCGGATGATGTCGAGCCATACGTACTTAAACGGGAGACGACAGTCTATAAAGACGACGGCAAAACGCCGGCCGCGCCGCAAACGACGGCCGAAGTGATCGGGCTCGATTTGCCTTACCATATTTTGCACGGGATGAAGCCCGTGGCGTTTGAGCGGACGATTCAGCAGACGCCCAAGGGGGCGAACGTATCGTTGGATGTAACCAGTGTCGATGTGCCCGGCGGCATTGTTGCGCGGGCCTCAAACGAGCTCGATGAAAAAGGGCACGTCGTGCGGCGCAGCATGATGGAGTTAATCGACTATCAAGTAGTCGGCGACGACAACGACGACGGCAACAGTTCGGCGGCCAATTCTAATTCGCCGAGCATGTCGCGACGCAACGCGCAACGCGCACGACACAGCCGCTAATTGCCCGGACATCGCATTTCTTTTTTGACGCATTCGTTACGGCAACGGTTCCAATGGCGGCTCAGTTGCGCCCGCGGCGGGTTTGATCCCCAGCAATTTCGCAACCGCCGGATGAAGGCGCAGCGTGTCGATTTTGCCGAGATCGTGGCTGGGGCCATCGGCGCCTAAGCGCGTGAGCACCATGAAGCCCTGCATTTTGCTGTCGATGTTGGGATCGTAGCCGTGCATGCCCCTGAGCGCCTTCGGATCATTCTCAACCGATTCCGGCACGTCGATTTCGCGCGACGTGAAGTAATAGCCGGGGTCGAGGCTGACAACGATGTCGCCTGTGCGCGTTGAATTGCCGTAGGCGAAGTTCGCGGGAAGGTCGTCGCGAGTCCAGCATTTTAAATAATCGGCCTTGCGGAGGTTATCGAGGATTGATTGTTTCGTGGCTTCGCGTTCGGGTCCGGGAACTTCGCTAAGGTAGATGTTCGCCAGGCTGCCGGCCCATTCGCTGCGCACCGGATCGGGAGTAGGAACGCCAGCGCGGCCCATCAGGTGCTTGAGATTCACGAGCTTCTCGATCGCTTCCATGCCGTGGTCGGTGCTGATGAGCACGTAGAGCTTGTCCCCCTGATCGGGATGCATGTGGGCATTGAAGATATCGCCTACTTCGCCGACGATTTTCTTGAGCACTGCGTCAGTTTCGTGAATGGCGTTGGTCGTGTCTTCCGATTCGGGGCCGGAACCGTGGCCGGAGTGATCGATTTTGAAGCAGTAGCCCATTAGCAATTGCAAGGGCTGCTTGTTGTCGGGGTTGTCGAAATCTTTGCGATAGGCATCGACGAGCTTTTCAAGGCGTGCCTCGTCCGTTAGCTCGGTGTCGAAGGCGTCGTTATAGATTGTGGCGTGCGGAGCGCCGGCGGGCAGCTTGTTCTCGCCGTCGGAAAGAGGCCAGTCGAACACACCCGAGCGAACGCCTTGCCGGGCGGCGGTGATCCAAATCGGCTCGGCTTCGAGCAGGTTGGGGTCGCTGGGCATGTTGAATTCTTTGCCGATTGACATGTCGTAAAACTTATTGGAGACAATGCCGTGCGCACCGGCGGGCACGCCGGTGGCTTCCGAGGTGTGGCTGGGAAAAGTGAGCGATGGGAAGATGGGCGTAAGTTGTTTGGTGTATTCGCCATGCTGCATCAGGCTCTTGAGGAACGGGGATTGGCCGCGATCGATATAGTCGCCGCGGTTGCCATCGACGCTGATCCAGAGGACGACATTTTTACCTTGCGGCGCGTCGGCCAGCGCGAGAATTGGTTGGAGGGCGAAGCGGATGCAGACTGCGAAGAGTAGGAAGATGACGGGACGGATTCGCATTGGAGTTCTCATCAAGTGATGTAAGAAAATTTATTTACCACAGAGGCGCAGAGGCGCGGAGCAGACAGACAGAATTTATAAGGAAAGCAGGAAAACGGGAACCCAAAATGCAGAAGTTGCAATTTATCGTTTTTAATTTGCATTTGGACATCGTAAGGTTGGTTCGCGGCGTTTGCAATTAGTTGCGCTCGAGCAAGCAGATGCCGCCCCAGGTGTTCGTCTCTATTTGCAGGTCATTTGCGGTTGCGGCGGGGGTTTTGTTTGCGGTGGATCATTTTAGCAGCCTGCTGTTTGAGTCGCTCATGTTCGAAAATTCGGACGGGGGACGATTATGGGTTTGGCTTTTGCGCGCTGCGGGAGAGGTTTCGCAGAGTGCGCTGGCTTTGAGAGATTAGGAACTACTAGCGGCATGAATCAATGAACCGCGGATTGCACCGATGAGTTGGATTAGCGGGAGACTATGCGGCAAAGGTGAACTTCAAGCGGCCGTAAACGAGGGCGGAATTACCAGCGGCCGAAATGAGCGCCGCCGTCGACATATAGAACGTGGCCGGTGACGGTGGCGGCTTCGATCAGGTACAGGACCGCGTCGGCGATATCCTTGACCGTCGAGGGTCGACCCATTGGCGATAGGCTTTCCATCACATCCTTGGGCGTGCTGTCGTGCATCGGCGTATAGACGACGCCGGGGGCCACGGCGTTAACGCGAATTCCATCTTTGGCGTACTCCATCGCCAAGTGTTGCGTGATCGTCTCCAGACCGCCTTTGGTGATCATCGGCACCGCTGCGGTCACGCCCCGAATCGGGTTACGAGCTAAGGCGGCCGTGATCGTGACGATGCTCCCGCCGGTCTGCTGCGCTAACATTTGCTTTATGACGAGTTGGGTGAGGTAGAGAAAGCCCTCGAGGTTGGTGGAAACGAGCGAGTGGAAGTCCTCGGCGGTGTAGTCGGTGAACGGCTTGGCGAAAAAGATCCCGGCGTTGTTGACCAGGACGTCGATTGATTTGAAGCGCGAGCAGGCCAATTCGACGATTTTGGCGGCGGTGGCCGAGTCGCCGATGTCGCCATCGACAAGGGCCACGGAATCGGAAGCCGCGATTTGGGACGATTGGCTCATGTTGCGCGAATTGGCGACGACATTGTAACCGCACTGGGCCAACGCTTTCACGATTGCCGCGCCAATTCCCTGTGAAGCTCCGGTCACAATGGCGGTCATCTTCTGCACCTGCATCGATAGTATTTCCTGTCAAGAATGAGAGCCAATCTGACTTTGTGGTGCGCCAAGCATTTTAACAGTAAAGCGAACGGCGTTGGCTCGTCTTCGACCACGAATTTAAACATTGATCTGCGGAGAGGAGTGGCGCATGGACTCCGTGCACGAACGAATTACCGCGAATTGCACGGATGAAGCGGATCGGCGAGAGGCTCGCGGCAACGGCAGAAAGAACAGAACCACTGATGGACACTGATGGACACAAATCAGGACGGCGCGGCAGCGACTTCGACCGGCAACGGCAGAAAGAGAGGTATCACTGATGGACAATGATGAACGGCGATAAAGTGAGCTTCGAGCGTCCGTAAATTGAGGATGGACGAACGGGGCCTTCTCAATTCTCACAACCAGTTTCGAAGGAGATCACGCAGCGCGCGTCAACGCACGTTTTCGAGTGAAAAATGTGGGTTCTCGATCAGACCGAACGTATTGCCAAATGGGTCGGCGACGGCTGCGGCGCGGATGCCTTCGCCGACATCTTGCAACGGCTCGGAGATTTGCGCCGAGTTGTTCTAGTCGTTTGAGGGCGGCTGCGGCGTCGGGCACGCCCCAGTAAGCGACTGTGCCGCCAGGACCCGGCTTGCCATCGGGAACCAGGCCAAGCTCAAAGCCTCCGACTGCGTAGCCGACGTAAAAGGGCTGATCGAAATACGGCTGGTGCTCGAGCACCTGGCTATACCAGGCTTTGGCTTTTGCCAGATCGGCGACGTGGTAAATGACGGTTCGTAAGCCTTGAATCATCGTCGTCTTGTCCTAGTGAATTGGAATTTTCGTGGTTGAGAGTTAGCGAGTGATAAGCGTTGGTGTGGAACTGGTGTCGCCCTCGGAGGGCGTTGTTTGGGGATCAGGATCGTAGGCTCGGGCGACCAGGGGCTCATTGCCGGAGCTTGGACCCGCTGGCCTTTCTCGGTGTTCCGGTTTCGCAAGCGGACGATAACGTCAACTCACGCGGCCGGCGCTTGACAAGTTTGCATTTTGCAAATATCCTTCGGTGGATGAATGTGATCAGCCGTCCGGCAATTGTGGCAGCGAGTAAACGACACCCCGAAGATCGGAAGTGGCTGGATGCGTGGTGGAAATTGGCCAAGTCGCGACAATGGAAAAATTTGCACGAGGTAAGACTTGTTTATCCCGCGGCGGACCAAGTAGGCGGTTGTCTGGTGTTCAATGGGCCGCATGGGAGGCGGTTAATCGTAGGCGTTATTTGGGCCGATGAAAATCGAAATGGGACGTTGTTTGTGAAGCATTATTTAACACACGCTGACCACGACAAGGGTCTGTGGAAGAAGGATTGTATGTAATGAGCATGACTGCATATCAATCGCTGCTGTTGGATTTTACGCCGCGTCCGATTCGCACGGCAAAGGAATATCGACGTGCGCTTTCATTTATCGAGCGGCACATGCGACCGAATCCACCCAAAGCCGAGGGTGAATTACTGGAGTTGCTCTCGACGTTGGTTGCGGATTACGAGGCGACAACGTATCCGGAGCCGGACGTGTCGCCGGGCGATATGCTTGCCCATCTGATTGAAGCGCGCGGAGTTTCCGGTGCGGAGGTTTCAAAGGCAACGGGGATCCCCCGGGCCACGATTTCGAGTGCCATTTCAGACAAGCGTGGGATCAGCAAACAGAACGCTGTTAGGTTGGCGGCGTTTTTTCATGTTAGCCCGGCGGTGTTTTTGCCTGCGGTGGGGTGAGTTCTGCTGGCAATTGTCGGCGAAGGGAGCGGTGCGCTGGCGGGGCCGGGGGCACCGAGTAGTTGCACTGCAAGTTGCCCACTACAATTTCTGTGGCGGCACACTACGCTACGAATGACGCCAGCAATGGCGGCGAACGTGACGGGAACGCTGTGGAGCTTGGAAGATTTGTATGAGCGGGTGATGGGGTAAACCAATATGGAAGCACTGCGATGGACTGCGGCGGCAGTTCTTGCCTTCCTTGGGGGATGGGGAATTATCCTGAATTGGTCGGTGCCCATTCTTTGGTATTTGCGCGGCAAGCATAGTTCGATGGTTCCGCTTATCGGTGGCTTGATGTTCGCTGTCGCTATGCTAATTGCGCCCATCGATGGCTTGGGCCGTTTTGCTTGGATACCGCTTGTTCTCGACTTGGGGTGCCTATTTTCTTTGGTCGGGCTTTTATACGCGATCTTCGTATTATAGGCATTCAAAAAATAATCAGATAACAACCATTTCAAAGTGCATCACTACCCGCACGGTCCTAGTCATTGTCAATCTCTAACGCGGGGGCAATAATGCCGGATTGCATTTCTGGTCTCGGAACAATTGAAGGCCGCTTACAGACCCCTCACCCCGTCCCTCTCCCGCAAGGGGAGAGGGAGAACAGCACCCTCGCCCTAGCCCTCTCCCAAAGGGAGAGGGAAAATCTCTATGCCGCTGAAGCTTATCGCTCAGGCCATTACGTTTGACGATGTGTTGCTCGTGCCGCGGTATAGCGAGGTGGTGCCTGCGGAGGTCGAAGTCGGCACGCAGTTGACGCGGAACATTCGGCTGAACATTCCGCTGGTTAGCTCGCCGATGGACACGGTGACCGAGAGCGACATGGCGATTGCGCTGGCGCAAGAAGGGGGCCTGGGGGTCATTCACAAGAACATGTCGCTGGAGCGACAGACCGAAGAGGTCGACAAGGTGAAGCGATCGGCCAACGGGATCATCTTCGACCCCGTGACGCTGCCGCCGACGGCCACGGTGGCCAAGGCGCGAGAGGTGATGGATCAGGCCAATATCTCGGGCGTGCCAATAACAGCTAGCAGTGCTTCCGCGAGTTCCGGAAACGCCAGTTCGACTCGCGGGCGCGGAAAACTTCTAGGCATTATTACTCGGCGGGATTTGCGGTTTTTAGAGACCAGCGATACGCCTATCTCGGAAATAATGACGCGCCAGCACCTGGTAACCGCCCAGGGGACCGTAACGCTTGCGGAAGCTGAGAAGATTTTGATGGCAAATAAGGTCGAGAAACTTTTGCTGGTTGACGAAGATTATACGCTGACGGGCCTGATTACCATCAAAGACATCGACATGCAGAAGCGGTTCCCGGCGGCCTGCAAAGACCGGCTGGGGCGGCTGCGTGTGGGCGCGGCGATTGGCGTCCACGATTACGAGCGGGCGGAAAGCCTGATCGGCAAGTCGGTGGATGTGCTGGTGGTCGATAGCGCCCATGGCCATTCGGCCAACGTGATCGAGACGGTGCGGACAATCAAGAAGCGGTTCAAGATCGAGGTGATCGCGGGCAACATCGCGACGAAAGCTGGTTGTGCCGATTTGATTGTGGCCGGGGTCGATGCGGTGAAAGTGGGCATTGGACCGGGATCGATTTGCACGACGCGCGTGATTTCGGGCGTGGGCGTGCCGCAGATTACGGCGATTACGGATGCGGCCGAAGCGGCGTCGTCGGCCGGAGTGCCGATTGTGGCCGACGGCGGCATTCGATATTCCGGCGACATCACGAAGGCGCTGGCCGCAGGGGCAAGCGTGGTGATGATCGGCGGGTTGTTCGCAGGGACGGCGGAAAGCCCGGGACAACAGATTTTGTATCAAGGACGAACATTCAAGGTGTACCGAGGAATGGGTTCCTTGGGCGCCATGGTCAAAGGATCGAGCGAACGATATCGCCAAGGATCGGAACGCGGAGCCAGCAAGCTAGTGCCTGAAGGCGTGGAAGGGCGCGTGCCGTTCAAAGGGCCGCTATCCACATTCGTCTATCAGTTGGTGGGCGGATTGAAAGCAGGCATGGGCTACTTGGGGACGCGGAATATCGACGAGCTGCGGCGCGATGCGCAATTTATTCAGGTGTCGCACGCCAGCGTTAGGGAGAGCCATCCACATGACATTGCTATTACGCAGGAAGCGCCCAATTACAGCGCGGAGTATCGGGAGGAAGGGGAGTGAGGCCCGGGCTGTTGTTTTACTGGCACTCTCAATTGCGCTAGTTGCTTCGCAATTGATCTTAGCGAAGCGCGCGGCGGCGGATTCTTTCAGCGACGACGGCGCGGCAAGCCATGCGACGAAGCTCGAATGGCGGCCCTATCGGCCGGCGCAGCGACGATGGCGCAAGCGGTGAGCGCGTGCGCAGCGACGGCGCGAAGAGCGATGCCGCGAAGAGCGACAGCAATTCTACGGGCGATAGCAAAACAAGCTGGGAAAGCAGACTGAATTTCAGCGATGTGCCCAAGCATGGCGAGCCCGATGCGGCTTGTGCAACATCGAAAGTGATACAAGCGGTCGCGACGCAGCCGGGTGGCTCTGCGAAGCATTTTGATGCGGCGCTCGCGGAGCAGGCTGTGGGGAAATCGAAGGTGCGCTTGGCGGCCGCGGAAGAAGACCAAGCGCCGGCATTGATCGATCCGTTTGGCGACAAGCCGACAAAGTCGGTGTTGAAGCACCGGACGGCGGTGGCGATGGACGATGCGGAAAATTCGACGCCGGCGCAAGTCGAGCGCGAGAGTCCGCCGGAGATGCGATTGAGCATGGGTCCGACGAAACAAACGCCGGAGGAGCTACAGCCGGTCGATCCGCTTTCGACTAGCGGCAGTTTACCGGGGCGATCGGTGAAGGTGTTTCCGGCCATGCAGCCGATGCCGGGCCCGGAGACGCTGCAGCCGAACGGGCCGGATACATTGCCGGAATTGTCGACGCGGCGGGCGCTACAGAACCCGGCGGAAGATTGCCGAGACGCTTACAACATGCTGCGCGGCAATACGCTGAACAAGGTGAGCATTGACATTAAGGTACCCAGCAAAAGCGGCGACATTCCCTACGAATGTTCGATGGGAGAATCGCAATTTACGCCGCGGTGCTGGCAGTTGACGACTTATACATGGAAGGCATCGAGCTTGTGCCACAAGCCGTTGTACTTCGAGGAAGAGGCGCTTGAGCGATATGGCCATTCGCACGGCTGGGTCGCCGAAGATTTGGTGTCGTGTGCGCACTTCTTTGGCAACGTGGCGCTATTGCCTTATCATGTGGGTGTGGAAACGCCTTGCGAGTGCATTTACGATTTGGGCGTGTACCGCGCGGGGGATTGTGCTCCGTACACGCTGGATCCATTCCCGATCAGTTTGCGTGGGGCCGTAACGGGAGCGGTTGGATATGGCGCGGTGATTGCGTTGTTCCCGTGATGGGAACGTGCGGTCATCGAGGGCCATGTGAACCCCGCCGCTTGCGGCGGGGTTTTTTATTTGTTAGGGGTCTGAGTGTTTGTGTGGATTTGCATATGACCTTGATTCTCGCGCGCAATCAGGTTCGGGAAGTCGATCGGCGAGCCGTGCAAGAGTACGGGATGTCGGGGCTGGTGTTGATGGAGAATGCGGGGAGAGGGACGGCGGATGTGCTGTGCGGGTTGATGGGAGAGCAGAGGCGTGAGGCTGGAAATATTGTTGTTGTGTGCGGAAAAGGAAACAACGGCGGAGATGGTTTTGTGGTCGCGCGGCATTTGGATTTGCGCGGCGTGAGGGTGAAGGTGATCTTGCTAGCGGAGCCTGGCGAGCTCGGCGGCGATGCGGCGGCGAATTTTGCGATTATCGAGAAGGCGGGAATGCCGATCAAGGTGTTCGCGACTGCCACGCCCTTCGAGGACTCAGGACGTGCCACCCTGCAAGACTCAGCCATGCGGAAAGACTCAGGGCGTGTCACCCCAGACTTTTCACAGTTTGATGCGGAAATTATGGGTGCCGCTTGGCTGGTCGATGCAATTCTGGGAACTGGGGCGAGCGGCGAACCGAAGTCGCCTTATGCCGAAGCGATTGAACGAATGAATGCGTCGGGCGTTCCAATTCTCGCGGTCGATTTGCCCAGCGGATTGGATTGCGATACGGGCGCGGCGGCGAAGCATACGATTCGCGCAGCGCACACTTGCACGTTCGTGGCGGCCAAGCCGGGGTTCTTCGTGCCAGGCGCGGAGCAGTACGTCGGTCAATTGCACGTGTGTGATATTGGCGTGCCGCGGCGGCTCATCGAACAGATTGTTTCACCGCCGAGTTAACTATGTAGGTAAATGAAAGAGGCCAGTGACTTGTGGGCTGGATTTGGTAGGAAGTTTAAGCGTTATACGAACGTTCCTACGACCCAACACACAGGAGCACTGGCCATGGCGAAGTTTATCATGGTTGCTTGCGATTTGCACGACAAAGCGATGTTGTTGAAGACTGCCACAGGACGCGGAGCTTCTCAGACCGTCTCGGTGCGCAACACACGCGCTGGACGAGAGAAGATGATTGCCAATCTGCTGGCGCAATCCAAGGCGGCCAGCGCCAAGGTGATTTTTGCCTATGAAGCCTCGGGAGAAGGTTTTGGACTGCATGATGAGCTCACCGGAGCCGGCATCCAGTGCCACGTGCTGGCGCCCACGAAGATGGCACGTTCCACCGGGCATAAGAAGAACAAGAACGACGCGAATGACGCCGATCAGATTTTGCAATTGCTGCGGGGCCATGTGCTGGCCGGCAATCCACTGCCTGCTGTTTGGATTCCGGATCCACAAACGCGCGACGATCGAGAGCTTGTGCGGGCGCGGCTGGATGGGGCGGAGAAGGCCGCTGGCTTGAAGACTCAAATCCGAGGTCTGCTGAAACGCAACCGGCTGGCGCGCCCCGACGATGTGTCGAAAGGCTGCAGCAGGAGCTTTCGGGCCTGGCTGCGAGGATTGTGCCGCGAGAGCAAACTGGGAAGGGGGATTCGACAGACACTGGCCAGCCAACTGAGGCAACTGAGCTTCCTGGAGAGAGAGATCGAACGACTGGATTGTGCCTTGATGGAGCTGGCCGAGCAGCCGCGGTACCAACCAGCGGTGGCCAAGCTGTGCCAGTTGGACGGAGTGGCGCTGGTGACTGCGTTGGTCTTCTTGACGGAACTGGGGAATATTGCCAGGTTTTCCAATCGCAGGCAGATTAGTGCCTATCTGGGCCTGGTTCCCCAGTGCCACGAAAGCGGCTCGGCCCATGATCGCAAGGGACACATTACCCGGCAAGGTCCTTCGCGCGTGCGGCGGGTGTTGTGCCAGGCGACTTGGGCGCGGGTTCGCCGGACAGGTTCGGACCAGGATGCCTACCAGCGGATTGTGAAGAAAAACCCCAAACACAAGAAGATCGCGGTGGTGGCCGCCATGCGGCGACTGGCAGTGCGCATGTGGCATCAGGCGCTGGCGGCGCGGTCTGACATCCAGCGGGCTGGTCCGCTCCAACGGGACTGCGGCATGGTGCGGGGCTGCGCCACGCCGCCGCTGCAACTGGCGTAAGCGAATCACGAGCTTTGGAGACGACGGAATCATCACAGCCAGGAATCATTGAAACAGGAGTTTGAATAGTTGGTGCTCGACCAAGGGAACGCGACTGGTTGCGGCTTGGGTTTACCACCCGTCGCCGAGTTTAGTCCGTTCCCATTTTGCGAATCGTTAACTGGTCTCCATGCCCTTTCATGGACGATCGAATAGCAGAATGCACGACATCAACTCCTACCGAACCAACAACCGTCATTGACAATCGCCTACATAGCAGGCGCGGAGAGAAAATTTACATGGAAGCCAGGAATGCAGGAAGAATATTGAATAAAGATCAATAATCAAATCTTTCGCTGTTCCCGACTTCCCCCTTTCCTGCCTTCCTAATATTTTGCCGATCTTGTGGGCGGCTCCGCGGTTCAACTTGCCGATGCAACTGCGGCTACTGGTTCAGCCACTCGCCAATCGGCGATATGCAATTCTACATTTCGGCGGCCCCCGAAAGTATTGATGACCGGCCGGAACGCGAAACTGAACGGTCCGCCCGAAGCGGACAGTTCGTCGGCCCATTCGCCGCCGCCAAAGGCCACAGCACGGAGCTTCACGCCGTGCTGATCCAACCGCAATGCCAGATGCTGGTTGTTTTTTCCCATGCGCTTCGGGGGCTCGGCCAAGTGAACGCCGCTGGCGCACAAGAGCGGCCGGCGGTTCCCTTCGCCAAAGGGGGCCAAGCGTTCGATTTGCACGACCGAGTTGTGCGTGAGGGCCGCCAGGAGCGTTTCGGCGTCGATCAGCAGTTCGGCGACGCGCTCGGCTTCGCAAATTTGCGCGTGCCGCACACTCGCAAAAGCTTTCGCGGAACAAATCGACGTGCTTATCGTCGATTTTCAATCCGCCCGCCGCCGCGTGGCCGCCGTGGCTGAGCAGGAATTCGGTGCAGGCGGCCAAGGCCTGGTGTACCTGGAAACCGGGCACGCCGCGCACCGAGCCGATGCCGGGCTTCACACCCACTTCGTCCTGGGCGATGAGCACGACCGGCCGATGATATTTTTCCGCCAAGCGCCCGGCCACGATACCGATGACGCCGGGATGCCAACCACGGCCGGCGAGCACCAGCGCGGCATTGAGCGCCGGATCGTAATTTTCCTGGAGTTGTTTATGAGCCGATAGATAAATGCTGCGCTCCAAACTGTCGCGACTACTGTTGAGTTCGTGTAGGTATTCAGCTAGCGCCTGAGCTCGTTCGGAGTTGGTGGTGGTCAGTAATTCCACGCCCAATTGCGCCTGCCCCAACCGGCCGGCGGCATTGAGCCGCGGGGCGAGGGTGAACGCGATATCTTCGCAATCGAGCGCCGGTTTTTCGTGGAGCTTCGTCAGCTTCATCAGCGCGGCTAAACCTGCGGGTGCGCGCTCTTCAAAGAGCGCAGCCCGTGATGCACCAGAATGCGATTTTCGTCCACCAGCGGAACCACGTCGGCCACGGTGCCAACGGCCGCAATGCCGACCGCTTGCAGCAAGAACGACCGCATGCCGTCGGTCACTTTTTTGCGCCGCAAGCGCGCTGGCAAAGCGCCCAAACAAGTTTGAATGCCACGCCAGCGCCGCTTAAACCCGCGAACGGATAGCTGTGTCCGGGCAAGCGCGGATGCACAATGCCGGCGGCATCGGGCAAGCTCGGCGGCCATTTCGTGATGATCGGTCACAATCAGTTCCAGCCCGAGTTCGCGCGCGGTGCGCGCTTCGGCGACGCTGGCGATGCCGCAATCGACGGTGATCACCATTTGCGTGCCGCGCTGGGCCAACGTGCGCAAAGCTTCGTCGTTCAGGCCGTAGCCTTCGTCGATGCGATTGGGAACATAGAAATTGGCCTTCGCTCCCAGCAGCTTCAAACATTCCAGCACAATGGCGGTGGCGGTCATGCCGTCGGCATCGTAATCGCCGTAAACGGTAATTTGCTTGCCGGCGCGGGCGGCGGCATAGATGCGATCGGCGGCGGCGCTTAAGCCCGGCAGTTCTTCCGGATCGCGCAGGCCATTGAGTTGCGGGTCCAGAAACTTGCGCACGTCGGCCGGATCGCAAATGCCGCGACAGATGAGTAGTTGAGCGACGACCGCCGATACACCGGCTTCGCGCTCCAGGCGGGCGATTTGCGCTGAGTCGTGCGGGCGGATTCGCCAACGCTTCGGCATGATGTCGTCCTGACTTGCGGGGGCGAGGTGTCTGCGGGTCTGAGTGTCTAGGTGTCTATTTGATTTTTCCCCTTCAGAAACCTAGACACCAGCCACCAAGACACCCAAAAACTACTTCTTCTTTTCCGAATGCATCGTGTGCTTGCGGAGCCGCGGCGAGAACTTGCTAAGCTTCAGTTTCTCGCCGCCGGGTTTACGACGGATGGCGTAATTCATGTCGCCGGTTTCATCGCAGACGAGAAACACGGTTTCCGCTTTCTTCTTGCTCTTGCCCATGGGGCTTCTCCTGACAGGGCCGCAGGCGGCCGAGAATTGATTGGTTTAGAAGCCTCGATTGTATCGCGATTTTCACAGTCTCTAAAGGGGTGGTAGGATCAGGTATAATGCGGGCATGGCACTAATCGAAGATGAATACAGAGCACTAAGCGTGGTTCCAGGCAGGATGATAATACTCAGTCCTGAACATGCAATCGCGTTGGTTCGTAGATGCCGCGAAAAACAGGTTAAGGTGCTAGGAATAGATGGGTTCCACATAACGCCAGATGCCATTCAGCCAGATATGGGTGAGAACATCGACCTTTCAAGGCAGGAATATCGAAAGCACGATTGCTGGGCGTTTGCCGAGTCATTCCTAAACGCCCGACTAGACAGCGGCTTGTTTTTTGAAGTCGTTGCCGATGAATAGATATCGATGTCCATCCCTGGATTAGACTGAACTACAACCGCCGCGCAGACGCAATTGACACCCGCCCGTTTTCCTGTACGATTTACTCTTTCCGTGCTCAAGTTTTAGGCCGTCCTGAGAGAGATTTTCGAGTTCCCGCATGCCCACGATCAATCAACTTGTCAAGCGGCGCCGGCAGGCGAAGCGCAAGTTCAGCAAATCGCCGGTGTTGGATAAATGCCCGCAGAAGCGCGGCGTTTGTCTGCAAGTGAAGACCATGACCCCGAAGAAGCCGAACTCGGCTTTGCGGAAAATCGCGCGCGTGCGGTTGAGCAACGGCAAGGAAGTGACCGTCTATATTCCCGGCGAAGGACACACGCTGCAGGAACACTCGATCGTGCTGATTCGCGGCGGCCGCGTACGCGACTTGCCCGGCGTGCGGTACCACATTGTTCGCGGCACGCTGGATTGCCTCGGCGTGGAAGGCCGCAAGGGCAGCCGCAGCTTGTACGGCGCGAAGAAGGGATAATCACCATTCGCCGTCGTCGACGGTTTGCCATTATCGATTCATTCTCCTTCATCCGTTCACCCCTTCACCCCTTCACCCGATCACCCGTTCATCAGCATGGGACGCATAACCGCCAGCAACACGACCCTGAAGCCCGATCCTCGCTTTGGCGATGTGATGGCCAGCAAGTTCATCAATTGCCTGATGCACGACGGCAAAAAGAGCACCGCCCAAGGCGTGTTCTACCGGGCGCTGGACATTGTGAAGGAAAAAATGCCCGACAAGGAACCGATCGAGGTTTTCAAGCAGGCATTGGAGAACGTGAAGCCGGCCATCGAAGTGCGTTCCAAGCGCGTCGGCGGGGCGGCATATCAAGTGCCGATGCAAGTGAGCCGCAAGCGGCAGGAATCGCTGGGCATACGCTGGATTCTGCAATCGGTGCGCGAAAAGAAAGGGCGGGCTACCCACGAAAAACTGGCCGAGGAACTGATGGCCGCTTTCAACCGCGAAGGGGCCGCCATGACCAAGCGCGAAAACGTGCATCGCATGGCCGACGCCAACAAGGCCTTCGCCCACTTCGCCTGGTAGGATTTTTAAGAGGACGCCGCGCAGTAGTGTCTGTGCGGCGTTTTTGTTTGCGCCCGTCCCATGGCCGACGAACTAGTGCATTTTGTCGCGGAAGAATCGATTCGACCCGTGATTCAGCGGGTATGCGATGAACATCGACGGCCGATTCATGCGAATTGGCAAGTCAGCCTTCATTCCGATGCGCGGCATCTGCATTCATCTGAGTTCATCTGCGGCTCATCCCGAGTTGATTTCCATGGCCCGCGATTTCCAAAAGCTTCGCAATATCGGCATCATTGCCCACATCGATGCCGGCAAGACGACCGTCACCGAGCGGATGCTGTTTCTCTGCGGGCGCGAAGCACCGCGTTGGCGAAGTCGATAAAGGCACCACCGAAACCGATTCCGACCCGGAGGAGCAAGAACGCGGCATCACGATCTATGCGGCGTGCGTCACGTTCCCGTGGAAAGACGTGCACGATCAATCTGCTCGATACGCCCGGGCACGTCGATTTCACGGCCGAAGTCGAACGCTGCCTGCGCGTGCTGGATGGGGCCGTGGTCGTGTTCAGCGCGCGGGAAGGGGTCGAAGCCCAAAGCGAAACGGTCTGGCGGCAGGCCGATAAATATAAAGTGCCGCGACTGGCGTTCATCAATAAGCTCGACCGCGAAGGGGCCGATTTCGAGGCGGTTTACGGCGAAATCAGCAAGCGGCTGGCGGCCCATCCGGTGGCCATTCAAATTCCCGTCGGCCAAGGTCCGCCGCACGTGAAAGATCCGTTTCGCGGCATCATCGACCTGGTGGAAATGAAGCTGCTTACGTTCCCGGCCGATAAGCAAAGCCGCGAATATAAGGTCGAAGAAATTCCGGCCGATCAGCAAGATCGCGCTCATCGACTGGCGCACCGCCATGCTCGAAAAACTGTACGACTACAGTAACGAGCTGATGGAACTGGCGCTGCAAGAGCAGCCGATCCCGCCCGATCTAATCCGCCGCGTGCTGCGCGAAGCGCCACAGTGCTTTGCAATTGCAACCGGTGCTATGCGGATCGGCGCTGCACGGCATTGGCGTGCAGCCGGTGCTCGACGCGGTGCAGTATTATTTACCCAGCCCGTTGGATGTACCGCCGGTCGAAGGAAGGGCGCTGGAGCCCAACAAAGACGGCACGCCAAAAATCGAGCGCCGCAAGCCCTCACCCGACGAGCCGTTTTGCGGCCTGGTGTTCAAAGTGCTGCCGGCCAAAACGGGCGACATCCACTGGATTCGCGTTTATTCCGGCGTCGCTCAAGCAAAACAGCCGCATGCTCAATCCCGGCAAAGAACGTGAAGGAAAACATTTCGCAACTGTGGATCATCCACGCCACCAAGCGCGAAGAGCAAATCGATAGCGTGCAAGCCGGGCGATATTGTCGGCGTGATCGGCCCGCGCAATTCGATTACCGGCGACACGCTGTGCGATCCGAAAGAGCCGATACTGCTGGAGACGATTCAATTTCCCGAAACGGTCATTTCCGCCGCGGTGGAACCCGAAAGCACCGCCGACCGCAAAAAGCTGGGCGAAGTGCTGGAAATGCTCAAGCGGCAAGATCCCACGTTCCGCGCGCACGAAAACGAGGAGACGGGGCAAACCATCATTAGCGGCATGGGAGAATTGCACTTGGAAGTGGTGAAGCACCGCTTGCTGCGCGATTTCAATTTGAACGTGCGCGTACACAAGCCGCGCGTGAGCTACAAGGAAACCGTCAACGCGCCGGCCGAAGCGCTGGGCAAGTGCAACAGGCAAGTGGGCGGGCAGACCTTGTTCGCCGAAGTGAAGGTGCGGGTGAAGCCGCTGCACGAAGATAAACCCTCCCGCGTGTTCACCAACTGGTTCGCCGAAGATTCGGCCAAGGGGCAGTTAATTCAGATGGTGCTTGGCGCACTCAAGGAAGCGGCCGAAGGGGGCGGGCTGTTGGGGTGCCCGCTGTGGAGTTGCTCGCTGGAACTTTTGGAGATGCCATTTCCCGATCCGCTGCCGACCGAAGTGGCGTTGCGCATTGCGGCGGCCGACGCGTTCACCAAAGTGCTGCAAGCGGCCGGCATCACTTTGCTTGAACCGATCATGCAATTGGAAGTGACCACGCCCGACGCTCACTTGGGTGATGTGATCAACGATTTGCAGCAGCGCCGCGCGATCATTAACAACACTGAAAATCGCGGCGGCATGACGGTGCTCGAAGCCGAAGCGCCGCTCTCGGCCATGTTCGGCTATTCGGCCGCGGTGCGCAGCTTAAGCCAAGGCCGAGCCAGCTTCTCGATGGAACCCTTGCGTTACGGCCCCGCGCCGGCGGAAGTGCAGGAGGGGTTTATTTAGGTAAATTCAATCGTTTTCGCCGTGTGCTCTCACCCGTTCACCTCCTCACCCCTTCACCCGCTCAATTCCGCCCCACCCCCATTGACCCAAACTGGCCGAAGTTTTAAGATCGAAGGCTTCCCACTTTTCGCGGGAAGATCGTTGAGTAGTAGTAGACCGTCTTTGACATGCTGGGCTGGAAGCGTTCCGGCGGGAGAGTTGCGTGGCTGGTCATTCGCACGAAATTATTCGCATTCGAATGGAGGCATTCGACCACACGGTGCTCGATCAAAGCGCCGCGGAAATTGTCGATACCGCCAAGCGAACGAATTCCGAAGTGCACGGGCCAATTCCGCTGCCCACCCGCATCGAACGCTACACCGTGTTGTCTAGTCCACACATCGATAAGAAGGCCCGGCAACAATACGAAATTCGCACGCACAAGCGCGTGGTCGATATTGTGCAGGCCACAGCGAAAACGATTGAAGCGTTGAACAAACTCAGCTTGCCCGCCGGCGTTGATATCAAAATTAAAGCCAGCAGCAGGCATTAAGAAAGCGATCGGCATTCAGCGGTCAGACGGCAAAAAGCTGAATGCTGAACGCCGACTGCTGAAAGCTCGAACAGAACCCCAAGAGAACAACCGCATGCATCGGAAGCCAAGTTGGTAATTCAAAGCAAGGTCGGCGTGCGACCTTGTTGTCGCGAGCCGACCGACGGAAGTGCATTAAGCATCCGTTGTCCTTGAAAACCAGCCGGCGAGACGCACGAGGAAAATAAGCGATGGCCATCGGACTGCTCGGCCGCAAGGTCGGGATGACTCAAGTTTTCGACGAAGCTGGGACGGCGATCCCGGTGACGGTCATAGAGGCCGGCCCCTGCCACGTGCTGCAATTGCGCACGGCAGATCGGGACGGCTACGAGGCGGTTCAGCTTGGCTTTCGCGATAAACCTCGGCGTTTGGCCAGCCGCAGCAGTCGCGGCCAGGTGGCCAAGCTCGACAGCAAGCGTTCTAAGGCTCAGGCCAAAGCAGGCGTTGAGCTATTGCCCAAGGCCGATTGCGAGCCGCAGCGTTTTGTTCGCGAATTCCGCGAACCGGCCGGCGAATTGGCCGTTGGTCAGCAATTGACGGTCGACGTGTTTGAAAACGTCAAGGCCGTTGATGTGACCGGCACCAGCAAGGGCAAAGGCTTTCAAGGGGCGATGAAGCGCCATAACTTCAAAGGCCAGCGCGCCACCCACGGCGTGAAAAAAGTGCATCGCCACATCGGCGGCACCAGCGGCAACACCTTCCCTGGCCGCACGTTCAAGGGAAAGAAGATGGCTGGCCAAATGGGCAACGAGCGCAGCACCATGCGGAACATCAGAGTGGTCCGCGTCGACAAAGAAAACAATTTACTACTGGTTCGCGGTGCAGTGCCCGGACCGAATGGCGGTTATGTGGTCGTCCGGCAAACGAACAAGCTAACTTAATCACGTAACGGACCATGGCGAAATTGACAGTCTACAACACGACGGGCAAGGAAGTTGGCACGTACGAAATCGAGCCGACCGATCTCGCTCCGCGCATCAATAAGCAATTGCTGCACGATGCCGTGGTGATGTACGAAGCCAACCAGCGGCAAGGCACGTTCGCCACCAAAAGCCGTGCGCGTGTGGCCGGCTCGACCAAGAAAATGTATCGCCAGAAGGGCACGGGCAATGCCCGCGCCGGTTCGCGGCGCAGCGGCATTCGTCGTGGTGGCGGACATATTTTTGCCAAACAGCCGCGCGATTTCGGCTATCGCTTGCCGCGCAAAGCCCTGCACCTGGCCACGCGGATGGCGCTGGCATCGAAGATTCAAAGACGAGCAAATTACCGTGATCGACGAACTGAAGCTCAGCGAGCCGAAGACCGAAGACATGGCTGCGCATTCTGAAAGCCATCAAGTGCGACGGCGAAAAGACGGTGCTGTCGCCACGGCCGCGCATGACATCAACGTATACAAATCGGCTCGCAATATTGACGGGGTGAGTGTTTCGCCGGCTGGCCGAACTGAATGCACTCACGGTGCTCAAGCCGCGGCGATTGCTGTTCACCAAGGCGGCGCTCGATGGGTTCAAGCAGCAAGCCAAGAAGTCGAGTCGGAGAATCGCTGAAAGTCGCAGGAAGATAACCTGCCGATGCGGCCACGAAGAAGATCGACAGACCACCGAAGCCTCACCGCAAGCCGCACGCGTTTGCTGGCGCCGCACCAAATCATTGTGCGTCCGCTGGTGACCGAAAAGGGCATGCACCGTTCGATCGCGGCACAACGCCTACGCGTTCGAAGTGAACAAGCTGGCCACCAAGCACGACATGCAGCAAAGCCGTCGAAGAATTGTTCAACGTGAAAGTGCTCGAGTGCACATCCAAAATCGCAAAGGCAAGCCGCGCCGCAGCCGGTTTCGGATGGGCCGCACGCAAGATTGGAAAAAGGCGATCGTGACGTTGGATTCGGAACACAAGATTGACTTCTTCTAAAATCCTGAACCCTGAATTCTGAACCCTCGACATGGGCATTCGCCGATACAATCCGACATCGCCAGGCCGCCGCGGCGCAAGTGTGAGCGATTTTGCCGAGCTTACGCCCGGCGCATCGGCTGCCCCGCGCGCTGACAATCACCGAAAAAGCGACATGGTGGCCGCAATCAATCAGGGAATCATTACGGCGCGGCATCGTGGCGGCGGCCACAAGCGGCGTTATCGCCTGATCGATTTCCGCCGCGACCAAAGATGGCGTGACGGCCAAGGTGCACTCGATTCAATACGATCCCAACCGCAGTGCCCGCATCGCGCTGCTGCACTATTTGCCGATGGTGAAAAGCGATTTATTTTGGCGCCCGATGGGCTGAAAGTCGGCCAGGAAGTGCAAGAACGGCCCCGATGCTCCCGCCGACGGTCGGCAATTGCCTGCCGATGCGCAATATTCCGCTGGGCATGGCCGATTCACAATATCGAATTGCAACCCGGCAGAGGCGGGCTGCTTGTGTCGCTCGGCCGGTTCCAGTGCGACCCTGGTGGCCCGCGAAGCCGATTGGGCGCAAATCAACCTTGCCCAGCGGCGAAATTCGCCGTGTGCCGTCCGCCGGCCGCGCGACGATCGGCGCGATGGGCAATGCCGACCACATGAACATTCAAATCGGCAAAGCCGGGCGCAATCGCTGGAAGGGCTGGCGGCCGTTTGTGCGCGGCACGGCGATGAACCCGATCGATCATCCGCACGGTGGCGGCGAAGGTCGCACCAAGGGTGGCCGGCATCCGGTCAGCCCCACGGGAAAAAGCGCCAAAGGCGGCGGCACTCGCAAGCGCCGTAAGCCCTCGAACTCGGCCATCGTGCGCCGTCGTCGTTCGCGCCGATACGGTCAAATCAAAATTCCACTTTGAAACACATAGCCCGGCCGTCTGAGTCGGGCCGATAACAACTCACAAATCACATGGGACGTTCGAAAAAGAAAGGACCGTTTGTCGATCCAAAGCTCTACCGCAAGGTCGAGCTGATGGATGCGGTCAACAAGAAGGACCCGATCAAAACGTGGGCTCGCGCCTGCACGATCGTTCCTGAATTCGTCGGCCACACGTTCATGGTCCACAACGGCAAGCTGCACCTGAAAGTGTTCGTTACCGAAGATATGGTCGGCCATCGGCTGGGCGAGTTCGCCCCCACGCGAACCTTCCGCGGCCACGGCGGCCGCGTGAAGAAGGAAGCCGAAGCAGCCGCAGCGGCGCCCGCGGCACCGCCGGCGGAGTAAACAGGATAGTTAGCGACGTCCATTCGCCTGAGAGAGATGAATCGAAGAACCAAGAATCATCGTCATGGCATACAAAGCCACACATCGATTCGCACGCATCAGCGCCCGCAAGGTGCGGCCGCTGGCGGATTTGGTGCGCGGCAAGTATGCCGACGATGCATTGGATATTTTGAAATACATGCCGCAGCGCGGCGCGCGGCTGTTGGAAAAGGTGATCAAAAGCGCGCTGGGCAACGCCGAAGATCGGCGGGCGGCGAATGTCGGCAGTCTGGTGGTGAAAGATTGCCGCATCGATGGCGGGCCGATGTTCAAGCGCATTCGCCCGCAGGCGCGCGGCATGGCGTTTGTCATCCGCAAACGTATGGCCCATATTTCCGTCGAACTGGAATAAGCAATTCAAACCGCGCTTGACTGCGCTCTACTTGAAATTTCATGGGTCAGAAAGTCAATCCCGTCGCGTTTCGCATCGGCATCATGGAAGGCTGGAAGAGCCGCTGGTATGCCTCCAAGCAGGAATTCCGCAACCTGATGCTGGAAGATTTCAAGGTGCGCGAATTCATCAAGGAGAAATACAAGTTCGCCGCCATTCCCAAGGTCGAAATCGAACGCACCCGCGACGAAGTCAAAATTCTCCTGCACACTGCCCGGCCCGGCGTAATCATCGGCCGCAAGGGGCAGGAAGTGGAAAAGCTGCAGGAAGAATTGCAGAACCTGATCGGCCGCCGCGTGAACATCAAGATCGAGGAAATCAATCGACCGGAAATTTTCGCGCAACTGGTCGCGGAAGATATCGCCGAGCAGCTGGCCAAGCGCGCCAGTTTCCGCCGCACGATGAAACGGGCGATCGATACGTCGATGGAAGCGGGCGCCAAGGGAATCAAAGTGCAATTGGCCGGCCGCTTGGGCGGCGCCGAAATGGCCCGCCGCGAAAAGGCGATTGCCGGCTCGATGCCGCTTTCGACGTTGCGAGCGAAAATCGATTACGGCTTCACCGAAGCCAAAACGCCGCAAGGCCACATCGGCGTGCAAGTGTGGATTAACCAAGGTATGTACGAGGACCAGGCTCATGGCGATGATGCCCAAGAGGGTCAAGTTCCGAAAAAGCCAAAGAGGACGTATAAAAGGTGAAGCCTCGCGGGGTAACCGCGTTGTCGTTCGGCGATTACGCTCTTCAAGCGGCCCAAGGGGGTTGGCTCAGTGCCGCAGACCATCGAGTCGGGCCGCGTTGCTGCGCAGCAATACATGCGCAACGAAGGCCGGCTGTACGTGCGCGTGTTCCCGCACAAATCGATCACGTCGATTCCTTTGGAAACCCGCATGGGCAAGGGAAAAGGCGAGCCGGAGTTTTGGGCGGCGGTCATCAAGCCCGGCACGATGTTGTACGAAATCAGCGGCATGTCGGAGGAAGCGGCGCGAATGTGTTTTGCGCGGTTGGCGCACAAAATGCCGGTGAGAGTGCGGTTTTTGAAACGGCGGACGATGTGAAGTTGAGAGGCGAGGGGTTGGAGACGAGGGGCGAGAGTAACAGTACGGGATTCAAGCAATGGCCAAAGCATCCGAACTTCGCGACATGAGCGACGAGCAAATTCGAGCTCACCTGGAAAGAGGCGTCCGAAACTTGTTTCGGTTGCGCATTCAAGTCGCAGACCGAGCGGCTCGATGCTCCGACGGAATTGAAGAAACACCGCCGGCTGATCGCCCGCTGCCAGACCATTTTGAACGAGCGCGCCCGTACCGGCGCAGCGAAAAGTAAGCCAGCCGAACACACGTATAGCTGGCCCACGTCGGCCAGGGTTGAATCACAAGACCACCTAGTCACCAGACACCCAGACCACTTAAGCTCATGCCCAAGCGAGTTGAAATCGGCGTCGTCGTGAAAGACAAGGCGGCCAAAACGCGCCGCGTGGAGATTCCGCGGCTGGTGCGCCACGCCAAGTACGGCAAAATTCTGCACCGCAGCACGGTGTGCCACGTGCACGATGAAAACAACGAATCGCACGAAGGCGATACGGTGGAAATTCGCGAATGCCCGCCGCGCTCGCGATTGAAGCGCTGGGAGCTGGTGCGCGTGGTGTCCAAGAGCCAGTCGGTCGATTTGGCCGCCATGCGTGCCGCGGCGAAGATCGACGAAGACGCAGGAATTAAATGACAAGTGCCTGGGTGTCTGCGTGTATGAACAGCTCCGACACCAATACTACCAGATACATACGATCCACCATGATCCAGATGCAAACCCGACTCAACGTGGCCGACAACACCGGCGCCAAGGAAGTGATGTGCTTCAAGGTGCTCGGCGGCAGCCGCCGGCGCTATGCCGGGCTGGGCGATATTGTCGTGTGCAGCGTGAAAAGCGTGATCGCCGGCAGCGACATCAAAAAGAAGGCCGTCGTGCAAGGAGTGATTGTCCGCTGCAAGAAATCGACGCGCCGCACCGACGGCAGCTACGTGCGGTTCGACAGCAACGCCGTCGTGCTGATCGACGCCGAAAAGAACCCCCGCGGCACGCGCATTTTCGGCGCAGTGCCCCGTGAATTGCGCGATCGCAATTTTATGAAAATCGTCAGCCTCGCCAGCGAAGTGGTTTAATACGCCCCCAGACACCAGACCTGACATCAGAACTTCCCCGCCATGCACATTCGAGCCAACGACATTGTGCGAAGTTATCGCCGGCGAAGACCGCGGCGTGCGCGGCAAGGTGCTCAAGGTTATTGCCAAGCACAAGGCAAAGTGGTGGTCGAAGGCGTCAACCGTGTGTACAAGCACATGCAGCCGCAGCCAGAAGAATCCGCAAGGGGGCCGGCTGTCGAAGGAAATGCCGATCGATATTTCCAACGTCACGCTGATCGATCCGCAAACCGACAAACCGACCCGCGTCGGCGTGCGAATCGACCAAGGATGGCAACCGAGAACGGTATGCCAAAGCCAGCGGCGCATCGCTGGGCCCCATCAGCAGACCACGCAAAAAGTAAATTTGCAAAAGTAATAGCCGCCTCGCGCGGCCAATGAAGTTGTCAGCCTGCGAATAAAACAGCGACCCATGGCCAAGAAAGATAAAGAAAGCCGCCGCCGAAGAAGCCGCCCCAAGCGGCCCGCCGCCGACGCCGCGCTTGTTGGAGCAAATACGAGAAGGAAGTGCTGCCGGCGCTGGCGAAGAAACTCGGCCGCGAGAACCACATGTCGTTGCCGCGGCTGCAAAAAATCGTGGTGAATATGGGCGTGGGCAGCGCCGTGTTGGAAAAGAAAAACCTGGAAGATGCCGTGGCCGCACTTGACCCAAATCACCGGACAAAAGCCGCTGGTGACGAAAGCCCGCAAAGCAATCTCCGGTTTCAAGCTCCGCGAAGGATTGCAAATTGGCTGCAAGGTAACGCTGCGCGGCGCACGGATGTATGAATTCCTCGACCGGCTGATTTCGCTCGCGCTGCCTCGCGTGCGCGACTTCCGCGGCTTGGAGCCGAATGCGTTCGACGGCCAAGGCAACTACAGCCTGGGTCTTGTCGGAACAGTTGGTGTTTCCGGAACTGAATCCCGACAAGTTCACTGCGCGTGCAAGGCATGAACGTGACGATGGTGATTTCCGGCCACAGCAACGACGAATCGCGCGAGTTGTTGCGCGGTCTGGGTCTGCCGTTCAAAGCCGAAGAAAAAGACAAACAAGACAAAGGGCAAGGCTAGCAGCCTGAAATCACAGAACCCTGAACCCTAGATCAGCACAGTTACAATGGCCAGCTCATCCAAAATCGCGAAAGCAAAACAGAAGCCCAAGTATTCCACGAAACTGCGGCGCCGCTGCCAAATGTGCGGCCGCCCGCGGGCGGTGTATCGCAAGTTCGGCCTGTGCCGCATTTGTTTCCGCAAGTTGGCCGATCAAGGTATGATTCCGGGCGTGAGAAAGGCGAGTTGGTAGGGAGAACACACAACGTATGACAACTGATCCTATCGCTGATATGTTGACCCGCATTCGCAACGCCATTCGCGTCGAGCGCTCGACGGTCGATATGCCCTCTTCCAAAGTGAAGCGCGGCGTGGCCGAAGTGCTGAAGCGCGAAGGCTACATTTGGGACTGGAAAGAAGTCGAATCGCAACCGGCCAAGCCAGTTGCGCATCGAACTGAAGTACGGTCCTAATGGTGAACGCGTCATTCGCCACCTGAAGCGCGTCAGCAAGCCGGGCCACCGGGTTTATTCCGGCGCGGCCAAGCTGAAGCCGGTGCTCAGCGGTTTGGGAATTTGCATCATCAGCACCAGCCGCGGTGTGATGAGCGATCGTGAAGCTCGCCAGCGCAAGCTCGGCGGCGAAGTGTTGTGTGAATTGTGGTAAGTTCGAAGATCTCCGGGTGCCTCAGTGTCTTGGCGCCCGGCCGAATGAAACTTGGATACCAATACAAGACACCCAGACCCATAGAAACCAAGACTCCTCCTTAACCATGTCTCGCATCGGAAAAATACCCGTCGCCCGTACCTGCCAACGTGAAAGTGGCCATTAGCGCCGCCGAAGTGGCGGTGGAAGGCCCGTTGGGCAAGCTCAAGCAGGCATTCTTGCCGCTCGTAAGCGTCAAGCATCGACGAAGCAGCCAAGAAGCTCGTTGTCAGCCGCCAGGATGATTCGCGCCAGGCCAAGGCGGTTCACGGCCTGACGCGAGCGCTTGGTGCGCAATATGGTCGAAGGCGTCACCAAAGGGTACGAAAAGAAACTCGAGGTAGTCGGCGTCGGCTACATCGCGGCCATTCAAAAGAATCAGCTGCAGCTTCGCGTCGGGTACGCCAACGAAATTCATATGCCAATTCCGACCGGCTTGAATGTTGCTTGCCCCGATCAAACGCACATCGTGATCAAAGGGCCCGACAAACAGCTTGTCGGTCAGTTTGCCGCCGAAGTGCGTGCCGTGCGCAAGCCGGAGCCATACAAAGGCAAAGGCATTCGCTACGAGGGCGAGCAAGTGCGCCGCAAGGCCGGCAAGGCGGTTACGAAGTAGCAGGCCGCGAATAGCAGGTCGCTCGCAGCAATTCCCAGAATGGGTCAAAAATTATGAGCCGTCAAAAGAAATTCAATTTGCAACGCCAGCGCCGAGCTGTTGCGCGTGCGCAAGCGCATTCGCGGCACGCCCGAGCGGCCGCGGCTGTGCATTATTCGCAGCCTGAAGCACACGTATGCCCAGGTGATCGACGATTCCAAGGGCAACACGCTCTGGCGCGGCTGCCACGACTGAAAAGGCGTTGCAGAAGGAAGTGAAATACGGCGGCAATCAAGCGGCCGCCACCGCGGTGGGCAAAACCATTGCCGAGCGTGCGCTCGCAGCGGGCGTCAAGCAGGTGTGCTTCGACCGCGGCAGCAACAAATATCACGGCCGCATCGCCGCCCTGGCGAAGGCCGCCCGGGAAGCGGGCTTGAGTTTTTAAATTCACCGAAAATCACAATCCAAAATTCAAATGTCAACTGATTCAGGTCGCAAACAATCGGAAGGTTCGTCCGGCCGCCGCGGTTCAGGCGAAGGCGGCGGTCGCAGAGGCTCAGGCGATGGCGGCCGTCGCGGCTCGGGTGAAGGGTCGTCTCGAGGCAGGCAACACTCGGGCGAATCTTCCCGCAAGAGCGACTTGATCGAAAAGGTCATCAAAATCCGCCGCTGTGCCGCGGTCGTTAAAGGGGGCCGCCGCTTTAGTTTCAACGGCATGGTCGTGGTCGGCAACGGCCGCGGCAAAGTCGGCTATGGCTACGGCCGCGCGAACGAAGTGCCCCCGGCGGTCGAAAAGGCTGTAAAAGACGGCGAACGCAGCATGGTGACCGTGCCGCTTGAGGGAAGCACGATTGCGCATCCGGTTAAGGGGCACTTCGGCGCTTCCGACGTGGTCCTCTTGCCCGCCAGCCCCGGCACCGGCGTGATCGCCGGCGCCGCCGTGCGTGCCGTGTGCGAAGCGGCCGGCATTCACGACGTGCTCACCAAAACCTACGGTTCCACCAATCCGATTAATGTCGTCAAAGCCACCATGCACGCCCTTGGCCAATTGCGCACCCAGCAAGATGTCGTTCGGCTGCGAGGAGTACCGCTCACATGAATATCGACAACGTGCATCGCGGCATTCACAAACACAAAAAACGCATGCGCATCGGCCGAGGCCCCGGCTCGGGCAAAGGCAAAACGTCCGGTCGCGGGCACAAAGGCCAGGGTCAATTGGCCGGCTGGTCGGCCCCGAGTGTTTTTGAAGGTGCCCGCATGCCGCTCATCCGACGCATTCCCAAACGCGGCTTTCACAACATGTGGGGCCCGCGGGTGGGTATCGTGAACTTGGATGACTTGAACCACGCCTTCCGCTCGGGCGCCGAGGTAAACTTGGAGTCGCTCCGCGAAGCCGGGTTGTGCAAGCATCCGTGCGACCAGTTGAAGGTGCTGGGCAATGGCGAGCTGAAAAAGAAGCTGAAAATAACTGCTCATAAGTTCAGCGCTTCGGCTCTGGAAAAAATCAAAGCGGCCGGCGGCGAAGCCGTGGTCCTGCCCGCTCCCAAGCCGGTCGAGCGCAAAAAGCCGAAACCCGCGGCTAAAACGTAGCAAACTGATTCACCACAGGGTCGTGAAGGTCACGGAGGCGGTCAAAAAAGCCAATCAAAGACTCGGCTTGGTTCCAGATTCGATCTTGGATTGACTGCCAGATGTCTTGTATTCTGCTATCGCTGTAGGACGTTCATGTCTCGGCGGTGCTCTGTGTCCTCTGTGGTGAGAAAAGAATTGCCCGCCAGCGAGGGAGCGAATTATGTGGGAAAAAGTCCGCGTCATCTTCACCATCCCCGAACTGCGGCAGAAAATTCTGCTCACGCTGTTTCTGTTGGCCATTTACCGCATCGGCTGGCAAATCCCGCTTCCCATGGTCGATCAGAAGGCGATGGCAGCCAAGTTTAGCGGGTCGCAAAGCGGCTTCGGTTCGCTGCTCTCGCAAGCCGCCGTGTTCAGCGCCAGCAATTTGACCATGGCCACGATCTTCGGCTTGGGCATTATGCCCTACATTTCGGCCTCCATTATTTTCCAGTTGCTCGGCAGCGTCTGGAGGCCGCTTGAGGAATTGCAGAAAGAAGGCGAAAGCGGCCGCAAGAAAATTAATGAATACACGCGCTATGCCACCGTCGTTTTGTGCCTTGGGCAAAGCTGGTTCATGATGAGCTACATTGCCGGGTCGAAGCTAGTGAAGCCCGAGTTTCTCAACGATGCCGGGCAAATCACCTTCTGGTGGAAATTCGTCGCGGTGATGACGATGACTGCCGGCACGATTTTTCTCATGTGGGTCGGCGAGCAAATCGACGAATTCGGCATCGGCAACGGCATCAGCTTGCTGATTATGGCCGGCATTTTGGCCCGCATGCCGGGCGCTGGATACGAACTTTTGAAAAACAGCTCGTTGGAACTGGGCGGCGGCGGCGGAAAATTCGGCCCTGAAATCTGGATTGTGCTGGCGATGTTGTTCGTAGGCGTCGTCGCCGGTGTGGTGTATATGACCGAGGGCCAGCGCCGCATTCCCACGCAAAGCGCCAAGCACGTGCGCGGGCGTCGCGTCTACGGCGGCGGCAAGCAATACTTGCCGCTGCGAGTGAATCAAGCGGGCGTCATGCCCATCATCTTCGCCAGCAGCTTGCTGTTGTTCCCGCACATGCTGTTTCAGCGATGGCCGCGTCCCTACGGCACGGTTTGGTCGAACCTGAGCCGAGGCGTTCACTCGCGGCACTTCGTTCATCTACAACGTGCTGTACGTCGTTCTTATTTATTTCTTCTGCTACTTTTGGACGGCCATTACATTCAATCCCAAGGATATGGCCGACAACTTGAAGAACTTCGGCACCTTCATTCCTGGCTATCGTCCCGGCCGACGCACCGTCGATTACTTGGAAAAGGTGATGGTGCGCATCACTTATGTGGGCGCAGCGTTTTTGGCTGTCGTGGCCATCACGCCAACCATCATTTCGGCCGCGTTTAACATTCCCCCGAATGTAGCCAGCTTTTACGGTGGAACCGGTCTGTTGATTGCCGTCAGCGTGGCCTTCGATCTGGTGCAAAAGATCGACAGTCACCTGGTCATGCGCAATTACTCAGGATTGTTGCAATAGGCCGAAAATCTGATCGAGGGAATGACTTATCTCTCCATCACTGAATGAATGCATAGTTGAAATTCCCGGCCGTAAAGCCTCTAATCATTCGGGCATTTGAATTTTCAGCGATTCAATTATTTGCACGGTTATGCGCCTCATTCTTCTCGGTCCGCCTGGTGCGGGAAAGGGCACGCAAGCCCAGCGCCTCGTCGAGCGGCTCAAAATTCCGCACCTCTCCACTGGCGAAATGCTGCGGGAAGCGGTCGCCGCACAAACGCCTGTCGGTCTCAAAGCGAAAAACTACATCGATGCCGGCCAACTCGTACCGGGCGAAGTGGTCATTGCATTAGTTGAAGCGCGGCTCGAAGCAGCCAGATTGCCTTACGGGCTATCTCCTCGATGGTTTCCCCCGTACGGTTCCGCAAGCTATGGCACTCGATCAGTTCCTGGCTAAGCACGATCGGCCGTTGACGGGCGTAGTTGAAATGCAGGTCGATGAAGAGGAGCTAGTGCGCCGTATGATGGCCCGCGGCCGCGGCGACGACAAGCCCGAAGTCATTCGCGAGCGCATGGCCGCGTATCATGCGCAGACCAAGCCCGTGTCCGATTATTTTCGCAGTCGTGGCTTGCTCGAATGCATCGACGCTCTGGGCACGATGGATGAAGTTTTCGCCCGACTCTTAGGGGCAGTCGATCGACTGGCGGGAAAGCAAAAACTGCGCCTGTAAATCTCCGGTCAGTAGGTCAGCCTTTCCTGGCTGATAGTCAGGCTCGAAAGCCTGACCTACTTCGAAATTGTCCCTCGTTTCCCAGTGGCATCGCATGCCGTTTCGGAATAGGATCATTAATGTAGCCGTTATCATTCAAGTCATTCATTCGCCGGCACCTGTTTGTTGTGCCCGGCAACACGATCATCCGTTGTCGAAAGTGTCCGCCGCCGTGACCAATTCTCCCAAGTGCATCAATCTCCGATCGCCACGCGAAGCTTGCGCAAATGCGGAAGGCGGGCTTGGTTGTGTGGGGCGCGCATAAGGCGGCCCAATCGGTGGTTCGGCCCGGCGTGACCACGGCCGAAATCGACGCGGTCATCGACGAATATTTCGAACGACATCGCGCCGTGCCGCTGTTCAAAGGCGTTCCCGGCAAAGTGCCGTTTCCGGCCGCGACTTGCATTAGCGTCAACGACGAAGTCGTACATGGCATACCGGGAGCGCGCAAATTGAAGGAAGGCGATGTGGTGAGTCTCGACACCGGCTGCCGGCTCAATGGCTGGTGCGGCGATTCGGCCTATACTCACCCCGTCGGCAAAATCTCGGCCGAGGCCCGCAAGTTGCTCGATGTTACGCGCGGCACTCTCGACTTGGCCATCGAGCTGATGGCGGTGAAAACGCGGTGGAGCGACGTGGCGGCCGAAATGGCCCGCTATGTGCGCGACCACGGCTTCTCGGTCGTCGAAAATTTCGTAGGGCATGGCATTGGCCGCGAAATGCACGAAGAGCCGCAGGTGCCCAATTTCATCAGCCCGCAGTTACGGCGCAATCACGATTTTCGGCTGGAAACGGGCTTAGTCATCGCGGTCGAGCCGATGGTGAACATTGGCACCAAGAAAACCAAAACGCTTTCCGACCATTGGACGCAGGTCACTTCCGACGGTAAATCCAGCGCCCATTTCGAGCACACTGTGGCGATAACGGAAAACGGCCCCTGGGTGCTCACCGCCCCGCCGCAGCCAGGCGAAGAATTCGACGATTCGGTTTTGAAAGAGTTGCTTGGCCGCGTCTCTCAGCCGGCAGCAGTGGGCTCGTAAAAATCTCAAAAGAATCGGCAGAATTTAGAAAACAGCGGTGTTTTCCGGGGCTTGAAGAGTTTTAGTCAAAAGCCTTATACTGATGGGCTTTAGTTCCCCGGCGATTGCTTCTTGGAGCGTGTGGGCCATGAAAATCCGCGCCAGTGTGAAACGGCTGTGCGACAACTGCAAAATTGTCCGTCGCCGCGGCGTCGTGTACGTGGTCTGCAGCAACCCGCGCCATAAGCAGCGGCAGGGATAGCCAAGCAGGTGTCTAGGTGCCTGAGTGTCTGGGTGTATTGAAAGTAAATTGGCACTAGAGTTCGTTCCTCCAGACAGCAGATATCCAGACCCATAGAAACCAAGACCCAAAGACACCCAACACCATGCCACGTTTACTGGGCGTTGATATTCCGCCTGACAAACCGACCTTCATCTCCCTGCAATATTTGTACGGCGTAGGCCCGCGCATTTCGCGCGAGTTGTGCCACAAGGCAGGAGTCGATCCGCATTCGCATGCGCGCGATCTCCACGAAGACGAAGTGGCTCGCATGGCCGCGCTATTGGATAAGGATTACACGGTCGAAGGTCAGTTGCGCCGCCAAATAACTCAGAACATTGCGCGGCTCAAAGACATTGGCTGCTACCGCGGCATGCGTCATCGCCGCGGATTGCCGGTGCGCGGCCAGCGCACGCGCACCAACGCTCGCACGCGCAAAGGACCAAAGAAAACTGTCGCCGGCAAAAAGGGCGTGAAGGATATGAAGTAGGAATTAGATGTCTGGGCGCCTGAGTGTCTAGGTGCCTGGCAAGAATGCAGCGCCGAACCGGCCGCATGTACGAGATCACTAGGACACTAAGACACCAAGGCACTAAGACCCATCAGACCACCCGAGAACCAATGGCCGTAGCAAAAACCGCCGCCTCAACCACCAAACGCAAGGCTCGCCGCAACGTGACGGTGGGCATCGCCTACATTAAGGCCACGTTCAATAACACGACCGTGACCATTACCGACACCAAGGGCGACGCTCTGTGCTGGGCCAGCGCCGGCACGACCGGTTTCAAAGGCTCGCGCAAGAGCACCCCGTTTGCCGGGCAAATGGCTGCGCAACAAGCGGCGGAAAAGGCCTCGAAATTTGGCCTCAAGGAAGTGGATGTGAAAGTGAAAGGGCCCGGAAGCGGACGGGAAAGTGCGATTACAGCCCTCCAGGCAGCGGGCCTCACCATTAAATCGATCGAAGATATCACCCCATTGCCCCACAACGGTTGCCGGCCGCCGAAGCGGCGGCGAGTGTAGCATTCATCGTTTAGCGATTATCGTTCCTTCATAACAACGCCACTTCATCACAAAGTAATCGAATAACCTCAACGCACTATGGCTCGCACTACTGGACCTGTTTGTCGTTTGTGTCGCCGCGATGGCCTGAAATTGTTTCTCAAGGGCACGCGCTGCGATACTCCCAAATGCGCAATCGAACGGCGCGAATCGCCCCCAGGCATGGCCTCGCGCCGCGGCAAGCTGACAGATTACGGCATTCACTTGCGCGAAAAGCAAAAGGTGAAACACTATTACGGTGTGCTCGAGCGGCAATTTCGTGGCTATTACAAACGCGCGGTAAAGGGAAAAGGAAATACGGGCGAAGCGCTCGATGAGCTTGCTCGAACGGCGGCTGGATAGCGTCGTCTGCCGCTTGGGGTTTGGACTATCGCGGGCGCAGGCGCGGCAGTTGATTCGCCACGGCCACATTACGGTCAACGGCCGCCGGTGCGATATTCCCAGCTATCTCGTGCATGTAGGGGATGTCATTCGCGCTAAGAATCACGCCAAAAGCCTGCAGGCAGTGCAAGCCTGCCTCGCGGAAGCTCACCGCGATGTGCCCGATTTTGTTTCGCGCATCGATGGACCCATTCCCGAAGGACGGGTCAATCGGCTGCCAACGGCAGAAGATTGCTCACTGGGCGGTGTGCAGGCGAATTTAATTGTCGAGTTGTGTTCGAAATAAGGTGTCTATGTGCCTGAGTGTCTGCGTGCCTGGTGAAGTCGGCCGACCGTTGTTGCCGACAGACACCTAGGCATCAGTCACCCAGACACCAGGCAATTCCGGAGGCTTTTATGCATATTCGCTGGCGTGGCTTGGAACTTCCCAGCCAGGTCGTTTGCGACCAAAAAACACTGTCAGGCACCTATGGCAAATTCATAGCCGAGCCATTTGAGCGCGGCTTCGGCGTGACGATTGGCAACGCGCTGCGCCGCATTTTGCTTTCCAGCTTAGAGGGTAGCTCGGTTACCCAAATCAAAATTCACGGCGCGCAGCACGAATTCACCAGCTTGCCCGGCGTGGTGGAAGACATGACCGACGTCGTGCTGAACGTGAAATCGCTTGTGGTGAAGAACCACACAGACCAGACGAAGGTCTTGCGCATTGAAAAGAACACGCGCGGCGTTGTCACCGGGGCCGATGTCCAAACCGACGATACGGTGGAAGTCATCAACAAAGATCACATTCTGGCCACCCTCACCGACGATGTGCCATTCACCATGGAAATGGTTATCGAGAACGGCCGAGGGTACGTGCCGGCCAGCGAGCACAGCCCCAATGTGCAGGAAATTGGCATTATTCCCGTCGATGCGGTCTTCAGTCCGGTTATTCGCGTGCGCTACGAGATCGAGGAAACGCGCGTCGGCCAGAAAACAAACTTCGACAAGCTGACCACCGAAATCTGGACCAACGGTTCGATCCATCCGGAAATGGCGCTTGTGGAATCGGCGAAAATCTTGCGCAAGCATCTCAATCCGTTCGTGCAGTATGCCGAGCTTGGCTCGCGCGTCAGCGGCGCCGGCCGCGGCACAAGCCTGGGCAGCCTGGATTCCGCCGTCGAGCAAAAGCTGAATATGACCCTGGCCGATTTGAAGCTCTCGGTGCGAGCGTCGAACTGCTTGGAAAGCGAGAATATTCAGACGGTGCGCGATTTGGTGCAGCGCAACGAAGATCAATTGCTCGAAGTTCGTAACTTCGGCGAAACGACCTTGCGCGAAGTCAAAGAAAAATTGGCCGAGTTGGGTCTGCGTCTGGGCATGCGAGTGCCGGCCGCGGTGTGAAAAACTATCTTTCTCTGCGTCCGGTTCGATTCGGCGGTAAAGAATACAAGGACTACGTGACATGCGACATCGACGACGAAGCCGAGTACTGGGGCGATCTCCGTCGCACCGCAAGGCGCTCTTTCAGAATTTGGCCAGCGCGCTGTTTTTGACCGAAGTCGATAAAGATGAATATCTCGACGAGAAGCAAGCGCCCAAGGTGAAAGGGCGGATCATCACCACCATGCCCAAAGCCAAGGAAGTGCGGCCGCTGGTCGAAAAGTGCATTACCATCGCGCGGCTGGCTCAACCGGCTATCGATGAGGCGCACCGCCACGCCACCAAGGCCGAGCGCAATAGCGATGCATGGCGCAAATGGCGCAAAAGCAAACAGTGGCAAGATTGGGCCGCAGCCATTGCTCCGGCCGTCCGCGCGCCGCCGCGTGATCGCGCTGTTGGGGAATAAACGAGCCACAAAAATCTGCTTCGACGTGGTAGCGCCCAGGTTTGTCGATCGCCAGGGCGGCTATACCCGAATTATGAAGCTGGCCACGCCGCGGCTGGGCGATGCCGGCGTGCGAGCGGTGCTCGAGTTCGTGGGCGTACGCGACCGCGGCGCCAAACGTGCTTCAGCGCCCAAATTCGAAGGCGAGACGGCGGGTGCCCAAGCCTAGCTCGAAATTCGCCAACTGCCCGCGACGGGAGTAAGCATTGCCTTCCCGCTACTTCGGTTGATTGCCTCGCAAATTCTGATCGACCCAAGCCTCGATCTGTTGGGCCATTTGTACGTTGCCTTGCTGTCGAGCGAGCTTGGCCGCGGCAGTCACAAACTCCTCAGCCTTTTTCGGTTGGCCAGCCTGCGAGTAAGCCACGCCAAGCGTGAAAAACGATTTCGCATCATCCGGATCGAGTTCGACCGCGCGTTTTAGGTGCTCAATCGCTTCTTGAAGTTGACCGGACTTTAGCAAGGCCCCTCCGAGACTGCGCTGCGCGTCGGCGAAATTGGGATTACATTTCAAAGCTTCCTGATACTGTTCCAGGGCCTCGGGTAGCCGCCCCTGGGTCTCGTAGGCAGCCCCCAAATTGTTGTGTATGTCGGGTGCCTCGGGGTCGGTTTTCAGGGCCTCGACATATTGCTCAATCGCCTCCGGCAGTCGACCGGCCGACACCAGCAGGTTAGCCATGTTGTAGTGCGCCGAGGCATACATGGGATTTAATTGAATAGCTCGCTTGAATTGCTCGATCGCTTGATCGGCATCGCCGCGCTCTTTGAGGAGCGTTCCCATGTTGTAATGGGCGTCGGCGTAATCTTGGCTGAGCCGCAGCGCGGCTTGATAATGCGCCATCGCTTCCGCGGTTTTCCCTTGCTTTTTCAGCACACTTCCCAGATTGTTGTGGATCATCCAGCAATTCGGATTACTGGCTAAGCTCGTTTCGTATAATTCCACAAGATTTCCATAAAGCACATTTTGCTGGAAACAAAGGTAGGCCAGCGTAGCCACAACAATCGCGGCGCCCAGCGTGAAAGTTCTGCGTCGAACGTGGCTGCCGCTGGACCAGCAACTCCAACCGGCGGCAAATAGCCCAGCCACTGCGATGACTGCCAGGTGCTGATAATGGTCGGCCACCAACGAGTAGCGCATGAAGCCCACATCCGTGAAGCCGAACACCGGTGCAAGCGCAATGCAAAAAAAGGCCCACGCAAATAGCAGCGCACGGCCGGTGCTGTTAGTGCGTGCGTTCCACAAGAGCGCGGCGCTTCCAATCGCCGCAATTGCCGGCAGCCACCAGCGCCAATTGGCAATTTCAATCGACCACTGCGGGTACACGAAGAGCAGATGAAGTGGCAAAATAGCTTTTCCTAAATAAAACCAAGGCACGGCGCCCGCGCCTGCGATGCGTTGGGCCAGCGTCGCATGGCGGAGAATTTCTCCCGACCCACGCGTCTGCGACCAAATATGCACGATGGTTAAAACGATGGCGATGCAAAAAAACGGCGCCGTTCTCAATATGTCTCGCGTCGTTACCGTCGCTTGCTGCCACCAAGCGATCAACAGCAACACAAGCGGGAGCACCGCGATCGAGCCTTTGCTGAGCATCGCCAGCAAGAACGCCAACAAGCTGAGAAAATACCAACCTAACTGAGCGCGGCATTTACGCGGTTCCGAGTTTGGAAGAGTTTCTAAGACCCTAGGGACAAAACCGACGGGGTCTGGCTCATTTTGCGCAGTCCGCGGAGCAAAATGTGCCTGTCCCCTTCTCTGAGCGGTCTTGTCCCTCCGTTTTAGGTTCGTGCGACGATGCTCGGAAAGCAAATACAAAAGCAGTGATAGTAGACAGAAAAACAGGGCCAGCACATCTTTGCGCTGCGCAATCCAAGCGACCGCCTCCACATTCACAGGATGCACTGTGAACAATAGCGCGGCCAAAAATGCGCCGGGAATTGCGAGCTTTGCCAAGATCATCCACACCAGAAGCGCGGATGCAACATGCAACACAATGTTGGTAATGCGATACGGCGCCGGGCTTGCTCCCCAAAGCCGCCATTCCAGCCACAATGTCGTGTTCGATACTGGATAATAATCAATTGCTTCCCGGGTGAACCAGAATCGAAATAACCCGTCCGGCGCGGCGATTAGGCGATTGCTGGTCAGATAGATATTGTCGTCCAAGTTGAAGTCGCCGCCGAGCGAGGGAAAATAAACAGCCCCTGTCACTGCGGCGATAATCGCGGCGCCAAGTAACCGTAGGACAGGTTTCATAGAATGCTACTTGTTCGCGCCAGCTTGCCGCGCGCGAAGTTGATTAAGTTGGGATTCGATTTTGGCGGCCGGTGCCGATTGGTTTTGCCGCTTGCCAAGGCGAAACCCTTCTCGGCCGCCGCAATCGCCAGAGGAAACTGGTTCTTGGCCGCGTAGACGTCAGCCAAGCAGCTCCAGATGTCGTACATATTGGGATTGATCTGCAGTGCTTGCTGAAATTCGGCAATTGCCAGGTCTAATTGATTAAGCTGTGCCAAAGCGCGCCCATAATTCCCATGCGATTCGGCCAATTGCGGATTGAGTCGAATAGCCTCGCGGAATTCCGCGGCGGCCTCCCGCGGATGCCCAGAGTCGATGCATACGCAGCCCAAGTTATAGTGCGCCTCGACGCTGTCGGGCTTGAGTTCCACCGCTTTGCGATAGTCAGCGGTGGCTTCTTGCGGATGGCCTGTGTGCAACAGGGCATTTCCCAAATTGATGTACACCTCGGGATAATAGGCGTGCATGGCTAGCGCCCGCTCAAGCGGCTCGATTGCCTCTGCGTCCCGCCCCGCGTTTACCAGCGCAGTCCCCAAATTCACGAACGTTTCGGCGGGAGCATCTTTAACGCTGGCGGCCCGGCGATACTGCTCAATTGCTTCGTCGGTTTGCCCCGCTTGTTCCAGTGCAATTCCGAGGTTGTTATAGGCGCTTATATAATCGGGTTTCAGTCGCAGCGCTTCGTGATATTCGTCGAAGGCTTGCTGCAGCTTGCCTTGCCGCGCCAGCAGAATGCCAAAATTATTATGGGCTTCGACGTAATTGGGATTTAGCGCCAGCGCGTTTTTGCAGTAGTCCAGTGCTTCGTCGGTTCGGCCAACCTGTAGAAGCTGGCTCGCAAGATTACCATTCAGCATCCAACAGTCGGGGTAATGTTCGAGGGATTTTTGGTAGAGCGAAATGGCATCGGCATAGAGGTTGGTTTCTTGCCGGGCCGCAAACGCGAATGCGATGATTGCACCAGCGGCTGCTGCCCAGGCAACTTTTCGGTTCCAGGTTGAAGCTTTGAGCCGCCAAAACGTCCAGGCGGCTGCGACGATCGCAACGACAGGAATTAGCGCAATGTGCGCGTAATGGTCGGCTACCAACGAAAATTTCATATAGCCGACATCCACGATGCCGAGCACCGGCAATAGAGCAAATCCCAATGCGCTCCAGGCGATCAAAAACGACCTGCCGATTGCGTGGTTTCGGTTCCGCCAAAGAAGTGCGGCAACGGCAGCCGCGGCGATCAGCGGAATCCACCAACGTAAATCACCGGCTTCGATGTGCCACGGCGGGTAGACAAACAGCAAATCGATCGGCAGTAGCGCTTTCGATAGATAGAACCATACGACGCCCCCTGCTCCCGCCACGCGCTCGGCAAACCCGACCGACCGAATGACTTCGCCCGAACCATGCGTTTGAAACCAAAGATTCACCGCCGTCAGCGCTACGGCTATTACGAAAAACGGCGCCGTTTTCAAAACATCAGCAGCGGCAATTCTTCCTTTGCGCCACCAAGCCAATCCTAGTATCAACAAAGGCCCAATGGCGACTGAGCCTTTGCTGAGCATGGCCAATACAAACGCCAGCAGGCTAAACCAATACCAGCCCGCGATGGAATGAACAGACGACCCAGCGAAACTAATGTTTTGTGGATCGGAATCTAACGGCCGGAAATCATTTTCAGCACCATTGCGAATTGCGTACTGCGATTCATTGCGTTCATAAAAAAGCAGCGACAGCAGGAAAAAATCCATCGCCAGTGCGTTCTTAAGCTGCGCAATCCAAGCCACCGATTCAACATTCACAGGGTGAACCGCGAACAATAGCGCGGCGAAATATGCCCCTGGAACGTTCAATTTTCGCAGCAACGCCCACACCATTAGTGCAGCCAGAATGTGCAGCACAACGTTGGTAATGTGATAACCCTTGGCATTCATTCCCCACAAGTGCCACTCAAGCCAAAACGCGGTGCCGGTGATCGGCCAATAATCGGCGGCTTCGGTGGAGAACCAAATTCTTCCTAGGCCGTCGGGGCTCTTCACAAGCGGATTGCTCGTGACCAGCAGATCGTCGTCCATCAGGAACTTGCCATTGAAAATCGGCCAATAGGCCCAGAGGCAAAGTCCAATCAATAACGCGGCGCTCCATAGATGCAGCCAGGGATTGGCGAACGAACCCGCAGGCGGTTGCAGACGCGACGATCGGCTCGCTCGACTTACTGGTTGGGGCATAACTTCTGCTTTGGCGCGCATGCATGCTACGCTCGTAATCTTGCTATCATAGCATGCCACCTGATCGCACACGCCTTTCGCATTGACGCCGCTAGCGCAAGCGCCTAATCTACGCGGCCCTATCTTTCGGTTTCTTGTCCGGGCACGTCTTCATCGAATTCTCCGACCTGTCAGCAGCGGCGATTTTGCGCGCAATGCACCGATCTAAGCAATACTTTGTTCTCGGTTTGACGCTACTCGCCTGTGCCGGCTGCCGCGCGTGGGTACCGGAAGCGCCGACAGAGCGAACGTTGCTACGGCCGGTCGAAATGGCTTCTGACGGGGTGCAATTAGAAATTGTGTCGGTGCGATTCCCCTATGCCGATGCGACGCTAAACGGCGACATGTGGAGCGAAATCGACGAACAACAACTTCCGCCCGACCAGCGCCGCGATCTGGCTGAAAATGGCTTCCGCGCCGGCATCGTCTCGGGTCAGCTTCCGACCGCTCTGCAGCAGTTGATTACCGCCGCTGAACAGCCGGGTACCGTAACTGAAGCATCCGCCAATTTCGGCAAAGCGCCCGCAGTGAGCAAGCAGCAAATGCAGCTTCACTCGGGCTGGCATGGGCAAATTTTTGCTTCCAGCACCTATCCCGAATTACCCCTGCTCACCTGTCGCAACGGCACTGTGTGCGGCCGCACCTATAGCCAGGCACAATGCATTTTGAATACGACTCTCGTTGCGCAGGACGATCAGAAAGTGAAGCTGCAGCTGATGCCGGAACTCGATTATGGCGAGGCGCGGCAGCAATGGGTGACCGACGAAGTCACAAGCGTTTCGCAGGCGCTCAATCGCGATGGCGTACTCCGGCCGCAATCGGGAAAGCCAAAACAGATGTTCGACCGCCTTTCGTTCGATGCAATGCTCGCGCCGGGCCAAATGTTGCTGCTAACTACACTGCCCGAACGATCGGGCTCGCTGGGGCACTTCTTCTTCACCGACGAACAGTCGGAACAGACCGAACAAAAGCTACTGATCGTGCGCCTGGCACAAAGCAAGACAAACGATCTGTTTTCGACTGCTGACTCGACGAATCCCGTCGTCAATTCAACAACTGAGCGAACCAAATAACTGCTCATCATCGTAACGTTGCCTCGCTAAATCTGCTCGGGACTCTAATTTGCTAGCACGCATTTGCGTTGTTTCATTTTTCGGTCGCCGTTAAAATCGGTGGCCCCTTTTAGCTCAATGCCTGCACGCGAGCGAAAATTAACCGTTCGCCGCATTTTTTCCGCCAAATGCCCCTAGTCAAGGACGACGATCGCATGGCCGCACATAACGACCCTTTTCGACCCTCTGTGGAGCTTGCAACAGCCCAGCAGAATCGCCACGAGCAGTTGCGTTATGCTCGGGAGATCATCGAAATTGAAGCCCGGGCGCTGGAGTCGGTTGCAGCGCGGTTGGGCGATTCGTTTTGCCGCGCGGTCGAATTGCTTTTTGAGTGCTCCGGCAGCGTGATCGTGAGCGGAATCGGCAAAGCAGGGTTGGTGGGGCAGAAGATCGCCGCCACCCTGGCCTCGACCGGCACGCGCAGCCATTTTTTGCATCCGGCCGAGGCGATTCATGGCGACCTGGGGCGCATCCGCACCGACGATGTCGTGCTGATGCTTTCGCAAAGCGGCGAAACGGAAGAGGTGGCCCGATTGTTGCCATCGATCGCCGCGGTCGCCACGCCGCTGATCGCCGTCACGAGCCGCCCCGCAAGCCGGCTGGGTCGCGCGGCGCAGGTGGTCATCGAGCTTGGGCCGCTGCAGGAAGCCTGCTCGTTGGGGCTGGCGCCGAGCACCAGCACCACGGCGATGTTGGCGGTCGGAGATGCACTGGCACTAGTGACCAGCCGCTCGCGCGGATTCAGCCGCGACGACTTTGCCCGGTTCCATCCTGGCGGAAGTTTGGGGCGGCAATTGGCGCGCGTTGATGACCGGATGCGCACCCTTTCCGATTGCCGCGTGGCCGATTGCTCCCATACGCTGCGCGAGGTACTAGTGGAGGCTCGGCTACCTGGGCGGCGCACCGGCGCAATTATGATTGTCGATCACGACGGCGGCTTGCGCGGGATTTTTACCGATAGCGATTTGGCGCGGCTTTTTGAAAGCCGGCGCGATTCAATGTTGGATGGTCCGATTCGCCAAGTGATGACGAAGAACCCGGCCACCGTGCCGCAAGGCTCGATGCTCGACGACGCCGTGGCGATGATGGCCGAGCGACGCATCAGCGAATTACCGGTTATCGATGCCGATGGACGGCCGGTGGGATTGCTCGATGTGACCGATATTGTGGCGCTCTATCCTGAGCAAGCGGAACCATCAAAAGAATCGCAACCGACAAGGTTTGCCAATTTGCCCCCGTCCCAGACCCCAGCCGTGCCTAAACCGCAGCGGAAAGCGGGATAGACGGTGCGGAATTTGCAACCCTGACGCATCGACTCTTCCCCTCGCATCTGACTCCCGAACTGCTAATTTGCCGCCATGGATATCGTCGAACGTTGCCGCCCGATCGAACTCTTGCTTTCCGATGTAGATGGCGTGCTGACCGACGGAGGCGTGATCTTCGACAACCAAGGTATCGAGATCAAGCGATTTCACATTCGCGACGGATTGGGTATTCGACTGTGGCAGCGCGTCGGGCATCACTTCGGATTGGTCACCGGCCGGGCGTCGCACATCGTTCAACTGCGCACTGTGGAACTGGGAGTGGAACTAGTGCGGCAAGGGGTCGACGACAAACTGGCCGCGGTGAAGCAAATCTTAGCCGACCGGAACTTGAAGCCTGAACAGGTGGCGTTCATCGGCGACGATTTGCCCGACTGGCCCGTGTTGCGATACGTCGGCTTTGCCGCGGCCGTCGGCGATGGGTGCGAGGATCTGCACGCTCAAGCCCATTACATTACCAAGGCCCCGGGTGGGGCGGGGCGCTGCGCGAAGTGGTCGAAGTGCTGCTCAAGGCCCAAGGGCGGTGGGACGACGTATTGCGCAAATTTGGCGGATAGGAAACTGGAATTTCGATGTTCGCCAGAATTCAACGCACGGTCGTGAGCTTCATAGTGGTATTCGCCCTGTTTTGGGTCTACCGGCTGATAGCCGCGCCGCTGATCGAACCTCGCATCGATGAGAAACGAGTCGCATCGTCGGCCGATCAAGACGACTCACTGACTGCGCCGCAGAATGCCGACCGCCTGGGGGGCTATGCTCGGTTCTTTCCCGACGATGCGTGGGAGCGCTCCAACCCGATCGCGCTCGAAAGCCAGACCGCAAAACTCTTGACCAAAGATTACAAGAATCTAACGGATCCGCGCACAGGCGCTCCCGATGGGCGTGTGCAACTAAAACCATGTACCGTCATCTTTTTCCCAGATGGTAATGCGGAGGCGGCTGATAGCCACAAGCGAGTCATCATTTTGCAGGCGCCAGAGGCCACGCTGCAATTTGACGGGCCGTTGGACCTGAGTCGGGGAAAAATTGGCCGACTGCTCGGGGGCGTTTTGGAAGGCGAAGTTACGGTGCGCAGTGAAGCGACGCGGCCTCAAGGGGGCGACGATATTTACGCTGTGACGCACGACATGCTGCTAGTCGGCAGCCGCATTATCACTGCGGCTCCCGACGAAACAGGCCACTACGACTTTGCTCCAAACGACGTGCAGTTTCGCTTCGGGCAAAGCACGGGGCACGGGCGTGGCATGCAAATCGACTTGACTACCGCGACGGCAACGACCGACAAGCCGCGCGGCTTCAATTTTAGCGGCGTGCAAGATTTGCAGTTGCTCCAAGATGTGGAAATGCACCTCCAGCGGCCGCCCCCCGATGCGGAAAGCTCGGCCCGCGGCGGACAGGATAGCGCCGCGCGCAGGGGACGTCTACCCGGCTTCCGGCCGCGGCGGGACCCTTGGGGGCTGTCTCCGGCGGCGATGCCCCAATCGATATCCGCTGCCAAGGACCGTTCGATTTCAACCTTGTCGAAAACATTGCGCGATTCCGGCATCAAGTCGACGTGCTGCGGCCGAATCCCAACGGCGCAAGCGACCAAATCGATTGCGAAGTACTGTCGGTCTTCTTTGTGCCGCGGCAAACGGGTGGGGCGCCGGATGGCACGGCTGTGGCAAACGCCGGATCGGCAGGCACCTCACGGCCGGCCGCTCGTTCGTCTGGCGGCTTGAAACCGCTGGAGGCGCAAAAAATTGAAGCCATTGGCAACCCGGTGTTGGTGCGCACGCCGTCGTCGCAAGCTGAAATTCGCGGCGAGCGGCTAGTCTATGATATTCCGACCGGCAACATGCTGATGGAAGCGGAGAATACCGGCGTGCAAATCAATTCGCCGCAATTGCGCGGGCAGATTTCGCAGCGGGTTGAGGCGACATTTCGGCAAGATCAGGCGGCCGATGGCGCTGCCAATGGCGCGGCCGATGCTCCGGACGCGCGCTCGAGTCCGGGACCCGGGGGATCAAATCCCAACGGCAACCGGGCCGGCGATCCGAATGCATCGCAGCAGCAATATGAGATTAGCTCGCGAGTGCTGCACGCGTCGTTTGTCAGCCGCGGCGGCACGAGCAAGCTGGAAGGCGTGGATGCCGACGGGCAAGTATTCTTCGCGCAAGACGGCGCGACGCCCAACGACCCGCGGGCGCTGGAGATTCGCGGCGATCATTTACAGGTGCAGCACGCCGATACGCAAGCGCAGGCCACGGTCATCGGGCAGCCGGCGCAAATCATCGCTCAAGGCATGACGATGTTCGGCAAAACAGTGCAGTTGGACCAAGCCTCGAATCGAATGTGGATCGACGGGCCCGGCCGCATGGTGCTGGAGGAATCAGCACAGGCAAATCAGGCAGAGCCGGCCCCGGGCGCGGCAGACGATGCGGGACTAAATCTGCTTTCCGGCCACGGGCCGACCATTATCGATTGGGTCGGCGGAATGAAGTTCGATGGGCAAACAGCGCGGTTCGAGCAAAAAGTGGTAGGGCAGCAAGGAACTCAGACGATTCATTGCGAATTGCTGGAAGCCGTGATCCACAACCGCGTTGTTTTTGCCGCGGCGCGCGGGGGCCAGCGGCCGCAGGTCGAAGTGATTTCGTGCCCTGGCGAATCGATCTTGGAAAATCGCACATTCAAAGATCGCGATCCGCTGGCGATTGATTGGATGTTGGTGCACGATTTGACGGTGAATCGCACGACGGGCGAAATGGCAGCGCACCGGTCCGGGGCGAATGCGAAGTTGGCGAATCGGTCCGCCACCCAGTGCTGCGGCTGCCCAAACGACGCCGGCCAACGGACAGCCGGCTGCGTCGCTGGTTTCGGCGTCCGCCGGGGTATCAGCGAATCGGTCGACAGGACAGAGCAGCAATGGCCAGGCTGGTGCCGCAGCTGCGCAACAAGCCACGCCAGGAGGCACTCCACAAGCCGACCAAATCAACTTTGTCGATTTGCAGTATCAGGGCGGCCTGACAGGAAACGTGCTGCGGCGCGAATTTACGTTTCACGATCAGGTGCGCAGCGTGTACGGACCGGTTGCCACCTGGGACAACGAGCTCGATCCAGACAATCCTGCGCCGGGAGCTGTGCTGCTGACGTGCAACGCGCTGACGGCTTATCAAGTGCCGGCGCAAACTCTGGGCCGGCCGGCTATCAACATGAACGCGACCGGAAACGCCGCTGTCGAAGGGCAGCGGCTCTCGGGAGACACATTTCGCGGCTGGGCAAATGAAATCAATTACGCTCAGGAAAAAGATTTGCTCATGCTGAAGGGGGATGGCCGCAACGATGCCCAGCTCTACCGGCAAGCCCGCCCTGGCGCTCCGCTCGATAAGGCGATCGCGCAAGTGATTATGTATTGGCGCTCAACCGGGCATGCTGAATGGGACAACGTGCGCGTGTTAGATTTCAGCCAATTCGCCGCGCCCCCCGCCCCAGCCGGCAAAAAACCCGCCAGCCAGCCGCAAAGGTAACTTCCAGTAACGAATGGCACTTAAATAAGCGCGAGTCGGTGGCAGAATTGATCTGGACAGAGACGGCCTTCTTGAGGATGTGAAGGAATGATCACAAATCTTTCACGTTCCAGGCAAGGAGGCCGCCCATGTCCAGAAGTATTTCAGCGACGTCATTTTCTCGACGCGTGGAGAGGATTGTCAAACAATTGCAAGAGGACGGAGATCTATCTTTTCAGCAGTGGCTTCCTGAACAGCTCGTCAACTCGCTTCTGGAGCAGTTGGGATGCACCTTTCGCGAGCGGATCTATCGACCCGCCGTGACGCTGTGGGTGTTCCTCTCGCAGGTGTTATCGGCCGATCACTCTTGCCGCGAGGCGGTCGCTCGGCTGCTGGCGTGGCGCACCAGCCAGGGGCAATCGCCCTGCTCTCCGGAAACCGGCGCTTACTGTACGGCACGCCGTCAATTGCCGGAAGAGCTATTTGCCAAGTTAGTAAAGACCACGGGACATGCTTCGCACGTTGACGCACGGCAACGATCCGGATGGCTGTGGAAAGGCCGCACGGTGAAAATCGTCGACGGCACCACCGTGACCATGCCTGATACGCCAGAGAATCAACTGGCCTATCCGCAGCACAATGTGCAAAAGCCGGGTCTAGGCTTCCCAATCGCGCGATTGGTGGTGATCTTTTCACTGTCGGTTGGCTCCGTATTGGAGTTTGCCATGGGTCGCTATCAAGGCAAGCGAAGCGGCGAGAACCAATTGTTCCGCAGCCTCCTGGACGGGCTTGAATCGGACGACATCTTACTGGCCGATTGCCATTACGGTTCTTATTACGACCTCGCGATGCTTGCCCAGCGCGGCGTGGACCTGGTCACGCGGCAGCATCAAATGCGCAAAGCCGACTTTCGTTCCGGCCAGCGGCTGGGCCGGCGCGATCATCTGGTAAGCTGGCGGAAACCGACTCAATGCCCGTATTGGATGGATGAGCTTGCCTACGCCGCGTTGCCCGACCAATTGGTCGTTCGGGAACTGCTGGTGCAGGTCAGCCAGCCAGGCTTTCGCGTCCGTAGCTATGTGCTGGTGACTACCTTGCTGGATCCGCAATGTTTCTCGGCGGCTGACCTAGCCGGCTTGTATCGTGCTCGCTGGCAGGCGGAACTCGATTTGCGCGCTGAAGACGGTGCTGCAAATGGACCATTTACGTTGTCAAACACCGTCGATGGTCCGCAAAGAAATCGCCACGCACCTGTTAGCCTATAATTTGATCCGCCGCATCATGGCGGAAGCCGCCGCCTGCAGCGACCTGTTGCCTTGTACGATCAGCTTCAAAGGCGCGCTGCAGACACTCGGCGCGTTTCGGCATCTCGGTTTACTAAACGATCGTTATGATCTACGCCGGCACGCGATCCTGCTCGCCGCCATTGCCTCGCACAAAGTGGGCGACCGACCGGACCGCGTCGAACCACGCGCCGTCAAACGTCGGCGCTCCCAACACTTCCTCACGATCCCGCGGGCCGAAGCTCGAAGTCGTCTGCTCCAAACCGCTTAAGACCTATTCAAGTGCCATTCCTTCCTGACACCTTTTTCTACTTTAATTCGCCGAACGTCGTGCTGGCCCCCGGGGCAATCTCGATAGCAGCCGGGCCGCTAGGTCTGAGTCCGCAAGCGCCACAATATCTCAAAGTCCCAACGGGGGCGATCTACCGGGCGCTGACAGTTTACCGCACTCGTAAACGTCGGAATCTGCTTTAAGTCAAATTCGATGCGCGGTGCTGCCCTCGTACCTAAAACGGCGCTCTAACCTCATAAGGCACGGTCGTCTGGCCGCAGGAAACGGACGTAAGTCGCGCTGCTTGATGGGCGGGTATTGGGACGGCTGAAGTCCGATCTTCTGCTGCATGCCAAAGCAGAAGAAACAGCCGGAAGCGCATCCCCGCAAGGTCGGGGATATTCTCGTCACGAAAGCGGTCGCGGAGCGGCGGAAAAGGGCGAAGCGTCCACCGCTGACGAACAAGGAAACTCTCTTTCCAGTTGGCACGCGCAGTGACCAGATCGATGATCGCAAGCTGGCTCTGCCTGCGGCGCCGGCCTCTTATTTCAATCTAATAGTCATTGTTTTGACAAAGCTGAAAGTGATGAGTTCCCTGTCGAAAGTGAGTGTGTACGGAGGCCGGAGGATCTGGGGGAGGTGGTTGGTCAAGCCTATCGTGTTCGCCCTTGTCGCTGTCGAAAATGGTTCTGTGAGTGGTGTGGTCCCCGGCAAGGAGTGCAGCTGCGGCAGCGTCTGATCTCTCGGGTAGCATCGTTTGTCGGTGTCTTTGGAATAACCTTGACCGTTGATGGCAGCCTGTTTCCCGGGCCGGAAGCAGCTTGGCTGTACGTCATGCAAAATGGTCTACACTCTCGATTCGTGCGCGAGCTGGATCGTCAGAAGTTTCTAAGTACACACGCCTATTTCTGGGTCGTCGAGTTTCAGCAGGAGACGGAGCAGCCATATTGGCATTTGCTACTCGATACCACGTTTGTCCCGTACGGCCATATCGTGGAAGTGTGGAGTCGGTTCCGGCCATGTGGCACCGTCGCTTCACAAAGAGCAAACTGAATATTCTGCCCTTTACCATTTTCCGCTTTCAGAAGAACGAGCGGAAATCGCTTTGTGTCAGGCAAGACTTGATTATGCCACGCTTTCATCATCGTGTGTTTTCATCGGCAAAGAACTGTCGCTGGGCTGGGACGACGACAAGGATGCCAACGGCAGCAGGTACCCATACAGTTGGCCCTCCATGGTCGAAGTAAAACGGGTGATTTCAGGCACCGCTCTCAAGCCAGGCGAAAGGCAATCGTTCACAGCCCGAAGTGAAAAAAGCGGGAAATTGATCTGGCGGAGAATTGGGATTTTGGCGACATCACAGGCATGCCCTCGCCAAAGCCGCCGATCACGCCGGAACAGCTCGCCGCCTTGCCGCCCGACTTCCGGGCGCTGGTGCAGGCGATCATTGACCACTATGAGGCACGGATCGCGGAGTTGGAAAGGCAACTCGATGAGTGGCGGGGCCGAATGAACAAGACCCCGCAGAATTCGTCGCTGCCTCCCAGTTCCCAGCATCCCCACGCCAAACCCGCTTCGGCCAAGCTCAAGTCGAAAAAGCGGCCGGGCGGTCAGCCGGGGCATCCCAAGCACGAGCGGGCCTTGATCCCCAGCGATCAGTGCCAGGAGGTGGTAACGCTCACGCCGCCTGTTTGTCGCAAGTGCGGCCGGAGTTTGCGGGGCCGTGATCCCGCGCCGTTGCGGCATCAAGTTTGGGAATTGTCGGAGATCAAGCCGCTGGTCAGTGAGTACCAGCGGCATCGGCTGTGCTGTCGCCGCTGCGGCGCAACGACCTGTGCCGAATTGCCCACTGGGCGTGCCGTCGGGTCAGGCCGGTCCGCGACTGGTGGCCTTGGCGGCGCTCTTGATGGGCTGCTTTCGGCAATCGAAATCGCGCGTGGCGCTGTTCTTGGAACAAGTGCTCGGCCAGCCTTGTTCCACCGGCTGGGTGGTGAAGCTGCAAAACCAAGCGACCGGAGCGCTGCGACCCCTGTATGACGAACTCGCCGGCCGGCTCCCCGCCGAGCCGATCCTGGGCATCGACGAAACCCCGAGCAAGGAAGCGACCCACAAGAGTTGGCTGTGGACGTTTGTCGGCCGTCAGTTCACCGTGTTTGCCGTGCGCGACTCGCGTGCCGCCACGGCGGTGGTCGATCATTTGGGCGACTCGTTCACCGGCGTCGTGAACTGCGATCGAGCCAAAATGTACTGGTCGCTGGCCAAGCTGCAATGGTGTTGGGCTCATCTGAAACGCGATTTTCAATCCCTGATCGATACGGGAGACTGCCAAGCCAAGCGGCTGGGCCAGGACTTGATGCGGGAAACACGCCAATTGTTTCGCCTCTGGGCCCGTGCTCGCGACGGCACGCTGACACGCGTCGGCTGGCTCCGCGGGATGCGACCGGTCCGCAAAAAAGTGGACGCCTTGCTGCTGCGCGGAACGTTTAGCGGGAACCCGCGGTTGACCGGCATGTGCGATGAGTTGTGGAGTCATCGGGCCTGGCTCTGGACGTTCCTGGAAGTGGAGGGGGTCGAACCGACCAATAACGCCAGCGAGCGCGCCTTGCGGCCAGCGGTGATCTGGCGGAAACTATCCTTCGGCACGCAGAGCGCACGCGGCAGCCGCTTTGTCGAGACGATCCTCACGGTCATCGAAACCTGTCGCCAACAATCGCGACGCGTGTTCCATTACCTGGTCGCCGCCATCCAAGCCGACTACGCCGCTAAACGCGCTCCCTCCCTGCTCCCCGCGGTGTGAACGGTTACAAGTCGGGTTCTTAGCATTTGATTATTTCGATCATGTTTCAAGGCACGTTGGAAGCGATTTTTATTGGACCGGCCAAGGGGGAGCCGATGTGGCAAGTTCAGAGCGCGTTGGCAATGGCAGGCTGCGGACTAGAGGGGGATCGTTATTCGGTCGGCCGGGGAACGTTTTCCAAAAGTGCAAACGCTCGTGGTGAAACGATTCGGGAGAACACTGGCAGAGCCAGTGGCACTCAGAAGGCCGACCGGCAAATAACTCTTATCGAAGCGGAAGCGCTTGAGGCTGCGGCGCGCGATTACGAATTGAAGCTTGCGGCCGCCGAAATGCGGCGCAATTTATTGGTGCGCGGCGTGCCGCTCGATCACTTGGTTGGGCGCGAGTTTTCGATCGGGCCAGTGCGCCTGCGCGGAATCAAACTGTGTGAACCGTGCGGATATTTGGAGAAGTTGACGGTCGATGGCATTCAAGCGGCACTGCGACACCGTGGGGGATTGCGCGGAGATTATCGGCGGAGGCGAACTGCGCCTTGGCGACATCGTGCGGCCGACATAAAGTCGGGATTGCTCCGATATATTACTGCCAGCCGACTCCGATCCAGGGGCAATAAGTTAAGCAGCAGTTTGGCGGCGACGTGCCCAACCCGTTGCCAAGCCCAGTGCGCCCAGGGCCGCGATCAAGAGCGAAGCGGGCTCGGGCACAGGCGCCACCAGCACGATATCGCCCGGGTTCGCCACGGTTCCCGTGTAAGCGATGGTCCAACCGGCCGGTAAACTGACGCTGGCAAACGTAGTGCCGGTCACGTTTGACGAACCGATGTCGGCGTTGGCCAGAACATATTCCGCCTGGGTCTGCGTGCCGGTAGCGCTCAAAGTGAAATTCAGATTGGTTAGATCGAGTGTGCCGCTGCCGCTGAGCGAGACGAGCTCGGCGATGTCATTGGCGATGTTGTCGGTAATCGATCCGCCTGCGCCGGTGGTCCCGCCGGCAAATGTGCCACCGGTGACGGAGATGTTAGCGTGGGCGAGGGAGCCGCCGTTGTCGAGCAGGAAGATGCCAGCGGCGACCGAGGTGCCACCGGTGTAGGTATCGGCGCCTTGGATGTTAAGGCGTCCAGGGCCATTGTTGGAGAGGGCAAGGTTGGAGCCGGAGGTGCCGTCAGTGATGGCGCCGCTAATGAGGACATCGCCGGTGCCGTTTTCAGAGGTGGTGAGGGTGGTGGTGCCAGTGGCGGCGGTGGACTTGACGGGGCAAGCGACGACGATGGCGGCGGTGGCGTGGTTGTCGGTCCAAGCCTGGCTGGCGGAGAGTAGAAGGGTGTTGCCGCCATTAGCGTTACTCCAGGTCATGTTTCCGTTGGCGGTGCTGGCGAGTGTGATGCCTCCGCCGCCGATGGTACGGGTGGGGGGCGTAGTCGAGGGGAGGAAGGTGATGGTGCCTTCCTCGACGGTGACACTGTTGGCGATTTTATTGCCGGCGGTGGAGACGTTATAGGTGGAGACGGCGTTGGTGCCGGCGGAAAAGACGGCGTCGGAACCATCGACGTAGGTACCAGTCGCGATGGAGCCGGTGGAATCGGTCGTCCAATCGGCGGTGCCGGTGTTCCAGGTTTGCTGGGTAGTGGAGTTCGTAGAACCAGCGGTGGCGCCGTTGGTGTCGAAGTACATAATGCTAGCCGAAACGTTACCGGCGTGGGTCAGGGCAAGTGCAAGTAGCACGGCTACGGTGAATAAAGTTGTCGAAGCCTTCATTAGCTAAATCTCCCCAGGTAGGCACGGTTGCAGTTACAAACACGGAAATAGTTCGATTTCCTAGACCGATTAGAAAATCGCCTGACCTCTTCAGAAGTCTCCCCCCTCCGATGAGTTCAAGATGCAGGCTAACCAAGGGGACAGGGCGGGTCAAGGAAAAAATAGACTTTTTTAGGAAAATTAACTTACTAGGAATTACGGCTTCTTCTTGATGAAATGGTACTCACTTCGATTAAAAGGCAGCGGTTTTAAGCGGTAAACATCGTTTAAAAACCTGCTAATTCGGCCAGTTCGCTGTTTGCGCAACCCGTTCGATCAGGCGAATTCGAAGACGCGCACCGTCGAACTGCGGCGAATAATTGCTCTGAGTACCCCCCTACTTTGCTGGATCGTGTCCCGGGGGATTATCGCCAACCCGCGCCGATCCAGGGCAAATCGCGCTGGCCAAATTGCGCGGGTTCAACGCGACGCATGAAGGCGCTGAGCTGACCGGCGTGATGCTGGATGTGGCGAATGTTGTAGAGGTGAATTTCGGCGCGAGAATTTGCGCCAGGAGAAACCGGAGGGGCCGGCGAGCGACTGTTCGGTTTCGGCGGCGAGCGATTCGAGCAGTTTTTGGCGAACGATCGGCACGTAGGCGAGCGTTTCTTCCTTCGACAGGCCGGGGCTGGCCGCTTCGCCGCGTTCGTCACCGCCGCGGTGGTGCAGTTCGCGCAATTGGAACGCTTCTTCGCTGCGTGACAAATACAAATCGGCGTAGAACAGAGTGTGATAGGCCACATAGCGAAACAAGTCGTTGGCGATTTTGCCTTCCCAGTGCGCGGGCGGGCAAGCGGCGATGCAGGCGTTGAGCATCGCCAGGGCGGCTTCGAATTGGCTCGTGATGGTTTGTTTGAAGAGTTCGAGCATGACGAGCTCCTCACGTGGGCGAGTTGGCGTGGCGCTGTTGCATTTCCCAACTAAGCACATCTCCCTCTATCAAGTTTTTCTCGCCCAACCGTCGCAACATATAGAGCAAGTGAGCCCGGTGGTGCATGCTATGTGTGATGACATGCACAATTGCGCCGCCGAATGGTTTTTTCCTTGGCGGGTTGTCCAAGTGATCGATGAAGCACCCGTCGAGCTTCCCCTCGCGCGCTAGTCGCGTGCTAATGGCGGCTAGATCGGCAGCGACGATGTCCAATCGATGCAACAAGCCGTCGATTGAACATCCACTGGGCTGATCGTTCGCGTTCTGTCGGATCGGTTGTTGGGCAATCAGGTCGGTCCAGACTTCCATGTTGCGAATCATGTGCAACAGAGTGGCGCGAACCGAACGATGCGCAATGTCGAATTCCTGGTCCAGTTGTTCTTCGGATAGCTCGCGGCAGCGCAGTAGCAACTGGCGGGTGGTCCAAGCGTCGTGGCCGAGGAGACGGTCGAGAATATCCATGAACAGAAGTATAGGTACCGACGCCGAAGCGTCAATGCTGGCCTTATTTGCCACCCTTCTGTTCGATTTTCGCCCAGGTGTCTTTGAGCGTGACCGTGCGATTGAAAATCGGCTGGCCGGATTTGGAATCGAAAGTGTCGGCGCAGAAATAGCCGCAGCGTTCGAATTGGAAACGCTCGCCGGGTTTGGCGTCGGCGAGGCTCGGTTCGAGGCGGGCCTCGGTGAAGACTTCAAGCGAATTGGGGTTGAGATTGATTAAGTAGTTTTGTCCGGCGGGCACCTCGTCGGGATTTTCTTTTAAGAACAAATGATCATAAAGCCGCACTGGTGGTGAGATGGCGTGTTCGGCTGATACCCAGTGGATGGTGCCTTTCACTTTGCGGTCGGCTCTGTTTTCTGCCGGCGCTCCGGCAGAGCCGACGGCCGGGGTCGGCATGCCACTTTTGGTTTGCGGGTCGTACGTGCAGTGCAACTGGGTGATTTCGCCGGTGGCCGGGTCTTTGATGACGCTTTCGCATTTGATGATATAGGCGTACCGCAACCGCACTTCGGCTCCGGGGGCCAAGCGGAAGAACTTTTTGGGTGGGTCTTCGCGGAAATCGTCGCGGTCGATATAGAGAGTACGCGAAAACGGAATTTGCCGCGTGCCGGCCGATGGGTCTTCGGGGTTATTAACTGCATCAAGCATTTCGACTTGGTCTTCGGGATAGTTGTCGATCACGAGCTTGAGCGGCCGCAGCACCGCCATGCGGCGCTGGGCGCGGCGGTTTAGGTCGTCGCGCACGGCCCCTTCGAGCACGGCCATGTCGATTGTGCTGTTGAATTTGGCCACGCCAATGCGCTCGCAAAACGATCGAATCGATTCGGGCGTGTAGCCGCGGCGGCGCAGTCCGCAAATGGTCGGCATGCGCGGATCGTCCCAGCCGGCCACGTGCTTATCGCGCACGAGTTCCAAGAGCCGGCGCTTGCTCATCACCGTGTAGGTGAGATTGAGCCGGGCGAATTCGATTTGCTGCGGGTGCTGAATTTTTCCGGGATTATCGGCAGCGATTTTATCCAAGTACCAATCGTAGAGCGGCCGATGATTTTCGAACTCGAGTGTACAAATGGAATGCGTGACGTTTTCGATGGAATCGCTCTGGCCGTGGGCCCAATCGTACATGGGATAAATGCACCAACGGTCGCCCGTGCGATGATGCTTGGCGTACAAAATGCGGTACATCACCGGGTCGCGCATGTTGAGGTTCGGATGGGCCATATCGATTTTGGCGCGGCAGCGTGCGCGAGCCCTCGGGAAATTCGCCATTGCCCATGCGCTCGAACAGGTCGAGGTTTTCCGCGACGGGCCGATCGCGGAACGGGCTATTTTTTCCTGGCGTGGTGAGCGTGCCGCGGTACTCGCGAATTTGATCGGCGTTCAAATCGCACACATAGGCGTGGCCGGCATTGACCAGTGCAATCGCCCAGGTGTGAATTTGCTCAAAATAGTCGCTGGCATAGAGTGGCGGCGGCACGTGGAAGCCCAGCCAGCGCACGTCTTGTTCGATCGATTCGACGTATTCCTCTTCTTCCTTGGTCGGGTTGGTGTCGTCGAAGCGCAGATTGCAGGTGCCATTATATTTGATGGCCAAGCCGAAATTCAGGCAGATGCTTTTGGCGTGGCCGATGTGCAAATAGCCATTGGGCTCAGGAGGAAATCGCGTTTGCACTCGCCCGCCAAAGCGGCCGCTAGCGGCGTGCACTTCGATGATTTCTTCGATGAAATTCAGCGAGCGAGGTTCGTCGGACATGAGAGATCGTGACGAAAGGAGTTATTTCTTGCGGCGCTTTCGATGGAGGCGCAATTCTTCCAGCTCTTTCTTCAGCGGCGTCCAATATGCGCGGTCGGCCTGACGAATTGCCCGTTCTTCCGCCACCAGCGCTTTGTTAAGTGGTGGAATATCGCCGGATATTGCAAATTCGACAAGCGGACGTTGAGATACGGTCTTTCGCGCAGGTTCGGGGAATCGGGCCGCAATAGAACGAAGCATCTGAGCGGAGCGGCCTTCACGAAGCCAAAATGCAACTTGTTCTTGCGTTGGCGATTGCTCGTTAACTCGGTAATGTCGGGCGAGCAGCTTGCGAATCATGATCCAGTCTTTGTCGCGCTGGGTCTTTTTCGCCTGAATCAGGTCGGCGAGTCCAAGCATGTTGATGTGCAACGATGGTTGCAGCTTGGCCGTAGTTCGCCGTTTCCAAAGTTCGCCAAACGGATCGACGCCGCGCATCGATGCCATCACGTCGAGGCGTGTCTCCTCCGCTTCGGGATTGAAGCAACGAAAGTGGATTGCATGGCCACGCCGCAGGTAGTCAGCTTCAAACGGCGGAACAGCGATTACTTTCGCCTGCAACTCATCGAGGGCGAATGTCAATCGTTCCAGGTTCGCGGCGTCGGCGACGATCACGATATCGGTATCGACGCTAAAGTCGGTCCCTTCGTAAAAGATGCACGCTTGCCCGCCCATGAGCAGGAAGCGAACGTCGTGGGTAGAAAGCGTCGAAAGGACTTTGAGGATCGGGTTCAGGGTCAAGCGAGCCTCCGACACGCAAATAGAGATCCCATAGGCGGCAAGTTTTTTGCCATTGGCGCAACATCCGCTCCTGCTGGCCGGTCGCCGATTTTCGAGACTTATCTGAAAGTTGCATATTCGGACATCACAACAAATAGGACTTTGTTACGGTAATTGTATCCCGCGCATGATGCCGATGACAGACGACTGCGAACGAACATTGCCCGGTGGTGGGTTACTTCCGCGCGAGGGCATGATCGATGCGGGCGACGGATTGCTCGCGGCCGAGGATGGCCAACGTGTCGAATAGGCCGAAGCCGATGCCCTTGCCCGTTAGTGCCACGCGCAGCGGATGGACCAGGTCCGTCGTTTTGCCGCCGCGCTTTTCGACCAGTGCTTTGAGCGCGGCTTCGACCGTCGCCGGCTCAAAAGGCTCGATCGTGGCGAGCGCGTGCTTGATCTCGGTTAAAAGCTCGACTGCCCTCGGCGTCTGCCGCACGCGCTTATCGAACACATGCTCGTCGTAGGGAAGGTTATCGTCGGGCAAGAAGAAATCCGTGTAGTCCAGAATGTCGCCAAAAACTTTGATTCGATCTCCCGCCGCCTCCACAATCTGCGTAAGCTTGGGCCCCACGTCACACGGGGTCGGTTCAGCGGCCACCAAACCAGCCCGCTGTAAGAACGGCAAGCTCTTCGCCACCTTCTGCTTGATGGGAACCTCTTGCATGTAGTGGTCTTCGAACGCCCAGAGCTTTTTGCAATCGAAACTGGCAGGCGCCTTGGTCACACGCTCGAGCGAAAAGTTTTCAATCATTTGCGCGGGTGAAAAACTCGGTCTTATCATCGAACGACCAACCCAAGAGCATCAGATAATTGATGATCGCATCGGGCAGATAACCCACTTCCTCATAGAAGTCGACGATCACCGGATTAAACGTCTCGGGTGATAAGGCAAGTGTCTGGGTGTCTGGTGTCTGGTGCCCGGTGCGCAACTGATTGGCAATTTCGACGCCGTGGTCGTAGAGTCGCTTGAAGTCGGCGTTTTTTAAATAGTGCGCCAACTTTCGCTTGCTCAGCTTATTGCGGCTGCCCGGCTCCGCCACGAAGGGGACGTGAGCATATTCCGGCAGTGGATACCCCAGCGACTGCGCAATGAAAATCTGCCGCGGCGTATTGGAAAGGTGCTCTTCGGCACGAATGACGTGCGAAATTTGAAAATCGAAATCATCGACTACGGTGGCCAAGTTATAGAGGGGTGTGCCGTCGGCTCGCTGGATGACGTGGTCCTGCTCGCGCACCCATTGGAATTCGACATCGCCACGAATGAGATCGTGAATCACGAGCGTGCCGTCGTGGGGCATGTTTAGCCGCACCACCCCTTTGCGTCCTTCGGCTTCGAAGCGGCGCTGCGCGTCGGCAGTGTCGGCCATCCAGCGGCGGCTGTAGATGAAGGGGCGTTTTTCGGCTTCGGCGGCAGCGCGTTCGGCTTGGATTTCCTCAGTGGTGGCGTAATCGCGATAGGCTTTCCCGTCTGCCAACAACTTATCGATGGCCGCCTGATAGCGCTCGCGCCGCTGCGATTGATAATAGGGCGCAAACGGCCCGCCAACTTCGGGGCCTTCATCCCAATCGATGCCGAGCCAGCGAAAGCCGTGCAGAACGGGCGCCAGCGCCTGCTCAACGTTTCGCTGTTGATCGGTATCATCGATCCGCAGCAGAAACTGACCGCCGTGCCGCCGCGCGAACAGCCAATTAAACAGCGCCGTGCGCACGCCGCCGATATGCAAATAGCCCGTGGGACTGGGGGCGAAACGTGTGCGAACGGGTCCAGCCATCTTGCGGTTCCGTGGCAGTGAAATCGTAATTGCTTTCCACTACCAAGTTACCGGCGCGGGCGAGAATGGGGAATGGGGAGTTGCGAGCCGAGTGAATCCACAGACCCCGCTGTAGATGAGCAGGTGAAGAGGTGAGCAGGTGACGATAGATTGCAAAATGCAGAGTGCAGAATGCACAATGACGGGTGATCACTGGCTCGAGCTAGCGATCATCGTCGTACCCTTCTTCGCGCTGCTGGCGGCGCATTTGCTTGCGGATCTTCTTCCGCTCCGCTTTCGACAACTTGCGATTGCCGTAAGTCGAATCGTCGTCCTCGTCTTCGTAGCCCGAGTAGCGATCGTCTTCCTCATCGTCGTTCTGGTTGCGATTAGACGAGAGCGAACTGCCGGTCGAGCTGGCACTGGTCGCATAGCCACTCGTGCCGCGACTAGGCGCGCCAGGTTGCAAGTCGGTACGCTTTTCCGCGGCTTTGTGCGCCGTATCTGTGCGATAGCTTTGAGCGGCGCTCGATGAACTGACAGTCGAAGATTGCGTTTCCGCAGCCTTCGCTTTTCGCACTGGGTTTTCCTTCTTCGCTTTTTGCTGGCGAATTTTTAGTAAGCCCTCGGCATCCAAGAGCACGTGCCGAGCGTACACCGCAATGGAGGCGAGCAGCGTTACTTGGCCTGCCAAGCGGCACCCCGTGGCAATAACGGCACCGTACTCGCGCACCGGAATCCATCCGAATTCAATCGCCAGCGACGCGCTCCACAATCCGGCCACGCCGAAAATCGCCAGCATTGCCATGCGGCATTGGCGAACTTCGAACAAGAGCCGCAGGGCGAGAATGGTGATCACGATGCCCCACAAACCGATCCACCAGATCGCGCCTTCGGGCAACATCGACCAGCCGGTCGCTTTGGCCATCGCGCGCGACAGCGGCGCGTGCAAGTTGGCGGTGGCATCGATGCTCATCACCACCCAGGCGGCTGCACACCACAGCCACAGCCGATAGCGGCCTCGATAGTCGTCGAGCTTGTGCCGGCGCACGCTGTAGATGAGGACGCTGGCCATGGCGGCCAAACCGAACAGGAACGACGAAAACCAGCCGGCCAAACTTCCCCCTTGGGAAGCATCGAAGAGACTAGTTAGCCCAAGGGCCGCGATTTTTTCGCTCGCGGCATTGAGGTAGGCCAACAGTAGCCCCGCCACACAGAGCAAACCGGCGAAATACCAGCCGGCGAGCGAAATTCTGCCACGCGGCAGGTAATCGGTCGCGCGCTTGTGGTTTTCGCGCTTGGCGGCGGCTGTGTAGCGCTGGGTTTTCTCGGCCTTCGAGGCAGACGGAGACACGAAGGGCGCAGGCAACACTTCGCCGGCGAGTTCTTCGGCAATGGCGCGGCGGCGGCGGTCGTCTCGATTTCGTCCGAAAAGCGACATCCCTGTCGGCTGGTCCTAAGCGAGAGATGCGGGGGGGAAATTGGCAGGCGTGTCAATCTGCGGCGAGTTTTCCAGCATGCCGCAGAGCCTGGGCGGGCACCTATAACACTACTGACAATTATCAAGTCGGCATTTTGCTGGCTGCGACTGTACTAGCATTGCCGATTTGTCCGGAAACAGTCGTTCGTCATTTGTCCCTTGTGATTTGCTGCTTGGTTACCCTCGGTTTTTGACTGGGCTCCAAGGGACAAATGACGAAGGACCAATGACAAAGCATTAGCTGTGCATTCGCGGCAGCGGATCGCCGGTGGCGATAATTTCGGCCTCGGCGGTCGCCAACTCCTTCAGCCGAGTGTTTACGGCCTCTTCCGGCGCGAATTCCTTCGCCAGCCGGATGTAAGTGCTGTGGTGCCGCGCTTCGCTCTCGAAGAGGCTGCCGTAAAACGCTGCAAGCTCGGCATCTTTTATATGCTGCCTGAGCAAATCGAAGCGCTCGCAACTGCGCGCTTCGATGAGCCCTGCGACCAACAACCGATCGACCGCGCGAGCTGGTTCCAGCTTTCGGACCAAGTCGTTCAGTTTTCGCCCATAGCCTCCCGGCGCGAGGCGGCGAAAGCGTATCCCGCGACGGGCCAGCAAGTCGAGGACCAAGTTAAAATGCTCGAGTTCCTCGTTGACAATCCCCGACAGTTTACGGCACATTTCCACGCGATCGACATAGGCGAAGAGCAAGTTCATGGCCGCGCCGGCGGCTTTTTTCTCGCAGTGGCCGTGGTCGATGAGAATCTCGTCCAGGTGCTTGTCGACTTGCGCAAGCCAACGTGCGGCAGATTGCGATTGAAGACTGAGCATGGAAGAAATGACCGCGGATTACACTGATGACGCAGATATACGAAATTCAATCAATGCGGCGCTTGTTCGTTGGCGCGGTACTTGATGACTTGCACGCGCTCCAGCGTAACCAGCCCCTCTTGCACCATTTCGTCGATGTGCGGCATGAGCTCGTCGATTTTTTCTTTCGCGTCGACAATTTCAATAATCAGCGGCAAGTCTTCCGACAGTCGCAAAACCTTTGTCGTGTGCATGCGGCTGTTGGCGCCAAAGCCCATCGGGCCTCGCAGCACCGTCGCGCCGGCCAAATGCAGTTCACGCGCTTTGAGCACAATGGCTTCGTACAGCGGCTTACCGTGCCACTTGTCGGCTTCGCCAATAAAAATGCGCAGCAAATAGCCCTCTTCAGGAATCTTCATGGGTTAAACTCCAAAGACGCGCTCGGCCAGTCGGAAACCAATCCAGACCGCGGCCAGTCCAAGGGTGCAGCTCAATACGACGTTAAGCGCCGCGAACAGGAACTGGCCGTCGTTGGCCAGATTAAACGATTCTAAGCCGAAGCTCGAAAACGTGGTGAAGCCACCAAGTACTCCCACCATCAATCCAATCTGATATGCCTCAGGCACCCGCAGGCCGTGTGGCCCGCGAAGATAGCCGCTCAATAGGCCAATAGCGAAGCATCCCAGAATATTCACTGCCATCGTGCCCAAGGGGAGGATGGCGGTGACAAAGACCTGCTTTATCCAGCCCTGCATCCCATATCGGGCCAGAGAACCGAGGGCTCCCCCGACGGCAATAAGCAGATATTTGAGCATGTGAAATTTCCAAATCTGCTAGCGAAGCGCGCGATTACCACCATTTTACGGCATTTTCGCAGAATATCCGACTGCGAAATTCTTTTCGATTTTTTCCTTGATTTGAGCGCGTTACTGTGTATATTCAACATCAACCTGCACCCAGCAGGACGGGGGGAAGGCTTTCGGAGTAAATCCTCACAGTTGCCCTGGGAAACTTTTTTTCGGAAAAGTTCTTGCAATTGGAAAACTGTGCGTGTACAAGTATTATTAGCCATTCCTTTGGGGGGAAATGACGGGCCCCGGTTGGGTTTTTGCGGGGGCGATTAATCATCCTGCGTTGCTAATGAAGCAGATTGGGCAAACATTACCATGAGACACACATCGTTTGCACTGCGTGCGCACCTCTGCTCTTCTGCGGCCTTAAAGGCTGTCGCAATCATTCCGTTGATCGTTTTCTCTGCGACTTTGCTCTCGTCGCCTTCGGCTCACGCCAACTCCATTGCGTTGCTAAACTGGGCACCGGCGCCCGATGGTGGCCCTGCCTTTCCGGAAATCGTTTGGAACGAGGCCAGTATGGCGACTGGTCCTGGCGCCCAAAGCAGCAGCGATGGCAACCTGCCGCTGGCGACTCAGGCTCCCGGCGGGCTTTTCTCCAATACAGTCGCCAATGCGCCAGCGCCCTATAGCTTTCCTAGCGGCGGTGGCACAGGATATTACGATACGACATTAGTCTTTAGCGGTTTGGCCCCCAGCGCTTTCGCTACATCGTCGCCGCTGGGCGGGGGATTCTTCCTCGATTCTCAATTGTTGGGGCCAGGCACGTTCACCTTGTACAGCACGAATGTCGCCCCAGGACCGGTTATTTTGCTGCAAGGAACGATTGCCAATGCAGTCATTACCGGCCTAGACGGTGGCGGGGCTGGCGCAGTGATTGACGCCAGCGGGATCACCTACACGGGTGGCGCAGTTTTCGGCGCGTTTCCTGGCAATTGGCAAACGTCGGGAAACAATATGTCGATTTCGCTCACGAGCGCAATCCCAAATTTCAGCATCGATGGGGGTAGCGGTTATCTGAACGCGTTTCAAGCCGATGCCACCGGCGAATTCGATGTGTTCGTCACCGGAGTGCCGGAACCTTCCACATTGACCCTTGGCGCATTTGGCTTGGCCGGCGTGTTTACGCTGCTGCGGCGAAGAACGAAAAACGTCTAATCCAACGTGTGGATTGGTCGAAAGCTCGAAAAGCCTCGGTGAAAAACCGAGGCTTTTTTATTGCGCCAACGCCGGGACCTTATTGGCAAATGGGGGCTGAGCCACACCATGGCGGCTACGATTTGACGCGCAATGTGCGCGTCCGGGGCGGCGACGATCGAGCCCAATATTGATCATACTGCACTTAGCGGCCGACGCTGGCCCAGCACTGCGGCCGGGAATGTACCCTTCGGCGATGATGGCCAAACGTATGTGGTCGATACCATTTGGCATGTCATCCGATGCGGATTAGGGCCAGTCCCGTTTGCTCGTCGTGCTTTCGCTGCAGATGCTTTGGGGTTTCCTCCAAAATTACTTCCAAGGTGGGACGGACGCGGCCTTCCAGCAAGTGGCCGCCGTGGGCGGTTCCGTCGCGCTTGCCGACGACAATGTGCGCATGCACCTTTTGTTTTCCATCGGCCGTCGCCACGTTGCCCACTAGCGAAAGCACTTCGACCTGTTCGCGAATCGGAATACGATGGTACTCCTTATGCTCGATTTCGAAATCGCCGAGCGTCACATCGCGCAATGCACCGATGGCGGTGAAGTGGGCCGCGGTGATATGGGCATCGGTGGCGAAGCGAAGCAGGCCGTCGGCTACTTCATCACCCGTATCGAAGACAATTGCAAAAGTGCGCTTGCCGTTTTCGTCGAGCAGGAGTTTTGATTTCATAGGATTGCATCGTTAGCGTTTTCGCCGACTGCGGATGAGCCACAGGGCTAGCGCACCGCCCATCACTGCGCCCCCCAGGAGGGCAGCGGTACCGAAATGCATCGCATCACGATGTGATCCGTCGGCATCGTTTCGATCTTCGGTCGACAACCGATGCTCCTCGCGCAACCCTTTTTGAATGACTTCCGCCAGATGCAAAGCGCGGCGGCCGGTGCACTGTGCGATTTGCTCATGGCAGCTAAAGCCGTCGGTGATCAACAGTGTTTCCGGGGCGGCATTGCGCACCGCAGGCAGCAGCACGCGCTCGCCGCAGGCCACGGATACGTCGTAATGATCTTCTTCGAAACCGAACGAGCCGGCCATGCCGCAGCAGCCGGAATCGAGGATTTCGCACTCGAGGCCCATGCGCTTAAGCGCTTTGGTTTCCGCCTCCTTGTTCAATACCGATTTGTGATGGCAATGCAAATGCACTAGCGCTTTGTGCCTGATTATTGGCCATACGAAATCGGGCGCTTTCTCGTTCAAGAATTCGCTGAGCAAAAATGTTTGTTCGCGCAGCCGACGAGCCTGTGGATTTTCGGGAAACCAATTTTTCAGCTCGTCGCGGAACACGCTCACGCAACTGGGTTCCAAGCCGACGATCGAAACGCCGGCCTCGATATCGTGGGCCAATGCGTCCATGATTTGCTCCAGCAGCCGGCGGGCGGTGTCGAGCATGCCGAAATCGTACAGTGGCCGGCCGCAACACAAGAGCCGTTCAGGAATGCGTACGAAGAAGCCTGCGCTTTCCAGCACTTCGACCGCGGCTTTGGCGATTTGCGGATGGAAAAAGTTATTGAACGTGTCGGGCCAAAGGATGACATTGGGAGCGCCGATGTTTTTCGAGCCGCGGCGGTGGAACCACTCGCGGAACGTTTCGCTGGCGAACTGCGGCATTTCCCGATGCTGGCTGATGCCGCCGAGCCATTTGACGATGTTGGAAAGCACCGGCGTTCGGCCGACGAAGTTCACCACTTGCGGCATCCACGAGGCCGCTTGGGCCCACCAATAGATCCAACCCATAGCGTATGCGTGGCGCGGCGCAAACGGCCTTCGTAGTAGTGCGACAAGAACTCGGCTTTATAGGTGGCCATGTCGACATTCACGGGGCAGTCGTTTTTACAGCCTTTGCACGCCAGGCATAGATCGAGGGCTTCGCGCACGCTTTCGCTGCGCCAGCCTTCGTGCTTTAGTTCGCCGTTGAGCATTTCCCACAGTAGGCGCGCCCGGCCGCGCGTGCTGTGCATTTCTTCGCGCGTGACCATGTAGCTGGGACACATGGTCTGTTCGGCGTGATTGCGGCACTTGCCCACGCCGACGCAGCGCAGCGCCGCGCGGGCAAAAGTGTTTTTATCGTCGGGGTACTTGAAATGCGTATGCACCGCCGGCGGCCGATAGTCGGCGCCGAGGCGTAAATTAGAAGTGATCGGATAGGCGTCGATCACCTTGCCGGGATTCATCCTGCCTTGCGGGTCCCAAATATTCTTGAACTCTCGAAAGGCCTGCATGATTTCGTCGCCAAACATTTTGGGCAGCAGTTCGGCGCGGGCCTGGCCGTCGCCATGCTCGCCGGAGAACGAGCCGCCGTGCTGCACGACCAAATCGGACGCCTCGTCGAGAAAAGATCGCCATTTTTTGATGCCGGCCGCGGTGTACAGGTCGAAGTCGATGCGGCAATGAATGCAGCCTTGGCCAAAGTGGCCATAGAGCGACGGGCTATAGCCGTAGCGATCGAGCAGTTCGCGGAAATCGCGCAGATAAGGCCCAACCTCTTCAGGCGGAACGGCGGAATCTTCCCAACCGGGCCACATGTCGGGCAAATTGGGCACAAACGCGGTAGCGCCCAGTCCGCTTTCACGCACCTCCCATAGGTCGGATTCTTCTTCAGAATCGTCGTACAGTTTCATCGAGGGCGCGCCGGGCTGCAGTTTCAATTTCGCCATGCATTCCATGGCTTTGGCATCGCTTTCGGCCTTACTGTCGCCGCCGAATTCGACCAGCAAGAACGCCCTTCCTTCGGGAAGCAGTTTCAAATCGGCCTCTTCCATACCTTTAGTGTGGAGATAATTAATCAGCATGTGATCGATGCCTTCCAAGCCCGTAGGTTGGAATGGCAAGATCGCAGCGACGTGATCGCCGCATTGGAACACATCGGGGTAGCCGAGCACCAACAGCGATCGCTTCTTCGGCGCCGGCACAAGATGCAGCGTGGCTTCCAGAATGGTGACCAGCGTACTTTCGGAGCCGACCAGAGCGCGTGCGACGTGAAAATCGTTTTCTGGCAACAGCTCGTCCAGATTGTACCCGGAAACACGGCGCGGGAGCTTGGGATAGCGGTCGCGAATAACGCTGGCATATTTGTCGCGCAGTGCTTTCAATGCTGCATAGATCTGACCGCGGCGTCCGCCGCGGCGAATGATAGCTTCCAATTCGTCGGGCGAAGTCGGACCGACGCGGAAGCGCGCGCCATCGTAGGTGAGAATTTCCAACTCATGCGTGTTGTCAGAAGTGCGCAGGCCCAGCCCGTGATTGGCAGAGATTAGCGAATGAATCCCGCAGGAATTATTGCCCAGCATTCCGCCGATGGTGCAATGCTTGTGCGTCGCCGGGTCGGGGCCAAAAGTAAGTCCATGAGGCCCGACAGCGTGACGCAAATCATCGAGTATGCAACCGGGCCGAACGGTTCCCAGGCGAGCGGCGGCATCGATCTTCAGAACTTCGTGTAGATATTTCGAGAAATCCATCACCACGGCCACATTACAGCACTGGCCCGCTAGGCTGGTGCCGCCACCGCGGCTGAATAGCGGTGCGCCCATTTCGCGGCAGGTGGCCACCGTGGCGATCACGTCGTCGAGCGATTTGGGAATGACAACGCCGATGGGCACTTGGCGATAGTTCGAGCCGTCGGTGGCGTACAAGGCGCGGCTGCCGGTATCGAAGCGAACTTCCCCCTGCAGGCGGGCGCGCAATTGCGTGGCAAGCTCGGCAGCGTCGATGTTTTCGACAGCTGCCGCAGGCGCGGCTTGAGTCCCGGGAATTTCCGCGGTGGTGGCCATGTTGTCTATTCGCACCCCTGCCGCCGCGCCAGCCACTGCGACACCGCGACGGTGACAATGCCGAAGGCGACGTGGCGAGCAATCGGCCCGGCGATTTGCGCAGGACTCTGTTTACGAATTGGAGGCATCAGTCCCGCACGCGGCAACCAACCGAGATATCCGACCGCCCAGGATAGAATTCCCAATCCAGCGCCGCGGGCCACTAGTGGAACTTTCCTTGCGCCGAACAGCGAACAAAGCGTTCCGCCGATCAAGCCATAGCCAATGGCCAAGCTGCGCGCCGCAATCAGGTCGACAAATTGCGGAATCGCGTAACCAATTTTGCGCGGCAAGCGACGTTCGGCGGCCATTACCAGGTATTCGTCGGGGTTGTCGGTCATGGGAGGCATGCTTTCTGGCAAAATGCGCTGGCTGGCCATGCGCAGGCCCTGCAAGGCAAATGCTCCGGTCACGCCTCCTACGGCCCCACTTAACAGCCGTGCCGCAAAGTGATTTGTGGTTGCTTTCATACACTCACTCCCATTTGATGATGCAGAATATTGTCAAACATCGATCGCCCACCGAACTGCGTCCGCGCGCTTCAATTCCAGCCCAATTCCCGGACGCGATAGATCGGGCTGTAAAGTTCCATTCTTTGCTATAGGCGTGCCGTCGAACAGCATTTGCTCGATGCGCACGTGATCGTGGAAATACTCTTGATGGCACAGGCGAAGCGCCGCGCAACAAGCCGCCAAATGCAGTGCCGGCGCACAGTGGGCCGACAGCGGGATGTGATTCGCATCACAAATTGCGGCAGCTTGCAGAAAGCCAGTTATTCCGCCGCAGCGCGTGGCGTCGGCCTGCAGCACGTCGACGGCCTGTGCCTCGAGCATTCGCTGGAAGTACCAGGCATCGTGGCCATATTCGCCGGCGGCGATCTGCATTCCCGCGGCGCGCGATCACGCAGCAGATGCAGGCCTTCGAGATCGTCGGACGACACGGGCTCTTCGAACCATTTCACCCCTTGAGCGACGAATTGCTCGGCCAAGGCTAGCGCTTGCTTGCGGCTGTAAGCGCCGTTGGCATCGACGAACATTTCGCAATCGGGGCCGATGGTGCGGCGGGCGGCGGCCACCCGTTTGGGGTCGGCCTCAGGATCGCGGCCGACTTTCATTTTCACATGCCGCATACCGGTGGCGGCCCATTCCCCTAACTGTTTGCATAACCGCCCTTCGTCGTAAGACGTGAACCCTCCGCTTCCATAGAGTTCCACACAATCGCGCACCTGGCCCAACAGCGCGGCCAGCGGCAAATTGAGCGACTTTGCTTTCAGGTCCCAAAGAGCCACGTCGACGGCTGAAATGGCCATCGAGGAAATTCCCGGCCGGCCGAGATTGCGAACCGCGCGCGACATGTCGACGAAGCGAGCTCGAATGGCCGAAGCATCAGCGCCGAGCAGTTTGTCCGCGAGCAGCGATTGAATCAACACTGCTGCTGCCCGATCGGCGTAGGTATAGCCCAGCGCGCGGATATCCGCCGAAGTCAATTCAACGACTACAATCGTGGTGTGGTTCCACTCGAGCGTGCCGTCGGACTCGGGAGCATCGGTCGGAATACTGTAAGCCGATACATGGACCTCGTCGATCAAAAGCTCGATCGTCGAGATCATGGCGTCCACATTTGACAGAATTGTAGCCAATGGGTTTCCTTCGTGCTCGCTGCGAGAATTCGATTCCGGAGAACAACTTCAGATCATTTCCTTCACCTTGTCTTCAAACACGGTGGCGATAATTTTTCCGCGAGCGGGCGTGCCACGGGCCAGCGATTTTGCAAAGTGATACGACTGCTCGAGCGTGGCCTTGGGGGGCATCGGCGGCTCCTGCGGATCGACCACCGCCTGCACGACAACTGGGCCCGTCGTTGCCAATGCCTGGTCGACGATGGTTCCGCAGTCCGGCGTGTGCTCGATGGTGAGTCCAGTGCCGCCGCAGGCTTCGGCGAATCTGGCAAAATCGATCGGCTCCAATTCGCAGCCGAATTCCGGATTGCCCAACAGCGCCATTTGCTCCCATTTGATTTGTCCCAGCGTGTTGTTTTTCACGATGAACACCTTGATCGGCAGCTTGTGCTTGACGGCGGTGACGAATTCGGCCATCAGCATCGAGAATCCACCATCGCCCACGAAGGCAATGCACGGTCGTTCCGGGTAAGCGACTTGCGCGCCGATGGCATAAGGCAACCCACAGGCCATGGTGGCCAAAGTGCCCGAGATCGTGTGCATTTGACCGCGCTTGGCGGGAATATGCCGGGCCCACCAGGTGGCGATGGTGCCGGAATCGCACGAGACGATAGCGTTGTCGGGCAGGCGCTTTCCCAATTCGTAAGCAAGCACCTGCGGCTTCATCGGTTCGTCGGTCCGCGTGGCGCGCTCGTGCATTAACTCGCGCCACGCTTTCATGTTTTTTTGCGCGGTGGTCAAGAAACTGCGGTCTGATTTGTGACGCAATAGCGGCAGAAGCTCTTGCAGCGTGCGCGTGGAATCGCCGACCAAACCCACTTCAACTGGGTATCGCAAGCCGATGCGGGTCGGGTCGCGATCGATTTGCACGCCGCGCGCCTGGCCGGGCTTGGGCAGAAATTCCATGTAGGGGAACGAGGTGCCAATCATCAGCAGCGTGTCGCAATTCTCCATCGCCTCGATCGATGGCTTCGTGCCCAACAGGCCAATCCCGCCGGTGGTGTAGGGGCTGTCGTCGGGTACGCAAGCTTTGCCCAACAGTGGCTTGACAATCGGGGCGGCCAGACGCTCTGCCAATTGTTCCAATTCATCGGTGGCTTTCACTGCGCCGCGGCCGGCAAGGATGACTATACATTGGCCCTCGTTGAGCACCTCGGCGGCCTTGCGCAGATCCTGCTCGGCGGGCAATAACGCGCCGCGTGCAAAAATATCGCTGGCGGTGCCGCGTAGGTTTCGCATCGACCTTTCTTGCGCGGTCTGGCTTTGAAAATCGACCGGAAAATTGATGTGCGAGACGCCGCGCCGGCTCAGTGCGATGCGGCAAGCTAAGTTGGCCACATTGGGGACGTGGGCCGGCCCCATCACGCGCGTGCTGTACAGCGCGACGTCGACGAATACCCGATCCAGATCGATATCTTGCTGCGAATGGGTGTCGATCAAATCGTGAAAGTGGTGGCCGGTGATGGCCAACACCGGCTGGCCGTCCATCTTGGCATCGTACAAACCATTGAGCAGATGGATCCCGCCGGGGCCGGAAGTGGCCAGGCAAACGCCCAGTCGGCCGGTGAATTTGGCATAACCGCAAGCCATGAAGGCGGCCCCTTCCTCGTGGCGGACTTGAACGAAGCGGATTTTGCCTTGTCGGCTGCGCAGCGATTCCATGATTCCATTGATGCCGTCGCCCGGCAGCCCGAAGATCACTTCGACGCCCCAATCGATGAGCACGTCGATCAACAAATCTGCGCCGGTTTTAGCCATGTCCGTTTCCTTTGAATGCGTTGCGAATTTTTTCGGCCGTTGCCGTTCCCGCGATGGCCGAAGCCAATCCGGCGCCGGCCCACACGAGCGCACCGCGGTGTTTGCTTAAAAAGAATTGCCAACTGAACGAGCGGCCCCGATCATCGAAATCACCGTGCGAGCCGTAGTCGATTTCTTCGTCTAGTGGGGCGAGCAGATTATTGGGGCGATGCGGATCGGCTTCGCCATCGCACTGTTGCGAGTCATAGCCATGCTCCGCCAGATAGTGGTCGGCATAGCCCGGCGCCACCTTGTTTCCAGCAATCGCTTTGACGGTGGAGATTCCCAGCCACCATTGACGGCGATAGTGGTGGGCAGCCCACACGATTGCCCGGGCGGCGACTTCCGGCTGATAGATCGGCGGCACAGGCTGCGGCTTGCGCGGCAGCCGGCTTTTCACCCATTTAAATTGGGTGGTATTGACGGCGGGCAATTGCACCATCGTGATTTTCACGTTGCTCCCGTCGTGCAACAATTCGCAGCGCACCGACTCCGTGAAACCTTGGATGGCATGCTTGGCGCCGCAATATGCCGACTGCAGCGGAATGCCGCGATAGGCCAGCGCCGAGCCCACCTGCACGATCGTGCCGCGATCGCGCGGCAACATGCGCCGCATCGCGCACAGCGTGCCGTACACATAACCCAGGTATGTTACTTCGGTGACACGCTTGTACTCGGAGGGCTTCATTTCCTTAGCTGGGGAAAACACAGAAAGCATCGCGTCATTGATCCAGATGTCGACCGGCCCAAACTCCGCTTCCACGCTTTGGGCCGCTGCCTCGACCTGGTCTGGATCGGAAACATCCGTGGGAATTGCGATCGCCCGGCCTCCGAGCGCTTCAACTTCCGATTTTGCGGCGTCGAGTCCCGCCTTGCCGCGCGCCAGTAGACCGACGCACGCTCCTTCGCAGCCGAATTCTCGGGCTACCGCTCGTCCAACGCCGGCTGATGCTCCTGTGACGACGACTACTTGCGACTGGCGCGACATTTCAAGAAATCCTAACCGTTGTTCCCGTGCATTTTGCACTGCACCGTTTTTATGAGGTGAGAATTTCAGCAACGCTAGTGCAAAAATTATTCCGTCAAACACCTAGAGACCCGCGAGCGGGAAAGGGCAATCGGCGGCTTAGAGGGAGAAACCGCCGTTGCGCGCATATAAATCCTTGCAAATTTGTACCGACCGCGCATGAAGTTTGAGAACGTGGGCCAGCGGGTTGGGGGATATCCAATCACCGCGCCTGTCTAGAAACCATCGTCGGCCGTCAGGCGTCGAACCAATGCTGGCAATATGAATTACGACTTCGCCCGGGCCCTTTGAATTTCCTTCAGGGCGCGTAGATACTCGGCATGCGAAAAAAGTAGGGGAAAATTGCCCCGAAAAGCGCGGTTGCGCGGGTCGATGGCCTCGGCCAAGAGGCCGGTAGCGCCGGCAATCTGTTCGACAGCGGTAACAATCGCCTCCGCTTCGGCGATTCGGCCCAACTTCGCATAGCAGGCAGCCAACCAGAATGTGCATGGAAGGAAGGCACTTCAAATTCGACCAAAGGCAAGCGATTGCTTTTAAAAACGTCGCCTACCATCTTCTGCGGATCGAAGCGGAACACAAAGGGGCCGATGGATAGCTGAGTTGCAATTCTCTCAATGGTCGAAATCACGCGGGAATCATCGGCCGGCAAGAAACCCGTGATGGGGATCAACAGCGTTGCAGCATCGAGAGTGTCGTTTTCATAGTGCTGGCGGAATGCCTGCAAGGACTCGCTCCAACCGCGCTCGAGGACGTCGCGATGAATTTCCTGCTGTACTTGCTGCCAGCGGCTCACCATTTTTGTGTGGCCAAGTTGGATCGCCACTTTGGCGATCCGATCCAATGCCACCCAGCTCATAACTTTGCTAGAGATGAAGTGGCGCTTTTTAGGTAGTTCCCAGATGCCGTTGCCGGCGCGGCTCCAGTTGGCGGCGACAAAATCGGCCACATCTTGGGCAAGCCTCCAGAACTCATCGCGCCACTGTCCGCCACTTTCCAAGAAGTCGTACACGCAAATGGCGAAGAATCCGAACGAATCGAGCTGTAGCTGTTTGTAAGCATGATTGCCTGAGCGCACCGGCCGCGAACCGCGATAACCGCGCAATTTTTTGTAGCGCCCTTGCGGGATCCGGCGTTCGCCCCGAATGCTGTACACCACTTGCAGCGGCATTTCGGAGTGCGATTCCAAACCGCTGAGCCAATGCATATAGCGCTGGGCCTCTCCCAAATCTCCCAGCTCCGTGACCAGTGAAAGCGCAAGCGACGTATCGCGCACCCAGCTCAACCGATAGTCGGCATTCCAATCACCGCCGATTCTTTCCGGCAGGGAAGTGGTGGGGGCAGCCACTACCGCGCCAGTAGGCGCATAACTCAAAAGCCGCACCAACATTGCCGTCCGTTTGAACTCGTCGGATTGCTCGGCAGGGCAGTTCAATCTTGTCAGGCGAGTGCGCCAATACTCGTCACATTTGTCGCCTTCCCGTCGAATGGATTCGTTATCCCAATCGATTTGCTTTTGCCCCGCGGTCATCACCATCGTTGCGGATTCGCCGTCGCGTAATTCGAATTCAGCATTGCCGTCATGATCTGTAAGCAATTCGGGGCGGCTACACCAAAAACTGACGACCGTTTTGCTCGAAGTTTGCAGCCGCCATGACACTTGATTCGACTGCCCGGCGGCGGCGCCCGGGCCTCGAATCTGGGATATACATTTCGCTGTGCCGCCGTTGCAGGTCAAACGTCGCACGATGACACGGGTATCATCGGCTTCACGGGCTCGATGAGTTTCAGGCCAAAGCATCGTGTCGGCCAAAAGCAGCTTAGTACCATTGAAGGCCCATCGAGTCTCTAGCGCGGCGGAGTCGGCGTGGTAGCTTTGCTCTCCCAGCTGGGCGGCGACGGGCCCAAGTTTCCAAAAACCACCCGACATGGCGTCGAGCAATGCGCCGAAGACGATTTCGCCGTCGTAATCTGGCAGGCAAAGCCAATCGATTGTGCCGTCCGCGGCGACCATCGCCGCTGTACGCCGATCGCCAATTACGGCGTGTGAGTGGATCGCCGGATACGGAACCGGACCGGTTCGAAATGCGCGATCCGCGGCGGCTTCTGGTTGAGCTTCTGCATGCGACGACGACATCGGTGTTTTCGCTCCAGCTCCGCGACAGCAGAATGCTTTACCGCCCTAGCAAAGATTGCGGTGTGCAAGTGCCGTTCCAGATCCGTTACGCGCCACCGGCCACGTGCTGCCCGTTCTGGGCGGTAAAGTCGCTGAGCGGTGACCGGTTTCTTGAGCGGCGGCCGATGCGCACTGGCTTCTACTGACGATCTGCTATCAAAGCGCAATGCGTCTAGCGACAATCGGTTAATCAAAGCGAGGGTGACGGGACTTGAACCCGCGACCTCCAACGTGACAGGCTGGCGCTCTAAACCAACTGAGCTACACCCCCGAAACGCTTTGATCGCAATCGCAACGACTTAAGTTCCTAAGCTAGGCTATCGGCCAATGTGAGGCGGGTCGGCGGACCGGCACCGGCCGCCGGTGCACCGTCAATCTGCGGAAATCTGCCGAAAATGCCGATGCATCGCCCTAAATTCAGGCGAAGTATCGAATTATAACCCTGTGGGGTCTACCCGCAAGGCCAGCGGCGCAAGCCGCAATTGTGACCTAGACTTAAGTAGGCACTGTTCTGGAAAGGGGGCAATTCCAGACGGGAAGCCTGCGCCAAGAGTTGAACCTTAGTGGTTCGTTCCTGACGGCAGCGCCGTGTTGGCGGCCGCACTTGGACCATGATTCACAACGCCTACCAATACGTGATGAATTGGCTTAACAGCCTGGATCGCCAGGAATGGCTCTTGGTGCTTATTGGGGCAGTGATCGTTGGCTTTTGTTGCCTGCGCGGCATGGGCTCGCGGAAAGGATACTAGTTTGCGGCGACGACCGAGAGCGCTCATTCACTCACATCGAGAAATTCTTAATCCCTGACCGCTAAATCCTGACTTACCCCCTGAACTCTGAACCCTTGCTATGTGGATTATCAACGCGATCGATTGGACAAGCATCCATCTTCCCATGCCGGTGGCGCTGGCCGCTGTGGCCGCGATCGGCTATTTGGTCGGCCGCAACAAGCGGCAACTGCAAAACGCGGCAAACGAAGCCCAAGCCCGCCGCGAATTGAAGCGCGCGCAAGCCGTGGCGAAAGAGTTGGAATCGATCGCCGAGCTGGTGCGGCGAAATCTGGCCACGCATCATTCGAGCGTGCTGAAATTCAAAGACCGCATGACCTCGCTGAGCAATTTGGAACGCGAGGGAGCATGGCAGGAGCTGTGCGAGGAAGCTGAAGAGATGCTCAAGCCCACGCTGCAATTGGCAGCGCAATTGGCGGCGGCGTACGACCAAATTCGGCAGCAGTCGAACAACTTGATGACATTCACGGAAGTGCGTAAAGACCCGCTGACTGGCGCCAATAACCGCCGCGCGCTGGATGAAACGCTGGAATCGCTACTGGCCATGCTGCACCGCTACGAGCAGAATTTCTCGGTGGCGCTGTTCGATATCGATCACTTCAAGCTCATCAACGACGAGCAAGGGCACTTGCACGGCGACCGCATGCTAAAATCCGTGGCCCAAGTGCTGGCCGATACGGTGCGCGACACCGACATGGTCGCGCGCTATGGAGGCGAGGAATTTGTGGTCGTCATGCCGCAAACGCCGTTGGATGGCGCGACGCTGTTTGCCGAGCGCATTCGCCGCCGCATCGAAGAGCAACTGCCGCTCACAGTCAGCGGCGGCGTGACGAGCACCTGCGACGGCGACGATGCCCAAACGCTTGTGGCCCGCGCCGATGCGGCCCTGTATAGCGCAAAAGCGGCCGGACGAAACCGCCTGTTTTGCCACAACGGCAATTCCATTGAGGCCGCAGTGATCACCGAAGATTTGGCGATGCTGCCGATGGCACATACCGGTTAGCATGCACTGGTCGATGAGTGTGCCTATCCCGATGAACGGGAAGAGCATGTGACGCTCCGTGGCGCTGGGGGCCATCTACATCACGCCATTGGCGGGATCGTAGCCCATTTCTTTACCGCGGCGCAAATCGGATTGGGCTTCGTCATTATGGCCAAGCTTTTCCTGCACCAATCCGCGGTGGTGGTACATCACCGCCAGAGTTTGCTTCAAGTCGGCATCGGCTTCGCGTAGATTAATGCGAAACGTCTGATGGATCAGCATTCTCCGCTCCTGGGTCGCGATGGCAATCGCCTGATCCATGTCTTTTAGAGCCTCGTCGTCGCGGCCAAGCAGGTGTAGCAGGTAGCCCCGCGTATCGAGAAATGTTCCGAACTCGATCGTATTGTCCAAAGGTTGAGCAAGCGCTTTATTGATATCGTCAAGCCCTTCCTGCAGTTCCATATTGGCAATTGCCCTCGCGTAGGCTCGCAAATTCAAATTGCGCGGCGAGGGGCGAATTTTCACCGCGTCGTTGGCATCGTCTATCGATTCGCGGCCGCGCCCGAGGCGCTGAAACACCCAGCTTCTTTGGCAGTAGGCCTCGATGAGATATTCGGTTCGATCGATGGCGCGATTTCGCGCGGCCAGCGCGGGATCGGGATTTTTCAATTGTGCGATCAATTCGTTCCAATCGCTCAAACTGCCCCCCAGATCGTTGATGTCGCAGCGCCACAAGGCACGGCGGAATAGCAATTCGATGTTCGCCGGGTTCCACTCGATGGCCGTCGTCAGGTCGGCAAGCGCGCCGGTGAAATCGCTCACTTGGAACTTGCGTTCGGCGCGGCTGGCAAACCAACGAGAGACCAACTCGTGCCCGGCGGAGACAATTTGCTGGCCAAAGATGAGCCCAACCAGGGCGACGATGATCCCGGCGAACAGCAGGCGCTTGCTGGCGGGGCTGAATTTTGGGCCGGCAGGCGGCTGGTCTTCGTGGTATTTGATGTCGGCGAAGCGCGGGGCGACGGGGAAGCCGTGTTCGTCGTACTCGCGAAATTCCACTGCCATGAGCCAAAGCTTTCTTTGTTGGGCCTAGTCGCCCGTCAATTCAGCATAAACCGCAGCACGCGACGTGCCAAGGCTGAAGAAATTGCAGGTTGCAAATTCGCAGAATTGCAAAATCAAAAAATGCAAGCAGTTGGTGAATTTTTCCTGTTTTTCCGACTATTTCGCTCCTCACTTGCGATTTACAACCGGCGCTTCGCAACGTCGTCGACCTACATTGACTACCCGGCGCAGCAGGCGTACATTGCAAGCGCCGAGCTAACATTGCCGTGCTGAACGCAAGCAAGCGGCCCAACCACCTGTCTTTTCAGCGCGGCCGAGTACTTCTTTTGCGAACTGGAGGACGAACCATGCCGCTGTTCGAAATCGAGACCGACGCGCACATTATTATCACCTGGGCCAACAACGACGACGACGCGACCGAAGTGGCCAACCATGCCTATCCGCATGAAAAAGTGTTGCGGCTCACCAAACGCCCGCGCGACACATGGGTCATTTCGAAATCGGTGCTGGGGATCACCGGCCATGTCGATATCTGCCACACGGCCCGTGATTGCTTGAGCAAAGCCCACGGCGACAAAGTGCACGCCATTCGCATTTACATGCACGAGACGGGAGAAGATCTAGAGCGGGCGCGCAAGGTGATCGAATCGAATATGGTTATGGGCTGGTAGCGGCGGCCTGAGCGGGTGAAGGCTGAAGGCGCGCCACCGCGAATGATTTTTCTAACAGCCGACGGACAACGAGCGCGGGAAAATTCCCAGCACTTCGGACATCGAGCAAAAAATGGCCCCGGATATCTATCGTTTGCCACCGGATATCGATAAACGCGTGAAGGCGCGCATTGCGGGAGGCAGTTATACGAGTGAGGAGCAGGTTCTGCGCGAGGCGATGAACGCTTTGGATCATCTAGAACGAGAAAAACTACGCCGCTGGCAAGAACAAAATCGAATTGCCGTCGAACAAAGCGAACGCGGTATATCGAAGCCTTTGAATTTGGGTGCGGTTCTAGACCGGGTCGAACGGCGCATTGTCGGCGAAGAGCAAGGCGAATAAATGGGTCGCGCGCTATGGACGCCGCTCGCAGAGCATGAGCTCGAAGAAATTCTATTTTACATTCGGGTGACGGATGGTAGGCCTGAGACGGCCCGTCGAATTGGTCAGGAAATTATCGACGTGGCCGATCGACTTTCAAGCGATCGTTTGGCAGGGCATGTACATCCGGCCGCGCCCGATAACTGGCTTTACGTCCGCTACAAACGGTGGATAATCTTTTATCAGCCCCACGCGGCTGATGTTGAAGTCGTGCGAATCATTGACGCGACACGCGACTTGCCGAGCATCGTCGCGTCGGGAGAATGAACGTTTTTCCCCATTGCCGATTTCACGCCGGAGACGACGCGCATGCGACATCGGACAGTTACTAAGGCCGTCAAGATCATCGTTGGCGCTGGCATCCTCCTTGCGTTCGAGGCAAGAATTCCGCCAATGCGCGCGGCCGATGAGCAGGCGAAGACCGAAACGGTGAGCGTGCCGGAAGGCAATACGCTCGAAGTGACTGTGCCGAAAGATTGGAAGTACACCAAGCTCGACCAGGGGAAGATCCTGCCGCCGACGTTGAAATTCGAGTCGGCCGACGGCAAGACGTTACTGCAATTGACGCTTCTGGCCGACTCCAGCGGCCAGTTCGGCAAGAAAGAGCAAATTGAAAAAGGCGTGACCGCGGCCGCGCAGCAGTATGTCGATGGTTCGGTGGAAAAGAAAGTGACGCTCGCGAAGCTCGATTCGAAAAACGGCATCGGCTCTTATGCGCAATTCACAGATGCATCGCTCGTCGCCAAATCGCCGCAACCGGGGCAATATCTAGTCGTCGCAACCGGCACGATGGTGTACGACAAAACGATCGCGGCCTTTACGTTATTGAGCGATTCGTTCGACAGTAAATCATACGCAGCGGCGCTAGAGCTATTGAAAAGCGGCGTGGTAGTGAAGGGGAAGTGAATTCACCACGAAGACACGGAGGCACAGAGCCGGCCGAGGGAAAGAAGCGGTGGACGAAGTTTAGAGGGCGGAATACTTATGAATGTCGGAGTTACGGGCAGGCTCTTTGTGCTATTTGGCGTGATCGCGCTTGCCGGTTGCGGTGAGATTTCGAAAATCACCGGATCGAACTCATACCAAAGATTTGGCTGGAAGGCAGAAGATTATTTCAGCGATCCCAAAGTAATTGCGCTTTGTCACGCGATCGAAGCTGATGATCTGGCCGAAATTGACCGCCAAGTCAAAACTGGGGCGGATGTGAATGCCAAGGGCAAAGACAACATGACGCCGCTGTTATGGGCATTTCCCGACAATAAGCTCGATCGTTTCACAAAACTTCTTGAGCTTGGTGCAGATCCAAACGTAGTCACCAAGAGCGACTTCAATACGCATGGCGGTTTTCATCCAGGAGGAGGTGATTCAGTTACCCACATGGCATGTAGGACCGAATTCCCTGGGTATTTCGAAGCAGTGTTCGCGCATGGCGGAGATCCCAATCTCATTAGAAATTGGAGCATTACCGGAGATACTCCCATCTTTTCGGTGTTGAATGACGCTGCGCCTGACAAGAAGGCAAAGGTGCAGCTACTAATCGACAAAGGAGCGGGTTTGAATCACATGAATGGCGACTTGGGCTACACCTGCGATGGAAGCTGTGAGTTCGGGAGGCCAATATGATATCGCGTTGATGCTTTTAAAGGCAGGAGCCGACTGCAAAATCTATATGCCAAGAAGTAATACACAGCTCATCCATATCGTGGCGATGGAAGAAGATCGCAGGCAACTTTGGACTTCTCAACAAGCTGCCGATTACGAAAAGTTGGTCAAGTGGTTAGAAGACCATGGCGAGTCGATCACAAAGGCAAATGAAGACATTAAACGCTGGCAGTCTTATAATAACACAACGCCCGAGGAATACAGAAAAAAATGGACGCCGAAATCGCCGAACGCGAAGCGCGCGAGGCTGCGCAAAACGGGACCGACAAAAAGCCCGATCAGAAGTAGCACTTACGGGTCGGGGGGAGAAAACAATTGTGATCAAGCCGACAATGCGACTCGTGTTGCCGCTTTGCGTAGCGGTGCTTTTCTTCTGGTCGGCGGCAACCGCCATGGTGGCTGCCGCTGAGCCATCGAACGATTCTCCCTCTGCTTCCGCTTCCCCCGCGCCTGCGGCAAGTTCTGCCAATACAACTTCTGCAAATACAACGCTACCGCGCGTCTTTCTACTCGATGCGCATTCACTCGCGGCGCTCGAGCAGCGCTACAAAGCGGGCGATAAAACCGTCGTCGATGCGGTAGCCCAACTCGATAAATCCGCCAAGTCTGAACTCAATTCCGGACCGTTTTCGGTCGTCAATAAAGACGCCACGCCGCCCAGCGGCGACAAGCACGATTACATGAGCCAAGCGCCTTACTTCTGGCCGAATCCCAACACGCCCGACGGCTTGCCGTACGTGAGCCGCGACGGCGAGCGCAATCCTGAAATCTTGAAATTTCACAATCGTCCCGATATGGGTCGCCTGAGCGAGGCCGTCGAAACGCTGGGTCTGGCTTACTACTTCACTGGCGACGAAACTTACGCCGACAAAGCCGCCAAGCTCATTCGCGCATGGTATCTCGATCCCGAAACGAAAATGAATCCGAATTTGGAGTACGCCCAATTCGTTCCCGGCGCCAATACGGGCAGAGGAGCGGGAGTACTTGAAGGTTCCACCGGCGGCATGCCGCGAGTGATCGATGCCATTGGCTTATTGGCCGGCTCCAAGGCATGGACTGAAGCCGATCAGAACGGAATGGTCGATTGGTTCAAAAAGTTCATTATCTGGATGCGCGAAAGCAAAAACGGCAAAGCCGAGGCCGCCGCCAAGAATAATCACGGCACGCACTACGATTTACAGAACACCTGTTACGCACTGTTTGTCGGCGACCAAGAGTTGGCGAAGAAGCTAGTGCAAGAAGCCGGACAAAAACGCATTGCCGTGCAAATCGAGCCCGACGGAAAGCAGCCCTTGGAACTGGCGCGCACTCACGCTTGGGGTTATTCGCTGATGAATCTCAACGCGCTGATCACGCTGGCCAACTTGGGCGAACACGTGGGAGTCGATTTGTGGAGTTTCAAAACCGACGACGGCCGCAGCATTCGCCAGGCGATCGATTATCTGGTGCCATTTGCGGGGGGCGAACAAAAATGGACGTACAAAAATCTGGGGGGCGATTGGTCGCCGCGCGGCTTCGGTTTGGTGCTGCAGAAAGCGCTGGTGAAATATCCCGACGACGAGCGCTACAAGGCGCTGTTGACGAAACTGCCTGAAGGCAGATCCAGCAGGTTGAATGTTTTGCTGCGGGAAAAAAATGCGGAAAGTAGAGATTAGGGGCGACGGACCAAAGACCAGAGGCTTCAGCCCGAGATTAATTTCGCGAGGAGCTACGACAACTGTTGTGGTTCGACCTGCCGGTCGCATCACTGTTGGTGGTGGGTCGGGAGGCCCGCGCACATCGTTTGCACTTTTGATCTTTGAGTCCGCGGGCGAGCGCTGCTGGCGAGGATAAACTCGGCGAAGTCCTACGTGAATCACTACCCGCCAGGAGCGCCGGGCATACCTGGCTGCATTTGCATTCCGCCTGCCCCGCGGCGGTTTTGGCGCATTTTGCTCAGATCGCCAACCGCTTCGAGCACGCCTTCCTCCACATGGACGCGAATCAGCTCTCCATTGGAAATGGGCTTCACCGTCAGCAGCAAGTGATCTTTGCCCTTGTGTTTATCGAGGGCTTCGGCAAAGGCTTTTAGTTTGGAGTCGTCGTCTTTGACGCCGGCGGCGAAATCGGCAATCGATGCTAAGGCCACAGTCAATTGGGCCGGCATGACCGATTTATTCGGCTCCGATTTATCGATGGCCGATTTCAACTGGTCGAGGCTCCCCTGGCCAATGGCCAAGTAGGCGCTCTTGGGGCCGGCGCCAAAATAAACTTCCAATGCATCCCCCAGAATTTTGCGGGCGTGCTCATCGGAATTCTCGGGCAGTGCGATGCGCAGTTCGTGCAAGTGAATGTCTTTGTACGTTTCGAGGTCGAATTTTACCGTGGCATGCTGCTCGAAGTTCGGCTCATTCATTACCCAATTGATGAGTTCTTTCACCGCAGATTCGAGTGCGGGGCCGTCGGCGACATAGCTGCCGGCGACAACTTGCAGTTTTCCGCCGGTGAACGTAACGGCCGAGCCGTGATCGTACTTGCCGCTTTTGATGGTGTCTTTTGCGACATCGATCAGCTTTTGCAACAAGCCCTTCACTTGATTGCGAGCTTCATCGGAAAGGTCGTTGTTTTCGGCCAGCGATTCTTCGGCCTTTTGCTGGACTTGGTCCACGGCGTTGATCGCCTGGTCGATGTTTTCGGGCGGAATCTTGCCCGCGAAGCTCAGCGTCACGCCTGCGTCGGGAAGCAGGAAGCCGGTGAAATCGCTCTTCGTATCGTTGAGCGTTTGCATTTGGCTTCCCAGGTTCGTGCCGGGCTTAGCCGTAATGCTCGTGTCGAAATCGGTGTTTTTGGCTTGGGTGTCGAGCTTCCAGCCGAAGGTGATTTGGTCGGCGTCGTTAAACAACTGCTCGAGTTGCTTGATTTGAGCCTCCATGTTCTTGCGCGTAAGCTCCTCCATTCCGGGCTGGCGCGCTTGCTGCATTTGGGCGGCCATTTGCATGAAGTTTTTAATCATGCCCAGCCACTGCTGCTTGGTTTCTTCGGAAATGTTCTGAAAATATATCCGCGCGGCCACGTCGTATTGCGTGTTCAAGTTATCGAGCAACTTCATAGGATCGTCGGGCAGCGGCGAATCCTTGGATTGGCTCACGAAAGCCCAGCCATTTTTTTCGCGCACATACATCGCGGGTCCGTGCGGCGGGCTGACTTTGATGGCGCCGTCTTCTTCTTCCGACGGTCCGACAATGCCGGCCAACACATCGACTAGATCCTTGGCGCTGGTCACCGGCAGAAATGCCATTGGTACCGGGCTCGAGTTCTCGATCGTGACGGCGACACCCCACGGCTTCGACTTATCGAGCCCCTTAAGGCCTTGGCCCTGCGTGAAAACGCGAATCATGCCATCCATTTGTTGCGACAAGCCGGGTTGCCCCGTGAGCTTGCCGATGAAATCCACATCGGCCACGAGTTTGTCGTAGCTGGGCAGCGAGACGACCGCGACGGGGCTATAGCTCTCGGCATGAGCGACGGCCGACGCAAAGAGCGCGCTAAACAGGGCGGCAATACAGCAGATTCTGCTAAAGGCGAATTTCACGATCGCATTCTCCTAGGAAAACGAAGATAGGTTGGCAATAGTTTGGTGGTAAGTTAATCGCTAACGGGTGTGCTTTATTGGCAGGCGTCGGAGCAAAAAGGCCATTCGATGGAGCTAATTCGACGCGGAATAGGCTGCTTAGTTTCAGCGCCGATCCTCGGTTTTGCAGGCCGCAGGCGTAAATCAGTTTGTGTGCGGCGTTATTGAAGGCCAAATGCCTGAAGAACAATACCTTACCGCTTGGAGTCTGGTTTTATTGAATCTGAGGAAATTCGCCAGGGGGCCATATTGGCAATATCGCGTCACAGCACGGGCAACGATGCTTGGCGGATTGGCCGCAAAACCCGCCGGATTAAGACCTTACTGGCTGGCCTAGCCGACAACGGAACTTGCTTTCGATAGCACTAGAACCGGCTAATACCCGAAGGCCAAACAGCGAGCAATTATCGTTCCCGAAAGGTAATGCGGCCTTTGGTCAGATCGTAGGGGGAGAGTTCAACTTTGACGCGATCGCCCGGGACGATGCGGATGAAGTTTTTGCGCATGCGGCCCGCCACATGGGCGGTAACAAGATGGCCCCCTTCAATTTGAACGCGAAAGCGGGTGTTGGCCAATGCCTGCGTTACCACACCATCGACTTCGAGTGCTTCTTCTTTCTGCTTTTCATCCGCCAAAGGTTGAATCCTCGCCGTCAAAAAATGGAAGTGCTATGTGGCTGTGCGCGAAACTGTGCTTCCCCATCATAACATGCCCAGTGAGGCAGTCTAGGCTAATTCGGCTGGGTCGCACCGGGTTTGTGCCGCCGGCTTGCGAGGAAGCTAAAGGACGCGTAGCCAAGACGATAGTTCAGATGAATTTCTCATATTGCCGCGGCATTGGTTTCGCCAGTGCGAATGCGAACGACATCGGTCAAGTTGCTGACGAAGATTTTGCCATCGCCCACCTGGCCTGTGCGCGCCGAATGCACGATCGTATCAACCACGCCTTGCGCATCGCCATCGTCGACCACAATTTCGATTTTAACCTTCGGTAGAAAATCGACTTCGTATTCGGCGCCGCGGTACGTTTCGGTGTGCCCCTTTTGGCGGCCGAATCCGCGAACCTCGGTGACCGTCATGCCGTGGAGTCCTTTAGCATCGAGGGCCTCCTTCACTTCCTCGAGTTTGAAATGCCTGATTACGGCCTCGATCTTTTTCATGGAATGCTCCTGAATTGAACAGACGATGCAATTATGGGAAGTTAGAATTGGAAGTGCAACTGACGGTGATTGGAAAGGGCTACTTACCCCCTGCGGGTCGGATGCCCAGGCGGCATGATGAGCACCGCAGCGCGCAGCAAATCGCGTGCTGGCTCAACGAAAACCAGGTCGACCAAGTTGCCGTACCAAAACTGGGCGGACGAGCACAATCGGCGGAGTTCTAGCGTTAACCAGGAGATAGACCACTTTGATCGACCGAGAGATTGCCAGTGAATTCGTGCGGCAAACCATTTTGACTGGGGCCGTCGTTCTGTCTTGCTGCCGGTGTTGCATTTGGGCAAGCGTCAACGACCGCTGGTCCCGATAGCACGTCCCCGGCCGTAAAAACCGATGAAGCGCAACCGGCGCAGGTCGACGGGCCAAAGTCACCGCCGTCTGATCGGCCGAAATCGCCGGCCTCAGATCAGACCAAATCGCCCGAGGCGGAGGCGACAATGGGCCAGACTGGTTCGAGCAGCGACCAATCGCAGTCGGCCGACGCGAATCAGGCCGCACCGGGTGGTACCGCGGCAAAGCCAGCCGAGTCTGGAAAGGCAAGCAATTCTCGCTCGGCGAAATCGGCCGACAGCGGCGTTACAGGCGGCAAGCCAGCCATTGTCGCTTGGGTCAACACCGCGCCCATCTATTATCACGACGTCGAGCGCACCGTGGCGACTCTGACCGCAGGGCAAAAAGTAGATCCGTCGCAATTGCCGACCATCGAAGCCACCGTGCTCGAAGACATGATCGAGCAGAGCTTGCTGCTCAAGATGCTTGATAGCCCCGAGTACAAGCCCACTCCAGAAGAGGTCGATAAAGCAATTGCTGATTTGCAGGCAAAGCTTCACGACCTGAAGAAAACCATGAAAGACTATCTCGACCAAACAAAGCTATCAGAGGCCGCGCTGAAGAATAAGATGACCTACGAATTGGCAATGGAAAAATACGTCGATAAGAATACGACCGATGAAGCGCTCGAGAATTACTTTAAGCAGAACCACGCGCTATTCGACGGCACGCGGCGGCGAATTAGCCATATTTTGCTGCGGCCTATGTCGGTCGGTGATGAGAAAGCCATCCAGGCGATGCACTACCAGGCCGATCAGTTGCGCGGTCAAATTGCGGTCGGGCAACTCACCTTCGAAGCGGCGGCGGAAAAATATTCGGCTGGACCCAGTCGGCACAACGGCGGCGATTTGGGTTACCTCACACGCGACGCAATTGCTGCCGAGCCCTTTGCCAAAGAGGCATTCAGCCTGCGACTGAATGAAATGAGCAGGCCCCTTTTCTCGTCGGTCGGCGTGCATTTGATCAAAGTGACCGACATCAAGCCCGGCAACAAGACCTGGCAGGAAGTAAAGGATCGCTTGAAACCCGCTTTCACTCAATACTTGATGGCCAAAATGATGACCGACATTGTCGCCGGCGCGAAAATCGAATTCTCTGACAGTTTCCCTCATTTTATTCCGGGCACTAAGCAGTTGGCCGGACCACAAACGGTCGGGGCAAAATGATTCAGGGGGGGCCTGGGTGTCTACGGGTCTAAGTGTCTGAGGGGTCCGCATGGCTGACACTTAGAGCTTAAACGCTTGGATTCCAAGAAACGCAGACACCCCGACTACTTGGCTCGTAGGTCCAGCGGATCGCTTGGGTCGAGTTCCAGCAGCCGCGCAATCACGTCTTTGGCCATTTTTGGTTTGCCTAGCTTGAGCAGGCATTTGGCCAGGCCGGCTGCCGGCGGCGAAGAAGGCGCGATTGGCGGCGTGGCGAGAGGGGAGCGGCTTCACATGGCCGGCGGCATCGATCGCCTTGAGGCCGATTTGGTAGGCGTAGCCGAAATGACCGCGAGCAAGGCGAACGTCGTTTTCTGCCATTGCCAAGTCGCCCAAGAGCGTGTGGGCGGCGAGAAAATTGTGACATTCGGAGATGAGCCAGCGCAATTCATCGCGGGCGATTTCCGTTTCGCTCGCCGCAATCATTTCCTCCACTTCTTCTAAGTCATCCTGCCGGGCTTTGGCGCAGCGCGGATGCACAAGCATCCACGAGCCGTCGGCGGCGGGCGCAACGGAAATGGAATTGGCGGCGCGGCGTGCGCTGTGGCGCGTCTCGGCGGCGGACCCGTCGCTGGACGCAGCCGGCCCGGCAGCAGCAGGCCGATTTCGATTTCGTGATTTGCGTTTGCTCACGTTAACCGTGGACGAATGTGAATGAAACGATAAAATCACGGCCGACAAGGGACTAAGTTTTCGCCGCCACAATCCATGCAGAGTAAACCAGCAGTGGGCGAGCGTCCACTGGCCGGGACCGGAATACTTAACACCATGCCTGCCATAAAAACGTCCACTAGAGCATGTGCAAAACGGCGACCAAGTCACGCAATTCTTTGGCCGGGGGAACGAATTCGTGCGGCGCGGCGGTTGTTGCTAACGTGGTATCGGACCAATGCCCGCGATCTTTCGTGGCGGCGCACCAAAGATCCGTACGCCATTTGGGCCAGCGAGATCATGCTGCAGCAGACGCAGGTCGCCACGGTGGAGAAGTATTTTTCGCGGTTTCTGGCGGCATTTCCCACGGTCGCGGCGTTGGCGGCCGCCAAGGAAGACGACGTGCTGCGATTGTGGGAAGGCTTGGGCTACTACCGCCGAGCGCGGCAAATGCACGCGGCGGCAAAGGTGCTTGTTGCCGAGCATGGCGGCTGTTTTCCCAGTGAATTCGCCGCCGTGCACGCATTGCCGGGCATCGGCCGCTACACGGCTGGGGCCATTTTGTCGATTGCGTTCGACTCCCGGCTGCCGGTGCTGGAGGCCAATACCGTTCGGTTACTGAGCCGGCTACTGGCCTATCGGGGCAGCGCGGCCAGTTCCGCCGGGCAGCGATTGCTGTGGCGTTTCGCCGAAGAATTATTGCCGCGGCGCGGCAGCGGCGATATGAACCAGGCGCTCATGGAACTGGGCAGCCTCCTTTGTACGCCGCGCGAACCGCACTGCGGCCAATGCCCGCTGCGGTCGCTTTGCCCCACGCGAAAGGCGGGACTCCAAGAAGAAATTCCCGCAGTGCGGCCACAACCGGCAATGGAAGATCGGCACGAAGCGGCGGTGGTCGTTGTGCATCGCGGGAAGGTGCTGTTGCGCAAGTGTGATCCGAAAGAACGCTGGGCCGGGTTGTGGGATTTTCCGCGTTTTTTGCTAAGACCGAGCGATTCTAAATCGCGCGGTCGCAAGAGCGCGAAAATCGATGCGCGAATGTTCGAGTCGCAACTTGTGGAAGGTGTTCGCGAGTCAACAGGCGTGGTGATTGAGAAACCACGGCACATTGCACGATTTCGGCACGGCGTAACGCGGTTTCGAATCACGTTGGATTGCTTTTGCGCTCAAAGCAAGACGATTAAGCATCGGAATCTTGATCGCGCCAAATTGCGGCTCGTTGATCCCGATGATTTGAATGACTATCCACTCAGTACCACGGGCCGGAAACTGGCTCAGCTATGGCGCGAAATAGAGATCGATTGACGATTTTAAATTAATGGCCCAAAAGCGCGTCGACTGCGTCTCCGATATCGGGGTTGGCCATGAGCGTTTCGCCGACCAAAATCGCATTCACTCCAGCCGATTGGAGACGCTCGACGTCGGCACGAGTGCGAATGCCGCTTTCGGCCACCAGCACGCATTCGTCGGGCACTTTCTCGCGCAGGCGGAGCGTGTGATCCAGATCGGTCTTGAAGGTGCGCAAATCGCGGTTGTTGATGCCGATCAGCGTCGCGCCGGCATCGAGCACGCGCTGCAGATTTTCCGGGTCGTACAGCTCCACCAGCGGCGTCATGCCCAGGACAATCGTTTCGTTGTGCAACGCGCGCAAGTTGCAATCGTCGAGACATTCGGCGATCAGCAGCACGGCATCGGCGCCGGCGGCGCGGGCTTCGAGCAGTTGATATTTGTCGAGAATGAAATCTTTTCGCAGCACCGGCAGCAAAACCGCCGCGCGAATCGCTGACAAGTATTCAAGTTTGCCTTGAAAAAAGGGCTCGTCGGTGAGCACGCTCAGACAGGCGGCGCCGTGCTGTTCGGTAAATGCGGGCGATGGCGACCGGATCGAAATCGGCGCGGATCACGCCGGCGCTGGGGCTGGCCTTTTTTACTTCGGCGATCAGCTTGATCGGCCCGGCGCGGCCAGCGCGCCGAAAAAATCACGCGGCTTTGGCGCCGATTCGGCGGACGCGCGCAGCGCCGCTTCCGGCCGCGCAGCCTTCGCGGCCGCGATTTCCTTGCGCTTGCTGGCGACGATTTGATCGAGAATGTTCATCGACAATTCACTTTATCGCTGCTCGGCGGTAGTGAGCATACTCTAATGTTTGAAGTGTCGCCGGCCGGTAAAGATCATGGCAATTCCATGGGCATTGCAAGCGGCAATTGATTCGTCGTCGCGCTTGCTCCCGCCCGGCTGAATGATTGCCGCAACGCCGGCCTTCGCGGCCAATTCCACTGAATCGCCGAAGGGAAAAAACGCGTCGGACGCCAACACAGAACCGCGGCTGCGCTGGCCGGCTTTGCGAATGGCGATTTCGGTCGAATCGACGCGGCTCATTTGGCCCGCACCTACGCCGACCAACATGCGATCTTTGGCCAGCACGATGGCGTTTGATTTCACGTGCCGCACGATGGCCCAGGCGAATCGCAGTTCGGCCAATTGGGCCTCCGTCGGTTTGGTTGTTGATACCACAGTCCACTCTGTTTCGTCGTCGGCCGCGGTGTCGGTTTCTTGCATCAGGAAGCCACCTTCAATGGGGCGAAATTGCCAGCGTTCAGGCGGCGTATCGAGCGCGCCGACGGCCAGCAGGCGCACGTTGGCTTTCCACTTGGGCTTCGTGGTAAGGATTTCGAATGCGGCCGCGTTGAATTCGGGCGCGACAATGGCTTCGACGAAACGATTCGGCTCGGCCAACACTTCGGCGGTGGCGGCATCGAGCGGGCGATTTACCGCCACGATGCCGCCGAAGGCGCTGGTAGGATCGCCTTCCAAGGCGTTGCGCATGGCGCTCGAAAGGTTGTCGGCAGTAGCCGCGCCGCAGGGATTGTTGTGCTTGATGACCACAGCCGACGGCGCGGCCAGCGAGCGGACGATGGCCAGCGCCGAGTCGAGATCGAGCAAGTTGTTGTAGGAAAGCTCCTTGCCGTGCAGCTTGTGGGCAGAAATCAAATTCGCACCGACTGCCGCACTTGCCGCATAGAGCGCCGCCTGTTGGTGTGGATTCTCGCCGTAGCGAAGCGCTTCGCGGCGACGCAAGAGAAGCGTGATTGACGGGGGAAAGTCGTGAGTGATGGTCTCTGCGTCGGTGTTCCCTTTCGGCGCGAGGGAGTGTGGGCGAATAAAGTAATCGGCAATCGCACGGTCGTATTCTGCAATTGTTTCGAACGCTTCTTTGGCCAGCCGACGGCGCGTGCCGAGCTTGGTGCCGCCGCTAGCGGTAACTTCCTCAAGAATTCCGGCATACTGCTCGGGCGAGGTAACTACAGCGGTGAAAGCATGATTCTTTGCCGCCCCGCGCACCAGCGTCGGACCGCCGATATCGATCTGCTCGATCGCTTCTTCGTCGGTTACGCCGGGCTTGGCGACAGTCGCCTCGAACGGATACAGATTCACGACGACCAGTTCGAACGCCACGATCCCGTGCTCGCGCATCGAAGCCAGGTCATCAGCGCGATCGTGCCTGCACAAAATGCCGCCGTGCACCTTAGGGTGCAGCGTTTTCAAGCGGCCATCCATCATTTCGGGAAAGCCGGTGTAGGCCGATATTTCGGTCACTTTCAGGCCGGCTTGTTCCAGATGCTTGCGGCTGCCGCCCGAAGCGAATAATTCGACGCCGGCGGCGGTGAGCCCGCGAGCAAAATCGACCAGCCCGAGCTTATCGCTAACACTGATGATTGCGCGTTTGACAGGGACGATATCCATGGGAAAACGATGAATGATAGTTGAAGCACGAAACCGTCTACAGCCTACTGCATAGTGCCTACCAGGCTAGTTATAGATTCTGCATGGCGTCCGTGATAGGTTGTAAAGCAGTCGCATGGCCATTGGCTGCGCGATTGAAAGTCCTGCCACACATTCCCGCCCAGCCGAGGAGCCCACCATGAAAATGTTGACATTTTTTGCCGCCGCCTCGTTCGCGCTTGCCGTGTGCGTTAGCCTGACGCGCGCCGCCGAATTGAAGGTTGGCGATAGTGCGCCCGATTTCAAATTGCAAGCCTCCGACGGCAATACCTACAAACTTTCGGATTATAAAGGCAAGCAGGCCGTGGTGTTGGCGTGGTTCCCCAAAGCGTTTACAAAGGGCTGTACAGCCGAGTGCAAATCGATGAAAGAGAACGGGGACAAAATTCGCAAGTTCGATGTGATGTATTTCACCGCGAGCGTCAATCCCGTGGATGGCCCCGAGGGCAACAAGGCGTTCGCTGAATCGCTGAGTGTCGATTACCCGATCTTGAGCGATCCGACGACAGAAACTGCCAAAGCGTACGGCGTGTACAACGAGAAAGGCAAGCACGCCGATCGAGTGACGTTCTACATCGATCGCGAAGGAAAAATCGCCGACATCGAAAAGAAAATCGACACCAAGGAAGCGGGCGTCGATGTTGCCGCGAAACTAAAAGAGCTTGGCATGGCGGAGAAGAAGTAGTATCAAGTCGAATAATTATATTGCTATCAAACCTCTGAATCAGGGCACAAACCGCAACATCGCGTACGATTTCTTACCGCTGCGCAGCACCATCACGGTTTCGCTGGCTAGGTTGGCGGCGGTGAGCTTCGCTTCGATCTCGCCGATGCGGCGGTTATTGACGTACGCGCCTCCTTGCTGAATCGTGCGGCGGGCATCGCCTTTGCTTTTCGATAAGCCACTTTCGACCAGCGCATCAACCAGCGGCAATCCTTCGCCTGCTAGCCGGGAACGCGGCAGTTCTTTGCTGGGAACATCGGCGAAGATTTCGGCCAATTGATGGTCGCTGAGTTGGCTGATTTCCGCGCCGAAGAAAATTTCGGTGGCCCGTTTGGCGGCACTTAAGCCCTCCTCACAGTGAACCATCCGTGTGATCTCCTCGGCCATGCGGCGCTGGCTTTCGCGCTTGCCGGGATCGGCGGCGCGGGCGGCATCGAGCGATTCAATTTCCTCGCGCGAAAGCTCGGTCAGGTAGCGCAAACACTTGCCGGCATCTGCGTCGTCCACGTTGATCCAATATTGATAGAACTGGTACGGACTGGTGCGCGCCGGCGAAAGCCATAGCGCGCCAGTTTCGGTTTTGCCCATCTTCGTGCCGTCGCTTTTGAGCAGCAGCGGATTGGTGAGCCCGTACAAGTTGCGCGCCATTCATGCGGCGTGCAAGATCGATGCCGGCGGTGATGTTGCCCCACTGATCGCTGCCGCCGATCTGCATTTCGCAGGCGTGATGCTTGTGCAGGTGGGCGAAATCGTACGCCATCACCAGCATGTAGCTGAACTCGGTGTAGCTGATGCCGCTTTCGCGATCAAGCCGCCCCTTCACCGAATCTTTCGCCAGCATCACGTTCACGGGAAAATGCTTGCCCACGTCGCGCAGAAATTCAAGATAACTAAACGGCCCGATCCAATCCATGTTGTTAACGAGCACCGCTGCATTGGCGCCGGCGTCGAAATCCAAGAACTGGCGCATTTGTGGCAACACGCAGAGAATGTTTTGTTGCAATTGCTCTGGCGAAAGTAGATTGCGCTCCTCGCTTTTGCCGCTTGGGTCGCCGATCATGCCCGTCGCCCCGCCAACCAGGGCAATCGGTTTGTGGCCAGCGCGCTGAAAGCGCCGCAACATCAACAGCGGCATCAAATGGCCGACGTGCAAACTATCGGCGGTGGGATCGAAACCGGCGTACACCGTGCGCGGCTTTTCAGCCAGCCAAGCGGCCATTTGCGGCGCAGGCTCGGTCGTTTGATGAATCAGCCCGCGCCAGGTGAGTTCGGCAATGATATCTTGCATCGTGCTGCCTATCTCCACATATCATCGTCGGCGAAGGGGTGCGTGAAGCCGAGTTTGGGCTTGGGCAGCGCCTTGAGAGCCAACTCGGCCAGGCGCAAATCCTCGCGGCTGGTAATCTTAATGTTCAAAACCGAGCCGGGGACAATCGCTACTTTTTGCCCGAGGCGCTCGACCAATTGGGCATCGTCGGTGGCGGCAAAATTGCCGCGCTGGGCGTAGGCCTTCAGAAGAACTTCCTTGCGGAAGACTTGCGGCGTTTGCGCTTCCCAAAGGCCCTCGCGGGAAACCGTTTCGGTAACGACGCCGCCAGCGATGCGCTTGAGTGTGTTGCCAACTGGCGTTGCCGGAATGGCTGCGCCCGATTTTTCGGCGGCGGCGAAAATTTCGCTGATCCACACCTCCGCGATGCACGGCCGCGCGGCATCGTGCACTGCGACGAACTCGATTTCGGGCTGGATTTTTTCCAATGCCTTTTGCACTGAATCGGCGCGCTCGGCTCCGCCTTCAACGACGGTCACGCCCAAAATCGCTGCATTGGCGCCGAACTTCATTTGGAAATATTCGCGGTCTTCGGCGGCGATTACCAGAATGAGTTGCTTTACATCGTCGCGAGCCAAGAATTTTTCAGCCGAATGGAGCCACACGCCACGGCCATCAAGCGGCGCGTAGGGCTTCTTGTAGTTTTTGTCCTTAAAGCGGCTGCTCTTGCCAGCGGCAGCCAAGATAACAGCGAAAGTGGACATATCAGCCTCAGGAAAAGCGCACGTGACGATTTTTCGTCAATTGTGACGATTGTCGAACGGTGGTCAATCGGACCGTGCAGAGTGAATTCGCCCTATACCATCGCCGTTGGGCAAAGTAGGCTAAATAGCTTGGGATAATGTCGAAATCGCTCCTAGAGCGTCGCTGAGAGCATTGCTATGGATCAAGGACCAAAATCCGCCGCCGCGCCGGCCGCCAATGGCAAAACTGCCCGCGGACGAAATGCCAAAAACCACGCTGGCAACGGCAAAAGCAATGGCCGCGGCAATTCGAATGGCAATGGCCACGCGCTTGAGTTTATTCGCGTGCGCGGGCGCGCGTCCACAACCTGCAAAATGTCGATATCGACATCCCGCGCGACAAGCTCGTGGTGCTCACCGGCCCAAGTGGCTCGGGGAAAAGCTCGCTGGCGATGGATACGATTTTCGCCGAAGGTCAGCGTCAATATATCGAAAGCCTCTCGACCTATGCTCGGCAATATTTGCATCAAATGGAGCGCCCCGATGTCGATTTGATCGAGGGGTTGCAGCCGACGATTTCGATCGACCAGCGCTCTGGCAGTGCAAACCCGCGCAGCACCGTGGCGACGGTTACCGAAATATATGACTACTTGCGTCTGCTCTTCGCGCGGCTGGGAACCGCCTATTGCTACCAGTGCGGCACGCCCATTCGCCAGCAATCGGCCGAGGAAATTCAAGAGGAATTGCTGCGGCTCCCCTCGGGCACCAAGGCCATGATTCTCGCCCCGATGGTGCGCGGGAAAAAAGGGCAGCATGCCGATGTCTTCGAGACGATCCGCAAGGCAGGGTTTCAAAGGGCGCGCGTCGATGGCGAAATTCTGGATGTCGGCGGCGAGCCCCCCGTGCTTACGGCGCGAAAGAATCACACGATTGAAGCCGTCGTCGATCGCATTGTCATTCGCATTGGCATTGAAGATCGCCTGGCGGAGTCGCTGAATTTGGCGATCAGTCATGGCCAGGGCGCGGTCCTCGTGGCGTACCAGGTGCGCGACACCGACGAGCCCGACGCGGGCCTGTGGCGCGATCGCATTTTCAGCACGCTGTACGCCTGCCCGAATTGCAAAATCAATTACGAGGAACTGGAGCCGCGCACGTTCAGCTTTAACAGTCCTTATGGCGCGTGCCCCGTGTGCGACGGTTTGGGCTCGCGCGAGGAGTTCGACCCCGAGTTGGTGTTGGGGGATGAAAACCTGGCTCTTGCGGCCGGTTTGGTAATCCCTTGGAAGCAAGCTAGTGCGGCACAAGCCGAGCGGCATCGTGAATGGCTCGCCCCCTTTTTAAAGGCCAATGACCTGACCTGTGAAACGCCGTACAGTCAGTGGAAGCCGGCCTCGCGCGAGAAGTTTTTGCGCGGCGATGGTAAAGATTTCGTCGGCCTACTCATACTCTTAGAGAAGGAGTTCGCCACCGCCACGAAGCCCGCCGATGTGGAACGGCTGGCGGCATATCGTGGCCAGATCGTCTGCCCGGCCTGCGGCGGCGCACGCATTCGGCCCGAAGCGCGGAATGTGCGCATAAATGATAAAGCGATTCATGAAATTGCCGCGCTCTCGGTCGGGAAGGCTCGCGCCTTTTTTCCGCGCTAAAATTCCCCAAGCACGATTTGCCAATTTACGAGCCGCTGGCAGTGGAAATTACCAACCGTTTGGATTTTCTGGACCGCGTGGGGCTGAATTATCTTACGCTGTATCGCCCGGCCGACACGCTCAGTGGCGGCGAGTTGCAACGCGTGCGGCTGGCCACCGGCATCGGCTCGGGCCTGGTGGGCACATGCTATGTGCTCGACGAGCCATCGATCGGTTTGCACCCGCGCGATAATCAAAGGCTGATCGATGCGTTGCGCGAATTGCAATCGCAAGGTAATACGGTGCTGGTGGTCGAGCACGATGAAGCGATGATGCGCCAGGCCGACGAGCTCATCGACATGGGCCCAGGCGCCGGTGCGCACGGGGGCCGGATCGTATCGCAAGGCACGCCGGCAGCGGTCGAGGCCGATGCCAGTTCGATCACGGGCCAATATCTATCCGGCGCTAAGGCGATTCCCGTTCGGGCCGCGCGGCGCAAGGTGGCCAAAACGCGGTCGATCGTGTTAGAAGGCGCGACCACGAACAATTTGAAAAATGTCGATGTCCGGTTCCCGCTGGGCGTGTTCACGTGCGTTACCGGCGTAAGCGGATCAGGCAAAAGCTCGCTCGTGAACGAAACGTTGGCTCGGGCGCTGGTGCGGCGTCTGAACGGCGCGGGAGCCAAGCCGGGGCCGCACACGAGCCTGCGCGGCGTGAATCAGATCGAAAAAATTGTCGTCATTGATCAATCGCCCATCGGCCGCTCGCCGCGCAGCAATCCGGCCACCTATGTTGGCATTTTCGACGAAGTGCGCAAAGTCTTCGCCGGCACCAAAGAGGCCAAGCAATTGGGGTATAAGTCGGGCCGCTTCAGCTTCAACATCAAGGGAGGTCGCTGCGAGGAATGCCAAGGGCATGGCGTGAAAAAGATCGAGATGCAGTTCTTGCCCGACTTATTCGTGCCCTGCCCAGTGTGCCATGGCAAACGCTTCAATCGGCAAACGCTTGAAGTCCGCTACAAAGGGTTGTCAATCGCCGACGTGCTCGATTTGCGTATCGATGATGCGGCGGCCGTGTTTGAGAATTTTCCTCTCATCGCGCGGCTTATTAAAAGTTTGCAAGATGTTGGGCTTGGCTATTTGACGCTCGGGCAATCGGCCACGACGCTTTCCGGAGGCGAAGCGCAGCGGGTGAAATTGGCTGCGGAATTGGCCCGTGTGGAAACCGGCAGTACGCTGTACTTGCTCGACGAGCCGACGACCGGCTTGCACTTCGACGACGTGCGCAAGCTGCTCGAAGTGCTTTCGCGGCTAGTCGATTTGGGCAACACCGTAATGGTCATCGAGCACAATTTGGACGTAATGAAAACGGCCGATTGGATTATCGACCTCGGGCCGGAAGGGGGCGAAGAAGGGGGGCGCATTGTGGCCGAAGGAACCCCTGCGGAGGTTGCTGCGCTTGCCGATAATCATACCGGCAAGCTGCTCAAACCGCTGCTAAAGACCCGCGGATCCGGTGATTGAGTTCAGCGAAGCAAAGTCACGATTTGGCGGTGCGCAGTTTGCGTCGAGACCCTGGACTAGTTTTGCTTACCAACGGAAACAGTTCGGGGTGCTCCAGCGATTTCACAGCCAAATCAACATCAAGGTCGGGCCAAAATAAATGATGCGGGCTGGGGAGCTTGACATTTGTCAACTGGGCAATGGTCGCATTGCGGAACCAAGGAAATTGCTCAAAGGCAATGAAGTGCTCAACTTCTTTAACGAACAGCCAGAAACCGTGCGGCGAAACATTTGTCACTTCAACGTCCGAAGTGCGCTTGCCACGCTTTGCGGATTTCATCTTCATGTTCCTTAATCAGGCGATGCGCCCTTTTGATTTGCCGTGGCCCCAACCCATAATCCTGAGCTAATTCGACGTTCGGCTCTAGCCAAAATTTGGCTTCACCCTGCGAACTCTGAACATGCACATGCATCCGCCGTTCTTCTCGAGAAAAGAAATAGAACCGAAATGGACCGTGTCGAAAAACCGTAGGACTCATGCGCCACCAGGCTGCCAACAAATAATCTGGCTGAATCAAAGGTACGCCAAGGTTACAAAGAGAGCAAGAGTTTCCTCCGTAGAACCAAACTGTTCTCTACTAGAATAATTTGCGGGAGCATCGTTACTTTATCGAGCCCAAATACGGCATACACCGGAGTTTGGCGTCGAATTACAATCCGGAAAGCCGAACCTCGTGGAGCATGATGCTGTGTCGAACAAAATGCTCGATCTTCGAAACGACGCACTGCGAATCTGGCAGGCTGGTTTGACCGCGGTGCGGTCGGATCGGCTGATGCAGGACGCCGTATGCGTGGACGGGGAACGAATCCTATTTGGAGCGCAGGCCCTCGAATTACGTGCTGTGCGTCGAATTGCCGTCATTGGCGCTGGCAAGGCCGGCGCTGGAATGGCGACGGCGCTCGAATCGATTCTCGGACCGAAACTGGCCGAGGAAAAGCAACTTTCCGGCTGGGTAAATGTGCCCGCCGATTGTGTGCCAAATCCTGAAGGACTAATTCATCTGCATGCCGCGCGGCCGGCCGGCGTCAATGAGCCGACAGCAGCGGGAATTGAAGGGACCGAAAGAATCTTGGAAATCGTTTCGTCGCTAGGCGCCAATGATTTGTGCATTGTGCTGTTATCGGGCGGCGGATCGGCGCTTTTGCCCGCTCCGATCGAAGGCATATCGCTGGCCGACAAAATTGCGGTCACGCGATTTTTGAGCGCTGCGGGAGCCGACATTCGCGAACTCAACACAGTTCGCAAACAACTTAGCCGCGTCAAAGGAGGCGGACTAGCGCGAGCATGCCGGGCTGGGCGGCTGGTGACGCTTATTATTTCGGATGTGTTTGGGGACCCGTTGGATTTGATTGCGTCGGGTCCGACGGTGCCAGACAGTTCGACTGCGCAAGACGCGCTGACAGTGCTGGAGCGTTTTGATCCACAGCGGCGAGAAATACCCGGGGCGGTGTACCGAGTGCTCCTGGAGAAAGTGGGGGCTGAAATCGCCGCGGCGGCGGAGATAGTGCCAAATCGGCCGACAGAAATTCCAAAGGGAGACTGTCGCGAGGTCGAGAAAATTGATCCACGCGTCACTAATCAGGTCATCGGAAATAATTACACGGCGGTGTGCGCTGCCGCGCGGACAGCGTTTGAGCTTGGCTATTCAACGCTGAGTGGATCGCCCGACGCGCCGGAAGACAGGACCGCCGAAGAAATTGGAGAATCGCTGCCATTCGAATTTCAGGGGCGCGGACGGCATTGCATTGTGATGGGGGGTGAATGCGTCGTCAAATTGGCGCCGGAAGGGGAACGAGGATTGGGAGGGCGCAATCAGCAGACCGTGCTGGCGGCGGCTGCGAAATTGATGAGGATGAAACAGGCGGGTGAGGGCAATATCGAGATTGTAATTTTGTCCTGTGGAACTGATGGCGAAGATGGGCCGACTGATGCAGCAGGGGCTTTTGTGGATTGGGGCGTGATCGAAGAAGCAGAGCGGCGAGGACTTAGGCCAGCGGATTTTTTGAAGCGCAACGACGCCTATCACTTTTTCGAGCCACTGGGCGCGCTGATTAAAACCGGCCCGACAAACACGAATGTGTGCGACGTGCGAGTGGTGGTGATAGCCAGATCAGAACTGAACAAGTGAAAAGGTGAGCAGGTGAAGAGGTGAGAATCGTAGGCCGTTGCAGTGTGCCGCTGTTTCAAGCCACCTGTTCACTGCTTCACCGGCTTTGCCTATAAATTCGGAGTTGTCCGGAAAATCAAAAAGCTGTCCGAATAATCAGAGCTTTGCCTAAAAATTACCGTTAGCCCAAAAAAAAGAAAATCCTGCCCAAAAAATCAGATGGGCTCAAAAATCGGCGGGTCGGCGTATTCCTGTCTGAGAATCGCTAGAGTCTCATCATTGATGGAACGATTGAATCGTTCAGGCTGGGAAAGTATCCATTTCCAGAAATTGTAATCCGCATGTTCGGGTAGAATCTCCATCCAGCCCACTGACTGCACCGTGCCATCCTCGCCATCGTCCCACCAACTAACTCGAATCGCTATCGTTCCGTTTGGTTCAATGCGAGACCATTGGGGACGATAAAACGTGCGCGTGACCGGCTGATTAACGTCGCTATTATCCATGCCCGCATTGTAGCCGATGGGCGGGGGGCGAGATTTATCAGACCGCAACCATCGAGCCAGATAGTGATGGTGTGGAAGCGACTGGCATTCCCTGCAAAAGCATCGACGTAGCCCAATCGTTGTCAATTAGGGTGCAATACACTTCCATTATCGAATTAGAATATCGATATTCGCCAGTTTTATTAGTCGATGCGAGCACTTCTAGGGCTTTTGTTTCGGTGATCGCGTTATTAGGCCAAACCCACCTGCTTCACCTGCTCACCCGCTCACCGGCTCAGTCCCACCACCATTGGCCCGGCTGGAGGTTTTTCAAGTCGGCTTCGTCATGGGCCTTGCTCACCTTGCCGTCATCGTCGCGCTTCAGGTTCTCCTCCTTCAGCGCCAATTTCGGCTCGATGTGCACACCGCCGCCGATCGGTGTCATCAGCGTTCTGCCTTTCCAAACACTGGCCACTGCCGATTCGACCTGCTGCGGCGCGGTCAAAGTTTGCACGGAGTAGACGGCCTCGTTGAGTAGCGCCGGCAGACTGTCGCCCGACTTGTGATAGAAATCTTTGGCTTGGATGTATGCGGCCGCGACTGCCAGATCGACGCAATTGCGTAACTGGGCGTAGACCGGCGCGGCGGTCGCAATTTCGGCGTACCGTTTGGTGAAAGCTTCAGTGAACCCATGGCTGGCCTGATCGACCGCGCCCGAACTCGCGCGGCTGCCGTCAGACGAAACCATCTCGTCGGCACTCACTAGCTTTACACCGCTGCCGACCAGTTCCATCGCCAAATCGTCGGCGGTGGCCCTCACGCATTCATAATCGGGCACGAAGAACCAGCGTTGCAATGCGTTTCGGCTCACCGAGCCCGGCTTGGCGCGATCGACGTAGCTGGCAAACTGCTTCACCGGCGGTTTTTCCAGGCCGATGCCGATGAGCTTCATCCGGTAATCGGCCTCGACCAGTATTTTCGCGAAGTCCGTCGTCGCTGGCACGCCCGTGATGCGCACCGTTTGCAATCCCAGGCTTTGCTTCAAGCCGGTCACAAATGTTTCGGCCTGTGCTTGGGCATTGTTGGCTGAAATGCGCGAGCCGTACTCCCGCATGAATTCCTGCATGTGCTGCAGGCCTTCTTTGGTCGGGTCGATCGAGCAGCTAATCACCGGCGTGTTGTTCTTGCCATCGGGCGGGAAAGCGCGAGCGCCGTTACCAAATCGTCCAATTGCACAACTGGCTTCCCTGAGTTGATCCCGCACACGCGGCCCGATAAATCGGGCGTCCAACCTTCGGCCGGACCGGCGATCACAATGTCTTTACTCGCCGGGTAGTAGAACACGTACTCGATGCGCGTAAGCCCGGCCAAATTCTTCATCTCGTCGCTGGGTAGCTCGCCGTTTTGCAGTTTCTCTTTGAGCGACGCATCAAGCCGATTGAGCGAAATCTTTCGCATGGCCGTCGGCTTGGCGATCGTAGGAGCTAATTGCGCCTTGGCGGCGGCAATGCGCTGATTCATCAGTTGCCCGGTCTGGTCGGTGTAGACCTGAGTTCGCAGCACGCCGTCGGTGTCGACCACAACACCGGCCGCTTGGGCGTGAGCGAATCCACGAGGCACTACAATCAAACAGGCCAATAGGGCGGCGCGGGCAAACGCCGACAGGCAGCGAGAAGTCATGGGCCAAAACTCCAAAACATGAACCGCAAGAAAGGTGTCCGGAACGCTCCCGGCCGTGCCATGGCCCGAATAGCCTTTAGTCCGGTGGGAGCGTGTTGTTGGTTTGAAATTAACTCGAGGCCAGAATGTCCCGATCCCGGCCCCAGAATATGCAGTTTAGTTGCCGAAAAATAGTAAAGCAAGGAAAGACAGGGGCTTATGGACGACTATGTAGCACAAACGCGGCCAATGGACGAAATTGGCGTTCGATTGTCGCTAACTCCTATCCCATCTATACTTGCTGCTCCTTTTGAGCACCCGCAAAGCAAATTCGCCAATCCATCGCATAATTGTGGCGGCTTTAACCACCTCGATCAATGCCCTGTTCCCAAACCATCGTTTTAAGGCAAGATTCTCGGCCTCCCTATTTCGTCGGCGTCGATCTGGGAGGCACCACGGCCAAGATTGGCGTAGTCGACGACCTCGGCTGCACACTGGTCCACTTGAAAATACCCACTGACGTTCCGGCTGGGCCCGAAGCCGGGGCCCGGCAATTGGGTCAGGGCGTGTTGAAAGCGATTGAACAAGCTGGACTGAAAACCAGCGATGTCGCGCGGGTCGGGCTGGGCTGCCCTGGCACTATGGATTTGGCCGCCGGCCAACTTTTGCAGCCGGTCAATTTCAAGGGCTGGGGCAATTTTCCCATTCGTGACCGCGTCGCGCATCATTGTGGTTTGCCTGTCACCTTTATCAACGATGCTACTGCCGCTGCCTACGGTGAATACTGGGTCGGATCCGGCCGCAACTATAAAAGCTTGGCTTTGGTGACGCTTGGAACGGGAATCGGATGCGGCATCATCGTGCATGGCCTCACGATCGATGGCGAGCATGGCCACGGCGCGGAATATGGCCACATTATCATCGACTATCGAGACGACGCACGGCTTTGCCCTTGCGGCCAGACAGGTCATTTGGAAGCGTACGCCAGCGCCACCGCCGTCGTGAAGCGCACTATCGAAGCTCTCGAAAGCGGCAGGAAAACGTCGCTCAGTGCTCGGCAGGAACATGGCGCGGCGCTCACGGCGAAAATCGTTGGCGAAGAAGCGGCTGGTGGCGACGCGCTAGCGCTCGAAATCGTGATGGATACGGCCAAATACATCGGCATTGGCATCGTGACGATCATGCATTCGATCGACCCAGACTGTGTGCTGTTGGGTGGCGCGATGACTTTCGGAGGTAAAAACGCATCGCTGGGCCGTCAATTTCTGGATACGATTAAGCAAGAAGTGCGCCGCCGGGCATTCCCTATTCCCGCGCAGAAAACAACAATTGAATATGCTTCCCTCGGAGCCGATGCCGGCTACTTGGGGGCGGCCGGACTAGCCCGCGCCGAATACACGAAAGCGTGTCACACCTGAGATCCCGCAGCCGCATCCATCAATCGTGGCGATGAAACTGCCCCCTGCATCCTGCTCTCTGACCCCCTGAACAATGCCCGATAATCGCCATATTCGCAATTTCTGCATCATCGCCCATATCGATCACGGCAAAAGCACGCTGGCCGACCGCTTGATCGAGCAAACCGGCACCGTGCAAAAGCGCGAAATGCAGGAACAACTGCTCGACGATATGGCGCTCGAGCGGCAACGCGGCATCACGATTAAGGCTCGGGCCGTTTCGATGCGATATAAGTCGCAGGGTTCAGAGTTCAGGGTTCAGGACTCAGCAAATTCGCCCAAAGGACAAGTGACAAGGGATCAACGACCCGCAAGCGAGGAATACGAACTCAACCTCGTCGATACTCCCGGCCACGTCGATTTTCATTACGAAGTCTCGCGCAGCCTCGCCTGTTGCGAAGGGGCGGTTCTGCTAGTCGACGCCTTTCAGGGGGTCGAGGCCCAGACGGTGGCCAATGCCCTGGCGGCCATGGAGCACGATCTGGCGATCATCCCGGTTCTCAATAAAGTCGATCTTAAGCATGCCCGCACCGACGAGGTCATTCTCGAAATGGAGCAAGTGCTCGGCATCAAGCCCGAGGAGGTGCTGCGCTGTAGCGGCAAAACCGGCGTCGGGGTGCCAGAACTGCTCGAAGCCATTGTCGAGCGCATTCCGCCGCCGACGGGCGACCCCGCCGCGCCGCTACAAGCGATGTTATTCGATTCGCACTACGACGATTACCGTGGCGCGATCGCCTACGTGCGGCTGATGCAAGGCAGCGTCGAGAAGGGGCAGAAAATTCGCTTCCTTAAAGCCGAGGCCACGTACGAAGTGCTCGAACTCGGCCAATTCGTGCCCGAACGCAAAGCTTGCCCGAAGCTCGTCGCGGGCGAAGTCGGTTATTTGATCTGCAACATCAAAGAGATCAAGGATATTCACATCGGAGATACCGTCAGTGTGCCCGGCGACAACCCCGCTCCCGCTTTGCCAGGCTATCGGCCGCCGCAGCGCATGGTTTACTGCGGGCTGTATCCATCCGATGGCCAGAATTTTGAAGAATTGCGCGATGCGCTCTCCAAGCTCTCCATCAACGACCCCAGTTTCGAGTTCACGCCCGAAACGAGCGAGGCGCTAGGGTTCGGCTTCCGCTGTGGTTTCTTGGGCCTATTGCACATGGAAATCATCCAGCAAAGGCTCGAGCAGGAAGCGAATTTAGATTTGGTGCAAACCGCCCCCAACGTCACCTATCAAATACTTACGACCACCGGCGAAACGCTCGAAATTCACAATCCGCAAGACGTGCCTGACACCGGCCAAATCGAGGAGTTTCGCCAGCCCATGGTGCGCGTGAATTTTGTGCTGCCAGTGGAATATATCGGGCCGGTCATGCAGCTTTCGACCGATCGCCGCGGCACCTATGTGCGCACCGAATATCTCGGGCCACAACGCGCCATGCTCACGTTCGACTTGCCGCTGGCCGAAGTGATTTACGACATGCACGACAAGCTCAAAAGCGTCACCCGCGGCTACGGCACCATGGATTACGAGCTCATCGGCTATGTGCCGGCCGACTTGGTGCGAATGGATATTCTTGTGGGCGGTAAGAAGGTCGATGCCCTGTCGATCATTTGCGACCGCCGCGATGCCGACCGCCGCGGCCGCGCCATCGTGAAAAAGCTGCGCACCGAAATCGATCGCCACATGTTCGAAATCGCCATTCAGGCTGCTATCGGCAGCCGCATCATCGCTCGCGAAACCATTTCCGCGATGCGCAAAAATGTGACCGCCAAATGCTACGGCGGCGACATCACCCGCAAGCGCAAACTCTGGGCCAAGCAGCGCGAGGGAAAGAAGCGCATGAAATCGATCGGCTCGGTCGATATTCCGCAGAAGGCGTTTTTGGCCGTGCTTGAATCGGGGGATGAGAAGTAGTTTTATCTTTTGAGGATTACCCGTTCGCTTTACGCCTTGATCGCCCCTTATCTGCGAATCGTCACCTGCGAGCGCTCGGAGAGCATGTCGAACACATCGTTCATGTCGCGCTCGCTGATGCGCACGGCGCTCACGCCAGGCGTGCCCGCATCGTTGGGTACGCGCAAGTGCAAATCGCCGCCGAGGCTGATGTACGAGGCTGCCTTTCCGCCGCCGGCCGCACCAGGGCCGGGAAATTTCACCACCGGATAAGTCCCCTCGGGCTTGGCCACTTGTCCGGCCACTTCCACGTGAAATCGCCCGGCGTACATCCCATCGACAAATAGAGCCAGCCAATCGTCGTGCAAATCCAATTGCGCGTGAAACGGCCCGCGCACCACTTTCAGTTGTTCTCCCGGCGCAAGCTGCCGCGGGTTCTCAATGCCATTGATTTTCGCCAATAACTGCCACGGCACCTGGCACTGCTGGCCGACGGATTCCAGCGTATCGCCGGCTTGCACCACGTAGGGGGGCCCCAGCCACGCATCGCGCGAGTAGATGACGGTGCCGGCCAACTGGCTAAGCAATTCGACCAGTTGCGTCTGTTCGCCCGCGCTCAATGCCGGATGGTCGTACCATTTCGACAGTTCCCGCAGCGCTTCGACCAGCTTGTTGCCGCGCAGCATGGTTTGCGCCGTGCGCATCGAGTATTCGTAATCGCGGCGGGCGCGATCGAGGTCGGTGGTTGCATTGTCGGTCGGCGCGGCCGCGCGCGCGATCTGCGCGGCCGCTTCGCGATTATCGTTCGAATCTGTCTGCGCAGTTTGCTCGGGCACATCAACATGCACATCGGGCACCGAGTTCGGTGGCGGCGCCGAGCTAGTCGTCGACGGAGGCGGCGCCGCTTGCGCGGTTGAAGCCCCGATGCCAAACGGGAGCGATCCGCCCGCCAGCGGCAATTTCGGTGCATTTACTCCTGTCGCGTCGGAAGTGCTCGATGCCGCTGGCGTCGAGTTCATTGCCGTATTGCCCAATTGGGAAGTGTGATCCGACCCACAATCGAGTTTGATCCGCGAACGGTCGCAGCCGGGGGGCCGCTGCCCGTCATGCCTGGGTCTGCCGAAGGCTCTCCCGGCCGTGGCGGTTTGGTCCACGACGTCACGGTGGGCTCGGGCGCGGAAGGGGGCGCGTGGTTCAGCGCCACGTATACTCCGTAACACACCGCACCCAAGACAATTAGCAATAGAATAGGCTTCAGCGATTCCACGATCGATGATCCTGGTTTTGGATTTCGAGTTCTGCAAGCCGACCCGGGGGTGTTTTGACGCACCGGTAGCTGCGAAAAAATTCCGCGAAATGATAGCGTCGCGCGATTCCAGTTGCCATGCCATTTAATGATTGCTAGCAGCAATAAGGGTCGAGCGATAAACCGCGAACTGCGCAATTGCAGCACGCCAACAGGAATCTTGCGCTTTGTTTTGTACGGCAAAAAGATCATGTTCGGCGACAAGCGCGCTTTGCGGCTGGCGGCCGTCGAGCGACTCGTCCATTGCGGCTGGTAGCCGCGTCAGCCGGCTAGTCGCGCTCGACGCAGCCACCCGCCGCGACTTCGCTTGCCGCCAATGTCATCCGCGTTGTCGCCGATCGTCACGGGCCGTTGCCCCGGCGTACTGCGATCGCCCACGATGATCGTTTTTTCGGCCATCAACTGGCTATTAACGGTAATGCAAAAATGCAATTCGCAGATCCTTCATCCTTACCAAGTTCGCTTGTTCAGAATCGGCGACTTTTCTGCTACAATGCTCACCGCGATGTACACTGCGGACGAATAAAATCTAAGCGCATCGAATTCCATTGCTCCCCCTCACCGCTTCAGCCGCTCATTTCCGCCAAACCCCCTTTCCGCATTCCACAATCAATAATCCCGTGACCTCCTCACCCGCTACGCACGAAAGTTCCCATCCCTCTTCTGATAGCCATACACCGCACCCTGAATCGTTTCAGGTGCGCGTGCTGCGCCAAGATGCACCCAGCCAATCGAGCTATTGGCAGCGGTTCGAGGTTCCCTATGAAACCGACATGAATGTCATCAGCGTGCTACAGCGCGTCGCCGCCATGGCCACCACCATCGACGGCGAACTGGTGGCGCCGGTCGCCTGGGATTGCAATTGTCTGGAAGAAGTGTGCGGCGCCTGCACCATGGTCATCAACGGCCGCGTGCGGCAAGCATGCTCGGCGCTTGTCGATCGCTTGCTGGAAGACAACCCTGGCGAAATCGAATTGCGCCCGATGTCGAAGTTTCCTGTGGTGCGCGATCTTGTGGTCGATCGCTCGCGCATGTTTCAGGCGCTCAAAAAGATCAAAGGCTGGATTCCGGTCGATGGCTATATCGATCACGGCCCCGGCCCGTTGGTTTCCCCCGAAGTGCAAGAGCAGGCATATCCGCTTTCCGAGTGCATGACGTGCGGCTGCTGCTTGGAAGCCTGCCCGCAATATGGCAAGATCGAACTGTTACGCTACGAAGGCGAAACCGAAGCGCAGTTCGTAATTCGCAAGCAGACCATCTACGACCGCGAGTTCGTCGGCGCGGCGGCCATCAGCCAGGTCATGCTGTTCAACATGCACCCCACCGGCCACATGAACGCCAGCGATCGGCTCGAGGCCCTTACGGCCGAAGGGGGCTTGCAAATGTGCGGCAACGCCCAAAATTGCGTGGCCGTGTGCCCCAAAAATATTCCGCTGACGCGTTCGATTGCCCGCGCCGGCCGAGCGACCACCGTCTATGCGATCAAAAAACTGTTCGATTTCTGAGTCACTTTCCGAGTCGCTTAATTTAAGGAGCCCTACTCATGGCCGAAACCAAACGTCGCCGTCCGCTCAAGAAACTCGTCAAGAAAGTGCAAACCGCCCGCGCGAACAGCTTAGAACGGCGCTCCGAGCGATTGAAAACCCGCGCTGCCCGCGTGCGCAAACGCGCGAGCAAGTGAAGTTTCGTTCGTCGTTGGCAATTCCAATTGTCGATCAGTAGTTGCCGTTCACCTCGCCGCCGGCACGCGTGCCCAATGATTGCCACGTTTGCCGGTCGACGTTGGTGTTGATCGAATGCACCGAGCCGTCCATTAAGAGTGCATTCACGGTGCTGTTGTGGTAACTGCGGGAGGTCACCGCGGCGAACGTGTCGCCGGTGGTGAGCGTTTTTGATTCGGGGTTCGAGATGTAATCTACATCGAACGTACCGGTAACGCCTTGAATTTGGTTGCCACCCAATTGCACTGATGTGCCGGTGCCAACGTTCTGATTGCTGACCGCGACCCATGTCGCCGTATTCGGCGTGAACGTGGTCGTGAAGCCCGCCTCGGCCACCGTGGGATTGTTGTAATCTAAATGCAAATTGCTGTTGAGCGTGCTGCCGTCGCCGGCAAAACCGCTCACCGTCGGCGCGGGGTTTAAACTCAGCGAAGTCAATAACGCCTCGGGGCTCGCGGGCGGCGTCGTATTCGCCTCATCAGGTGCATTGGGAACTTTGAGCGATCGGATATAACCGATGCCGGTTTTGATGCCGGCGCTCTCGGTTTGCGCTTTCACCTCCGAGGCGGCCAGCGTGTTGCTCAGGCCGTCAGTGAACGCCTTGGGCGCAAGTATCTTGTTGATGACAAACGCCCCGTCGCCGGCAATCTTGTTCGCCCAATCGTAAAGAAACCAGGTGCCGAAATTGAAACCGTAATTAATGGAATAGCGATAGGTAAACGGCGCTGGCGGCGGGCCGCCCCCGTCGACCACCGGTTCAATACAGGGGTCGGCCGGGCAATCGAAAATGGGTATTTGCATTTGGATCGCCAGGCTTTGCGTGGTGCTGGCCTGATATTGGCTATAGAGACTCGCCTCTTCCACAAAGGGCAAGATGGCCACATGCACTGACACGGTGCCCGATGCCGGTGGCGGATACGTTTCGCCGGCCGGATAAGTTTTTTTGGCTGCCTGATAGTTATGCAGCGCCACGCCGATTTGCCGCAGATTGTTCTGGCAAGCGGAGCGCCGGGCCGATTCCCGCGCCGCTTGCACGGCAGGGAGCAATAAGGCAATCAGAATTCCAATAATCGCAATGACAACGAGCAGCTCAACCAGGGTGAATCCGCTGCGTGATCTCATAACATTTCGAGCTGCAATCATTCAGAAACCATGCGGGAGGATTGAAAATCGGTTGCTGCTAGGCCAGTGCGGCGGGCAGCAAAGCGGGTGCCGCGAGAAAGGCCCAGAATTTCCCGACGTTTTCCGCCGAGACGCCATGCTATTGCCTGCAAAGCGGCGAAATAATCATCGCTACCGACCAAGCAATCGCCGCCCATACTGCCGGGTATGGATGCCGCAGTTAATCACCAAGAGATCTCTTCGTCGGGCCGTTGACGGTCGATTCATAGGTTCTCCCGCACAGTTGATGAAGGCTTGTGATCCGCGATGGGGATTGCGACCGACTGGATTGGTTTGAGGTTGACCAACCGCCGTTTTCAATCGGTCGCAATCTCGATTAATGAGCAAAGATCGGGATAAGCACTTAGTATGGCTCCTTGGCTGGAAATTCTGTGAGTGCTAACCGGTTCGCATCAGTACGTGTTTCCGCAACAGGTCAAATTTTGCGCGGCCATACATCTGACGCTTTAGCATCTTGAGCCGATTGACCTGTCCCTCCGTCTGTCCGTTACTCCATGGGTGGCACAGCGCGGCACGCACCGCCTTGTAATCGGCCTGAAGTCCGGCGGCAAACCGCCGCATTTCAATCGGCGCATTGGCGGAGAGGGCGCGAGCCAGCCAGGCATCTAGCTCCGAGGCGCACCGCTCCGTGACAAGGTTTCGAAAATCCTGCACTAATCGGACGGCTTGCTGGACGTCCGCGCACGATTCACAAAACCTTTGCACCAGGCGCTCTTCAGCGGGCTCTCGCTCGTCGGCCGGCTTCAGCAGCAGCCACGCCATGGAACGGGGATTGTCGTGTGGCGGTGGGATGCTTTTGAAGTTAATATCGTTCTTGCATATCCGGAGTTTTCGCCATTTTACCACGAAGCGGCGGACCATGTCGTACGAGCCACTAAAGCCCCGCGTCCGCAGTTCGGAGGTCAATTGTACGGCATTGTGGCATCCCGCCTGCCAACGCTGCCCGAGATAGTCGATCCAGCCGTCAACGCCACGATGGTAGCAGCGGCTAGCACGCTCGGGATAGCAGCCCGCGCTCAGCCATTTGCGAACGGTGCTACGGTAGACACCAAGGCGGCGGGCTATCTCGCGCTGGGAAACTTTCTGCTGATGCAATTCAACGGCTTGTTGATAGCGATTCAGTCGTCGCTCGCGTCGCGCGGCCTGTTCTCCTTCGAATTGAGTCTGCGTTTTGGGAACTGCCGCCGTGAAACATTCTGCGGAGCCTGCTTCTTGTTGCGCTGGTCCCTGCTGGCCTGAAAGCAATTTGGCCGCTTCTTTCAGCGGTTTGCCAAAGCGCTCGATCAAGCGCACCAGTGCCTCTTGCAGATTATGCACCAGATGCCAGCGGTCGGCGACTTGCAGCGCTTGCGGCGCCCGGCCAGTGCGCCTTTGATGTAGTAATCGCCCCGATCGCGGCTGATGACCTCGACTTCAGGATGAGACTGTAGCCAGGCAGCAAAGGCCTCGGACGATCGCTCTGGGAGCAAATCGACCACGTGATGGTGATCCAGATCGACCAGGATCGTGCCATAGCGCTGGCCACGACGAAGCGCCCAGTCGTCCACGCCAATAACGCGCACTTTGGTGCAGCTGCAGGTGGGTGTGCGCCGGATCTCGCGCAGCATCGTATCCGGGCTGGTCCGAACCCCAATTCTTTTTGCCAGACGCGCGCCCTCTTCGCCGCCACAAGCCAGAGCAATGGCACCCATGACGACGGTGAGTCGATTGGTTTTCCGGGCATGTGGCGCTGCTAGCTCGGGCAACCGCTCCGTGAAGATGCGCTTTGAACAGCATGGATTCGTGCAAAAGAACCGCCGGCTTCGCCAGCGCACTTCGACGCGAAGGCCTTGCCAGGGCAGGTCTGCGAGCCGGCGCTCGTAGCGGCTGTGAATGCGCTCGGACGTGTGACCGCAACGAGGACAGGCACTGTTCGAAGAAATGCTACTGACAACAACCGTGATTTTGTTCCCGTTCCATTGCACGCTATCGCAGGATAGCGCTGCCTCCGCAGGTAATAGAGCCCGGACGTGCATGATGGCCTCCCGCCCCTTGAGGGCTCGGCCACCAATTACAATTCAACGATTGGAATTATTCGCTGCTAGCACGCGGTTCATCAACTGTGCGGGAGAACCGATTCATAATGCCTATAATCGCCATTTCAATTATGAGATTTAGTCTCAATATCATTAATCGCATAGCGAACATGATTTGAGACAAAGTCCAACATTTGAAAGGATTTTTAATCTGTGAATACTGAATGCCGCTCGAAGCGCTTTTCCGCGTTTACGCTCGTTGAATTGCTCGTTGTGATTGCAATTATTGGCGTCCTCATCGCGCTATTGTTGCCCGCCATTCAAGCTGCCCGGGAAGCCGCTCGCCGTACCCAGTGTATGAATAACTTAAAGCAGTTCGGCTTGGCGATGCACAATTATCAGAGCGCTCGAAAGGTTTACCCGCCCAACGTGGTCATGTCGGCCGGTGCCGGCCAGTGGTCGGCACACGCCAAGCTACTGCCGTATCTGGAAGGCAACTCGACATACAAAGATATCGATTTCAGCTTGAACTACAGCGCTCAAGTCACGGCGCAAGGGCAATATGTGAAATCGACGCGCATTCCCATTCTATTTTGTCCTTCGGAAGCCAACGATAAGCCGAAGCTCGACGCCACCGGAGCGGTTTCCAACTATTACATCAACTACGCCGCCAACGTCGGCGTGTGGTTTACGTACGATTCGGTTTCCGGCAAAGGAGGCGATGGAGCGTTTTACCCCAACAGCCGCTTGCGTCCGGCGAACTTCACTGACGGCTTAAGCCAAACGCTGTGCATGGCCGAGGTCAAGGCATTCACTACCGGTTATAAAAACGCCGCAGTCGCGAGCCCCACGATGCCAGCCACGCCCGATGCCGTTTGCAGCCTCGGCGGAACCTTGACCACTGAATACACGCACACCGAATGGACCGATGGCAAGATGAAAGAAACTGGGTTTACTGCCTTGTTTCCACCAAATACCGCTTTCTCGTGTGCCGCCGGCGGCATCAGCTACGATGTCGATTGGGTTAACCAAAACGAAACCGCCACACCGACTGCCACAACGCCAGCAACTTATGCTGTGGTGACCTCGCGCAGCTATCATAGAGGTTTAATGAATGCCGTGCTGATGGACGGATCCGTGCGGAATATTGCCGATGGAATCGATCAAAGAACATGGCAAGCGTTGGCGACGCGGGCTGGCGGCGAGGTTTCCGGCAACTGGTAGCCGGCGTCGCCGAATTGCTTCGCGGCGTTTTGTTCAACGGCCTGTCCAGTTTCATTTCGAATTCTGATAATTTCTTGGGCGCAAAACAACACCGCCCACGGAGTGCGCTCTCCATGGGCGGCTGCAACATCACGCGGCGCGAAGCCGCGTAATGAGTCATCGGGTTACGTTATTCCCCTAGCTCGCCACGCGGCGAATTTGCGGGTCGTAAACCTTTCGTCCGTTCTCCAAATAGTAAAAACCATTCTGGTCTTCATAATATGGGCCGTTGGCGTTGGCTGCAGGCTGCACATTACCGTTGTCGTAGTAATTCACATAGGAATTGTCGTCGTAGCGAGCCCAATCGCCGTTGTGCCAATACATCCAATACCCGGCCGGCATCCAATACCACCATTCATTTCCCCAACGGCGATACCGCCAGTTGTCGTTGCCGCGATCGCGATAACGATTTTCGTCCAGCGCTCCCACCCGGTTCTTGTCGTAATTGCGATCGCCTAGCCGCTCGTTGCGGTTCACATACGAATCGCGACCGACGTTCACACCATTGCGCCCAACGTTGGCGTTTCCTTTGAAGTTCTCCTTCGAGCTTAAGTTTTGCTCCGCGTTGGCATTCATCCCGTCGCGGTTACCGCCATCCGGGTTGCCCTCAACTGCCTTGTTACCTTCGTTCATTGTGTTCTGCGCACCATTGACGGCGCCATTGGCAGCGCCACCGCCGTCTCGTCCGCCGCCGCCGGGCCCGTGCGCCAGGGCATCGCCGTTAAAGACCAAGCTGAGAGCCGCAACGGCGGCCAAGGTTGTGAAAAACATTCTCATGACACACGCTCCTACGGTGAGGTAGTGATCTTTCAGTGGATGAACTTGCACCCACCGGGCTGCGCTCGCGTCGAGCATTGGAACTGCCTTATCGATTGCACACCTTGTCTGGTCGCTTGATGACGCAACCACTGTGCCAACGCGCCGCTACCGGTTCGATGAGTGACGACCGTTCAAATCGAGAACGGCATAAGTTGCTAGATTTCAGCGATTTACGCCCAGAAACCTCGGCGAGAATCGAAAATAGGAGTCGCGCTAATCAGCGGGCAAGTGATGAGTGCCCGACTCTCCTGATGGGGAGTGCGCCCGGATGGTTAATGTGCGACCAGCGCCGATTCTTGCAGCCCGTTGAGTCACTTCGACTTCAGCGCTTCCTCAATTTGATCGTCCAAAGCATTCTGGCCCCCTTCGAACGAGAGCGGGTGTCCGCGCCAGACGATGCGCCCGTCGGGGCCAATTAAGAATGCCGTGGGAATGCCCTCGACAACAAATGCGCGAGCCGCGGGCGACTCGAAACCCGTTTTGCCTTCGCTCGCCGACCAATAAGTCTGCAGATGGCTCCAACCGCGGTCGATTAAGTGTTGTTTCGCCATCTCGGCTTGATCGTCGATGCTCACCGGCACGACCTCAACTCGGTCTTTCCAAGCGTCAGCTTGCTTGGCAACGATCTTATCGAGGTGCTCCATCGCCGGTTGGCAAGGTCCGCACCAAGTGGCCCACAGATCGAGCACTACTAGTTTTCCGCGAAGCTCGCTCAGCTTTGTCGTTTTGCCGGTCGAGAGATTTTGCAGCTCAATATCGGGCGCCGAATCGCCGGCTTGCGGGGGCAGATGAAATTCAAGACGCTCCGCTAGGTCCTTTGTTTTAAAGCCGAAATTGCCGATGAGCTGGTTGTCGAATTGCACCGAATATCGGCCATGCTCCGGTGCGCCGGCCAGCGGTGCATCAGTGATATTTTCTAAGAAGCTATTTCAAAACCTGAATTGGGTTGCTAGTATTTCGCCTTCTTGTTCCGCAAGGAGGCGAACAAATGGCTACATTAGTGCCGAATAAGCTATGGAACGAAATCGAACCGCTATTGCCCAAACGCATCCCATCGCCCCAAGGGGGACGACCGTCGGTTTCCGACCGGGCTTGTCTGGCGGGAATTATTTTTGTGCTCAGGAGCGGTGTGACTTGGAACATGCTTCCCTTGGAAATGGGTTGCGGCAGTGGCGTGACGTGTTGGCGACGGCTGCGAGAGTGGACCCGCTTGAACATCTGGCCCCAACTCCATCGGAAACTCTTGCGTCGCCTGGGAAAACGGGGTGCGATTCGGCTTTCCCGCGCCATCATCGACAGCGCCTCGGTGCGGGCTGTTTTTGGGGGGAACATACCGGACCCAATCCCACGGATCGCTCGAAAAACGGCTGTAAACGGCATGTGATTGATGACGCCAGGGGATTGCCGTTGGTGGTCGAAACCGGCCCGGCCAACGAACCCGATGGCAAGCGTGCGATTGCGATGTTGGACAAAATTCCCGCCGTCGCAGGCCGGCGGGGACGGCCACGCCGCAAGCCGAAAATCTTTCAAGGAGACGCGGCCTACGGCAGCGCGGCAATCCAGCGGCAAGTCGTGAAGCGGGGCATCCGACCGCTGTTGGCTCCCTACGGCAACTCGAAACGCGAACACGGCAGCGGCCTGGGGCGAACCCGCTACGTCGTCGAACAAACCCTCAGTTGGTTCGGGAACTTCCGTCGTCTTAAATTGTGTTACGAACGTACCGCGGAACATTTCCAAGCCTTTCACGAATTGGCGGCTTCCCTCATTTGCTTCAATCGGCTAACGCATCAGCGAAAATAGGTTTTGAAACAGCTTCTAAAACAATTTCTCCGGAATCTGGCACTTTGCCCGAATACACCGGCAGCAAACCGAAATGGCCATCGTAGAACGCAATGGATACTTCTTTGCCGGCTGCGGGCTTCCCCTCGCCATCTTCAACGCAAACCACCGCCGTCCGATTGCCGCGAAACGCATTGGGATCGAACGGCACATAATGAAATTGAATCGCCTCGCTGTCCCCTGCGCAAGCGTTATTTCTCGCGCGTCAGAAAAACGGCCGGGATCGGGCTTTTCGATGTCGGCGCGCGGTCGGAGCCGGCGCATTGGAAACCGTGGCGCACCTGATCCAATACTTCCCTGGTGGAAGGTCGATGAAAGTTAGCGGCTGCAATTCCAAAGAGTCGGACTGCCGGGCCAAGCTGATAAAACTGCTGCTATCGCCGATCTTCAGCCCTAACACAAAGCCCGCTGTTTTGAAGGGCCTGTCTTCGGCCGATGAAGCTCCGGGGTCGAAGCTAATTTTGAGCGATGCCGGCTTGGGAACGTCGATCGTTAGCACTCCCTGTTTCACATCTTTCGCCGTAAACGGACCGGCTTCGAACGATTGCAAAAAGCCGGGAACGTGAATGGCCACGTAGATGGGGGGCATGTCGGATGTTAGCTGGAACGAAAAATCTCCCGAGGCTCGATGACGAACGTTGAGCATGTTGTAATCGAGCGCACTTTTATTTCCCAAAGTTTCGTAGCTTTTACGATTGTCGGGATTGCGCACCGAGCGCGCTTCACCTTCACAGTTTGCAAAATAAACATCGGGCAAAGCGTTTGGGGGCCATGCCAGGCCCTCGGGCAAATGGAACCGAAGCATGGCCTGTTCGCCGGGAGGAATAGTGATCGTCGCTTCGCCATGGGCTAGTTTGTCGCGCTCATCGCCAGCGAAGCGCTTGATGACCGACGCATAGCCGTCGGCGCGCACGATCACGTCGAATACCGGCGGCAACTGATCCATCAACTGGATGAGACCTCGTGCGCTTTTAGTCCAGGCTTGCCCGCCGCCGCTGGGGCTATGCACCATCACCTCGAATTTCGCTATTGGCTGTCCTTTTTCGTCGAGCACGTGCAAAACACGCTCTATTGGTCGCGGTGCGATGCTTTTCTTGCTGGGCGCTTTGGCGGTGATTTCGACGAGGGGCATTTCTCCGGATTCAGGAACCTCGAAGTTCACATGACCGACAAAATCAGGAGGGCGAGTGGATTGGCTGAAACCATCGGCCCGAACGGCACTGAGATCCGCCCAATATTTTCCAGGCGGGATGGAAATCGGAGTGAAAATCGCCCTGTGCGGTGATCGGAATGACGTCAAACCCAGTTGCTTCCCGAATCGGTTTTCCATTTGGTCCAGGAACCTCGTCTGGGCCGAAGTAATGAATTTGCACGTAAGCATACGCAAGTTCCACGTTTTCCAATCCGTGAACTTGGCCCTTGAGAGGTCGGCCGACTTTCCGATCGAACGATACGGCAGGCCGCTGGTTCGGATCGACTTTGACTATCCTTTGATCGCACATCGTTGTCAGTACATTGATTCCGGTCATTGGAGTCTGCGCATCGCGACGAATGGCGTAAGTGCCAGGCGGCAAATGTTCAATGACGGTATCGCCTGGGTTTGCTACGGAATACTGCACGTCGTTGTAATGGAGCATGTCGATGTTCCAGCCGATGTCGTTAAAAGCGCGCAATTCAAGACCAAAGTATTGTTTTGCCGGCTTTCCCGGCAAATCGCAGTGGATAGCAATGCCGCCCGATTGCGGGAGCTTGATTTCTAAATCTCCTTCGAGTTGAAAATCAGCGCGCTTGACTTCCCAAAGCAGTGGGTCGTTGGCGATGACTGCGATTCGATTGGCCGTGCCTTCTTTGCGTTCCAGTTCAAATTCGCCTTTAAGATTTGTCTTGGTCGACGACGGCTTTCCTTGCTTTGCGTCCACAAGGTACCAAAGCGGCCGAAACGGATTGAGCGTTCGTTTAGGATCGACAGCAATTCGTTCTTTTCCCAACAACAGCACTTCAGCGCCAGCAACGGGATTGCCTTCGTGATCAACGACGCGGCCTTTGACAACAGACCCTTCCGGCCATGAGGTCGGCTGATTCTGGTCGGCTGCTGCTGATGAATTCGTAGAACCGTTATCTGATTGCGCCGCCGGTTTCGGAGAATCGCCCGGAGATTCGGCCCAGGACTCGCCGGCGCAAGCCAGTTGAATAAATCCGATCGCGAACAAAAGGCCAATCTTCGGCACGATGGTTGCGCGCATTGACATGGCTGGGCCTCACAAGAGAGAGAAAGTCGCCCGAATGTTTTCCGCGAAACGCAGTTGCAAAGAAGTCGCTCAGCGACAAAGCATTGTCGCGCGGCGAAATGGCAAACGCAAGCCTGCTAAGCGCGCATAAAAAAACCCCGGCCTAAAACCGGAGTTGGACTGGCTGCTGCAACTGGCGGGCGGGCCGAGCGAGTGTGCAACGACCGGCACCCTCACCCTGCCTCTCCCGAGGGAGAGGGTATTTGACTTACTTCGCTCCCACCAATTGCTTCTTCTTATCTTCGATAATCTCTTGCTGGATGCTCGAGGGCACGCGGCGGTATTTGGCGAATTCCATGCTGAAGGTGCCTTGCCCTTGCGTCATGCTGCGCAAGTCGGTCGAGTAACCGAAGGTTTCGGCCAGCGGCACTTCCCCTTCGATCACGGCGGTGTTGCCATGCACTTCCGACGACATGATCATGCCGCGGCGGCTGGTCAGATTGCCAACCACCGGGCCTTGGAACGTGGTGGGCACTTCAATTTCGACCTTCATCACCGGCTCCAACAACACCGGTTTGGTTTTCAAGAATGTTTCGCGGAAACAATTCTGGCGCAAATTTGAAAAGCCATATCGGAGCTATCGACTTCGTGATACGAGCCGTCGGTCAGAATGGCTTTGATTCCCACAATCGGGAAACCGGCAATCGGGCCTTTATTCAACACGGCCCGGAAGCCCTTCTCCACCGACGGAATGTATTCCTTGGGAATGCGTCCCTGAATAACTTCATTTTCGAATTCGAATACTTCCGGGGCGTCTTCCGGCAAGGGCTCAAACTTGCCGACAATGTGGGCATATTGGCCCGATCCGCCGGTTTGCTTTTTGTGCTTGTAGTTGAACTCGGCGGCCTGCATCGGCGCTTCGCGATAGCTGACTTTCGGCGCGCCCACTTCCACTTCGACTTTGTATTCGCGGCGGATGCGCTCGACGTAAATTTCTAAGTGCAGCTCACCCATACCCGCGATGAGCGTATCACCGGTTTCTTCGTCGCTAGTGACGCGGAAGGTCGGATCTTCGCGGCTGAAGCGCTGTAGCGCTTTGGCAAGCTTGTCGCCCGAATCGCGGCTGGTAACGTTGATCGCCATCTTGATTACCGGCTCGGCGATGAACATGCTTTCCAGCGTGCAGAATTTATGGTCGGCGGCATACGTATCGCCGCTGGCCGCATCGAGCCCAATGATGGCCACAATATCGCCGGCGCTGGCGCTATCCATTTCCTCGCGCTTGTCGGCATGCATGCGCACAATGCGGCTGAAGCGCTGCCGCTGGCTGGTGCGCTGGTTGACCATTTGGTCTCCCTTTTTCACCGTGCCTTGGTAAATGCGCAGGAAGGTTAGCTGGCCGTACGGATCGTCGACCAATTTGAACGCCATGCCCACGAACGGCTTCCCCGGATCCACTTCGAGCGGGAACTTTTCGTCGGGCTTTTCCCAGTTTTTGGCGACCACTTTCTTTTGCAGCGGCGAAGGCAAATAGCGCACAATGGCATCCAACAATGGCTGCACGCCTTTGTTTTTATAGGCCGAGCCTATGAACACCGGCGTGGCATCCTGATTTTGCACGGCGTCTTTCACCACGGCATGAATTAAGTCCTCGGGCACATCGGCTTCGCCCAAAAGCAATTCCATGAGCTCGTCGCTATACATCGACAAGCTTTCCAGCATGGCATGGCGATACTTCTTGGCCTCTTCGAGCAGCTCGGCAGGAATGGCTTCGCGGCGCACCTTTTCGCCATTGTTGCCGTCGAAATAGACGGCCTGCATGGTGATCAGATCGATCACTCCAGCGAATTCATCTTCCTTGCCAATGGGAAGCTGCATCAGAATTGCATCGCATTCCAGCTTTTCTTTCACTTGCTGCACCACGCGATGCGGATTGGAGCCCGTGCGGTCCATCTTGTTGATGAACGCCAACCGCGGCACATGATAGCGCTTCATTTGGCGGTCGACGGTCATCGATTGACTTTGGACGCCACCCACGGCGCAGAGCACGAGGATGGCGCCATCCAATACGCGCAGGCTGCGTTCCACCTCGACGGTGAAATCGACGTGCCCTGGCGTATCGATGAGATTGATTTGGTGATCGGCCCCTGCCGCATCGTCCCAATGAACTGTGGTGGCGGCGCTGGTGATGGTGATTCCGCGCTCGCGCTCGAGATCCATGTAATCCATGGTTGCGCCCCCTTCGCCTTTCACCTCTTGAATGCGGTGAATGCGTCCGGCGTAGAACAAAATGCGCTCGCTCAGCGTGGTTTTGCCCGAGTCGATGTGAGCCGAAATGCCGATGTTCCGCAGATTCTGCAATTCCATAGTGACAACCTCAAACGAACATTCTAGTACACGGGGCAAATCGAGCGCTTACGATTCGGTGAACCTCGGAGTGCAAAACCGGGGCCAACAAAAACGCTCGACAATTATCGTGGATCGGCGAAACGCCGCTGGGCCGCTTTAGCCCTAAGGGTCGCCGAAACCGCGATCGGCCAGACAAGAGCCGCCTTCGCGAAACCCCAAACCGCCACTATCTCCGCCGCGGCTTGGTCGAGGGGAGGGACCACTTAACTCTTTATAGTACACGGAATTCACCGCGGGGAAAGGCCAATTTTAGCGCACCGCGCTCTGTTTTTGCCGTCGGTTTCATGAAAAGTTGATGTGGCAATGGTTAGCATTGTGCTGTCAAATGGGCAGTGGCGTGATTCAAACTTGCCATTTTGGCGCTTGTACGTGAAGACAATCACGGCAGCGCAAGCATGTTTGGTGTGTTAGGGTGGCATGCTCTCGTGCGCAGCGTGAGCATGCTAAAAGGGCAAGAGGTTCCCGCGCGAATCGACGAGCAACCCATATTCGCGCGGGGCGGCGATTTAATGCGAACATCTCCAGAAAGGCGGTGATGTAGATGGATACGGCCAAGAGCTGCTGGGGGAACGATATCGGCAAACTCATTTTGCGGCTTACGATCGGCGGATTGATGCTGTTTCATGGCATCTCCAAAGTGCAAAACGGCGTGGCTTGGATGATGCCCGACCTAACCGCCAGGGGAATTCCCACTTGGGTTGCCTACGGCGTCTATGTGGGAGAAGTCGCCGCGCCCATTCTCGTTATCGCCGGCCTATTCACGCGCCTCGGAGGGTTGATCATTGCCATCGACATGATCGTGGCCATCGTGATCAAGCATCAGGATTTGCTCTCTAAGATCGACGCCAACAGCGGCGGGTATGCTTTAGAGTTGCAAGCACTTTATCTGTTTGGGGCCCTGGCCTTGGTATTCATGGGCGGCGGGCGCATTGGCGTCGGCGGGCTGTTTTCCGGCTCCAAGCCAAGCCAACCACTGCCGGTGGAAAAACCGCCTGCGCGGCAATCAACCGTCCCGCATCGCGCCGGCTTCAGTGTTCGACGAAGCGTGCTACGCCGAAGCTCGCACCGAAAGCGTGCTGAAAAAAATAACAATGGCCCGCTCGATGGCGGCGTGGAAATTCGGCAGACGTTTGCGCCTACGTGCCGCTCGAATTCAGCCTGTTGCATGAGTTGCGCGGCTGCGGCGGTACGCCACATAAAATAAGGTTGTGGCCGCAAGTGCGAAGTTTTTCGGCCAAATCTTCGTACGCGCCTGCAAGCCGGTGGCGTCGATCGCCGTCATGTTGCGCAGCGACAAAATGACGATGGGGGGCAACTCATCCATGCAATCGGCAATTTGCAAAATCTTCTCGTTGGCGCCGAACAAGAAGGGGCCGTGAATGCGGAACACTGCCACGTAATCGGGAATGGGCTTGTCTTGTAGAATGTGCAGCCATCCCTCTTCGATATATTCCTTCGTCACGTGACTAACGGTAGTGGTGTTGGTTACTTTGCGAATGTACAAGAGCGCAGCCAGCACAATTCCTACCTCGACGGCCACAGTGAGATCGGCAAACACGGTCAGCCCAAACGTAATGGCCCATACGCTAATATCAGCCCAAGTCAGCTTAAGCAGCTTTGGAATTTCCTTCCATTCGCCCATGTAGTACGAAACCACCAGCAGAATTGCCGCCAGAATCGCCAGCGGAACGTATTGCGCAAGCGGTGCGGCGAAAACCAGC